>NZ_JAXBQQ020000004.1:0-292296 GCF_047520695.2 Stenotrophomonas sp. AR029 | reverse complement strand
TACGAGGTGCAGGCCGGTGCCGAGCTGAAGCTTGGCCAGCGCTGGGGCGCGTGGGGCGGCGTGAGCGTGCAGCGTGGCGACGGCGGCTATCGCAATGTAGGTGGCCAAGTGGGCTTGCGCATGGCCTGGTAGGTGAGCCTGCATCGGGGTCTCATCCTCTTGGCTCGGCAACGGAATCCGGCCCCAACTTCTGCTGTGGAGCCGAGCCTATGCTCGGCTCCACATTAGATCCACGCCATGCGTGGATGCCTTCTCAGAAATCCATCGTTGCCGACAGCAGCACCGTCCTCGGTGCACCCAGTGCCAGGCTGGACAGCAACGGCATGCCCCAATAAGACTTGTTGGTCACGTTGTTCACGGTGGCCCGCAGCGCAAGGGGCCGCCCGGCTAGCGTGGTGCTGTAGCGCGCGCCCACGTCGAACAACGTGCGCCCCGGCACCGACAGGCGGTTGTCGGCACTGATGTACTGCTTCGACATCGACGTGGCATTACCTGTCAGGGTCAGGCCTTCCAGCGCAGACACATCCCACTCCACGCCCAGCTTGGCCTGCCGCTGCGCCACGGCGGTGGCGATGCGTCCTTCATTCACGCCGCCTGCCGTGCGGGTCAGCTTCGGCTGCACGTAGGCCACGCCACCCAGCAGACGCACGCCGTCGATGGGTGTGCCGAAGAAGCCCCATTCCACACCGCGGTTACGTTGCTCGCCGCCAAACGAGAAGATATTCGTGACCGGGTCGGTGTAGCTGCTCGGCCGCTTGATCTCGTACACGCTGAAGGTGTGCGCGAAGCGGCCCAGGTCCAGCTTCAGGCCCAGCTCCTTCTGCCTGGTGCGGAACGGTGCGAACACTTCACCGGCATTGGCAGCGGTCATCGGCGCGGTCGCGCCCTGGCTGAGGCCTTCAATGTAGTTGGTGTAGAGGGAGATCGTGTCGGTCGCCTTCACCAGCAGCGCCGCTGCCGGGGTAGTGGCGCTCTCGTCGTAGCGTGAGGTGCGTGCACCCGTGGCCACGTTGAAGGTCTCGCTGACCACCTGCTGGCGGCGCACACCCAGCGTCAGCTGCACACGTTCATCGGCAAAGGACAAGGTGTCGGCGAAGCCGATGCTGTCCAGCCGCAGTTCGGTATGCGAGATGTGTGGTGCTACGAACGGCGCGGCCGGGCCCCACACCGGGTTGTACAGGTTGGTGGTCCAGTCCCAGCCCGGCACGCTGCGGCGGCCGTAGTCGTTCTGGGTATGCTGATAGTGGGTCACGTTGGCGGCCCATTGGTGGCCCACGCTGCCGGTACGGAAGCTGCCGCGCAGGCCGGCGTCACCGGATTGCTTCTTGATGTCGAACGCGAGCTGGCCGATCACGGTGGTGAAGTCACCCGCCGGGTTGAGGATCTGCGCGCTGATCGAGCCGTTGTAGCGGTAGTCGGTCCTGCTGGTGCCATAGGCCAGGTAGGCCATCAGGCTATCGTTGATGTCCAGTTCGCCGCGCAGCATCGCGCCCTTGTCCTGGCTGTCCACGTAGGCCCAGTCCGGGTTGATCAGCGTATCGCCACGCGGCGGCCGCGGAATGGCGACGCCGGGCGCCAGGCCGACGCCACGTGCAGGGCCATCAACACGGTCATCGGCGCTGTACAGATCGGCCGACAGCCGCGCACGCTCGCCGCGCCAGTCCAGTGCCAGCGAACCGAGCTGCACCTTCTTGCGCTGCTTGCCGACCGCGCCATCGCCATCACGGTACGCGCCGTTGAAGCGGATGCCGAACTGTTTGTCGGCGCCGAGCCGACGGCCCATGTCCACATGGGTGCCGAACTGCGCATCGGAGGCGAAGTTGGCGCTGACCCGCAACAGCGGCTGCTCGCCAGCGCGCTTGGGCACCAGGTTCACCGCGCCGCCCACCGAGCCGCCCGGCGGCATGCCATTGAGCAGCGCGGAGGGGCCTTTCAGCACCTCGATGCGTTCGAACATCTCCGGCGAGGTACGGTAGTACGGCGCCATGCCGCTGAGGCCGTTGAAGGTGGTGTCGCTGGTGCTGGAGGCGAAGCCGCGGATCGCGTAGTTCTCGCTCCATGCGCCGGTGACGCCGTTGCTGAAGACGGTGGGGTCGGTGGCGGCGATGACGTCGGTCAGGTCCTTGGCCTGGCGGTCGCGGATGAAGGACTCGGTATAGCTGACCGTACTGAACGGCGTGTCCATGAAATCCTTGTCGCCGAGCAGGCCGATACGGCCGCCGGCGGCCACCTGACCGCCGGCATAGTCGCCGGTCACGCGGCGCTGTTCCTGCACCTGCACCGAGGGCAGGGTGGACGGCGCGGTGTCGGCCAGCGCGGCGCACGATGCCATCAGGCCAAGCGCGAGCGCCGATGCGCGGTAGCGCCGGGCCAGGCCGTGTGGGAGTGGCTGGCTGCAGGACGCGGCGGCAGCTCGGGTTTGTGGAGAGGAGAAGGGGTACACGGTCATGCCAGAGTCCTGTGAATCGCGAGGGCGAGCGCGCCTGGCGCGCTGCCATCGGCAAGCACGGGAAGAGCGCGCAGCGCAGGGTTGTCGGCTGGGTGGGGACCTGGCGGGAAGTGAGCCTGGGGCTCGGTTCGGGCGGCGCCATGAGTGCGAACCAGACGCATTCCGAATTAGTTGAGTAAAGTAAACTAAATAGACCGAAGCGGACAAGAGGGTCCCTTTGCTGGCACCCTCGGCAGGGTATGAACACGCACCGTATGAGCCCGCACCCCGATCCAACGGCGCCGACCCGTGGCCGCCCGCCCACCATCACCCCCGAGCGCCTGGCCGACATCGGCATTCGCCTGGGCCTGCCCAACCTGACCATGGCCAACGTGGCCGCCGAACTGGCGGTGACCCAGGCCGCGCTGTACAAGCGCGTGGCGAACCTGGAGGCGCTGAAGCGGCTGGTGGCCCAGGCGGTGTTCCAGCGCTGGCAGATTCCGCGCGCCTCGGCCGATGCGGCGGGCGGCCTGCAGGGCTATCTGATGGTGTTCGTGGAATCGTTGTGCGAGGTGGTGAAGGCGCATCCCGGGCTGCCGCCGTACCTGCTGCGGCGCACGGTGGCGACCGCGCCGATGCTGGAGAAGATCGCCTCCCACCAGGCGCACGTGGCCGAAGTCTTCGGCCTGCCGATGGACAAGGCACGCTGGCTGCTGGCCACAATCGCGTTCTACTGCATCGCCGGCGCCGACACCATCTACGCGATTGCGGATGACGAAGAGGGCCAGGTGATCACCGAGTTCAAGCAGGGCATGCGGGCGCTGGTGATCGGGTCGTTGCAGATGCTGGATGCGGACGGCGCGCTGTAACGTCGAGCCAGGCCGGACAGCCCTCCGGATGGGCACTTCATGCGCCCAGGGAGGACATCTGGAATTTGTCCTATGCATGGCCCAGAGCCGTACGTCTAGGCTGGGGGCTGGACCCCTCCATCATCTTCCGGAGCCCTCAATGCATGCCCCTTCCCGCGCGCCGTTGCCCCAGCGAGCGCTGCTGTGGCTGAAGAAGGAGGCCTTGCCGCTGCTGATGCTGCTGAGCCTGTTCCTGGCTGCACGCGACACCTTGGCCAATCACTACGTGGTGCCAACCGGTTCAATGCAGCCGACCCTGCAGCCGGGTGATCGTGTGGTTGTCGACATGCGGGCGCACGGCCTGCGCCTGCCTTTCACCGGGCTGAAGCTGATGGGCGACAACGTGCCGCAACGCGGGGAGGTGGTGGTGTTCGCTTCCCCGGCCGATGGCGTGCGCATGATCAAGCGCGTGGTCGCAGTAGCCGGGGACCGCGTGCGCTTGCAGGAGGGACGATTGACCATCAATGGCCAGCCTTTGCAGGTGACTGCCATGACTGACGTGGAACGGTTCGGCAAGCGGCAGGCCCGACTGGATCTAACGCATGGCGGAGGCCCGGACATTGCCGATCTGCGGGTACCTGCCGGCAAGGTGCTGGTGCTGGGCGATCACCGTGGCAACAGCCTGGACGGCCGCTTCTTCGGCTGGGTCGATGCGGACCGGATCTACGGCCGCGCCGTGGCGGTGTACTTTCGCCGCGGTGAGGGCGTGGTCTGGCAGCGCCTGTAGTTGGGCCCGGTGAAGTGTCCGGGTGCGATGAGCGCTAGCCCTCGGGGGAATTGCCGTGTTCCCATCCACGCATGGCGTGGATCTACAATGCGGCCATGCCAGCTACGCCCACCCTCGATGACCTTCGCCGCTATGCAGTGGCGCGCACCCTGTTCAGGCCGACCACGCTGCTGACCGCGATCCGGCGGTTGGGCTTCGTGCAGGCCGACCCGATCCGGGCACCGGCACGCGCGCAGGACCTGACCCTGCGGCACCGTGTGAAGGACTACCGCTCAGGCGATCTTGAGCGGCGCTACAGCCGCTTGCCGGTGGAAGAGGACTGCCTGGTGAACTACGGCTTCCTGCCGCGCGAGCATCTGGCGCTGATGCACCCGCGCGCGGCCAAGCGCGAGTGGGACGCCGAGACCCATCGCCGCGCGGCCGAGGTACTGGCGTTCGTGCGCGAGCGCGGCAGTGTGCACCCCCGCGAGGTTGACCAGGCGTTTGCGCATGGCCGGGTGACCAACTACTGGGGCGGCACCAGCAATGCCAGCACGCACCTGCTGGACGGCATGCACTACCGCGGCCTGCTGCGCGTACAGCGGCGCGACAGTGGCACCCGCATCTATGCAGTGGCCGCGCATGCCGAGCCAGATGCCAGCGAACAAGCGCAGGTCGAGCGCGCGGCCGCGCTGATCGACCTGGTGGTGCGCAAGTACGCGCCGCTGCCATCGGCCAGCCTGACCTATCTGGTGCGCCTGCTGGGCTATGGTGCACCGCATCTGGCCGAGCAGACCCGCAAGGCATTGGCGCTGGCCAAGCAGCAGCTGGCCAGCTGCACGCTGGAGGGCACCACCTGGTACTGGCCGGCGGACGAGAATCCGCGTTCGCGCCGCTATGCACCGGACGAACAGGTGCGCCTGCTGGCGCCGTTCGACCCGGTGGTGTGGGACCGCCGCCGTTTCGAGCTGTTGTGGAATTGGGTCTACAAGTTCGAAGCGTACACGCCTGCGCCGAAACGCCAGTACGGCTACTACGCGCTGCCGGTGTTGTGGCACGACCAGGTGGTGGGCTGGGCCAATCTCAGCGTGCGCGAGGGTGAGTTGGTGTCCAGCGTGGGCTATGCCGGCAAGTCGCTGGCCCGCGACAAGGTGTTTCGTGGCGCGCTTGAAGACGAACTGCAGCGCATGGCGGAGTTCCTGTAGCGCCAAGCGGCGCATGGGCGCCTATCGCTCCTGTCAGCCGCCAACCTTGGTTGGCGCTGGCTTCCACCGGTACCCACCAAGGTGGGCATCTACCGGTCAAGCGGCGTCCTTGCGCTCCGCATCCTCCATGCCGGGGCTGACGCGGCGGCCGATGTCCTTCAACCGTGCCAGCTGATCCACCATCGACGGTGCATCATCCAGGCTGCCGACGAACGTCCACAGGTAGGTCATCACCGCGTACACATGGCCCGGGGTAACTCCGTCGGTGGTGGCAAGGCGGCCGTTGGTCAGCGCGAACAATGCCGCAGCAGCCAGCCCGATCACCACATAGGCGCCGGCTTCGCGATCGGACAGCAGGATGCGCAGGCGCGACAGCGTGGTGTAGTGGCGGCGCAGTACCGAGGGGCTGACCCGGTCGACCAGGCGGATCTCGTGTTCCAGGCGGTTGTTCAGCCGGCCATGCAATTGCTCGTTGCGGCGTGCGAACGACGGCAGTAACAGCAGGGCCCCGAGCAGGGTGACCAGGCCAGCGGCACCGACCATCGGTTCGATCGCCAGCAGCATGGCCACCGCACCGAACATGGATGCCAGCGCGGTGGCGATGATCGGGACGTGCTTTTCAAAGAAGTCGACGAACTCGCGGGCCAGCACCACGCGTGCCGCCGAGGTGGACGTGGCCTGGCCCAGGCGGCGCTGTGCCTGCACCACGCTCACTGCCAGATCGGCATAGATGCGGGTGAAGGTGCGGGTATCGACCGCTCGACGGGCGGCGCCGACCAACCAGAACAACAGCACCACGCCGGCATAGGAAACGGCATGGCCGATGTTGCCGCTGATGATCGCGTCCACCGCGAAGCCGGCGAACAACGGATAGGCCAGCAGCAGGGTGTTCTCCAGCGCCACCAGCGAGAACGTGCCGGTGAGCTGCCAGGGATAGGTGCGCAGGATCGCCTTCAGAGTGGCGGCCGCACTCTGCTGCCCGATGCTGCCGGCGGCTGCCGCTGGATCGTTGGGGTGTTTCATGGGATGCCTGGGTGGGTCGGGGACAGGGCAGGGGACGGATGCCTGCCATCTCCCGGGTTGCGCCCAGTATCTGCGGCCCTTTGGAGCGGGCATGGAGGATCGATGGAGATTGCGTGGAGAAACCGGCGCCGTTCAGCGAAGCGAATGCCCATCAAAGGTGGGCCGCTACCAGGGCAGCGTCTGCCGCGTCCTCAACGACGCGCATGCACCGGCCAACGGAGCTCGAACGCGCTGCCGCCGCGTTCGGTCGGGCGGCACTGCGCCGTTCCGTGATGGGCCACGGCAATCGCCCGCACCACGGCCAGGCCTAGGCCGGAGCCTCCGCTCTGTCGCGATCGCGAGACATCGGTGCGCTGGAACGCCTCGAAGATGCTGTCGCGAAGCTCGTCGGGCACGCCGGGGCCGCCGTCTTCCACTGTCACGGTGCAATGGCCTTCGGCCAGCGTGACACGAACCCGCAGTGGGCAGGGGACGGCATGGCGTCGTGCGTTTTCCAGCAGCGCCAGCACCGCCTGGCGGATGCGGGCCGGATCGCAGTCCGCCAGTGACGGCCGTGCCTCCAGGGTCACCGAAAACCCGCTTTCGGCCAGTGCGTCGGACATTGCTTCCACCACCGCGGCCACCTGCACGCTGACGTCGCTGCGCTGCAGGCGCAGATCGAGGTGACCGCTCTCGGCCAGGCTGACCACGCGCAGGTCTTCGATGATGCGGGTGAGTCCTTCGAGCTGGGTGAGCATGCTGTTGAACTGCTCGGGGCCCGGCTCGAACACACCCTCGGCAATACCCTGCAGGCGGCCGCGCAGGATGGTCATCGGCGTGCGCAGTTCGTGCGCGATCGCCGCGTTCCAGAACACACGGTTCTCGTACATCCGGCTGAGCCGTTCGGCCATCGAGTTGAAATCACTGACCAGCGTGGCCGCTTCGGCCATCGTGGTGTTGCCGCCACGTGCACGCGCTTCCAGATCCCCGCTGGCCACCCGGCGCAGGCTCTCGGCCACCGAGTTCAACGGGGTGATGATGCGCCGGGTCAGGCGCGAGGCGACCAGCGTGGCGAAGATGACCACCACGGTGGCGGTCAAGCCGATCCACAGCCATTCCAGCCCGGACGGCATGATCGTTTCCGGCGCGTCGTACCAGCGCGGATAGAACACCTCCAGCAGGTAATAGAACAGATAGAAGCCACTGATCGAGAGCACCGTCGAACACAACGAGGCGACCGTGATGGAGAGGGTGATCTGGCGGCCGATGCTCTTGCCTTTGGGATTCATCGATCAGTCCAGGAAACGGTAGCCGACGCCACGGATGGTGGCGGGAATGCCGATCACGCCCACCTCTTCAAGCTTGCGCCGCAGCTTGCTGACGTGGCTGTCGACGGTACGTTCCTGCGCATCACCTTCGGGCAGGCAGGCATGCAGCAGGTCCGCGCGCGCATGCACCTGGCGCGGCGCGCGCGCCATATGCACCAGCAGCCGGAACTCGGTGAGGGTGACGCTCAGTGCGTGCACCTGCTCGCCGGTGCGCACCGTCACCTCGTGGCTGCGCAGATCGATCTCGAACGGCCCCTGGCGGATCAACCCGTTGGGTTCTTCGGCGGCGGTGGGGGCACTGCGGCGCAGCACGGCCTGGATGCGTGCAACGATCTCAGCGGGATTGAATGGTTTGGCCACGTAGTCGTCGGCACCCACGCGCAGGCCGGTCAGCCTGTCCACGTCCTGGTCGAGCGCGGTGAGCATGATCACTGGCGTGTTGCCGCGCCGCCGCAGTTCGCTTAATACCTGCCAGCCATCGAGCCTGGGCATCTGCACGTCCAGCAGCACCAGGTCCGGGCGCAGCTGGCGATGGCTGGCGAGCGCCGCCTCGCCGTCGGCGGCGCGTGCGCTGCGCAGGCCGGAACGGGCAAGGTAGGCACCGAGGATATCGGCTATTTCGCCTTCATCTTCGGCAATCAGGACCAGGGGCGCGGGTCGGCTACGGAGTTCATGTCTCATTGCGTGCTGCGGGTTCGAGGGCAGGGCGGGAAGGGGCTGGGTCATCGGCGGCGCTCCATGGCCTGTGCTTCCTCGTTGGCTGCCCAGGCCAGTGTGGCCAGCACCAGCGTGCGCTGCAGGCTGGGTTCCACCGCAGCCGCGCCGCGCAGCTGCTGCTGCATCAGGGTGGACACCGCCGAGGGTAGCTTGCTCCAGCGCGAGGCCATGGGGGTGGCGTCCACCCGGGCCTGCAGCCGTGCAGCCATGCGCGCGATGGTGTGCAGGCGCACTGCCAGCAGGGCGGCCACCACGGTGGTGGCAAGGGCAAGCAGCAGATGCAGGTTGACGTTGGCGGCCGGGTGCATTGCCGCCCAGACCGCCAGGCCGATCAAGGCCAGCGATGCGAGGGACCCGGTGCGGCGGGTGCGGCCGGGCCCATCACTGCCGAACCCCACCAGTGCGGCGGCCCCGAAGCCGGCCAGCAATGGCAGGCCCGGATACGGCGCGACCCACATCCACGTGCTGGTCGATGCCAGCACCAGTGCTATCAACCATGGCGAAGGCGCACACCATGCCACGTAGGCACGGCGCACATCGATGGGTGGCAGGTCCGGGTAGGAAAGGGACACGGCAAACAGGCGGTCGGCGAGGCCGACGAGGCTAGCGACCGTTGATGGAGATTCGGTCGAGATTGTGTCGAGATTGCGTGGACGCGGAGCTATCGCGTTCAGGCGTGGCGCTGGTGCCTGAACGGCCGCGGCGCCTCCATGCAATCTCCACGGTGGCTCCAAGAAACGTCCATCAGTGTCTTCCAGACTGCGGCTCCGGCGGTCGCATTGGGTGACTGCCCGCAACCGGGCGTTTCGATGAGCAACCGCAGGACCTGGATGATTGCTGCCGCCGTGGCCACGTTGGCCGCCGGTGCTGGATGGTGGACGTTTGCAGGCGGCGATGATGCCGCGCTGATCACCGCGCCGGCAAGGGTGGCGGATCTGGAGAAGACCGTACAGGCGGTCGGCCGGGTCCATCCGAAGGAGCTGGTGGCGGTGGGCGCGCAGGTGTCCGGCCAGGTCAAGCGCCTTCATGTGGTGCTGGGCCAGCGCGTGCGGGCCGGCGATCTGATCGCCGAGGTCGATTCACAACCGCAGCGGATCGCGCTGCGAAGCGCCGAGGCGGCCACCAATACGCTGCGTGCCCAGCATGCGGCCAGCCTGGCGCGCTATGCGCAGGCCAGTCGTGCTTACCAGCGCCAGTCGCAGCTGGTGGCATCGCGCCTGGTGTCGCAGGAAGGCTTCGAAGCCGCGCGCGTGGCACGCGATGCGGCGCGTTCGGAGGTGGCCTCGTTGCAGGCGCAGATCGACCAGGCTGTGACCCAGGTCGAAACTGCACGGATCAATCTGGGCTATACCCGCATCGTCTCGCCCAGCGACGGCTACATCGTGGCCATCGTCACCAAGGCCGGGCAGACGTTGAACTCGATGCAGACCACGCCAACCATCGTGATGCTGGCGCAGATGGATACGATGACCGTGCGTGCCGAGATCGCCGAGGCGGATGTGGAACTGGTCGCACCCGGCCTGCCGTTGTGGTTCTCGACGCTGGGGCCGAGCGGGCGCCGTTATGAATCCCATCTGCAGCAGCTGGAGCCAGCGCCGACCTCGATTGCCGAGGCCGCTTCCGGCAATGCGGGCGGCTCTGCGCAGACGCCGAAAGCGGTGTACTACGCCGGGCTGTTCGATGTAGCCAATCCTGGCCTGAAGCTGAAGCCTTCGATGACGGTGAAAGTGACCCTGCAGCTGGCGCGGGTCGCCAACGCGCTGCAGGTGCCATTGACGGCACTGGCCGAGCCGGATGACAAGGATGGCAACCGCGGCACCGTGCGCGTGGTCGATGCCAAGGGCCGCGCTGAGGAACGTGCGGTGACGACCGGCCTGCGCACCGCCACCGCCGTGCAGATCCTGTCTGGCCTGAAAGCGGGCGATAACGTGGTGGTTGGACAGGCGCCCAGCGGTGGCGACGCCGAACGCGCCAGCCTGCTGGGGATGTGAGCATGGCCCATGCACTGCTGGAACTGGAGGGCGTATCGCGCGCCTATCGCTCGGCCGCCGGCGAGGTGGTGGTGCTGAAGGAGGTCTCGCTGCGCATCAACGCCGGCGAGTTCATCGCCATCATTGGCCCCTCGGGTTCGGGCAAGTCCACGCTGATGAACATCCTGGGCTGCCTGGACCGGCCGACCGAGGGCAGCTATCGCGTGAACGGCGAGGCCACCGAACAGATGGCGCCGGACGCGCTGGCACGCCTGCGCCGTGAGCATTTCGGCTTCATCTTCCAGCGCTACAACCTGATGGAGAACCTGAGTGCCACCGAGAACGTAGCGCTGCCGGCAGTCTATGCGGGCGTGGACGCACAGACGCGCACTGCGCGCGCACGCACGCTGCTGGAAGCGCTGGGGCTGGGCGAACGCACCGGGAACCGGCCGGGTCAGCTGTCCGGTGGCCAGCAGCAGCGCGTGTCCATTGCCCGCTCGCTGATGAACGGCGGCGCGATCGTGCTGGCCGACGAGCCGACCGGTGCGCTCGATCACGCCAGTGGCCAGCAGGTGATGGCCGAGCTGAAGCGCCTGCACGCGCAGGGCCACACGGTGATCCTGGTGACGCATGATGCGGCGATCGCCGCCAACGCGGCGCGGGTGATCGAGATCGCCGACGGCCGGGTGGTGGCCGACCGCGCCGAGCCGGGATTGCTGGCTGCGGCCGCAGGATGCGGGACCGAACGCGGCGCGTCGCCGGTCGCCGAGCGCCGCGCACGCAGGGATGCGGTCCGCGAAGCGGCACGCATGGCGGCGCGTTCGATGCTGGCCCATCGCCTGCGCACGCTGTTGACCATGCTCGGCATCATCATCGGCGTGGCCGCGGTGGTGACCGTGGTTGCGCTGGGCAAGGGCGCACAAGCGCAGGTTGAATCCCAGATCAACGCGCTGGGCGCCAGCACCCTGGAGATCTTCCCGGGCGCAGATTTCGGTGACCCGCGCTCGGCGGAAGTCGAAACGCTGGTGGTGGCCGACGCGGACCATCTTGCGGCGTTGAGTTATGTGGACAGCGCCAGTCCGAACCTGACGGGATCGGTGGCGGCACTGCAGGGCAGCCGTCGTGCCAACACCCAGGTGCTGGGCGTAGGGGCCGACATGCCGCGCGTGCGGGGGCTGCGGCTGAAGGCCGGCCGCTTCTTCACCGACGCCGAAGTCGATGCGCACCGCGCAGTGGGCGTGGTCGACCAGAAGGCGGCGAAGGCGCTGTTCACTGGCAATCCCATCGGCAGCACGGTGCTGCTGGGTGGCATGCCGGTCGAGGTGATCGGCGCGGTCGGTCCCAATGCGTTCGCCGGTGGTGCAACCCCCACGGTCTACGTGCCGTACACCTCGGCGGCTTCCCGGCTGCTGGGCAGCCAACGCCTGGAGAGCATCACCGTGCGCGTACGCGACAACGTACCCACCAATGCCGCCGAAGCCTCGCTGGGCGCCGAGCTGGAGCGCCTGCATGGCCGTCGTGACTTCTTCATCTACAACGCCGACCAGATCCGCAAGGCGGTGATGAAGTCCAGCCAGACCCTGGCCGCGTTGGTTTCGGCGATCGCGGCGGTGGCGCTGGTGGTGGGCGGCGTAGGCGTGATGAACATCATGCTGGTGTCGGTGAAGGAGCGCGTGCGCGAGATTGGCGTGCGACTGGCGGTGGGGGCGCGGCAGAACGACATCCTGCGCCAGTTCCTGATCGAGGCGGTGCTGATCTGCCTGTTCGGCGGTGTGCTGGGGGTGTTGCTCGCGTTCGCTGTGGGTGCGCTGTCGAGCCTGTTGTCGCTGGGCGTGCCGTTCCTGTTCTCGCCGGGGCCGGTGCTCGCCGCACTGGCGTGCTCTTCGGCCATCGGGCTGGGCTTTGGCTACTTTCCGGCACGCACTGCCGCGCAGCTGGACCCGATCCAGGCATTGGCGGCGGAGTAGGGGCGCACCCGGTGACATCGTAGCCGCCATCACGGCCGGCGTTGCGGTAGAACGGCAGCAGCCACAGGTGGCTGATGCCGGGTTCACGGTGACCAGCCTGTTGCGCGGCATGGCAGCGGTCGGTGAACCGGATGGCACCGCATCATTACGCGGCATCCACGTTCCTTGGATGCCTGGGCGCGCACACTGAACGCTCACCCGATGCGCCGAGGAGACTTCCCGCATGGCCCGTCGCAAGATGCTTCGCATTGCCACGTTCAACGTCAACGGCATCGGCACACGCCTGCCGCAGCTGTTGGACTGGCTGCACAGCGAATCGCCGGATGTGGTTGCCCTGCAGGAACTGAAGGCGACCGACGCCGCGTTTCCGGCTTCGGCGTTGGAAGAGGCTGGCTACGGCGCGCTCTGGCAGGGCGAGGCGCGGTGGAACGGCGTGGCGCTGCTGGCACGAGGGACCACGCCGGTCGAGAGCCGCCGCCGATTGCCGGGCGAGCCCAAGGACACCCAGAGCCGCTACCTGGAGGCGGCGGCGCATGGCATTGTGGTGGGTGCACTCTACCTGCCCAACGGCAACCCGCAGCCCGGGCCCAGGTTCGACTACAAGCTACGCTGGATGGAGCGCCTGATCCGGCATGCGCGCAGCCTGGTCGAGCAGCCGCACCCTGCGCTGCTGCTGGGTGATTTCAACGTGATTCCCACCGACGCCGACGTCTACGACCCCAAGGCCTGGCGCCGCGATGCGCTGTTCCAGCCAGAGGTGCGCGAGGCCTTTGAACGACTGCTGGCGCAGGGCTGGACCGATGCGTTGCGGGAGGTGCACGGCGACGCCACGATCTACACCTTCTGGGATTATTTCCGCCAGCATGCCGAGCGCGACCGTGGGTTACGCATCGATCATCTGCTGTTGAACCCCGTACTGGCGGAGCGACTGAAGGACGCTGGCGTCGACCGCTGGGTACGCCTGCAGGAAAAGGCCAGCGACCACGCGCCGGCCTGGGTGACGGTAAGCGCGTGATCAACGCGCGGCTGGGTCCTCGCGTCGCTCGCGGCGTACCCGTGCGCGGGTGCGGTACAGGCGGCTGTCCGCTTTCTGGATGGTGTCGGCCACCGGCTCGCCGGGCGTGTTGATGGCCGCACCCATCGAGAACGCGCTGGGCGCGAGCGCGGCGTGGTCCTGGTACCAATGCTCCAGTTCGCTCAACCGGCCGTCGGCAGGCGCGACCAGTACCACCATGAATTCGTCGCCGCCCAGTCGTACCACCGTCTCATCTTTGCCCAGCGGTGAGCGCAGGAACGTCGCGAACTCGACCAGGACGGCGTCGCCACGCCGGTGGCCCTGGGTGTCGTTGATGTGCTTGAAGTGGTCCAGGTCGAACATCACGCAGGCCCAGCGCTCGTCAATGAGTTCATCCAGCCGGTGCAGGTAGCGCCGGTTGTAGCACTGGGTGAGGGGATCCTTGAAGGACATTTCGCGCAGCTGCTGCTCCTGCATCCGCAGCGCGGTGACGTCCTGAGCATGTCCCAGCACGTAGGGCGGGCTGGCTTCGTTGTCGAGCACGTTGTGATACGCCCAGTAGTGGCGCGTTCCGTCCGCGGCGATCAGCTCGATCACACCAGCGTCGGTGTGGTTTGCCTGGATCCGAGCGAGGTAGGCATTGAAGCCCGCGCGTTTTTCCGGCGGCATCAGGTCACACAGGCTGCGCCCGATCATCTGGCTTTCTTCGAAACCCAGCGATTGCACGGCCGCCGGATTCACCGAGGTCAATGTTCCGTCCAGCGTGTGGGTGCAGATCAGGCCCAGGCTGTAGTGGAACAATCGGCGGTAACGGGTTTCGCTCGCTTCCAGCGCGTCCAGCGCGGCTCGTTCGTCCGTGATGTCCTGGATCGCCCCGACCAGGCGCGGGTGGCCGTCGACCTGTTGCCGGCTGCCGACCACGCGGGTCCAGATCGCGCGCCCGTCGGCCGTGGTCATCGGCAGCTGCACTTCCCAGGACGTGCCTTCGTCGATGCAACGCTGCACTGCTGCCCGGATGATGTTGCGGCTGTCTTCGCGATAGAACGACAGCGCGGCGTCGAGCGTCGGTTCAAAGTTGCTGCGCACGCCGTGCAACTGCTTGGTCTCGCGGGTCCAGCGCACTTCGTTGGTGACCAGGTCCATCTCCCAGCCGCCCACCCGGGCGGCGCGGTTGGTGCGCTCCAGGAAGTCCTCACTGCGTTTGAGCTCACGATGGAGCGCCTTGGCCTGGCCCACCTGCGCCATCAGCATGCTGCGCTGCTCCAGTACCTGGGTGGTGACCCGGGCAAGGTGCACCATCAGCTCGCGCTGGGACGGAGACAGCACGCCGGGCATCGGATCGAGCAGGCACAATGTGCCGATGCGTGCGCCGTGCGCGGAGCCCAGAGGGATGCCAGCGTAGTGACGGATGCGCGGCCCGCCCGTCACCAGTGGATTGGTGGAAAAACGCGGATCCTGGCGTGCATCGGCTATCTCGAGCAGCTCGTCCTGGCGTATGGCATGGGTGCAGAAGGAAATTTCGCGGGCCGTTTCACTGACGCCCTCAAGGCCGATGTTGGCCTTGAACCACTGACGGTCTTCGGCCACCACGCTGATCAGGCCCATGGTCATGCCGGTCGCGGCGCGGGCGGCGGCGACAATGGCATCGAACACCGGCTCCGGGGGCGTATCCAACAGGTGCAGTCGTTCGATTTCGAGCAGTCGTTCGGCTTCGTCCATGGCGCTTTTCAGGGCTGGGTGGCGAGGGCGGTTGCGGCGGCTGTCTGGCACTACGCTAGTGCTTGCCGCGTTATGTATCGCCATGACGGGGTGATGCCGACGTGACGCATCGCGATCAGGGTTTGCGGGGCCCGCGCGAGGGCCGCACTGAAACGTGACGGTGGTCGCGAACATGCCAGCGCCAGGGGAAGTCCACCGCGCGGGTGATGCCGATGCGGGGCCCGATCACCGGATCTGCCGGAGGCGGCACGCCATCGCTGGCGATGACAATGCCGTGGCTGCCTGTCACCAGATCGGCGCCGTCGAAACTGCGGTCCAGCCCGAAGGCCTGTGAGAGCTTGCCGGGGCCGCTGGCCAGATCGTGGTCGCGGCGTGCGGCGGGACGCCGCGCCCGCATCTGGTCCAGCCCCTCGAGAGGTTCGATGGCGCGAAGCAGTACGGCGACGCCTTCGCCGATCTCTCCGCAGACAACGTTGCTGCCCCAGTGCATACCGTACGTGAAGTAGACATAGAGGTGGCCCGCCTCACCGAACATGCTGACCGTGCGCGGCGTTGGCCCGCGATAAGAGTGCGCGGCCGGATCGTCGCTGCCGGCATAGGCTTCAACCTCGACGATGCGGCCGACGCGACCATCGTTGCGCACCAGCAGCTTGTTGAGCAGCTCCGGGGCGAGCTCGGTTGGCGGGCGCCGGTAGAAGCCGCGCGGGAGGCTCTGCAGGGAAACGGGCAACCAGTCCGGCACGAGAGTGGCAGGTTCGGGCGAGAGAGCTTGGCACTGTGGCACTGGCGAGGTGAAACGTGCGCAGACGCCACGTCATTCCGGTGCAGGCGGAGCGGCCAGTGCCGCGCGGCGGGAGGCATAGATCTCGGGCGTCTGCGGCTTGATGAACAGTGCCACCAGTTCGGGATGCTCGCGCTTCACCGCCGTTTCGATGCGGGTGATGCAGGCTTCGATCTGCGGGGTCTGCCGGTCATCCTCGAACTCGGCGCTGAGCATGGCCACCACCTGTTCCGGGCCCATCTGCATGGTGGTCACCCCGTTCGCGCGACGCAGGTCCGGATCGGTTTCGGCCACCGCCATGATCCGCTCGGCCACCGCGGGGTGGGCAGGCTCTCCAACCAGCAGGCCTTTGGTTTCACGGGCCAGAAGGAAGGCGGTCGCGGCCAGCACGCCGGCGATGCACAGTGACGCGACCCCATCAAGCACCGGCATGTCCAGCACCTGCGCGGCCACCAGCCCGATCAACGCGAAGCCTAGCCCGAGCAATGCAGCGCTGTCTTCCAGCAGTACGGTGAAGGTGGAAGGATCCTTGCTGCGGCGGAAGGCTTCGAAGTAGCCGAGTCTGCCCTTGGTACGCCGGAACTCGCGCAGCGCCACCCACCAGGAAGCACCCTCGAACAGGATGGAAATGCCCAGTACGCTGTAGCTCAGCGCGTGGTTGCTGGCGGGCTCCGGCCGGCGGATGTGCTGGATGCCCTCGTAGGCCGAGACGCCGGCACCAGCGGCGAACACCAGCAGGGCGACGATGAAGCTCCAGAAGTACAGCTCGCGGCCATAGCCGAAGGGATGGACCGGGTCCGGCGCCTTGCCGGCACGGCGCAGGCCGTACAGCAGCAGTACCTCATTGAGGGTGTCGACCAGTGAATGCACGCCCTCGCTGAGCATGGCCGAGCTGCCGGAGATGCCGGCAGCGACGAACTTGGCGATGGCAATGGCGAGGTTACCCGCGAGGGCGGCATAGATGACCAGACGGGAACCGGTGGGAGCGGACATTTCGGCGGCGGGGCGGGGCGGACGCCTGATCTTCCCGATCAGCGCGTGCCCATTGCGTGCACGGCGCGATCAGTGCCCCTTGGGATTGAGGTACAAACGCGCCCCATCCGATTCACGGTAGCCCGTCCAGCGCCCACCGCCTGACGCGCGGAAGCGCCCGAACACGGTGTTGCTGGTGTCGGTAAGCAGCAGCTGATTGCCCGACAGTACCCAACGGTTGGCCGAGAAGAAGCCATCCGGGCAGCCGGCGGGCACGTAAGCACTGTAGCCGCCGAACCACTCGATACTCTTCAGCTCGATGGAGCAGGTGTTGCCGTTCTCCTGGCCCAGCGTCCAGCTGCCGAACAGATCGCTGTCGCGCACATCGCGGCCGCCACGGTGGCGGTCGTGGCCCCAGTCGTCGTTGTCGTCGTGGAAACCGAAGCCCACGTCGATCTCTTTGCTTTCGCTGCGTGACCCGGACTGCGAGCTGCCGCTGGTGGTGGCCTGGGTGGTCACCGAGCCACTGGTCCGGGTCTGGGTGCTGCTCGATTGGGTGGTCTGGTCGGTGCGGGTGGTCTGTTCGCCGAAGCCGGACGAGGCGTCCTGGGCAAGGGCGGGCAGGGCCAGGAAGTACAGCGCCGACAGGCAGCTACGGGCAAGCAGGGCAGCCATCGCAGGATCCTCGGAAGGGTGGATCGCGCGAGTATCGAACCGGTGGGGTGGGAGACGGTGTGAGGGCGCGCCCTGAGGCAAGCCAGCCAAGAACAGGTGCTGTCCGCTGAAGGATCGTGCCGGCCGCTGGCCGTCTCCCCTTTGACGCCCAGAGACCGAAGGAATGCCGGCCCGCGGCCGGCACTTCCCGCAGCCAGGCATCGCCTGGCGCTACTGATCCGGCTTCACCCTTGCCACCCGTTTCCGGTACTCATACACGTTGTCACCGCGGATACGCTTGTCCTCGGTGCCGGTGATCCGGCCGACCTGCTGGTCCGAGCCGGTGACCGGTTTGGCCTCGATCTCGGTCTCGTGTTCGAAGGAGTGCGATTTGTCGGTGTTGCGGTAATAGCGGTACAGCGCCCAGTACAGCGCGGTTGCGCCGGCCGGACCTGCCGCCAACAGCCAGAGGCCACTGTCGTCGCTCATGTCGATGCCACCAGGAAGGCAATTGCGAGGGCTTCAATGACGGTGCCGGTGGCCAGGGCCGCCAGCAGCATCTTCCATTGCTGCACGGGCACGCTGCCCATGGTTTCGCCGGTACGGCCGTTCACTGCGATGTAGTGCAGCATGCCGCCGTTCTTTCCGGGCTGGTGATACGAGTACAGCCACACCGGCAGGTACATCGACACCCAGCGCGTTCCATGCACCTCCAGCTGCTCCTGTTCCCAACGCACCCCACGGTTGTAGCGCCTCACCGAACCTTCCACCTGCGCGCGGGCGATCGACAGCAGCTGGTCTTCCAGCCGCGGCCGCAGCTTCTCCACGTCGAGGTTGCGCTTCTCAGAGGTGAAGCCGGCCAGGTATGAGGCGTTCCATTTCACCGCGTTCTTGGTGTCGAACGGCAAGATGGTGTTGATGATGTTGTTGGTGTTGGCGCGGGTATCCAGATTGCCGCGCTCGGCCGAGGATTCCAGGGGCAGGTCATCAACCGTGAAATCCACCTGGCGTTCGACCTGGTAGACATCTGCGTCGTACAGGGTGCGTTTGTTCTTCTCGCTGCCGACCGTGTATTGCCGGGTCTGGATCTCGCCCTTGCCGGCCACGGCCGCGCTGACATTGCTGTCCACGATCATGTAGGGCAGGAACACGCCCACCACGTTTTCCGGGGTGAACTGCTCCTTGAACGCCTTCAGCGCGAACATGCGGCGCTTGTCGACGAACTGGCGGATGCGCGCGACCGCATCGTCCTTCTTGATGTGGAAGGGCAGCACCGCATCGGGCACCGCACCATTGCTGATCTGTTCGTTGACGCCGAAGACGTGGCGGCACCAGTGGCAGCGCGCCGTCATCGTGCTTTCGGTATTGACCGTGACTTCGGCACCGCAGCCCGTGCACTTGAACGTCATCAGCGCCGAGGTGTCGGCGTCGATGTCACGCGCGCCGGAAGCGATGACCGTACCGCGCAGCTGGTCGATGGCCTCGCCCAGCCCGAATTCCTCCTCGACGCGCGCGCCATGCCATTCGTGACGGCAGTACAGGCAGACGAGGATATCGGTGCCGGCCTTGGGCCGGATGTCGGTGGCGCCGCACTTCGGGCAGCGGTTAAGGCCGTCCTTCAGCTCGCTGGCTGAGGTATCGATGGCTACAGGATCGGGCGCTTCCACTTCATCGCGGATGGCCTGGGGCAGCTTCGAGGTGTCCAGCGGGAAGCTGCCGGGCAGGGGAGGGACGTCCTGCGGCGAACCGGGCCCATCCAACGACGCCGCCGGCAAGGGCGGCGGCGTCGCGGGCGCGGATCCGGGCAGCGGCGGTGGGCCGTTTCGGGGATCGGACATGTTCGTTGTGCGTCCTGCTGTTACAGGCCCAGTGCCTTTGCTTTCAGGGCGTCGTAGTCGCCCTGGGTGATCAGGCCCAGGTCCAGCATTTCCTTGGCCTTCTTCAGCTTGGCCACCGGATCGTCGGCAGCCGGCGTGACCGGCTGCTGCATGCCGCCGACACCGAACATGCCCGAGGCCATGCCGACACCGACCAGGCCAGCCGCACCGCCGTTCTCGCCGGCCGACTGGATGCCCTGGGCGACGCTCGCCTGCAGGTTGGAATTACCGCGCGAGCCGGACAGCGCATCTGCGCGCTGGACGGTCTTCAGCAGTTCGCGGGTGTTGGCGTCGTACTCGATCGAGACAATGGCGGTCTTGACGATGGCCAGGCCGCGATCCGACTTCCACTGGTAGCCCTGCTCGACGGCGGCCGACAGGCTCTGTGCAAAGCCCAGCGAGTCCTGCTGCAGCTTGGTGATGCGGTTGCCCTTGCCCGGATCGTTCGTGTACAGGCTGAAGGCCGGTGCCAGCGAACCGACCACTTCATTGAACAGCTGGCTGGCGGCGGCGTTGTCCAGGTCGGTGAAGTCGAACACCTGGCCCGGCTGCAGGTAGCTGGCCGGCACGAAGTTCTTCACGAACAGGATCGGGTCGACGATCTTCAGCGTGTACGAGCCGCGCGTGACCGCGCCCACCTGGGTATTGAGGAAGCCATCGTCCCAGTAGATTTCCGACTGGGTACCGAAGCGGTTGTCCGGCAGCTCCTTCATCGAGACGAAATAAGCCGCCTGCTGCGAACCGGGCTGGCCGCCGAACTTGAAGCGTTCCCAGCTCTGCTTGATGAAGGTGCTGACCAGACCGTCGCCGGCGAAGATCGACTGCGAGTTGGGATCGTCCGAACGCCACTCGTAGCCGCCCGGTTCGGCGACGAACGCGGTGATCGCGCCGTCCTGGAACAGCAGCAGGCCGTAGCCCTCCGGCACGATGATCTTCGAGCCGTTGGTGATGATGTTGGACGAGCCACTGGTGTTGGAGCCGCGGCCGGCGTTGGTGCCGCGCGGCACCGCGGCGAACAGGGCCGCCGTCGAGGGCAGGCCTGTGGGCACGGTGTAGAAGTCCTTCCACTGGTCGGCCAGCACACCACCGACTGCACCCTTCACCGCCTGTACCAGACCCATGTCCAACTCCCTGTGATTCGAGGGCAGGCACCATGCCTGCCGAGCTGGACTGACTATAGAGGAGCGGCATGGGCCGCCGCCACCGCCGCGCGCGCCTCCCATTCATCATGGCGCGACGGCGGCAGCAGGCGATCAGGCCATGCCGCGCGCAATCAGGGCATAGCCGATCATCAGTGCCAGGCACAGTGGCAAGGTGACGAAGGAGGCGATCATCCAGCGCAGGGCCTTGCGCGCAGCCTCGGTGGCCGCGCCGATCTGGCCGCTGGCGACCAGTGACGTGCTGCGGTTGGCGTAGACGGTGGCGACGATGCCGAACGGCCAGAAGCCGGCGATGATGCTCAGGATGGCCCACATCAGGTAGTTCCTGGGGGGCACGGGTGGCGGGGTGCGGTCCATGCGGTCGATCTCCTTGATCATGCTGCGGCCGGGAGCGCGAGTATGCCGACAGGCCAATCGCAGCGGAAGGCATGCCACCCGTGCGTGGTGCGCAATCTTCTGCTGGTCGAATGGTCATTGATCGGGGGCGGCGACGCGGCAGGCATGCGCGGTGGCCTGCGGGGCTGGGCGAGCAGGCGGTGTAACCGTCATGGCGGCGCAACACGTGCCCGCCTCCGGTTCGGGCAGACGCGCTGATCATCAGCGTGGATGGGATTTCGGCGGCTTGCCTTCACCTGCTTTGCGGCGAGCGGCGAGCGGCGAGCGGCGCACGGAAACGTGGGCGACAAATATCCGGCGCGGATATTCACGTCATTATCATGCTTATTTTCTGGAAACTCGCTCTCCATAATCCAGGGACGCGATGGCCGGAACACAGGGAGCGCCGCGTCACAGGCAGTGCCGCCCTGTGGCGCACGACCCAGGCCTGGACGACGTCCGCGTTGCCGACCTCCAGCAGCGATGGCAGTTCCCGGCACCGCGGGAGCGGAAAGCGTGCACGGCAACAGCGGTTCGACCAGCGGGCACGGCATGCGGCGTGGACGTCGCAGCATCCCGCGATGATGCCGGAGGGCCTGCATCGCGAGATCGCCCGTTGCAGATGCATCGGGTCGCCATTCCAAAGGGGAGTTTCGATGCACAGGCAAGTCAGTGAGATGCTGCAGCGCGCTTATCGGCCCTATCCGTCATTGCCCGACCTGCTGGGCGCGTTCGTGAAGGAGCTGTCCCGGCACAAGGTGATGCGTGGTGGTCAAGTGCGGTTGCGTGGTGCGGTGGCAGGGGCGGCAGCGGGGTTGCCGGCGGCGTCCGGGAATGCGGAAGAGGTTTGCTTGCAGCGGGTTCCCATCCGCTATGGCGGCGAGCTGTTGGGTGAACTGCACCTGGAAAGTGAGGGGGGGCGGCTGGATGGCAGTGCGTTGGCGCTGGGGGAGCAGTTTGCCCAGCGCTGCGCGCACCTGATCAAGCGCTACGAGGCAAAGGACTGGGCCGAACAGGCGCTTAGCCGGCCGCTGCTGCTGGTCGGCGCTGGCGAGGCGTTGAAACAGATGGATGAATTCGTCGAGCGCGCGGCGGCCAGCCCGCTGCCGGTCCTGCTGCGCGGCGAGTTCGGTACCGAGAAGATGGAGCTGGCCGCTGCCCTCCACAGTGGCGGCCCTTGCAGGCAGGGCCCGTTCGTCGAAGTGAACTGTGTCCACCCGCAGGGCGAAGCCAGCGACTGGTTCGCGCGCGCACAGGGCGGGACGCTGTACTTCCACGAAGTCGACGAACTGCCGGTGCCGCTGCAGGGCCAGCTGTCACATCGCATGCGTGGGCTGCCTGCTGCCCATGCTGAAGCGCTGGCGGCCGGCCCGATACGGGTGATCGCTTCGACCAGCGCGGACCTGGAACAACGGGTGAGAGAAAAGCAGTTCTCGCGCGCCCTGCTGGCCGGGCTGGAGTTCCTGACAGTGGATATTCCACCGCTGCGCGAACGGGTGGAGGACATCGGTGCGCTGGCGGCGCGTTCGCTTGAGCTGCATGGATTCAATCCCCGCGTACTGGGTGACGATGTGCTGGAAGCCCTGTGCGCGCATGACTGGCCCGGCAATCTATTGGAAATGGAGCGGGTGGTGGTACGGCTGGCGGTGATGACCGGTGGCCGATGCATCCGCCGCGAGGATCTTGCACGCCACGCGCCGGATCTGGCAGCAGGCCACGTCGCCAGCGGTGCCGGGTGCGCGCCGCAACGGCTGCCCACGCTTGAGGAGATCGTCGCTCCTGAGCCCGTGCAGCCGGATACGGTGCGGGCAGCGCATGAGGGCCTGCACGACGGCCTGAAACGTGCGCTGGCCTATCTGAAGGACCATGCTGCGGAGCCGCTCACCCTGGGCGACCTCGCTCGCCAGGCCCATGTGAGCCAGTCGCACCTGGGATTCCTGTTCCGCAGCGAGTTGGGCACGACGTTCAAGCTGCTGCTGCAGCAACTTCGCATCGAGCATGCCAAGCAGCTGCTGCGGGATGGGCAGCGCCTGCGCATTACCGATGTCGCGCTGCAGGTCGGCTTCGGTGACCTGAGCCACTTCGAGAAGAGCTTCCGGCGCGCGGTAGGGGTCAGCCCGCGCAGCTACCGGCGAACCCCGCACCAGTAAAAGCAACGCCCCGGCGCAGGCGCGGGCCTGCCCGGGGCGCTGGGGTGGCAGATCCAGCGTTACCGTGCGTTTGCTTCTGCAGCGCGCTGCACGGCCTGCTCGGCGGCTTCGTCGGCGCGCCGTGCCGCCTCGGCGGCAGCGTCGACCGCGCGTTGCGAGACCTCCATCGCGGCGCGGATGCCGTCTTCACTGGCGGCCATCGCGGCGTCCGCCAGCTCCTGGGCGATCTGCATCGGGGATTTGCCCGCCGGATGGGCGGGAGTGGGCTTGCCGGGAAGCGGGGTCGGGAAGGTCATCGTCGGTGCTCCTGCTGGGGATGAGGGGGGAACACCGTCGCTGCGTTCCCCCAGGATGTGGCGCAATGCCGCCTGGGCATCGGCCAGGATCTTCTGCGCCTGTTTCCGGGCCGCCAGGCGTCCGGCAGCAACGGCCGCGCCGGCTGCCGACGCGAGCGCCTCCGTAGCTGCCTGCACGCCATCACCACCTGGTGCCGGGACCGGGTTCACACCGCGTCCGCCCGGTAATCCAGCGTCCCTTCATCGCCCAGGTAGCCGCCGGTTCGGCGGTAGTCCTGCAGGGTGATGACATTGTCCTCCACCTGCACCACCGCCTTGGCTCTGGAGCCATCGATCGGGAACTGCACGCTGGCACCATCCTGGCCGAGTCGGCCACGGGAGACCGGATGTTCGTTGAGGAATTCCTGTGCATCGCGCAGCTGCCAGCGCACGGCCTCGCGCAGCCGGCTGTCATCCTGCAGCAGGTCGGGATCGTTGTCGAAGCAGGCTGCCATCTGCTGGGCGGCCAGCGAGATGCGGGCGTAGCCGATCTGCCGGTTCGCGGCCAGGCTTGCGTCGATCGCCTCACGCACCTGCTCTGGCGACGGCAACTGTGGCAGTTGCGGCCCGTCCAGGAAGCCGAACAGGATCGGCAGCACCTGCTGCAACGCGCGGGTGGCATGCGCCAGCCGATGCTCGCGACTGCCGCCACCTGCGCTCACCCGCTGGTAGAAACGGAAGTAGTCGGCAAACTCGATGGGCCTGCGCGCGTGCAGCAGCGCGAAGTGGGCAGCGTC
The DNA here is from genome assembly GCF_047520695.2 of Stenotrophomonas sp. AR029. Taxonomy (NCBI): domain Bacteria; kingdom Pseudomonadati; phylum Pseudomonadota; class Gammaproteobacteria; order Lysobacterales; family Lysobacteraceae; genus Stenotrophomonas; species Stenotrophomonas sp. AR029. Next base: position 268,290 of record NZ_JAXBQQ020000004.1, on the reverse strand, counting down.
GGCCAGGTCATCGCGCCCTGTGGCAGGCATGCCGACCTCACCGGCCAGTTGGTGGAGCGCCAGCGACTCACGAAAATCCAGTTGCTGCAGCAGGGGAGCAGCGGCCGCACCGATCGCCGCCAGGAACGCGCGCGAGGCCCCGAGGTCGGTGTTGGTCAGCAGCTGGTGTTTGTCCAGTACCCGCTGCGCCTCGTTGTGCGACAGGCGTGTTTCTTCGTCAAACTCCATGTTGCGCAGGGCACCGAGGTCGCTGGCGCCAAGGCTGAGCAGCTTGATCGGGCCGACCTGCAACCCGAGGCGTGGCAACCATGTCATGCGCGAACCATGCAGACCCTGCTGCACCCCATCGAGCATCGTGCCCTCGTCGGAGAAAGCGTAACGGTGCTCATGCGATTCCATGGCCCATTTCAGCCATTGCTCGCCACCGTCGATGAACTGAAGGACATGCCTGCAGGGTTGGCTGATCTGGTTGGCCTGGGGGATGGAACGACCGGCAATGAAAACGCTCATGCGTGGCTCTCCTGGCGGCCTCACTGGGCCGGAAATTCCTTTAGGACGGTCGCAGCGGCATTGCCGACGCGATTGAAGTCGTCGGTGGCCCCCTGCATCATGTTCTGCGCCTGCGTGAGCACCCTTGCATACTTTTCGTCCCCCGTCGCCAGGTACTGGGCCATGGCCACGCCGGCCGCGGTGGTCGCGATGGTTGAGACATTGCGCAGGGCGTCGGCGGCATCCTGCACGGCGATCGCGGCAGACTGGGCCACCGACTGGTAGGCCTTGCCGGCGCCACTGGTCTTCACCACGGATGCGGACATGGTGGCCGTCTGCACCTGGTTGATCACATCGATGACCTGGGCGTTGACGTTGCTCGGGTCCATACGGGCTCCTTGATGGGCGGGTGGGGCCGCAGGCGGCCTGCAGGGTGTCAGGCCCCGGCGTCAGCGTCGGCTGCCGGGGAAGAAGAAGGAGAATCTGGCGCGGGATCCTGGGCGGGACCTGCGTCCGGATCCGGACCGGACGCGGCGTCGGGCGCAGGACCGGGCGCAGGCGCTGCCGCATTGCCTGCAAGCGTTTGGAGTGCATGCAGGCTGCTGGTGGCGGCCGCAGCGTCGGCAGTGGCACCGTGGGTCTGTGCCTGCAGGACGCTGATGGCGGTCTTTCCTTCTGCGGTGGCCGCGGCGATCACGGCCGCAGGCGAAGGGGGCGCCGGCACCGGGCCGGGCAGGGGGATGACCTGCGGCGGTGGCGGCGGAGGGGGGTCCGGAGCAGGCGGTGGCACCGGCCAGGGGGCATTGATCATCTTCGCGCAGGTCGCGGTGACCGCTGCGTTGCTGACCATGCCGGCACCCTGCTGGCGTGCGACAGCGTTGTGCATGGCGGTGCCCAGCGTCTCCAGCATCACCATGTCCAGCATGCTGAAGGACTGCGCCGGCCCCTGGGCCACCAGCAGGGTCGAGGCGGCACTGACGCTGTCGACGATCTGGCTGTTGACGGTGTTCTCACTGCTCATGACGGAACGGCTCCCTTCTGGATGATCAGGGCCAGGACCTGGGCCAGGCTTGCGCCGGCGGTCACCTGGCCGCGTTGCTGGTTGGCCACCGCGTTCTGCATTGCCAGGCCGAGGCTGTCGGCCATCGCCAGGTAGGTGGCGGACATCGCGAACGAGGGGGCGAGGGCGATCGCCACACCGGATCCGGCGCTGGTGGCGGCCAGCAGGTAGCCGGTGGCGGGCGATGCGGCCATCGATCAGGGGCCCGGCGTGACGCCGCCCTGAGCGGGGGCGCGGTGGTTGGCGTCACGCCGGGCCAACACGTCAGCGCAGACCCAGGATTTCGCGGGTGGCCACGCCGTTGGAGGCGGTATCGATCGCATACAGCGTGGACACCCCCTGGGTGGTCGACGCCTGCATGGTCACGTAGGACTGCTGCTGGTTGTTGGTGGCGTTGTGCGCGGCGTTGGACAGCGCCTGGCTGGTTGCCACGAACAGGTTGCCCATTGCGATAGCCGGCGCATCACCAAGCACCTTGGTGTTGACCTGCGAGACCGAATCGGTGATCTGGCTGTTGACGGCGGTGGGAAATGCCATGGTGGAAGCTCCTAGGGTGGACAGCACTACAGGAACGGAGATTGCCGGCACTCAATGGAATCAGCCGAGAATCTTCCGGGTGGCGGCGCCGGTGGCGCCGGTATCGACGGCGTAGAGCAGCGCGACGCCCATCGTGGTCGCGGCCTGCGCCGTGACATACATCTGCTGCTGGGCGAGCGTCGCGTTGTGGGCGGCATTGGCCAGTGCCTGCGCGGTGGCCTGGTACAGCGTGCCCATTGCCGTGGCAGGCGCCACGCCCAGCGTCTGCAGGTTGGCCTGGCTGACCGAGTCGGTGATCTGGTCGTTGACGGCCGTGGGAAATGCCATGGCTCAGCTCCTTGCCTGCCGGCGCATCACGCGCCGAGGATCTGCTTGGTGGCCACGCCTGTGGTGGCGGTGTCGATCGAATACAGCGTGGCCACACCCATGGTGGTGGCCGCCTGCGCCGTCACATAGGACTGCTGCTGCGCATTGGTGGCGTTGTGGGCGGCGTTGGCCAGGGCCTGTGCGGTGGCCTGGTACAGATTGCCCATGGCGACGGCGGGCGCGTCACCCAGCACTTTGGTGTTGGCCTGGGTGACCGAATCGGTGATCTGGTCGTTTACAGCGGTCGGGAATGCCATGTCGATCTCCTTGAGGTTGGCGGATCAGCTACGGAACGACAGGTCAGGAACCCAGGCCGCGAACGCGGGTGCTGAGGATTTCCTTGCTCGCCACCGCCGTGGTGGCGGTATCGATCGAGTACAGGGTGGCCACGCCCATGGTGGTGGCCGACTGCGCGGTGACGTAGGACTGCTGCTGCGCGTTGGTGGCGTTGTGGGCGGCATTGGCCAGCGCCTGTGCGGTGGCCTGGTACAGATTGCCCACTGCCACGGCGGGCGCATCGCCCAGCACCTTGGTGTTGGCCTGGGTGACCGAATCAGTGATCTGGTCGTTTACCGCGGTTGGAAATGCCATGTCCTGCTCCTGCGAAAGGGTGGAAGTGCGTGGTATCCAGTGTCACGGTGCGTCGCCTGCAGCGGCCTGGGCTTCACCGTGGGGCCAGAGTAGGAAATGGCGTCGCCGCCGGATTGGCGGAATCGACGGAGAATGCGGGGGGATCACCGTGAAGGTGCGGCGTGAATGCGGCGGAACTGATGATCATCGCCGTCGTCGCCAGCGCTTGCGGGTTGCCCTGGGGCACACACAGAGGCTGCGCGTGGGTAGCGCGATCCGGCGGCGACGGGCCGTGGCCACGTCGTCGCCGGATCCGGCCGCTCAGAGCATGTAAGGGATCTTGAACGCCAGCGTGAAGTCCGGTGCATCCGGGGTCAGCCCGATGCCCAGCAGGGTCACCAGTGTGGTGTGCTGGTTGAGCGCGTAGGTCACGCCCAGATTCAGTGATGCCGCGTTGGCGTCGCTGCCGATCACTTTCATCCACTTCCCGCCTTGGAAACGGGTGGAAGCGCGGGCGCTGATGCGGTCGCTGAAGGACAGGCTGAGACTGGTGCGCTCGTTGAACGCAAAGGCCACGCCAGCGCCGAAGTAGACCGCGCCGCCGAGCTTCACGTCACCCGGGTTGACCGTGTCGGGGTTGCTGTCGATGTCGCTGAAACCACGCGGGAACGAATGCACATAGCCGACGTTGGCGAACAGGATCGCCGGATCGGCGGTCTTGACCATCGACAGGCCCACATTGGCCTGCCACACGCCATTGCCGGTGGGCTGTTCCCTGGGTACGGCGAAGCGGATGTAGTCATCGTCATCGCGCTCGATCACCTTCCAGTCCAGACCGTAGGGTGCGCGCCCGGTAGGGGCGGTGACTCCGGCGGTGAGCACCGTTTCCGGGCGCCAGCCGCGTTCGCCGAACAAGCGGTAGTTCGCACTCAAACCGATATCGCCCAGCCCGTTGCCATTGGTTTCTTCCTGCGCGATCGCGGCCGCCGCGCCGCCGGCGCCGCCCTTCTGGTAGACGGTGCGCCGCGCCAGGTAAGGCACGTCCAGGTTGAGCGTCAGGCTCGGGCTGACACCCCAACGTGCGGCCAGGTTGTAGGTGAGCGAATCGGATTCAACGTTCTCGATGGCGATGTTGCCGAGGAAGATCGCGTCCAGCGCCAGGAAACCATTGAGGGTGAGCTGCTTGCGGTCGTAGCGGGCGTAGGTGAGGCTGTTCTCGACGGTGAAGCGGCGCGAGAACAGGGCCGACTGCTGTTGTTTCACATCATCCACGCTGCGCCGCGATTCCTGCTTCGCCTGCTGTGCCTCGGCCGCCGTGCTGGCGTAGCCCTCGCTACCCTGCGACGTCTGTAGCGTCGAGCCATGCTCGACTGCGGCGCCCGTTGCCGCCGCCGTTCCCGGCCCGGTGGGCCCGGTGCGTCCACTCAATCGCGCCTGCATCGCCTGCACCTGCATGTCCAGTTCGCGCAGCCGCCGCACTTCCTGTGCATAGTTGGATTTGAGCTGCTCCAGCTGGCTGGCCAGTGCCTGCACGTCGGCGCCATCGTCCGCCGCTGGCGGCGCGGCGAAGGCGGTGCCCGCCAGCGCCGCCAGCGCCAACGGGGTGATCCTCATCAAGGTGTGCATGTTCGTGTCCTGCGTTGTGGAACACTTCCCCCAACGCCGTGCCGTGGTGCTAGCGGCCCGGCCCCATGCCGCGGTTCATCGCAATCGCCTGGGCCACGTTCTGGCTCAACGGCAGGTTGCCGCCCGCGGTATCCCGCACCAGCTCCAGCCGCAGCTGGTTGCTGGCGATCTGGCCGTCACCGTTCAGGGCGATGCCCTGGCCGACGCTGCCGTTGCGTATCCATTGCTGGACCAGGCCCTGGCCCTCCACCTGCAACTGCAGGCGTGCCTGGTTGCCGTCCAGCACCGCGGAGGCCGAGACGCCTGCACCCTGCGCACTGAGCGAATGGGCACCGTCATACGAACGGGCCGGCACCGTGCCGTTGCGCACCACCAGCGTGGTCGCATTGCGGGCGACGTTGCCATCGCCGGCCACCTGCACGCTCTGCACCAGGCCATTGGCGTGGGCCAGGCCGGTGCTGTCGATATGGCGGCCCTGCGTGTCCGGCAGCGGCGCATCTGCAGCAGTCACGTGCACGCTGGGCTGGAAGCTCAGTTTCGGGCTGCCGCCGCCGCGGAAGTCCATGCCCAGAGTCAACGCACCCTGCAATACGTTTCCGTTGCCGGCCTGCCACTGCGAGACCATCGTCACCCCGAACCACGCGACGGTATTGCCGCCCACGGTGTAGCGGCCGCGCATCAGGTTCAGTTCGGGATCCGGAATTTCCTTCAGGCCGCGTCCCGGCGCAGCATCCGCCGCCTGCAGGGGCAGGGCGGGGCTCGCCAGCAGCAGGAGCATCAACAGACGGTGGCGGAACATGGCGGAACCTCCTTCAGAACAGGTCGGCGTGGCTGAAGCCGAAATCGACCAGTTCGGCATCGGTGATCGGCCCCTGTCGCGCGTAGAGCGCGCGGGCACTGGGTCGTTCGCTGGGTTGCAGCAGGACTGTGTTGCGATCGAAATCGCTGCCGATCACCACGAATACGGCGCGCGATGGCCAGGCAGCGAGAAATTCAGGCAGCGCCAGGCTGCGGTTGCCAAGGATGGGATCGGCCACCTCGACCACGCCGTCGCGTACCTGCTTGAGCACCACGAAGTGGCGGAAGCCGCGCACGTCCATCAGCACAAGACCGGGAACGCGAAGCGTGCGCAGGCGTGCCTCATCGATGCGATAGCCGCGCCCACGCATGCCCAGCGATTCCACATAGCGCTTGATGTCGAGCAGCGAAAAACCGCGCTCGGCCACCAGCGCCGGATCGGAGACCCTCATCATCCCTTCGATCACCGTGGTCTCGTCGGTCTCCAGGTGGTAGGCATGGCGCAGGAGGGTTGCCAGGGCCGCGGCACCGCAGCTGTAGTCGGTGTGCTGGCGTACCACGTTGCGGTAGCGCCGTTCCTGCATGCTCTCCACCTTCTGCTGCAGCAGCGCGCCATTGGGCAGTACGCCGGCGAAGCCGACGTCGCCCGCCCGCGCGGACGCGCCGCCCAGCAACAGCAGGCAGGCCAGCAGGCGTATCGAGAGACGGTGGCCGAACATCGCATTCTCCGGCAGCAAGGGGGAGCTCCTGTCCCAAGGGGGAGGAGGAACAGGAGCTCCCGGGAACCCGGCCGTTGGCGGACGGCCGGGGTGTTGCGCTTACTCGCCGCTGCCACCACCGCCGCCGGTGCTGGGCTGGGCGACTGCCAGGGCCAGGCTGTTGGCCTGCAGGTTGCCGGTGCCCGCGGCCACGTTCACGCCGATGTTGCCCGAGGCACCGGAGAAGGCGCTGCCCGACAAGGCCGAGGTGTTGGTCGCGTTGACGTTCACCCAGCGCGTGGTGCTGACCGTGCCGCTGAGGCTGGCATACAGGTCGGCCACGCCCAGTTCGACGAACTGGCTGGTGCCACTCTCACGCGTATCGAAGCCCAGGCCGCCCACCCCCGGCCGGTTGGGGTTCATCGTGGCGTTCTGGATCTGGTTGTCCAGATCGATATGGCCGGTGCTGTTGCCACCCGGGTGCGGCAGCTCGCCACTCCACGTATCCAGGTAGTAGTTGGCCATCTGGTAGGCGTTGCCGGTGCCGCGGTAGGTTCCCGCGCCATAGGCCAGGGTCAGGCCGCTGACGCCGCCACGCATGCCGACCTGCACGGTATCGGTGTAGGACTGCACGAAGCCCGCGTTGCTGACCGTGTTGCCGGTGGAGACCTGGTTGGAGCTGATGCTCGACTGCGCCACTGCGGTGGTCGCGACCGAGGCGGCGAGCGCATTCTTCTGCTCGTTGTTGTTGCCCGAGGCGATGTTCACGCCGATGTTGCCGGACGCACCGCCGAAGGCATTGCCACTGAGACCCGCGGCATTGGTGACGCCGGAGTTCATGGTGGCGTTGCCGAAGCCGGCCTGGTTGACGAACACCTCGGCGTCGGCCATGCCGAAGCTGAAGGACGCGTCGGCGGCGGACAACGAGGCGGCATTGTCCTGGGCGTTGTTGTCGCCCGATACCACGTTGAAGCCCAGGTTGCCGGAGGCACCTGCGCCCACGCTGTCACCGATGGAGGCACTGTTGGTGACCAGGCTGTTGCTGGTGGCGTTGTTGCTGATCGACTGGCGGTTGTCGATCACGGCGATGGCCGCCGAGTCGAGGTCGATGTCGCCGGTGATGTTCGGGTCGCCGGAGAAATTGATGTCGGTGCTCAGTCGCAGGTCCTTCTCCAGGTTCACGTCGACGCCGTGGTTGTTCTTTTCCTTGCGTTCGTCGGCCTGGATGGTGCTGTGCTTCTGCACATTGACGTTGACGGTGCGGTTGCGCACGTCGTTGTCGGTGTGGTTGTGCGTCTCGTTGCGGGTTTCGCTGACGGTGTGGGTGTGGTTGATGTTCGCGTTGGCGTTCTGGTTGTCCCAGCCATTGGCCGCAGCGGCGGTCGAGGCAGTGGCAATCGCCATGGCGAGCATGGTCCGTTTGACGGTCGCTTTCATGGTGCCCTCTCTCTCATCGGGTGGTGCATCGGTTGGGTGGTTGTCACGGGCGGTCCTGCACGACCAGGCCGAGTACATTGGCCGTGTCATTGCCGCTGCCCGCGATCTGATTGAGTTGCAGGACCCCGTCGAATCCCCGCAGCGCGGTGCTGGTGACACCAGCGCTGCGGGTGCCCGTCGCGACGCCGCGACCGGCGTCGTCCCGCCCCCCTGCCAACGCGGAACCCTCGGCGGCCAAGGCCGTATCGTCGGTTTCGCGTATGCCCTGTCGGGCCAGCGTCGCGCTGACGACGTTGAGCGTCGTGTTGGCGATGCCGCTGGCCTGGTTGATGGATGCGATGCCGCTGGCACCGGCCAGCGCCTTGCCATCGATGACGGCAGTGGCGTGCATCGGCGCACCCAGCACGCGGTTGCCACCGCGCAGTTGTCGGTTGCCGATCGAGACGTCGGCATGTTCGCCCGTGGCGATGCCGCGCAGGTTGGTCTGCAGATTGAGGTCGCCGGCCGCCTGGTTGACCGCGATGGCGCCGTTCGCGCCGGCCAGTGCACGGCCGTCGATGCGGGCAACGTCGAGGTAGGCGAGCATGCCGCTGTAGTCATCGGCCTGCGCGATCAACGGCGTGGCAGGCAGGATCAGCAGCAGCCAGTGCGCCCGCCTCACTTGCCACCTGCCGGGGCCATGCCCTGCAGCGGGAACTGGCCGATTGCGCCGCGCACGGTATCGCCGATGCCGCGGGTACTGTTGCCGACCGCACCGAGCGGCCAGCTCATGGCGCCACCGAGACTGCTGCCCACCATGCCGTCACCGTGGCGGCCGAGCGTACCGCCCAATGCCTGCTGCGTCACGCGTTCGACCGTGGTGCCTGCGGGTGCGGTGGCTGTGGCTGCCTGACCCGCCCCCATGCCTGCGTAGTCCTCATCGCTCAGCTCGTCCATCCCGTTTGCCGGGGCACCCGCACCGAGGGCCGCTGCGATCTCGCGCTGGGGTTTCGGGTCGGCGATCAGCGCCATGCCGGGCGGCGCCATGCGATAGGCCGGGCGTGCGGACACATCACGCAACAGGACGATTTCGCCCGGTTGAGCCTTCACGCCCTGGCGTGCACCGGAGGCAGAGGCGCTCGCGCCAACCGACAGCAGGGCCATGGCCAGCGTTGCCAGCAGGCCGCGAATGGGGGTGATGCCGTCCATGCCGATCTCCCGTGGTGGGTGCGGCGGAAGCACGCATCAACCGTGCCAACCCTGCAAGGCTTGGCGGCCCTGGCGCCAGGCGCTGGCGGGCGTCGGGTGCTGCTGCCGCGCTGTTACAGCGGCGTCGGAAAAATGTTGGGGTCGCGCTGTACCTGGCGCCGCAGGGCAAGGCGGGCGCCCGACTGTCACACGGGTGTTACAGGTGCCGTCGCGGACTGTAACGATGCCGCTTCAGCCGGTGGTCTCTTGACGCGGCGCTTATTGCGCCGCCGTTTAGCGCAGCGCTAGGATCCGCCCATCAAAGGCCGCTGCGGTGGCCGTAGAGGGTCCCGGCGGAGGGCGGCACGCCGGTGATTGCCTGACAGTCCGCCGACGGTGTCCGGATGCTGGGGGAAGCATGGCGGCGGTCCCGGAGGCTTCTACATCACGTTGCGTGCTCTGGTTCGGCGAGCCGCTGGCGAACGAGCGCAGCGCGCTGGCGGCCGCAGGCTGGTACGTGCGCCGCATCCATCCCGACCCGGCGATGGCGATCGGGCTTCGCGGGCGTGATCGGCTGGTCGCTGTGCTGGATCTTCGCCATCTGGATACGCCCGCGCTGCAGTTGCTGGCGCAATGGATCGAACAGCACGTGCATCTGCCCTGGCTTGCGGTGCTGCCACCCGGCGCAGGGCCCACGCCTGCAGCGTGGCTGCCCTTGCTGCAGCGTTGCATCTCGCGGTTCACGCTGCCTTTCGGCCTGCAGGACCTGGTGGCTGCGATGCGCCAGCAGTTCGACGCGGATGATACTTCTGCCAGCGAGGTATGCGGCGGCCAGGGACCACGCGCACTGATCGGCGAGAGTCCTGCGTTGCATGCGGTGCGCACCGTGCTGCACAAGTTCGCGCCGGTCGAACTGCCGGTGCTGGTCACCGGCGAAACCGGTACCGGCAAGGAGCTGGCGGCTCACGCGCTGCATGCGTTGTCTGGCCGTGCGGGCAAGCCGTTCATCGCGATCAACTGCGGTGCCATTCCGGCCAGCCTGGTGCAGTCGGAGCTGTTCGGCCACGAGCGTGGCTCGTTCACCGGCGCCGACAAGCGCCAGATAGGCGTATTCGAAGCCGCACACGGCGGCACCGTGTTCCTCGACGAGGTGGGCGACCTGCCGGCGGAGGCGCAGACCAGCCTGCTGCGCGTGCTGCAGGAAGGCACCTTCGAGCGCGTCGGCAGCAGCCAGCCGCTGCGGGCCGACGTGCGTGTACTCGCGGCCACCCACGTCGAACTGGAGCACGCGGTGGCGCAGGGGCGGTTCCGCAGCGATCTCTACTATCGGCTCAATGTGCTGCGCCTGCTGATGCCGCCCTTGCGCGAGCGTGGCGCCGATGTGCAGCTGCTGGCCGAGCACTTCCTGCGCTGCTTCCGCCTGCGCCACAGCGTGCGTGCACGTGGCTTTGCGCCCGCTGCGCTGCAGGCGATGCGGCGCTTCGGTTGGCCCGGCAACGTGCGTGAACTGCTCAACCGGGTGCAGCGGGCGGCGATCATGGCCGAAGGCGAGCTGATCAGCGAGCGCGACCTTGAACTGGGTGGGGCCGAGCATGCGCCGCCGGGCGCGATGCTGCAGGATGCTCGCGGCCAGGCCGAGCGCGATGTGCTGCTGCAGACCCTGCGCCAGACCGGCTACAACGTCTCCGAGTGCGCACGGCAGATGCAGATCTCGCGGGTGACCGTGTACCGGCTGTGCCGCAAGCATCGGCTGGAACTGCCGGCGCAGCGCTGAGCGCGGATCATGGTTCGCCCGAACGGTAGCGGATGCGGTACAGGTCCAACCCCGCACCGTCTGCGCGCCGCGCCGAATAGGTCAAAGTGTCAGGTTGCGAGCCATCCAGCATCGCACCGTAGCTGTCGCCGAAGGCTTCGTTCACCGGGGAGGGCAATGCATGGCCCGCGTCATAACGGCCTCCACGCTCGTAGGCAATGAACTGGCGGACCGGTGCACTGCCGAAGTCCAGGGCGCGGGCAAACACCACCGTTCGGCCGTCGCCGAGGAAAGTGGCATCGAACTCCTGCGCGGCGGTATTGATGCCACCGACCAGCGGCCGCGCCAGCTGCGCCACGCCGCCGATCATCGTGGCGCTGTAGAGGTCATGGCCGCCGGCACCGCCCGCGCGATCGCTGGAGAACAACAGCGTACGACCGTCCGGGGAGAGCATCGGTGCGAACTCGTCGGCCGCACTGTTCACCGCGGGGCCCAGATTCTCCGGTTCGCCGAATCGACCGTCGCGTCCAATGCTGACCCGGTACAGATCGTCGCCGCCCTGGCCGCCTGCGCGGTCCGAGCAGAAATACACGACGCGCCCATCTGCGGAGAACGCGGGATCGAAGTCTCGTCCCGGCGTGTTGAACGAGACCGGCGTCGCCGGCCGCCAGCGCTGCCCATCGTGGCGGGAGACCCAGATGTCATACCCGCCCGGACCGCCGGGACGGTTGCGGCTGAACCACAGCGCGGTGTTTCCGTCCGGGCTCAGGGTCAGTCGAATCTCGTCGTACTGCGTGGATGCAACGCCCGGCGCAAAGCGTTCAGCGGAGCCGACGATCTGCAGCACGCTTGAGGGAGTCGCGGGGGGCGACGCAGCAACCAGCAGCATCACGGCCAGCCGCGCTTTCATGCCTGCCGCTCGAAGTCGCTGGCCCAGTTGGTTTCCCAACTGCGTCCCCCATCGGTCGAAGCCGCCTGTTCCCAGCGCGCCGAGCGCGGGGTGATGCGTGACCAGATCACCCGCGTCTGGATTGATCGACCGTCGTGCTGGTCTTCGCCGAAGAAGCGGCCGACACCGGCCTCGAAACCACCGCGCAGCGGCGCACCGATCCGGGTCGGCTCCCGACCATCCAGCCACCAGCTCAGCCAGTGCTGCTCAGCCGCACTCCAGGCGCGGATACCCATGCCGCGCAGCGGTGTTCCCGGCACGTCCATCAGGTTGTCGCCTACGTTGCCGAATCCTCCCAGTACCGGCCAGTTGTGCAGGGTGCCGTTGAACGCGTCCCACGCATCACTGCCTGCCAGCCGAGCGCGCAGGCGACGATGGCGCACGTTCCAATGGCCCACCAGGAAATCAAAGTCGCGCGGTGCATCCGGCAGCTTCGGAAGCGGAGAGGGGACCGCCGCAGTGCGGCGGAACCAGTTGCGCCAGTTCACTTCCCAGTGCGCGCCGGCATCGTCGGAGAACGCCTGTTCCCACCACGGCTCATCGCCATGGATGTCATGCCAGCGGAACCAGACGTCGATGGGGCGTCCCTTGAAGTGATCACGACCACGGAAGCTGCCGCCATCGCCTTCGAAGACGCCGCGCACGGGCGCTTCGATATGGGCAGGGTTGCGCCCATCGATCCACCAGATCGACCACGTGGAAGACACTGGATCAAAAGCACGCACGCCCAGGCCTCTGTACGGGCCCGAAGGCAGCGCCATGACGTTGTCATCGATGGTGCCGAGCCCGCCCAGGGTGAGCCAGACCGCGCTGGCGCCGGTGAAGGCTTCCCAGCGGGTGTCGCCCACCAGGCGCTCCTTCAGGCGTTGGTGCCGGACCTGCCAGTTGCCCTGCAACCATTTCCAGTCTTCGCTGTGGCTGGACAGGGGCCGCCCCGAGGGTAGGGCGCTTGAGGCTGCCACTGCGGCCAAGGTGGCCAGGAACTGCCGTCGATCCATGTGCGTGACCCCTTGCCGGAAGTGCCTCCATCGTTGCGGGTGCGAGGGGGATTGACCACGCAGATATCCGGGCTCAGGCTAAGCCACACTTATGGTGAGCCAACGCCAGCTTCCATCGCTTGCCGCCATCCGCGCCTTCGAAGCGGCGGCGCGGCTGGGCAGTTTTGCCCGTGCCGCCGAGGAGCTCGACACCAGCGCGGCATCGGTGAGTTACCACGTGCGCCGGCTGGAGGCCCAGACCGGCACCTGCCTGTTCCTGCGCCACGCACAGCATGTGGAACTGACGGCAGCGGGTGCCAGCGTCGCGCAGGAGGCCACCCGGGCCTTCGACGCGCTTCGTGCCAGTTTCATGCGTGCCGCTGACATGGATGCGGCGCGATTGCGCCTGTCCGTATTGCCCACGCTGGGTACCAGCTGGTTGACGCCGCGGCTGGGCAGCTTCCGTGCCCGCCATAGGAACATCGTGCTGGAACTGGACCTGTCGGCAGAGCCCCAGGACCTGGCCGCCGGGCGTTTCGATGCCGCCATCCGCAATGGGCATGGCGGGTGGCCCGGGCTGCAGGCCACGCCCCTGTTCCCCAGCATTTTCACCCCGTTGTGCGCGCCAGCGCTGCTGCCGGCGGCAGACGGGCTCGGGCGCCGGGCCTTGGAGGTTCCGCTGCTCGGCAGGCCCGACTGGTGGGCACTGTGGTTTTCCGCACATGGCGCGGTTCCGCCGCCGGCCGAGGAGAGCCTGGTCAGCCCCTTTGCGGTAGAGCATCTGGACGTCGGCGCGGCCATTGCCGGGCAGGGCATCGCCATTGCTTCGCCAATCCTGTTCCGGGCCGAACTGGACAGCGGGCGCCTGGTGCAGGCACATCCCGGTGTGGCCAGCGACGGGCGTGGTTTCTGGTTCGTGGCACCGACGGCGCGCAGCCGGAGCGCGAAGGTCATTGCATTCGGTGACTGGTTGGGCGAGCAGGCCGCGCAGGCCAGGCATGCGGCGCGACATCATCTGGCGCGCACGGTGGCGGCATGAACCAGAGCCCTGAACTGCTGCGACGCCTGCTGCGTGCCAAGGACCGGATGGACCATGCCAGCCACGAGGACTGGCCGGTGGCCCGCCTGGCCGAAGTGAGTGCCGTATCCGCGGCGCATTTCGCGCGTTCGTTCAAGCAGGCCTTCGGGCTGCCACCGCATCGCTACCTGCTGAGCCGACGGATTGAACGGGCCGTGGCGATGTTGCGTGACACCGATCTGCCGGTCACCGAGATCGCCGCGCAGACCGGCTGGAGCAGCCTGGGCACCTTCGGCCGCATCTTCCGTGACATCACCGGCGACAGCCCGGGCAACGTGCGCGAGCGTGAGCGGGCCGGCCAGGCGACGCCGGCCTGCGTGCCGGAGTGCCACGCACGTGCCGCGCAGCGACCGGACCTGAACATGGCAGTTTTGGAGAAGCGCCGGCGCGCGGCGGTTGCTAACGTGGATCCCACGTGAGGGAGGTCCCATGACAAACACTGTGAACACGGTCGGCCTCTATGTGCGCGACCAGGATGAAGCGCTCGCGTTCTACGTCGGCATGCTCGGTTTCGAAGTGGACACCGATGTGCGCAATGGCAGCTACCGTTGGCTGACGGTACGCAGCCCCGGCCAGGACGGATTCCAGCTGGGGCTGTTCGTTCCGGGCCCGCCCACACACGACGCGGCCACCGCGCAGGCACTGCAGCAGCTGGTGGCGAAAGGCGCAATGCCGCCGCTGGTGCTGGCCGTCGATGACTGTCGGGCGCGCTATACGCAATGGCTGGCACGGGGCGTCGAGTTCACCCAGGAGCCGGTCGAACGCTATGGCGCCATCGATGCCGGATTCCGTGACCCGTCCGGCAATGGCTGGAAGATGATCGAAGCCCGATCCGAAGCGAGGCGCCGTCAATGAGCCGGGGTGGCTGGGCGCGGCCCGTGCATCGCTGGACCTCGATCGTCTTCACCCTGGCGGTGATCGCCAATTTCGCCGCTCGCGGGCTGGGGCAGGGCGAGCCGGCAGCGTGGATCACCTATTCGCCGCTGCCGCCATTGTTCCTGCAGCTGTTCACTGGCCTGTACCTGTTCGTGCTCCATTACACCGGGAAACGCCGCAGCGCCACGCTGGGCGCTGCAGGCTGAGGCCGCCTCAGGCGGCAGCGTCGGCGGCGTAGGCCGCCAGCAATGCCGGCAGCTGGTCCATGCGCTGGAAGATCACCTTCGCACCCGCAGCGCGCAGGGCCTCCGGCGTGCTGTGGTGCGGGCCGCCCTCGCTGAAGCCAAACACGGTGGCACCCGCCGCCACGCCGGCGGTCGCGCCGGTCACGGTGTCTTCAATGACCGCGCAGCGCTTCGGATCCACACCCAGCGCGGCAGCGGCCGCCAGGTAGACGTCCGGGTGCGGCTTGGTGTTCGGCATGTCCTGGCCGCTGTAGACGTGGTCGCCGAAGGCATCGAGGATGCCGACCTTGCCCAGCTGCAGTTTCACCTTGATCAGGTCGGCACCGGACGCGCAGGCAATGCGGCCACCGGTCGCTATGGCGATCGCACGCACGGCCTCGGGCGCCCCCTGGATCGCCTCAAGGTCCTGCTCCAGCGCACGATTGCGCTGCTGGCGGAATTCCTCCAGCCACTGCTCGGTGAACGGCTTGCCGGTGCGCTCTGCGATCAGCCCGGCCAGATGGGCCACGGATTGGCCCAGGAAGACCTCGCCCGCCTGCGCAGGCGTCAGCGGCCAGCCGCGTGCGGTCAGCATTTCCGAGAGCACGCGGGCCACCAGCGGCTCGGAATCGACCAGTACGCCGTCGCAGTCGAACAGTACGGCATCGAAGGGGAAACGGGACATCTACTACTCCGGGAACAGCCAAAGGGGCGAAGCGCCCGCCATTTTCCCATAGCGGGACGGGCAGGGCACGCCGGCCACAGGAACGCTAGACTGCCGGGCCACCCCACCCAGCGCCTGCACGGGAATACCCCTTGAACCGAGTGCGATCCCAGGCCCGGCACCATCACCTCATCAGTGCCGGCATCGCCGGCGCGGTGACGCTGGCCGGCAGCTGCCTGCTCCCCGTCCTGGTGTTGCTGCTGCCTGCGGGACTCTCGCCAGGCGAGTTCATCATGCCCGTTGCCGACGGCGCCGCGCAGTTGCGGAGTGCGGGGCTGCTCCTGCTGGCGGCCTGCGCACTGGCCACGTTTGCCGGCCTATGGGCCAGCGCGCCGCCGCCAGAACCCGCATCGACGGCGCGCAGGATGGTGGTGTCGCTGATCCTGCTTGCCACGACGCTGCTGATCAGCCTGGCCAGCATGGCCTACCTGATGCGAACGCTGTCCAGTGGGACGCCAACGACAGGGCACGGGCTTGTCGCTGCTACCGTCGTCGGCGCCGTAGTGCAGTTCCTGTTTGCCAGAGTGCTGGCGTCACGATGGCTGCGTGTACAGGCATCGTGACGTTCCTCTGCCCGCCGCTCAGCCCAGGTCACACCCTGCAGGCTGTGGCCAGGTGGTGGCCGGCAGCATGCTTTTCAGCGAGGCCGGTGCGTTGATCGCCACATAGCTGGCGCCCAGCAGCTCCTCCAGATCGGCAATCGTCACCAGGTAGTTGTCCAGGCTGCCGAGGTTGGCCTCGTTGGGAATGATCCAGCTGATCGCCTTGGCGGTTCCGGTGTTCGGGTCACGGGTGATGATCGTCTTCCAGAAGAACTCCGGGGTCGGGATGCCATGGCTGGCGAGGAAGTAATCGTTGGCGGCGTCGCCGTAGACCACACCACCGTAGACGTCCACCGGTGCGATGTCGCGGTAGCACTCGGCCACGTTTTCGGCCTTCACCCAGATGCCCTGGTTGAAGCTGGACACCTGCGGCACGATGTTGGTCATGTAGTTGGCGCGACGGATGTAGGTCGCGTCGTAGTCCATGTGGTTGGACGTGACCAGATGGCCACGGTCATAGCCGGATCTGATGCTGGCGTAGGACGCGGTGCTGGTCTGGCCCAGGCAGCCGGCCGGCAGGTCCGGGTCCTTGTAGAAGCTGGACGGCCGTGCGGCCGAACCGGTATCGGCGGTAAGCGTGTACTCGTAGCGGGTGGCGCTGTGGATGCTGCAGTCGTAGGTCAGCACGAAGCCGCCCTTGTTGAGGGTGACCACCTGGGCCTGTGCAGCACCGGCAAAAGCACTGAGTACGATGGCAAAGACAAAGCCTGCAAGGCGCATTTCGATTCTCCAGCAGAAGATTCAGGGCGCAGCCGCCCGTCACGACCTGGCCGGGGCGAGGACATGCGGAGATGCTGCGGAGACGGATGCTGCGGATTGCGGTGGAGCCTGGCCGCGTTGTTGGGCCATCAGCCCTGCGGTGTCATAAGCGTCACAAGCTGGCGCCTTGTGGTCAATGACGAAAGGGCGAAGCTGTGATCATGCGCAAGCACTGGTGATATGTCAGATCACGCGGCGCGTGGATGACACGCGCGCGTGCTAGGCGCCTGGCAGGCCTGCCAGCTGCGCGCCAGGGCCTGCGGCGGCGGGCGCTACAGGAATGCTTCCTGTTCTTCGTCCTGCGCCAGGCATGCGGCCTTGCTTTGCTCGGTCGAGCTCGCAATGGCCGCCTCGTCGAAACCGCTGCGGCTCAACCATAAACGATTCCAGCGGACCAGTGCGTCGCTGTCGCGTGCCAGGCAGGCATAGCGGACGATCGATTCCAGGTTGTCGATGGTCGGGTACTGCTGAGCGATTTCGTCCAGTCCCTGGCGCATCAGCGGCCAATCGGGCTTCGCCGCGCGGAAGTGATCGGGCGAATACTCGGTGGCCGACCAGTACAGCCGTGCGTAGCGCATGGCCCGCTTCTTCTTTGGTGCGCTGGCCATCGAGTGCCGCGCGAAGGCTTCCATCTTCTGCGCGCTGCCGCCCCAGGCCGGCGTGAAGTACTCCATGGCAATGAGGTGCAGTGGTTCGTAGTCGGGGAAGGCCTTCGCTGCTCGATCAACGAGCGCCAGCATTTCGTCGTCATCCGCGCTTTCGCGCAGCGCGATCAGCACGTTCATCTCGTGCCAGAACGGGTCGCCGCCGGCAACATCCTCATGCGATTGCAGGTAGGCCCGCGAAACCGCGTTGTACTCATGGAACTGTGCCCAGTCTTCGTCGTTGACGGTGTTGGCGTATCCGTTGCCGCGGTAGCTCCAGGCCAGGTTGAGTGGAATCCGTGCGGTGATCAGGTGGGCCGCCGCAGACTTCGGCGCGTGCTGAACCCAGCGCGCCGCCCACGCAGACCAGTCGTTCCAGGCTTGAACCTCCTGCCGCGACGTGCCGATTGCACGCGACATGCAGATGTAGAAACGGCCGAGCCGGGATTGGCCGGCGGCGTTGAGCTCGCCCTTGCGGAAACGCGCGGCCATCGCGTCGAGTGCCGCAAAGTCGTCGTTGGCCATCAGCCGCGCAATGTCCGCGCAGTCGTTGGCGGGTTCGGGGGCATCTTCTGCCAACACTGAAGGGGCGAACAGGCAGGCAACGCTGGAGAGCGTGCCTGCGACGAGCATCCTGTGCATCGGGGGCGTCCTTGCTTTGATGGGAGACTGCGGAGGGCCCGCAGTGCCTCGAAGCATAGCAAGGCGCGCTTTGCGGCATGTTGCGTCGCAAGGTGCCAGCCACCATTCGCACTGGTACGGTCCGACCCGTTGCACCACCACCGACGGGGAGAGACGACGATGCGCAAGCTTTTGCTGCTGTTGATCCTGCTGACCGGGCTGGCGCCCGCGGCCCTGGCGGCCACGGTCAAGACCACCCATCGCACCATCCCCAGCTGGGATGGCACGCCCCTCGGGGCCTTCGTCATCGAACCCCAGGAGGCCGGCAGTGGCCGCTATCCGCTGCTGGTGATGCCCAGCAGCTGGGCAGTGCCCAGCGTGGAGTACGTGGGCGTGGCACAGTCGCTGGCGCAGCGCGGCTATGTGGTCATCAGCTACAGCTCGCGCGGCTTCTGGGAGTCGGGCGGCAGCATCGACATCGCCGGGCCGGCCACGGTCGAGGACGTCAGTGCACTGATTGACTGGGCGCTGGACAACACCCGTGCCGACCCCTCACGAATCGGTGTATCGGGCATCTCCTATGGGGCCGGCACCAGCCTGCTGGCGGCAGCACGCGACCCGCGCATCAAGGCCGTTGCCGCGTTGAGCGGCTGGGCCGACCTGCAGGCGTCGCTCTACAGCCATGACACGCCCAGCGCGCAAGGTATTGCCCTGCTGGTGGCAGCCGGCCTGGCCACTGGCCGCCCCGGGGCGGAGCTGGCCACCATCAACGGCAATGTGCTGGTCGGCAACTACCAGGGGGCGGTGGACTCGCTGCTGCCGGTGGCGGCACAGCGCAGCCCGGCCAGCAGCCTTGATGAGATCAATGCCAACCAACCCGCGGTATTCCTCGCCAACGCCTTCAACGACAGCCTGTTTCCGCCGGGCCAGCTGGTCGACTTCTTCACCCGCCTGAAGGGACCCAAGCAGTTGCAGCTGCGCCATGGCGACCACGCCCTCAACGAAGCCTTCGGTGCGCTCGGCATTCCCAATGAGGTCTATGCCACGGTGGGCGACTGGTTCGACCACTACCTCAAGGGCGTCGCCAATGGCATCGATCGCCAGCCGGCGGTGCAGTTGAAGTCGCAGAAGGGCAGCTGGAGCCGTTATCCGGACTGGCAGGCCACCTCTACCGGCGCCGTAAGCTACGGGCTGACCGCGCCGACCGGGCTTCTGCTGCCCACCGGAGGGCTGGCCGAGAGCGGTGGCGGCACCGGTTGGAACTACCGGATCGGCAGCGGCCTGCTGACTGCCGCCAACTCCGGCGTGGTGATGGCGTCCGGCGCGCTGCAGATGTTCAACCTGCCGCCCGGTGCCTATGTACCATTCGTTGGCCGCAACGCAGCAGGCGTCTGGCAGGGCCCGATCTACTGGAGTGCACGCCGCCTGGATGGCGCACCGGAAGTGCGGTTGACGGTGACGCCCACTCGCGCCAACACCACGCTGTATGCCTACCTGTATGCCGAGGATATGCTGGGCAACGGCCAGCTGATCAGCCACAAGCCGTACACCCTGCGCGGTGCCACGCCCGGCCAGCCGAGAACCATCGATCTTCGCCTGGAAGCCAGCAGCTGGAACCTCCCGACCGGCAGCCGGCTGACCCTGGTGGTCGATACCGTGGACCTGCGCTATGCGGGCATCAGCCAGCTGGGGGGGGCGGTGACCTTCAGCTCGCCGGCCAACGCGCCTTCGGTGCTGAAGGTGCCGCTGCATTGATTCAAAGCCACACGGCCTTCGCTCGACGCCATGCCGGGCGAAGGCGTTTCCCGGTGGATCAGTTGCTCCGCACCTGTGCTGCGGCGGAGTTTGCGCGATTGATGCGATCCAGGTGCAGGGCAGGGGGGGCGCGGCTCACTCCCCCTACGGCAGCAACACTCGGATCATCTCGTGCTGCCTGGACAGGTTCGCCCGTTGCACGAAACCCTGGATGATCGAGGCCGCCACCTTGCGCTGGTTGTCCATGTCCAGCAACGGTGCGATGGCCTGTCCGGAACCATGGGGGCTGTCGTGGAATGGGCAATCGATCGGGCCTGCAGTGGTCAACGTCAGGATTGCCTTGGCCACGCGCGCCGACGGCGAATGCGGCGCATCGAAGATCACCAGCGTCCGCTCGTAGCTGACACCTGTGGCGCGTACGGTCGAGTGCAGGGAATCCTCGATGGTCATGTGCGCGCCGAGATCCTGGGCAAGCGCAAGGAAGCAGTTGGCCGCCGTCGCCTTGCGCAGCGTTGCAGGGTCGGTGCGGATGATCATCGCGCAGTCGACGCCGGAGATCGGCACCTGGGTGACATCCAGGTACGGGTTCTGTGCCAGTGTCCCGATCAAGGCGAGATCGTCGCTGTAGCCGCACGAAGCGGCAGGTGCACCCAGGCGTTGCAGCAGCGCTGCGACCCGTTGCACGCCCCATTGCCGCCCGTGCGCCAGACGCTGCGCGTGGGTGGCCGACAGCGCGCCGTGATCGAATCCCGAGGCTGACGCCTGCATGCGCGCCTTGACCATACGCATGCAGGCATCGACCTGCTGCATGCAGTCCGTGTCATCGGCGAACACCGGCGCCGCCGCGATGCCATCGATCACCCGGCCGAACGTCGCCAGGTCGCCCTGCTGGTCGCGGTACCAGTCGTGGATGCGCTGCACGTTGCGGCGACGTTTCTGCAGCTTGTCCGCGCCTGGCCAGCCGGGATAGGCAGCGATCTCGCACAGCATGGTCAGGCCTTCCCACAGGTGGTACTCCATGCTGGGCAGGGGCAGCCGCCAGCGCTCTTCAGAACCGGCATCCTCGGCAATCACCAGGTGGTTGCGGAGGATGTCCGACCACACTGTCACGGCCTCCACGGTATCGCGGCGCGGCGTGGTGACATCGATCAGTTCCATCAGGATCGGCCGCGGCGTCACCGGGTCATCGCCGGCAGGCGCCTTCGGATCCTTCACCCATCGCGCGTGCCAGGTATAGCCCATGCGATACAGCACGAACGGTTTGATGCCGTCGTTGAGGATGATGCCGGGTGGCGGCGGAGGGACAGGCGGCGGCTGCACGGGCTGCGGCAACGGTGGCTGCGGAGGGGGCAGCACGGACGGGCTTGTTACCGGCGCGGACGTGCCGATGCCCTTCAATGGCTCGCTGGTGAACAGATGCAGGCCCGCGCGGTCACGTTCGTACACCTTCCGGAACGTCTGCGGGTTGTCACATGTCACCAGGCACTGCTGGCCGGGCGGCACATGGATGTCCACCGATGCAAGATCCACCACCTGGCCGGCCAGCGGATTCTGGTTGGGTGGGAAGACGCTGATCTCCAGCGCGATGTTGAGGCCGGCACCCTGCATCACGTCGATCACGATGTCTTCAACACCGCCGTGCAGGGCGTCCTGTGCCGGGATCGGGATCCAGGGGTTGATCACCACCTGCGTGTCCCAGTCGGACCTGCCGAAATCGAACAGCGTCGGCGGCGGGTCTGCCGGGCGTTCAAGCAGTGCGTCCAGCGCATTGCCGCCCTTGACGTAGAAGAACATCAACGGCTCACCGGGTTTCAGGCTGTAATCCCGCCGTACCTTGCTGGACAGGCTGCGCAGCTGGTCCTTGATGTCGGCCAGGGCCTTCACCACGACCGAGCGGACGTCGGGATACACCTGCGCGTTGTTGATCTGCGCGGTGAGCTGCTTGCTGATGTGGCGCCGGGCCTCGCGTTCGGGCGTGCTCTCTTTCATGGTGGGCCTCGCTGGGGTGCAGGGGCGGGCAGGGGGGGCGAAGGGCCCTCTCAGCTGGAAGACAGCGATGCGGCCATCGCGGCGTACCAGTCAATCGACTGGCTGTAGGGCCTGGACATCTGCTGCAGCATGGTGGCGAAATCCTGCGTGCTGGGTGGCGTGACCGCCGCGCGTGCGCCCAGGTAGTTGCCAAGATCGGCGGCCGCCACCAGCTGTGCATGATCGATTTCCCAATCGGTCACCTCACTGGCGGTCGGGCGCATCACACTGGGCCTTGCCCGCACGTTGGCGCAGACTGCATCGGCGATGTTCTGCAGATCCCGGGCGACCGTCCTGAAGCGGACCAATGCATAGCGTCGATTAGGCTTGAGCAGATCCCGCGGGAAGTTGACGGTGTCGAGGGAGATGCCGGTTTCCTCCATGAACTCCCGGCGGGCAGCATCTTCCTCGGTCTCGTTGTCATGCCTGCGGCCGCCAGGGAGCGTCCATTGCCCAGCCTGGTTGACGACAACCATGGGAACCTGCGCCGCCCATGCGCGGGTGTCCCGGGCCAGGTTCTGTGCCGTCAGCAGCGCGGGCCCCCATGAATCCGGCGAGAACACCGGCAACGTGTTTGCCAGGTTCCTGATGCGCTCTGGCAGCGTGGATTGACGGAACAATCTGCGGGTGAGGTGGGTGACAGCAGATCCAACCTGGTCCGGATTCGGCGGTGACGCCTGCATCGCCTGGACGGCATTGCTGAGATTCACCAGGATGCTCTGGCCTTGGGTCGTCTCTGCATAGCCGGCGGATGTGGCAGCGACCTGGGCACTCTGGAGCAACGCAAGCGCAGGCTGCCAGTCCTCGTCCCGCGGCAATGCGGGAGATGCGGCGACTGTCAGGGCAGCGTCCAGTGCTTCTGCAGTCAGCACCATCACCGAATTGGACGCCCACCAGTTGTTGATGACCCGCTTGCGGGTGATCAGGTAATGGGTTCCGTTCCAGAGCGCAGCATAGACCTGGGGCATGATTCAGTCCTCCATCAAGCGCGGGGCGGGCGCGGTGGATCCACTGTAGGAGCGGGAGGCGAGGGAGAATCGGCGGTAGCGATGATGTATGCGGTGGAACCGACGGAGCAGGAGGGCAGGGGGCGTTGATTTCCCCGCATTGGGGCCAAGCCCGTGGCCGCCCGGGCGTCAACGACTCCCGGCGCCTGCCTCCGGGTCATGCAGTCCACGCAGCTTCTTCCTGCCACGGACAGGTGCCGGATGGGCGCGCCTACACGGTCGATACCTATGCCTACGGCGGCAGGACGCTGGTGCAGCACTATGTGGTGCAGGGGAGGGGGCATGCATGGAGCGGCAGCCAGTCGGACCTGCCGTTCACCGATCCCAAGGGGCCGGATGCAGGCGCAGGTCAGTTGCGCAGAACCATGCACGCCACCGCCCCACGAACCGCCTCGCAGGGCGGTCGCAGGGCTCAAGAAGTACTGCCGATGGTCGCTAATGCGCAGGGGTGGGCATGGCGCCCGCTCGATTGGGCACTTCTCGCCCACATATAAGGATGTAGTTCTGTGAGAGTTATTGTTGTTCTGGCGCTGGCGTTGTCCATCAGTGGGTGCGGGATGCTTCCGAAGAAGGAAACGCCCGAGCAGGCGGTGGCGGCATCCCGCTTCTATCCCGGGAAATCGATCGACCAGGTCAGGGCTGCTTCAATCGAGGTCTTGAACCTGCTGGCGCCCGGAAAGATGGAATTCGATGCTGGCGCGCCCGGTATCGCGGCGAAGCGCACCTATGGGTATGTCGAACGCCGCATGGGCTACCAGGGCACCATGACGACGTTCTACAACGTCAACATGACGGCGGTCAGCTGGTACACCGTTGCGCTTTCTGAAGAGGCCGGTGGTACGCGGGCCCGGTTTGCGCTGCAGACGCGTGCCGACGATCAGGCTTCGTACTGGGCCAACCCTGCTGTCCCGGCCATTCACAGCAGCTTCCGTCACGATCTTCCGCTGGACGGACGCCAGGGCACGGCCGATCTGAAGCTGTTCCATGATCGCGTCGAGCATGTGCTGGGGCTGCGTCCGAACTGGGTGTCATGCGGCGAAGTGAAGGAGCCAGGCAAGGTCCTTGAGCTCTGCGATCGCAGCGGCATCAGCGACGTCGGTCCGATCCGATCCTGACCGCTCCCGGGCCGCTCCTGTGTTGATGCGCAGGGCGGCTCGTGCAGCATCGTGGGTTTCATGGCCCGATTCTGCCGCTTCATCGACCCGTGCCAGGGTCTGGTCGTACGACATCCCCATGCTGGATCTGTTCGGCTAGGCTGGTCTGATCGAAGACGAGGATGAAGGTCATCATGAACCGCTGGATTCTCCTGGCATTGGCCACGCTCCCGTTCGCTGCCGGTGCCGTGGTCATCCGCGATGATGTTGACGATGCCAGGTACCAGATCGACGCATCGGTGTTCCCGGCACTGGCGGACATGCCAGGCGAGGGGCACGGCGTCCTGATCGCACCGCGCTGGGTGCTGACCGCAGCGCATGCCGCACCGATGGAGGGGATGGGCGCCACCATCACCCTCGATGGGAAGAGCTACGGCGTCGAGCGTGTCTTCCTGCATCCCGGCTACCGCAGGATGCCCGAGGCGCTGGGCGAGGAAGCCATGGCAACGGGGAGTGCGTCGAAAATCCACGCGTTTCTGGCGGCGTCCGATGACATTGCATTGATCAAACTTGCCGCACCGGTGAGCGATGTTCCGCCGGTCGCACTCTACCGTGGCGCCGACGAGGTCACGCAGGTCGCCGCCCTGATAGGGAAGGGCGCCACCGGCAACGGTGCGACTGGACTGGTACCCGGCGGGTCACATCGTACGACCCTGCGTCGGGCCTGCAACGCGATCACCGGCGGCAACGCGCGTTATCTCTGGTACCGTTTCGATCCGCCTCCGCAGGGCCTTCCCCTTGAAGGCGTACTCGGCAACGGCGATAGCGGTGGCCCGCTGGTGATCAGGAAAGATGGGGCCTGGCAGCTGGTGGGCCTCGGTTCCTGGATCACCGCCGTTCCCGAGCATGCGCTGGAGGCGGGTTTCTACGGGCAGGTGGTCTACAACGTGCGCGTGTCCCGCTACATCGATTGGATCGAAAGCATCATCGATGCGTGACGCGAAACTTCAGTTCTTGTTCCCCTGGCGCGACGGCGCGGAGCAGGCGTAGCGGAAGGAAGCGCGCCTTAACGATTCATGGTCAAGAACAAGCACACGGCGCGGATCTCAGCCGGTGCGACGGGCGCTCGTATCCTTCCCGGCATGAGTTCTCCCTTCGATCTTCCAGAGTTCATGACGGTCACCCGGCCCTCCGGCTGGGTGCAGAGCGGCGAGCGTTGGGACCTGTGGTGGAACGGGCGTTCCGTGGCCAACATCGTGCCGCATGCCGTGCTCGGGTTCCGGGTGTACCTGGACGCACGCAAGATGTCCCAGACCAAGGTGGTGGCCGCCACGAATGTGCGACAGGCCAGGCGCTACGCCGAGCGCTGGTGTGCCGCGCGGCTCTGCCCACAGCTGCGGCTGCGCGAGGCGGTGGCACGACTGGTGGACGTGGTGCCGGAAACAAGCGCTGCGCCGTCGCCCGCACTTTCGCGGGAACAACGGCAGCAGGCCCGCCGCCTGGCCGAGGCCGGGGCGGGTGAGGTGGTACGGATCAAACAGGCACTGGCGCCGCGACAGCCCGCGATGAAGACCCGGCCGGAGCTGCAGGGGCGAGGTGGAGCCTGGTCGATACCCGGGCAGGCTCGGTCAAGCCGGAATTCCAACGGCAATGCCTCCCCGGCCAGGCTTATGCCGAGAGTTCCTCGCGCACAATCCTCGCCCCCGCGCTGAGCGCGCGCAGCTTGCCCCTGGCCACATCGCGCGCCAGCGGCGCCATGCCGCAGTTGGTGCTCGGGTAGAGCTTGTCGGCGTCCACGAACTGCAGCGCCTTGCGCAGGGTGCTGGCTACTTCATCGGCGGTCTCCACCGTGCTGGAGGCCACGTCGATGGCACCCACCATCACTTTCTTGCCGCGCACCAGCTCGATCAGGTCGATCGGCACGTGGGAGTTGTGGCATTCCAGCGAGATGATGTCGAGGTTGGAGGCCTTCAGCTTCGGGAACGACTCCTCGTACTGGCGCCATTCCGACCCCAGGGTCTGCTTCCAGTCGGTGTTGGCCTTGATGCCGTAGCCGTAGCAGATGTGTACCGCCGTCTCGCACTTCAGTCCTTCGATCGCACGCTCCAGCGCGGCCACGCCCCAGTCGTTCACTTCGTCGAAGAACACATTGAAAGCCGGCTCATCGAACTGGATGATGTCAACGCCGGCGGCCTCCAGCTCCTTCGCTTCCTCGTTGAGGATCTTCGCGAACTCCCAGGCCAGCTTTTCGCGGCTCTTGTAGTGCGCGTCGTACAGCGTGTCGATCATCGTCATCGGGCCGGGCAGCGCCCACTTGATCGGCTGCGTGGTCTGGCGGCGCAGGAACTTCGCATCCTCGACGAATACCGGCCTGGGGCGGCTCACGGCGCCAACCACGGTCGGCACGCTGGCATCGTAGCGGTTGCGGATGCGCACGGTTTCGCGCTTTTCGAAGTCGACGCCGCTGAGATGCTCGATGAAGGTGGTGACGAAGTGCTGGCGGGTCTGCTCGCCGTCACTGACGATATCAATGCCGGCATGCTGCTGTTCCTGCAGGGACAGGCGCAGGGCGTCCTGCTTGCCCTCGATCAGGCCTTCGTCCTGCAGCTTCCAGGGTGACCAGAGCTTCTCGGGCTCTGCCAGCCAGGAGGGTTTGGGCAGGCTGCCTGCGGTGGAGGTGGGGAGCAGCGTCTTCGTCGGCATCGTGTGGTGTGTCCTGGGGGCGAATGGAAAATCGATGGATCAGCGGGCGGCCCACTGCTCAAGCATGGCGCGGTACGGCTTGATGAAGTGTTCTTCGGTGAACCGGCCCTGCTTGACCGCCAGCTGGCTGCGCTCTTCGCGGTCGTAGACGATGCGGGTGGAGGAGTAATCCTGGTGCTTCAGGCTGGGCTGGTAGACCTTGCCGGCCACGGAATTGGCGTTGTAGATCTCCGGGCGGTAGATCTTCTGGAAGGCCTCCATCGTGCTGATGGTGCCGATCAGCTCCAGGTTCGAGTAATCGCCCAGCAGGTCGCCCTGGAAGTAGAACGCCAGCGGTGCGACGCTGCCCGGCGGCATGAAATAGCGTACCCGCAGGCCCATCTTGTCGAAGTACTGGTCAGTGGGGGAGAACTCACCCTGGCGGTATTCCACGCCCAGGATCGGGTGATGGTTCTCGGTGCGGTGGTAGGTCTTGCTGCTGGAAACACTGATGCAGAACACCGGCCCCTTGCTGAAGTTGGCGCGGTAGGCGTCCGAGCGCAGGAAGTGCTGGAACAGCTTGCCGTGCAGGTCGCCAAAGCCCTCCGGAAGGCCGAAGGTGGCCTTACCCTCGTTGCTGGCCGGCAGCACGACGCTGAAGTCGTAGTCGCGCACGTAGGACGAGAAGTTGTTGCCAACGATACCTTCGGTGCGCGCGCCGGTGTGCGTGTCAACGATGGTCGGCCGCAGCACTTCGATCAACGGGAACAGATCGCTGCCGTCGGCGCCGTCGATGTGCATCTCCACCGAGATGATGTCCAGCTCGACCGCGTAGCGATCGGCGCTTGGGTTGTCCCAATGCGCCAGATCATTGAAGCGGTTGTTGATCATGCTGATCGTGTTGCGCAGGTTCTCCTGCCGGGATGCGCCGCGCGCCAGGTTGGCGAAGTTGGTGGTGATGCGCGTGCCTTCGGCCGGCTGGTAATCCTCGTTGAAGGGGATGCGCGTGATGCTGAAGGTGAAGGCGTCGTTCGTCATGGGCGGCGTTCCGTTTGCGGGGTGACATCCAGATGCAGGTCGGCGGCATCTGGCTTCAAAGGGCTTCGATGGCCTCGGCGGCGGCGACTGGCGCGCGGCGATGGGACAGCGCAAGCAGCGGCATTGCGCGCTGCACCGCCAGTCGTGCGCGCTGGATCAGCGCTTCGTTGTGCACGTGCCCCTCGGTGAAATCGCGGTCGGTGGCATACACGCCCAGGGGCAGGGTGCGGGCCTGGAAGAAGCTGAAGAGCGGCCGCAGCTGGTGATCGATCACCAGTGCATGGCGGTCACTGCCGCCGGTCGCGGCCAGCAGGATGGGGGTATCGACCAGCGCGTCCTGGTCGATGAAGTCGAAGAAGTGCTTGAACAGCCCTGTGTAGGAGCCGCGATAGACCGGCGTGCTCACCACGAGGACATCGGCCCGTTCGACGGCCACCAGCTGGCGCTCGACAACCTCCGGGAGCTGCGAACGCCACAGCGCACCGGCCAGCTGCGGCGCCAGTTCGCCGAGTTCGATCAGCTGCTGTTCGCTGCGCATGTTCTCGCCGATCAGGCCCAGCAGGTGCTCGGCGAGGGTGGCGGCCCGGGAGGGGCGCTGCAGTCCACCGGAAACGGCGACGATACGGAGGGGGCGTTGGGATGAAGGCATGACCCGATCCTAGCCATGCCTTTCCATGACGTAAAATGGTATTACTTCACCTATCCATGAGTGAGATTCATCTTAATGTTGGAGCGGATCCACCTCAGCATCGTGCAGCAGGTCGAGCAGCAGGGCTCGCTCACCGCTGCTGCCGGCGTGCTCAACCTGACCCAGTCGGCGCTCAGCCACAGCATGAAGAAGCTGGAGCAGCAGCTGGGTACCGATGTCTGGCTGCGCGAAGGCCGCAGCCTGCGGCTGACCCAGGCCGGGCAATATCTGCTGGCAGTCGCCAACCGGGTGCTGCCGCAGCTGGACCTGGCCGAGGAGCGCCTGCGCCAGTTTGCCCAGGGCGAGCGCGGCGCGCTGCGCATCGGCATGGAATGCCACCCCTGTTACCAGTGGCTGCTGAAGATCGTCTCGCCGTACCTGGCCGCGTGGCCGGACGTGGATGTGGACGTCAAGCAGAAGTTCCAGTTCGGCGGCATCGGCGCGCTGTTCGGCTACGAGATCGACCTGCTGGTCACGCCCGATCCACTGCTGAAGCCGGGCCTGAAGTTCATCCCTGTGTTCGACTACGAGCAGGTGCTGGTGGTGGCCAGCAACCACGCCCTGGCCAAGGTGGACCACGTAAAGCCGCGCCAGCTCAGCCAGGAAGTGCTGATCAGCTACCCGGTGCCGTTCGAGCGCCTGGACATCTACAACCAGTTCCTGCTGCCGGCCGGCATCACCCCGCGGCGCCACAAGGCCATTGAAACCACCGACATCATGATGCAGATGGTGGCCAGCGGCCGCGGCGTGGCTGCCATGCCGCGCTGGCTGGTGGAGGAGTACGCCACGCGCATGGACGTGGTGCCCGTACGGCTGGGCGCCAAGGGCATCCCCAAGCAGATCTACCTGGGCGCGCGCGAGGCCGATACCGGTATCGACTACCTGCAGGCCTTCATCGAACTGGCCCGCAACAGCTCGCCGCTTGCCGGCAATGTGGGCGGAGCACGTTGATGCCGGCAGGCCTGTCACTGCGGGCGGACGCCTTCATCAGCGCTTTTTCACTGGAAGTCAGCGCGAAGGCCATGCCCGCGCTGTGCGCCGAGGCTGACCGCATACCGCGCGGCACGATCATCTCCATTCCCTGGCTGGCCAGCGAGGATGACGACGCACGCCTGGCCGCCGCACGCACGGTGCGCGCGCTCGGATTCGAGCCGATGCCGCATCTCTCTGCGCGGCGCGTCGGGTCACGCGCAGCGCTTGAACGCTTCCTGGAGCGTGCCGCCGGCGAAGCCGGGGTCGCGCGTTGCCTGCTGATCGCGGGCGACCTGGCCACGCCCATCGGACCATTTGCAGACAGCGCGTCGATCATCGAGACCGGTCTTCTGGAGCGACACGGTATCAAGGTCGCCGCCATCGGCGGGCATCCGGAAGGCCACCCGGTAATGAGCAGTGACGAACGCTGGCAGGCGCTTCAACACAAATGCCAGCGCATCGAAGCACGCGGCATGGCCCCCTTGATCGTCACCCAGTTCGCGTTCGATGCCGATACCGTGCTGACCTGGCTGGATGCACTGCGCACGCGTGGCATCACCGTTCCGGTGCTGGTCGGTGTGCCGGGTCCGGCCAGCATCACCCGCTTGCTGCGTTATGCGGCGATGTGCGGCGTAGGCGCCAGTGCATCGATGCTCGCCCGGTATGGCATCTCGATCGGCCGCCTGCTCGGAACGGCGGGGCCGGAGGTTTTCGTCGATCGCCTGGTGAAGGGGCTGACCAGCGCCCATGGCCCGGTCAGCCCGCATTTCTTCCCGTTCGGCGGTGTTGCGCCGTCGCTGGAGTGGATGGCGCGGTACCGGCGGCGCATTTCCAGTGCCCGCAGCGTAATCCCCGAAGGCTGACAGCTGTCACTGGCTGCAACCCGGGCGGAAGCGAATAGTGAGCGCCAAGGCGAGGGCGCCTCGCCACCACTCACCAAGGGGACCGCTCATGAACATGCTCCAGCACCTCGCCTCGCAGACGCCAATCTGGGTGTGGCTGCTCCTGGCCTTCCTGATCACCCGTGGCATCGCCGCCATGAAGCCGGCCGAGACCTCGCTGCAGAAGCTTGCGATCGTACCCGCCTTGTTCGCCGTCTGGGGTGCGTGGTCGGTCAGTCATCGCTTCGGCGCTTCGCTGAGCGCCTGGAGCGAATGGCTGGCCGGCATCGCCACGGGCGCGACGCTTGCCTGGCTGCTGTTGAATCGATTGAAGCTGACGCTGGACCGCAGCACCGGCAAGCTCTGGCGCAGCGCGGACTTCAGCCTGCTGCCGCTGCTGCTGGCCACCTTCCTGGTGAAGTACGGCTTCGAAGTCGCATTTGCGGTGTCGCCGTCGCTGTCCGCCCATGCCGGCTTCAGTGCCGCCTACCTGCTGCTGACGGGCGGGTTCACTGGCATCTTCGTGGGCAAATACTGCCGGTACCTGGGCTCGCTGCGGATGGATGCGGCGGGCAAGGGGCTGGAAACCGCAGGCTGATTGTCCGAGGCGTGCCGGCCGCTGGCCCGCGGCCCCAGGCAGGGTTGTGCGGCGCTGGCGCAGGCGTCACGATGCCCGCCACTGGCCACCACCGGAAACGCTGACGTCATGAAGACCACATCCTGGTTCTGGATCAACGTGGTCAGTCACTTCAGCATTGTCGCCGCCCTGGCCTGGCTGCCCGCACGGTGGACGGGGCAACTTGTGGAGGCGCTGGCCGGGACGCAGCCGGCTATCGGTGATACCCGGTATTTGGCCTTCATCGGCGCCATGTTCGGCTTCTGCGTAACCGCGCTGATCCTGATGGGGGCGCTGACAGTCACTGGCGAACTGCTGGGTTTCTCCAGGCCCTATGCGCGG
Source organism: Stenotrophomonas sp. AR029 (assembly GCF_047520695.2). Lineage (NCBI taxonomy): Bacteria > Pseudomonadati > Pseudomonadota > Gammaproteobacteria > Lysobacterales > Lysobacteraceae > Stenotrophomonas > Stenotrophomonas sp. AR029. The sequence continues at coordinate 237,232 of NZ_JAXBQQ020000004.1, read as the reverse complement.
CGGCCGGAGTCCCGGAACGAAGCGCAGGTCGTCCACCGGAAGGTGTTGCTGGTTGCATTCGCCACGCTCTCGTGGGTGGCCGTGGGATCGCTCGCGGGTATTGCGTCGATCTTCGTGGCTTCGTGACGAGGGCGTTCTGTAGGCGCGGCAACGCACGGAAGCTGCTGTCCACCGGCTGGGGCGGAAGGTTGCGAATCCGCAAAGTCCAAGGGTCAGACAGGTTAAATGAAGGCTCCAAGATGAAGATTCTGATCTCTTCCCTCATGTTCCTGGGCCTGGTGGTTGCGGCAGGAATCGTTTGGATAACGTATCCAACCTCTCTCGAATCTGAGCTCAGAACATTCCGCTCACTTCCACCAGAAACATTCAAGATGCTTCGCGACGATGCGATCGCCTTCGCTCGGGCGAACGCATCGAAAGGCATTGCCATCGAAGCAGGCCCCCCGCAATCGAGCGTGTTCGAACTTCGGTGCAGAGAGGTTCCATTACTCCTGGTCGAGAACGGGCATGACCTGCTCACCCTCGATATCTTTGGATACGCAGACCGACGTGCGCCAGGCATTGCCAAGTTTCAGGATCAGACGATATCGAGACTGATCCCGGAGGGTCAGCCCGGCAAGCCCGGCCCGATTTCTGGAGAGCCCTCGGGGCTGGAGGCGCTCATCATGAAGCATCGAGACGGCATCGATGTCGCGCAGCAGTGCCATTGAATCCAGGGGCGATTGAAGTGCGCCAAACGCATTGATCTCCTGACTTCGAATCCGCCGCACCCTATGCACGCCGCCTGATCGACCAGGTGGGCGTGCCCGACGTCGATGCCACCGATGGGCCGCCACCGGCGGTGGCTCTGCAGCAACCGCGCGGTGCCAGCAATGCGCGATCATCGGTGGGGTAGCGTGACCACGCTGTCCAGCCTGGTGCGCATGATGTACTCGCGCGCAGGCGCCTACCCGGCCAACCAGTTCCACCAACATGGCCACTTCACGCGAAAGCGGCTGTCGCTAGAGAGCGGGTATCGTGATCCTCTGCAGATCAAGCTTGGCCCTGAGCGCATAGTGCTTGCGGGTGACCGGCACGGTGCAGGTCAGGCGGGGATCCAGGTAGTCCTTGAACAGCGGTGGCCGCCAAGCACCCAGATAGAACAGCCGATCCTGTTTGACCGCCGCGGGCAACGGCACGTCGGACAGGTCGCTGTCCGACGCATCGGTGATCAGGCAGGGTGCATGGCGGAAGCCCAGCCTGCGCAGCAGCCCAGCCAGATGTCCAGCGCCTTAGACGGTCCCGCGCCACTGGCTCATCAGCATCTGCAGAAAGCGCTCCGCCGTGGGCGAGAGCAGGGCGCCCCGGCGACGGACGATCCCGATCGTGCGCGATACCACAGGATTGCCGATCGCGCGTGTCACCAGGGTGGGGTGATCCCCGTCCGGCGTGGCCATCTTCGGCAGCACCGACACCCCGATGCCCGCCTCGACCATGCCCAGTGACGTCGACAGGTGCGTCACCTCGTAGTGCCAGCTCAACTTGAGGTTCTCGCGCGCCAGCGCGCCGTCCAGCAGCGTGCGGTTGCCGCTGGTGCGATGCACGGTGATCAGCTGGTGCTCGGCCAGATCAGCCCATTCCACCTTGCGCTTGCGGGCCAGCGGATGATCACGTCGGCAGGCGAGGACGAAGGGGTCCTCAGCCAGTACGTCGAAGTCGAGATTGGGATCGTTGGCGCCCATGAAGTTGATGCCGAACTCGACTTCGCCACGTTCCACTGCCTGCAGACCCTCCGTCGCCGGGATATCCAGGATGCGGAAGCGCACGTTCGGGTGCGCTTCGTGGAAACGCGCCATCACGCTGGGCAGGAAGTAGAACGCCGCCGTCGGCAGGCACGCGATGGTCACGGTGGCGCCGCGGGTGTCCTCCCGGCCGCGCAGTGAGAACAGCGAGCCATCGAATTCCTCCAGCATGCGGCGTACCAGCGGCAGCAGGTTCTCGCCGACAGCGGTGGTACTGACGCTGCGCGTGGTGCGCTCCAGCAGTGGCGAACCCACGGCCTGCTCCAGCTTCTGGATCCGTCGGCTGAGTGCTGGCTGGGAGACGTGCAGGATTTCCGCGGCGCGATGGAAGCTGCGGGTCTCCGAGACCAGCAGGAACGCACGCAGATCCAGGATTTCGCAATTGATGCTCATTGGGTATCAATCATCCGAAAATCAGCAATTCACAGATCAATTGGGGTCATGCCAGTATCGAATCACAGAGGGGTCATTCATTCCCTATACGCATCAATCTAGCACACGTATGTCCAACGATCTGCTCAGCATTCCCTGCGTGCTCATGCGCGGCGGTACCTCCAAGGGCCCGTTCTTCCTGGCCAGCGACCTTCCGATGGACATCGCTGAACGCGATCGCCTGCTGCTGGAAGTGATGGGCTCGGGCCATCCGTTGCAGATCGACGGCATCGGCGGTGGCAACGCGCTGACCAGCAAGGTGGCGATCATCGACAGCTCCAGCCGTCCGGACGCCGATGTCGACTACCTGTTCGCCCAGGTACGGGTAGAGCAGCAGGTGGTGGATACCTCGCCGAACTGCGGCAACATGCTGGCGGCCGTAGGCCCGTATGCCATCGAGCGTGGGCTGGTGCAGGCGCAGGATCCGCAGACCGAGGTGCGCATCCACAACGTCAACACCGGCAAGCTGATCATCGCCACGGTGGAAACGCCGGGCGGCAATGTGGTCTACCGCGGTGATACGCGCATTGCCGGCGCGCCGGGCTCGGCCTCGCCGGTCAGGCTCTCCTTCCTTGATGCGGCAGGTGCCCGCACCGGCAAGCTGCTGCCCAGCGGGCACGCGCAGGAGACCATCGATGGCGTGCCGGTCAGCCTGGTGGACTGCGCGATGCCGATGATGCTGGTACGTGCCGAAGACCTGGGCGTGCGCGGCGATGCCCCGCCCGCCGAACTGAACGCGGACGCGGTATTCATGCGCCGGCTGGAAGCGCTGCGCATCGAGGCAGGCGCCCGCATGGGCATCGCCGACGCCGGCAACAAGGTCATTCCGAAGCCGGTGCTGCTGTCGGCGCCGCAACATGGGGGCGATCTGCAGGTGCGCTATTTCATGCCGCATCAATGCCACACCGCGCTGGCCATTACCGGCGCGGTTGGCCTGGCCACCGCCGCCGTTACGCCAGGCACGCTGGCCCACACTTTGGTCGGATGCCTGTCCGTTCCCGGCAGCATTACCCTCGAACATCCGAGCGGGGCCCTGGAGGTGGGCCTCAGTCGCAGCTCGCAGGATGCGCCGGTCGTTGCCAGCGTCGTGCGCACCGCACGCCGCCTGTTCGAGGGCCGCGTGTTTGCCACCACGCCAGCACTTGCCGTGGCCGGTTCCACCCAAGCCCGCCAATGGACGTCAGCGGCATGATCTGAACCCGGACGGGCCGGCGCAGGTGCGCATGCCCGCCATTACAACGTAGATGCTTCACTCCTGGGAGGGATGATGTACAAGCAGTTCTTGATGGCCGCGCTGTGCGCGGCTGGTCTGGCCGCGGCCGGATGCAGCAACAGCGGGCGCACCGAAGGCGCATCCGCCGGCGGTGGTGACAATGCACCGGTACGCATCAGCGTCGGCTCCTACAACCTCAACAACCTGCCGTTCTTCATCGCCGACGCCAAGGGGTACTTCAAGGACGTCGGCCTGCAGGTGAAGACCGAGAACTTCGCCCAGGGCGGCTCCAAGGTATTGCAGGCGCTGGTGGCCAATTCCACCGACGTGGCCGTCGGCTTCTACGACCACACCATCCAGATGCAGGCCAAGGGCAAGGACGTGGTGGCCTTCGTGCTGCTCTCGCGCAACTCCGGCCTGGTGATGGCCGGCCGCGAGGATGCCACCTTCGATCCGGCCCGCCCGGAGACCATCAAGGGCCAGAAGGTCGGCATTACCGCACCGGGCTCATCGTCGGATTTCTTCGTCCGTCACTTCCTCGCCCAGCACGATATTCCGGCTGACAGCATCTCGTTGATCGGCGTCGGCTCGGGCGCCGCAGCGGTAGCCGCGCTGGAGCAGGGCAAGATCGACCTGCTGGTCAACTACGATCCTGCCGCCACCCTGATCACCGAACGCAAGGTCGGCAGGATCCTCCTCGACGCGCGCAGCGACGACGGCGCCCGCCAGGTCTATGGCGGCCTCTATCCAACCTCGGTGATGTACGCCAACCAGAGCTTCCTGGACAAGCGCCCCGAAGCGGCCGAGAAGATCGCCCGCGCCGAGCAGATGGCATTGAAGTTCATCGCCGACAACAGTGCTGAAGACATCGTTGCGGCGCTGCCGGACAGCTACGTCTCCGGCGACCGCGCCACCTATGCCCGCGCAGTGGAGAACGCCCGCGCAATCTTCACCCGCGACGGTCATTTCACGCCGGCTGATCTGGAAACGCCGTTGAAGGTGCTGCGCGAGTTCAATACGGACGTGGCCAAGGCCGACATCGATCTGTCCCGCACCTACACCAATGCCTTCGTCGAGCGTGCCAACGCCGCGGCGCCGGCTGCCCAACCGTAAGCGGAGGTAACCCCATGGCCCTCAATGCCACCGTGCGCCAGCTCAATGGCGCACCGCAGCTGGAGCCTGCACAGACCATGGTCGCGCTCAACAAGGTGACCATGTCCTTCGGCGAATTCACCGCCGTTCGTGATGTCGACATCCAGGTAGGTGATGGCGAGTTCCTTGCCATCGTCGGGCCAACCGGCTGCGGCAAGAGCACCATCCTCAATTCCGTGGCGGGCCTGCTGAAGCCGTCGTCCGGCCAGGTCAGCATCGACGGCCGTGCGGTCAGCGGCGTTCAGGAGTCGGTGGGCTACCTGTTCCAGCAGGACGCGCTGCTGCCGTGGAAGACCGCGTACCAGAACGTTGAGCTCGGCCTGCGTTTCCGTGGCGTGCCCGAAGCCGAACGCAAGGCCAAGGCCAACGCGTGGCTGGCCAAGGTCGGCCTGGCCGGTTTCGAGCATCGCTACCCCCACCAGCTGTCCGGTGGCCAGCGCAAGCGCGTGCAGATGGCGCAGGCGTTGATCGTCGAGCCGAAGGTGATCCTGATGGATGAGCCGTTCTCGGCGCTGGACATCCACACCCGGCACCTGATGCAGAACGAGCTGCTGCGCCTGTGGCAGGAGGACCGGCGCTCGGTGATCCTGATCACCCACGATCTGGAAGAAGCGATCGCCCTGGGCGACCGCGTGGTGGTGCTGTCCTCCGGCCCGGCCAGCCGTGTCGTGCGCAGTTTCGACGTGGATCTGGAACGGCCGCGGAACGTGGCCGAAATCAAGCTGGATGACCGTTTCACCGACCTGTACCGCGACATCTGGGCCTGCCTGCGCGGCGAAGTGGAGAAGAGCTATGCACGCCAAGACTGACAAGTTCATCCAACTGGCCCTGGTTGTGGCCGTGTTCGGCGGCTGGGAGGGCGGCATCGCGCTGGGCGTGATCGATCCGTTCTTCTTCCCATCGCCAACGGCGATCGTGCAGCAGGCCTGGACCTGGCTGTCCGATACCTCGTTCTACCAGCACGTCTACATCACGCTGACCGAAACCGCGCTGGGCTACATCATCGGCACCGGCCTCGGCGTGGCCGGCGGTGTCTGGCTGGGCCTGAGCCGCCGCTCGGCGCGCATCCTCGATCCCTTCATCAAAGGCTTCAACGCAATTCCGCGCGTGGTGCTGGCCCCGATTTTCGTGTTGTGGCTGGGGCTGGGCCTGTGGTCGAAGGTGGCGCTGGCGGTCACCCTGGTGTTCTTCACCACGTTCTTCAATGCCATGCAGGGCGTACGCGAGGTGAATCCGGTGGTACTGGCCAATGCCCGCATCCTGGGCGCAAGCCGCAGCGACCTGCTACGCCATGTCTACTTCCCGGCAGCAGCCAGCTGGATCCTGTCCTCGCTGCGCACCTCGGTGGGCTTCGCCGTGGTCGGCGCGATCATCGGTGAGTACCTCGGCGCCTCGGCGGGCCTGGGTTACCTGATTGCGCAGGCAGAAGGCAACTTCAACGCCGTCGGTGTGTTTGCCGGCATCATCATCCTTGCCGCCTTCGTGCTGGTCATCGACGCGCTGCTGGACGTGGTCGAGAACAAGCTGATCACCTGGCGTCCCAACGCCCAGGCCCAGGCCACCAGCTGACCGGGCCGGGCTGAGCCCGCCTGCCGCGCCGCCGGGCCGATCCGGCGGCGCGCGCTTCCTCCCCCGATCTTCCCCCGCACCACCGCAACAGGCCAGCGCCGGGCCAGGGGGCCGGCTGGCCGGAGAGAGTCCATGAACCATTCCACCGTGCTGCCGCTGGCAGCGCTGTCGGTCGCGCTCGGCCTGCTGTTGGCCAGTGGCCATGCTGGCGCCCAGGCTGTTTCGTCCCCACCCGCACCACTGAGCCAGGCCGAACTCTCACGCCTGGTGCAGCAGCAGGCGCTGCAGATCCAGCAGTTGGAGGCGCGCCTGCGTGCCGTGGAGGGCGGGCACAGCACCGCCGGTGCGGCGGCCGCAACGCAGGGCCCCGCGCTGGACACCCGCGTCGCCGCACTGGAATCCAGCCAGGCCAAGGCGCCCAAGGTCACCTGGTCCAAGGGCGCACCGGAGTTCAGCAGTGCCGATGGCAGCGTGGCGTTCCGTCCGCGCGGACGCCTGTTCGTCGACGCATCCAGCACAGACGGATCGTCAGTGAGTGACCGCAACATCTCCGGTACCGAGATCCGCTCGGTGCGGCTGGGCGCCGAAGGCCGCTATGGCATCCTCGGCTGGGCGGTGGAAGGTGACTTCGCCGACAACGCGGTGGCGTGGAAGTCGGTCTACGCCACCGTGGACCACCGCCTGTTCGGGCTGTCGGCCGACCTGACCGTGGGCAACCGCCTCAACGACCGGGGTATCGACGGCTCCAGCAGCACTTCCAACACGCCGTTCCAGGACCGCAACGTGGTCGGCACGCTGATGCTGCCGCAGCGCGGGCTGTTCGGTGTCGGCCTGACCGAGCGCGTGTACGGCAAGGACTGGCATGCCAGCCTGTCGGTGGCCGGCAACGATCTCAACAACGCCGGCACCGACAACGACAGCCAGACCTGGGCCACGCGCGTGCATTGGAACCCGGTGGCCAATGATACGGTCACGGTGCACCTGGGGGCCTGGGCCTTCCACGAGGAGATCGCCGCAGGCGCCAGCGGCGTCGTCCGCAGTTCGGCCATCGCCGGGCACTTCAACGACCTGGTCAAGATCGCGCCGGGCACACTGCTGGGCGCCGAGCGCAGCACGGCCTATGGCGCGGAACTGGCAGGCTTCTTCGGGCCGGCCTGGGCGACCGGCGAATGGGGTACGCGCAACCTGCGCGGGGCCGACGCCAGCGGGCGCTACGATCTGGACCACCAGGCCTGGGCGATCTCGGCTGGCTGGTTCCTGGCCGGTGCAAGGCCGGCCTATTCGGGCAAGGCCGGCACCTGGGGCCGGGTCAAGGTGGCCGATCCTGTCACCCGCGGCGGTGCCGGGGCATGGGAACTGAAGGGGCGCTACGAGGATGTGGACTATGCCGAGCTGCCCAGTGGCGGTACCGGCCACGCGTGGACGCTGGGTGCGAACTGGTATCTCAACGATTTCAGCCGCGTGATGTTCGAGGCGATCCGTTGGCAGACCCGCAACCGCAGCGGCACCGGCCAGGGCAGGGATGAAGGCACCACCTTCAACACCCGCCTGCAGGTGGCCTTCTAGAAGCGCATGCCGCTCGTGCGCCGATCAGAGCAGCAGCAGTGCTCCGATCAACGCCGGCGGCATCACCAGCGCGCCGACGCGCAGGAAGTCGAGCGCGCTGACATGCTCGCCCTCGCGGCGCAGCGCCACCAGCCACAGCATCGTCGCCAGCGAACCGGTGACCGACAGGTTGGGTCCCAGATCCACGCCGACCAGCAATGCGGCACGGGTCTGCGCCGGCAGGTCGGCCATCTGCCCGAGCGAACCGGCGGCCAGGCCGACCGGCAGATTGTTGGCCACGTTGCTCAGCAGCGCAGCCGCGCCACCGGCCAGCCAGCTGGCCTGGCGTGGAGACGCCTGCGCCACGGCCTGCAGCGCGCTGGCCGCGGTCTGGATGACACCGGTCTGCGCCACCGCTTCCACCAGCACGAACAGTCCCGCCACCAGCGGCAGCACGCCCCAGGACACGTGTCGCAGCAGTGGCAGCGGGCTGCGCCTCTGGCGGATCGCCACCACGGCCACACTCAGCGTGCCCGCACAGAACGTGGTCAGGCCCAATGGCCCGTTCAAGGCGGACGTGACCAGCAACACGGTGCCGGTGAACAGCACGCCCAGTGCGCTCAGTCGGCCGCCGTCGGTCAACGGGCGATGCGCCGGCGCGGCCACCAGCGGCTGGGCGATCTCGCGCCGGTGCACCCAGCGCAGGACCAGATAGGTGGCACCGATCGCCGCCGCCGACGGCAGCGCGAACTGCGCCAGCCATTGCAGCAGCGGCGGCAGGTGCTGGCCGTACACCACCAGGTTGGCCGGATTGGAAATGGGCAGCACGAAGCTGGCCGCATTGGCAATGAATGCACAGACGAACAGGTAGGGCAGGGGATTGGCGCGCGCCGCCTTGCAGGCAGCGTAGACCGCCGGCGTCAGCACTACGGCCGTTGCATCGTTGGACAGGAACACCGTCACCAGCGTGCCGACCAGGAACACCAGGTCGAACAGGCGTCGCCCGGATCCGCCCGCATGCCGCACCGCGTACAACGCGACCCAATCGAACAGGCCTTCGCGCCGCGCCAGTTCGGCCAGCATCATCATGCCGACCAGGAACAGGTAGACGTCGCGGCCTTCGGCCACCGCACCCCATGCGGTATGCAGCGACACCGCGCCCAGCAACGGCAACAGGGCGGCAGCGCCCAACGCCCACACATATTCGGGGATGCGCAAAGGACGGAACAGCAGACCGAGGGTGGCAACGGCGACCGCTGCCCAGATCACGAGGGGGGCTTGGGGGGCGAGCATGGAGTGGGGCTTCAGCGGCACCTGCAGCGACCCCGGCGCAGGTGGGGCCTGGCGCGCGCGATCAGCGGATGGGCGGCCGCTGCAAATCATCGCAGGTTCCGGGTCGCCGCATCATACCGTGCGGCGCGGCTTGGCGACCGCTGCCGTCGACCGCGTTGCAGGTGGGCCGGGGGGCGGCGCCCAGCCCACGTTCAGCACTCAAGCGCGCCATGACTTCAGGCACTGCAGCGTGACTACACATGTAGTCAATCTACGCACACACCCATTGGACGAGATTGCGATGCCAAGATCCTGCTGGTTGTCCTGCGCCCTGGCCCTGGTGTTCGGCATCGCCGGGCCCAGCCAAGCGGCGACACGTGCCGATGCCCTTGCCGCGATCGAGCGCAATGCACGCGCCGCGCATTCCGATGCGGTCCTGGTGATGCATGAGCGGGAGACGCTGCTTGAGCTGAAGCCCGCCGCCGGGCAGGAATCCGTTCACCTGATGTCGGCCACCAAGTCGGTCGTCGCGCTGGCCATTGCATTGCTGCTGGACGAAGGAAAGCTGGCTTCGATCGATACGCCGGTCAGCCGGATCTATCCCGAATGGAAGCAGGGCAGGAAGAGCGCCATTACCGTGCGCATGCTGCTGGACCATACCTCGGGCCTGCAGAACGTGGCGAACGCGGGCGGAGAGCTGGAAGGGGCCCCGGACCTGGTCAAGCTGGCACTGGCTGCCGAGCTGAGCGATGACCCGGGCAACGTGTTCTCCTACAACAACAAGGCTACCAACCTGCTGCCCGGCATTGTCGAGCGCCTGGCAGGCGAGCCTGTGGACGCGTATCTGGACGCGCGGCTGTTCAAGCCCCTGGGCATTGCCCACTACACCTGGATGAAGGATGAGGCAGGCACCCCGCTGGGCATGGCCGGGCTGTCCCTGCGCGCGGCCGATCTTGCCGCCATCGGGCAACTGTTGCTGGACGGAGGCGTGGCACCGGATGGCAGGCGTCTCCTGAGTGAGCAGTCGGTCGCGTTGATGACGACCGAAAGCGCCCGTGCGCCAGATGTTGGGCTGCTGTGGTGGCGGATGCCGGCCTGGGAACGGTACCAGCTCAAGCCCCGGCTACGGGATCTGCTGGTGAAAAGGGGCGTGGATGACGACGTACAGCGCGCACTGCAGGCCAGCGCAGGGCGAGTATTCGAAAGCCGCAGCGCACTGGTCGCCTTCCTCGCCAATCAGCTGGGCGCGGACTGGTCCCAGCGCTACGGCAGCCAGATCTCCGCGCGCGGCCTGAAGCTCGCCGATCTCTACGACATCTCACGGGGACCGGTCGTCGGCTTTGCCGCCAACGGCTACCTGGGCCAATACCTGATGATCGTCCCGGAACAGCGCGTGGTCGCCGTGCGTCTGGTTCACCGGCGCGAGACCCACAGCGCTCCACAGGACGACTATCCCTCCTTCTTCGCCGATGTCCTGCAGTTGGCGCGGACACTGCAATAGGCCCTGTCGTCATCATGTCCACGCGCTCTGAACATCCTCCTGGAGCGTTCTTCACTGTCGTGCCGCTAAAAGTGGGATGACATCTTGGCCGCACACCTACTGAAGCATGTTTGATTATCAGGACTGGACCTTCCACGCCAATGGCCGCACGGTAGTGGCGCGGGTAGCGCTGGACGGCGACGGTGGCGGTACCATCAACCGCTACCAGCTGGTGCCGGGGCCGGCGCAGTCGGGGCTGAGCATCAAGGTCGCCTCCCAGGATGAGGCCGCGCAGAAACTGGAGGCCGAAGTGACCAAGCTGCTCGGGCCGGAGTGGTAGCCACGACGCCATGCCGGGCAGGGATCCGCATGGTGACGTCGGGATGACCGGCCCGGGCAACGGGCATCGCGCCGGATGCTCGTTGCGTGAGGCCGCTTACTTGGGCATCAGCACGGTGTCGACCACGTGGATGACGCCGTTGGACTGGCCGACATCTGCAATGCTGATGCCTGCCTTTCCACCCTTTGCGTCGATGACCCAGAGCTTGCCATCGTGGAGCGCCACGGTGAGAGGCTCACCCTGCACGGTCTTCAGGGTGGCCTTGCCGCTGTGCTTGCGGGCATCGGCCAGAAGCTGGGCGGAACTGTAGTTGCCCGGGACGACGTGGTAGGTCAGGATCCGGGTCAGTTGTGCCTTGTTTTCAGGCTTCACCAGTGTATCGACAGTGCCTGCAGGCAGCTTTTCGAAGGCCGCATTGGTGGGCGCGAAAACAGTGAAGGGCCCGGCGCCGTTGAGGGTGTCGACCAGGCCGGCTGCTTTGACCGCTGCAACCAGCGTGGTGTGATCCTTGGAATTGACGGCGTTCTCGACGATGGTCCTGGTGGGGTACATTTCTGCCCCGCCCACGATGACGGTGTTGGCGGCGAAAACCGAGGAGCCGGACGAAACGAGTACGGCGAAGCCGACTGCGGCGGCGATGCGCTGAAGAGCGTTCACGGTGCGTTCCTTTCTGGATGACCCGCAAGTGCGGGCATCTTTCCTACGTCGGGTGAGCGTGACCGGATGCAGCAACGGCCGAGTCATCAGCTGTTTGGCGCGCAGGCGGTTTTGCTGCGCTGCATGGTGACAACGGCGAACCTCGGTGATTACTCTCCGCTGCAACGCGATGGTAGCGCTACCAGTCGGACGGGGATCCTGGGTCCGGGAGGCTGCCTTCTTTGCCGCGTGTTTGTCCTGGCAGGCTTGAAAAGCAAGTGTAAGTCGCGGCGTGCCCGAGCACCCGTGCTGTTCGGTTTGGAATGCGGGCCACGCCCGTGCGTGCCCCTGGGAGGGGGCGGTACATCCATTCGATCGTATGTCAGAGGGGACTTTCATGAGCACCTGCAGTTTCCGTGGCACCCTGGCCCCGAGGTCCGGTTCATGAGCCGCGCATTGGCGAAGTTCCGGTCCCGGGCCATGTTCACCTTCGTGGGTGGCGCCCTGGTCATCAATCCTGCCTTTGCGCAGGACGCAGCACCGGCGACCGGGCAGCAGCCGCAGAGCCAGTCGCAGCCCACCCAGCTCGATGCAGTGCAGGTCACGGGCATACGCAACAGCCTGAGCCAGGCCATGGACATCAAGCGCGACTCGGCGGGCGTGGTCGACGCGATCAGCGCTGAGGACATCGGCAAGTTCCCCGATACCAATCTTGCCGAGTCGTTGCAGCGCATCACCGGCATCTCCATCGAGCGCCGTGACGGCGAGGGTGCGCAGGTGACCGCGCGTGGCTTCGGCCCCCAGTTCAACATGGTCACGCTCAACGGTCGGCAGATGCCGGGTGCCGATGCATTCGGTGCCTCTGGACAGGTCGCCATCGGCGGTGTCGACGGCGGCACCCGCGCCTTCAACTTCGCGCAGCTGGCCGCCGAGGCCATCAATGGTATCGAGGTCTACAAGACCAGCCAGGCACAGGTGCCCAGCGGTGGCATCGGTGCGACGATCAACATCCTGACCTCGCGCCCGCTCGATCACGCCGGCATCGTGGCCAACGCCGGGGCGAAGCTGGTGTCCGACCAGAGCCAGCCGTTCGACAATGACCTGACACCGGAGCTGTCGGGCATCTTCAGCTACAGCAATCCGGAAAAGACCTTTGGCGTCAGCCTCAGCGCGAGCCAGCAGAAGCGCAAGGGTGGCTCGGTGCAGGCCACGGAGAACTACTGGAACGTGCAGCCGTGGACAGGGTCGATGCCGGGCAATCCGACCGTGGTCAATGCCCCGGCCGTCGGCCAGCTTTACGCGCGGCCCAACGACCTGCGCTACGCGTTCTCCGAATTCGAGCGCGAACGCGTCAACGGCCAGGCCGTGCTGCAGTTCGCACCGACGGACAGCCTGACCCTGACCGTGGATTACACCTACTCGACCAACGAGATCACCGAGAATCGCGGCGAGCAGGGCATGTGGTTGCAGAACAGCAACTACACCAACGTCGAGTTCGACACCAGTGGCGCCGTCGCGACGCCGGTATACATCCGTGAAATCGCCGGCACCAAGGATTTCGGCCTGGAACAGCAGCGCAGCATGCAGGAATACAAGCTGGGTTCGCTGGGTTTCAATGCCGTCTGGAATGTCAGCGACCGCTTCAAGCTCAGTTTCGATGCGCACAACTCGAAGAACGAGAGCCGCCCGAATGACCCGCTCACCGGCGGTGGTTCGATCTTCATGAGCATCGCCGGCACCAACAACTGCACCCGTGGCCCGCATTGCGGTGGCTCCTGGGTGCAGGAGTTGAACTTCAACAATGGCCTGCCGGTTGGCACCCAGGTCTGGTATCCCAGCACCGCCGATGCGCTCGCCGGGACCAATGGCGTGGTCAATCCGGGCTTCCAGGAAGGCGAGGTCGGCACGCAGGTGCTGCGCGTCAACGCGCAGACCCAGATCAGCGAGATCAAGCAGGCGCGCGTCGATGGCGAATGGAACTTCGACCACGGGCGCTTCCAGTTCGGCGTGGACACCAACAAGTCCACCACCCACCGCATCCAGGCCGCCGAGGCCTACTCGACCCTGGGCGACTGGGGCGTGGCCAACGTGGACCGGGATACCGCCGCAGGCCTGATGGACCTGCTGCAGCCGGTCAGCATCGTCGGCCTGTTCGACGACTACAGTGCCAACAGCTGGCCCGCCTGGCGCGGCAATGCCGGGCAGCTCGCGCAATGGGCATCGCGCGAGTACGGCGTCGGCCTGGGTGTGAACCCGCAACGCGCGGCCGACAACTTCGTGGAAGAGAAGACCAAGGCGGCGTACTTCCAGGTGGAGCTGGACGGGGAGCTGGGTGGCATGCGCACCAACACCCGCCTGGGCGTGCGCTATGAAACCACTGACGTGGTGTCGACCTCGGTCATTGCCGTCCCCGAGTCCATCGAGTGGCAGGCCAACAACGATTTCCGCATCGTGCTGTCCGATGAGCAGCAGCCCTTCACGGAGAAGGCGCGCTACAGCTACATCCTGCCCAACCTTGATTTCAGCATCGACCTCACCGAGGAGCTGAAGGGCCGCGTTTCGTTCGGCAAAAGCATCGCCCGCGCGCCGTATGGCAATCTCTATGCGGGACCCGGGGCCCAGCAGCCGTTCGGCTCGGTGCTGATCGATCCCTCGTCGCGCGCCAGCGGCAACTCGCAGAACCCGAGCCTGAAGCCGCTGGAATCGGACAACCTCGACCTGGGGCTGGAGTGGTACTTCGCCGACGCCAGCTATGTGTCATTGACCTACTGGAACAAGTCGGTCAGCAACTTCATCGGCAACACCGTCGTGCAGGAAAGCCTGTACGGCCTCACCGACCCGACCTCCGGGCCGGATGCGCGGGCGGCGTTGGACTTCCTGACCAGTGGCGCCTGCGTCGCCCAGGTCGGGCCGGCCAATGCCGCTGCCTGCTCGGCCAACGACACCTCGCTGTTCACCGCACTGGCATTGCTGCGCAACGATCCTGCCGGCCTGGGCGCCTACAACGGCACTGATGCGCAGGTGCTGGCCACCGAAGCGGCCTACGATCTGTATGGGCAGCCCAACGACCCGCTGTACCAGTTCAACGTCAATCGCCCGATCAACCAGAACAAATCCAAGCTGCATGGCTGGGAGCTGGGCGGACAGTACTTCTTCGGCGACACCGGCTTCGGCGTGCTGGCCAACTACACCGTGGTCAAAGGCGATGTCGGCTACAACAATGGCGGTGACCCGGGCATCGACCAGTTCTCGCTCACCGGCCTGAGCGACACCGCCAACGCCATGCTGATGTACGAGAAGTACGGGTGGTCGGTGCGCCTGGCATGGAACTGGCGCGACCAGTACCTGATCCTGGCCAACCAGGGCTCCAGCCGCAATCCCTACTATGTGGAGCCGTACGAGCAGTGGGATCTCAGCGTCAACTACGCGCTGGATGACCACTGGTCCTTCAGCCTGGAGGCGATCAACCTGACCGGCGAGGATGTGCGCTGGCGCTCGCGCACCTCGCAGATGATCGTCAAGCTGGCAGACCAGAGCCCGCGCTACATGCTGGGCGTCCGCTACAAGTTCTGAGCCTGGTTGCCGATGCGTCCGGCATGGCACCACTGCCCTCCAGCGGTGCCCTGCCGGGACGGTGTCGCCGCACCTGTCGCGCCTGCGCTACGCTGCCGGCCAGCCACCCCGCACTGGACTGGATACCCTGATGGCCCGCTACGAAATGCTCAACAACATCGCGCATCGGGACCTGAGGGTCGCCACCGGATTCGGGCCGCAGTTCGGCGATGCCGTGGGCATGGTGCCGGCCTATCCCAGCGAGTTCGCCGAACTGCAGCGTGAGTATCCGATCTTCCTGCGCAGGGATACCGGGACGAAGGCGTGGCAGTCCGTGGCCCTGCTGGGTTTCGAACAACACGAGAACCTGTTCCTGCAGGACGGGCGCTGGAATGCTTCCTACCTGCCAGGCGCGGCGGCCAAAGGGCCGTTCCTGATCGGCTTCCAGGAGCACTACGTGGATGGCGTGCTCACCCAGGATTCGGTGATGCACGTGGACCTGGACCATCCGCGCGTCACCGACGGCGCCGGTGAGCCGGTGTTCCTGCCGCAGGGCGGCAACACGCCCTACCTGGACCACATCGCCGGCGTTCTGCGCGGCATCCACGAGGGCAGTGCCTTCGCGGCCAGTATGTTCACGATGCTCGACGACTGCGGGCTCATCCAGCCGGTCACGCTCGATGTGCAGCTCGCGCCGCACCACCGGGTGAGCGTGAGCGGATTGCACGGCATCGACCGCGAGCGCCTGGCTGCGCTGGACAGTCCACGCCTGGCTGCGTTGAACCGCGCCGGTTACCTGGAGGGTGCGTACCTGATGCTTGCCTCGCTGCATAACATGCGCCACCTGATCGCCGAGAAGCAGCGCCGTCTCCGCGTCCAGGACGGCACCGCGCAGGCGGCCAGGAACTGACCGGTGCAGGCCACCCTGCCGATGCGGATGCTGGAAGGCATCGATCCTGCCGCCTTGCCACTGGCTGACCTGGTGGAGGCCGGTGAGCCGGTCGTACTGCGTGGCATCGCCACCGATTGGCCACTGGTCCAGGCCGGGCTGGGCGGGGTGCAGGATGCAATGGCGTACCTGTGCAGCGTCGATGCGGGTGCACCCATCCAGTACTCGTTCGGCGGCGCCGAGATCGGGGGGCGCCCGTTCTACAGCGCGGACTTCACCCGGTTGAACTTCGAAGTGCGGCGCGGCGTGCTGGCCCAGGTGCTGGAAGAGATCGCCATGACGCTGCATGCACCGCAACCGCCCACTTACTACGTGGCCTCGCTGCCGATTGCGCGGGCACTGCTGCCGGCATTCGCGCAGGCCAACGACGCCGGTCTGGCGAAGCAGGGCATCGACGCCACCGCCAGCATCTGGATCGGCAACCGGGTGACGGCCTCGTGCCATTTCGACACACCCGACAACCTCGCCTGCTGCGCGGTGGGGCGGCGCGAGTTCACCCTGTTCCCGCCCGCCCAGATCGACAACCTCTATCCGGGCCCGCTCGATCCCACGCCGGGCGGACAGGTGGTCAGCGTGGTGGACTTCGAACAGCCAGACTTCGATCGGCATCCACGTTTCCGCGAGGCGCTGGCGCACGCGCGCAGTGCGGTGCTTGGGCCCGGCGATGCGATCTTCATTCCCAGCATGTGGTGGCACCATGTACGCAGCCTGGAACCGTTCAACGTGCTGGTGAACTACTGGTGGCGAAGCTCGCCGGCCTGGCTGGGATCCGCGCTGGCGGCGCTGCACCACGCGATGTGGGCCGTGCGTGATCTGCCGGCGCGCGAAAAGCAGGCCTGGGAAGGGCTCTTCCGCTACTACGCATTCGGCCCTGGCGAGCGCGCGGGGCAGCACCTGCCTGACGCGGCGCGCGGGGATCTGGCACCGTTTGACGAGCAGCGCGCCCGCCGCATGCGCGCGATGCTGCTGGGCAGGCTCAACCGTTGAGAGAGGGGCACCATGTTGGATACCCAGAGCACGCCCTCAGGGCGCATCCGCAAGGTGGTCATTGCCGGTGGCGGTACGGCGGGTTGGCTGGCCGGCTGCGCGCTTGCGCACCAGTTCCGTGACCAGCTGCAGATCACGCTGGTCGAGTCCGAGCAGATCGGCACGGTCGGTGTCGGTGAGTCCACTGTGCCGCCGATCCGCACCTTCCACCGCTTCCTGCAGATCGACGAGCAGGAGTTCCTGCGCGCGGTGGCCGGCACCTTCAAGCTGTCGATCTCGTTCGAGAACTGGCGCCTGCCGGGCGATCGCTTCTTCCATCCGTTCGGCACCATCGGCCATGGCACCTGGGCGGCCCCCTTCCATCACTTCTGGCTGGACAGCCTGCGCCGCGGCATGCCCTCGGACCTGGGCGACTTCTGCCTGGAGAGCATCGCCTCGCGTGGCGACCGCTTCTCGCTGCACACCCAGCCGCAGGCCAGCTATGCGTATCACTTCGATGCCGGGCTGTATGCGCGGTTCCTGCGCGGCAGGGCCGAGGCCCACGGCCTGCGCCGGATCGAAGGCCGGATCGCCCAGGTCAGGCAGCACGCGCACGACGGGTCGGTGCAGGCGCTGGTGCTGGACGACGGCCAGGTGATCGAGGGCGATCTGTTCATCGACTGCACCGGCTTCCGCGGCCTGCTGATCGAGCAGGCACTGGGCACCGGCTACGAGGACTGGCACGAATGGCTGCCATGCGACCGGGCCGTGGCGGTGCAGACCGAAGCGGTGGCGCCGCCGGTACCCTATACCCGGGCGATCGCCCACGAGGCGGGGTGGCGCTGGCACATCGCGCTGCAGCACCGCGTTGGCTGCGGGCTGGTGTATGACAGCCGCCATCTGTCCGATGACGAGGCCGCCGCGAAACTGCTGCGCGATGCCGGGGCTCGACCCTTGCGCGATCCATGGAAGGTGCCGTTCCGCAGTGGACGCCGGCTTAAGGCCTGGAACAGGAACGTGGTGTCGCTCGGGCTGGCCAGCGGCTTCATCGAACCGCTGGAGTCGACCAGCATCCATCTGACGATCAGCGCGGTAGTGCGCCTGATCCAGCTGTTCCCGTTCGACGGCATCAGTGCGTCGCTGGTGCAGCTGTACAACGATGTCAGCCGCCAGGAAATGGAGCACGTGCGCGACTTCATCATCCTGCACTACCACGCCACGCAGCGCAGCGAACCGATGTGGAAGGCCTGTCGCGAGATGCGCGTGCCGGAATCGCTGCAGCAGCGGCTGCAGGCGTGGCGCGAGCGTTCACATGCGTGGCAGGACCCCGGCGAGCTGTTCCGTGTCGAATCCTGGACCAGCGTGCTGCTCGGGCAGGGCATCGCGCCCGGTCCTGCGCACCCGCTGGCGCGGGCCGTGAGTGATGTCGATCTGCTCACCTTGTTGAAGGGCATCCAACGGCCTGTGCAGCAGGCCGCCGCGCAGATGCCGGCGCAGGCGGAGTTCATCGCGCAGTACTGCAGGTCCGGCGTGGACGTGTGGCGTTCGACGGCAGCAAGCGCGTAGCAGGGTTTTGCGTTGCAGCACGCTTTTTCCGCTGCAGCTGGTTACAGTGCGGCAACACCGCTGGCGATGACGCGCGCGGTGGCAACGAGGGGGCCGGACACCACGCCCCCTTTTTGAGTCCACGGAATGTTAGCGCTACCTTTTTGTTGATCGGAGGCGGTTTCGATGGGTCTGGTTGCAGGGATCGATGCAGGGACGCAGAGCCTGAAGGTGCTGGTCTATGACCCGCGGAAGCAGGCGGTGGTGGCCTCGGCCGGCGCGCCGCTCGCGCTGGACAGCGGTGCCGACGGCAGCCGCGAACAGGCGCCGGCCGACTGGGTGTCGGCCCTGCGCGACTGCTTTGCCCGGATCGATCTCTCGCTGCGCGCACGCATCGTCGCGCTGGCGGTATCGGGGCAGCAGCATGGGTTCGTGCCGGTCGATGATGCTGGCGAGGTACTGGCGCCGGCCAAGCTGTGGTGCGACACCAGCACCTCGGCCGAATGCATCCAGATCATGGACGCCGTGGGTGGGTTCCAACGGACCATCGCGCTGGCGGGCAATCCGATCCTGGCCGGCTACACGGCCTCCAAGCTGCCCTGGACCCGGACCCACCGTGCCGACGCCTATGCGCGGCTGGCGACCATCCTGCTGCCACACGACTACCTGAATTTCGTGTTGACCGGGCAGCGGTTCTGCGAGCTTGGCGATGCGTCCGGCACCGGCTGGCTGGACGTGCGCACACGCACATGGTCGCAGGAACTGCTGCGCGCAACCGATCCTGATCGTGATCTTGCTGCCTGCCTGCCGCCGATCGCTGCGCCCGATGCCCTGTTCGATATCGCGCCGAAGGCAGCCGCCGAGTTCGGGCTGCCGGCGGCCGTGAAGATTGCCGTGGGTGGCGGCGACAACATGATGGCGGCGATCGGCACCGGCTGCGTCACGGAAGGGCGGCTGGCGATGAGCCTGGGAACCTCCGGAACGCTGTTTGCGTATTCCGGCTCGCCAGTGATCGATCCGGACGGCGCGTGGGCGGCGTTCTGCTCGTCCACGGGGGGCTGGCTGCCGCTGATCTGCACCATGAACTGCACCGTGGCCACCGAACGCGTGGCCACCGCCTTCGGTTTCAGCAGCCGCGACGGCGACGCGCATCTTCGCGCAACGCCGCCGGGGGCAGGGGGCCTGGTGATGCTGCCGTTCCTCAATGGCGAACGCACCCCTGACCTGCCGCTGGGCAAGGGTGTGCTGGCTGGCCTGGATACCGCCAATTTCACCCCGGCGCATCTCTACCGCGCCGCCATGGAGGGCGCGACCTACAGCCTGAAGTACGGCTACGACGCCTTCGTCCGCGCGGGCATGCAGTTCGATCGCATCGTGCTCACCGGCGGTGGCAGCAACAGCGCTGCCTGGCGTCAGCTGGTGGCTGATGTGTTCGGCCTGCCGGTGGACGTCCCGGTGCAGGCCGAAGGTGCGGCGTTTGGTGCGGCACTGCAGGCGCTGTGGGCGCTCGCCCGGGCGCTGGGAGACGCCACCTCGATCAGCGACATCACCGCGCGCCACGTCACCGTCGATCCCGCGCTGTCCGCACGGCCGGATCCGGACCGCAGCGATGCCTATGCACGGGCCTACGCACGCTTCCTCAGTCATCTCGATGCCATCACGCCGCTGCAGCGCGGCTGATGACTCCTCCACGACACCCCGTACAACGACAGGAGCACGCACCATGAGCACGCAGCCCTTCATCGGCGCCAAGGAATACTTCCCCGGCGTCGGCCGCATTCCGTTCGAGGGCAAGGGCTCGGACAATCCGCTTGCCTTCAAGGTCTACGATGCCAACCGGGTCATCGGTGGCAAGACCATGCAGGAGCATCTGCGCTTCGCCGTGTGCTACTGGCACACCTTCTGCAATGCCGGGCACGATCCGTTCGGCCCGGGCACCCGCCAGTTCCCGTGGGAGGCCGCCTCGCCACTGGCCACGGCCGAAGCAAAGGTGGACGCGGCGTTCGAGTTCTTCACCAAGCTGGGCGTGCCGTACTGGTGCTTCCACGATATCGACCTGGCGCCGGATGCCGACGACATCGGCCAGTACCAGAAGAACCTCTCGCATATGGTGGGCCTGGCCAAGGCGCGCCAGGAGGCCACCGGCGTCAAGCTGCTGTGGGGCACGGCCAACCTGTTCTCGCACCCGCGCTACATGAACGGTGCATCGACCAATCCCGACTTCGCGGTGGTCGCGCGTGCAGCCGTGCAGGTCAAGGCCGCCCTCGAGGCCACGGTCGAACTCGGTGGCGAGCACTACGTGTTCTGGGGCGGGCGCGAAGGCTATGCGTCGCTGGCCAATACCCAGATGAAGCGGGAGATCGAGCATTTCGCACGTTTCCTGACCATGGCACGCGACTATGGCCGCAGCATCGGGCTGAAGGGCAACTTCCTGATCGAGCCCAAGCCGATGGAGCCGATGAAGCACCAATACGACTTCGACAGTGCCACGGTGGTGGGTTTCCTGAAGGAGCATGGGCTGGACAAGGACTTCAAGCTCAACATCGAGGCCAACCACGCCACATTGTCCGGGCACACCTTCGAGCACGATCTGCAGGTCGCGTCCGATCACGGCCTGCTGGGCAGCATCGATGCCAATCGCGGCAACGCGCAGAACGGCTGGGACACCGACCAGTTCCCCAGCGATCTGTACGACACCGTCGGCGCGATGCTGGTCGTGCTGCGCCAGGGTGGGCTGGAGGGCGGGTTGAACTTCGATGCGAAGGTGCGCCGCGAGTCGACCGACCTGGAGGATCTGTTCATTGCCCACATTGGCGGCATGGACGCGTTCGCACGCGGGCTGGAGGTTGCCCATGCACTGCTGACCGAGTCGCCGTGGGAGCAATGGCGTGCGCAGCGCTACGCCAGCTTCGATTCCGGCGCCGGCCAGGATTTCGAGCGTGGCACGCTCAGCCTGCCGGACCTTGCGGCACTGGCCGCCCGCCTCGGCGAACCGCGCCAGGCCAGCGGCAAGCAGGAGCGTTACGAAAACCTGCTCAACCAGTACCTGCTGCGCTGAGCGCGGCCACGGTGCACTCAAGGGGATGGGGATGAACCAGGCAGCAGGCAGCGGTGAGAACACGCGGCTGATCGTACTGATCAGCGTGGTGGCGACGATTGGCGGTTTTCTGTTCGGCTTCGACAGCGGCGTGATCAATGGCACCCAGGATGGTCTGCACCAGGCGTTCCGGTCCGGCGAGTGGATGCAGGGCTTCGAGATCGCGTCGATGCTGCTGGGCTGTGCGGTGGGCGCGTTCAGTGCAGGCCGGCTGGCCGACCGCCTGGGCCGTCGCAACGTGTTGATCCTGTCGGCAGTGATGTTCCTGCTGTCGGCACTCGGTGCCGGGGCGGCGGTCTCCTCGGGTTGGTTCATTGCGGCGCGGGTGGTGGGCGGATTCGCGGTAGGCGCGGCCAGCGTGATCTCGCCGGCCTACATTGCCGAGGTCGCTCCGGCCCGCTATCGCGGCCGCCTGGCTACCGTGCAGCAGATCGCGATCATCACCGGGCTCACCGCCGCGTTCCTGTCCAACTACCTGCTGGCGGCTGCAGCGGGCGCGTCGACCGAACCGCTGTGGGGCGGGCAGCCCGCCTGGCGCTGGATGTTCTGGATGCAGGCCGCGCCATCACTGGTGTTCCTGCTGCTGTTGCTGACCATTCCGGAGAGCCCGCGCTACCTGGTGGTGAAACGGCGCAAGGAAGACGCCCTGCGGGTACTGACCCGGCTGCTGGGCAGCGACAAGGCCAGGGCCACGCTCGAGGAGATCGATGCCTCGCTGTCCAACGACCATCATCGCCCGCGCCTGTCCGATCTGAAGAGCCGGGCGACCGGGCGGATCCGCCCGATTGTGTGGGTCGGCGTCGGGCTGGCCTGCTTCCAGCAGCTGGTCGGCATCAACGTGGTGTTCTATTACGGCGCGGTGCTGTGGCAGGCAGTCGGCTTTTCCGAGAACGACGCGCTGCTGATCAACGTGCTGTCCGGAGCACTGAGCATCGGTGCCTGCGTGGTCACCGTGCTGCTGATCGACCGGATCGGCCGCAAGCCCCTGCTGTGGTTCGGCTCGGCCGGGATGTCGCTGTCGCTTGCACTGGTGGTGGTGGCGTTTGCCAGCGGTTCGCTGGCCGACGGGCATCTGCAGCTGCCCGGCCGCATGGGCACGCTGGCGCTGGTGGCGGCCAATGCCTACGTCGTGTTCTTCAATCTGTCCTGGGGGCCGGTGATGTGGGTGATGCTGGGCGAGATGTTCCCGAACCAGATCCGCGGTTCGGCACTGGCAGTCGCCGGCGCGGCGCAGTGGACCTCCAACTTCGTGGTCACGGTGACGTTCCCGATGCTGCTGGCCGCGGCAGGGCTGGCAGCCACCTACGGCATCTACCTGGTGGCTGCCGTGATCTCGGTGATCTTCGTCGTCCGACATGTGCACGAGACCAAGGGCAAGGAACTGGAGCAGATGGAAGGATGAGCGCCATGACATCGCAGACCTTCGTAATCCGCAGCGGCGCGCTGGTCGCCGCACTGATGCTGGGATTGCTCGGCTGCCGCGGCCAGGACCGGGCTGCCGCCGCCGCAGCCACCGACAAGGATCCCTGGCCGGAGGTCACCTGGCCGCTGGCTGCGGACCCGGCGCTGGAGAAGCGCATCACCGACCTGCTGGCCGGCATGACGGTGGAGGACAAGGTCGGCCAGCTGGTGCAGGGCGACATCGCCAGCGTCACTCCAGATGATGTGCGCCGCTACCGGCTCGGCTCGATCCTGGCCGGGGGCAACTCCGATCCCGGTGGCCGCTATGACGCGTCGCCGGCCGAATGGCTGGCGCTGGCCGACGCCTTCTACGACGCCTCGATGGACACTTCGAAAGGCGGCAAGGCCATTCCGCTGCTGTTCGGCATCGATGCCGTGCACGGGCAGAGCAACATCATTGGCGCCACGTTGTTCCCGCACAACATCGGGCTGGGCGCCACGCGCAATCCGGGGCTGCTGCGGCAGATCGGTGGCATCACCGCGCTGGAGACCCGCGTCACCGGCATGGAATGGACGTTCGCGCCGACCGTTGCCGTACCCCAGGATGATCGCTGGGGACGCACCTACGAAGGCTACTCCGAATCGCCGGACGTGGTGGCCAGCTATGCCGCCGCCATGGTGGAGGGATTGCAGGGCAGGGTGGGAACGCCGGAGTTCCTCGATGGCCGCCATGTGATCGCCTCGGTGAAGCACTTCCTGGGCGATGGGGGCACCACTGACGGCAAGGACCAGGGCGACACCCGCATCAGCGAGTCAGATCTGGTGCGCATCCACGCCGCCGGATATCCGCCGGCAATCGCCGCCGGCGCGCAGACCGCGATGGCGTCGTTCAACAGTGTCAACGGCGAAAAGATGCATGGGCACCGGCATTACCTCACCGATGTGCTCAAGGGCCGCATGAACTTCGGTGGCTTCGTGGTGGGTGACTGGAATGGTCATGGACAGGTCAAGGGCTGCACCACCACAGACTGCCCGGCCACGATCAACGCGGGCCTGGACATGGCGATGGCCTCGGACAGCTGGAAAGGGTTCTACGAGACGACGCTGGCTGCGGTGAAGGATGGGCGGATCACGCCGCAACGCCTGGACGATGCGGTGCGCCGGATCCTGCGGGTCAAGTTCCGCCTTGGGCTGTTCGAGGCCGGCAGGCCATCCACGCGGGCCGTCGGCGGGCAGTTCGCACTGATCGGCGCGCCGGCCCATCGCGCGGTTGCCCGGCAGGCCGTGCGCGAGTCGCTGGTCCTGCTGAAGAACCAGAACGGCCTCCTGCCGCTGTCGCCGAAGCAGCGGATCCTCGTGGCCGGCGACGGTGCCGACGATGTCGGCAAGCAGGCCGGCGGCTGGACGCTCAACTGGCAGGGCACCGGCACCACCCGCAAGGACTTCCCCAATGCGGACACGATCTACGAGGGCATCGCGCGCCAGGCCAGCGCGGCGGGTGGTGAAGCCGTGCTTGCCGTCGACGGACGCTATGCAGTGAAGCCCGACGTGGCGGTGGTGGTGTTTGGCGAAGACCCCTATGCCGAGTTCCAGGGAGACCGGCCGACGCTGGCCTACAAGCCCGGCAACGAAACGGACCTGGCGCTGCTCAAGCGGCTCAAGGCCGAAGGCATACCGGTTGTTGCGGTTATCCTGAGCGGGCGACCGCTCTGGGTGAACCGGGAAATCAATGCCGCCAATGCCTTCGTGGCTGCATGGCTGCCGGGTTCGGAAGGCGCCGGGATTGCCGATGTGCTGCTGCGCGGAAGCGATGGCCGCGTGCAGTACGATTTCAAGGGCAAGCTCAGTTTCAGCTGGCCGCGCACTGCCACCCAGTACGCCAACAACGTGGGCCAGAAGGACTACGATCCATTGTTTGCGTTCGGCTTCGGCCTGACCTACGCCGACAACGGCGACCTGGCCGCGCTGCCGGAGGCATCGGGCGTGACCGGCAACGAGGGCGCGAACGGCGTGTTCTTTGCGCGCGGTGACGCAGGCCCTGGCATGGCGCTGCGGCTCGAGGATGCTGCTGGCCAGGGCCTGACCGTGACCCGCGTGCCGGACGCATTGCCCGATGATCGGCTGAAGATCACCGGCGTGGATCATCTGGCGCAGGAGGATGGACGACGCCTGGCCTGGTCGGGCAAGGGCGAAGCCGTCGCGGCACTGCAGTCGCACACGACGCTGGACCTGCAGCGCGAATCCAACGGCGACCTGATGCTGCTGACCACGCTACGGGTGGACGCAGCCCCGAAGGGTGAGGCGTGGCTGTCGGTGGGCTGCAGTGCGGGCTGCTCGGCGCGCGTCGCCATCGGGCCGGCGTTGGCGGCGCTTCCACAGGGCCAGTGGAAGCGTGTCGGCGTGCCGCTGAAGTGCCTGGCCAGGGCGGGTGCAAGGATGGACGCGATCGACCGACCGTGGTCGGTGGTGACGGGCGATGCGATGACGATCTCCGTGTCACGCGTCGCGCTGGGTGCGCTGAACGAAGCCGAGGTCACCCTCGGATGCGGAGCATGATGCCTGCGCTACCGCCGCCGGGGCGGCGCGGCGACCGAATCGCGTGCGATCAGCCGATGCGGCATCACATGATCGCGCAGCACCGTTGCGTCCGCCGCCGGACGGCGGATGGTGCGCAGCAGGATGTCGACGGCCGCGTTGGCCATCGAGGCGATGGGCTGGTGGATCGTGGTCAGTTCCGGCCACACGGTGGTGGCGGCCGAGGTGTCATCGAAACCCACGACCGACAGGTCGCGCGGCACTTCCAGCCCGCGCCGGTGCGCGACGGAGATGGCGGCAGCGCCCATGTCGTCGTTGCTGGCGAAAATCGCGGTCGGTGGGCGGCGTTGGGACAACAGCTTTTCGGCGGCAGCGAGGCCGGACCGGTAGGTGTAGTCACCGTGTTGGACCAGGCCAGGCTCCACCGCAAGCCCGGCCTCGCGCAGGGCGGTGACGAAGCCGTCGTAGCGGAGCGCACTTGCGCTCAGGTCATCGCGCCCACGGATGAAACCGATGCGGGTGTGTCCCTGCCGGAGCAGGTGATCGGTCATCTCCTTGCCGGCACTGAAATCGTCGATGCGGACGCAGGACAGGGCCTCGCTCAGGCGCCCCGATGCGATGGCCACGACCGGAATGCCTGCCTTGACCAGTTCGCTTACGGCGGCCTGCGATTCGCACAAGGGTGGCGGCAGGATCACCCCGTCGACGCGTCCGGCGAGCGCACGCGCCGCCTTGCGTTCGGATTCGGCATCCAGGTTTTCCCAGTAGTCGATGACCAGCTGGATGGCGGAACTGGAGGCGACGCGCAGCAGGCCCACCAGCAGTTCGCGCAGGTAGGCGCCGCTGGGGTTGGTGTAGATCAGCGCAATGCGCGTGTGCTGTGCGGCGGCCAGCGAACTGGCGGCAAGATTGGGTGTATAGCCGAGCTCACGCACGGCGCGCAGCACGCGCTCGCGGGTGACGTCGCGCACCTTGCCCTGGTTGATCACCCGCGACACTGTCATCGGCGAAACGCCGGCAAGGGCCGCAACCTCGTCGATCGTCACGCCTGCGGTTCTGCGGCGAACCGATTTCTTCGGCTTGTCCAATGCACGATCCCTTTTTTCTTGGTGGCGCTGCCGCGCGGGTGCGAAGGACGATGATGCGCTGCCCCGGGCCCGAACGTAGTTTACAAAGGCGCATGTTAACGCCGTTGTTGCGTGCTGTCGGCACGCGCCTGTGCGCCGTGCTCGCACTGCTGGCCTGTGCTGGCGGGGCAGGGGCGGAGGATGGCTACAGGCTGTGGATGCGCTACCAGCCGGTTGCCACAACGGTCGCTGCCGTCTACCGGCGGCAGCTGGCCGAAGTGGTGGCCCCGGATGGCACGCCGATGCAGCGCGCCACCCGCGACGAGCTTGCGCGGGGCCTTTCTGGATTGCTGGAAACGGCCCCGCCAATGCGAACGGCAATCACTACTGACCATGCCCTGGTGCTGGGTACGCCGCAGTCTTCGGCGCTGGTTGCCGCGTTCGGCAACGAGATCGCCACGTTGGGCGACGAGGGCTTCCTGATCCGGCAGGTCCGGACCGGGGGGCGCGATGTGCTGCTGG
The DNA here is from genome assembly GCF_047520695.2 of Stenotrophomonas sp. AR029. Taxonomy (NCBI): domain Bacteria; kingdom Pseudomonadati; phylum Pseudomonadota; class Gammaproteobacteria; order Lysobacterales; family Lysobacteraceae; genus Stenotrophomonas; species Stenotrophomonas sp. AR029. The sequence continues at coordinate 210,178 of NZ_JAXBQQ020000004.1, read as the reverse complement.
TGGCGGCACGCCGGGATGTCGGCGTGCTGTATGGCATGTTCCACCTGCTGCGCCTGTTGCAGCGTGGCATGCCGCTGCAGGGCCTGGACGTGCGGGAGTCGCCGCGGGTCGCACTGCGCGTGCTCGACCATTGGGACAACCTGGACCGCTACGTCGAGCGTGGCTATGCGGGCAGCTCGCTATGGGACTGGCAGACGTTGCCGCAATGGCGTGACCCGCGCTACACCGACTACGCCCGTGCCAACGCCTCGCTCGGCATCAACGGCACCGTCCTCAACAACGTCAATGCCAGTGCGATGAGCCTGTCGCCGGCCTATCTGGCCAAGGCCGCAGCGCTGGCCGACCTGTTCCGCCCCTATGGCATCCGGGTCTACCTGAGCGCGCGCTTCAGTGCGCCCATCGAGCTCGGCGGTCTGGCAACGGCCGATCCCCTGGATCCGGCTGTGCGGCGCTGGTGGCGCGACAAGGTCGATGAGATCCATGCGCGCATTCCGGATTTCGGCGGTTTCCTGGTCAAGGCGAACTCGGAGGGGCAACCCGGCCCGCAGGATTACGGTCGTTCCCATGCCGACGGCGCCAACCTGCTGGCCGACGCGCTGGCGCCCTACAACGGCGTGGTGATGTGGCGGGCCTTCGTGTATTCGCACGAGGTTCCCGAAGATCGCGCCAAGCAGGCGTACAGCGAGTTTGTCGGGCTGGACGGTGCCTTCCGCCCCAACGTGATCGTGCAGGTGAAGAACGGCCCCATCGACTTCCAGCCGCGCGAGCCGTTCCATCCGCTGTTCGGCGCGATGCCACGCACGCCGCTGATGATGGAACTGCAGATCACCAAGGAATACCTGGGTTTTGCGACGCACCTGGTCTACCTGGGAACGCTCTACGAGGAAGTGCTGCAGGCCGACACGCATGCCCGCGGCGAAGGCTCCACGGTTGCCCGCGTGGTCGATGGTTCGCTGGAGGGCCACGCACTGACCGGTATCGCCGGCGTCGCCAACATCGGCATGGACCGTACCTGGAGTGGCTCGCACTTCGACCAGGCCAACTGGTACGCCTTCGGCCGACTGGCATGGAACCCGCAGCAATCCGCGCGCGCGATTGCCGAAGACTGGGCAGCGCTGACGTTCTCGCCCGACCCGCAGGTGACCGGCCCGATCGTGCGGATGATGATGGACTCGCGCGAGGCGGCAGTGGATTACATGACGCCGCTGGGCCTGAATCACCTCATGGCACGCGGCCATCACTACGGCCCCGGCCCCTGGGTGGACGGCGGCCCGCGTGCGGACTGGACGTCGGTGTACTACCACCGCGCAGACAGCCAGGGCATCGGCTTTGACCGCAGCGCAAGCGGAAGCAACGCCGTGGGCCAGTACGCCCCGCAGGTCGCCGAGATCTACGGCGATTCCGCGCGGGTGCCCGAGTCGCTGCTGCTGTGGTTCCATCATGTGCCGTGGGACCGCCGCATGCGCTCGGGCAGGACGCTCTGGGATGAGCTGGTCGGGCGCTATTCGCGCGGTGTGCGCCAGGTGCGCTCGATGCAGGACACCTGGGCAGCCCTGCGCGACCGGATCGATCCGCAGCGGCATCGGCACATCGCGGCGTTCCTGCAGATCCAGCACGATGAAGCGCAATGGTGGCGTGACGCCAGCGTGGCGTACTTCCAGTCGCTCAGTGGCCGCCCGCTGCCCGCCGGCGAACAGCCACCGCCGCAGCCATTGTCGTACTACCAGGCCTTGCAGTTTCCGTCCGCAGCGGGGGATGGCCGATGAGCAGGTTCGGAGCAGTCGGGTGTGCGCTGTTGATGATGGCTGCGGCAGTGGTGGCGATGCCGGCCGCGGCGCGGGAAACGACGGGATTGCTGCATACGCTGTTCAGCGATCACGCCGTCCTGCAGCGTGACCGGCCCATTGTGGTCTGGGGGCACGCAGGCCCTCGGCAGCCGGTTTCCGTGGCGTTTGCCGGGCAGGCGGTAAGCACCCGGGCGGACGCCGCAGGCGGCTGGCAGGCAACGCTGCCCCCGGTGGCCGCGGGCGGTCCGCACACGCTGGAAGTAAGCGCCGGGACACGTCGGGAGATGGCGCGCGATGTGCTGGTCGGCGACGTATGGCTGTGTTCGGGCCAGTCGAACATGGAGTTGCCGGTGTGGCGCGCGCTCAACGCAGCCAGCGAGATCGCCGCAGCCACGATGCCACGGATCCGGCTGTTCACCGTGCCGCAGCACGCCGCCGTGCAGGCACAGGAGAGCTTCAACGGCAGCACTGCCTGGACATCGGCAACGCCTGATACGGCGCGCGAGTTCTCTGCCACCTGCTTCTACTTCGCGCGCGAACTGCAGCGCACGGTCGACGTGCCGATGGGGCTGATCGAGGCAGCGTGGGGTGGCTCGCGGATCGAGGCCTGGACCAGCGTTGGTGCGCTGCGCGGGCAGGGCGGCCTGGACGAGGCCCTCGATATCCTCGCGCGGTCTGCGCGTGATCCGCTGGAGGCACGCGCAGCCTGGGGCCGCTACTGGCAGCACTGGTGGGCCACACGCGAGGGCACGCTGCCCGGCGACGCCCCATGGCGCGCGGATGCCGATGACCGAGGATGGTCGCGCGCACCGGCCACACTGGGCGCATGGGAGCGTTGGAACGTGCCCGCGCTTGCCGATTACAACGGTATGGTCTGGTATCGCACGCAGGTGGTGCTGAGCGCTGAACAGGCTGCACGCGGCGCCACCCTGGAGCTGGGATCGGCCGACGAGGCGGACGTGACCTGGGTGAACGGCGTCTCCGTGGGCAGCCAGTACGGCACCGGCGAGAGGCGCTACCCGTTGCCCAGCGGCCTGCTGAAGGCAGGGTCCAACAGCATTGCGGTCAACGTGCTCGACACCTACGGTGAAGGCGGCCTGGCTGGCCCCGCCACGGCATACGGCCTGCAGTTCGACAACGGCGATCGGGTGGCACTGCAGGGTCCGTGGAAGTACCGGGTGGCGCCGGGCCAACAGGCGCCGCCATTCGCCCCCTGGCAGGCCGCCACCGGGTTGTCGACGCTGTACAACGGAATGATCGCACCGCTCGGCGCTTTTGGGCTGCGCGGCATGCTGTGGTACCAGGGTGAATCGAACACCGGTGATGGCGCGGCGTACGCGGCGCGGTTGCGTGCGCTGCGCGACGATTGGCGGCGTCAGTTCGGTGCGCGCACGCCACTGCTGCTCGCGCAGCTGGCCAGCTATGGCCAGGCACCGGTTTCGCCCGCCGATAGCGGTTGGGCGCAGGTGCGCGAGGCGCAGCGGCGCGTCGCCGCCGAGGATGCGCAGAGCGGGCTCGCCATCGCCATCGACATCGGCGATGCCTACGACATCCACCCGCCGAACAAGCAGGAGCTCGGGCGCCGCTTGGCGCGCGTGGCCCGCCACGTGGTGTACGGCGAGCAGGATCTGGCACCGTCAGGTCCGCGGGCGGTCACGGCCGTGCGGACGCCCACGGCCGTGGCCATTGCGTTCGAGGATGTCGAAGGCGCGCTCACCGCAAGCGGTTCGCTGCGTCCGATCGGCTTTGAACTGTGCGAGGCCAAGGGCCATGCGCGCCACTGCGAGTACGCCGACGCCGAACTGGATGCGCGCCGGATCCTGCTGCGCGGCCCGCTGTCCACGCGTGCAACGCATGTGCGCTACTGCTGGGCCGATGGCCCGGTGTGCACGCTGCGCGATCGCAGCGGGGCGCCGGCCGGCCCGTTCGAACTTCCCATTGCCGAAGCCGAGGCCCGACGATGATGACGTTGTCCACGCAGTCCCCTCTGGCCCGCGACAGGGCCGGCCTGAGGTCGATGGCGCGCCGCCTGCTGGGGGCGTTGTTCCTGCTGTCGGCCGCTGCCACCCGGGCCAGCGCGCCGCCGGACGCTCCGCCGGTGTACTTCGACTGGTTCGAGTACCGCGGCGATGACCAGGCGTTTGAAGTGCCGCTGCCGGCCGGCCATTACCGCAATCCCGTCCTGGCCGGCTTCCATGCCGATCCCAGCATCGTGCGCGCGAACGGCCGGTTCTATCTGGTCAATTCCAGCTTCACCTACTTCCCGGGCATTCCGGTGTTCGAGAGTGCTGACCTGGTGCACTGGAAGCAGATCGGCAATGTGATTGACCGCCCCACGCAGCTGGATTTCGACGGGCTGAGCGTCTCGCGCGGCATCTTTGCCCCCACAATCGAGTACCACGACGGGGTCTTCTACGTGGTGACCACGGCCACCGACAGCGGCGGCAACTTCATTGCCACTGCGCGCGACCCGGCCGGGCCGTGGTCCGATCCGCACTGGCTGCCCGGCATCGATGGCATCGATCCATCACTGTTTTTCGACGACGACGGCAAGGTGTACCTGATCAACAACGATGCACCGCCCGGTCCGCCGCGCTACGACGGGCACCGCGCCATCTGGATGCAGCAGATCGATCTGGCGGCATTCAAGCCGGTCGGGCCACGCCGGGTGCTGGTTGATGGAGGCGTGGAGCCAGCGAAGAATCCGATCTGGATCGAGGGACCGCACATCTACAAGCGGGAGGGCTGGTATTACCTGTCCGACGCTGAAGGGGGTACCGGGCCGCAGCATTCGCAGGTGGTGCTGCGCAGCCGCACGGTGTGGGGACCCTACGTTGCCTATGCGGGCAATCCGATCCTGACCCAGCGCGAACTGCCGGACGACCGTCCGCTTCCGATCACCAATGCCGGCCACGCCGACCTGGTCGAAGGCCCGGATGGCTCGTGGTGGGCGGTGTTCCTGGCCAGCCGCAACTATCAGAAGCGCCACTACAACACCGGGCGCGAGACCTACCTGTTGCCGGTGCGCTGGCAGGATGGCTGGCCGCAGATCCTGCCGGCCGACCAGGCCATTCCCTACGTGGCCAAGGCGCCGTCATGGATGCAGGGCGAGGCATCGCAGGCCCCGTCGACCGGCAATTTCGTGGTGCGCGACAATTTTGATGGCCCAGCGCTCGATCGCCAGTGGCTGCGCGTGCGCGTGCCCAGGCATGCCTGGGCTGACCTGCACAAGCGCCCCGGGATGCTGGCCGTGCACCCGCTTGCCGAGGATCTGGACACGTTGCGCAATCCGGCATTTCTCGGCCGGCGCCAGCAGCACCTGCGCTTTGAGGCGAGCACCGCGATGACCCCGCCAGTCCCCGGTGTCGCCGCCGGTCTGGCGGCGTTCCAGAGCGAGGCGTACTGGTACTTCCTCGGCGTTCGTGACCTTGGCGGGGGGCGCCTCTCGCTCTTTCTCGAAGCGCGTGACGGGGGTGGCAGCACGCGGACGCTGGCCAGCCATGACGTGCCGGCGTCTGCAGCACTGCGCCTGAAGATTGCCGGCAACGAGGGCGACTACGCGTTCTCGTTCGACACCGGCGACGGGCAGGGCTGGCAACTGCTCGCGGGCGACGTGGACGGCACCGTTCTGAGTACGGACCGGGCAGGCGGCTTCGTGGGCGCATTGCTGGGTCCCTTCGCGCGCGACGAGCGCACCGGGAGAAGCAAATGAGACTGTCGATTTCGTCCAGGGCCCGCCGCCGTACGTGGCGTGGACGGGCCACCGTGTTCGTCCTGAGCTGCGTGGCGGCCGCCGCATCCGCGGCCGCGCCACGGCCCTGGCTGGATGTCTCGGCAAGCTTCGAGCAACGGGCCGCCGCACTCGTCGCGCAGATGACCCTGGAAGAGAAGGCCGCGCAGATGCAGAATGCCGCGCCGGCAATCGAACGGCTGGGTGTGCCCGCCTACGACTGGTGGAATGAGGGGTTGCATGGCGTGGCGCGGGCAGGGCAGGCCACGGTGTTTCCGCAGGCAATCGGCCTGGCCGCGACCTTCGATGTACCGTTGATGGGGCAGGTGGCCACGACCATCAGCGACGAGGCCCGCGCAAAGCACCACCAGTTCCTCCGCGAAGGCGCGCATGGCCGTTACCAGGGCCTGACCTTCTGGTCGCCGAACGTCAACATCTTCCGCGACCCGCGCTGGGGTCGCGGACAGGAGACCTACGGCGAGGATCCCTACCTCACCGCGCGCATGGGCGTGGCCTTCGTACGCGGCCTGCAGGGCGACGACCCCGTCTACCGCAAGCTGGACGCCACCGCCAAGCACCTGGCCGTGCACAGCGGACCGGAGGCCGACCGCCATCACTTCGATGCACGCCCCAGCCGGCGCGACCTCTACGACACCTACCTGCCGGCGTTCGAGGCGCTGGTGAAGGAAGGCGAAGTGGATGCGGTCATGGGCGCCTACAACCGCGTGTACGGCGAGTCCGCCAGCGCCAGCCGCTTCCTGCTGCGTGATCTGCTGCGACGCGACTGGGGCTTCAAGGGCTACGTGGTCTCGGACTGCTGGGCCATCGTCGACATCTGGAAGCACCACCGTATCGTCGGCACGCGCGAAGCCGCCGCGGCGCTGGCGGTCAGGAACGGCACGGAGCTGGAATGCGGCCAGGAGTACGCAACGCTGCCTGCGGCAGTGCGCCAGGGGCTGATCAGCGAAGCGGAGATCGACGATGCGGTGACTCGCCTGTTCACCGCACGGATGCGCCTGGGCATGTTCGATCCGCCGGAGCGGGTGCGCTGGGCGCGCATTCCGGCCTCGGTGAACCAGGCGCCGGCCCATGATGCGCTCGCGCTCAAGGCCGCGCAGGCATCGCTGGTGCTGCTGAAGAACGATGGCATCCTGCCGCTGTCGCGCGACACCAGGCGCATTGCCGTGGTTGGACCCACCGCCGACGACACCATGGCGCTGCTCGGCAACTACTTCGGCACACCGGCCGCGCCGGTCACGATCCTGCAGGGCATACGCGAGGCGGCCAAGGGCGCTGAGGTGCGGTATGCGCGTGGCGTGGACCTGGTGGAAGGGCGCGACGATCACGGTGCAACGCCGTTGATCGAGCCGACCTTCCTGCGGCCCTCGGCGGACTCGACCGAGCGCGGCCTGCGCGGCGAGTACTTCCGCACGCCCGACCCGTCTGGCACTCCGGCCCTGGTGCGGACCGACGCGCAGATCGGCTTCCGCTGGGACCGGGGCTCGCCGACCGACAACCTGCTGGCACGCGGCGAAGCGGCACCGGGGCAGGGGATTCCCAACGACCGCTTCAGCATCCGCTGGAGCGGCCAGCTGCTGCCCCCCGTGTCCGGTCGCTACCGGCTGGAGGTGGCCGGCGATGATGGCTACCGCCTGTACATTGACGGGAAGCGTGTGATCGATCACTGGGTGAACACGGATCGCCTGCATGCCGAGGGTGTCGAACTCGACCTGCAGGCGGGGCGTGCCTATGACCTGAAACTGGAATACTACGATGACCAGCGCGATGCCGGCGTGCGCCTGGGGTGGCGCATGCCCGGTGCCAAGGCGCCGTTCGATGAAGCGCTCGATGCTGCACGCGAGGCCGATGTGGTGGTGTTCGTCGGTGGACTCACCGGCGATGTCGAAGGCGAGGAAATGACGGTCAACTATCCGGGCTTTGCCGGTGGCGACCGCACCGACCTGCGGTTGCCCGCGCCGCAGCGCACCCTGCTGGAGGCCCTGCACGCTACCGGCAAGCCGGTGGTGATGGTACTCACCGGCGGCTCGGCCATCGCGGTGGACTGGGCGCAGGCGCATCTGCCGGCGATCCTGATGAGCTGGTACCCCGGGCAGCGCGGCGGCACCGCCGTCGGCCAGGCGCTGTTCGGCGATGTCAATCCCGCTGGCCGTTTGCCGGTCACATTCTACCAGGCCGGCGAAGCAATGCCGGCATTCGAAGACTACGCCATGGAGGGCCGCACCTACCGCTACTTCCGTGGCACGCCGCTGTACCCGTTTGGTCACGGGCTGTCGTACACGCGCTTCGATTATGGAACGCTCCGCCTCGATGCGGACACCATCGGCGCCGATGGTCGCGTGACCGCGTCGGTGGATGTGACCAACGCAGGCACGCGCAGCGGTGACGAAGTGGTACAGCTGTACGTGCGGCGCGAACACGCCGGTGGCGGTGATGCCGTGCAGGAACTGCGCGGCTTCCAGCGGGTCCATCTGGCTCCGGGCGAACGCCGCACGGTGACGTTCACCCTGGAGGCAGCGCAGGCTCTGCGCCACTATGACGAAGCGCGTGCGGCGTACGCGGTTCAGCCCGGTGCCTACGAGGTCAGGGTAGGGGCGTCCAGTGCCGATATACGTGCGCAGGTCAGGTTCACCGTGGTGCCCGCGCATGACTGATCGCCCTCGTTGGCATCGATGCCCCTTCGACCAGATCCCTTTTCCAGGACGTCCGCTGCATGGCAAGCACTGAACACGCGCTGTCGGTTCGCGAGAAGCTCGGCTACAGCCTGGGCGATCTCGCTGCCAACCTGATCTTCCAGACCCTGATCACCTACCTGGCATTCTTCTACACCGACGTCTACCGCCTGCCGGCTGCGACCGCGGCCACGATCATCTTTGTGGTCGGCCTGCTGGGTGCGTTCGTGTTCACGCCGTTGATCGGCATCGCGGCCGACCGAACGTCCACCCGCTGGGGCCGCTTCCGCCCGTGGATCCTGTGGACGGCCATCCCCTTTGGCGTACTGTCCCTGCTGGCGTTCAGCACCCCGGACCTGGGCGAGCGCGGAAAGGTGATCTATGCACTGGGCACCTACGCGCTGCTGGTCTGCGTTTACGCCGCGAACAACCTGCCGTACTCGGCGCTGAGCGGCGTGCTGACCGGCAGCATGGCGCAGCGCAACAGCCTTTCGGCTTACCGCTTCGTGGCCGTGATGATCGCGCAGTTCATCATCCAGGTGCTGCTGATGCCGCTGGTGCTGATTCTGGGTGACGGCGACCGGGTGCGCGGCTTCGAACAGGTCATGACCGCCTTCGCACTGATCGGAACAGTGTTCTTCCTGATCACCTTCGCCACCACCCGCGAACGCATCGTGCCGACGCGCGAGCAGACCGGCGGCATAGTGCAGGACCTGTCGGACCTGCTGCACAACCGCCCGTGGCAGGTGATGCTGGCGCTGACCGTGCTGGTGTTCATCAACCTGGCGTTGAAAGGCGGCACCTACATCTATTACTTCCAGTACTACATGAGCGAAGCGGCGCTGGCCAGCTTCCTGGAAAACTCAGGCTTCAATGGCCTGATCAGTGCATTGAATGGCGCCCTCGCCAGCGCCGGTTTCGCGGCGTTCACCTGGCCGAAGGACGCGGCCACCTCGGCGTTCAGCCTGTTCAACGCGTGCGGCATCCTCTGCATGATCGTGGGTATTGGTGCATCACGGCGGCTGGCGGATCGCTTCGGCAAGCGCAATGTCTTCGGTGGCGCCTTGTTTGTTTCGACCCTGTTCCTGCTGGCCTTCTACCTGTTCCCACCCACGGCGGTGGCGGTGGCGTTCGCAGCCTTCATGCTGCATGGCTTCTGCTATGGCATCACCATCCCGCTGCTGTGGGCGATGATCGCCGACGTCGCGGACTACTCCGAGTGGAAGAATCATCGCCGGGCCACTGCGATCATCTTCTCGGCGATGCTGTGCGGCCTGAAGATCGGCCTCAGCGTGGGTGGCGCACTGGTCGCCGCGATCCTTGCCCACTACGGCTACCAGGCAGGCCTGGTGCAGCAGCCTGAGGCCGTGGTGCAGGGCATCCGCCTGACCGTAAGCGTCTATTGCTCCCTTCCGTTCCTGCTCGCCGTGGCGCTGCTGTTCTTCTACCGGATCGACAAGCGCGCGGAAACGCGCATCGAGCAGGATCTCCACCTGCGTCGCCGTTCCGCCGACGCCTCCGCGTAACGCCAAGATGACAACCATGATCGACCTCTCTGCCGGTGAAGACGGCCAGGCCAGCGAAGCCCGTCTTGCGCAGCTCAGCGCACACGCCATTTCGCAACCGCTGGTGACCCACATCTACACCGCCGACCCTTCGGCGCACGTGTTCGAGGGACGCCTGTACATCTATCCGTCGCACGACATCGACGGTGGCCAGCCCTTCGACGATGAAGGCGGCCATTTCGGCATGCAGGATTACCATGTGCTGAAGATGGATACGCCCAACGGCACTGCCGTCGATTGCGGCATGGCGTTGCACGTGCGTGACGTGCCCTGGGCGCGGAAACAGATGTGGGCCCCCGATGCCGCCTGCCGTGATGGCCGCTACTACCTCTACTTTCCGGCCAAGGATGCCGGGGGCCGGTTCCGGATCGGCGTGGCGATCGGTGCGCGACCGGAGGGCCCGTTCGTGCCCCAGCCGGAGCCGATCAAGGGCGCGTACTCGATCGACCCGGCCGTGTTCGAGGACGACGATGGCAGCCACTACCTGTACTTCGGCGGCATCTGGGGCGGGCAGCTGCAGAAGTATCGTGACAACCAGTACAGCGAAGCGCACGAGGAACCCGAGGGCAGCGCGCCGGCCCTGGGGCCGCGCGTGGGCCGCCTGGATGCCGGCATGACCGAGCTGGCCGAGCCTACCCGCGAAGTGCAGATCCTGGATGAGCATGGCCAGCCGCTGCGTGCGGACGACCACGCGCGCCGCTTCTTCGAAGGCCCGTGGCTGCACAGGTACCAGGGTCGCTACTACCTGTCGTACTCCACTGGCAACACCCACCAGCTGTGCTACGCCGTGGGAGACAGCCCGTACGGGCCGTTCACCTATGCTGGCGTGATCCTCACCCCCGTGGTCGGTTGGACCACCCACCACTCCATCTGCCAGTTCCAGGGGCAGTGGTACCTGTTCTATCACGATGCGCTGATGTCCGGCGGCATCACCCACCTGCGCTCGGCCAAGTGCACGCCGCTGCACATGGAGCCGGACGGACGCATCCGAACGATCAATCCCTATGGGGCCTGAGCGCATGCTGCCGATGGATGATGCGCTGGCCCCGCTGGCGGCCGGTGAGCTGCATTGGCTGAGGTGCGGCGAACTGGAGGTTGCGCTCGCCGCAGGGGCGGGCGGGCGCATCGCGCACCTGCGTTACAGAGGCGTGGAATGGTTGGTGGACGCGCAGGAGACCGTGGCGGCGGCGATCGCCTGGGGCTGCTACCCGATGGTGCCGTGGGCCGGGCGCATCCGCCGTGGACAGTTCCGTTTTGACGGCAGGCCGCATCGGCTGCCGCTCAACTTCGACGGGCATGCCATCCATGGGGTGGGCTTCTCGCGACCCTGGCAGATCGACCGGCTCGATGCGGCCGCAGCCGAGGTGTCGCTGCAGCTACCGCGCGACAGCTACTGGCCCTTCGGTGGCATTGCCCTCCAGGAAGTGAGCCTGCACCCTCACACCCTGCAGCTGCGCCTTTCGGTCCAGGCCGGCGAGCAGGCGATGCCGGCGGTGCTGGGCTGGCACCCCTGGTTCAGGAAGCCGGACCGGTTGCTGTTCAATCCTCGCGCGATGTATCCGCGGGACAGGGAAGGTATTGCCACGCTGCCCCACGTGGAGCCCACCACCGGCCCCTGGGATGACTGCTTCGTTGCCGACGGTGACATCACGCTGGTACGCGAAGGCCAACGCCTGCGGCTGAGGTCGGACCACGACCACTGGGTGGTCTACGACGCTGCGCCGCACGCCACCTGTGTCGAACCGCAGAGTGGCCCGCCGGACGGCTTCACGCTGGCGCCGCACCGGCTGGAGCCTGGCCAGCGCCTCGCGTTGACGTTCGAACTGGCGTGGGTGGCGGACAGCAGTTGAAGCCCGGCCGGAGTGTCGGTACGCCGCCCGGAGCGGGTGTGGACCCTGGTGCCTGGCACGGGCTGCGCCTCACCACCACGTGCGATCTGCTACAGGTTCCAGTCAACCCGCATGCCCGCGATCAGTGCATTCGGCAGGTCCCGCTGCCGCGCAGGTTCGTTGAACGGGTCCGGATGCACGATGTAGTGCAGGTTCGGTGCAATCCTGAGCTGCGGGGTGAGCTGGATGCCATAGCTCAGCTCCATCATCACCTGGCTTCCGTGCGGGGTGCCGCTGCCGCCGGCGGCAGCGCGGGCCAGGCGGAGGTTCTCCAGCGCGATGCCGCTGTACTTCTGCCGGGTGACGACGAAGCCGATGCTGTCCTGCGGCCGGCGGGCGAACGTGCCTTTCTGCACAAGCCCGGCCTGCAGGAAGTGATCCTCGATCAGCTGCCCGGAGGTACCCTTGAGCGCGGCGCCGAAAAGGGTCAGGCCGCGGCCATTGCCATCGCCGGTAAGCTGCTGCTCGAAGCGCGCGAACGCACCGGAGCGACCGTGGCGTGCCGCGTACTCCTGGCCACTGAGCAGCGCGGGAATGCCGTTGGCATCGCGCAGCGGATCGCGATAGGTCGAGTTGTCCTGCCAGCCACCGAGTTCGTAGCGGGCATTCAGTCGTGCCGAAGCCGGGCTGCGCCAGCCGATCGTGTAGGGCACGATCCACCCGGTGGCCTGGTTCGTATTCCACTTCAGGCCATGCTGGCCATCCTCGGCCTGGCTGGGATCGACCTGGTAGGCACCGATGCGGACATAGACATCGGGCGTCACCCAGGCCGTGGCGTCGGCCATCCAGCTCGACACCGGCCACCAGGTGAAGTTGCTGGTGCGGAAAACGTAGGTCGGGTTGCCGCACGCCGAGTTGCCCTGGAAGTACTGGCACAGCTCCGACCCGAGGTGGTGGATGTTGGCGACGCTGCGACCGGCCTCCAGCACCAGCCGGTCGTTGAACAGCTTCTGTTCCAGGGTCAGGTTGGCCAGGCGGGTCCCCTGGCCGCCGTAGATTTCCTGCACCGAGGTGCTGTTGCCGGTGCTGCTGTTGGCGAGGTTGGTGCCGTGGCGATTGATGCCATAGGCCTTGATCGTGGCCCCCCGCCAGCCGAACGCAGCGTCGAGGTCAACATCGGCGCCGAACATCAGCTGGCCGGCGTAAGCGGTGCCGCTGTGCTTGCCGCCATCGAGCGTGGCGGCCGCCTCGCCGGTGTAAGCCAGCTTGGGAGTGAGGACATCACTCGCGTTGGCAGCTACGGTCAGTGAGGGCAGGGTCAGCAGGATCGCTACCGGCACCAGGCGGCAGGAAGGGCAGGTCATGGGCGGGGTTCCTTTTACAGGGTGGGGGCCGTGACCGGCTTCTTGAGGATGCGCAGTGCAATCGCGGTGACCAACACGCCGGCCAACAGCGCCAGCAGGTAGACACCAAGATGGGTGACCGCGTTCGGGATCGGCAGCACGAACACACCGCCGTGCGGCACCTTCAATTCGACGCCTGCGGCCATCGAGATCGCACCGGCCACGGCCGAGCCGAGGATCAGCGCAGGAATGGTGCGCAGCGGATCGCGTGCCGCGTAGGGAATAGCCCCCTCGGTCACGAAGCTCAGGCCGAGCACGCCGGCGGCACCGGCGGTGCCGCGCTCCTCGGCAGTGAAGCGGTTGCTGAACAACCACGTCGCCAGCGCGATGCCCAGCGGTGGCGTCATGCCGCCGATCATGGTCGCCGCCATCGGCGTGTAGACCTGGCTGGAAATCAGGGCGGTGGAGAAGGCGTAGGACGCCTTGTTGACCGGTCCACCCATGTCAACGGCCATCATGCCGCCCAGCAGCAAACCGAGCAGGATCGCGCTGCTGCCCTCCATGCCGCGCAGCCAGTCGGTCAGCCAGGTCAGCAGTGCGGCCACCGGCGTGCCGATCACGTACATCATCAGCAGGCCGACCAGCAGCGTGCCCAGCACCGGCAGGATCAGCACCGGCTTGAGGCCTTCCAGGCTGCGCGGCAGGCGCAGCGCACGGTTGATCCAGTGCACGCCATAGCCGGCGATGAAGCCCGCCAGGATGCCGCCGATGAAACCTGCGTCCATGTTGACCGCAACCAGCCCGCCGATCATGCCGGGCGCGATGCCGGGGCGGTCGGCGATGGAGTAGGCGATGTAGCCGGCAAGCGCCGGCACCATCAGCATGAAACCGGACTTGGCGCCGATCTGGAACAGCGACCAGGCCAGCGTTCCCTTGTGGGCATCGTCGAAGGCATAGATGCCGCCGAGCGCGAACGCCAGGGCGATCAACAGGCCGCCGGCTGTCACGAAAGGCAGCATGAACGACACCCCGGTCATCAGGTGCTTGTAAGGGCCGGTGCTCTTGTTCTTTTCTGCGGTACGGCCCGAAGCCGCTGTCCCCGCGTGCACGCCGACCTCGGCCAGCGCCTTGCGGATCAGGTTCTGGCCGTCATTGATCGCCGGCTTGGTACCACTCTTGAACAGGCGCTTGCCAGCGAAACGCGCCAGATCGACTTCGCGGTCGGCGGCGATCAGCACCACATCGGCAGCGGCGATTTCCGCATCGCTCAACGCATCCTGCGCGCCGACCGAGCCCTGTGTTTCCACCCGGATCGCATGGCCCAGCGCTTTGGCAGCCTGTTGCAGGCCTTCTGCCGCCATGAAGGTGTGAGCGATGCCGGTGGGGCAGGAGGTGACGGCAACGATGCGCTTGCCAGCCCCGGTGGCGGGGACACTGGCCGGCGCGGCTGCGAGCGGTGCAAGCGCGGCGACCGGATCGTCCAATACCTCGCCCAGGCTGGCATGCACGATCCGGGCATTGCCGAAGCGTGCGATGTCTGCCTCGCCATCGCCCACCAGCAGCAGTTGGGTCGCGGAGGCGGCGTCCGAGGCGGGCAGCGCGCCGGTCACGCCCTGGTCGCTGCGGATTTCGATCATCAGCTCAAGCCCGCGCTGGCGGGCCGCGCGACGCAGGGCCTCGGCGGCAAGTACCGCCTCGATGCTGCGTTCGCCAGCGGCGATGACTACGGTGGAAGCGTGCATGGGAACTCCTGGAATGCTTCGGGTTCGTCCTTGCCGGAGGCATCGCGGGTGGCCCGAAGCCAACCGCTGCTCCTCCGGCAGGTGTTTCAATCCAACCGCTCGATCAGTACATCGCCGGCCCCGGCGCGCACCTGCGCCGGATCGAGCCGCCGCGCGTCTCCGCTATCCAGCCGGCTCATCGAGAACGCCGTGGCCAGTCGTGCACAGGCGGCCAGGTCGAGGGAGCGCTCCAACAGCGCGGCGGCGATGCCGGCGACCATGGCATCACCGGCGCCCACCGTGCTGCCCTGGGCCAGACGCGGCGGTCGCGCGACCAGTGCGCCGGCGCGATCAATGAACAGCGCGCCGTCGGTCCCCATGGAGATGGCGACGAGTGCGACACCGCGTTCGACCAAGGCCTGGCCTGCAGCGCGCAGTGCGCTGCGATCCGGCAGCGACGTGCCGGTCCAGGCCTCCAGTTCGTGGCGGTTGGGCTTGATGGCGTAGGGCAGCGCGCCCCGCGCGCCGTCCAGCGCAGCTGCAAGCGCATCGCCGCTGGTGTCCAGCAGCACGCGCGCACCGGCCGTTCCGGCCTGCGCCTGCAACCGCGCCCATGCATCGGCCGGTAGTCCGTGCGGCAGGCTGCCGGACAGCACGACCGGCAGGCCGGGCGCGAGCAGGGCGCCGAGCTGGCGCGACACCGCGTCCAGATCGGCAGCGTCCACGGCCAGGCCTGGCAGGTTGATGTCCGTCGTTTCGCCGTTGGCCTCTTCGACCAGCTTGATGTTGGTGCGGGTATGGCCCGGAACGCGCAGGCAGCCGTCAATGATGCCCCGCTCACGGAACAGCGTGCGGAACACGCCGTCGTTGCCGTCGCCCAGCACGCCCAGCGCGGTGATCGGCACGCCCCAGTCGGCCAGGCAGGCCGCCACGTTGATGCCCTTGCCGCCTGCGTCGTCGCGGGAGCTGCCGGCGCGATGCACGCGGCCTGGCTGCAGGCGGGCCAGGCGCACGGTCTGGTCGATGGCCGGGTTCAGGGTCACGGTGACGGCGCGGGCAGTCATGCGCGCGCTCCATCGAGGCCGCGCACCTGCTCGGCGGTTTCGCACCCCAGTGCGGTGCTGGCCAGCGCTTGCAGTTCGGTCATCGCGGTGCCACGCAGGCGCGCCTTCACCGCCGGGATGTCGTTCGGGGTCATCGACAGTTCGTCCACGCCCAGGCCAGCCAGCAACATGGCGCCGAAGGGATCGCCGGCCAGGCCGCCACAGACGCCGACCCAGCGCCCATGCAGCCGTGCGCCTTCAACCGTGGCGCGGACCGCGCGCAGCACCGCCGGATGCAGGCTGTCGGCCTCGGCGGCGAGTTCCGGGTTCTGGCGGTCGATCGCCAGCACGTACTGGGTCAGATCATTGGTGCCGATCGAGAAGAAGTCGGCATGGCGCGCCAGTACGTCGCTCTGAGCGGCGGCAGCCGGCACTTCGATCATGATGCCGATCGGCACCACCGGCGCCTCCAGCTCGGCACGCAGGCGCTCACAGATGGCGCGCAGTGCGACCAGCTCGGTCACCGACGTGATCATCGGGAACATGATGGACAGGCGTGCACCGTCCTTGGCGGCGCGATACAGCGCACGCAGTTGCGGCTCCAGCAGGTCAGGGCGGCGCAGCAGCAGGCGCGCGCCGCGCACGCCGAGGAACGGGTTCTCCTCGCGTGGCAGTTCCAGGTGCGCCACCTGCTTGTCGCCGCCGATGTCGAGCGCGCGCACGATCAGCGGGCGGCCGTTGAGTGCCTTGGCCATCGCCAGATAGGTGGTGTACTGCTCCTCCTCGCTGGGCGTACTGCCACGTTCGAGGAACAGGAACTCGGTGCGCATCAGGCCGACGCCTTCCGCACCCTGTTCCAGTGCCAGTGGCACCTGGTCGGGCAGGTTGACGTTGGCGCCGATGTCGATGCGGTGGCCGTCGAGGGTCTGGGCGGGTTGCGCGCGTTGCGCGGCTTCGCGCTCGCGGATCTGCTGCTGTTCGGCGATCCATTCGCGTGCCGAGGCGAGATCGGCTTCGGAGGGGGACAGGTAGAGCCGTCCGCTGCTGCCGTCCAGGATCGCTTCGCGGCCTGGCTGGATCGCCAACAGCCCGGCGCCGCCGGCCACCAGCGCTGGCAGGCCCAGCGTGCGCGAGAGGATGGCGGTGTGCGAGGTCGGCCCGCCCTGCGCGGTGGCCAGGCCGAGCACGCGACCGGTGTCGAGATTGGCGGTATCCGAAGGCGACAGATCTGTGGCGATCAGGATGCACGGTTGCGACGGCAGATCCGCCAGGCCACCACCTTCAGCAGAAGGGTCAAGCTGCGCCAGCACGCGTCGGCCGACATCACGCAGGTCCGCCGCGCGCCCGGCCAGCACCGGATTGCCCAGCGCCGCCAGCCCGGAGGCGATCTGCTCGATGGCCTGGTGCCATGACCACGCCACACCATGGCCTTCGACCATCAGTTGGCAGGTGCGGGTGATCAGGTCGGTGTCGTCGAGCAGCGCGGCCTGCGCCTTGAAGATCGCCGCATCCGAAGCGCCAAGGCGGCGCTGGGTGTCGTCCTGCAGGGCGGCCAGCTGCTGGCGGGTGCGGCCGAGTGCATCCTGCAGGCGTGCGCCGCCCTCGCCAAGCGGGGCAGGACGGTCGGTGACTTCCGCCTGCGTGCTGGCCAGCACATGCACCGGGCCGATCGCCAATCCGGGGCTGGCGCCGATGCCAATGATCGTCGCCTGCGCTTCGGGCGGTTTCCACCCGGCGACAGGGGCTGCTGCCTTGCGCTGGGCTGCACGCTCGGCATCAGCCCTTTCCTGTGCGACCAATCCATCCATGACCTTGCGCAGCGCAGCCAGCAGCGCGGGGGCATCGGCGCCCTCGGCAGAAACACGCACGGCATCGCCCTCACGCAGCCCGAGCTGAAGCAGCGCTACCAGACTCTTGGCATCGGCCGCCTGATCGCCTGCGCGGACCTGCGCGCGGGCTGCGAAGCCGCGCGCCGTCTCGGCCCAGCGCGTGGCAGGACGGGCGTGCAGTCCGTTGGGGTAGGCGATGGTCCATTCGAAGCGCTCGGCCAGATCCACCGCTGGCGCGTGGGTGGCGGCAATCGCAACATCGCCGGCCAGCGCGTTCACGATCTCGCCCGCCTCGGTGGTGGTGAACAGCCGCTGCAGCGTGGACTCGTCCTGGATCAGCCGGGTCAAGCGGCGCAGCACCGTGATGTGGGTATCCGACTGGGCAGCGATGCCGACCACCAGACGGGTGATCTGTCCCGGGTTCCATTCCACGCCTTGCGGCAACTGCAGCACGGCGATGCCATCGCGGTGCACCAGATGGCGGTCCTCGCCAAGCCCGTGCGGGATTGCTACGCCGTGTCCAAGGAAGGTGTTCGCCAGCGTTTCGCGCCGCCCCATGCTGGCTTCGTAACCCGGCGCCACGCAGCCGGACGCGACCAGCATCTGGGCGACCTGCGCAATGGCATCGGTCTTGTCCTGCGCCCGCGCGTCCAGGCGGATCAGTTCCCGGGTGGCCGGGGAAGGGGAGGTCTGGGGCGACAAAGGGGGCTCCGCGGAGGGGGTGGCTGGGACGTATTGGGAACGTTCCCACTCGCCATTTCAATGTGCAGTGCACAAAAATCCAATAGTCCTTTGGCGTTAACATGGTGCTGGAGGGCCGTCCGGCCCAGAAAAGCGCTCGATTCCGGGAACGTTACCAGTGAGCATCAGCATCAATGACGTCGCACGCGTGGCGGGGGTATCCAAGTCCACGGTGTCGCGGGTGCTCGGCGGCGGCCCGGTCAGCGAGGCCGTGCGCGGCCGGGTGGAGGCGGCGATCCGCCAGACCGGATATCACCCCAACCTGCAGGCAAGACGCCTGCGCGCCCGGCATACGGGCATCATCGGCCTGATCGTGGCCGATATCCGCAACCCGTTCTTTACCGCGCTGATCCGCGCCGTGGAGGAAGTCGCGTACCGGGAAGGCCTTCGAGTCACCCTCTGCAACACCGATGAGGACCCCGAGCGCGAGGCGCTGTATCTGCAGTTGATGCACGAGGAACGCATCAGTGGGCTGATTTTTGCGCCCACCCGGACCACGGTGGGGCGGCTGGACCGGCTCACGCTGGATTACCCTACGGTCCTGGTCGATCGTGCCGCACCCGGTGGCTCGATCGACAGCGTGGTCCTCGACAACGCAGCGGCGATGGCGGGCCTGGTCGAACACCTGGCCGAGCGCGGCTATTGCCGCATCGGTGGCCTGTTCGGCAGCACCAGTACCACCGCGGCCGAACGCCGCGACGGCTATATCGCTGCAATGCGCAGGCACGGGCTGGAACCGGACTACCGCGAGGTAGAGCCCACGGCCGAGGCCGCCATCGCAACAGTCGAGCAGTGGTTGACCAGTCCTTCGCGTCCCGATGCGCTGGTCGCCAGCAACAGCCTGCTGCTCATGGGCGCATTGAAAGCGGCCCGCAGCGCTGGGCTTGCGATTCCAGGAGAGCTGGCGCTGGCAGGGTTCGACAATGAGCGATGGACCGAACTGGTCGAACCCGGGGTTACCGTGGTCGAGCAGCCGGTTGAAGAGATGGGGCGAGCCGCGATGTCGCTGTTGCTGGAGCGCCTACGCATGCCGCAGCTGCCGGTACGCAGACTGGTGATGACGGGAAGGTGCGTGGTGAGAGGGTCAACGGCTGCGCGATAGTCCGGCGCCGCGCCTGCGGCAGTCGCAGTCGCAGTCGCAGTCCATGAGGCTGGCACTGGGGTGTTGGCGGGTCGCGCGTTGTCTGCTAAAAGCCATCTGGACACGCGGACCGGATGGATCATCGCCTTGTCAGAGCCTTATTCAGCGCTGTTGCGCCTGCAGTTGCGCCACGAAGATCTCTCCAGATGGCTGGCGGCGCCCCTGCCTTCGCCATCCCGATGGTCCGACTGGCGATGCATCGCTGGGCCGTGGCGCTTGGGCAACGGTGAATGCCTGGCGTCTTCAAGCGACGAGGCGTTGGATGAACTGCTCATAGACTGCCAGGCCCTGCTGGCCCGCTACCCCGACAATCGCGCCGCATTGAAGGCCTTCCTTGCATCCGCGCAGGCCGAGAATATCCAGGTTGCCGCCTATGACCGCACTGGTACGCACTTTGTTGCGGGATCGCTGACGTATTCGGAAAGCCTCTACGATCTCATCGCGTTTCTGGCTGTGGCACGGGGCGCGGCCGATTTCCTGAAGGCGGGCGACCATGGGGTGGCACTGGTCCACGACTATCTCTGGGCAGAGGAAGGTGAGCGCGAGACCGTTGCCGCGATTGCCCTGGCCGGCCAGGGGGAATCCGGATTCCTTTCTTCCACGGACCTGGATACCGCTGCCGCGCCCTTCGACGCCTTGGTGGAAGCCATGCTGGAAGCTGAGGACGACCCGGCGTTTCAACCACGCAACCAGCTTGATCAACTCTGACCGGCGCCGCGTGGAATCCAGAAAAACGACAGCCAGGACCCCGATATGAAAGGACATCAAGCCCGCCGCGCGCACCGCCGCATGCGTTGGCTCCTGACACTGTGCCTAGGCGCCCTGGTGGGACCCGCCGTGGCAGGCACAACGCAACCGGAACGCACCTGGTTTGTCAGTGGTGCGGAGCTCATCACGCTGCTGCAGGGCAAAGGCGCTGACGGGTTCTGCGATGGCGAACACTGCCGGGGGCTGTCCAGCGCCCGGGCCAGCAGCTATATCCTAGGTGTCGCCGATGCCAGCCGCGGTCAGTGGTGTGGGCAGGGCCGGATCCTTCCGCATGAACTGGTCGATCAGGTGTCTTCCCATCTCCGGCAGCTGCCCCGCGTGCGATTGCAACAGGATGCGTCTCCCCTGGTTGTCGAAGGGCTGCGCGCGGCGTTTCCCTGTGGTCGCGGCACATCGCCTGGTGGCAGTGCCGAGCCCGGCAAGGCACGCTGAGACGCGTGGGCTGGGCGTTGGCAACGCGGGCTGCAGCCTGCGTAATGAACACATCGGTGTTCTGCACGCTGGCGACACGATGCATTCACGACCGCCGACCCCCGCGCCCGCGACACTGCATGCTCCTTTCTCCGCATGAGGTGCCCCATGGCTACCTGTGATGTCTGCGGCAATGACTACGACAAGAGCTTCACCCTCCAGCAGGGTGGACGCAGCGGCACCTTCGATTCGTTCGAGTGCGCCATCCATGCGTTCGCACCACGCTGCGCACATTGCGACTGCGCGATCATCGGGCATGGCGTTGAAGGAAACGGTCATATCTTCTGCTGCGCACATTGCGCCGGTCACGCCGGTGTAAAGGGAATCGCAGACCGGGCCTGAGCCCGCTCCGGCCGGTCATGCCGGGACCAGCGAGGCGAGCCGCGCGACCCGGGCCGCGCCCGAATCGGCGAGCAGCGCCATCGCACGCTGTTTCCGGGCCGGCGTCCCCGCCACAGCCTCCCGTGCCACCACTACGTCGAATTCCCTGGCGTTGGCGTCCAGCGCGGTAGCCAGGACACATGAATCGGCCGTCATCCCACCGAGCCAAAGGCTGCGCACGCCAAGCTTCGCCAGCAGAATCGGCAACGGGCTGGCCAGGAACGCCGAATGCTTGGGCTTGAGCACGAAGTAGTGGCCGGGCAGGGGAGAGAGGAGGTCGGCAATCCGCCCGGCCGGTCCTCCATCCCGCTGGCACTGTGCTACCTGCTGGCGGAAGTCACGCTTCCAGTCGGAGAAGTTGTCATTGGCGTAGATGACCGGCCATCCGTGGCCATCAAAGTGGTCTCTCAAGCGTCGGATCTGTGCGGCCGCCCGCTCCGCTGCTGGTGCCAGCGCCTGCGCGCCCGGGAAGTCGAAGCGACTGAACATGTCGATGATCAGCAAGGCGGTTGACGGAGCATTTCCCATGGTTCAATCCCCTGTCTGCGCGTGCGGAGCTTCGACCGGCTTGGATTGCGGTGAGTCCTTCTGCCGCAGGAAGATCGTAAGTACAACCAGGGACAGCACCGCAAGAAACTCACTCTGCCAGTTCTGCATCGACTCGAACCAGAACGTGCTGCTGCCCAGATGCTCCAGGAAACCCGGCACCGGCAACCCTTGCAACTGCTGCTCGACCTGATCGGCGCGCCAGCTACCCAAGGCGTGCAATGTAAAACTGAGCAGGAACAACAGCCCGAAGGCGATCGCAAGCGAGTGAGCGTAGAGCACCTTCCATGCGCCGCCGCGACGAACCGGCCACGGCGCAGGTCCCGGCTCCACGCGGTTCTGCTCCTGCGCGGGGTCCAGCGGCCGGGATTCGGCTGATCCACGCTGGCGCAGGGTGACGGTCAGAAGAACGTACATCCCCATCTGCAGGAACTCGCTCTCCCAGTTTTCGAATGTAGCGCTGACAAAATGCCCGGTCGCCAGGTAGTGCCACAGGTCGACCGGCGCGCGTCCGTGCTGGGTCAACTCCTGATTGTGCACGTGATGTCCCGCAACTGCCTGCCCGGCAATGAAGACGACAGTGAGTGCAAGCAGTACCAGCGAGAGACCGTTGCGTTTCCACATGCAACACCTCGTTCAGGCCGACCAGAAATCGTGCATGCAGCTTGCGCCGGCAGCGCACCATGACGCGTGAATCCGGCGCATCCAGGATGTGAGGCGGCCTCAACGCTTGCCCGTCGGATCGGGGTCGGGACGTTCGTAGTCCTCGGGTACGGCCTTGGGGCCATCGCCGTCGTCCGGCATGTCGTGCGCCTTCCACTTCGCTCGATCATTGCGCCGCTCGTCCGGGGTGTGCGCCTTCGATTGATCGTCCACGTCTGTTGTTGGATTGAAAGGCAGCTCGTCGTTCATGCTGGGCTCCTGTGGCGGGTGTTCGCAGCGTGACCCGGTCGGGGTTAACGCTACGACGCCGCGGAATGAACGCTGTGCACACCTGGATGTCACCGGGGCGGGAGGACGTCCCTGCGATGCTGTCGTTCCGATCTTCTGGAGAAGCACGATGCAGGCATTGACCTATCACGGCCGCAAGGATGTGCGCGTCGAGACCGTGCCGGACCCGGTGCTGGCGGCTGAGGACGATCTGATCCTGAGGGTTACCGCCACCGCCATCTGTGGTTCGGACCTGCACCTGTATCGGGGCAAGATTCCCGATCTGCACGACGGCGATGTGCTGGGCCACGAATTCATGGGCGTGGTGGAAGAGGTCGGCAGCGGCGTAACGCAGGTGAGGCCGGGTGATCGCGTGGTGATCCCCTTCGTGATCGCCTGTGGCGAGTGCTTTCACTGCCGGCTGGCCGAGTATGCCGCCTGCGAGACCACCAACCCGGGCAAGGGCGCTGCGCTGAACCAGAAGGGCCTCCTGCCTCCGGCGGCGTTGTTCGGGTACAGCCATCTGTATGGCGGCGTGGCAGGCGGACAGGCCGAATTCGTGCGCGTGCCCAAGGCGAATGTGGGCCCACTGCGCATTCCGGAAGGCGTGGCCGACGAACAGGTTCTGTTCCTGTCGGACATTCTGCCCACCGGCTATCAGGCCGCGCTGAACGCTGGGGTCAAGCCGGGCTCGACAGTAGCCATCTTCGGTGCCGGTCCGGTGGGACTGATGAGCGCGGCCTGCTGCCGGCTGCTGGGTGCGGAGACCATCTTCATGGTCGACCATCTTCGCTACCGCCTGGACTACGCGCGCCGTGCCTATGGTGTGACGCCGATCGACTTCAAGGAGATCGAGGACCCAGCCGACTACATCCTGACCCAGACCAGTGGGCGCGGCGTGGATGCCTGCATCGAGGCCGTCGGTTTCGAGGCCGAGGGCAGTGCCCTGGAGTCAGCGCTGACCGCCGTGAAACTGGAAGGCAGCAGCGGCGTGGCCATCCGTCAGTGCATCGCAGCCGCCCGCCGCGGCGGCGTGGTCAGCATTCCCGGTGTCTATGCCGGTTTCATCCACGGGTTCCTGCTGGGCGATGCGTTCGACAAGGGGCTGACATTCAAGATGGGACAGACCCACGTGCAGGGACTGATGCCGGAACTGCTGGACGCAATCATCGAAGGAAAGCTGGATCCGGGGGACATCATCTCGCACCGGATGCGCCTGGCCGATGCAGCGCAAGGCTATGCGATGTTCGATGCCAAGGACGACGACTGCCGCAAGATCGTATTGACACCCTGAGCGAGCCGTCATGAGCGGGATTGTCATGGCCTGTGTCTACGCAGTCTGGTTGACCGCCGGTGCGCTGGACTTCCACTTTCACCGGCGTACCGATCTGCCGCACACGTCCGCGATGCGCGAGAGCCTGCTGCATGGGCTGCAGCTGCTGCTCATCGGCAGCGGCGTGCTGGCGTGGCTCGTGCTGGAAAGCACGTGGTTGCTCGTCACGCTGCTGGCAGTCCTGGTCATCGCGCATGCAATCGCCGGCTACCTCGACACCGTCAGCGCGGACGGGCGGCGACGCATCAGCCCGGCCGAGCAGCACGTGCACAGTGTGCTCGACGCCGCTCCCTGGGTGCTGCTGGGCGGAGTGGCGTGGCAGGCCGAGCCTCGTTGGGCAGTCAATGTGGCACCGGCAGCACCGGCGCTGTGGGGGTTTGTATCGCTGCCGGCGCTTGGCCTGGTGGTGTTGCCATGGCTATGGGAACTGCGCCAGTGCGTGCGTGCAAGCGAACAGCGCCAGCGGTGACCGCGTGAGGAACACTGCGCCAGGTATTCATGTGGCCGCCACATCGCCAAGACAGTGATGTGACCGCAGGGCGCCTACGTTCATGACCTATCTTCATTGCAGACCGGCCATGCAGGATGTGACGTCGCCTTCTTCGCTGTTCAACCGCGCGCGCCAGGTTCTCGCCCAGCAGCCCGCGCTGCCTTTGCCCGGAAGTGGCCACACGCTGCAGCGTTGGCGGGCGCTGGCGGCGTGGGGGGCAGAGGACCTCTGCTTGGCCAAGGTACTGGAAGCGCATTACGACGCCCAGGCGATCATTGCCGAGCTGAACGCGCCTAGGGTTGCTGAAGGGCAGCTGCTGGCGGTGTGGGCCGCAGAAGGCCCAGCCAACACCCTGCGCATCGACGCCGGCGGTGGACTGTATGGTGACAAGCCCTGGTGTTCAGGCAGCGCGTGGGTGGATGCGGCACTGGTAACCGTGCGGAACACACACGGCGTGTGGCTGTGCCATGTGCCGGCGGAGCATTGGTGCACGCTTTCGGGTGAGCCCTGGCCGGCGGCTGGCATGGCCGGCATTCCGTCCACGACGGTGCGCTTCGACGGCGCACCGATGACGATTCTGGGACCGCGCGACGCCTACCTGCAACGGCCGGGCTTCTGGCATGGCGGAGCCGGTATCGCGGCGGTCTGGTTTGGCGCAGCGGTGGCACTGGCTCAACGCATGCGGCCGGCCTGCAGCGACGGCAACCGCGCACGGCTGCTGGGTGCAGCGGACCTTGTGCTGGGGCCGGCTGCGGCGCTGCTTCGCGAAGTGGCCGCACGCATCGACGACGCGCCTCAATCGGCGCATCGGGAAGACGTAGTGCGGCTGCGCTGCGTGGTCGAACGGGCGGCGACGCGCGTCCTGGACCTTGCAGGCCGGGCGCTCGGTCCGGCGCCGATGTGCCTGGAAGACGGTCACGCCCGCCGCTGGGCGGACCTGACGGTGTTCCTCAGGCAGTGCCATGCCGATCGCGATTGGCAGTGGCTGGGTGAGCAGCGGGCAGCCGAGGAGACCGCATGGGCGCTGTAGCCAGCACACCCCTGCAAGGACAGGGAACTCAGGAACAGGCCTGGCTGCGCTGCGATTGGCTCTGGCAGCAACCGTCCACGCCCGCCCGTTCACTGTGCGCCGGCCACGACCGCCTTGTGGTCGTTGCGCCGCATCCCGACGACGAGATTCTTGGCTGTGGTGGGCTGCTCCATCATGCCGCGGCACAGGGCATGGAGGTTGGCGTCATTGCCGTGACCGATGGTGAAGCGTGTTATCCGGGTGAACCGTGGTGGACACCGGAGCGCCTGCGGTCGGCGCGTCGGGCAGAGCTTGCTGCGGCATTGGCGGAACTTGGGATTGCGGCCGACGCGACGTTTCATCTCGGCATCGGCGATGGCGCGGTCAGCAAGCACGAACAGGGCCTGCAGGACTGGCTGCAGCAGCACCTGCAGCCGGGCGATCTGGTACTGGCGCCCTGGCGCTTCGATGGGCATCCCGATCACGAAGCGGCAGGGCGTGCAGCCTGCCGCGCCGCGCGCGCAGTGGGTTGCCGTCGCCTGGAGTACCCGGTATGGGGCTGGCACTGGCTGGATCCGGCCTGCGCGCATATGGCGTGGGAGTTCCCGCAGCTTGTCGACATTTCCGCAGTGGCGTCGGTGAAACGAAGTGCGATCGCCCGGTTCCGGACGCAGACGGGCAACGTGCCGGGCCTGAACAGCCCGCCGGTGCTGCCTTCCCATGTACTGGCCCGATTTTTCCGCGATTACGAGGTATTTCTGGCATGAGCGCGCAACCGTACTTCGATGAACTGCATGAGCAGGAAGACCCTTTTGGCTACCGCAGTCGGTGGTATGAAGAACGCAAGCGTGCGTTGCTGCTGGCCAGCCTGAGCCAGCGCCAGTTCAATCGTGGCTGGGAGCTGGGATGCTCCAACGGCGTGCTGACCGAGGCCCTGGCGGCCCGCTGTGAGCGCCTGCTGGCCACCGATATCAGCCCGCGCGCAGCGTTCCGGGCCCGCCGCAACCTGGCCCACCTGCCGCACGTGCAGGTCCACTGCGCCAGCCACCCCGAGCAATGGCCGCCGGGGCGCTTCGACCTGATCGTCTGCGGTGAGATGGGCTACTACCTGGGGACGAGCGCCCTTCGCGAGCTGCGTGCCGGAATCGATCAAGCACTTCGTGACGACGGATTGCTGGTCGCCTGCCATTGGTTGCCCTCGTTCCCCGGGCGGGTGAGCCGGACCGAAGTCGTGCATCGGTGCCTGGGCCACGGCCTGCACGAAGCCTTCCACTATCGCGATGCGGACTTCGTGCTGCAGGGCTGGACGCGCGGCACGCTGTCACTGGCCCGCAACGAGGGCCTGCGGTGATAGGCGTTCTGGTCCCCGCGCACAACGAGGCAGCCAGCATGGCGCGCTGCCTGCAATCGATCCGAAGGGCGGCCCTGCACCCGGGCCTGGGCGGCGAAGCGGTCGAAGTGGTGGTTGCACTGGACGCTTGCTCGGATGCGACGGCGTCCATCTGCCACCAACAGCGCGTCGGCATTGTGCGGCTGGATGCACGCTGCGTGGGGATTGCCCGCGCAGCGGCCGCCGTCGAGCTGCTGGGTCGCGGCGCCAGGTGGTTGGCCAGCACCGACGCTGATAGCGAGGTCCCTGGCGACTGGTTGGTTGGACAACTGGAGCAGCCGTGTGACGCCTTCTGCGGACTGGTGGACATTGCGGCGCGCTGCCCGTCCGAACATCGCCTGCGCAGGGTATTCCAGGGGCGGCAGCAGTGGGGGGAAGGTCACGGGCGCATCCATGGTGCCAACCTGGGTGTCTCTGCCCATTTCTATCGTGCGGTCGGCGGCTTTCCTGCCTTGCGCTGCGGGGAAGACGTTCAGATGGTGAGGGCGCTGCAGGCCTGCGGCGCGGATGTACGCTGGGCCGGTGCTCCCGTCGTCTTCACCAGTGCGCGTCTGGAAGGGCGCGCCGCAGGGGGATTTTCAGCCTATCTGGCGGAAATGGGGGCGGCGGGTGCCCCTGCCGTGCTGACCGGGCCGGCCATTGCGTAAACACCGGCCATTTCGCCGCACCGCAGCAGGGGGGCGCGCCGTCAGGCGTCTCCGATTCAGGCCGAATCCCATGAAACCCGGGCACATCGGCCGATATGTGACGCGCTCCCTGTACGCGTTTACGGCGCGTGAACGCTGCCGACCTTAGATTGATCGGCTCGGAGAGCAGGAGCGGCCGATGCCGAACAGCGCGATTGTCTACGCCAGCCGGGCTGCCCCCGGGTTCACGCCGGAACGCCTGGCTGCACTGATGGAAGATGCGGCCCGCTTCAATCGATCAGCGGGCGTGACCGGGGTCCTGTTGTTCGACGGGCAGCGCTTCCTGCAATACATGGAAGGCCCCGCGGACGGGCTGGATGTTGCCTTCTCCCGCGTAAGCGGCGCCCGCAGCCACACCGAACTGACCGAACTCGGGCGTGGCCGTGTCGGGCAGCGGCGGTTGCCGTTCTGGCCGATGCGCTGCCTGTCGGTCAGCGCGGGCGAGCTGCAGAGGATCGCCCTTGCTGACTGGAGCCGTTTCATCCAGCGGGCGGTAACGAGCCAGGACGAAGCCGAAGCGATGGAGAAGCTGCTTGCAGTCGTTGAGCCCTACGCGAACGCCGCCTGAAGTGCGGGACGGGTGCTAGCATGTTGTGCAGCTGATCACACGCCGCACAGTGTCCTGCAACTGATCGATGTGGAATGGCTTGGTCACGAAGGCGGCGCGGCGGTGGCGCTGTGGCACC
Organism: Stenotrophomonas sp. AR029; assembly: GCF_047520695.2. Classification (NCBI taxonomy): domain Bacteria; kingdom Pseudomonadati; phylum Pseudomonadota; class Gammaproteobacteria; order Lysobacterales; family Lysobacteraceae; genus Stenotrophomonas; species Stenotrophomonas sp. AR029. Next base: position 182,069 of record NZ_JAXBQQ020000004.1, on the reverse strand, counting down.
AGCTGGTCATAGACCGCAGAGACGAACAGAAAGGGGATGCCAAGTTCCGCCAGGCGATCAGCGACTGGAAATACCACGCCGTCTCGAAGCTCGACGTCCAGCACGGCGCCGTCGAACCGCTGGGTATCCAGCAGTCCCAGCGCGTCGAACACGCTGTAGGCGTGTGTCACCTGGTCGCCAGCGTCCTCAAGTGCATGTTCCATCAGTGCTGCCAGGTCGAGCTGGTCTTCCACCAGCAGCAGGTTGCATCTGCGCTGGCTCAATCCGGATTGCATGTGTGCAGCCTGTGTTGCTTCGGGAACGCCAGTCTGTGCTGTGAAGCATCAATACGGTGCGTGCGGCTTGTCAGCCCGGCGCGAAGCCCGTGAAGCGCGCTTCCAGCACCGTATATGCAGCGTGCAGGGCCGGATGGAGTTTGTTGACGGCGCCTTGGCACGTGCCATGGATACTGCCGCCGTCCCCCGCATCGGAGCTTTTCTCATGCCGCTATCCGGAACCGATTCTGCTTCCCCCCGCGTGCTGCGTGTCGAGTGCATGCCGCTGGACTGCGGTGGCACGGCCGTCGTAGTGGAACTGGACCGCATGCCTGAACGGACGTGGATGAAGTCGCTCAAGCGGGCGCTGCAGGCCGACGATGTCCTGGAGGACGCGCACGCCAAGTTCGATGGGCGCTTCGTGTATGTCGTGGGCGTGGAAGGCGGCGCTCACCGTATGCAACATCGTGTGGTACAGGCGCTGGTGGCAGCGGACGCTCCGCGCGCTCCGGCTGGCAGCCTGCGAAGTCGAGCCGGCGGCACGGCACTGTCCAGCCCGATGCCCTGAGCGCAGACCAGGGCCATCCCGAAGTCCGTAGATGCTATCGCTGCATCAGGGCTGCGTGCAGCGCACACCTTGGGCGGTTCACACCTCCCGACGAGGCGGTCCCCTGCTGAGGTGGCTGCGTACCGGTCGCGCCGGACATTGCGGTGGTCTGCGGCTTGTGCCCGATCAGCGCGTCATGCCCAAGCGGCGTGGACGCGCCGCAACTCGACGCAGCCTCCACACCGGACTCACCGCGCGTACGACCGGCATCGCTAAGGTAAAGCGGTCCGCAACCATCGGTGGTGCCATGCCTCTTCGTGCGATTGCCTACGTGAGTGAAGCCTCCCGCAACCTGACCGCAGCGCGGCTGCAGCAGCTTGTGGCCGAAGCGGTGCAGTTCAACGAATCCGTCGATGTCACCGGCACGCTGCTGTTCGATGGCTCGCGCTTCCTGCAGTATCTGGAGGGCCCGGAGGCCGGGATCAATGCGGCGTACACGCGCATTCTCGCGGCCTGCAGCCACAGTGGGATCGTCGAGCTGAACCGGGGCAGGGTGGGGCGCCGACAGTTTCCGCACTGGCGGATGCGTAGCGTGCGGGTGGACGAGCTGGCGCTGGGAAAGATCGCCATCTCCGACTGGACCGGCTTCGTGCGCAGCGCGTCGGCGCTCGACTCGGGCAAGAGTGCACTGGATCGTCTGCTGTCGATTTCGCAGTCGCACACGGAGGCAGGTGCGGGCGGCATCACCGAACCGGACGGGCAGCTGGCACGATGAATGCCACAGCCGCCCCGGTTGCGCCCGCCCCACCACGCGTCGGTTGTGCGGGCTGGTCGCTGCCGCGGGCGGTTCACGAAGCGTTCGGCGCGGGCGACAGCGCACTGCAGCGCTATGCCACACGCCTGCCGATGGTGGAGATCAACTCGTCCTTCTATCGACCGCACCAGCCCAGCACCTACGCGCGATGGGCGGTGAGCGTTCCGGAGGGCTTCCGGTTCGCGGTGAAACTGCCGCGGGAGATCAGCCATGAGCGCCGGCTGCGCGATGCGATGCAGCCGTTCGAGCAGTTCCTGGATGGCGTGCTGGAGCTGGGTGGAAAGCTGGGGCCGCTACTGCTGCAGTTGCCGCCAAGCCTGGTGTACGACGCGGCCACGACCAGGGAATTCCTGCGGGGCCTGCGTTCACGCACCCAGGCCGATGTGGCGTGCGAGCCGCGCCACCCGAGCTGGTTCACGCCGGAAGTGGATGCACTTCTGAGTGCGCATGGCGTGGCACGGGTCGCTGCGGATCCGGCACGTGTGCCGGTTGCAGCGATTCCCGGCGGTGACCGCACGTGGAGCTACTGGCGCTGGCACGGCCAGCCGCAGATGTATCGCAGTGCGTACAGCGAGCAGAGCCTGGCGGAGCTGGTGCAGCCGCTGCGGCGCGAAGCCGATGCGCAACGGCCGGCCTGGTGCGTACTGGACAATACCGCACTGGGCCATGCCACCGGCAACGCGCTGCGCCTGCAGGCGCTGCTGCAGGAGAACGCACATGCCTGAAGGCCCTTCGATCGTGCTGTTGCGCGAAGCCGCAAGCCATTTCAAGGGGCACGTGGTCCGCACCGTGTCCGGTAACAGCCGCATCGACCTGTCACCGCTGCAGGGCCGCAGGGTCAAGGCGGTCCGCAGTTGGGGCAAGCACTTCCTGCTGGAGTTCAGCCGCCACACGCTGCGCATCCACCTGATGATGTTCGGCAGCTGGCGCATCGACGAACGGAAGCCAGGCCCGGCGCGGGTATCGCTGGTGTTCGACAACGGTGAGCTGAACTTCTACGCGTGCTCCGTGCGCCTGATCGACCAGCCGCTGGACGACATCTACGATTGGCGTGACGTGATGAACGAGGCCTGGGATCCAAAGCTGGCCCGGCGCAAGCTGAAGGCCATGCCGGATGTCATGGTCTGTGATGCGCTTCTGGACCAGACCGTCTTCGCCGGCGTGGGCAACATCATCAAGAACGAGGTGCTGTTCCGGATAGGTGTCCATCCGGCCAACCGGCTGGGCGACCTGCCGCCACGCAGGCTTACCGCCATGATCGAGCAGGCCCGCGCCTACAGCTTTGATTTCCTGGAGTGGAACCGCCGTTTCGAACTGAAGAAGCATTGGCAGGTGCACACGAAAAAGGTCTGCCCTCTGTGCGGCGGCCCGATCAGCAAGCTCTACCTGGGGACCACACGGCGGCGCACGTTCTTCTGCCCGAATGATCAGGTGCTGTACGGGCCCTGACGCGGCCATCCGTGGCCGCCGGGTTCCGGCGTGCGCCGGTCAGGCGGCCTGCGCGGCCTTGGCGTTGCCGCCGCCCTTGGCCAGCAGGGTCAGCTTTTCGTCGGTGGCCTTCTCTTCCTCCAGCGTCTCCAGCAGCAGCGGAAGGGCATCCTTGTAGCCCAGCTGCTTGGCCAGCGCGGCGATGGTGCCGTAGGACGCAATCTCGTAATGCTCGACCTTCTGCGCGCCGCCGATCAGGGCCGCATCCCGCACCGGCCCCTTGTCGATGCTGTCGATCACTTCCTTGCCTTCCTCCACCAGGCCCTCCATCGCCGCACACTTGATGCGCTTCAGGCGAATGCCAAGCACCTCCACCACCTGATCGATGCGTTCGATCTGGCCCTGCGTTTCTTCCAGGTGCGTTTCGAACGCTGCCGCCAGGTCCGGGTTCTCGGCCGCACGGGCCAGGCGCGGGAGGGCCTTGGTCAGCTGCTTCTCGGCACTGTAGATATCCGAGAGTTCGTGGATGAACAGGTCTTCCGCCGTCTTGATAGCCATACTGGGCTCCGCAGTGAGTGGAGTGCTCAGCGTAGGTCCTGCCCGGTTGCGATCGGGCAGGGGCCAGGTGAAGGCGGCATGTGAGCGCCCGCAGGATTACTGCGCACGGTCTTTACGAGAGTGCGCCAGAACCGTACGGCATGCAGCGGCCTCCTCATCCGTGTGACGGTCCGGCCCCATCAACGGTGGGGGAAAGTAATGTCAAACCTTCAGGCAACGCGCATTAACAATCAGCAGGGCGGGGGAGCCCGGCGTCGGCCGCGGCGGCGCCACGCCATCACCTGGCCCACCACCGCCGTCAACAGCAGCATCGCATTGGTCACCACGAAGACCACGCTGCCCAGCATCGCGCTGTACACCGTGAACAGCGCAGATGCGGTCATCTGGCCTGCGAACAGCCACCTGGATACGGCTTCCGGGTTGGACGACTGCCACTGCTTCACCATCTGCCGGATCAAGGTTGCCATCAGTACCGCCGTGGCGGCCCAGCCAAGTATGTCGGGGTGCATGAGGGCCTCCGGTGTGTGGGCAGCCCCACGCTAGCCCTTGGCTGGGCAACGCCGTACGAACGAGAGGTGAAGACAGCATCCCGCCTCCGGCGCCCTCGCGCCATTCACTCCGGACCGGTGACAATGGCCGCTCGGGCGCACCATGCGCGATCCGCCCACCGAATGCAGGAATGCTGAGATGTCCAACACCCCCTTTGGCGAATCGTCATGTGCTGCCGCAGCCAGCGGCTGCATCGAGGTCCGCGGTGCGCGCGAGCACAACCTGAAGAATGTCGATGTCTCCATTCCACGCAATGCACTGGTGGTGTTCTCCGGCGTGTCGGGGTCCGGCAAGTCCTCGCTGGCCTTCGGCACGGTCTTCGCCGAGGCGCAGCGGCGCTACTTCGAATCCGTCGCGCCGTACGCGCGTCGCCTGATCGACCAGGCCGGCGTGCCCGACGTGGATGCCATCGACGGCCTGCCGCCGGCGGTCGCCCTGCAGCAGCAACGCGGTGCCAGCAATGCGCGCTCATCGGTGGGCAGCGTGACGACGTTGTCCAGCCTGGTGCGCATGATGTACTCGCGGGCAGGGGCCTACCCGGCCCACCAGCCCATGCTGTACGCCGAAGACTTCTCGCCCAACACCCCACAGGGTGCCTGCAGCACCTGCCACGGCCTGGGGCACGTCTACGAGGTGACCGAAGCGCTGATGGTGCCGGACCCGTCGTTGAGCATCCGCGAGCGCGCCATCGCCTCCTGGCCACCGGCATGGCATGGCCAGAACCTGCGCGACATCCTGGTCACGCTGGGCTATGACGTCGATGTGCCGTGGAAGAAGCTGCCGAAGAAGGACCGGGACTGGATCCTGTTCACCGAGGAAACGCCCACGGTGCCGGTCTATGCCGGCTTCACGCCGGCCGAGACCCGCGCCGCGCTCAAGCGCAAGCTGGAGCCCAGCTACATGGGCACGTACACCGGCGCACGCCGCTACGTGCTGCACACCTTTGCCAACACCCAGAGCGCGCTGATGCGCAAGCGTGTTTCCCGCTACATGGAAGGCCGGCTGTGCCCCGCTTGCCAGGGAAAGCGCCTGAAGCCGGAAGCGCTTTCGGTCACCTTCGCCGGCGTGGACATCGGCGAGTTCATGCGGCTGCCGCTGGACCAGCTGGCGGCCTTGCTCGAGCCCATCGCGCAGGGCGATTTCAGTGCACACAGCCACGGCGCGCGTACCAGCAGGCGTGCAACGCCCAGCGATCGCGCCAAGCGGGCAGCAAGTGGCCGCGCGACCCACGAAGGCGCACCCGACGTGCGTCTGACCTCAGCCTTGTCTGAGGAAAAGCGCCTGGCGGCACAACGGCTGGCGGGTGGGGTCATGGCGCGGGTACGACAACTTCGCGAGCTCGGCCTGGGCTATCTCTCACTGGACCGCGCCACGCCCACGCTGTCGGCCGGCGAACTGCAGCGCCTGCGCCTGGCCACGCAGCTCAGCTCGCTGCTGTTCGGCGTGCTGTACGTGCTCGACGAACCGTCGGCCGGCCTGCATCCGGCCGACAGCCAGGCGCTGTACGACGCGCTGGAACGGCTGCGCGACGGCGGTAACTCGGTGTTCGTTGTTGAACACGATCTGGAGCTGATGCGCCGCGCGCAGTGGCTGGTGGATATGGGCCCGCAGGCAGGGGAACATGGCGGACGCGTTCTCTACAGTGGCGAGCCCGACGGCCTGCGCAACGTTCAGGATTCGCGCACGGCGCAGTACCTGTTCGACCGGGTGCCCGCGCCGGCCAGCCGGCAGCGCAGTGCCAACAGCTGGCTGGCGCTGAAAGGCATCCACCGCCACAACCTGCACGGTGTGGATGCGCAGGTGCCGTTGGGGTTGCTGACTGCAGTGACCGGCATTTCCGGATCGGGCAAATCCAGCCTGATGGCGCAGGCGCTGCCCGAGCTGATGCTGCTGCACCTCGGGCATGAGACGGCAGACGACGGCGCCGACAGCGCACCTGCCGAAGGACCCACCGTAATCGAAGCAACGCGGGGCCAGCTGGCCGGCGACGTGGACGCCATCCAGCGCGTGGTGCAGGTGGACCAGAAGCCCATCGGCCGCACGCCACGCTCCAACCTGGCTACCTACACGGGCCTGTTCGACCACGTGCGCAAGCTGTTCGCCGCGACACCCGACGCGCGCCGCCGCCGTTTCGACGCGGGCCGCTTTTCGTTCAACGTAGCCAAGGGGCGATGCGAGACCTGCGAAGGCGAGGGTTTCGTCAGCGTCGAACTGCTGTTCATGCCCAGCGTCTATGCGCCGTGCCCCACCTGTCACGGCGCCCGCTACAACGAGGCCACGCTGAAGGTGCAGTGGAACGGCCGCAACATTGCCGAGGTCCTGCAGATGACGGTGGACCAGGCCCATGCGTTCTTCGCAGAAGAAGAGGCCATCGCCCGCCCGCTGCAGTTGCTGCAGGAGATCGGCCTGGGCTACCTGCGGCTGGGCCAGCCGGCCACGGAGCTTTCAGGGGGTGAGGCGCAACGCATCAAGCTGGCCACAGAGCTGCAGCGCAGCCAGCGCGGGCGCACGCTGTACGTGCTGGACGAACCCACCACCGGCCTGCATGCATCAGACGCCGACAGGCTGCTGGTGCAGCTTCAGCGGCTGGTGGACGCAGGCAACACGGTGGTGATGATCGAGCACGACATGCGTTCTGTCGCACAGGCCGACTGGGTGATCGACGTCGGTCCGGGCGCTGGCAGCGCGGGCGGCACCATCGTGGCGAAGGGCACGCCGCAACAGGTGGCCCGCGCCAAGGGCAGCAGGACGGCGCCGCTCCTGGCATCCGAGCTGGGGCAGGGTGTGCGCGAGCGGAATCGTCCGGCAGGAGGCGCCTAGCCGCAGGACAGCAGCTTCCAGCAACGATCGGCAATCTCTGCCGCGCCAGGGTGGCCGCGCAGGCTTGATCGTTTCGCAAGGCGGCACTGCAGGTCGTCCATCCAGGCTGACCGGGAACCGTGCGGATCTCTCACATAGATATCGCAGGCAAGCCGGATGACCGGCGCCACTTCGTGCCGGAAACTCATCGCGGGCAGCGCACCCAGATTGAACGCGGTTTCCCAGTGGGCCAGCTCGCGCTCCACATCGACAACGTGCTTGCTTCTTCCGTGGCTCACGGCGCCTACCCCTGTTCGAAACCTCAGTACACGCTTGCTGCCGGGAGCCTGTTCATCACAACCGTTCATACAACGCGCTTGCCGGCCTGTTCCCGTAACGGCAACAGGCCCACAGTCAATCGGCAGCACCCTTGCTGCGACGGAGAATCGAAATGAACAGCGTCCCCGAACAGAACAGGAATGACCGCTCCAACGCTTCCGCTGAAGCAGAACAGCCCGTGCAGCAGGGGCAGGTCGAGGGGGGCGAGCCCAGCGTGGAAGAGCCTGGCCGGCAAGGCGAACAACAGCAGCAGGACAAGAAGGATCGTAGCGACTCGAATCCAACGGACCAAAAGAAAGGCGGTCCCGGCGGTGATACGCGTCGCTGAAGAACAGGAGGAGCCGCGCGCCGCGCGGCTGCTTCCGCAGCAGACAGGGAGCGTGCATGTCCGCACAAAGCCAGGCGATCAGCCTGATGACCAAGATCATGTACCAGTGCCGCCCGGAGAGAACGACGACGATGGCGCAATGCCGTTGCTGCGATGCGCCCAGTCCTGGCGGGATGGAGTGCGCACGGTGCCTGACCGGAAGGCTTGGCGAAACGATTCACAATCGTGGCGCAGCGTTCGGCTGGCTGGAGTCGTTCCGCAGGGTCCAGCAGGACGAAGCACACGTATTCGAATGCGCAAAGCGCGTCGATGCGGCATCTTCCTAGGCGTCGCATCCAGACCTGACATCGCGCAGGCGTATGCTCGGGTCATCCAGGAGCAACGCCATGACTTTTCCGATCTGCATCTACGATAGAACGGGCACGGGGCTCCGGCTGCCCACGGGGTGGTGGATCGACCTTCAGTCCGATCTGCCCGCGCTGGTGAACGGCGCCGCACGTATCGACCTTCCGCGCTCTTCGAAAGACGAGCATCCACGCTTGGATCCAGAGGTCCTGAGGGACCTTTTCCGGCGCATCGGGGGTTCGCAGTGGCTAGGTTGAATCCGGTGCGTTCCCTGGGAGTGCGCTGGCTGTTCTTCCGTCTTCGCAACGGCCAATCCATCAGTCCCGCCAGGTTGATGTCCGTCTGGTCCGAGGCTGCCGAATCCAATGAGTGCGCCGTGCGCCGCGAGATCATCGACGGCGCAGGCTACGTCTATGCCCTGTACGCGCCCAACAGCCTGCTTTCCCCCCGGCGTGTGGAGCTGCGCATGAGAGCGCTGCTGGAGGAGGCGGGCTACGCCTTCACGATGGGTAGCGTGGCAGGGCGTCACCCCGGCGACGGTTGAGGCGCGGCGCTGAGGCGCCGGCCGGACAGCCCATGTGTCGCTCTCATTCGGGGCCATCAGGCTCCAGAGGTTCGTCAGGTGCGGGATCGAAGAGCGCCAGCATCCGTTCCCGCCGGCACTGTTCGAGCCAGTGGTGCCATATCTCCACCTCGTCCATCAGCCCCGTGGCACCGCACGCGGGGCACGTGAGCGTCGTGCCCAATGGACTCGTCTTGAGGCCGGCGTCCTGGGTCATTGATGAGCGCAAGCCGCAGCTCTTGCAGGTCGATCGCAACTGATCGAGGCGAACGATGGCGCCATTGCGCGCAAGAAGGGGCTGGATCGCGTGGATCCGGAAGGCATTGGGAGGATGCATGGCCGTGTCGTCTGGGGCTGGACACGGGAGCAAAGGATTCTGCGCCGGAGAAGAGCCGTGAGAGCGCAGTGTGCTTTGTTGGAGGTTAACCCTTCATCAAGGTGCACACCGCGCGCCATGACTGGCCTGAAATCCCACGGCCGCAATCGTGCACTGACGTGGCAGCCGGCGCTCGTCCGGTGCCGGCCCTGCCTCTGGGCAGGAAGGGCTCCGCCGTCACGACGGAGCCCCGTACACTCACTTTTCCTGCAGGAACGCCAGCAGATCCTGGTTGACCTTGTCCTTGTGGGTGTCGGTCAGGCCGTGCGGCGCACCCGGGTAGACAATCAGCTTTGCGCCCTTGATGAGCTTCGCCGATTGGCGGCCTGAGATATCGATCGGCACGATCTGGTCGTCGTCACCGTGGATGACCAGGGTGGGCACATCGAATTTCTTCAGGTCTGCGCGGAAATCGGTGGCCGAGAACGCAGCGATCGAGTCGTAGGTGTTCTTGTGGCCGCCCTGCATGCCCTGTGCCCACCACGCATCGATCAGCCCCTGCGACACCTTCGCGCCCGGGCGGTTGAAGCCATAGAACGGGCCCGACGGAATGTCCTTGTACAGCTGCGCGCGGTTATCCATCTGTGCCTTGCGGATGCCATCGAACACTTCGATCGGCAGGCCGTTCGGGTTGTCGGCGGTCTTCAGCATGAACGGCGGTACCGAGCTGATCAGCACGGCCTTCTTCACCCGCCCGGTGCCATGCCGGCCGATGTAGCGCGCCACTTCGCCGCCACCGGTGGAGAAGCCCACCAGGGTCACATCGTGCAGGTCCAGCGTACTGATCACCGTGGCCAGGTCATCGGCGTAGTGATCCATGTCGTTGCCATCCCACGGCTGGCTGGAACGGCCGTGGCCGCGACGGTCATGGGCAATGACGCGGTAGCCGTGGTTGGCCAGGAAGATCATCTGCGATTCCCAGCTGTCCGAGTTCAACGGCCAGCCGTGGCTGAAGGTCACGACCGGGCCGTTCTTCGGGCCCCAGTCCTTGTAGTACAGCTGCACGCCATCGGCGGTGGTGATGTAGCTGGCGGTGCGCGCGATGCTGGTGACTGCCGCCGGCGTGGCCGGTTCGGCGGCCTGCGCGGACAGGCCGGCCTGGACCGAGAGGGCGAGGGTGGCAACGGCCAGGGTACGGGCGAAGGTGTTCATGCGGGAACTCTCATGGGTGGGTGGTGAGACGTACTTTGCGCCAGCAATCAGGCATCTGGGATATGACAAGTCCGAATTTCTTGATAGATCGTCCTGATTGCGCGGACCCACAGTGGGGTCGACTGGATGATCATCCGAAGCTGCCCGACCTGGACCTGCGCACTACCGAACGAGCCAGAGGCGCTTGCGATGGTGACATTGCAGCCGGTTCTGCATTGCTTCCCGGAACGCAACATGACGTACCCCTTCACGGAGCTACCGCACCTGCGGCGTGCTGCCTAGGCTGATCCCACACGGCACCTGCCGTGTTCCGGGCCCATTGCCCGCGCAGTGGCCCGTCTTCCCATGAACTCCGCAGCGCTGGCCGCCAGGCAACCGTGCCCTGGCAATGTCACTGCCTGCGCCATGGGCAAGCGCCCGGATTCGTTCGCGCCAGCCTTGCATTGCTGCCCGCCAAATGGCTCTTCGTGGAGATCCCTCATGTTCAGTATGGAAAACACCGCCGCGCCCATTGCTCCCGCACTCGATGAACTGGTGCCCTCGCGCTACGCCCTGAAAGTGGGCGACGTCGAAGTGCTGGTGATCAGCGATGGCGTCCTGCCGTTGCCCACCCAGATGCTCGGCCACAACGTGCCGGCCGCCGACCGTGCCGAATGGTTCGAAGAGATGTACCTGCCGCAGGATGCCTTCGACTGGGCATTGAACGTGATGGTGGTGCACAGCGGTGATCGCACCATCCTCATCGATGCCGGCCTGGGCATGGACCCGGACCTGCAGCTGCCGCGCGCCGGCCAGCTGATCCGCCGCCTCGGTGCCGCCGGCATCAACCTGGGCGAAATCACCGACGTGGTGATTACCCACATGCACATGGACCACGTCGGCGGCCTGCTGGTTGAAGGCGTAAAGGAACGGCTGCGCCCGGACCTGAAAATCCACGTCGCAGCCGCGGAAGTGGAGTTCTGGAAGTCGCCGGACTTCAGCCGTACCAACATGCCGCAGGGCTTCCCCGATGCACTGCGCGCCACGGCCAAGCACTTCTGGGCCGAGTACAGCAGCTATGTGCTCACCTTCCAGGACGAACAGCAGATCGCGCCGGGCGTGACGGCCCGCCGTACCGGTGGGCATACCCCGGGCCACTGCGTGGTGCGCGTAGCGTCCGCGGGGCAGGCCCTGACCTTTGCCGGTGACGCGGTGTTCGCGGTCGGCTTCGACCAGCCGAACTGGCACAACGGTTTTGAGCACGATCCGGAGGAATCCGCACGCGTTCGCGTCGCTCTGCTGAAGGACCTGGCCGGCACCGGCGAACTGCTGGTGGCCACCCATCTTCCGTTCCCGTCAGTGGGCCGGGTGTCGCTGGACGGCGAGACGTTCCGCTGGGTGCCGGTGTTCTGGGACTTCTGATCGGATCCTGCGGATACAGCGCAAGCAAGGGTTTTCGACGGGGCGCATCGGCGCCCCGCTCGAATCCCGCAAGGGCGGCCGGCAACGGACGCCATCCCTGGCTGGCGTGGAACTACTGGATGGCGATAGGGCGAGCCAACCGCTGCAGCTTGCGCGGGTTGCGCTGCACCAGAACCTGCGTGATCCGCTCGCCATCGGTCTCGAAGGCCATCGCCGCCTCCAGCTCGCCATCGAAATAGCGCAGCAGTCCCAACCGTCCGTTGAGCATGGCCGGCACCATCCGCAACTGCGCGCTGCGCCGCAGGTGCGGGGCATACAGCAGCTGGGCAATGCGTGCACCCCCGACCATCGGCCCGGGGAAGCTGGTGACGATACCGCCGCCGTCACCCACCAGCTCGGCCGATTCGGCCATCAAGGCCTTCATCGTGCGGAAATCCCCGCTGGACGCGGCCTCGGCGAAGCGGCGCAGCAGTTTCTGGTGCACGTCCTGCGGGACGTTGTAGCGCGGGCGTTCCTGCCGGAGCTGCTGGCGCGCACGATGCACGATCTGCCGGCAGGCGGCTTGCGTCTTGTCCAGGGTGCGCGCGACCACGGCGTAATCCTGATCGAACACGTCGTGCAGCAGGAAAGCCGCACGCGCATCCGGGGCCAACCGTTCCAGCACACTGAGGAAGGCGACCGACAGATCGCTGGCGGTTTCCAGCACGTACTCGGGCGTGGCGGTGTCATCGGTCAGCAGCGGCTCGGGCAACCACATGCCCACATAGTGTTCGCGCGCATGCCGGGCCAGGCGCAGGCCATCAATGGCGCGACGGGTGGTGGTCGCCACCAGCCAGGCTTCCGGATTCTCGATCTGTGACTGGTCGGTGCCATGCCAGCGCAGCCAGACATCCTGCACCACGTCTTCGGCTTCGTGCGAAGACCCAAGCATGCGGTAGGCCACGCCGAACAGGCGTGGGCGGAGGCGTGAGAACAGCGCAGTGGATTCGTCCATGCCAGCGTAGACGGGACAGGTCCCCGGATTGTGACACCCGGGAACCTGTCGTTGGTGCCAGCGCCGGACGTGCGATCAGTGCGGCGGCAGCACCGCCGGCTTGCCGATGTCCTTGATCAGGAACACCACGAACTTCGCCGGCTCGGTGGCGCTGGCGTTGCGGCCTACGGTGTGCAGATCGGCCGGGCCTTCATGGAAGGCCTCGCCCGGGCCAAGGGTGACTTCCTTGCCGCCGGCCACACCCATCACGATCCGCCCTTCCAGGACATAGACGAAGCCATGGGCATCGTGGCGGTGGACAGGATCGGCGCCACCCGGCGGATACTCCACGGTAAGGATCAGCGCTTCCTTGCCGGGCTGCTCCGGCAGGGCGCGGGTCATCACCTCGCGCACCAGGGGCTCGGGCGCAGCAGAGGGCGGGGTGGCGGCAGCGCCGCACAGTGGCAGCAGCGCAAACAGGGCCAGAACAGAACGACGCATGGCAGGTCTCCAAAGCGGTAGAGCAGGGCCGCAGCATGGGGCAGCGGCGGAAGGATCAGGCCAGGCCGGCCTTCTCCAGGCCAAAGACTGCGTCCAGGGTGCCGGGCGTGGTACGGAAGGCAACGTTGGCGCGGTTCCAGGCGTTGATCGCCATCACCGCGTGGGTGAGGTCGACAATTTCCTGATCGGACAGCTGGCCGCGCACGCGTGCGTACAGCTCGTCGGGCACGCCCTGCGCCGGCAGCTGGGTCAGTACTTCGGTCCAGGCCAGGCAGGCGCGCTCGCGCGGGCTGAACAGCGTTGATTCACGCCATGCCGCCAGGTGATGCAGGCGCAGCGGACGCTCGCCGCGCAGGGTGGCTTCCTTCACGTGCATGTCCAGGCAGAAGCCACAGCCGTTGAGCTGCGATGCACGGATGTTGACCAGATGGATGATGGCCGCTTCGATCGAGGCGGTGTGGGCGGCATGCGAGTACAGGCCGAGCTTCTTGAACAGTTCGGGGGATTGCGCGGCGTAATCCAGGCGTGCGGTCATGGTGTGTTCCTGTAGCGTGTGAAGGGCACAGCGAGGCTAGGCCTGCATTCGCAATGCCGGTAGGCGGGGGCCGGGCCGCACGCTGTTGTATGAAAAGCACCAATGTCCTGTCACAGCGGCCGATGCTCGGCCGTCTGCCGGGCATGGACACCTCATCGCACCTGCGCACCGCATCGCGCCCTGCCAGCGAACAGGTCTGGCAGGCCTTCCTCACCGCATTGCGCGAACTGCCGCCCGATGCACGTGCGGTACTGTTGCTGCACGACGTGCTGGGTGCCGGATTCGAGGACATCGTGCCCCTGCTGGGGCTCGATCTTGCCGCGTGCAGGCAACGGTTGAAGCTGGCGCGGAGCCACCTGCACGCACAACGTGCCCGCCCGGAGCCAGGCCACCCATGAACGCCTCAACGCCCCGCCTGGCCAGCGACGGCCACGATGCGCTCAATGCGTCCTTCTCCACCAGCTACGCCGGCGTGCTGGCCTTCATTGCAGTGGCGTCCGAGGGCAGCTTCGCGCGCGCGGCCGACCGCCTCGGCATCGGCCGCTCGGCCGTCAGCCGCAGCGTGCAGAAGCTGGAAAGCCAGCTGGGCGTGCGGTTGTTCCTGCGCACCACGCGCTCGACCACGCTCACCCGCGAAGGCGAGCTGTTCCTGGAGGGCTGCAACCCGGGCGTGACCTGCATCCTGCAGGCGCTGGAGGAAATGCGCGACCTGCGCGAGGGCCCGCCGCGCGGGCACCTGCGCATCAGTGCCAGCCACGGCTTCGGCCGTCGGGTGATTGCGCCCTTGCTGGCAGCCTTCCGTGCCGAGTACCCGCAGGTATCCGTGGAGCTGCTGCTGGACGAGCAGGCCCCCGACCTGGCCGGTGATCGCATCGACGTGGCGTTTCGCGACGGCCTACTGGAAGACAGCCAAGTGATCGCCAAGCAGCTGGTGCCGATGCAGCTGGTCGTATGTGCATCACCGGCGTACGCGCAGGTGCACGGCCTACCCGCGTCGGTGGACACGCTGCCCACGCATGCCTGCATCGGGCGGCGCCTGCCGGGCGGACGCATGCAGCCCTGGGAATTCCGTGTCGACGGTGCCGAAGTACACCTGCAGCCGCCTGCTGCACTGGTGTTCAACGATGCCGACCTGGCCCTGCAGGCCGTCATCGACGGGCTGGGCATCGCCCAGCTGCCCAGCTATCAGGTGCGTGAAGCGCTGTGGGCGGGCAGGGTGGTGACCTGCCTGGATCGGCATGCGCCGCTCGATCGCGGCCACTACCTGTGCTACCTCAGCCGCCGCCAGCTGCCCAAGCGCGTGCGTGCCTTCATCGACTTCAGCACGCAGCGGGTGCGCGCGCTCGAACTGGATGTGATCTCGCACTGGGAAGCACGCCAGCAGGCCACCCCTCTGAAGCCAGGCGCACAGCCTGCCTTGGCCTGAGCGTACTGGTGCGTGCCGGGCAACAGTGCGCGGCCGGTCACGGACCTACTCCCTCGCGCCCGCGCCACCTACGATGCCTGCGCCCGGCCACACCCGGCAGCCCCTCTACATACCAGGAGACACGCAATGAAGTTCCTCGTCATCGGTGGTACCGGCCGCATCGGCAGCAAGGTGGTGGAACGCCTGCGTGTCGCCGGGCATGCGGTCGTGGTGGCAGCGCCCTCCACCGGGGTGGATGTACTGACCGGCGAGGGCTTGGATGCCGCCATGGACGGCGTCGACGTGGTGGTGGACCTGGCCAACTCGCCCTCGTTCGAAGACGCAGCAGTGCTTTCGTTCTTCGTGACCGCCGGCCACAACATACTTGCGGCCGCCACCCGTGCCGGCGTGCGCCACCATGTCGCGCTTTCTGTTGTGGGCACCGACAAGCTTGCCGCCAGTGGCTACTTCCGCGGCAAGATCGCCCAGGAGCGGCTGATCCGCGACTCGGGCCTGCCGTACACCATCATCCATTCCACGCAGTTCTTCGAGTTCCTGCCGGGCATCATCCAGTCCGCCGGCGACGGGACGGCCGTGCGGCTGCCGGCCGCCGACGTGCAGCCGATTGCCGCCGAGGATGTTGCCGAAGCGGTGGCACGCATCGCGCAGCAGGCGCCAGCCAATGGCGTGCTGGAGATCGCCGGGCCGCAGCGCAGCGCGATGGCGGATCTGGCCAGGCGCTATCTGCAACTGACGGGTGATTCCCGGCAGGTGGTGGCGGACGCCGATGCACTGTACTTCGGCGCGCCGCTGCAGACCGAGACGCTGGTGCCCGCGGGCCACGCGTGGCTGGGGCAGGTCGATTTCGAAGCCTGGCTGCAGCAGTCCGGTCTGTTGCAGCGGCAGCCTGCCTGAGCGGCGAATCGATCGCCTGCCGCAGCTGCGTTTGATGGAGCCGTGCAATGACCGAGCTGAAGCCGCCTTCGCCTGCCATGCTGGACCGCTACCAGGGCGACGACGTGAAGCCGCTGTACACCGGCCGCGTGCGGGTGAGCGGAGGCCAGGCCCAGCATGGGCGGGCGTCCGGCGTCGTGCGATCGGACGACGGTGCACTGGCGGTGGACCTGCGCCTGCCGCCGGAGCTCGGCGGGCCTGGCGGCGGCGCCAATCCCGAGCAGCTGCTGGCTGCGGGCTATGCCGGCTGCTTCCACGGCGCCATGGTGCTGGTGGCCGCGCGCGCCGGCCTGCTGCTGCACAACCCCAGCATCGAAGTGGCGGTCACCTTCGCCCGTGATCCGGCAGATGGGCTGTACCTGCTGTCGGCCGAGATCGTGGTACATCTTCCCGGCATGGATGAGAACCTGGCCTGCGAACTCGTTCGCAACACCGAACGCGTCTGCCCATACGCCAAGATGTTCCATCGTGGCGTCAGCCATGCGGTGCATGTGCGGGTCGGCCCGCAGGCTTCGCCTCTGTAGAGTCGAGCCATGCTCGACCATGGGAAGTGGCAACTCAGACAAGCCCGCCGTAGTTGGCCTGCAGGCTGGGAATGAGTCCGGGTGTCTTTGAAAGGGCTGGATGCAGTCGATTTCTTCGGACTTGCTACAACATGTTCTTCTGGCACTCAGGCTGGTTGCCTGCCTCGGTAGGGTCGTACATTTCGCCGACTTCACAGATCTGTACCCCGCAGATGGGCATAGTGGCCCTTCGGTAGTGTGAGCGCGTCCATCCAGCCACGGGGTTTCCCCGAACGCCAGGAGGTCACTGTGCCAAGTTGTGATGAAGGAATGAAGTTGACGCGTCGCCAGGTGATCGCCGGCGGCGTCACGACCGTGGCGATGTCCGCCGCACCGGGGGCGTCATCGCTCGCCGCCGAACTGGCGGCGCCCCCGCCGCCCAGGCCGCCGGTCATCAGCACAGTGGCCTTGACCGTCAACGGCGAGCGGCGGGAGCTTGAGCTCGACACCCGGACCACGCTGCTCGATGCCCTGCGCGAACATCTGAAGCTGACTGGAACGAAAAAGGGCTGCGACCACGGTCAATGCGGTGCCTGTACCGTGCTGGTCAACGGTGAGCGCATCAATGCCTGCCTCAGCCTGGCGGTGCAGCACCAGGGCGATGCCATCACCACCATCGAAGGCCTCGGAACCCCCGATGACCTGCATCCGATGCAGGCCGCCTTCATCAAGCATGATGGCTACCAGTGCGGGTATTGCACGCCGGGGCAGATCTGCTCGGCGGTGGCGGTACTGGACGAGATCAAGCGGGGTGTCCCCAGCCATGTGCAGGCGGATGTCAGCGCACGGCCCCAGGCCACCAACATGGAAATGCGCGAACGCATGAGCGGCAACCTCTGCCGCTGCGGCGCCTATTCCAATATTGCCGAGGCGATGGCAGAGGTCGCTGGCGTGACCTCTGCAGGGAGGCGCGCATGAGGGCCTTCAGTTACGAACGCGCGAAATCCCCGGCCGAGGCCGCCAGGGCCGTCGCCGGTACCGAGGGCGCGAAGTTTCTGGCCGGAGGGACCAACCTGCTCGACCTGATGAAGCTGGAGGTCGAGACGCCAGCGCACCTGGTCGATGTGCAGGACATCGGCCTGGACAGGATCGAACCCACCGACGAAGGCGGCCTGCGCATCGGCACGCTGGTCACCAATACCGCATTGGCGTCGCATGAGCGCGTGCGCCGCGACTACGCGGTGCTGACCCGCGCGATCGTGGCAGGTGCCTCCGGGCAGTTGCGCAACAAAGCCACCACCGGCGGCAACCTGCTGCAGCGCACGCGCTGCCCGTATTTCTACGACCCCAATCTGCCCTGCAACAAGCGCCTGCCCGGATCCGGCTGCGGCGCACTCGAGGGGTTCTCCCGGCAGATGGGCGTGATCGGCACCTCGGACAGCTGCATCGCGACCTATCCGGGCGACATGGCGGTGGCCCTGCGGGTGCTGGACGCCTCGATCCAGACCGTCAGGGGTGACGGCAGTACGCGCAGCATCCCGATTGCCGATTTCCATCGTTCCCCCGGCGACAGGCCGCAGCAGGACAACGTGCTGCAGCGCGGTGAGTTGATCACCCACGTCACGCTGCCACAACCCCTGGGCGGTCGGCACGTGTACCACAAGGTACGTGACCGCGCGTCCTATGCGTTCGCGCTGGTGTCGGTCGCCGCGGTCGTGCAGCGTGACGGCTCGGCGCGGTTCGCCTTCGGTGGGGTCGCGCCGAAGCCGTGGCGCGTCGAGGCGGCCGAACCGCTGCTGCGCGACGGCGTAAAGGCCGCGACCCGGCAGGTGTTCGCCGGTGCCCGCCCGACGCGGGAGAACGCGTTCAAGATCGCGCTCGCCGAGCGCACCCTCGCGGCGGTGCTGGTGGAAGGAGAGCGCTGATGCCCCTTGAATTCAACGCCCCCGCCGGCGACAACCTGTTCGACAAGGCCAAGGTCGTCGGCAAGTCGACGCCGCGCATCGACGGCCCACGCAAGACCACCGGTACCGCCCCCTATGCCTACGAGCGCCATGACGTGGCGCCGAACCAGGCCTACGGCTACATCGTCGGTGCGGGCATCGGCAAGGGGCGCATCATTTCGATGGATGCCTCCCGCGCACGTGCCGCGCCCGGCGTACTGGCGGTCATCACCGCACCGGAAACCAAGCCGGTCGGCAAATCGAACTGGAACAATGCACCGTTGTTCGGCGGAGCCGAGGTGGCCCACTACCACCAGGCCATCGCCTGCGTGGTGGCAGAGACCTTCGAGCAGGCCCGCGCCGCCGCGGCGCTGATCCGCACCCGCTACGAGCGCGGCAAGGGCCGCTTCGATTTCCCGGCTCTGGCACCGTCCGCGCCGCTGGCAAAGGGGCGTGACGGCAAGCCCGACCGGCAGACGCTCGGCGATTTCGACACCGCCTACGCGACCGCCGCGGTCAAGCTCGACGAGACTTACCACACCTCCGACGAAAGTCATTCGATGATGGAGCCGCACGCCACCATCGCCGCCTGGGAGGGTGACACGCTCACGCTGTGGACGGCGAACCAGATGATCGACTGGGCCAGGCAGGGCATGGCGGCGATCCTCGGCATCGATCCTGCCAAGGTGCGCGTGGACTCGCCCTATATCGGCGGCGGCTTCGGCGGCAAGCTGTTCATCCGTGCCGACGCGGTGCTGGCCGCGCTGGCGGCCAAGCAGGTCGGGCGGCCGGTGAAGATCGCGCTGCAACGCCCGTTGATGCCCAACAACACCACGCACCGGCACGCCACCCTCCAGCGCGTGCGGATCGGCTGCGGAAAGGATGGCCGGATCTCCGCCATCGCCCATGAGAACTGGTCGGGCAATATCAATGGCGAGGATGGCGAAAACGGCACCCTGCAGACGCCCAAGCTCTATGCAGGCGCCAATCGCCTGGTGGCCAATTACATCGCCACGCTCGACATGCCCGAAGGCAATGCGATGCGCGCACCGGGCGAAGCACCGGGCCACATGGCGCTGGAAGTAGCGATGGACGAAATGGCCGAGAAGCTGGGCCTCGACCCGATCGCGTTCCGCATCCTCAACGAGCCCGAGGTCGTGCCCGGCGATCCGTCCAAGAAGTTCTCCGACCGCAACCTGGTGCGCTGCCTGCGCGAAGGCGCGGAGCGCTTCAACTGGAGCAAGCGCAACCCCAGGCCGGCGCAGGTCAGGGAAGGGGACTGGCTGATCGGCATGGGCGTGTCTGCGGGCTATCGCGGCGCACCGACAATGAAGTCGGCGGCGCGGGTCCGGCTTGACGGCCAGGGCGGGGTGATTGTCGAGACCGACATGACCGACATCGGCACCGGCTCCTACACAATCATCGCGCAGACGGCAGCCGAGACCATGGGCGTGCCACTGGACCGGGTCCAGGTGACCCTCGGTGACTCCCGTCATCCCGCCTCCGCCGGTTCCGGCGGCCAGTGGGGCGCGGCAAGCTCCACCGCGGGCGTGTACGCGGCGTGCGTCAGCCTGCGCCGCAAGGTGGGCGAGAAACTGGGCTTCGACGGCGACACCGCAGACTTCGCCAATGGCCGCATCCAGGTGGGTGGGCGGACCATCAAGCTGGCGGAGGCGGGCACACTGTCGGCGGAGGACGGCATTGCCTTCGGCGACTTCAAGCAAGGCTACGACGTCGGCACCTATGCAGGGCATTTCTGCGAGGTTGCTGTGCATGCCTACACGGGAGAGACACGCATCCGCCGCATGCTTGCCGTATGCGATGGCGGCCGGATCCTCAATCCGCTCTCCGCACGCAGCCAGGTCATCGGCGGGATGGTGATGGGGGCGGGCGCGACCCTGATGGAGGAGCTGGTGGTCGACAAACGGCTGGGCTTGTTCATCAACCATGACCTGGCCGGCTACGAGGTTCCCGTGCACGCCGACATCCCGTATCAGGAGGTGGTCTTCCTCGACACGCTGGATCCGGTGATCTCGCCGATGAAGGCCAAGGGCGTGGGTGAACTGGGCATCTGCGGGGTTGGCGCCGCGATCGCCAATGCGGTCTACAACGCAACCGGCGTGCGCGTGCGCGACTATCCCATTACCCTGGACAAGCTGTTGCCCGGCTTGCCCGACGTGGGCTGATCATTGCGCATGGACCGACCCGCAGCCTCGCCCACTCTGGAGGCCTCCGCCGCAGGCGGAGGGGAGCCCTGCGATCTTGCCGAGCACCTGTCCGCAGCGCCGGGCTTCCTCGCCGAAGGCAGCCCGCGCGGCGTGCTCGAGACGGCCTTGACGCGCGTGCGCGCGGGCGAGCACGCCGTGCTCGCGCTGGTGCTGGAAACCGATGGCTCCACCTACGCCGGTGCCGGCGACATGGCGCTGTTCTGCAACGGCAGCCAGGTCGGCTGGCTGAGCGGCGGATGCCTGGAGCCCGAGCTCGCGCGACGCGCGGAGCAGGTGAGCGCGGCAGGGCGGGTCGACTGGATCGAGATCGACACCCGCAGTGACGACGACCTGTTGAGTGGGTCCGCGCTCGGCTGCCGCGGCCGGCTGCGGATGGCGCTCCTGCCATTGCGTGCCATGGCCGGCATCGACGACGTCATCGAGGCTTGGTTGCGCGAGGGTGTGTCACTCCAGCGCGACCTTCGCACGTCGGGGCAGGTCATTTTCCGTGCCGGCCATCACGAGCAGGCGTGGCAGCTGCATACGATGGAGGGTACGCAGCCCTTTGGCGAGGGTGCGTGGCGTTTGCCGTTGCCCCGGCTTCCGCGGGCCCTGGTGTTGGGGGGCGGTCCCGAAACGCCCTCCCTGGTTCCGTTGCTGCGCGGCCTGGGGTGGCGGGTCAGCGTGGCCGAACGGCGAGCGCGCTGGGCCTCAGCCGGGCAGTGCGCAGATGCGCATCGTCAGACCAACCCGGCCGAGGCCCTTCATGGCGACCCGTGCGACGCGGTACTGGTGATGCATCACGATTTCGAACTGGACCGGGAGGCGCTGGTGGCCCTGGCTGATACCAACGTCGCGTTCATTGGACTGCTGGGGCCACGGCGAAGGCGCGAGGACCTGTTCAAGCTGCTGACACCGGAACAGCGCCACCGCCTGTCCCCGAGACTTCGGTCACCGGTCGGCCTGAGCATCGGCGGCCGGGGGCCAGAGGCGATTTCGCTCAGCATCGCCGCGCAGCTGCAGCAATGGCGAAGCGCGCACGGCAGGTGACTGACGCGCATGCGGTCGTCGTGCTGGCTGCCGGCGGGAGCACCCGACTTGGCCAGCCCAAGCAGCTTCTGACCCGGCAGGGCGAGACCTTGGTACATCGCGTGGTGCGGTTGGCGCGGGAGCTCGCGCCAGCGCAGGTCCTGGTCGTGGTGGGCGCGAACACACAGGCCGTGACATCCAGCATTGCCGGGCTGGATGCCACTCCGGTAACCAACCACCACTGGGAACGCGGCCTGGCGAGCAGTCTGCAGGTTGCCGACGCACACCTGCTGCCCACGGTGGGCGCGGTGATGGTCGTGGCATGCGACCAGCCCGCGATCGAGCACTCCCATCTGCAGGCGCTGCTTTCGGGTGCCCGCGCCTCGGCGTCGGGGTGCGCCGGCACCCGTCATGGAGACGCGCCTGGCATTCCCGCGGTAGTGCCGCGTGCATGGTTCAACTCTGCGGGTGCAACCGGTGACCGCGGCTTCGGAGCGCGCCTGCGGCAACTTCCTGTCGATACGGTGCATGTCCTACAGGCACCGGAACTGGGCCTGGATATCGATACGCCAGAAGATCTTGCGCGTGCGCGCGATGCGGGCTGGATCGATGCCGAGGGGTGACCCGCATGATCACTGGGCCAATGCCTGTCGCGCAGGTGACGAGCGGCAGGGCTGGAGCCCGGACCCTCGCTGCCCTCAGCCCTGTAGAGTCGAGCCATGCTCGACTACGGCACGCCACATCGCGCCCCATCAGGCACATCACCAGCAAGGATCTGCAGCACCCGATCCAACAGAACAGGTTCCGGCACGCCAGCCAGTACCTGCTCCAGGTAATCCAACGGCTCCAACTGCCATTCGAGGAGCGCCCGCAACCGCATAACGGCAGGCGCCCGCTGCTTCGCGTCCAGTGAGACCTGCAACAGCAGATGTTGCGAGCGCCTCTCCAGCCACAGCACGGGTATGCCTCGGCAATGAACCTGGAACTCGGCATCTCGGCGCCGCTCAACGAACTGGAAGCCCTGTCGTGGCCGAGCCTCCACGAACTGCATGGCTTGGCGGCGCAACTGCAGAAAGCGATCGCCGGGGATGCTGTGGAAACCGATAGGCGAGGGCTTGGGCGGCGCCGGCCACTGCGTCTGTGCCGCAACCACCACCACAAGACAGAGCGCGGTGGCCGCCCAGCGCCACCAGGCCACTCAGCCCTCCGGATGCAGTCGGGTACTGGCGTGTGCGGTAAGGCCGATTCCGGCCATGATCAGCCCCTCCATCACGCGCGGGCCGACGTATTGCTCCAGCTCGCCGTTCTCGCGGGCGCGCTGCGCGGCCAGCAGAATCTCCAGGACCACGCGAAGCCCGGCCAGCGAGCAGTCGGTATCCGCCAAGGCGATGCGCCGGCCGGGCATCTGATGGCGTTCAGGCCACGGCTGACCATCGGAGGCGGCGCCGGAGCTGATGCTGTGCAGCAGGGCGATGAGGGTGTTCGGGTCCAAGGCAGGACCGTTGGCAGGCGCGTCGTGGATGGGGTGCGGGGCAGGGGAGGGGGGCTGGGTCATGGCTGGGCTCCTTGCGTGCATGCAGAAGCCGCCACCGATAAAGGTGGCGGACGATGCGTGGTTCGAAACCCCGTGTGTGGATGACCGGGCAGGCGCAAGGCCTCCACGCACCGCCCGCCATAGCCGACTGACGGATTGCCAGCCGGCACCGCGCGAAGCAGTGCCGGCTGGCAAGTGCGAGCAACATCCACACAACCGGGGTTTCGAATCCCGACCACCGATGCACGGTGGCAGGGCAAGGAATACGCGGACCTATGCGTGATGCCAATGCAGTAGGGCTGATGACGTCACCACTTTCAACATTTTCAGAATCGTTGCATACGACGAAACCAAGCTGGAGCCTTGCGCTGCAACGCTATCGACCATGTCGGTGGTGCAGCTCTGCGCGCTGTCGGCATCCGCCCGGCGGGGCTGTGTGCAAGGCAAATGCGACAGGCGTGTCCAGCAATGCGCTACCAATTGCGCGTGACGCGTCACGTTAATAGGTGAAATCTGCGAAGCAAAGCGCTGCGTGTCACCATGTGGCGGGGCGAATCATCTGCACAATGCCCCTTGGTACCTCATGGACGCATCCGCCCAAGAAGGTTTTCATGTCTGGCATGACTGACGGGCAGCAACTACGCAACGCGCAATGGGGCAAGGTGTCGCGCCTGTTCAAGCCTGCGATGATCATTAGCGCGACGCTGGCGGCAAGCGCAGAAACGCTCTATCGCACAGGGGTATACCCGCGAGCCATCTTCGAGGCGGGCAGCGCTGATGCTCGAACCTGGTTGTATGTGGCATTGATGTACCTGATCGCCTTTCCAGTACTGTTTCTTTGGATGAGGCGACTGCTCGCAGGCTATCCCATGCCATGGAACCCGCCATTGAAGCGATGGTTGCTGGGTACCTTCTCCCTGATCCTCTGCAGCGGAATGATCATGCTGCCGGTCATCGTGCTGACTGTTGGAGGCAGCGCTGCAGGTCGCGGCAAAGGGCTGTATCAGCTGTTCACCGGCAGTCTCTTCGGCACATTCCTTGTGGGAACGGTGCTCGCCTACGGAGCGGCCCTGGGTGCATGGCTGCTGTTTATCGGAACCCCCAGGCTGCTCTTCCCCAAGCCGGGCTCCCGCTAGGCCGGCTGCGATAGTTTCCTGGAAGTGCAGGTGTTCGAGCCCACACCTGCTGCCGGGTCGTCAGTAGCCCTTCAACGCCGCCTTGGTTCGCTCCAGCCATGCGGCATTGTGGCTCCGCGCGTGGCGCGACCAGTGCTGGGCATCGTCGATGATGCTGGCGAACAGGCTGCGGGCTTGCTCGCGATCGTCGGGTTGCGGCTGCGCCATCAGCCATTCGGCGTAGAGGCAGCGAGCGGCCGCATCGTTTCCGCATTCGACGGCGCGCTCGAACGCGGCGCGGGTGCCGGGCGCCTGGGTAGCTGCCAGTGCCTGCGCGTAAAGCAGGGTCTGTTCCGGCTTGCGGCGCACATCCGGATGGCGGGCGAACAAGCCGTCCAGCGTCTCCGCCGCAAGCGCGGGCTGCCCGGAATCGAGGCGGGCACGCGCCAGGCCGGTCAGAATGTAGGGATCGTCGCCCAGCGGCGAGTTGGCTGCCTGCTCAAGCAGGGTTCTGGCTTCCTCGGCTTGGCCGGCATCCAGCAGCGTCATGCCCAGGCGAACCCGGTTCTGCACGGTGGGCGTGCGGGCCAGTTCGGCACGGGCGTTGCGCAGGTCCTGGCCCGGGTCCATGAGCTGCTTGGCGGAACGGACGACCTGTCGGGCGCCGCGCGAGTGACGGACTTCCGGGAAATAGATCGCCAGGAAGTAGACGACACTGCCGAGCAGCGGGAACGAGAACAGCAGGATGAGCCAGTAGAGGCTCTGGCCCGAGCGGATGGCGTGCACCGCGAAGTAGATGGCGGCCAGTACGTGGAGTCCGATTCCGATATAGGGCATGTGGGGTGCCTCGTCCTTGTTAGGGGGGGGAACTATAGTAGGGGAGGGGGGGGCGCCAATGAGGCGGGGGGTGAACGGGCGTGACGCGTCACGTTAATAGAGTGATTCTGCAGAGCGGAGCGCAGCATGCCACTATGTGGCGGGGCTGCATCGATGGAAGGGGATACATGGAACGTACGCAGAAGACGCTAACGATGGCTGATGTTGCTGGATGGGGTTCGGCGCTCGTCACCTTTGGATTGATTCAAGGGGCTTTGTACCTAAAGGAGTATTGGGGGCACTTCGGCCTGGATCCCTTTCAGTTTGTTGCGGTGAGTGAGCTTGCACTGGCAGGGCTTGCTGGGATCGGCATGGTGTTATTTCTCATGCTGCTGGCCTCGCTGCTTGGCGGCTGGGTGGAGATGAAGGTCACGAGCGGCAGCTCCAAAAGCAAGCTGTTCGCATGGCTGTTTCCAGTGCTTTTCTTCGCTGTCCTGGGGCTGCTGCTTTGGTGGTCGAACACGTGGCCTCTTCTGATAGGGGTACTTCTGACGATCATCTGTGCGTTGATCGTGCATCTTTCGCCGGTGGTGCCCACCGCAGTGAAAGATTCCCCTTGGCTGATCTACGCCTTGGTGATGTTGGTCTACGTCTCGATAGCGTCAAGCATGCTTGGCTCCCAGCGTGCCGAGAAGATTTCCTCTGGCGGCGGCAAGCACGTGACGGCTGTGACTGTTGATGGAAAGGTGCAGGGCGACCTAAGCCTGATTGGTCGTCTTGGTGACAGCTATGCACTGTGGGACCCGGTGCGGAAGGCTACAGTGCTTGTGCCTGTTGGCGATGTTGGGAGGTTGGAGATTCTGCGAAAGGGTGTGATTCCTGCTCCGGCAGTCCAATAGGGCTGGATCTCGGCAAGCGCCAAGCTGAGAGTGGCAGTGCACTTCAGTACGGGGATAGCGATAAGGGATGTTTATCGGGGGTAGGGGCACGGAAGCTACGGACCCAAAGCGGACATCCATCAGTGCTTCTCCACGGCTCCTGAAATGCGTCCTGCTCAGCTCGGTGGCCCCGGCGATGCATCGGCTTGTTAACCGGACCCCGTCGCCCTAAGATCGGCCATGCCAATGGCATTGTTCGCCATACGGTGCGCTGTGGATGAATTGTATAGCCGGACCCAAGAATCCGGTTACTAGGTAGTTAGACCCCTGCATCCCCACTTCTACAACTCAAAGAAAAAATGGACTTCACTAAAGTAGCGACGATCACTATCGAGTTTGAAGCACTGCAGGATTTACTGGCGGAGCGAACGAACAACCCAATCGCTAACGCGGAAATTCCAGAAATGCTGCGTACCGCGATCCAGTCGGGCACCAAAGTACTTCTCACTGATGCTCTTAGCGACAACTCACTTGAGTTAAAACTTGGCGCTGACGGCAACTTCATGTATGAGCCAGCTGTCTAATAGTTCATCCAAGCCGACGCCGCTTCGCGGCGCGGACTAGTTCAGGCGTTGGGCGACACAGGAGGAAACATGCTTACTGAGAGAGTCCCGAACGAAACAATCTTCTACACTGGCGGCTCATTGGTACGACACGCCATCGCCGAGGGTGATCGGTTAAGCCTCCGCTCTGGAGATCAGAACGTGCTCGTACGGGACATAGCAATCATCGGTCTCGATCACTACGCTGGAACCATCTATGGGTTTGAGCCAAGTCATGCAATTGAGCATAACGGCCTCAGGCTAGATCAGCGGATCGAGTTCTGGGACAAGAATATCTTCGGCGTAGATGCCGTCTAACAATTTATTCAAGCCGAACCCGTCCTGCGGATCGGCTTAACTCTGATGTTAGCGCCCACACAGGAGAGTCCATGAGCACGCTATCGGGACCCGAAGACACATACAAACTCCTTGTCGAGCAGTCTCAGGATAATTGGTTGTATGGTCTTGTGGCCTTCGCCGTTCTTGAAGAACAGCGAATAGAGTGGATGCGCCACATAGAATCAAGAAGTGGCTCGCTACCTAGCTCTCAACAGATTCGAGACTGGTATCAGCAACAACCGGACTCAGTCCTTCTTCGAGTTCGTGGCACCGCTGAAAACGCATTGAAGGTATATGCAGAGGAGATCGCCGCGACGATAGAGGAGGACTATAAGAAAGACATTCTTAATGATGTGATTGTTTCGGAGATCCGCTCTAGCACCAAATTTTGGCCGCAGTTTGGCGCTAACGTTGCCGCCGGGATCGTAAGCACGCTTCTCTTCTCACTGCTCCTAGTACTGCTAGCATTGATTGTTCTTCGTGATCCATCGCCAGTCGCAATGGTCAAACAGGCCCAGGAGGCAACAAATGGCAACTGAAAAGACGTCAAAGCGCGCGGCATCGGCTGCGTCGAAAGTCTTGAGTGACAGTTCCAGTAGCAAGAAATCTAAATCAGCTGCGGGATCTGCACTGTCACAGTTCAAATCAAGCAATGTCACTTCCGCAAGCGCAGCCTCAGCCGCTTCGAGAACGCTGAGAGACTCGTCAACCAGCAAGAGTTCCAAGACTGCGGCCGGCTCGGCCCTTACTCAGCGGTCGGCCAAGAAGCGATAGTGGGCGCTAACAGTTTATTCAGGCCGAACTCGCTTTGCGGGTCTGCGTATTTCAGACGTTGGTCGATGCCCGCTTCTGGCCGGAAGCGGACAGTCGCGGAGTAGGGATTAGGAAGATTTATCAAGGGTAGGGTGGATGTCCGCTTGTGGCCGAGAGCGGCCACTTAGCTGTAGTCGTGCAAGACCCGGCGGCACTGCAATGCGGCGTCTTAGTAATGGCTGGGAGCAGTTGCGAAATGCTAAGGGCGAATGGCTCCGCTGCCGGGAGCCATGAATAAGAACCCTAGAAGGGTATGTCGACCGCAAACCGGAACTTGCCTTGATACCTGGCCCTCTTCTTTAGGAGCGCCGCCACTGAATCGGATAGTTCGGCTTCTTGATTCAGCAGGTCGATAGTGAACTGATCTTCATTCAGTTCGATCTCCAGGAAATCATCCTTAACCCCTAGCTCGATGGAAGACACTTCACCGTAAACCCCAGTCAATCGGCGCAACGCCTCATTGATCCTCCAGGTCAGCATGCCCTTCATGGCTTTTGAGAAATAGGAACGGACATGCACATTGGACTTGATTGCCTCATAGGACCGTCCCACCAACTCGGCGAAGAACTCCGACGAAGGTGCCGTAGACTCTGTAAGACACTTCAAATATTGGGGTAGGGCGCTCGCCTGAACAAAGTGCACCAAGGCGGACAGCTCTCTTCGATTAACCATGTAGCGAGATAGATGGGTAATTCCATCAATTTCGGTCACAGTCGGTGCATTTCCTTTGTAGAAGACATCTACCAAGGGGGCATCCACGATGGAAAGCAAGGTGAAGTGGTAGAGCCGCTTCTTGTTCTTTGCCCTGTTTGGCAAAGACTCCATCTCATGGTCCAGCGCCTTCATCACACTAACGATCGAGCCAAAAATCTGATCATCGTTCTGCGAGGTAACTGGCGCCGTCACAACAGGCTGCGGCACTGCAGCGTCACGCTTCGCAGCACCTCTATTCTTTGCTTGATTCTGCTGAGTCACTCCAAGCTGCTGAAAAGCAAAGACGGATCTTGTTGCAGTGAATAGGTCCTCGTAGCTACCGCCCAGAGCGCCGTAGAGATCTTTTCGCCAATCTTCCGTATTCATGTACGTACGCAAAGGTTCAACGTCCGTCCAGAAGTGCACAGGATTCCAATCATAATTCGGGTCTTGGCGGGGCTTCTCTTCAGTAAGGAAGGCCCATGTACGCGCTTCATCCTTCTTGCAGCTTGCGAGAACTGCCGACACCACATCCAAGTCTCTACTTGCAACAGTCCTGTAAGCGATTAGATCTAGCTCTCGGGCACGCCCGTCCACATCGTCTGCGTAGTAGCGGCTTCCTATGGTTGTCCATCGGGACTTCTTGAAGGCGTCTGCAACGACATGCTCAAGAATGAAGCCCGTCTTTTCTAGAGCTGCCGGTATCTGGTCTAGGGGCACGACCTGTCGCTTGGGTAGCATTACGGATCCTCCGAGGGTTTCATTCCTGATGAGGATCCCAGTTTAGCGGGGTGTGGGGGCAGCGCCCCTACGAAAGCGCCTCACACGCGCTGGCGAGGTTTACGCCCCGGTACCGTCAGGACGCCTATCGATAGGTCGGCGTCAGGGCCAGTCATCGCCACCGCCGAACGCTGTTTGCGCTGGCTCACAACGTCCCGCAGATTAACGACAGTGGCAGGATGATGGCGACTGCCGGCATCGCGATTACGTCCATCCAAGTCGATACGTTGTCGGGGGAGCGAGCAGGCAGGCAAGAGCCGAGCCAGAGGCCCAGCCATTGCCACGCCGAAGACACGAACGCGGCCACAGACCGATACGGCATTTCGCATAATGTATATTATGTTCATTACGCCATTGCCCGATCCAGGCTTCACCAGTCACTGTCGTCGTTCCAAATTGATGGCATTTGTCCCTAGATCGCGCCCCATCTTGATTTTTAAAGAATTTTTAAAGGCCTCGAGCCGGTCAGTGACAACGACTAGGTCCAAAACTGCTCCAAATTTGGCCCTAATTCGTGTCAATCAAGTTAGTCATAGCGCCGCGCTGTCACAGCGATAGCCCGTGGCGACGTGGTATTGGAGTACGCTCTGTACATGGTCACGCCCGATTACAGCAGTCCCGAACCTGAGTCAGCCGAGACCGCTGACAGCTACGCCAAGTGGCTGCGAGCGAAAGTCGAACGCGCCATTGCCGATACGCGACCGGCGATTCCTCACGATCAAGTGGTGGCGCGAGTGCGAGCGACAATCGATGCAGCCAGGATGTGTCGGAAAGCTGCAGAAGATTGATGCACCTCTTCGCGAACCCCTGGGCGCTTACGCTCACTTCGACTTCGGGCTCTGCCGCCGTGCGCGCAACCTCGGGGTCGCATCCTTCGGTGTGTTCCGTTTAAAAGCTGCCTCCAGCTGCGCCGGAAGCTCTCGCAGACTACTGAGTTGCTTCTCAAGTGCCTCGCATCTACCCCGGAGAACATCAGCAGCTTGACCGGCCGAGATGGCTGCAGATTGGGCAGCATGCAGCTCCTTACGTAGCTGCTCCTCAATTGCCCTTTGGGCTTTGGCCTGATTGTTGAGTTGAGCCTGAAGATCTTTCGCCTCCTGCCGAGATCGATCCACGTCGCTGAGCGTTCGATTCTCGACAGATCTGACGTACTCGGTCCAGTCCTCGCGCTCAGATTTCGCCGTTTCCTGCGCTTCATGAAGCCGGGCATCAAGCTGCTGTCTTGCTGCCTCAGCTCGATCGGCTCTCCTAAGCCCGAGATCCCGCTGATCCGTGAGCTCCGAGATCTGCAGGCGTAGCTGGTCGACCAATCGCTCCAGTTCTGCAGCTTGCGTAGTAGCAACACGTTCGCCGGCCATAGCGGCGGCGCGCTCTGAGCGCATTTGACTCAGTTCGTCCGCCACAACCTGTGACCTGGCATCCAGCGCATCACGCTGGGTGGCCAGTGACTGCTCAGACTCTGCGAACTCTCGAAGGGCCACCTCCCTGGCGTGCTTCAGCGCCAGCTCCCACCATTGTCCGGCCAGTTCCGCCAACAGCGCTGGTGCGTCGTCAAAGTCAGGACGCCGTGGCTGCAGGCGCGTGCCGAGTCGGTTCCACCACGTCTCTAGCCATCGAGTGACTGTGTTCGGAGAGCCGGTCCCCAAGTGAGTCCGGATTCGCTCAACGGTTGGACGCTCGCCCTTGGCGACCAACTCGTCGGCAGCGGTATGGACGTCAGTTTCGGTGATGCCGCGGGCCATGCGAAGTCTCCTGTACTGGCACCCTACTCTGCTGATAACGTACTCGTGATAAGTGATGATTATCGCGGGTACGGTCTTCTTTGCGTAGCGTACATTACATATTATGAAAGATATTTCTACAATTCCCGTGTCCGCCGCGACGGCCACCTCTCTGGCACTGCCCGAACAGCTGGCCCAACAGGCTGCCGATGCGGTCCGCGAGCTGCTGGCCGAAGCTGCGGCCGAGAACACCACCCGCAGCTACACCAGCGCCCTGCGGTACTGGGCGGGCTGGCATGCGGCGCGCTACGACATCGAGCTGGCTTTACCGGTACCCGAAGCCACCGTGCTGCAGTTCGTGGTCGATCACGTACAGCGCCGCTCAACCGACGGCGAATTGGCATGGGAACTGCCACCAGCCGTCGACCAAGCCTTGGTGACCGCCGGCCTTAAGGCCAAACTTGGCCCCTGGACCTTGGCCACAGTGCGCCATCGCGTTGCCGTGCTGTCCACCGCGCACCGACTCAAGCAAGTGACCAATCCCTGCGAGCAGCCGGTAATCCGCACCGTGCTCAGTCGCGCGGCGCGGGCCGCGGTCAAGCGCGGCGAGCGCCCACGCAAGAAGACTGCGATCACCCTGGCCGAGCTGGAGGCCATATTGGCCACCTGCGACGATAGCCTGGAAGGAATTCGGGATCGCGCCCTACTCTGCTTCGGCTTTAACAGTGGCGGGCGCCGGCGCAGCGAGATCGCCGCCGCCGATCTTCGCGACCTGCGTCGGATTGGCGAGGCGGGCTATATCTACCGGCTGGAGCACAGCAAGACGCAGCAAGCCGGCGTCACGGCCACGTCGACACCGGATAAGCCGGTGCTCGATCGGGCCGCCCTCGCCCTGCAGGACTGGCTGGACGCAGCCGGGATCAGCGAAGGGGCGATTTTCCGACGGCTGTGGAAGCGGCGCGTCGGCCCTGCTCTGTCTCCGGCCGCTGTAGGCGAGATCGTACAGCGGCGGGCGCGACTGGCCGGACTGGAGGGGGATTTTGGTGGACATAGTCTCAGGTCAGGGTTCGTGACTGAGGCAAGCCGCCAAGGGGTGGCACTTCCCGCGATCATGCAGCTTACCGAGCACCGGTCTGTGTCGAGTGTGGTGGGGTATTTTCAAACAGGTGGAACGACAGCCAATCCGGCTGCACGGCTTTTGGAAGATACCTAGAGATCGGAGAGAGAATTGGGCGCAGTAGCCTCAACCTCTGTCAGTCGCGCTATCCTCGGTAAATCCGCACACCACAGGGATGAGCCGTGCACCTTCATTCAATCAATGCCGTCAACTTTCGCATTTTCGGTGACGGCAAGACTGCGCCCAAGCTGGACTGGACGCTTAGTCCGACGCTCAACATACTCGTGGGAGAAAATGATGCCGGAAAGAGCGCCATTGTTGACGCCATCCGCCATGTGCTCTGGACCACAAGCTTCGAAGCAACCCGACTGCAGGAGCAGGACTTCCATGTCTTCGGGGCCTCGCGTGCCACAGAACTGACGATTTCTGCAACTCTCAAGGGACTGGATGAGGACCAGGAGTCTGCCCTACTCGAGTGGCTGACCTATGAGGAGGACGGCACTAGTACGCTATACCTTACGCTCCACGCTAGGTGGATAGCTGGCAATCCGCCGAAGCGTCGCGCGCGCATCGAAACCGAAGTGCGCTGCGGCGCCGACGGCACGGGCCCGGAGCTTGGCGCGGCTGCTCGAGAAATGGTCCGGACCACCTACCTCCGCCCACTTCGTGACGCAGAGAACGAAATGCGCCCGGGGCGCGCCTCTCGACTATCCCAAATTCTTGCCGCCCATCCCGCCACTCAGGACCAAAAGCACAACGATTTTGACAAGGAAAAACTCGATGAATTGCCTAAGACCCTAGTGGGACTGATGGCCCATGCACAGCACCACATGGGCAACCACGCGGTCATCCAAGCAGTCGAAGAGAGCATCAATACACACTACCTCGACAAGTTCGCATTTGCCGGTGACACTCTCGCCGCACGCATACGGCTGGCCACGGAACTCGCCCTCAATCCCATCCTCGAGCGCTTCGAACTGACACTCGAGCCCACCGGCGACGTGCACGCTAACGTGCGCTGTCCGCGCGGACTTGGCTACAACAACGTTTTATTCATGGCGACCGAAATGGTGTTGCTGAAAGGAAGTGAAGAGCTCGCCCTGCTCCTCATAGAAGAACCAGAGGCACACCTGCACCCCCAGCTCCAGGACCGCGTGATGGCGCTCTTGGCCGAAACGGCAAGTGATGCGACTGGCGCCTTGCAGGTGGTGATGACCACACACAGTCCTTCGCTCGTTGCGGGTGCGCCAGTTCAAGCCATGACTCTTGTGGTCAAAGGCAAGACGTTCCGGCTTGACGAGGATACTACTAGACTTGAGCAATCTGACTACGCCTACCTTCGCCGCTTTCTCGAATCAACACGAGCTAACCTCTTCTTTGCGCGTGGTGTTGCCATCGTGGAGGGTCCCGGAGAAGCGCTCCTGCTACCCGCCCTTGCTAAGACATGTGGTTTTGACCTCGCAAAGCATGGCGTGTCGGTCGTCAATGTCGGCGACGTCGGGCTGTACCACTATGCACGCATCCTCCAGCGTAAGGACGACACCGAGGTTCCCGTTCCGGTTGCATGCATTACCGACTTTGATGTGGTTCCAGACGAGGCTAAGGGGTATGTGCCGATTAGGGGCGCAGGAAATACGGGGTCTGCCGGCGACCAAGCACCACCCGACGAAGACGAAGTCGATGAGGCGGAGCAAAGCGACGCCGGGCGCGGGGGCGAGGACTGTAAGAAGAAGCGCAAGCCGCAGAGCCGATTCTTCTCCGATTATGCCGCCGACGAACTCGTGGCCCGTCGCGAAGACAAGGAAAAGCGCGCCGCCGGCGGCAACACCATCGTATGCGTGTCTGAACACTGGACTCTGGAGTATGACCTCGCATATTCGGGTTGCGGCGAACTGATGCACATGGCCATCGGCCTTGCGGCGGCCGCCAAGAAACATGGAGGCTTTCTTCCAGTCGAAAGCGTAGCAGGGGTCAAGGCGGCCCGTAGAGAAGCCTGGAAGAAGTTATGTGCACAGGGCCTCACACAGGCGGCACTGGCGAGCGAAATATACAGGCCCTTGTACAAGAAGCAGGCGTCGAAGGCGGTCGCA
This sequence comes from Stenotrophomonas sp. AR029, assembly GCF_047520695.2. NCBI lineage: Bacteria > Pseudomonadati > Pseudomonadota > Gammaproteobacteria > Lysobacterales > Lysobacteraceae > Stenotrophomonas > Stenotrophomonas sp. AR029. The sequence continues at coordinate 148,069 of NZ_JAXBQQ020000004.1, read as the reverse complement.
GCTCAGTACGCTGCAGCTCTACTAGAGAGCGGCGCCTATGGACAGGGCGAAGACCTACTCAAGTCGCTCCCGCCTTACCTGCAGCGGGCCATCCGCCACCTCATGTCAGATGGGAGGAAAGGCGGAAAATGACGATTCCCCTCATTGCAGAAGAAGACCTCGAAAGCCTCATCATTGCGTTCCCAAAACTCGACTTCACTGACCCCGAATGCCGGGCAGTGCTTCTGGCCAGTGGAAGCGTTGACATCCAGGCTGCGCCCGGTAGCGGTAAAACGACGATTCTTGCGGCGAAGCTCTACTTGCTTAGCCGCAAGTGGGCTTCGGATCGTCATGGAATCTGTGTCATCAGCCACACCAACACCGCAGCGAACGAAATCCGCCGCCGCCTTGCGAGCACATCAGAGGGCGTCCGACTGCTGGCTTACCCGCACTTTATCGGCACCATCCACGGCTTTGTGAACCAGTTCCTCAGCCTGCCCCGGTTGAGAAGCGACGGCGGCACTATTGACGTAATTGATGATGAAGTTTTTGCAAAACTGGCCCAAAGTCGTGCTCGAGCAAATGGTACGACAAGGGCTTGGGCGGACTACCAGTCAAACGGTAACGAGCTGATAGGCCAGATGCGCTTTCTCGGACCGGACCTTGAGATTGTCTCCGGCAAGAACTTCCCCTCACCTGCCAGCCCATCAGGGAGACATCTTCGCAAGATTAAGAAGGACCTAGCAGTAGAAGGTGTCTTTCGCCACATTGACATGTTCGCGTTCGCGGAGCGTGCTATCGCTGTCGCGCCAAGGCTCGCACAACTCCTCGCGAGACGCTTCCCTTTAGTCATGATTGATGAGATGCAAGACACCTCAGCCAGTCAGAAGGCTCTCTTGGCCAAGGCATTTGAAGGGGGCTCAGTGATCCAGCGCTTTGGCGACATCAATCAGCGCATCTTCTTCAGTGACGACGAAGGTGAGGATGAGAATCAGGCTCCGTTTCCAGAGGAACCTCAACTACCCATGAGCACTAGTCGGCGCTTTGGCCAGACTATAGCCAGTCTTGTTTCTAAAGTTCAAGAGAAAGGCGCTGCTGTGATTGGAAAGGGTCCCGACCTCGCTGCACCTCTAACATTGCTGGTCTATACAGCGCAAACGCTGGATCGTGTCATTCCCCGTTTCGGTGAGCTGGTGTTGGACGCTTTAGACGACGAGAGTATCACCAACGGAGGCCACATCCGTGCCATATGCGCGCGCCGAGGCGGCGAGTCGAAAGAGGCGCCCGGACGGCACATCGGTGACTTCTGGCCGCCGCTCGCCATGCACGCCAATACCGCCGCCCCGAAGGCGACAAGTGCCTGGCGCCTTCTGGCGGAACATGCGGGTATGGGACATATGCCGGTCGAACTTGCCGGCCGTTCTGAGAATATGCGGCGCATCGTGCTTCTTGCGCTACGTGAAGCCAAAGCGCCCATCGCAGACGATGTCCGCGAGCCCTGGCGCCTTTTTCGCGCTATGAGGGAGCTGCAGGTAGACCTCCGCCCCCTGCGACGTGCCATGCGGGATGTCGTCATGAACAAAGACTCGGGGTCCACTGAAATATTGCGTGTCGAGACTATACGACGGCTTTATCGGGAACTCTCTCCTTTCATGCCGGGAACGACCCTCGAGGACTTCACCGTTCTCCCGGTGTTTGCCGATCCAAAAGGAGATGATGATGCATCAGTCTCAAAGAGCCTTCTGCGAACCTGTACCGTCGAAGCGAGCGGACGCTCTGTCAATGTCACCGTGGATACCGTGGGCAATACAAAGGGGGAGACGCAGCTCGCCACGCTTTATCTCGAATCAATCGGACGCTACTCAAAGCGATTCGACGTGGTCGAAGCAATCGCGCGCCAGACCGGGCGCAAGACGGTCAAGGGCAAGCCACTCAAGACCCTCCCCTCCCAGATGCGCCATGCCTACGTCGGGTTCTCCCGGCCCACGCGGTTTCTCTGCCTTGCCGTCAACAGTGAGCGCCTTAACGCGGAAGATCGAAAAACTCTAATCGACAACGGGTGGCGAGTGGAGAACCTAGGATGACGATGCGATCCTCCTCCGCACAGTGGCACTCGCAACAGTGATTGCAATCGAGCAAGCCGCCGCGATTATCGCATCACAACATTCCAATCGATCTCGTATTCTGCGGCTGCCAACTCTTTGGCCAACTCCTGCTTCCATGCGCCATTTGCGTCCATAGTCGACCAGACTACGCCGGCGAAATCGCTCGGTATCTCTAGGGCGCCGCGTTTAAGCGTGCACACGTTCTCCCGCCCCAGACGGGCAATGAAGTAGCCAAGCTCAAGAAGTACGTTCTGGCGGGCACGCGCCTCCAACTTGTCCGCTCCCAGCGCTCGCCCTTCGTCGTCTGGAGTCAGCAGTACTACTGCGAACCCCACGTCACTGTTAGCCTCGACTTTTTCGATGATGGTGCGGCCGCGATTGGCTTGTTCATGGAGAATTATTGGATCCAGGCCCGCGCGCGTCAGGAAGCGGGCTACAGCCTCCCTTGCTTCGCCGTCGTGACCATGGACGATAAAAACCCGGTTAGATTTTTGGGCGATGACCTTGATCTCAACGCGACCCTGGCTGAGCACGTAAGTCTTGTAGTCCCTCACGAACGGAATAAGCAGCTGACGTGTCATTGAGTGGATGCCAGCAACGATGGAGCGCCCCGAGTAGAAATACTGATGGCAGAAACTCAGCGCGTGGTCCGGGCGGGAAGCCAAATCCTGCACCACCAGCAGCATCATCCCCAGTTGCTCAGTTGGGTTATCCGGCCAAACCAGACGGTGGCTTCCTGACATGCCCCCGCCGGTATTTTCGCTCTCAACAAGAAACGCCTGCAGATCCAATCCCTCTGTAAGCAAACGGTTGGCCGTCTCAAGATCTGGATGGACGAGTAGCTGGCCCAAACGTCGTAGCGGTCGCTCATAGCTTTGGGGCTCTGAAGCCTGCAAATCCAGAACGGCAGCATTAATCTGCTCAAATAGGTTGACAGCGGTCATTTACCTTCGGCCTCCAACCGCGCAGCAGCTGCTCGATCGATGATCGCTTGCCGGTACTGCTCCTTCATCCCTTCAACCAATTGCGATACGAGAGGGTTGTCCGCCCAGGGGCGCGCCTTGGTATCGACCAGTATTTCGACCTCCTGGATCGCCGCCTCAATACTGGCCGGATCATTGGGGTCGAAATTAACCACTCCGAGTTCGCCATCCAACTCTTCAAAGGCTTTTTGGGCCTGATCTAACTGATGGGTCAATGCGTCCAGCCCGGAGATATTGATCATTGAAAAAAACCTGACGGATGAGTTCCTCCAACCTTATAGCATCCAAGTCGCACCTGCTGAGATATGACACGTATGATGGCGGCCGGGGATGGGGCCGGGTGGTCATGACCGGCTGGACAGCCCGCGAGGTTGCCTGGGCACGAGTGCCTCAGCTGCTCTGCGAAGCGACCAATAGTGTGCTCCTCACAGGGGGATCTAAAGTTGAATGGTAGTTGCCCTCCTCTACCCGCGATAAATCTTCCTAATCCCCTGCCCCGCCAAGCATACGTCAGGCTGCCGAATGGAATCAGGACGTCCGAGCCCTGTCTGATGGTGTCTACGCAGCTGAACATACACACCATGTGTGATGCGGTGGCCCAGGCTGCTACTGGGGGGAGCTTGATCGGGACTTATCATGCGAGTCGGAGATGGCGATTCACCGTCGTCTCGCTGGCATCAGGGTTCAAGGGCGGCGAAGTCACCCCGCTCTTCTACATCGGCGCCACCTTGGGCAATGCGTTGGCTCACTTGGTGCATCTTCCGTTTGCCTTCATGGCCGGCATCGGATTTGTCGCGGTGTTTGCCGGAGCTGCCAACACCCCTATTGCAACTACCCTGATGGCCGTGGAGCTGTTTGGAGTGGAGATGGGACCGCTGGCGGCGATCGCATGCGTCATCGCCTATCTGTTCTCAGGCCACACCGGCATCTACAGCGCGCAACGCTTGGCGCATGGAAAGCGAACGTTGGAACTGCACGCTGCCGAGCCGCGTCTGTCCGACCTGGCGGCGCTGCCGCGCCACCACCTAACCGGCCATAGCAGCCAGCAGCACGACCAGGACCGGCGGAGCTCGCGCGACGACCAGTAGCCCGAACGCAACCAGTGCCATCGCGACATCCCATCGGTCATGGATCGCGCTCGTCCACACCGGGTCGTACAACCCCGCCAGCAGGATCCCGACGACCCCGGCATTGACGCCTGCAATCGACGCCTGCAGGTCCCTGCGGTGGCGCAGGGCATCCCAGAACGGCAGCACCCCTGCGAGCACGAGAACGGCTGGCAGGCAGATGACCACCAACAGCGCAAGGCCTCCTGCCCAGCCACCCAGCGGCCCCTCGGCCATGGCCCCCAGGTATGCCGCAAAGGAGAAGAGAGGGCCCGGCACCGCCTGCGCCGCGCCGTACCCGGCGAGGATATCCGCCGTGCTCACGGTGCCGCTCTGGACGACCGCGTTCTGCAGCAACGGCAGCACGCCCTGCGACTGGGCAAGCGCTACTTTCCTGCCGATGCACGGAGCCGCTGAGCCATTGGTAAAGGCTGTGGGATCATACCCCCAGCCGCTTGGTAACCTCGGCTACTGCAAAGCCCCTTTGGGTAACCTGCTTGACCGCTTCGGCCTTGAACTCATCCGTGTACTGCTTGCTCGCCATAGACACCTCTCTCGCTTCCATTGATTATGGCTCTGAGATGTCTACGAAATCCTGGCCGGTCCAATTGGATGTGGGTTATGCTCCGCTGGCGGAAAGACGGATCCAGCACTCATCTATGCTTTGGAGTCAACTATCGTTGTCCACTTTGGGTTGGAAGCTGCCCCTTATCTCGTGCTCCACGGGGTCATCAATGGCAGAGATTCACACCGACCGGCGGACGGGCGCGAACGACAGGCGCTCGCCCGCGGCGCTTACCTTGAGCTGCGAGTCTTACGACTAGCTTAGTACTCGGAGATCTTGACGTAGCCTTCCTGCACGAGCTGGGTCGTTCTCGCCATGGCGTCGGTATTGATCTTGATGCCCGGCAAGATGTCACCGTTGCCCCAGCCATGGACTTGGGCTGTTGCCCCGCACAGCTCAACGGCCACGCCGCGAGCCATCAGCTCCTGGACCAGCCCCTTGTACGGATTGCCGGTGCTGATGTTCCGATCAGCGTTGTAGATGGTATCCGCCAAGGTCACGTGACCGGCATTGGTATGGAATACAACGATCACCGACGACTTTGCCTTCCAGGCGGATATGTCATCCATGATCAAGCCAAGGTGGAACAGGGAGGCGGGTAAGTCCCCCTCGAATGAGAGGGCCGCGACACTGAAGACGCTTTTTACTTCGGAAAGCACAACCGGAATATCGATGTTCAGGACTGGATTCTGAGCAGACATAAATCACCTCATGGACGGCAGTGTGTCAGGGTTCGATCAGTCCGCTTTCTTGGGCGGCATCTTGGCTGCAAACTCGGGGCGCGTGGAAGGGTGGCCGTCGATCATCTCGAACAAATGCTTCGACCGCTGCAGCGTCTCCATCAGCGATTTGGGTCCTTCAAAGGGTCGCCCCCCGATGTGCCAGCCATCGGTGTGAAGTTCTTCAATCAGCACCCAGACAACCTCGCGGAAAGCTTCAGAGCCTTCACAGCGCACCATGACGTCGGTGATCTGACGGGCCATGTCATGCTTCTGCTCCGGTGTAAAAACGCCATCTACCAGTTTTATGTTGACGAAAGGCATTGTTCTAGACCTCGATGCGTAGGGAATGCCTCGGCTAGCCCGGGATCGGAGGCGCGTCGTTGGCTCAGTGCGAGGCTGATGAAAAATGGTGGTGGAGACCGAGCTGCTTGGGTATCGCTGCAACTTCGAGCCCACCGCGCTCCAGCCAAACCTGTGTGGACAAGTGAGCCCGGCTGATCAGTTCGCTTGTTTCGGTGAAATCGTACGGTGATGTTTTGAGTGGACAGATGCTCGGTACGATCCTCAGTTCGATGTGACTGTTATACCAATGCTCGGCATCACGTAAGAGTTGCGATGCAATCAGCATGCTGATTGCATGCATGGCTCTGGGCACCACGCCTTCCGCGCCCGCCCTTCTCGCACACGCGAATCCGGTCGGCAGGACGATCACGCGCTTGGCACCCTTGGCGACCGCGACAGAAATGGGGGCGTTGTTGGATAGGCCGCCGTCTACAAGGAGATGTCCATCGATCATCACCGGTGAGAACACGCCTGGGATCGCAGTGCTAGCGAGCACCGCATCGATCGCGCTACCTCGGGAGAGAACGACTTCACGTCCGGACACTACATCGGTCGCAACCACATGAACCGGGAGCAAGGCGTCCTCCAGGCGTGAGTATGGCAGGTGCCGTCCCAGCAGCTGCCGCAATCCTTCGGAACTGACCAAATGGCCGCTACCCCCGAAGATGCAGGAGACCACGCCACTGAGCTTCATTGGAAATACGTCGCGACGACGTACCCCCTGCCAGTTCGATGCCATCCGAAGAACGCCGTCCAAGGTGGGCTGCGCGGCAAAGAGCACCGCATTGATGGCGCCGGCCGAGGCTCCCACCAGAAAAGCTGGCCGTTCACCCCACTCCATGAGGGCCAGAAGCATGCCGACTTCGACAGCGCCAAGGCTGCCGCCACCGGCGAGGACGAACGCGGTCACCGGTTCAGGCCATGTCTCCGCTACGTCCATGCCGATCTCCCTCCTTAATACATCGAGCGATGGAGGCTGCCCGCCACAGCAGCCTCCCTGGTCGCCTAGCCGTATCCAAAGCTCAAAGTCCGCTATAGACCAGGTGCACGAAAAAATCCGGGTTGATGACGAAGTTGCCCCACTTGGCGTCGTAGGCGGCAGTGGGCTTTGCGGCGATCGCGTCTTTCTCGCTCTTGCCCGACGCCTTCAGTGCGGAGACGTTGTCACGAATCGTCTGTAGCATCGATCTGAAGGCGACAAGGTCCTGCTTGTTGCCCGCCGGTCCGTGGCCTGGAACGATGATCGTGTTGGGCCCGGCGACCTTGAGGCCGACATCCACGGCACGAATCATCCCGTCGATGCTGCCGCCATGCTCATTGTCAATGAAGGGGTACACCCCATTCCAGAACGTGTCACCTAGGAAGAGTACATCCGCCTTCTTGAAGTAGATGTACAGGTCGCCATCGGTGTGGGAAGGCGGCAGCGCCACCACCTCGATGCCTTCCCCGCCCAGCTTGTACGACTTGTGATGATCAACGAGGTCCTTTGGTTGGCCAGATGCCGCGAGTGGTTTGAACGTGTAGTTCCAGTCATCCACTCGCTCAGTTTGAGCCAGGTAACGCGCGGTGTTGGGGTGGGCGACGACCACAACTTCGTTCCCGGGCAGCCACGGGTTGCCGTCGGCGTGGTCCCAATGCCAGTGGGTGTTGACGACATGACTGATCCTTCCTGGGCCCAACCCTTGTAGTGCGCGGGTTAGCTTGTCCTTGGAAACGGAAATTCCTGCGTCGACCAGAAACTTGGTGTCTTGTCCTGCCAGTGCACCGATGTTGCCTCCCGAGCCTTCCAGGAGGTATACGTTGCCCCTCAACGGGATCACTTTGATCTCCGCCTTCTCAGCTTCGGCATTGATCTTGATGACAGGACTTTCCTGGGCCAGGGACAGTCCGGGAGCAAGCACAGTGGCGATCAGAAGCAGGATCTGGGAGGCACACGCAAGGTGGCGTGGCAGTCGGTGATGGGTGTTCATGGAGGTTCTCGAGGACGTGCGACTGACAGGGTCAGCCGCGGATGAAGGTCATGACATCGGCAAGGAGCCGATCACGATAGGTATCGACCAGGCCATGAGGCGCACCTTCATAGACCAGCAGCTTGTTGTCCTTGACGAGCTTGGCTGCTGCCTCAGCGGCCGCGATGATCGGCACGACCTGGTCTTTGGATCCATGCACCAGAAGCGTCGGTACATCGAACTTCTTAAGGTCTTCGGTCAGATCGGTCTCCGAGAACACCTTGATGCACTCATAGGTGTTCTTGTAACCACCCATCATGCCCTGGAGCCACCAGAAGTCGATAAGGCTCTGTTGTGGCTTCGCGCCGGGCAGGTTGAAGCCATAGAAGGGGCCAGAAGGAACGTCGCGGAAGAACTGAGAACGGTCGGCCAGGAACGCCTTGCGCAAGCCATCGAACACTTCCATCGGCGTCCCGTTCGGGTTGGCCGGTGTCTTGAGCATCAGCGGGGGAATCGCGGAGATCAATACGGCCTTCTTGACGCGCTTGGTTCCGTGCCTACCGATATAGCGAGCGACCTCGCCCCCGCCGGTCGAGAAGCCGATCATCGTGGCATCAGTGACGTTCAAGTGCTCCATCAGCTGCGCCAGGTCATCGGAATAGGTGTCCATATCATTGCCATCCGACGGCTGGCTGGAGCGACCATGACCTCTGCGATCGTGCGCGATGCAGCGGAAGCCTTGTGAGGCAAAGAAGAACATGTGGGCTTCCCAGCTGTCCGATGACAGCGGCCATCCATGACTGAAAGTGATGATGGGGCCCTTGCCCCAGTCTTTGTAATAGAGGTTCGTGCCATCTTTGGTGGTGAAGGTGCCCATGGCTTTACTCCAGTGTTCTGTGGGTTTGGCGGGTGCTTCGCTCGTCGCCGCCGGTTGGCGGCTGCAGCCAATGAGCGGGAGCTGCAGGCCGACCGCGACGATGCCGCTGGTCACGATGAGAGATCGGCGCCGAAGATCGACAGGGCCTCGGGGAGGGGGGGGCGTTAGCTGCATGGCGAGCTCCAGGGGGGACGAGCGAAGGCACCAGGGAGATGCGGAGAGTCGGCGAGGCAGGGCATCGGATCGCCATCCATCAGGGCGGCGAGAAATCCGGTCGAAGGCGCTTTAGCCGGTTAGATCTTCGACGGTACTAGGACACGCCTGGGGGCGTCGTCCGTCAAGATGGTTTTGGGTATCGCCGACTCAAGATCGCAATCGCGAAGAATCCGACCACAATCGCGCTAAAGCCGACCTGCTAGGCAGGTCGCTACGACTGTGTCGCCGTGAATAATCGCAATTACAAAACTAGTTACGGCGCAAATTCTTGTACGCCCGAGGGGATAGCCCAGTGAACCTGTGGAAGGCTGTAGAGAAGGAGGCGATAGAACCGTAGCCCACAGCCACTGCGACGTCTCCGATCAGAAGCTGGGTTCCTCGCAGGAGGCCGCACGCCATTTCCATGCGCATGCGGGTGAGATGCGCATGAGGTGCGGCGCCGGTGGCCTTCCTGAAAGCCGTACAAAAATGAAAACGGCTCATGCCAAGGATATTGGCGAGTTCTTGTAGGGTCAGATCCCGCGTCAGGTTGTCGCGCATGTACTGCGTGACACGTTTGACTTGCCATGGAGCAAGTCCATGTTGGCGATTCTGTAAGGGTCTGGAGAGCGAGGTATGCGTCCTGAGCAACTGTATACACAGCAGGTCCACGGCTTGCTCGAGAAACAGGCGTGAATGCAAGCCTGGCTGATCAGCCTCGTCCGCAATCATGCGCATGATCGCAAATGCACGCTCATCGGGATAATGGATGCGATCCATAAGATCAAACGAACGCCCCTCAGCGAGATGATCCGCGCAGCCCTGCAGTCGATCGTGACCCAGGTAGATGTTGGAGGTCGTATTGGCCGTGCATCGGTAGGTGCCATCAAAGCCTCGGGGCAAGAAGGTGATGGTCCCCGCTCTGGCCTGCGCACGCGTGGTCTTGCCCTCGATGCTAGAGGTCGCCCAGCCGCTGCCTTCGTAAGTCGCGGAAAGCACATGCTCATGCATCGGAGGTACATATGCCTCGAAGGCACCGTGCTGCCATCGGCCCGTAACCCGGGTTTCGCCCTGGAGGATCTCGGCCAAGACATTGGGGACACTCGCCGAGATGCGAGTGACTTCATCCAAAGAGCTACTTAACCGAGCGTTCGCCATAGGGAGCCTTGCATGCCAAGATGTCAGTGTGCAACGCCGTGAAGCTACCGAGAAGACACGTCGCGTCAATGACCAAACGGCCGGTCGAATACATGATCGCAATGACGCGAAAGCCACCCGCAAGGGCGCAAAAGACCGCAATGCGCGACGAATAGCGCGCTGCCTATACTAGCCCCATCGAAGCGCAGCCAGTTCAGAACCAAGATGCCGCGCTGCCCTACTCCGTCGCGGAGCTCTCCATGACCACCGATCTCTTCAGACTCGGCTTTACGTCCACCGCCCACGATGTACTTGAGGGCGTGGATCTCACCGGACAGCGTATCCTCGTAACCGGCGCCTCGTCGGGGATCGGCGCAGAGACCGTGCGGGCTTTGCACCAGGCAGGTGCTGACGTCGTCCTGGCCGTTCGCGATCCCAGCCGTGTCCAAGACGTGGTGGACACATTGCCTGTCGTCCGAAGCCCCGGCTCCTTCCGCATCGAGCGGCTGGATCTCGCGGACCTGCGCAGCATCTTGGATTTCGTGAGCCGCTGGACGGGCCCGTTGAACGTGCTGGTGAACAATGCGGGGGTGATGGCGTTTCCGGCACTAGAGCGCAACGCGGACGACATGGAGGCCCAATTCGCGATCAACTACTTCGGCCACTTTGCTCTGACCTTGGGACTCTTGCCTGCACTCACACAGGTAGGTGGCGCTCGCGTCGTCTGCCTGAGCTCGAGCGCGCATCAATTCAGTCCGGTTATCCTTCAGGACCCGGATTTCAAGTTCCGGCCCTACGATCCGATTCTGGCTTACGGGCAGTCCAAAACCGCCTGCTCGCTGCTCGCTGTCGAAGTGGCGCGCCGGTTGGGACATGAGCGCGCCATCTTCGCCAACGCGGTCCATCCGGGCGCGATCGCCACAGGTCTACAGCGTCACACGGGTGGCTTGCGCACGCCCGCTCACCGGCGAAAGACCGTCGAGCAAGGTGCTGCGACGTCGGTTCTCCTTGCAGCGTCACCCCTCCTGAAGGAGGTGGGTGGTCGCTATTTCGAGGACTGTCAGGAGGCGATGGAAGTGGCATCACGCACGGATGAGCTAACCGGCGTCGCGCACTACGCGTTAGATCCCATAATTGCCCGAGAGCTCTGGGATCACTCCCTTGCCCGCCTTCACCGCCTCAACCGGTTTAATCGTGTCACGCGTGATCTCTGAGCGAATGGGTCATGTCGCCGCCTATCATCCCTGCTTCCTTCTTCGGCATCGTTCTAGGACTGGTGGGGCTTGGCAGTGCGTGGCGGGCTGCCACCCGGCTGTGGGGGTTGCCTGCTGCTATCGCCGAAACATTGATGGCGTTCGGCGCCATGGTTTGGGCGCTGCTCGTCATCCTGTACGGGATGAAATGGCTGTTGGATGCCGAAGAAGCGTTGGCCGAGATCAGTCACCCTATCCAGTGCTGTTTCGTCTCATTGGTACCCGCCACTACCACGCTGATGGGGTTGGTGGTCTTTCCTTACCTGCCCACCGCTGCACTCGTACTTTGGGTCATGGGAACGGCCGGCCAGCTCGCCTTCGTGACGTGGCGTGCTGCGGGCCTCTGGCGCGGGGGCATGAACTTGGAGTCGGTAACTCCGGTCCTCTATCTGCCGGCAGTAGCGGCCAACCTCATTAGCTCGATAGTAGCGGGCGTCCTGGGGCTTACCGATTGGGGAAAGCTGTTCTTGGGTATGGGCGTCCTGAGTTGGCTGGCGATCGAATCCGTATTGCTATTGCGGCTATGGATCGCTTCGCCCTTGCCGCCCGGTCTGCGCCCGACCTTGGGCATTCAAACGGCCCCGCCCGTGGTCGCTGCCGTTGCCTACCTGTCCAACGCACCCGTCCCTGAGGACTTCATCGTCTCGGGCCTTTGGGGTTACGGGCTGCTCCAGCTCCTTTTCGCCCTCCGTCTCCTGCCCTGGGTGCTACAGCAGCCGTTCGGCGCCAACTACTGGGGCTACAGCTTTGGGGCTACTGCCATTTCCGTCGCTGCATTGCAAATGGCACTTCGAGCACCCGACGGTATCGCTCAGACAGTGGCTCTTCCCATCTTCGTTTTCAGCAATCTGACCATCGCACTACTGCTATCAGGGACGTTGGTTAGATTGTGGCAGAGACGTCTTCTACCTCCGCACCTTACGGATAGCCGTAAAGCCATGACAACCATACAACGATGAGCATCGTTAGCGAGGTGCGCTATGGAACCAGAAGATCGCAACGGCATTCGTGCAGCGAAGGCCAAGTACTGTCGATTTCTTGATACCAAGAATTGGCGTGGCTTTGAAGCGCTGTTCGCAAATGAAGCGAAGATCTCGATTTTCGATGTCGAGGGCAACGCATTGGTCAGCTTTAGAGGCGGAGCTGAGTTTTCGGAATCGGCACAGCTCTACTTAACTGGCGCGCGATCCATTCACCAGGTGCATAACGAGGAATTCTCGTTTGAGTCATCCTTTGCGGCGTCGGTCATCTGGTCGATGGAAGATTACATCGTCTATCCGGATGCGCGTCGAGGTGAGCCCTCCTCAATACATGGCTATGGCCACTATCTCGAGGGTTGGGAAGAGCGCGGAGAGGGGTGGAAGATCTCGTCGATCGAGCTCCGCAGAACCATCCTTGAAACCACCATAAGGAGCTAGCGTCATGGCCTTCAATCCGATACGTGTCGGGATCATTGGGGTTCATCCTGATCAGGGTTGGGCGTCCTCGGCACACATCCCCGCCCTCAAGGCGCTGCCTCAGTTCAAGCTGCAGGCCCTCGCTCATCACCAGGAGGACGTTGCCAAAGCAGCGGCTGAGAAGTTTGATATCCCAACCTACCATCTCTCCACGCATGATCTGGTCAATGATTCGGAGGTGGACATGGTAGTCGTCACCGTCAAGGTGACCCGGCACCTTGATGCCATTAGCAAGGCCATCAATGCGGGCAAGAAAGTCTTCTCAGAGTGGCCTCTGGGGGTCAATCTTGCAGAAGCAGAGGCATTGCGTGACCTGGCACGTGAAGCCGGGGTTTCGAACTTCATTGGACTCCAGACGCGTTCGGCACCCGCTTTCAGAACGATGAAAGCTCTGGTTTCCGAAGGGTTTGTGGGTCGTGTCCTGTCCGCGACAATGATCGGCTCCGGCATCGCGTGGGGCCATGAGATGAGTGACGGCTTCGAGTACACATTGGATCCTGCCAATGGTGCTGGCATGTTGCAGATTCCGTTCGCTCACTCACTCGACGGGCTGTTGGATGCGTTGGGTCAGCGCGTTGTTGATCACGTCTGCACGTTAAGCAACTCGCGTCACACGATCAGATTGAGCAACTCGGGGCGTAATGTCCCCCTTTCCGTGCCTGACCAGATCCTGCTATCGGCTCGTTTGAGCGATGGTACGGCCCTTGTGAGCCACTTCAGAGGAGGTTTGTGTCAAGGGACGAACTTCCATGTCGAGGTGAATGGCACCGAAGGTGATCTGCTTCTAACAAGCCCCGTGGGCTACGTCGGTATCGGAGGCACCAGGCTTCAGGGGGCAAGGAACGGGGCACCGCTGGAGGATCTGAACATTCCACCCGAACACAATATGCATGCGGCCGTCGGATCACCTGCTCAGAACGTCGCAATTCAATATGCTCGCATCGCGAATGATTGCTTCAGGGGCACGAGAGACGCGCCCGCTTTTGAAGACGCGAGTGACTTGCATGCCCTCATAGCCGCCCTGGGACGGGGCGGTTCATGGCACTAGGGGGGGGGGCGCTCCATGAGATCCATCATGATGATGCGGGACGGCGGCAACGAGGCGCTGGCGCTTCGTGAGGGTCCCAATTGTCGCCCGGGGCCGGGTGAGGTTGCGGTTGAAGTCAAAGCGGCGGGCGTCAACTTCATGGACATCGGTGTTCGTGAAGGAAGATTTCTGAGGGAAATCCCTAATCCGAAGACGCTGGGAGTCGAGGGCGCGGGCGTAGTGCGCGCTTTGGGTCAGGGCGTAACGCGTGTCAGTCTCGGACAGCGGGTTGCCTGGGCGTTCGTGCCGGGCAGCTATGCAGATTGGGTATGCGCCCCGGAAGATGCGCTCGTCCCCATTCCCGAGGGTGTCAGCGATCAAGAGGCGGCATCGATCATGATGCAGGGTCTGACCGCCAGTCACTTCGCAACGGAATTTTATCCAATTCAAACAGGTGACATCGCGCTCATTCATGCCGCTGCTGGCGGCGTCGGCACGCTGCTAACTCAGATCGTACGAATTCGTGGAGGAACGGTCATTGGCCGAGTCTCCAGTCCGGGAAAGGTGGCCGTGGCAGAAGCTTCAGGTGCTGGCGACATCATCGTCGACAACACCGGAAGCTTTGCGAACAGAGTGCTGGAGCTGACCCAGGGTCGAGGCGTCGACGTAGTTTTTGACGGTTCCGGCGCTGAAGCCTTTGCCGACTCGCTGGCCAGTCTGAAGAACGGCGGGACACTGTGTTGGTACGGTACGGCCTTGGATGGGCTTCGGCACATCGATCTTGTGACGCTACCCCGTAGTGTGAAGATCGGCTATGCGGTCTTCTTGGACCACATCCGCACGTGGGAATTGCTGCAGCTGCGAAGCAAGCAGCTGTTTCAATGGGTGATAGACGGCAGACTCCGCGTCCATGTCGGACAGATCTATCCGCTGGATAATGCTGGTGAGGCGCTGGCACAGCTCGAGGCTAGACGCACCACTGGCAAGGTGTTGTTGCTGCCATGACTCCCGGCGGGCTAGTTCACCCATTGCGGCTTGGGGCTGTTCTGTCTCAGCCACCTACTCGTGTCGTTGTTCGGTCGAATGCGGGTCGTAGGGAAAGTTGGCCTCTGGCCGACGGGGTCGCGGCACCTCCCTCACCTCGTGACAACGGGAGTGGCTCCCGCATTCGCCAGCAGGCCGGTAACCTCAGCCTCCAGATGACTGATCAGAGAGCGAAGTCGCGGCAACTCACGAAGGTCCTGGTGATAGCCGAGCCAGATGGTTCGTGCAGGCGGTTCTTCTTTCACGCTGATACGCCGAAGACCAGGAAACCTATTAGCCAGAGCCAAGGGCAGGACGGCCATGCCGACCCCCTGCTGACATGCTCGCGCTTGGATTTCCCGGCTATTGCTTCTGAAGACTATCTTCGCGTCCGGCACATGCTGGACCAGCCATCGCACATCGGGCAGATCCTCAAAGGCCGCATCCATAGTGATGAGACGAGGCTCCGGATAGTCCCCGGACACAGCGCTGAAGAGGCCATAGTCGAGTTCGACGAAGCGCCGGGACACGATGTCGTCGACTGTAAATGGGGTCAGTCGGAAGGCCAGGTCCGCCTCACGCCGTGTCAGGTCATAGAGTCGACTGTCCGTCAGCAGCTCAACCTCAACCCCCGGATGAAGAAGGCAAAATGCTGCTGCTGCAGGGGCGATCACATGGGAACCAAACCAGTCAGACGAGGTAATGCGCAGCAACCCCGCGATCGAGTGGGGGTCACCCAGCAGATGACGCTGAAACGCCAAGGCTTGCGCCTCCATCGCCTCGGCTGCCGCCAGCACCTTGAGCCCCTCCTCCGTCAGTACCAAACCCCGATGGGAGCGCTGGAACAGTCGCGTCTGCGTGGCCTGTTCCAAAGCCGTCACCCGCCGGCCTGCGGTCGGCTGCGTGATGCCCAACTGGCGTGCAGCGCCGCCTAACGACCCTGTGCGCGCGACCGCCAGGAAGATCTGAACATCGCTCCAGTCCATGACTCATTCAAATTTGCATGCGCAGCATTAGATTCTAAGTCTACCAAAACAAAAATACGCCAGTACCCTCCCCTCTGTTCCTCAACTACGGATCACGCCAATGAAAGCGCATTTCTCCCCCATCACGATGAAAGCCGCCCTCCTGGTCAATGATGGCGAACCCTTGCAGCTCACAGATGTGCCCATTCCCGAGCTGAGTCCGGGCCACGTCAAGGTACGCGTGGCAGCCGCGGGCCTGAATCCGCTGGACACAAAGATTCGCGCGGGAAGGGCGTCGCACGCACAACACCCCCTGCCCGCGGTCTTGGGGATCGATCTGGCCGGCACGGTCGAGGCGATCGCCGAAGACGTGACCACCTTCGCCCCCGGCGACACCGTGTTTGGCATGACCGGAGGGGTAGGCGGGGTACAGGGCGCGCTGGCCCAGTTCGCCATCGTAGACGCCGCCCTTTTGGCAAACGCGCCCAGTTCCTTCTCCGCCCGCGAGGCCGCCGCAATCCCCCTGGTCTTCATCACCGCGTGGGAAGGGCTGGTCGATCGTGCGGGGGTGAAATCCGGGCAGCGTGTCCTGATTCATGGCGGCGCAGGGGGTGTGGGACACGTGGCCGTCCAGATTGCCCACGCATTCGGCGCGCAAGTGTTCGCGACTGGCAATGACACCCAACGGAACTACATTGAGAGTCTGGGCGCGACCTTCATCGATTATCGCGCACAGACGGTCGATGACTATGTGACCCATCACACGGGTGGCGAAGGTTTTGACATCATCTTTGATACCGTCGGTGGCACGACGTTGGACGACTCCTTCCGGGCAGCGCGCCGCTACCACGGACACGTGGTGAGTGCTTTGGGTTGGGGTACGCACTCTCTCGCTCCCCTCTCCTTTCGCGCGGCCACCTACTCCGGTGTATTCACTTTGCTTCCCCTCATAACAGGCCGTGACCGGGCGCATCATGGCTACATCATGAAGGAGGCTGAGCGTCTAGCCAACGAGGGCAAACTCACTATTCGGCTTGACCCTCACGTATTCGGCTTGAGCGCCGCCGAAGAGGCGTATCAGTTCCTCGAGTCGGGAGATGCCCAAGGAAAGGTGGTAGTAGACGTCCACTAGGGATGGTCTGATCAATCCTTGCTGAGTCGTGGGTTATCAGCACCGGAGTCATCCGGGGCCATCAGACGGGGCCCATTGCCATGTTTTCCGCTTTGGAAGTGCCCTTGCGGGCACCTCCAGACGGAGTTACCCCCGTGCCGGCAACAGCTGCCGGCGCACCATCCACAGGTTGGACAGCGCGAACAGGGTGAGCACCTGTGCGGTGTTCTTGGCCAGGCCGCGATAGCGCACCTTGGTGTAGCCGAACTGCCGCTTGATCACCCGGAACGGATGCTCGACCTTCGCGCGCACACTGGCCTTGCAGCTCTCCCAGCGCTCAACCTGTCTGCGCTCACGCGCGTTGCCAATGGCTTGGACCTTCGAGCGCTTGGCGGCGATGAAAAACGTGGCGCTGCAGCCGGACAGTTCAGTGCGCTTTTCCACGCCGGTGTAGCCGCTGTCGCCGAACACGCAGTCTTCCTTGCCGTGCAGCAGCTCATGGGTGACCGTCACGTCGCCTACATTGGCGGCAGTGCACGTCACGTGGTGCACCAGACCGGAGAATTCATCCACGCCGATGTGCGCCTTCATGCCGAAGTACCACTGATTTCCCTTGCGGGTCTGGTGCATTTGCCGGTCGCGCGCTTTGTCGGCATTCTTGGTCGAGCTGGGCGCGTGAATGATCGTCGCATCCACGATCGTGCCCGCGCGCAGGCTCTGGCCCTTGCGGGCCAGGTGCGCGTTCACCGCTTCGAGCATCTTTGCCGCCAGACCGTGCTTCTCAAGAAGACGACGGAAGTTCAGGATCGTGGTCTCATCCGGGATTGCATCGAGCCCGCTGAGCCGGGCGAACAGCCGCATCGAAGCGATCTCATGCAAAGCCTCTTCCATGCCTGGATCGCTCAGTGCATACCACTGCTGCAGCAGGTGGACGCGCAGCATCGTCTCCATCGAGTATGGCTGCCGACCCACACGGCCCGGCCGCGGGTAATGCGGCTCGATCAGCGCCAGTAGAGACTTCCACGGAACGACCTGCTCCATCTCGCCGAGGAAGATTTCCCGGCGGGTCTGTTTGCGCTTGCCCAAGCCCTCGGCGTCGCCGAATGTCAGCTGCATGGATGCTCCTCGGTATGTGCCGCTATTGTCTATCAAGCGGCCGGCCAGCGGCCGGCACTACCGGGGAGTTGTTCAGAGCATCCCTAGGCGACGCAGAAAAAATACATGGCTTCGCGCAGTCCACCTAGTAACAGATGCTGGCCGTGACCAATATGCTAAAAGCAGCGAGACCCGGCGGAGCTGGCGAGGCCCTAGTGATAGTTCCCAGACCGATATTGTCGCGGCGAAAGTCCGCAACAGCGCCTGAAGGCGGTCGAGAAAGCCGCCGCATTGCCATAACCGACTGCAAGCGCTATGTCGGCAATTGTCAGCGGACTATTGCGCAACAAGTCATAAGCAGTCTCCATGCGTAACTGAGTCAGGTAGGCAAATGGCGTCAAGCCGGTCGCGTTACGAAACGCTGCGCAAAAATGGTACCTGCTCATGTGCACAAGCTCAGCGAGCTCTTGGAGCGAAACCTCCACGCCTTGGTGTTCACGCATGTAGGCGAGGACCCTCTTAACCTGCCAGGCTGCGAGGCCATGCTGGCGCTGAGCTGAAGGAGCACACAAGGTGGAGTGGGTTCGGAGCAACTCTAAGCAGAGAAGATCCAGCGCCTGCTCGACGTAGAGTTCACCGTAAGGTCCCGGAGCGGCCGCCTCATGGCGTAAAAGATCCATGATCGCGAACAATCGCGGATTGTCCCCCTGCACCTGGTCCAACAATTCAAATGATCGACCTTCCGCTAACTGTTCGGCGAAGCCCAAGAGGCGGCCGTGCCCGAGGAAAACGTTAGAGACGGTCTGCCCTCCCGTAATTTCCCAAGGACCGTAATGCCCTCGTGGCAAGATGGTGTAAGTGCCGCCGCGTATCCTGGCTTGGCTTCTCACGCCGTCGATTCTGGAGGCGGACACCCCACTACCCCCGTGGATGGCCGCAACGATATGCTGTTCCATCGGAGCCACGTCAACGGAGTAGGCTCCGTGCGTCCAAATTCCGGTGATACGGGTCTGGCCCCGGAATACTCGCTCTGCGAGAGGCAGAGCTTGACCGCCCGCGATTCGGGTAACTTCCTCGTTGGTGTCAGCAAGAGCGCGCGTGCTCATGGGGATACCCGTCAATCCGACACTTGGATGGTGTACCACGCCTCCTCGCGTACGCTGAGTGTCTTGCCTTGGCGGTAACCTGTCAATACCCCAAAAGCTTGACTGGGATCGGCGGCGCGATGGCCGGCCCGTCAAGCAGGGCGCTCGGAGCCGATGCTCGCTGGGCATCTCGCCCTACCCCCGATAACGATCACTAATCGGCGTGGTCAGACCCTCCACTTGACTCGCATTTCCGCAGCCAAGCAACCAGCACTACAGTTCCAAAATAACCTACCGCACTCACTTGGACGCGATAGATGCAGAGACCGCCCAAGCGAAGCCGGCCCATGATGTTTGGTTGCGAGGCAATGTGACCATGGGTATCGCCGCCCCTGGTTCTTGGCATTGGCCATTAAGAGAATGAATGCCGGTTGGGTCGGCACATCCAGGCACTGATAGCCTCAGAAGCCGGCAGCCGTGACGGCGTGACGCCGACATCATTGGCCTGGATAGAAGCCGCCGGCAGCCGAAGAATCGCGTGCAATCTCTAACGCCCTAGGCAAGTATCGTCGTAGGATGTGCCGACTCGGATTGAACCTGAATCAATTCAGGACATTATCAAGCTGCAGACGTCCCGGCCGCCAATTACAGGGCCACGCGTCAAGGTGATTCGGAATTGCCGACTCCCACTGCTCGACCCAAGTCTTCAATGAGGGAGCTCGGAGCGAGCCCGAGATGAGTGGTCAGCTCGATGAATTCGACTACGTCCAATCGCCGCGCACCCGCTTCGACTGCCGAAAGCCGCTGCTGTGGCCAGCCCAACCGCGCCGCCACTTCGGTCTGGGTCAGGTGCAATGCCTCCCGGCGCGAGCGCAACTGGTGCACTAGCATTCGGTAAGCCTGCGTGTAGATCGTCTTTGAGCCCATGGCCGCCTTCCAGAAGCGACCAAGGAATCTATGACTGGGCACCGAATACACGAAAATCATGTAGCCTCGTATCGGACGCCATATCGAGCGCCTCCATGCCACGACCCAAAGCGAAGCCGGACCCAGCGAGCTTGCCGAGAATTCCGGCGAATCTAAGCCTGTCGCGCCTGCTGGCCTGGTGGGCATTTGAACGGTCTACCTCTAGGGCACTCCGTGTTTCACCGTCTGATCGCCTAAGCTCGCGCCTATTTCGTGAACTAGAAGAGGCAATGGCCTTCTCCGCCGCCACCGAAGGCAGCCGGACGGCGCGAAGATCTCTACTTGGGCCATGGTGCTGGTAGTACAGCCATTCAGTCGGCTTTACCGGCGATCAGCTATGCGTCGCTCTTCAGCGTGCGATATCTGCCTATCAGTCACGCGATAGCTGGCAGGTGGAGTGCTCAGCTTTATGGCGCTCCTTGGTAGATGCCGAATCATTCGAGTACCTGCTGCACCTGCTAGCGCAGCACCACCTTGATCTGCCGATCGAGCTAGCAAGTGGTAGCGCGCTCGGCGAGCTATGGGCAGAGCATTCGCTCGGGCGTCGTCGCTATCTCGCTTGGTACGCCGTAAGAGGTGCGTCTGCAGCACTTCTGCGCAGCGGCTTGAATCAAGCCTCAGCAGGGCAGGCGCTACAAGACGAGCTTAGACGCCGAAGTCGATGGCTGCTGCATAGCGATAGCCCTCAGTCCAACAACTCCTCGAACTACTGCTTCGCGCCACCCCAACATCGCGGCTCGCCCTTGATGGTGCAGCTATTTCTTAGCGACTTGGCGCCGATCGGGAGCGCGTACTGGAGCCGCGCTCCCGGACCTCTCGGCCACCTGCAGCCACCGACGAAGTCGTGCATCATCACATCACCTTCGAACGGATGAAGATGAAGGATGCCTCCGCGACGCCTCGCGTCGACGGGACAGGGTGTCGACCACTCCGGAGAGTTGTTTTCCATACTCGCAGCGCCCTCGATTTCGCCAACGGCGCTCAAGCCACACCCAGGCGCTAAGGGGCCAGTGCGGAAGCGCTGCGGCGAGCTCCCCCCGAATTGCGAGCCACGCCCTCCAGGCAGCAAAGAGCGCGGAGAGACGATCCGCCCTTTCAAGCGAACCCACCCTGCAAGGCCCACCAGGCTCATGGCGGCGACCAGGCGGGCCTTTCAACCACCCCCTCTGTCGCAGATCCCAGTCAGCTTCCGCACTAGCAATCGGGCCACGACCTGGTCCCCAGTTGCGGGCGCCAGCAAGCAGGAGATCGCGCCTGAAGTGCCTCTCAATCTGGCTAATGCATCCATCAACCCGCCACTCTTTGAGCCACAGATGCCAACGCAGTAATTCATCATACTCATGGATGCTCACTTGCGCCCAAGGTGAGCTGTCTCCGAGCAGCAAGCCATGCTCCTCGCAACAGATAGTTCTCACATCAAGCCACGCAGCTGCCACCGGAGACCGCTCCCCCCAAGGCTCCATTACCTTACAAGAAGTGCATCGTAGTACACGCAATCTAGGGCCGATTCGAAAATCTACAGGTATAACCTCAACCGATCCCAGCCCAGGCGGAAGTCCGCGCCACGCTCTCCGGCCTAGAGGCCTCTCCGGCTCGTCAGGATCGCAGGAGCACCAGTCCCACCAGTCCTCCTCACCTAATCCTAGACAGCTTCGGGTTGCATCCAGCCAAGAGCGAACACTTTCACCGGGGTAGACGCTGGCAAATACTGGAAGATCCGTGATGTCCATTCTATGCACCCTCGCCCACAAATCCGTGTCCAAGTGCTCGCTCTAGAAGGGGTACGTCTATACGGGGCAGCCGCTCTGCCTCCGCCAGTCTCCTGGCTGCAGATAGCACCTCGAGCACTTTTGAAGTTGAGCAGCATCCACGCGAGACCATCCAGCGCACAGTCGCCTGATCATCCAGTCCGGAGGGCTGAGGCAGACCTAGCTCTGCTTCGACACTAGCAAGAAACGAGCGAAACGTCTGGGACTCAGTCCAGAGTGGAATTTCCACACGTGTGAATCGCGATTGCAGTTGCTCGTCTGCCGCCAGCACGTTGACTAGGTTCATGGTTGAGGCAATCGAGATGGTCACCCCTCTATTCGAGATCGCTTTGATAAAAGCCAAAGCTTGCTGCTGTGTTGATCTACCAGCGTTGAGAAGGTTCCCTGCCTCGTCGATAAGAATCTGACGAACTCCGCACCCTGACAACAAGGTCAGGGCAGTTTCACATAGCAGGGATGGCCTGCGCACGACATAGCCCCCTGGCAAGCATGCATCGATGATTGACCGTGCCAACTTGCTGTGGTGACCGTCATAGGGCGCCTCTACATAAATCACCTCCCTCTGCCTTGCAGGGGACTCATGTGCAAGCGGCGCGACTTGCTCCAAATAGTGCACCTGAAGCCGAGTCTTTCCTGCACCCGGCCCCGCGGCGAGGTGGACACACTTGGGTCGATCCCTACCGGCCTCATGCCTACGGAGATGACTTGCAAGCTTCAGATAAGTAACCGCAGCCGGGTGGGGTATAAAACGAAACGAGTGAACTAGCCCCAACCCTCTCTCGCTAGGATCTTGAGTCATCGTTGTCTGATTGACCTCGGGGCCGTTCATTCGACCACCCCGTCATCCCAGCTGAAAGGAGACACGCCGCGCGCGTAATCCACTTGAGGCTTCTCAGCGCTTTGGGGCGCCAGTGGCATCCTCGCAATCTTCTTTCTTGCTGCCTTAGATGATTTCTCTGCCTCCACGACGATCGCTCTCTGGCGTTCTATCGCCTCAAAAACCTCAGCCTCTTCAAATGCCGCCCTTCCTTTGGCCCTCATCTCAGATCGAGCCTCTCGCATTTCCCATAGAGAGAACGCGCCTTGTGATCTGTCGAGCAGAGGAACATCGATAAAGCCATCCCCCTGCCTCAGGTACACCTTGCTCAGGTCGCGTTGGCTGAAGTGGATCTGGTGGTCCTGTCGATCATTGATGAGGGGAGCGAGGCAAGGATCCCAATAGCGAAGCCCATTCACCACTACGCCGTCTCGTCCAACCCGCCTCGTTACAGATGGAAAGAAAGCTAGCAAGAAACCCCTTCGGTCTCCGATGATGGGAGGGATCAAATTCTCCCCTCCCCTTCCCTTCCAAGCATCTTCCCACGCAGCCGCAGGCGTCCCCCCTCCCAGACCCCGGTGGGGTCTATTGTGATAGTGCCCAGCAATTTCTTCCGCAAGCCACCTCTCCAGGTCGTTGAGAGACATTGCTGCACGCTTCTCGGAGGAGTAGTCGCCACGCGCTTTCACGTTCGAGAACGTCGTCCCTGGCAACAAATGAACCGCCCCCATCATGGTCCCTATCACGCGCTCCACATAAGCACCATAGTGCGGACTACGCACTGGCCTCTCCTGGATGCGAATTCCATATCGCTCGCACTGTGCCTTCACACCCTTCGCTTGAAACGTCTTCGCGTTATCCCAATGAATGCACTCGGCCTTCCCAAACATGGGATAGGAGACGTCGACGCCCAACTTCTTCATCCATGCACCTTTCGGGAAAAAGGCATGTTCGAGCGTATGGGCCACTGACGTCTGATTCGGTGTATCGAAGCTCAGGTAGTACCCTAGGATGCACCTCGTGTAGACATCAATTGCAACCGTGATCCATGGTCGACCAACTGGCTTTCTGGTTACACCGGAGACCACGATTAGGTCGACGAGGGCGTGATCGATCTGTACCGCCTCTAGGGCCCTGGTCACCCTCAGTCCATTGACTGAAGGTGCTTGGCGTGCCATTCCCTCGTGACTACCTAACCGCTTCTTGGCCACAGCCAGTGGATCACGTAGAGCGATGCGCGCAAGAACCGCTCTTCTTCCAGGCGCAACGACTCCAGCTTCTGCTGCCAGACTGCCCAGGCGACGCACCACAGCAGCCACCGGGCGCTTCTCTCGCGATAGGTAGACCTCCTCAATTGCTCTATCAATCAAGCTTTCAATAACGGGTGCAAGCCGACGACTGCCGGGGAGCGGGCCAGGCAGGCAGTTCAACTGTGATGCGGGGATCGGATTTCGAAGGTGGGCTTTAAGCCTCCGCCTTACGGTGCGCGCACTCACCCCCATCTCATGTGCAAGTTCCGCGCACCCTGCACTTGGGACTCTGCCCGGATGCTTAACTAGAAGGCTCGCAAGAGCGTCGCACCACCTCTGTGATTGAATTTCCGCGTCAGGATCGGCATCAACCGACGCTCGCACAGAGCGTTGTCGGGAGTCTGCGACAAAGGGAGAGATCATGCTGGCGTCCGCCCACAAGAACTCGGAGGTGCCGTTCACCTTTAGGTGAATTCGGCCTTCCCCGTGAACGCTCACCACTGTGACTGCTCGCCCCTCACATACAACCACTAGGCCCTTTCTGATCTTCAGATCCGGGGCAACATTTTTCGTTCTTCTTGGCGCTGTCATTGAACTGTCCTCTGGCAGAAGACAGCAGCTGTCCATCCCTCTTGACGACGGGAGAGCAAAGTGGGAGGCTGAGCGGCATAGGAACTAAAAACCTATTTTTTGGAATGGCTCGGGCTGCCACCCGGGCCATTCTGCGTTTCAGCCAAGACGGCTGCCGAATCACGCCATGCTATGAACCCCGACGTCAAAGGTTCAGAGGTGATAGCACGGACTGATCATTCGGGCAATGCAAGCAATTGAATAATATAGTTTTTATACTAAGTTTTGCTGAAAAATCGTTCACTTTTTCAGCGAGCGAAGTTTGTGTCACTACCGCGAGATCTGACCTAAGATCGTGTCACTGGGACGCCCGCCCATTGCTGCAATGAATGCTTGAGAGGAGAAGTTCCTCGTAAGCCATTGATTGTACAGGCTCATGTTTTCGGGCAGGATTTAGGAACGCTGACAACCGCACTTTGGGCTTCCCTCAACCTCTGCAGGAATGGCAAAGGATCTTGCGGATCTGACAGTGGCGGGTAAAGACGGCTTTGCGGGCGTAGTTTTGCCGCTGATCTTGCCGTGGCTGCACGCCAGCCTGGCAAGAGCGCTTTCGCCGATTCGGCACCAACGACCGAGGCCTCAGGAGCGCGTTCTGGCACCCCAGCCGTAGCCACTCACTGGTCGTGACGCGTCACGCTATCCACGTGCGACCAACGCATCGCATCACAGGAACCTGTGCATCACAAAGACATCCACCAAGCCCAGCGTCCCATGCCGGAACGCCTTCGGTAGCGTTCCCACCACCTCGAACCCCAGCTTACGGTACAGCGCCACGGCCGGCCCATTGGTACTGACCACGTAATTGAACTGCATGGCCAGGAATCCTTCCGCCCTCGCCCGCTCCAGACTGTGTTCCACCAGGGCCCGGCCCACACCTTGCCCTTGTGCCGGCGCATCCACCACATACGTGGCGCTGGCCACATGCGCCCCAAGGTCGGGGAAATTCGGGCCCATCTTGTACATGCCCACAACTCGGCCCTCCAGCATAGCTACATGAGGTGCCTGGGCCTGGAACCAATGCGCGCGAAACGTTTCGACTCCAAAAGAGCCGGCAAAGGGCAGCGCATCCTGCGCCGCAATGGCCGCCTTGAACATGCCCCACATCGCGTCGAAATCGCCTGCACGGGCGGGCCGGATCTCCATGCGTCTCCTACAGATCTGTGGTGGTGACCAGGCCGGACACTACCAGAATCCAGCCCCTGCCCCATGGCTGCTTCACGCGCCACCGCCATCGGCTCCGCAATAGTTGTGGGAATTTCAGCCCTCAGAGCAGTAGATGCCTCCTGTTTCCGTGCACATCTCGCACCGGCTTCGACGGTGGCGCGTTCCCGCCTACGTCCTGCTGGGCATCTACCTGCTGTACCTGCTGGCCGGCAACATCTTCCTCAATACCCCGCTGTTCGATCAGGTCACCAACCGCAAGCCGCACAAGTTCGTGATGACCACCGGCCCGGCCATCACGCTGCTGCCCGGCCATGTCATCGCCTGGAACGTGCACATGCGCGGCCACGTGAACCACACGGTCTACGTGCTGCATGCCGAGCGCGCCAGCGCCCGGTTGGCGGTACTGCCCCTGTTCCAGCGCGAGGTACGGGTTCCGCGCTTGCAGGCGACGGGGGTTTCCGCCGAGATCAGCCGCGTCGAAGAAGCCATCCCGCCACCGCCGCGCAGCGACCGCGGCTGGACGCTCCGTTTCGACGCCATCCACAGCGACAGCATCCGCAGCGCACGCTTTGGCAAGTTGCTGATCATTGGCAAGGGCCGGGGTACGGTGGGCTTCCTCAAGCAGCTGCGCGGCGGGCCGTCGGAGCTCTTCGAATCCGAGGTGGCGTTCAGCGATGCGGACACCAGTTTTGACGGCGTGCAGCTGTTGGGCGACATGGATCTCACCGCGCGCTTCAGCTATCCGCGCCACTATCGGGACCAGGCGCCCGGTCTGGCCAAGTTGAAGCTGCTGCATGCCCAGCTCGAGGTCGACGCCCGCAGCCAGGGCCTGCGCATGGATACGGATGCCACAACGCCGAAGATCTCCAGCGCGCCCGTACCCGGACGCCTGCAGCTGGCGCTGCACCTGATCGACGGCCAGCTGCAGCCCGGGGACCGCGCAATCTGGCAGGTGCCGCTCTACCTGGGTGATGGTGCCCCCGATCGCGGCGTGCTGGCCCTGCAGCTCAATGTGTCGAACGACCTGCGCCTGCAGGCCCGCCTGCCGCCCAAACCCGGCTCAGGCAGTGAAGTGGATGCGGATCTGCACGTCCGTGGCCGGGACATCCCCTTCCAGCAGCCCGCCCAGCTGCTGGAACGCAGCTCTGGTACCGTGCGCGGCGAATGGACGTTCACTTCGCTCAACTGGATCCCTGCCCTGTTCGTTCGCAAGCCGTGGCTGCAGCTGGACGGCGGCGGCACGCTGAAGGCGGACCTGCGCGTGCGCAACGGCGAACTGATCGAAGGCAGCACCGTGGACATTCCGGCCGCCGAAGCCGTGGCCGAAGTCGCCGGCGTACGCCTGGCCGGCACGGCCAGCGCCCATGGCGAACTGAAGGCCGGCAGCCCCAGCCAGGCACAGCTGGCTGTCCGGCTGCCACGATTCACTGCTCGGCCAACCGATGCCAAGGACGTGCGCCTGTTCGACGGCCGTGATCTGGCCCTGGACCTGACCGGTGATGGTCGCCTGCAGGAGCTGCGCAAGGGTGTCCGCGCGCACCTGCGCTTCAGCCAAGCAACGATTCCCGACCTGGCCGCCTACAACCGTTATATGGGCTCGCCGCAGGTGCGGCTGCTCCGTGGCACCGGCAGCCTGAGCGGCGATGCCACGCTCGACACCGATGGACGCGTCGGCCACGGCACTGCCCGGCTGCTTGGGCGCAATGCCAGCGCCAAGGTGGCAGGGCTGGACATGGGCGGCGACGTCGACGTGAAGGCAACGCTGCGCCGCGGTGACTTCAATCAGCGTCATTTCGATCTGTCCGGCACCACCGTCGAGCTGCGCAATGTGCAGGTGGCGGATACAGAGCAAACAAGCCCATGGAAAGGCCGCGTGGCCTTCAAGCGTGGCCGCATCGACGCGCAGTCGCCCTTCCAGGTCGATGCCACCACGGATCTGGATCTCAGCGATGCCCGCCCGTTGCTTGCACTGTTCGCAGAGCGTACCGACTACCCGCGCTGGACCCTGTCGCTGTTGGATTCCGGCCAGGTGCAGGCACGGGCAACGCTGCGCTGGCGCCCGGGCCATCTGATCATCGATGGACTGCAGGCCGAGAACGATCGGCTTTCGGTACGCGCGCGGCTGGATCTGCTCGACCAGCGCAAGCGCGGTGATCTCTACCTGCGCTGGGGGCTGCTGGGTGCGGGCATCGAGCTGGACGGTGACCAGCGCCAATGGCACCTGGCGAAAGCAAGGGAGTGGTTTGACCAGCGACCTTCCCTGCTGCCAGCGAGCCAGGGAGCGGGTGCCGTCGGTTCTTCAGATTGAAGGCCAGCAACCTGCATCCGTTCGCTGCCCCTGTGCGTAGACAGGCAGCACAAGCATCAGGGAGCTGCACGCTATGAAGCGGAGTTCACAGGTTTCCGGATTTCTGGGATGGGTGGCAATCACTTTCGTCGCGGCCACGCTGGGGGCATGGGCGTCCACGTCCGCGGCAAGCTTCTACGCTACCCTCACGCTTCCGGCATGGGCGCCACCGGCCAGCGTCTTTGGTCCGGTGTGGACGCTGCTCTACGCCATGATGGCGGTTGCCGCGTGGCTGGTCTGGCGCGAACGTGGCTGGCGCGGGGCACGACCCGCGCTGCTGCTCTATCTGGTGCAGCTGGCCGTCAACGCACTGTGGAGCTGGCTGTTCTTCGGCTGGAAGCTGGGCGCGCTTGCCTTCGCCGACGTTCTCGTATTGATCGTGTTGGTGTGCGCGACGATCGTCGCGTTTGCGCGTACCCGCCCGGCCGCGGCAGTGCTGCTGCTTCCCTATCTCGCCTGGATCCTGTTCGCCTCGGCGCTCAACTTCGCCGTCTGGCGGGCCAATCCAGGGCTGCTGTGACACGCGGATCCAGCGTTCAGGCCTGGGCCACGGCCTGTGGGCACCAGGTCCGCAGCAGGGCCGGCTTGAACGCCTGCTGCCCGCAACCGGTGGGGCACCGCACCACTCGCGCTGCAGTATGGCTGACCAGGCCCTGCCCTTCTTCTGCCTTGAAGATCGTCTCGCAGGAAAGGCAACGCGCTACCAGCGAGTACAGGTGCAGCAGCCGGCCACTGGCTGGATCCTGCAGTGCATCCACATCCAGCAATTCAAATTGGCAGCTGTCAGGGAGCATGCGGTACTGGGGCGCGGGTTCGGTCTGCAGGTTCACGGGCGTGGCATCTGTTGGAATTGCAGTCACCGTAGGGCAGCCGCTGTCTAGCTGGCGTGCAGCGCAGATGTGCTGGCCGCGAAACCTGCACCGGTCTCTGCATCGAAATCTGCTAGGGTGCGCGCCGATGCCTACATCCACATTGCCAGCACAACCCGATCACCCCATTGCCCTCAGCGCCGCCCTGAAAGCGCACACCCGAGCGGCCCACGATCGCCTCGACCAGCACCTGTTGCAGCAACACATCTTCGCGTCGCGCCAGCGTTACCTCTGCTTCCTGCGCGTGCAATGGCACTTCCATAGCGCCGTTGCGCCGCTGTACCGGATGCAGGATCCGGGCGCGACCCGCTTGCCGCTGATCGAGGAGGATCTTCGCGACCTCGGCGCTTCCATGCCGGTACCCCATGCCTGGCAACCGCAGCCTCAAGCATTCTCGAAAGCGACCGTTCTGGGCTGGCGCTACGTGGCGGAGGGCTCGACGCTGGGAGCGTCCGTGCTGTTGAAGATGGCCGCTGCGTTGCAGCTTCATGCCGGGTACGGGGCGCGCCACCTGCGTCCTTCCGAGCTCGGTGTGGCCGAGTACTGGAGACGCGAGCGGGAGGAACTGGATGCGCTCGTTCTAAGTGGCCAGGAGCGCGCACAGGCATGCAGGGGCGCGACAGACGCCTTCCAGTTCATCCGTCGCTGCGTAGATGAAGAATTCAGGTTTGAATGAAAGCCCCTTCACATTCACGTGGTGGTATCCGGCGGCACGCTTTTGCTTCACCATCCATGCACACCGGATGCAGTGCTGGGCCGTTCCAGCCATCCACGAATCATGAGTGCCGCCCTTGACGCCTCCTACCGAATCCGCGCACGACACTGCCCTGTCCCGTTGCGCGCGCGAACCGATCCACACCCCTGGCGCGATCCAGCCCTACGGTGTGCTTCTGGTCGTTGAACCGCAGTCCCTGCAGGTACGCGAGCGCGCCATCAGCCACCCCGGGCTGCTGAAACAGTTCGGCGAACCGTTGATGCAGCACGTCAGTGAAGTGCTGGGCGGCGTGCTGGCACCGTTCCAGGGCGTGTTGCAACAGGCGACGGTGGGCAGCAGCGCGCATGTCGGTGCCGTGCACCTGGATGGGCACGGCCGCCATCAGTTGCTGGTGCACCGCTCCGCCACGGATCTTCTGGTCGAGCTGGAAGCACCGGTTCCCGGCCAGCCCGGCTCGCTGGAAGAACTGTATCCAGCCATCCGCGAGCTGATGACCGGCATTGAATCGGCAGCGACGGTGGAAGACCTGTGCAGGCTTGCGGCCGCGCACATGCGGCGGCTCACCGGCTTTGACCGCACCCTGGTCTATCAATTCGATGCTGGCTGGAATGGCATCGTGGTGGCCGAAGATGGCAATGGCCTGTTGCCGTCCTACCTGGACCTGCGCTTTCCCGAGTCGGACATTCCCGCACAGGCCCGCGAACTGTACCGCCGGAACCGGGTGCGCCTGATCGCGGACAACAACTATACCCCTACCCCGCTGATGCGGGCCGAAGACCACCGCGAGGCGCCACCGACCGACCTGAGCCTGGCCGTGCTGCGCAGCGTGTCCCCCGTGCATCTTCAGTACATGCGCAACATGGGGACCGGGGCGTCGATGTCGGTGTCACTGGTACATGAGGGGCGGTTATGGGGCCTGGTGTCCTGCCATACCGTGCAGCCACGCCGCCTGCCCTACCACGTGCGTACCGCCTGCGAGTTCATGGGCCAGATCCTGTCGCTGCAGATTGCACTGAAGGAGCGCGCGCTCGCGATTGAAGAACGCGTCGCGCGTCGCTCGATACTGGTCAAGCTGCTGGGCCGCATGGCCGGCGACGAAGAATTCATGGCGGCCCTGCGCCAGGACGAAGGCAGCCTGCTGTCGCTGACCGGCGCGGCCGGGGCTGCCATCGTGCACAAGGGCGACTGCATGCGCGTGGGTGAGTGCCCACCGGCCAGCGACGTGCTGGCCCTGGCCGATTGGCTGGCTACCCGGCAGGCCGGGCAGGAAACCTACTGCACCGACCACCTTGCCGCCGACTGGTCGCCTGCCGCGCACCTGGCCGATGTAGCCAGCGGCCTGCTGGCAGTGTCCATTTCGCAGCTGCATGACAGCTACCTGATGTGGTTCCGGCCGGAGGTGGTGCGAACCGTGCGCTGGGGGGGAGACCCCCGCAAGACCGCAGCGCCCGGCGTCGCACTCTCCCCGCGGAGCTCCTTCGACGCCTGGAAAGAGACCGTGCGGCAGCGCAGCCTGCCGTGGACCGACGCCGACTGCGATGCGGCACACGAGATGCGCACGGCCATCGTCGATATCGTGCTGCGCAAGGCCGAGGAGATGGCGGAACTGAACGAGCAGCTCCTGCGCAGCAACAAGGAACTGGAAGCCTTTTCCTATTCGGTCAGCCACGACCTGCGCGCCCCCTTCCGCCACATCGTGGGCTATTCGGAGCTGCTTGGCAGCTCGGCGGGCGACCGCCTCAACGAGACCGAGCGCCGCTTCCTGGATACGATCGTCGATTCGGCAAAGTCCGCCGGCACACTGGTGGATGACCTGCTCAGCTTCTCGCAGATGGGACGCTCCACGCTGGGGCGGGCGCGGCTGGACATGGCTGCGCTGGCCGAGGACGTGCGCCGGAGCCTGGCGCTGGATTACGCCGGCCGCGACGTGCAGTGGACGCTCGCGCCGCTGCCGGAGGTGGAAGCCGACCCGACGATGCTTCGCCTGGTCTGGCAGAACCTGCTGGCCAACGCGATCAAGTTCACCCGCGAGCGTGAGCACGCGATGATCGAGATTGGGCACGACCGCAGCGACGACGAAGATCACTTCTTCGTGCGCGACAACGGCTGCGGCTTCGACATGCGTTACGTCGACAAGCTGTTCGGTGTGTTCCAGCGCCTGCACCATGTGGAAGAATTCGAAGGCACCGGCATCGGCCTGGCCAACGTACGCCGCATCATCGGCCGCCATGGCGGCCGTACCTGGGCCGAGGGCGAGCCCGGCAAGGGCGCGACCATTCACTTCACCCTACCCCGCTCCACAGGAGAACACCCATGAGGGACCTGCGGCCGATCCTCCTGGTAGAGGACAGCCCCAAGGATGCAGAGCTGACGATGGCCGCGCTTGAGCGCTGCCAGCTGTTGAACGATGTCATCCATGTACGCGACGGCGCCGAAGCGCTGGATTACCTGCGCTGCGAAGGCAAGTTCGCCGGTGCCATGCACGGCGGCCCGGTGGTCGTGCTGCTGGACCTGAAGCTGCCCAAAGTCAATGGCTTGGAGGTACTGGAGCAGGTCCGTGGCGACCCGTACCTGAGCAGCACCCCGGTTGTGATGCTGACCTCTTCGCGCGAGGAGCAGGATCTGGTGCGCAGTTACGAACTGGGCGTCAACGCATTCGTGGTCAAGCCGGTCGACTTCAAGGAATTCTTCGACGCCATCCAGGGCCTGGGCATGTTCTGGGGCATCACCAACCAGCCGCCACCGCATCGGCCCAACGGTTCGGGGCAGCGCAATGCGTGATGGATCGCGCCGCAGCGAGCGCCTGCGCATCCTCATGCTGGAGGACAGCGCGCTTGATGCGGAGCTGATCAGCGCCCAGCTGCAGCGTGCCGGCCTCGATTTCGAGGCCGAGCGCCTGTGGACCCGCAACGCGTTCATCGAGGCCATCGAAAACCGCCCGTTCGACGTGATCCTCGCCGATCATGTCCTGCCAGGCTTCGATGGTGACGCAGCACTTGCCCTGGCGCGCGAGTGCGTGCCGCAGACGCCTTTCATCTTTGTTTCCGGCACCCTGACCGAGGAACTGGCGGTACAGGCACTCACGCGCGGCGCCCGCGACTACGTGGTGAAGCAACGCCTGCAACGCTTGCCCGATGCGATCCGACGCGCCCGCCAGGAGGCGCACGAGCGCACCCAGCTGGCCAATGCGCAGGCCGCCCTGAACGAAAGCCAGGCCCAGCTGCAGATGGTGACCGATGCCGTCCCGGCGCTGATCGCCCAGTTGGACAAGGACCATCGCTACCGGTTTGCCAACAAGGCGTTCCTGGACTGGCATGGATTCAGCCTTGCAGAACTGCTGGGTCGGCCGGCTCGGGATGTCAGCGGCATTTCCGCCTTCGAGCACGCCCTGCCCAGCCTGGAACGCGTACTGCAGGGCGAGCGCACCCGCCTCCAGGTCGAACTGATCCATCGCAGTGGCGAATCACGATTCGTGCAGATGGACTGCGTGCCTGAGCATGCCGCCGATGGCAGCGTGGCCGGGTATATCTGCCTGGGCAGCGACGTCTCGCTGCTGAAACAGGCCGAGCTGGCCCTGCGCGAAGACAACCAGCTGCTCGAGCAGCAGGTACAGGCACGCACGGCCGAGTTGCGCGCCAGCAAGCGGCGCCTGCAGGCGATCTTCGAATCCAGTTTCCAGCACCAGGTGCTGCTGGATCTGTCCGGACGCGTGGTCGATGCCAATGACGCGTCACTGGCCGCGGTGCTGGCAGACAAGAAGGACGTTGTTGGCCAACGCTTCGCCGAATCGGTCTGGTTCGGCACCACCGAGGGCATCAGCGCGCTGATCGATCGGGCCGTGGCCGCAGCCGTACAGGGCCGCAGTTCACTGCATGCGCTGGAACTGGAACTGCCGACCGGGCGGCGCAGCTTCGATTTCTCGTTCCGTCCACTGCTCGATACGGAAGGGGTGGTCACCGCTCTGGTCTCCGAGGCCGTGGAAACCACCGCGCGCGTGCAGGCTGAGCATGCGCTGCGCCAGTCACAGAAAATCGAGGCGGTCGGCCAGCTCACCGGCGGCATCGCACATGATTTCAACAACATCCTGACCGTCATTTCCGGCAATGTCGAGCACGCCATGCTGCTCAGTGAAAGGGCTGGCGAGGCCGGTGCGCTGGTGGGCCGTGCGCTGGACAATGCGCTGAAGGGGGTGGGCCGTGCCGCCAGCCTGACCCAGCGCCTACTGGCGTTTGCCCGCCGCCAGCCGCTGCGCAGCCAGGCCGCCAACCTCAACGAGCGCCTGCTGGACATGCACGACATGCTGCAGCGTGCGCTGGGTGAGCTGGTGCAGTTGGAGATCCGCAGCGCCGAGGACATCTGGTGTGTCGAGATCGACGTCAGCCAGCTGGAGGCCTCCGTACTGAACCTGGCGGTGAATGCCCGCGATGCGATGCCGCACGGCGGCCGGCTGGTGATCGAGGTCGACAACAGCCACCTCGACCACGACTACGCTGCGCTGTTCCCGGATGCGACGCCGGGCGAGTACGTGATGCTGCGGGTGCGTGACAACGGCCACGGCATGGATGCGGCGACGCTTGCCCGGGTCTTCGAACCCTTCTTCACCACCAAGCAGGTTGGCCGTGGCACCGGCCTGGGCCTGTCGATGGTGCACGGGTTCGTCAAGCAGTCAGGCGGCCACGTACTGATCGATTCGGTGGAAGGCGGCGGCACCAGTATCACCATGATGTTCCCGCGCTCACCGCTGGCCCTGCCCTCCGAAGCGCGTCCCCCGCAGACCGGCCTGGCGGGCTACTCGCCGCGCGAGGAAACCATCCTGGTGACCGAGGACAACGACGATGTCCGCGCCCACACGGTGGATGCACTGCGGCTGCTGGGCTACCGGGTATTGGAAGCCCACGACGGCCCCTCCGCACTGCGGCTGCTGGAACGCCCTGATACCAAGGTGGACCTGCTGTTCTCTGACGTGGTGATGCCCGGCATGTCGGGCTGGGAGCTGGTGCGTGAAGTCCGTGAACGCTGGCCGGAAGTCGCCGTCCTGTTCACGTCGGGCTATCCGCGCGACCACGACCAGGTGGGCAGCCAGGGACGGGCCGTTGCACTGCTGCCGAAGCCGTTTACCCGCAGTGACCTGGCGACTGCGGTGCGCACCGCGCTGGAGACGGTGCCACTCTGAGATCAGGACGCCGGATCGCGCGCGCCAGCAGCGATCCGGTTGATGTCCGCGCATTCCACCGTGCCCGGCGGATGCTCCCGCCCGGCCAGTGCGATCATCGCCTGGCCCAGCGCCAGATTGCTGGTCATCAACGACGGCGCAACGGCGCCGGCCAGCTTCATCAACGGCGCGCCACCCCAGTACAGGGGCTTGAGCAAGCCGTGACGCGTGCCGGTTCCCGGCACCGGCCGGACGCCCCCCGGGCGCAGCATCACCGAGCGCATCGGCAGGGCCTGCAATGCCACCTCGGTCTCGCCCTTGATCCTCAACGGCATCAATCTGCTCTGTGGATCCGCGCCGGCACCGGATACATACAGGAAACATCCCTCGGGATTCGCAGTTGCCCAGGCGCGGGCCACCGCCAGCGTGATGTCCCGGGTCACGCGTCGATACTCGGCCTCAGCCGTGCCGACCGGTGGCGCACCGGCACAGTAGAAGCATGCGTCGAACCCGGCCAGTTCATCCGAGCGCCCCTGGATATGCAGGAAGTCAGGAACAACCAGCTCCCTACCCGCTCCGCTGAGGCTGCCCGGGCGCCGCACCAGCGCGGCCAGATGGCCGACCTGCGGCGAGCGCTGGCAGGCCAACGCCACGCCCTGCCCGACCAGGCCCGAGGCACCGGTCAACAGAATCCTCAACGCACCTTTCCCGGCCATGGTCGCACCCACGCTAGAGTTTCACGAAACGCTGGATCTTCCGCGCCAGCCAGCCACTGAACACCAACGGCGCGTCCAGCGCTGAAACGCAGATGCAGGGAACACCCGGGGCAGTTACCGGTTGATGCTCCACCTCCTCGTCCAGGTCCGCCACGTCGCCCGGCGCGAACAGCCCCAGCGCGTCGTTGTACGAGCCCCGCAGGATGTGGGTCAGTTCGCTGCGGCCATGGCTGTGCATAGGCAGGCACTTGCCCGGGGCAATCTTCAGCATGATCAGCGAGGGCATCTGCTCAGCCCTGATGCAGTGCACGCCGGGCGCCATCCAGCGCCAGCGCAGGGCACTGAGCGAAGCGCCGAAGTAAGGATGCAACGAGGCTGGCAGATGGTCCGGATCGGCCTCGGGCCGCTCCCTCGGCACCGGGCGCCTGGCTCCGGCAATGGCGCTCGGCGCGTCCGAGGCCAGCTGCACCAGCATGGCCTCGCGCAACTGCTCGCGACGCGCGTCGGCCGCGGGCGGTTGGGTCTGCTCCAGCAGCACCGAGCCGATCGCCTCGGCATCGCGCAGGCGCTGGCGGCAGTGGGGGCACTGCTCGAGGTGGGCACCGGCCACGATGCTCAACGGCGCCGGCAGCGCGCCGGCGGCATAGCTCATCAGCGTGGATTCGTGCAGGTGGTGATGCGGATTCACAGCGCACCTCCCACTTTGGCCTGCAGTTGCAGGAACGCACGTCGCAGGTGTGACTTTACCGTTCCAAGCGGCATGCCCAGCGCCTGGGCAATCTCGCTGTGGCTCTTCGCCTCGAAATAGGACATCCGCACCAGCCTCGCCTGCACGGCGGGCAGCTCGTTGATGCGCTGGCGAAGGCGCGCCTGGTCGGCGAACTGCTCGGCGCTGCTGCGCTCGATCATGTCCACGGCCGCGGCGTCTTCCACCGCTGCCTGCACCTGCATCCAGCTGCGCTCTCGACGGATGCGGTCGATATGCAGGTTGCGCGCGATCCGGTACAGCCAGGTACTCAGCGCGCCTTGGGCCGCATCATACTCGGCCGCCCGCAACCACAGGCGCAGCAGGCACTCCTGCGCCATTTCCTCGGCCACGGCGTCGGGTGCCCCCAGGCCACGCAGATACACGCACAGCCGCGGCATGAAGTAGTCATAGATCCGCATGAAACAGTCGCGGTCGCGCAGCCGCGCCACACTGTCCATGTCATCGGCCCAGTTCGTCGGCTCGCTGCTGGGCTGCTGGGAACTGGACACGGTGCGTGCGGTATCGAAGTTGAGGAGGGTGCTGGCAGCGTCAGGGTACATCTGCGTGAGCGGCGGGCAGGTGAAGGTCTTTCCTCTCTACGCGCAGGGG
The DNA here is from genome assembly GCF_047520695.2 of Stenotrophomonas sp. AR029. Taxonomy (NCBI): domain Bacteria; kingdom Pseudomonadati; phylum Pseudomonadota; class Gammaproteobacteria; order Lysobacterales; family Lysobacteraceae; genus Stenotrophomonas; species Stenotrophomonas sp. AR029. Next base: position 111,341 of record NZ_JAXBQQ020000004.1, on the reverse strand, counting down.
CGGCCATTGGATGCAGCAGGCACTGTGCATCCAAGCAGCCGCGCCTGCCGTATGACCTGAGCCTCCCTACCGGATGAACACCATGCGCACTGCCTGGCTGCTGCTATGCCTGCCCCATGCCGCGCTGGCGGCGCCCTGGCTGCGCAACGAGGGCGTGGCCACCTCGGCGCAGGGCGACCTGCTCTATCGTGAAGTGCACTGGCGGCGCGGCCCATCGGAGGGTGCCGAGCGCTGGGTGCTCTATCAGTGCCCGGATGGCCGCCCCTTCGCCCGCAAGCATCTGCCGGCCAGCGCCCGCCCGCAGGCCCGGGGCTATTCGCTGCAGGACAGCCGTAGTGGGCAAACCGCTGACGTCGACGCCAGTGGCGAGTCGGTGTCGATCGCCTGGAAAGAAGATGCCGCCAGTGAGCTGCGTCATCGTCGGCTTGAGCTGGCTCCGGATGCGGTGATCGACACGGGCTTCGACGCCGCGGTGCGCCAGCATTGGCCAGCGCTGCTGCGAGGTGAACGCATCAGTCTGCCTTTCCTGGTGCCGGGGCGGCAGCGCTTCTTCCCGGTGCAGGTGCGGCACACCGGCCCGGTTCGCTGGCAGGGCATCGACGCCCAGGCCATCGAGGTCAGTCTGGACACCTGGTACGGCGGCATCGCGCCGCGCCTGTCGCTGGTCTATGCCAGCACCGACCGCCGCCTGCTGGAATTCCGCGGAACCAGCAACCTGCGCGATACCCGCGGCACCTACCCACAGGTCACGGTGCGCTTCAGCTCGCCGGTGGCCGAGCGGTCCGCCAACGAATGGCAACAGGCCTGGACGCAACCCCTGGTCGGGCGCTGCAGCGTGATGCCCAAGTGAAGCCGAAATTCTCCACAGCCGGCCGCATCCATTGCGCGCACTGCTGCGTAGAGGAAGACACGACACCCGCCGAGATCCGCCATGGCCTCTGTAGCGCCCCTCCCCCGCCGACGCTGGCGCCTGCTGCGCACCCTGAAGCGCTGGGTCGACACCGGCAGCGCTGCAGACCACGCCGCTGGCGAGCCCGGACGCATCGACTGGCTGCGCGCCGTACCGTTCGCGTTGATGCACCTGGCCTGCATCGCGGTGATCTGGGTAGGTATCTCGTGGACGGCAGTGATCGTCGCCGCAGCCCTCTACGCAGTGCGCATGTTTGCGATCACCGCCTTTTACCACCGCTACTTCTCGCACCGGACGTTCCAGGCATCGCGAACGGTGCAATTCGTGTTCGCGGTGATCGGCGCGTCCAGCGTGCAACGTGGGCCGCTGTGGTGGGCGGCCCACCATCGCCATCACCATCGGCATGCCGACCAACCGCTGGACCCGCACTCGCCGCGCGAAGGCGGCTTCTGGCGCAGCCACATGGGCTGGTTCCTCACCCGCGAGGCATTCGCCACGGATCTATCGCGCGTGCCTGACCTGGCGCGCTTCCCGGAACTGCGCTGGCTGGACCGTTTTGATACGGCGGTGCCGGTACTGCTGGCTGCCGCGCTGTACGCACTCGGCGCCGGCCTGGAGCGCTGGGCGCCCGGACTGCACACCTCTGGCCCGCAGTTGCTGGTGTGGGGCTTCTTCATTTCCACCGTGGTGCTGTTCCACGCCACCGTTACCATCAACTCGCTGGCCCATCGTTTTGGCCGGCGGCGCTTCGAGACCCGTGACGACAGCCGCAACAACCTCTGGCTGGCGCTGCTTACCTTCGGTGAAGGCTGGCACAACAACCACCATTTCTTCCCTGGGACCGTCCGCCAGGGGTTCCGCTGGTGGGAGATCGACCTGACCTGGTACGGGCTGCGCGCAATGGCGGCCATGGGCCTGGTAAGGGGACTCAAGCCCATCCCCGAGTGGGTACTGGCCAAGGCGAGGTACTGACATGCGCATCGCGATCATCGGCTCCGGCATTGCCGGCCTGGCCAGTGCCTGGTGGCTGGACGGCGAACACGAAGTGACGCTGTTCGAGGCCAACGATTACCTGGGCGGGCATACCCACACCCATGACGTGCAGGTGGACGGCACGCGCATGGCGGTGGATACCGGCTTCATCGTCTTCAATCCCCTGCACTACCCACTGCTGACGGCACTGTTCGAAGAACTGGGTGTGGCCTCGCAGCCGACCACCATGAGCTTCTCGATGCACAGCGAGCGCAGTGGCGTCGAGTACAACGCCACTTCGCTGGATGGCCTGTTCTGCCAACGTCGCAATCTGGTTTCGCCGCGCTTCTGGGGAATGCTGGCCGACCTGCGCCGGTTCTACCGGGATGCGCCGCTGCTGCTGGCGGAAGACGAAGGCCCGACACTGGGCCAGTACCTGCGCAGCCAGCGCTACGGCACCGCTTTCATCGACGAGCACCTGCTGCCGATGGCTTCGGCACTGTGGTCGTCACCGACCGCCACGGTCATGCAGTTCCCGGCCCGCTACCTGGCCCAGTTCATGGCCAACCACCAGATGCTGCAGATGACCGGGCGCGCACCCTGGCGGGTAGTCAGCGGTGGCTCGGCACGGTATGTCGATGCCCTTCGCGCCCGCTGGCGGGTGCGCGAGCGGCTGGAATGCCCGGTTCACTCGGTCGAACGCATGCCGTGGGGCGCGCGCGTGCACAGCGCGGCGGGCGTGGAGGGTTTCGACGAGGTCATCCTGGCATGCCACAGCGACCAGGCGCTTGCCCTGCTGCGTGACGCCGATCCGGCCGAACGCGAAGTGCTCGGCGCCATCCGCTACCAGCCCAACGAAGCAGTACTGCATACCGATGCATCGTTGCTGCCGCGCAACCGCAAGGCATGGGCTGCATGGAATGCACACGTTCCCAGGGATCCAGGCGCGCCCTGTACGGTCAGCTATTACATGAACCTCCTGCAGGGCCTGCCCGGTGACACCCCGCTGGTCGTGACCCTCAACCGCAGCGAGGCGATCGATCCGGCCAAGGTGCTGCGCAGGCTGCACTATGCCCACCCGGTGCACGATCATGCCGCTATCCGTGCCCAGCAGCGCTGGGCAGAGCTGCAGGGCCGCCGCCACACCTGGTTCGCGGGCGCATACTGGGGCTGGGGCTTCCACGAAGACGGCATCCGCAGCGCCCGCCGCGTGGTGGACGCGATGCGCGAGTGCACCGCGCACCGTGACAGCGTTGTACCCGGCGAGGTGGCAGCGTGAGTGCCAGCGCACTCTACTTCGGGCAGGTGATGCACCGACGGCATCATCCGCAGCCCCACGCATTCCGCTATCCGATCGCGCAGCTGCTGCTCGATCTGGACGAGCTGGAGACCGTGTTCGCCGGGCGCTGGCTGTGGTCGGTCAATCGCCGCAACCTGGCCGAGTTCCGCCGCAGCGACTACTTCGGCAATCCCGCACAACCACTGGCCGATGCGGTGCGCGACCGTGCCGCGGCCATCCTGGGCTATCGGCCTACCGGCCCGGTACGCCTGCTCACCCATCTTCGCTTCGCCGGGCACGTATTCAACCCGGTCAGCTTCTACTACTGCTACCAGTCCGATGGCAGCACCCTGGACTGCATCGTCGCCGAGATCACCAATACGCCCTGGAAGGAACGGCACGCCTATGTGCTGCCAGTCGCCACGGCCACCCACGAAGGCGCCTCGCTGCGCTGGCGGTTCGACAAGCGCTTCCATGTCTCACCGTTCATGCCGATGGATTGCCACTACGACTGGCGGTTCAACTGCCCGGATGATGATCTGCGCGTGCACATGCAGGTCTGGCGCCAAGGCGTTCGCCAGTTTGATGCCACCCAGACCATGCAGCGGCACGCGCTGGATGGCCGCGGGCTGGCCCGGGTCCTGGCCTGCTATCCCTTGATGACCCTGCAGGTGATGGCCGCCATCCACTGGCACGCGCTGCGGCTGTGGCTGAAGCGCAACCCCGTGCATGACCACCCTGCCCTTGCCGAGAAACCGCGATGAACTCGATGACTCCCCTGGTCGCCCTGCCGCGTCCCGGCGCCTTGGATGCCTTCCTGCGCCGCCGCCTGCTGGAACAGCTTGCCCCCATGCGCGACGGCCGCCTGTGCGTGCGTGATGCACTCGGCGAAGTCTGGCTGGGCGAAGCCCATGGCGAACTGCAGGTGACCGTCACCATCGATGACCCGGCGTTCTACCGCAAGGTTGCAGCGCAAGGCAGCGTGGGCGCAGGTGAAAGCTACATCCAGGGCGAATGGCACTGCGATGACCTGGTGGCGCTGATCCGGCTGCTGGTGCGCAATCGCGACCTGCTCGACGGCATGGAGCGCGGCCCGGCCCGCGTGGGTGGCTGGCTGCTGCGCGGCTGGAACCGCCTGCGCCGCAACAGCCGTGAAGGCAGCCGCCGCAACATTGCCGCGCACTACGACCTCGGCAACGACTTCTTTGCCCTGTTCCTGTCGCCCGACCTGATGTATTCCTCCGCCCTGTTCGACACAGAAGACGAGTCGCTGGAATCCGCCTCCCGGCGCAAGCTGGACCGCATCTGCCAGCAGCTCCAGCTCAAGCCGGGCGATCGCGTGGTGGAGATCGGCACGGGCTGGGGTGGTTTTGCGCTGCACGCGGCGCAGCACTACGGCTGCCACGTCACCACCACCACCATCTCCGCCGAGCAGCACGCGCTGGCTGCCCAGCGCGTGCAGGCGGCCGGCCTGCAGGACCAGGTCACGCTGCTGATGCAGGACTACCGCGACCTGCAGGGCCAGTTCGACAAGCTGGTGTCGATCGAGATGATCGAAGCCATCGGCGCAGAATACCTGGACACCTACATGGCCACGCTGCAGCGCCTGCTCAAGCCTGATGGCGTTGCCCTGCTGCAGGCCATCACCATCGAGGACCATCGCTACGAGCAGGCCCGGCGCAGCGTCGACTACATCAAGCGCTATGTGTTCCCCGGCAGCTTCATTCCGTCGATCAACGCGATCATGGCCGCCAAAACGCGGTCCAGCGACCTGCAGCTGATCGCCCAGCAGGACTTCGGCCACTCCTACGCGCTGACACTGCGCGCCTGGCGCCAGCGCTTCCTTGACCGGTTGCCCGACGTGCAGGCGCAAGGCTTCGATACGCGCTTCTGCCGCCTTTGGGAGTTCTACCTGGCCTACTGCGAGGGCGGCTTCCTGGAGCGCTCGATCGGGGTCTCCCATCTGCTGATGGCGCGCCCGGGGCATCGCCCGGGCGCCTCATCGGGCCAAGGTAGCTGAGATGCGCAGATTCTGGCCCAATCTGCTCGGCAACCAACTGGTCTGGGTGTGCGCCGTGGCCGGCGCCGGGCGCGGCTGGCAGTGGCCGGCGTTGCTGGCAGCCTCTCTCTACATCGGCAGCCAGCTGCTGACGTCGCCGCAACCACGGCTGGATCTTCGGTTGATGGTGTTGGCACTGGCCTGCGCATGGCTGGTCGACGCCAGTGCTGCCGCCAGCGGCACCGTGCGCTACGCCGCCGCCCCGCTGGGCTGGGTGCCGCCTCCCTGGATCATGGCGCTGTGGGCCGCGTTCGCGATGACGCTGACCACCTCGATGCGCTTCCTGCTGCGCCACCCTGCCTTGCCGGCCCTGTTCGGCCTGCTGTTGGCACCGCTGGCCTACCTCTCCGCAGCGCGCGGTTTCGATGCGGTCCGTTTCGCCGCACCCACGTGGCAGGGCCTGCTGGTGTTGGGTGCGGGCTGGAGCATCGCGCTTTCGCTGCTGTACGTCACCGCGCGTCGCGGCTCTCGCACCACCCCGCCCTCCCTGGCCGGAGCATCGTCATGATCAATCTGCTGTGGGTACTGCTGTATGCCGTGCTGGTGATGAGCTGGGGCTGGGCCTGGCAGCGCCGCCACCAGAACATCGGCGTTGTCGACGTGCTCTGGGCCAAGTGCGTGGGTGCCTCGGCCCTGCTGCTGGCGCTGCTCGGCGATGGCGCGATGTTGCCTCGGGTTGCGTTGGGCCTGCTCGGCGGCCTGTGGGGCGGCCGGTTGGCGCTGCACCTGTGGCGCCGGGTCCGTAGTGAACCCGAAGACGGGCGCTACCGTTATCTGCGCGAACACTGGCAGAGCCACCAGGGCAAGATCTTTGGCTTCTTCATGGCGCAGGCGCTGCTGGTCGTGCTGTTCGCTCTGCCCTTCGTTGCGGTGGCAGCCAATTCCCATGCCGGCCTGACACCGTGGACAGTTGCCGCAGCACTGGCCTGGCTGTTGAGCGTCGGCGGCGAGAGCCTGGCCGACCGCCAGCTCGCACGTTTCCGTGCCGACCCGGCGAACAAGGGCCGCACTTGCCGCGAGGGGCTCTGGCGTTATTCACGCCACCCCAACTACTTCTTCGAGTGGCTGCACTGGTTCACCTATGTGCTGCTCGCCGTCGGTTCCCCCCTGTGGTGGCTGGCGTGGGCCGGGCCGCTGCTGATGTATCTGTTCCTGCGCTATCTCAGCGGCATCCCCTTCACCGAGAAGCAGGCGTTGCGCAGCCGCGGCGACGACTACCGTGCCTACCAGCGCAGCACGCCGATGTTCTTTCCCTGGTTCCCCCGTTCTTCCAAGGAGCATTCCGCATGAGCGCGATCCCGTCACTGAATTCGGCCGAAGATGCGGAAACCGGGCTGATCGCCTGGGCCGAACGCGGGCTGGTTCCCGATGCGGCGCTGCGTGCCGGCATCCGGCGCCTGTGCGCGCAACGCCTGCACGAGGAATCGGCGGGAGGTATCGAGGCACAGTCCGCACTCTTCAGCCGTCGCATCGCAGAACTGACCGACAGTCCGCTCGCATTGCATACCGACGCGGCCAACCGCCAGCACTACGAAGTTCCCGCGGCATTCTTCCAGGCCTGCCTGGGCAAGCGGCTGAAGTACAGCAGCTGCTACTACCCCACCGGGCGCGAAACGCTGGACCAGGCCGAGGAGGCGATGCTGGAACTTTATGGCCAGCGTGCCGGACTTGCCGACGGCCAGCAGATTCTCGAACTGGGCTGTGGCTGGGGTTCGCTGACCCTGTGGATGGCCGAACGCTATCGGCAGGCCAACATCACTGCGGTGTCCAACTCGCACAGCCAGCGCCAGCACATCATGGCGCAGTGCCAGGCCAGGGGCCTGCACAACGTCGAGGTACTGACCCGCGACGTCAACCAGCTTGAGCTGCCCACGGCACGCTTCGATCGCTGTGTCTCGGTGGAAATGTTCGAGCATGTGCGCAACTACCAGCGACTGCTGGCGCACATCGCGCAGTGGCTGAAGCCCGACGGTGCGCTGTTCGTGCACATCTTCGCCCATCGCACGTTGATGTACCCGTTCGAGACCGAGGGCGGCGACAACTGGATGGGGCGCCACTTCTTCACCGGCGGCCTGATGCCGGCCGCTGACACCCTGCTGCATTTCCAGCGCGACCTGCGGCTCGATCAGCGCTGGCTGCTGGACGGCACCCACTACCAGCGCACCGCCGACCATTGGCTGGCCAACCAGGATGCGGCCCGCGAGGCGGTGATGCCGGTTCTGGTCGCAACCTACGGCCAGGCGGCGGCGAAGATCTGGTGGCAGCGCTGGCGCATGTTCTGGATGGCCTGCGCCGAGCTGTTCGGCTACGACGATGGCCAGCAGTGGCTGGTTGCCCACTATCTGTTCCGTCCCCGTTGAGGTGTGACATGCGCATGCGCTCCCTGCTTCCCCTGCTGGCCTTGAGCCTGTTCGGTTCCGGCTGCAGCTCCAGCGATACCCGTCCTCTGCCCCGCCCGCCCTCGGTGGACGTGCCGCGCTTCATGGGCGACTGGTATGTGATCGCCCACATACCCTCATGGCCGGAGCGCGAGGCCTTCGACGCGGTTGAGAGCTATGCACTGCGGCCGGACGGGCGCATCCAGACGACCTTCACCTATCGCAAGGGCAGTTTCGACGCCCCGCAGAAGTCGATGCACCCGGTTGGCCGGGTGGAGAAGAACGGCAATGGCGCGATCTGGGGCATGCAGTTCGTCTGGCCGATCCAGGCTGAGTATGTGATTGCCTGGCTGGACGACGACTATGGCCAGACCATCGTCGCACGCAGCAAGCGCGACTATGTCTGGTATATGGCGCGTACCCCGCACGTGTCGGACAGCGACTACCAGCACGCCGTGGAGCGCATCGCGGCCATGGGCTACGACACCGGCAGGCTCAGGCGCGTACCTCAGTCGGTGCGATAGATCGCCAACCGCCCACCACTCGGCTCGCGGGTGACCAGGCACTTAGGCGTGACGCGTCACATTAATACCCCCTCGAAGGGTGCCGGCAGCCCTGCAACCCAGGCCACCTGTATCCAGCGAGCGCGCGCCAGGACACTACGTCCCCGCAGCTTTCAACCCGACGATATGTCCAGCCCATGGATCAGCACTTATCGATGGAGCTCATCCATCGATCTTTAGGAATAGTCGTAAAAACGCAACAAATTCGATGTTCGACGCGACAGCGGCGCCAGAATGGCGGCCACGCCCATGGGCGCTGACCACCTCCCGCGCATGAATGGATTTCCTGCACCGCGCCGGCTTCGCCTGGCGCTCCTGGACGACCATGAAGTCGTCCGTCGCGGCACCGCCCTGCACCTGTCAGGCGATCTCCGGTTCGACATCGTCGCCAGCCATGGTTGCAGCGACGCGCTGATCGACAGCCTGCACCGCATGCCCGTGGATGTGGCCATCATCGATCTCACGCTCGCCCGTGGCGACCTGGGCGGCATCGAGCTGGTTACGCTGCTCTGTCGCGAATTCCCGCGCACACCAATGCTGGCCTTCGCCACGCTCTCTCCCACCACGAATCTCAACAGCCTGATCGATGCCGGACTCGGTGGGTTCGTCAGCAAGGCCGAACCCCTTGCGGCATTGTCCGACGCCATCGTGCGCGTCTTCCAGGGCCTGATCCGGATTCCGCCGGACGTCAGGCTGGCCGGTGATCGTGGCGAGCTCAGCCGCAACGAGCGGGAGGTACTGGAGCTGCTGCTGGAAGGCCTGACCGTATCGGAGATCGCGCTGCGCCGGCACCGCAGCATCAAGACCGTCAGCACACAGAAGGTCGCGGTGCTGCGCAAGCTGGGATTGCGCAGCGATGTGGAGATCTATGCGCTGCGTGAACGGCTGGAGTCTCCGTGAGGCGCCATGCGCCATTGCGCCCGTGCCTGCTGATCCTCGGGTTGCTGGTGCTGCTTCTCCTTCCCGCTGCGTCGGCGGAAGATATCCGGTCACCACGCTGGCTGCCGGGCAGCAGCGTGCGGGTCTCCACCGCCCCGTCCCTACGCCCCGCGCCCGCCGCGATGGCCGATCCGTCATCACCGCCGACGCTCGCCCATGGCTACGCCAACCTGGTGGCGCGTCACGCCCAACTCAGCTTCCTGGAACAGCCCTACCCGACGACCGCCGCATCAATCCTCGCTGTGTGCCATCACGAGGCCGACCTGGTCATGGTGTTTGGCGGTGCGAGACACCAGAAGCTACCCTGCCCCGACCTTGCCGCGTCCAGCCGCTTCCGGGGTGGCGCCACTCTGCTGGCAGGGCGCGCCGGCGAATGGCTGCCACGGGAGATACGCGGGCTCGACGGCCGGGTCGTGGCCGTGGTTGAAGGCGGGCCCTACGCCGGCTGGCTGCGCGCGCATCACCCTCAGATCCGGCTGCAGCCCCTGCCTGATCGGTACGCAGCATTGGCGGCAGTGCAATCCGGCGTGGCCGACGTGGCGATTGGCCTGGAATCCACGCTGCGCCCGCTGGTTCGACGCCATTTCAACGGCAGCCTGCGCCTGCAGCCATTCGACAGCGACTTCTCCACCGACCTCTACCTGCTCGTCCGCCAGGAAGACCAGCAGCTGCTTGAACGCATCGGACAGGCATTGCGGGAGATCACACTCGAGGAGCATGCGAGCCTGCTCCACCTGTGGGCAGGCCAGACCCTGCCAGCAGCGGCGGGAAACGCACTGGACTGGATGCAGGCCTCGCCCCCGCGCGGCTGGCTGTTGCTGGCCCCTCTGCTGGTCGCCCTGCTGCTGTGGCCCATGACCCGTCACCTGCGGGTACGGGGCGACCGCCGCAGCGCGCAGGCCATCGGGATGATCAGTCACGAGATGCGCAATTCTGCGCAGGCCGTACTGGCCTCGATCGAGCTGCTTGGACAATCGGCACTGCCGAAAGGCGAGCGCGATCTGCTCGCCGCTGCCAGCAGCGCCAGCCAATCCCTGCGCGGCCTGTTGAATCGCGCACTGGATTTTTCGCGTCTCGCCAGCGGCGCTTTCAGGCCTCATGCACAAGCCTGTGATGCGACCCAGCTTTGCCGGCAGGCACTGGAGGCCATTCGGCCACAGGCGCAACGGAAAGGGCTGCAACTGCATCTTGATGCCCCGGCCGAACCTTTGCCGATCATTCTCGTGGACATTGATGCGCTACGCCAGATTGCCAGCAATCTGCTGGCCAATGCGGTGAAGTTCAGTGATATCGGCGGCATCGAGCTGCGCCTGCGACTGCTTCCAGCAGCGCGGCCGCAGGAGCTGCTGATGGAGGTGATCGACAGCGGGATCGGGATCGCGCCAGCACGGGTAGCCGAACTGTTCCAGCCTTTCCGTCAAGGCAGCGATGGGCATCAGCGTGGCGGTAGTGGCCTCGGGCTTTCCATTGCACGCGAGCTGGCGCGTGCGATGGGAGGCGATCTGACCGTGCACAGCGTCCTCGGTCGCGGCAGCCGCTTCATCCTGCGCCTGCCGGTGTGCACAGCTGACTCTGCCGAGAGTGTCCGGGACATGCCCGTGGAGGGCACGCCACTGGCCGGGCTGCAACTGCTGCTGGTGGAGGACCACGCACTCAATCGCCACGTCATTGCCGAACAGTTGCGGCGCTGGGGCGCCGAGGTATGTGCCCTGGAAGATGCGGCCAGCGCGCTGGCCGAACAGATACGCCACCCCCGCCCTGCCGCGTTGATCGACATTGGGCTGCGTGGCATCGATGGCTACGCATTGGCACGCGAACTGCGCGCCCGCAGCGGGCATCCGGTCCGTCTGATCGCCTTGTCTGCCCGCAGCGGGCGAGGTCACCACGCACGCTGCCGCCGCTCGGGTTTCGACGCGGTGCTGGCCAAGCCGCTGCGCGCCGCCGAACTGCTCGCTGCGCTGGGCATTCCGGCGCCGGAGAGCGTGGACGCACTTGAGCAGGTGACTGAAATGGACGCGGCCTACAGCGCCGACATCTGCGATGAACTCGGCAGGATCGAGCGGATTGTCGATCATGCAGACGCATCGGCGCTCGGTCATCACGCGCACCGATTGCAGGGCGCGCTACAGATGCTGGGTCAATGCGAGCACGCCGCCATCGCGGCCGAGCTGGTCGATCTGGCGCAGGACGCCACGCCGGACTGGACCGACGCACGTCGCCTGCTGTGCGTACTGCAGGCCGGACAGGGCGCCCGCGTCGCGGGAACCCTGCCCAACCCCTTGATCACGCGGCCAGACGCTCGACCTGGCGACGGGTCAGGTCATTGAAGCGACCCAGCGACATCAGGTGCTGGTGGATCAGTGCCAGCCAGCCACTGCGGTGCCACTCGACCACGGTTGCTTCCGGCAGCGCCACGAACTTCTCGACGTCCACGACCAGGAAGCCGTTGAGGTTGAACTCCCGGCCATCCGGGATACGCACGGTGGCGTTGCGCTCCACCAGCAGGCCGTTGTCGACCAGGGCCTTGGAGAAAGCCTGGGTCTGTTCGTGTTCGCGGGTGTACTGGCCGCAGAATTCCAGGGCCTGCTGCACCATCTCGGTCGCCTTGCCGTCAACGAACAGCGGCTGGCCTTCCTCGCCCCCCTTGACCACGCGCGGGCTCTCTTCGTCGATGCCCAGCAGGAAATCATTCTCCGCACCGGTGTCGATGAAGATGAAGGGGTGGCGGCGCAGGTAGGCGGGAATGTAGGCCTCGTCTTCCCACAGGCCATCCTTGATGAACAGGTTCTGGTCGGACACGCCCACGGCAGCCATCGGAACCGCGCTCGGGCCGGCAAACAGGATCGGGAAGTGGTGCAGGGCCAGCGAGAACTCGCCCAGCACCAGCGGAATGGCATTGTTGCCGGCGGCGAACTCCAGCTTGCCCGGCAGGATGCGCAGATCGGCATGCACATCGGCCTGCAGCGGCACCGGGCGGGTATAGAACAGGGGGGCGCCGCTCGGCGCCGCTTCGGTGGTGGTGTCGCTGGTGGTGGTCATGTTGGGAACCGTTCGATCATGCGCGCCTGCCATCCCGGGCACGCCAGCGGGAACAACCTGAATCCCGCATTATCAACAAGCTCGATGACAACGGCCACCCCACCGGCGAACTATTTCAGCTGCAGGGGGTAGCGCTGCCAGAGTACGTGGACCAGGAAACCGGCCAGCTCGGTGTCGCGGGCACTGACCGCCGCACGGATCTTGTCCAGCAGCACCATGTCACTGCAGGAACGCACGTCGGCATGGTTGGCCTGCCCTGCCCTGCGCGCACGATAGCGCGCCGCCCGCTGCGCATCGCTCATCGCGTACCCGAACTTGGGCGGACGACCGCGCTTGCGCGGCAGGGTCAGCTCCAGGGTTCCGGGGTCTTTGTCATCACGCATGAGAGGGGTGCGGGCGGCGGCGAGCAACGGGGGGTGCGCAATTTATCGTGAGGCATCACTTTAATCCAGCTTTTTCTGCGAATTTGTTGCAGCGCAATGCAAACGTTCGCGCACCGATGCGGCCTCATCCACGCATGGCGTGGATCTACTGCAGAGCTCGCGACCCGGTCACCCGGTAGATCCACGCCATGCGTGGATACGGAAACCCGGACAAAAAAAATGGGAGCCCGCGAACGGGCTCCCCTCACCTTGCCTATGCCGCGCGTACTGGCTCATAGCCGTGCAGGTGCGCCTCACTGCTGGCCCGCCCCTGGCTGAGCGAACGCAGCGAGGTGGTGTAACCCACCAACTGCGCCAGTGGCGCGAAACCACTGACCTCGGCACGACCGTCCTGGTCCTCGATGCGGGCGATGCGGCCATGGCGCCGGTTGAGGTCGCCGACCACATCACCCACCGACGCCGACGGCGAATGCACCGTCACCGCCATCACCGGCTCCAGCAGCTGCGTGCCACCCTCGGCCAGCGCCGCCTTGATCGCCTCGGCGCCTGCGCGATGGAATGCCATCTCCGAAGAGTCCTTGGCATGGGTCTGGCCATCGACAAGACTGACCTCGATGCCGACCACCGGATGACCCTGCGGACCTTCCGACAGCGCAGCACGCACGCCCTTTTCCACCGCCGCGATGAAGCTGCGCGGCACCACGCCACCGACGATGCGGTCGTTGAACACGACAAGATCGTCGTCGCGCGGCGCCACATCCAGCACCACGTGCGCGAACTGGCCCTGGCCACCGGTCTGCTTGACCAGACGCCCGACGACACCGGTCATCGGGCGCATCGGCGTCTCCTGGTAGGCCACGCGTGGCGCACCTACGGCCACGTCGACCTTCCATTCGCTGCGCAGGCGCTCGACCATCACTTCCAAGTGCAGCTCGCCCATGCCCCAGACCAGGGTTTCACCCGTTTCCCGGTCCGTTTCCACACGGAACGAGGGGTCTTCCTGGGCCAGGCTGGCCAGTCCCTGCGCCATCCGGATCAGGTCCGCCGCACGCGCCGGCTCCAACCGCCAGGCCAGCACCGGCGCCTGGGCCTGGATGTTCTCCAGCCGCAGCGGCTGCGCACGGCTGCTCAGCGTCTCGCCACTGACCGCATCCTTCCAGCCCAGTACCGCGACAATGTCACCGGCCACGGCCTGCTCGATGTCATGGGTCTGGTCGGCCTGCACCCGCACCAGGCGACTGACACGCCGCCCTTGCGGATGCTGCGAACTGGCCACCGCGTCGCCCACCTTCAAGGTACCCGAGTACAGCCGCACGAAGCTCAACGCGCCGTGCTGCTGGTGGGTGATCTTGAACAGCAGGCCTGCCAGTGGACCGTCCGGATCCGGCGGCAGCATCACCTCGCCCTCATCGCTTTCGGCGCTGACAGCAGGGCGATCCAGCGGCGACGGCAGGTAATCGACCACGGCATCCAGCAGCGTCTCGATGCCCTTGTCCTTGAACGCAGCACCGGCCAGCACAGGCACGCCTGCACCCGCCAGCGTCGCCCGGCGGATTGCCGCGCGCAGCGCCCCGGCATCGATCACGCGACCTTCCAGCCAGGCATCGGCCAGTTCTTCGTCATGATCGGCCACAGCTTCGACCAGCGCATCGCGCTGGGCCTGCCATTGGGCCCGCGCCGCTTCGTCCCACGGGGTCACCGTGGTTGCGCCGCCCTCCTGCCACTGCAGCACGCGCTCATCGACCAGATCGACCCAGCCATTGAAGCCGCTTTCGCTGCCCAACGGCACGCCCAGCGCCCACGGCCGCGCGCGCAGCTTGTCCTGCAGCTGCTCCAGCACGCGCTCAAACGAAGCGCCTACGCGGTCCATCTTGTTGACGAAAGCGATCAGCGGCACGCGATGGCGACGCGCCTGGCGCCACACCGTCTCGGACTGCGGCTGCACGCCATCCACGGCCGAGAACACCGCCACGGCGCCGTCGAGTACCCGCAGGGATCGCTCGACTTCGATGGCGAAGTCGATGTGGCCGGGGGTGTCGATCAGGGTCAGCCGATGCGGCGGCAGATCACGCGGTGCCCACTGCGCCTGCACGGCGGCCGCGCCAATGGTGATGCCCCGTTCGCGCTCGATCGCCGAGAAGTCGGTGGTCGCATTGCCGTCGTGCACTTCGCCGACGCGATGGATCTCGCCGCTTTTCCACAGCAGGCGTTCGGTCAGCGTGGTCTTGCCGGCGTCGATGTGGGCAATGATGCCAAGGTTGCGACGGCGGGAAAGGACTTGGGTGTTCATGAGATAGGTTCCTGCAAAGCCAACGATGGGGGCCGCGCACCCCGGTTGGCGACAGGGTGCGCGGCTAGCGTTCGGTCTCGGCGATCTGGTGCATGGCACGTTCTCCTTGCGGTACGTCGGGTTAGGGAAATGAAACTGCAGAAACGAAAAGAGCGCCCCGAAGGGCGCTCTGTGGATGATCCAGCGATAGCCGCTTCAGCGGCCCTGTGGAGCTCCAGGCAGACACGCCCGTTCCGCGCTTGCGCGGGTCAGGGTGAAAAACTTCAGGAGCGGCATCCGGTTCATGGGGCGCATTCTAGACCTGCCAATCTGGCGCGCAAGTGAATATTGCAAACATAAATAGAACGATGAGACCAGCAAAGATCGGGGTCAGATCCCTTTGCCCCGGGCAAAGGGTTCTGCCCCCTGGCAGCCCTCACTTGCAGCCGTGCAGCTTGCGCGCCTCGGCCACTGTTGCAGGCTGGTCATCCCCCATCGACATCCAGCCCTTCAACGAAATCGCCGGGTCCACGTGCGGCAGCCGTGGGCCACCATGAATCACGACCTCGATCCAGCTCCCCACCGGCGCCAGCTCGGACAGGCGTGCCGCCTGATCATCTTCGGTGCTGAATGTGTCGTCCGGGCCCGCCGGCGGCGTGGTATTCACGGTTTCCGTCTTGCGGGTTCGGACCCGAAGAGCACCATCCGGCAGCCGCTGACTGATCACGTCGTAGCGCTCGATACCGTATGCCCAGCTGTTCTCGCCAACACTGCGGGTCTCGCTACCGTCATCCGCCACGGTTACCACCTCGCCTGCCGGCCCGACAACGCCCGCGACAGCCCCCAAGCCGGACATCAGTGCCTGATAGACGATCATCTGCCGCTGCTCGGTAGTCAGCGCTCCGGCCTTGAGCTTGGCGGCAGGAATCTGCAGGTACGCCGCTTCACTGCACAGCACAAGTACCTGCTGGTCGTCCCAGCTCACCGACATTTCCTCGTTGGCAAAGTACTGCGTCTTCATCGACGTCACCGCGGCACCGTCGCCACTGGAATGCCGGGTTTCGATCAGCGAGGCATTCTCGGCCGCGTTGGTCAGCGAAACCTGGGAGGTCGACGCTGCATGGGCTGCGCAAACGGAAGCAATCATCGCGGCAAGCAGCACGCTGCGGGTAACGGTGCGGAACATGGCATCAGTCCATTGAAGAAAACGAAGCCTCCATGATACCCGGAGCAACCTGGCGGACCTTCGCTCAGGTCACCACCACCAGCGGCACCCCACGACGCGGATGCTCCAGCACCACTACATCCTGCTGGTACACGCGCTGCAGGTTGTCTTCGGTGAGCACCTGCAATGGCGTGCCATCGGCCGCCACCGTGCCCTGCTCCAGCAGCACGATGCGGTCGGCATAGCCTGCGGCCAGATTGAGGTCGTGCAGGACCACGATCACGCACGCACCGGCTTCGGCACAGGCACGCACACTGCGCAGCGTGCGCTCCTGATGGCGCAGATCCAGCGCAGCAGTGGGCTCATCCAGCAGCAGCAATGGCGTGTCCTGTGCCAGCACGCGCGCGAACGTGGTCCGGGCGGACTCACCACCGGACAGCTGCTGCACCTCGCGCAGGCGCAGGGCCTGCAGTTCGGCGGCATCGATGGCAGCTTCCACCTGCGCGTCGTCCACACGCGGATCCGGCGGATGCGGCAATCGCCCCATCGCCACCACCTCTTCGACGCTGAAAGCAAAACGCACGCCGTGCTCCTGCGGCATTACCGCGCGCTCGCGCGCCAGCGGCCCCGCCTTGTAACTGGTCAACGGCCTGCCCAACAGGCTCACCTCCCCCGCATCGGCGCGCAGGTCGCCGGCCGCGACCGCCAACAGCGTGGACTTGCCCGCACCGTTCGGGCCCACCAGTGCGGTCACCGTACCCGGTTCGAACGCCAAGGAAATGCCGTGCAGGATCTCGCGTTGCTGGCGGCGCACCACCACATCGTGCAGCTTCAGCAGCACACTCATGGCACCGCCTTGCGGCGCTGCTGCAGCACCAGCCAGAGGAAGAACGGCGCACCCAGCGCGGCCGAGAACAGGCCCAGCGGAATCTCCGCGGGCGGATCCAGCGTGCGCGCGGCCGTATCCGCCACCACGATCAGAAGTGCACCCAGCAGGCCGGACAACGGCAGCAACCAGCGATGGCCGGGACCCACCAGCAGGCGCGCCACGTGCGGCACCACCAGGCCGACGAAGCTGATCGAGCCCGCAAACGCCACCGCCGCCCCCACCAGCAGCGCGCTGAACGCAACCAGTCGGCGCCGCGTGCGGGTCACATCCAGCCCCAGATGCTGGGCCTGGCGCTCGCCCAGCGCCAGCATGTCCAGCGGCGTTGCCAATCGTTGCAACGCGAACACGCCAATCGCAAACAGCGGCACCACCGCCACCACATCGGCCCAGTTGGCACGTGCCAGCGAGCCCATCTGCCAGAACACCAGCGACTGCAGTTCGCTTTCGCTTGCGATATAGGTGAGAAAACCGATCAGCGCCGAACAGAACGCCGCCATCGCGATACCGACCAGCAGCAGCGTCGCATTGCCACTGCCCTTGCCCGGCCGCGCCAGCGCATAGGTCAGGCCGATGGCCAGGGCGCCACCGACGAAGGCGGCAACCGGCACCAGCCAACCGGCGGCGCCCGCAGCGCCGAGAACAATGGCAGCGACTGCCCCGAGCGCAGCACCTTGGCTGACACCGACGATGCCGGGGTCGGCCAGCGGATTGCCGAACAGGCCCTGCAGGCTGGCACCGGCCATCGCCAGCGAGGCGCCAACCATTGCGCCCAACAGGGCGCGCGGAATGCGCAGCTGCCAGACCACGGCCAGGTCGCGACTGCTGACCGCCTGTGGGTCAAGCAGGCCCAGCTTCACCGCCAGCGCCTGCATCACCTCCAGCGGTGGCAACCGCAACGGACCCACGGCGAACGACGCCAGCACTGCCCCCAGCAGTGCCAGCAACACCACCATCAACATCGCCCGCCCGCGACGGCGGCGCCGATCCGCCGGACTCATGCCTTCGGCAACGCTGCCAGGGCCTTGGCCAGTGCCAGCGCGCCCGCACCAGAACCCACGCTGGTGTACTTCAGCTGCACATCCGGCATCACCCAGACCCGATTGGCCTGCCCGGCCGGGGTCTGCCTCAGCGTCGGGTACGCCTTCCACAGGCCTTCGGCACCACCGAACAACTGCAGGTCATGCTCGGTCACCAGGATCACTTCCGGTGCCGCCGCGACCACGCCCTCGTTGCTCAGCTGCGAGTAGTTCTTCACCCCGGCCTCGGTGCCGATGTTGATGCCGCCGGCCAGGGCGATCAGCTGCGCCGAGGCGCTGTCGGCACCCGCAACGGTGGGCGAGCCGCCAGCGCCGGTCGCCGATACGTGGATCAGTCGTGGCGCATGGCCCAGGCCCTTGCCAATCGCTGCAGCCTCGTCGAGCTGGCGCTGCACCTGCGTGGCCAGTGTTTGCCCCGCTTCGGCCAGCCCTAGTGCCGCAGCGACCTTGCGCACCTTGTCCGGCGCCGGCTGCAGGTCATCGATGACCACCGCCGGCTCGCCCACCTCGCGCAGCTTTTTCGCCAGCTCGGTGTGGCGGCGTAGGCTGTTGCCGAGGAACAGCGAGCCCTGCAGGCTCAGCACGCCTTCCACGCCCGTGGTGCGGTTGAACAGGAACTGGTGCGGGGCAGCCAGGCCGGCCTGGGTGGTGGTGTTGGTTGGCGCAGCGAATACCTGCTTGCCCAGCCCCAGCGCCTCGATCACCGCGATGACGTCGTCACCACCGGCAATGATCCGGCTGGTGTCGGACACTTCAATGTCAGCACCGTCATCGGAATGCACTTTGGCCGGCAGCACGGCCCTCTGTTCATGCACCGCTGGCATCTCGGCACCGGCCACGCGCTGCCAGCCTGCCGGCAACGCGGTTTCGGCAGCAGCTGTTGCGGCAGGCGGCTCGGCAGTCTTGTGGCCATCAGACGGCGTTGACGAGCCACTGCAGGCGGCCAGCGCCAGCGAAACAGCCAACGGAAGCGCACACGGGCGCAGACGGGACGCGATGTTCATGGACGTTCTCCTTGCTGGCAGGGCGACGCGCACGCCGCCCTGCCCTGTGACTTACTGCTTCGGGGTGATGCGGGTGATGCGGTCACCCTTCGGATCTTCGGTGCCACGTGACTTGTTCACCGCGAACACGTTGCCCTTGCCGTCGGCACGCACATGGTTCGGAAGGGTGCCGCCATCGAGGTTGGCCACCACCTTGCCGTCGCCGTTCACCACCGTGACCGTACCGGCGCCACGATTGCTGACATAGGCCAGGCCGGAGGCAGCATCGAAGGCGACGTTCAGCGCGCCGGCGCCGACCGGCACGTCATGCAGCACCTTGCCGGAAGCCACATCGACGATCAGCAGGTTGTCGGTGCCCTGCGAGGCCACGTACAGGCGGTTGCGTGCTGCGTCGAAGGCCACGCCAGAGGCGCTGATCGAATTGCCCAGGTCGATGACCTTGTCGACCTTGCCGCTGGCGACATCGATCACCGCCGCTTCCGGCGTGCCGATGCTGACGGTGAACAGCTTGCCGCCCTTCTCGTCCAGCACCAGGCTCATCGGGGTGAACTTGCCATCATCCACGCCGGACTCCAGCGTCACCTGCGGCAGTTCCTTGAACGTCTTCGCATCGAACACCGACAGGTGGTCCTCACCCGTGGCCGAAGCGAACACCTTGCCGTGGGTGCCGTCGACCACCACGTCGCGCGCATGCGGCACGGTGTCGACGGGGAACTGGTGGACCAGCGAGAGGTCCTTCTGGCGGTAGACCGCAATCGAGTTCTGCCGGGTATTGGTGACCCAGACATTGCCATTGGCGTCATCCACGCCCACACCGTAGACCGCATAGACCGCGCCGTTGGTGCTGCCCGGCACCTGCGCCGGGGTGATCGCCTTGATCACCTTCAGCGACTTCGGATCCAGCTTCAGCAACTGCGACTGGGTCACCGGCGGACGGCCCACCGCCGAGGTGACGAACACCGCGTTGCTGGCGGCGCTGTAAGCGGACTGATACAGCCCCGGCACCAGCTTGTTGGACTGGGTGGCGAACTGCGCCTGGCCGGACAGCGGCAGCTGCGGCGACACACGCAGCTTCAGCACCGTGGCCGCAGCCGGCTGGCTGGCGCGCACCACCACTGGGTGGGTGCCCGGCACCGCATCGGCCGGAATGCTCAGCTGGGTCTTGAAGTTGCCGTCGGCATCGACCACCAGCGGCTGCGTGTTGAGCACGCTGTCGCCACGCAGCAGGCTGACCTTCTGGCCCGGCACGAAGCCCCGGCCGACCACGTCGGCGGTGCTGCCGGGAACCACGTTCTCACCGCGCGAGACGACCTCACCCTTGAAAGTGGCGTTGGCCGGCTGATCGAACACCGGCTGGGCGGTGGCGGTCACCGCCAGCAGCAGACCGGCGGCGAGAGAGGTGAGACGGAAAGACGGATGGAACGACATGGCAGGCTCCTTGCACACGTAGGCCGCGCCACGTGGCGCGGGATTCATCGGTTGCCTGGGCCGCTGCACGCCGGCAGCCTCGCCTGGGTAGTGGGGTCGCACGGCATGGCGCGCGAAGGCATTCATTCGGCGGCGCTGTCCCCGCCATTGGGCGCGCCATTGCCGGCGCTGCGGTCGGACACGCCATACAGTTCATGCAGCGCAGCGTGGAACGATGCCGGCAGCATCGGGCCGTGGCCGAGGCCATCGAACTCGCGGTACTGCACGCTCAGGCCCGGCACCTTGCCCAGCCGCTCGGACAACTGCATCGCCGCATCCGGGGTGGCGCCACTGATCCGGCGCAGGTGCGCAACCACGCGCGGGTTGCTCATATCGCGCTTGCCGCGATCACCGACGCGCTCGGCGCCGCCCAGCATCAGCCAGAGCTTGGCCGGCTGGCCGTGCACGTTCTGCACGAACTGCTGCTCCGGATCACCCAGCGCCGCGCCCTGGCTCCACCACAGCGACGGACTGGCTGCCAGATAGGACTGGAACGCGGCAGGTCGCGTGTACAGCGCATTGAGCACGAATAGCCCGCCCAGCGAATGGCCCCACAGCGCCTGCTGCTGCGTATCGATGCGTGCGCGACGCTCGACTTCCGGCTTGATGCGGCGCTCGATCACATCAAGGAAAGCCGCAGCGCCGCCGCCGACGGCCTGGGTCGTGCCGCTCTCGTCGTCGGCACGGTCGATCCACGCGGTGTAGTCGCGGGTACGCGCCCTGGAATCGATGCGCAGGTCGTTGTCGTAGCCGATCAGCACCAGTACCGGCGGTGCCTTGCGCGCAGCCAGCTCGGCCAGCAGCCGCTGGTCCAGCACCATGGCCACGGCATTGCCATCCAGCGCGTACAGCACCGGGGATGGGGTCTTGCCGGCCCTGGCCGGGATCGCCAGGTTCACCCGCCAACGGCGCTGCTGGTCCGGGCTGTCCACCACGAAACGCTCGAAGCGATAGGTGGCCGCCGGCTCGTCGAGCACGGTGTGGCCGATCTTCTGCAGCGGATTACGCTGCTGCGCATGGGCGTAAGGAGTGGCCAGGAGTAGACCCATCATCATGGCAGCCAGGCCGCGGGCCAATGGGCCACGGCGCGAAGGCAGGACGAAAAGCTTCATCAGTGGCGGCAGGAGCGGCCAAGGCCGCCGGTTCTCAGGGGACCGCAGTCTACCTTAAACGCGAATGATTATCACATCGATCAAACGTCACGCTGTGTATCACGCGCGCGATGCATTCATTTTCCCGGTTGCGCCGGAAACACCGGATCCACTATTTTGCCGGGCAGCGGGGCGCAGGAGCGCCCTTCCCTCGCAGGGCTGCGGATGGATGGGCAATCGAGTCGCCGGCCGCGCCCTGTCCTTTGCCAAACCCATCCACGCATGGCGTGGATCTACTGACCACCATCCACGGGAATGAATCCCGTGACTGCGAGAACACCTTGAAGCGCACCGCCTTGATCGCCCTTTCCCTCGGCCTGCTTGCACCGCTGGCCGCCCATGCCGCACAGGATCTGCCAACGCTCTACCAGGCCTTTGAAGAGGCCGGCAATTCGTCACTGGGCATGGAAGAACTCAACCAGACGGTGACATTCACTGCCGTTGCCCTGGGCGTCTCCAGCAACCTGGCGGGCGAGCCGCTGATCGAGGCCGGCGACGACCAGGGCAATGTCCTGGCCCGGCTGACCAGCGACGACGAGCACCAGGCGGCCAAGCTGGGCGCGCTGGAAGAAGGCGCGACTTTCACCGCAAGCTGCACGCTGCAGTTCAGCTCGGGAACGGACTACCTTTCCTTCGGCGACTGCAGCATCAAGTAAGAAAGAAGCCGGCGAAACGCCGGCTTCGTTTTCCCGCCCTGTAGAAGTCGAGCCATGCTCGACTCACGCAGTCTCACGGCCCCGCAGGCACCGGGCCGTAGACGTTCTCCTGCGGTGTACCTGGCAGCAGCGCGAACACGAAGATCACCAGGCCACCGAACGGAACGAAGGCCAGCAGGTACATCCAGCCCGACTGGTTGCAGTCGTGCAGTCGGCGCACGGTGACGGCGATGACCGGCACGAACGTGGCCAGCCAGAACACGACGAACAGGATGATCGACGCGATGCCCAGCACGTCGGACTGCATCACCAGCCCGGCGATGAGCGGCACCATCAGCACGGCGGAGACGATCAACAGGAACAGCTGGAACATCCAGTACTCGCGACGGTTGGCACGACCCTCGAACTGGGCATAACGCTTCAACGGCAGAATCATTTCCTGCACGGCATCAATCCTTGAAAAAGTAGCCGCGCAGTGTGCCAAAGGAGCGCCCGCAGGACAATGTGGTGACGAACCACACTCGACTGCCATTACCCCTGTAGCGCCGAGCCATGCCCGGCTGCTGTTTCCGCAGGTGCTGCTGGGTCGGTCCAGAGCGGAGTCGAGCATCGCTCGATGCTACATAAGCCAGCTCAACGGCCCTTCGCGGCCCTCGCCGCCTCACGTTCGGCGCGCAGCCGATCAAGCTTTTCCTTCAGCTTGATCTCCAGGCCCCGCGGCACCGGGTTGTAGTACACCCGTTCGCCCATCGCATCCGGGAAACCGGTCTGGTCCAGCGCGATGCCCCCCTCGGCATCGTGGTCGTACTGGTATTCGGCGCCGTAGCCCAGCTCCTTCATCAGCTTGGTTGGCGCATTGCGCAGATGCAACGGCACCTCTTCGGTACCGCTCTGGCGCACGTCGGCCTTGGCCTGGTTGAACGCGGCATAGCCCGCGTTCGACTTGGCGGTGCTGGCCAGGTACAGCACCAGCTGGGCGAACGCGAGCTCGCCTTCCGGGCTGCCGAGCCGCTCGTAGATGTTCCAGGCTTCCAGCGCCATGCTCTGCGCGCGCGGATCGGCCAGGCCGATGTCCTCGATCGCCATGCGGGTCAGTCGACGTGCCAGGTAGGATGGATCGCAACCGCCATCGAGCATGCGGGTCAGCCAGTACAGCGCGGCATCCGGATTGGAACTGCGTACCGACTTGTGCAGCGCTGAGATCTGGTCGTAGAACTGCTCGCCGCCCTTGTCGAAGCGGCGGGTACGATCGGCCAGCACCTGGGTCAGGGTCTGCGGGGTGATGCGACCCCCTTCCCCACCCGCCAGTTCGGCGGCGATTTCAAGAAGGGTCAGTGCGCGGCGCACGTCACCATCAGCGGCAGTGGCGATTTCCAGCAGCAGCTCGGGCGCAACCTCGATACCCTCCTCGCCCAGGCCGCGTTCGCGGTCGCCCAGCGCGCGTTCCAGCGCCTCGACGATATCGGTTGGCGATACCGCTTCCAGCACATGTACGCGGCAACGCGACAGCAGCGCCGAGTTCAGCTCGAACGACGGATTCTCGGTGGTGGCACCGACGAACAGGATCGTGCCGCGCTCGATGTGCGGCAGGAAGGCATCCTGCTGCGCCTTGTTGAAGCGATGCACCTCGTCCACGAACAGCACGGTGCGCCTGCCCTCGGCGAACCGTTGCGCAGCCTCGGCCAGCACCTGGCGCACTTCCGGCAAGCCGGACAGCACGGCGGAGATGGCACGGAACTCGGCATCGGAGTACTCGGCCAGCAGCAGTGACAGCGTGGTCTTGCCGCAGCCCGGCGGGCCCCACAGGATCATCGAATGCACGCGCCCGGATTCGACCGCGCGACGCAGCGCGCTGTCCGGCGCCAGCAGGCGCTTTTGCCCGACCATTTCGTCGAGGGTGCGCGGGCGCATGCGCTCGGCCAGCGGGCGCAGATGTTCCCGATCAACGCTCAGCAGATCGGGGCCGGGGAAGGAAGTTGAACGATGTCTTGCCACCCGCACATTGTACCGCGACAAGGTGACGACGGTTCCGGTAGTGCCGGCCGCTGGCCGGCAGATCAAAATTGCGTCAACCAAGGTTGACACCCACCAAGGCGGTGCCGGTTGACACCCACCGGAGCAGGTGGCGCCGGGTCATGCCCGGCATCCTCGGTCAATTACCGATGACGTCCGTGCCCTTCGGCGGGGTGAAGCTGAAGGTGCCAGCGGCGAAGCCCGGATTGCGCTTCCAGCCACTGAAGCTGATCACGGTGCGCTGTCCGACCGCGTCGGTGATCTCCATCTTGGCCAGGCCCTGGGCATTGAAGCCCAGCGCGGCGTACTGGAAGCTGGCTTCGGTCTCGCGCTTCGGCGACAGCGACAGCCATTGCAGGCCATCACGCTGCGCAGCCTCTTCGCTGACGTCGTACTGCTGTTCCAGCAGCGCCGGGTTGATCAGCGCAGTCAGCGGGCTGTTCTGCTCTTCCTTGCCCTGCTCGCGCACGGTGACCTGCTCCAGGTCCGGCTCGTACATCCAGACCTTCCTGCCGTCAGCCACGATCAGCTGTTCGTGCGGGCGCACGTATTCCCAGCGGAACAGGCGCGGCGCCGACAGGGCCACGCGGCCACTGGTCGATTCCTTCACCTTGCCGCGGCTGTCGAACACCTGCTGGCTGAACTGGCCATCCAGGCCCTTCAGGCCACTGGTGAAAGTCTTCAGGTCATCGCGGGCACCGGCCCAGGCACTGCCGGCAGCGGCACAGGCGACGGCCAGGGTAGTCGTGGCAAGGAAACGGCGGAAGAGGAAGTTCATGCGGAAATCCTGTGGGCGCGGGCGCCAGGAAAGGTGGTTGCCAGTGTGCCCGGGGGAAGATGAATGGGCGATCAGGGCGACATTATGCCGCCCTGAACGTCCATCGGCGATTCAGCCGCCCGAGCCGGGCAGCTTGCCGTACAGCACCTGCCCACGGAAGCCGCGCCGCACCTCGCGATACAGCGCGCGGAACGCCGGATAGTCCTGCGGCTGGCACAGCGCCTCGGGGCCACGCACCGCGTTCTGCTGCAAGCGGTGATGCACGATCACCTCCTGGCCCTCGCGGCTCCAGTCCACCCGGTATTCGCCAGCGGCATTGGTAAAGCGCTGGCTGGCCGGAATGGCGATGATCGGCGCATTGGCCGGGAACTGCAGGCGATAGGTTTCCTCGCGCAGGCTGGCATTGCAGTAGAACGGCGTCTCGTTGGCCGGCGCCGAGGCGGTGGCGTACAAGCCACGCACCGACTCGCCCCCCGGCGGGTCCGGCACGGCCATGCCGCCGGCCACGCTGAAGTCGGCGTAGTCCTCGGCCTGGAAGGCCATGCGGTAGCCGAACGGCCGGGTCAGGTCGACCGGTACGCCCTGGATCTGCAGCTGCCCTCGCCCATCGAAACCTGAGGCGGCCATGATCTGCTCCTCAGCGCGCGCACGGTTCTGCGCGTTGAGCTGTGAGAACTGCGCGCGCATGCCGATCTCGGCGTTCTCGCCCAGCTTCGGAATCGTTTCGCCGCGCAGGTTGCCGTTGGCATCAAACGTGAAACGCACTTCCATCGACGTCGCATTGCGCTCCGGCGTATTGGCCGGGGTACGCGCCAGCGTAGCGTCCCGGGTACGCATCACCGGCGCACCCAGGTCACCTTCCGGCAGCTGCCCGAAGCGTGCCCACGCGGTGGTCGAATCCAGGTAAAGATCAAACTCGGGGATATAGGTGATGGCGTGGTTGAAGCGGCCCAGCACCGGAATCTTCGGCAGCGTCGGGCCGCCCCCCGCACCGATCAGCACCGGCGAGCTGGCGATACCCTTGGCCGCCAGCAGCGCCTCGAGGATCGTCACGTGGTCCTTGCAGTCACCATAGTGATTGTCGAGGATGCTCTGCGCGCTGTTCGGCTCCAGGCCGCCGTTGCCCAGGTACACCGCCACATAGCGGATGTTCTGCGCGACCCAGCGATACAGCGCATCAGCCTGTTCGCGGCGGTCGCTGATGCCGGCGGTGATCTCATCAGCGAGCGCCTGCAGCGCCGGGGTCACCTGGGCCGCCGGGCCCGCCTTGAGCTGGTAGGCGCGCCCCATCTGCGACCAGTCACGATACGTGCTGGCCATGATGTTCGGGCCGAACTCCCAGCCCGCCGCCGACCAGTTCTGCGCCGGCATCGCCTCGCGGCGCTGGTAGCGCCAGCGCCATTGCGCCTGGCCATTCTTCACTGTCGGCCGGTCACTGCCCTGCACGCCGCGGCTGTCGACGAACATCGGCAGGTTGGCCGGCGCACTCAGGGTGACCTCGGCGTCCTCGTACTCGGTGAAGACGTTGAAGGTCTCCCACAGGCCGAAATAGCCCGGGAAGTACGGCGTAGCCTGGGTGCGACGCACCTGGTAGTACAGGCGCGTGCCCGGGGCCAGGTTCGGGAACACGATCACCCGCACCTTGCGGTCGGCATACATCGCCGCCGAAGCGCTGGAGTAGCTCTCCTGCGTGTAGATACGGTCGGCCGGAACGTCGCGGCGCTGGCCGTCGGCAGTGATGGTGTAGGCGCCGAGCACTTCCAGCGTTTCCATCTTCTCGCTGTAGCTCAGCCGCACCTGGCTGAACTGCTCGACGGAGGCCTTGGTCTTGAGCAGGACTTCGTAGGTTTCGGTCTGCACATTGCCCGCATCGGGCCGCACCTGGTAGTCGGCGCGGTAACGGACAATGCTGAAATTATTGCTGGCTTCGGTATCGCCGCTGGTGGATGGCGGCGCCGTGGCGGGCGCGGAGGTGGCGGTTTCTGCCAGTGCCGGGCCGGCAGCCATCAGGGCAGCCAGCGCCAGCGCCAGCGCGCTTGGTACGGGGTGAAGCATGCGTCGGTTCCTTGGACGTCGTGGGGGATACGTCGGGTCTTACTTCGGCGGCGGCGGTGCCAGCACCGTGCGGTCGCCGTTGTGCTCGGGCGGGCTGACCACGCCGGCCGCTTCCATGGCCTCGATCAGTCGCGCTGCACGGTTGTAGCCTATCTTCAGCCGGCGCTGCACGCCGGAAATCGAGGCACGGCGGGTCTCGGTGACCACCCGCAGCGCTTCGTCATACAGCGGGTCGGACTCGTCGCCGGCCGCACTGGTCTCGGGCAGGCCAGTGGCGCCGACGACCACGCCGTCGCCCATCGTCTGCACTTCGTCCAGCACGCCGTCGACATAGTCGGCCGGGCCCATCGCCTTGAGGTGCTCGACCACGCGATGTACTTCGTCGTCGGACACGAACGCACCATGCACGCGCTCGGGCAGCGCGGTGCCCGGCGGCAGGTACAGCATGTCGCCGTGGCCCAGCAGGGTCTCCGCGCCAGACTGGTCGAGAATGGTGCGCGAGTCGATCTTGGAGCTGACCTGGAAGGCGATGCGGGTCGGGATGTTGGCCTTGATCAGGCCGGTGATCACATCCACCGACGGGCGCTGCGTGGCCAGGATCAGGTGGATGCCAGCCGCACGCGCCTTCTGTGCCAGGCGCGCGATCAGCTCTTCCACCTTCTTGCCGACGATCATCATCATGTCGGCGAATTCGTCGATGAAGATGACGATGAACGGCAGCGTTTCCAGCGGACGCGGCGCCTCGCCCAGCTCCGGGTTCGGCTTGAACAGCGGATCCATCAGCGGCTGGCCGGCGTCCTGGGCTTCCTTCACCTTCTTGTTGAAGCCGGCCAGGTTGCGCACGCCCACCGCGCTCATCAGCTTGTAGCGGCGCTCCATCTCGGCCACGCACCAGCGCAGGCCGTTGGCGGCCTCCTTCATGTCGGTGACCACCGGCGCCAGCAGGTGCGGAATGCCCTGGTAGACGCTCAGCTCGAGCATCTTCGGGTCGATCATCAGCATCCGCAGGTCTTTCGGCGAGGCCTTGAACAACAGGCTCAGCACCATCGCGTTGACCGCCACCGACTTGCCCGAACCGGTCGTACCGGCCACCAGCAGGTGCGGCATGCGCGCCAGGTCGGCCACGGTCGGGCGGCCGGCGATGTCCTTGCCCAGCGCCAGGGTCAGCACGCTGGCCGATTTGTCATATTCCTTCGAGCGCAGCAGCTCGGACAGGAAGATCATCTCGCGGGTGACGTTGGGAATTTCCAGGCCGATCACCGACTTGCCCGGGATGACGTCGACCACGCGCACCGACTTCACCGACAGGCCGCGCGCGATGTCCTTGTCCAGCGAACTGATCTGGCTGACCTTGATGCCCGGTGCCGGCTCGATCTCGAAGCGGGTGATGACCGGGCCAGGGTTGGCGCCGACCACCTGCGCATCGATGCGGAAGTCCTTCAGCTTGAACTCGATCTGCCGCGACAGGGTCTCCAGTGTCTCTTCGTCGTAGCCCTTCGGCTGTGGCTTGGGATCATCCAGCAGCGCCAGCGGCGGCAGGTCGGAACCATCGCCGTTGACGCCACGGAACATCGGAATCTGGGTATCGCGCTTGGCGCGATCACTCTTCTCGATCACCGGCTCAGGGCGCGGTTCGATCTTTACCGGCTCGCGCTTGGCGCGCACCTCGGCGTCGGCCTTGCGCACTTCCTGGCGCTCCTCGCGCATCACCCGGGTCTGCTTCCACTCGCTGACTTCTTCCTTCTTGCGCTCCAGCAGCGGTGCCAGCGACATTACGCCACGGCCGATCTTCTCCATCACCGTGAACCAGGACAGCCCGGTGGCCAGGGTGATCGAGGCCAGCAGCAATACCAGCACGAACAGGTTGGCGCCCAGCGCACCGAAGCCCACCGTGAGCGAATTGCCCACCAGCTTGCCGAGAATGCCGCCGGCACTGGCGACATCGCCACTGAACAGGCGCACGTGCAGGAAGCCGGTGCCGGCGATCAGGAAACCGACCAGACCGACCAGGCGCAGCGCCGGGTCCAGATCGTTCTCGCCCTTGCTCTCGCGCTTGAGGCCGAACATGGCGATCCACGCCAGTGCGCCGAGCACCACCGGCAACAGGAAAGCGATGTAGCCGAACAGCTGCAGCAGCACGTCGGCAATCCAGGCCCCGGCGCGGCCGCCGAGGTTATGCACCGGCGCGACCACGCTGCCGGTATGCGACCAGCCCGGATCCGTGGCTGAATAGGTGAACAGACTGGCCGCCAGGTACAGCAGGGCCGGCGCGATGGCGATCAGGCCCAGATCGCGCCAGAGGCGCTGGCGGCGTGGATTGTCGGTCGTCGCCGCCGCGGCCGTGCGACGTGACGCCTTGCTGTCGTCCGACTTGGAGCGTTCAGGGACCTGCTTCGCCACCTTAGACCATACCTTTGGAATGCGCTGTTAGTGATTGATAATAAATGAGACGGCGTCAGTTTTCAGTTATGCGACGTCGGGCAAGGCAATCCGAGGCCCGGAACCACCGCTGGATGACGGCGTTCTGTTCATCGGCTTGAATCGCCCTGCCCCAGCCGCCACTCTATGAGCAGCCATGGATGCTGCGCAAACATCGCCAGCGCCTTGTCCCATCTACCTTTTCGCGAGTTTACATGAGCACCAGCCTGCCCTCCCGCCACCAGCGCCTCGTCATCCTCGGTTCCGGCCCGGCCGGTTGGACCGCCGCCGTCTACGCCGCCCGTGCCAACCTGAAGCCGGTCGTCATCACCGGCCTGCAGCAGGGTGGCCAGCTGATGACCACCACCGAGGTGGACAACTGGCCGGGTGACGCCCACGGCCTGATGGGCCCGGACCTGATGGCGCGCATGCAGGCGCACGCCGAGCGCTTCGAGACCGAGGTCATCTTCGACCATATCCACACCGCCGACCTGTCGCAGCGCCCGTTCAAGCTGATCGGCGACAGTCACGAGTACACCTGCGACGCGCTGATCATCGCCACTGGCGCCACCGCCAAATACCTGGGCATCCCGACCGAAGAGACCTTCAAGGGCCGCGGCGTCTCCGCCTGCGCCACCTGTGACGGCTTCTTCTACCGCGACCAGGACGTGGTCGTGGTCGGTGGCGGCAACACCGCCGTGGAAGAGGCGCTGTACCTGTCCAACATCGCCCGCAAGGTCTACCTGGTCCACCGCCGCGACACCCTGAAGGCGGAGAAGATCATGCAGGACAAGCTGTTCAGGAAGGTCGCCGAAGGCAAGATCGAGACCGTCTGGCACCACCAGGTGGAGGAAGTGCTGGGCAACGATGCCGGCGTGACCGGCGTTCGCGTGAAGTCCACCCTGGACGGCAGCACCCGCGACATCGACGCACACGGTTTCTTCGTGGCCATCGGCCACCATCCGAACACGACCCTGTTCGACGGCCAGCTGGCGATGAACAACGGCTACCTGGAAATCCGCTCGGGCCTGGGCGGCAACGCCACCCAGACCTCGGTGGAAGGCGTGTTCGCCGCCGGCGACGTAGCCGACCAGCACTACCGCCAGGCGATCACCTCGGCCGGCTTCGGCTGCATGGCCGCACTGGACGCCGAGCGCTACCTGGACGCGCAGGGCAAGGCCAGCTGAGTCGAGCCATGCTCGACCCCGACCAAAGGCCGGCGCGAGAGCGCCGGCCTTTGTGCTTTCAGTAGTGCCAGGCCATGCCTGGCAGACCGAAGCCTGCCCTCACGCCCGTACGCACGCCTGCGAAAACTCGACAGGTGCCGACGCAACCCCGTCTGCGTCCCTGAGGAGCGCACTCCAGCGCGCGACGCCCGTGCCGATGCCATTACAGGCAAGATTAATCACCACCGGCTGCATCGGATCGTCAAAAGTCTGTGTCGAAGAGGAGCACGCACCCGCCTCGGAACAGGTCGTCAGCGAGAGTTCACCGACAGCGGGTATTGAGGATTCCCGGCATAGCGGACTTCGATGTCACGGGCCGATTGAACCGGCACATTGGTATCTGGGATCGGATGCAGGACCAGCGGCTCGCAGGTCTTGCCTGCTGCCCACAGGCGATAGCCCTTCTCCACCCCTTTCATGGACGCCGAGCGAAAGACGGGGTCCTGCAAGGCAGCCACATCGTCAGGATTGGAGTGGTAGGCGGTTTCGATGATCACCGAGGGCATCTTTCCGATGCGGTTCTCGCCGTGCCTAGCCGAAGTCGAACTCTCGCGAATCGGGAAATCCTGATAGCCAGGCTGCGCGCGTATGACTTCCCGCATCGAACACAGGATGCTGTCCGCCAAGGCCTTATCCTGCGGTTTCGCCTGATGGTAATAGACCTCGGTTCCACGCAGACTGGCTGAATCGCTGCCATTGGTGTGCAGGCTCAGCATCACATCCACACCCAGATGGTTTGCGTAGTTGGGGCGAGCCCGTATGTCCTCTTCCTTTTCGCGAGCAGACTCTGGACTGTTCGGAAACTCATTCCACATGTCGGTGCGTTCGGGGAAAAGCGCTTTGAGGTGGTAGCGGGATGACATGTGCTCCCATGGCTTCCCGGACTCCGGATGGAGTTCCGTGGAGCGGCTCCGTGCCCGGTGCACCGTCAAGCCGCTACGTTGTTCCATCAATGCTTGCAGTTCGTCACCAAACAGTGGACTCAGCGTGTCTTCCTGAATGCCGAGAGGCGCTGGACGCTGAAACTTCCATTCTCTGCTGGGATGCAAGCTGATGTAGCCATGGCTTGCTGATACCAAAGCTGAGGTATGCGTCGATCTCGCCCGCGCCTGCGGCGGAACGGCGAGATCCTCCGGGTAGTACTCCTCAAGGGTTCTTCCGTCGAATAGGAAATCAATGTCGTTCACAATCAGTCCTGACTTTTCGGCATAGAACCTCAACGAGGACGCCATCGGAATCAGGAAGAGCTCGTCATAACCCCGATCGGGGCCAGGAAGATATCCAGGCCCAAAGCTGATCACCATTGATCTTGCCTTCGCATTGAGACGGATGCTGACGCTGACATGTCGCAGCTCACCCCTCTCCTGCAAATGACGCGTCAACTGGCTCCCAACTTCACGCTCCAACAGCGCAACCACCTCCGCGTAGGCACCCGGATCCTCAAGCACTTTTGCTGACTGATCTCCAGAAGCCCAAACAGGTGACACAAAGAACAAGCCACACGCGACCACGGCAGAAGCAAGCTTCAATCCCTTCATTGTTGATTTCTCCATGTGGTGGGATGCGCGCCGCTCATGCAGCGCCCCGCCACCCTGCCGATCCGTACGCCGGCGATTCCGCACCCAGCGCACATGGATGGAGAATTCAAATTTTCCTCACCTCCAACCGAAACAAACCAACCCAGCCCCGCCAACACCATTCGTGATCCACCTGGCCTATCCTTGCCAACCATGCCCTCCCCCCGCTTCCTCGACTCCCTGCAGTCCATTCCCGCCACCAACTGGGATGCCCTGCACGACGGCCAGAATCCGTTCGTTAGCCACGCCTTCCTCTCAGGCCTGGAACAGCACGGCTGCCTGCGCGAGGACTGGGGCTGGCAGCCCCGGCACTTCACGCTGTGGGAGGGCGAGCGCCTGATCGGCGCCATTCTGGGCTACCTGAAGACCAACTCCCACGGCGAATTCGTGTTCGACCATGCCTGGGCCAACGCCTATGCCCGGCATGGCCGCGACTACTACCCGAAGTGGCTGGGCGCGGTGCCGTACTCGCCGGTCACCGGGCCGCGCCTGCTGGCCCGTCACGATTCAGATCGCACCGCATTGCTGTCGGTGTTGCGTGATTCACTGCCAGCACTGGAGGTGTCATCGGCCCATATCAATTTCCACACCGCAGCTGACGAGGCGCTGTTCGGCGATGACTGGCTGCTGCGCGAGGACGTGCAGTTCCAGTGGCAGAACCCGGGTGACTGGGCGACATTCGACCAGTTCCTCGGCGCGATGAACCACAAGCACCGCAAGAACATCCGCCAGGAACGGGCCAAGGTCACCCGCCAGGGCATCACGTTCCGCGTGGTGCATGGCGACGAGGCCAGCCGCGCCGACCTGCAGGCGATGTATCGCTTCTACCTGCAGACCTTCCTTGAATACGGCAATGCCCCGGCGCTGACCGAGGCTTTCCTGCGCCATCTGGCCATTTCATTGGGACGTGGGCTGGTGCTGTTCCTGGCCGAGCAGGAAGGCCAGCCGATTGCCGGCGCACTTTGCCTGCGCGGTGGTGACACGCTGTACGGTCGCTACTGGGGCGGCGCCACATTGCCCGGCCTGCATTTCGAAGCCTGCTACTACCAGGGCATCGAATACTGCCTGCGCGAAGGCCTGAGCCGTTTCGAGCCGGGCGCCCAGGGCGAGCACAAACTGGCGCGCGGCTTCCTGCCAGCGCTGGTGCGCAGCCGGCATTGGGTGGCCGACGCGGATTTCGCCGAGGCGTTGCAGGAGTGGTGCCGGCAGGAGCGGCGCGATGTGCGGCGGTACCGGCAGGAGCTGCTGGGGCACAGCCCATTTCGGGCGGACGGGTGACCAGCCAACCAAGGTTGGCATCTACCGCGGCATTCGCGCGGGGCCGCGACGACTACAATGCCGGCATGACCCGCCAGCTGCCCTGGCGCCTGGCCGATGCGCCGGACGCTCCCTTCCCTCCGGCCGAGACCGCACTGCGCCAGCCCGACGGCCTGCTCGCGGTGGGTGGCGACCTGCATCCAGCGCGTCTGCTCAACGCCTACGCAGGCGGCATCTTTCCGTGGTTCAGCGAGGGCGAGCCGATCCTGTGGTGGTCGCCTGATCCGCGCATGGTGTTCCGCACCGACGGCGTGCACCTGTCCAGCCGCTTCCGCCGCCAGCTGCGCAGCAGTACATGGGAGGTCAGCGCGGACACCGCCTTCAGCCAGGTGATGCGCGCCTGTGCGGCGGCACCTCGGCCCGGCCAGGACGGCACCTGGATCAGCCCGGCCATGGTCGAGGCCTACAGCCAGTTGCACGACCTCGGCTTCGCCCATTCCTTCGAAGTCTGGGACCGTCAGTCGCTGGTCGGCGGCATCTACGGAGTGGCCATCGGGTCGATGTTCTTCGGCGAGAGCATGTTCAGTGGCGCCAGCGGTGGTTCCAAGATCGCGCTGGCGGCACTGGCGTCCACGATTCACGGCTGGGGCTGGGAGCTGATCGACGCCCAGGTGGAAAATCCGCACCTGCTGCGGATGGGCGCCGAACACCTGCCGCGCGCGGAATTCCTGCAGCACGTGCGCCAGGCCGTGCGCCATGACGGCCGTGAAGGCTCGTGGACACAGGCCGTCGGACGCTTGCCAGCCCGGCATTTGGCCGGCGGTTAACACAAACTTTGCAAGCTGGGCCGGTCACGCGTAAAATACCGCGCCTTAGGCCCAGCGTGGCCGTTTTCTGAACCGCACAGGACTACATGTCGAAAGACGATTCCATCGAGTTCGAGGGCACCGTCAGCGAGACGCTGCCGAACACCACTTTCCGCGTTCGTCTGGAAAATGGGCACGAAATCATCGCCCACATCTCCGGCCGCATGCGCAAGAACTACATCCGCATCCTCACCGGTGACCGGGTCAAGGTTGAAATGACCCCGTACGACCTGACCAAGGGTCGTATCACCTACCGCATGAAGTAAGCGGTCGGCGCGGTGCGCCACTTCGACAAGGCCAGCCCTGGTTGCTGGCCTTTTGTCATGCCTGCAATCCGGCCCTGCCGGAAGTCATCGTGACCGAACTCACCGTGACGTCGGTCAGCCCTGCTTGCGGCAGATTCGCATCTGCATCCGTAGCAGCATCGTGGGACCCGGTCCAGTCCGGACCGCCCCCCCCTGCCCTGCCATGAACATGCTCCCGCTGACCGCTCTGCTCGTCGCCCTTGCCGTGTCCGCCAGCGCAGCGCCCGTGCACGCCGCCGACACTCTTTCCACCTCCAGTGACTGCGTCCAGCTGGGCAGCGACCAGCAACTGGTGCGCGCCGGCGCCTCGCGCAACATCCTGCTGCGCAATGGCCAGGACCACTACGTCGTGCATTTCCAGGACGACTGCTCGGCGGCAGGCTACTCGCGGAAACTGAGCTTCGCCACGGACGGCCAGCAGGGCCTGCTGTGCGCTGCCGGCCGCAGCCAGCTGCTCACCGATTCCAGTCGCTGCATCGTGTCGCAGATCGAGCCAGTCGACGAGGCCACCTTCAAGAAGAAGGCCCGCCAGCGCAGCCGCTGACGGGGCACATGGCAAGGGCGGCCGAAGCCGCCCTTGTTGTTTCAGGTCCACCGAGCCAGGCCCGGTGTCAGCTCACTCCACAGTCGCCGGCAGCAGGCGCTCCGGTTCGGCCTGGGTTTCGACCACCAGCTCGTCGTCGCGCACATCGATGCTCACCTTGCCGCCGTTGACCAGCTTGCCGAACAGCAGCTCGTCGGCCAGCGGACGCTTGATCCTGTCCTGGATCACCCGGGCCATCGGACGCGCACCCATCAGCGGGTCGAAGCCGTGGTGGGCCAGCCAGTCGCGCGCGGTCGGCGTGGCCGACAGGCTGACGTGCTTGTCCTGCAGCAGCATCTCCAGCTCGATCAGGAACTTGTCGACCACGCGCAGGATGTGCTCGAAGCCCAGCGCCTGGAACTGCACCACCGCGTCGAGGCGGTTGCGGAATTCCGGGGTGAAGCTGCGCCGGATGGTCTCCATCGCATCGGTGGCATGGTCCTGCTTGGTGAAGCCGATCGAGCGCCGCGAGGCCTGCGCCGCGCCGGCATTGGTGGTCATCACCAGCACCACGTTCTTGAAGTTGGCCTCGCGACCGTTGGTATCGGTCAGCACGCCGCGATCCATCACCTGCAACAGGATGTTGAAGATGTCCGGGTGCGCCTTCTCGATTTCGTCCAGCAGCAGCACGCAGTGCGGCGTCTTGACGATCTTCTCGGTCAGCAGGCCGCCCTGATCGAAGCCGACGTAGCCCGGAGGGGCACCGATCAGGCGGCTGATCGAATGCGGCTCCATGTATTCGGACATGTCGAAGCGGACCAGCTCGATGCCCAGCTGCAGCGCCAGCTGCTTGGTCACCTCGGTCTTGCCGACACCGGTCGGGCCGGCGAACAGGAAGTTGCCGATCGGCTTTTCCGGATTGCCCAGGCCCGAGCGGGCCAGCTTGATCGCCGAGGACAGCGTCTCGATGGCCGGGTCCTGGCCGAAGATCACCATCTTCAGGTTGCGCTCCAGGTGCTGCAGCACGTCCTTGTCGGTGGCACTGACCTGCTTGGTCGGGATCCGCGCCATCTTGGCCACGATCGCCTCCACTTCCTCGACGTCGATCAGTTCCTTGCGCTGCCCTTCCGGCAGCAGGCGCTGGCGGGCACCGGCCTCGTCGATCACGTCGATGGCCTTGTCGGGCAACAGGCGGTCGCCGATGTGCTTCACCGACAGGTCAACCGCCGCCTGCAGCGCCTCGTCGGAGTAGGTCACGCCGTGGTGCAGCTCGTACTTGGACTTCAGGCCCTGCAGGATCTCGTAGGTCTCGCCAACGGTCGGCTCGACGATGTCGATCTTCTGGAAGCGGCGGGCCAGTGCCCGGTCCTTCTCGAAGATGCCGCGGTATTCCTGGAAAGTGGTCGAACCGATGCAGCGCAGCTCGCCGGAGGCCAGGGCCGGCTTGATCAGGTTGGACGCATCCATGGTGCCGCCCGACGCCGAGCCGGCGCCGATGATGGTGTGGATCTCGTCGATGAACAGCACTGCGTTGGGCACCTTCTTCAGCGCGGTCAACACACCCTTCAGGCGCTTCTCGAAGTCGCCACGGTACTTGGTGCCGGCCACCAGCGCGCCCAGGTCGAGCGAATAGATCACCGCGTCGGCAAGCACGTCGGGCACCGAGCCCTCGACGATGCGGCGGGCCAGGCCCTCGGCGATGGCGGTCTTGCCCACGCCGGCCTCGCCCACGTACAGCGGATTGTTCTTGCGGCGACGGCACAGGACCTGGATGGTGCGCTCGATCTCGTCACCACGACCGACCAGGGGATCGATGCGGCCGGACCGGGCCTGTTCGTTGAGGTTGCTGGCGAACTCGGTCAGGGCATCACCCTTCGGCTCACCCTCCCCGCCTTCCATGCGGCCCTCGCCGTCGGAGGAGGAGGAGGACGGCTGCTCGCCTTCCTCGCCCAGCTTGGCGATGCCGTGGGACAGGTAATTGACCACATCCAGCCGGGTCACATCCTGCTGGTTGAGGTAGTAGACGGCGTGGGAGTCCTTCTCGCCGAAGATGGCGACCAGCACGTTGGCGCCGGTGACCTCCTTCTTGCCCGAGGACTGCACGTGGTACACGGCCCGCTGCAGCACGCGCTGGAAGCCCAGGGTCGGCTGGGTATCGCGACCGTCATCTTCGGCCAGGCGCGACACTGAGGCCTCGATGGCCTGCTCCAGCTCCTGGCGCAGGCGTTCGGCGTCGGCACCACAGGCTTTCAGGACGGCCTGGGCGGACGGGTTGTCGAGCAGTGCCAACAGCAGGTGTTCGACCGTCATGAACTCATGCCGGGCCTCACGGGCGCGCTTGTAGCACTGGCCGATGGTGTGTTCGAGGTCTTTGCTGAACATGGATTACTCCGGCGGCAGATGGGAACAATATGCGGCCTGACTACGCGATTTCCATCACCCTAGCGGATTGCTGCGTTCAGATGGCGTTAGCACTGCAGAACGCTTGATCTTCGTTCACTCCAGAAGACCTCAACCGGCATGAGCGAACCCTACCTGAGCCGCTGGCGATTGCGGCGTGATGGCCCGGCCATCGAAACGGCCCATGCCCGGCTCTGGCCGGTGCTGACCGCTGCCGGCACGCCGGCGATGCTGAAGATCAGCAGCGAAACCGAGGAACAGAACAGCCACCGCCTCCTGCGCTGGTGGGACGGCGACGGCGCTGCCCGCCTGCTGGCCCACGCCGGGCCGGCGATCCTGATCGAGCGTGCCGGCGGCGACTCGCTGCGGCAACGCTCGATCGAGGGCGACGATGAGGCCTGCACCACGATCCTGTGCCAGGTCCTGCAACGGCTGCACCGGCCACGGAGCGCGCCGCCAGCGGAACTGGTCTGGCTGCGTACATGGTTCGCCGATCTGCTGCAGCCAAGGGCTGCGCTGCCGCCACTGCTGGAACAGTGCAGATCACTGGCGGAGGGGTTGCTGCAGGAAGAGCGCGAGGTCCGGCCCCTGCATGGCGACCTGCACCACGACAACGTGCTCGATTTCG
This sequence comes from Stenotrophomonas sp. AR029, assembly GCF_047520695.2. Taxonomy (NCBI): domain Bacteria; kingdom Pseudomonadati; phylum Pseudomonadota; class Gammaproteobacteria; order Lysobacterales; family Lysobacteraceae; genus Stenotrophomonas; species Stenotrophomonas sp. AR029. The sequence continues at coordinate 73,135 of NZ_JAXBQQ020000004.1, read as the reverse complement.
GCGCGCGCGGCTGGCTGGCGATCGACCCGAAGCGGTTGCTGGGCGACCGTGCGTTCGACTACACGACGATGTTCAGCAATCCGGATCTCTGTGGCCCGGGCATCCACGTGGCCACGCGGCCGGAGCGGTTTGCTGCCCGGCTGGAACAGGTCAGCGCACTGGCCGGCCTGGAGCGCACGCGCCTGCTGCGCTGGATCGCGGCCAGCATGGCGCTGTCGGCAGTGTGGTTCAGGGATGACGGCGACCCGGCCGAAGTGGACGAGGCGGTGGCGCGGATGGCGCTGGAGGCGCTGGCGGAGAGCTGAGACCCGCGCTTGGCAGGTGCCTACCTTGCTGGGGGCGCTCCATCCACGATCGATACAGGCCTCTGCTTTGGTAGGTGCCCACCTTGGTGGGCACACTGGGTCCGGGATCGTTGTGCCCGGACGCGAATCGGCAGCCGGTCAGGCCTTTTCCATCGTGCACAGCAGCGGATGCTGGTTCATCCGCGAGTACTCGTTGACCTGGGCAACCTTGGTCTCGGCTACTTCGCGGGTGAAGACACCGCAGACGCCGCGGCCGCGGGTATGAACGTGCAGCATCACCTGGGTGGCCTTGTCCAGGTCCATGCTGAAGAACTGCTGCAGCACATCCACCACGAAATCCATCGGGGTGTAGTCGTCGTTGAGCAGCATCACCTGGTAGAACGGCGGCGGCGCCACTTCCGGGCGCGCGGGCTCTACGGCAACGCCGTGCTCGTGCTGGGAATCGGGGGAGGACTCATGGGGCATCCATCCATTATAGGGGCTCGGGCAGGCCTGCGTCGGCCCGCCGCAGATTGGACGGCACGCACGCCCACCGTCACAATTGCACCCTCTCCCAACACTGTTTCACAGGATCTTCATGAAAAGGACCCTTCTTCCCGCCCTGCTGATCGCGCTGGCCGCTGCCGGCTCTGCCACTGCCGCAACCAGCGCCGACAAGTCCGTGGCCCGCCATCTGGACAAGCTGGGCTATACCTACGAAGTCGACGAGGATGGCGACTACCGCATGGTGTTCGACGTCGAGGGTGACCGCACCCAGATGGTCTACGTGCGCTCGGCGGTGGAGGATTTCGGCAGCCACAACATCCGTGAGATCTGGTCGCCGGCCTACAACGCCAAGACCAAGCAGTTCCCGGTGGCCGTGGCCAACCGCCTGCTGGAGGATTCGCAGGACGCCAAGATGGGGGGCTGGGTAAAGCAGGACACCACCGCCATGTTCGTGGTCAAGATCGACGCCGATGCCACCCCGGACCAGCTCAGCGACGCCATCGATGCGGCCATCCGCACCGCCGACGCGATGGAGCTGGAGCTGACCAAGAAGGACGAGTTCTGAGTTGAACGCCACGCCGGACCCGCGCTGGGCACCGCACGCCACCGTCGCCACGGTAGTGGTTGACGGCGGCCGCGTGCTGCTGGTCGAAGAGACCATTGAAGGCCGCCAGGTGCTGAACCAGCCGGCCGGCCACCTCGAGCCAGGCGAAAGCCTGGCCGAGGCAGCCCTGCGCGAGACCCGGGAGGAAACCGGCTGGACCGTGCAGCTGACCCATTTCATCGGCTGCTACCAGTGGACTGCCGGCGACGGCACCGCCTTCCTGCGCTTCTGCTACGCAGCACACCCGGTCTCGCACGACCCGGCCCAACCGCTGGACACCGGCATCGACCGCGCGCTGTGGCTGACCCCGGCCGAGCTGCAGGCCGCCGGTGAGCGCCAGCGCAGCCCGCTGGTCTGGCAGGTGGTGGCGGATTACCTGGGTGGCCAGCGCCACCCGCTTTCGCTGGTCCGCGAGGTCGCATGAGCACGCCGCGCGTGATGGTGGGCGTCTCGGGTGGTGTCGACTCTTCGGTCGCCGCCTGGCGCCTGGTCCAGCAGGGCGAGGCCGTGGCCGGCCTGTTCATGCAGAACTGGGCCGACGACGGCAGCGGTGACTGCCGTGCCGAGGATGACCGCCGCGATGCGGTCGCCGTATGCGGCCTGCTCGGTATCCCGTTCCACTTCCGGGACTTTTCCAGCGAGTACTGGCAGGGCGTGTTCGAGCACTTCCTGGCCGAGTACGCCGCTGGCCGCACGCCGAACCCGGACGTGCTGTGCAACCGCGAGGTGAAGTTCAAGCATTTCCTGGATGCCGCCCGCGAGCTGGGCGCCGAGCGCATCGCCACCGGCCACTACGCGCGGGTGACCCAGCGCGGCCACCAGTGGCTGCTGCTGCGCGGTGCCGACCGTTCCAAGGACCAGAGCTACTTCCTGCACCAGCTGGGCCAGGAGCAGCTGGCGGCCACCCTGTTCCCGATCGGCGACCTGGAGAAGACCGACCTGCGACGGATTGCGCGCGACGTCGGCCTGCCGACCCACGCCAAGAAGGATTCCACCGGCATCTGCTTCATCGGCGAGCGGGATTTCCGCGAATTCCTCGGCCGCTACCTGCCGGCCAGGCCCGGCCAGATCCTTGACCCGGCCGACGGCAGCGTGATCGCCGAACATCCGGGCGTGTTCTATTTCACCCTGGGCCAGCGCGAGGGCCTGAACATCGGCGGCGTACGCGGCCGCCCGGCCGCACCGTGGTACGTGGTCGGCAAGGATGTGGCCAGCAACGTGCTGTACGTCGACCAGGACCGCGACAGCCCATGGATGCTGTCCGATCGCCTGCGATCGGAGCCGGCGCATTGGATCTCGGGCTCGCCACCCGCGCGACGCTTCGAATGCACCGCCCAGACCCGCTACCGCCAGCCCGATGAGCCGTGTACGGTCGACGTGCTGGACGATGGCAGCGTGCTGGTCACCTTCGCGCGCCCGCAGCGTGCCGTTACCCCCGGTCAATCGCTGGTGCTGTATGACGGTGATGTGTGCCTGGGTGGCGCGGTGATCGCCGCCACCGATGCGCCGCTGGAACAGCGCCTGCGCACCACTCCCTCCCCTTTTGAGGTAACCGCTGCATGAGTTTCACTGTCGACGACCGCGTCCTGGCCTTGGCCGGCATTGCCCAGGCCCTGCAGCAGGTACGCCGCATCGCCGATACCGGCCATTCCGACGCCGCCGCCGTGCGCACCGCCGTGGACAGCGTGTTCCGTGTCGATGCGTCCTCGCCGCAGGCGGTGTTCGGTGACCGCCATGCACTGAAGGCCGGGCTGCGCCTGCTGCACAACTATTTCCGCAACCAGGGCCAGGATCCGATCCTGCCGAAACTGGCGCTGTCGGTGCTGCAGCTGGAGCGCCGCTTCGTTCAGGATGGCGCCACCGTGAACAAGGTTGCTTCGGGCATCGAGCGTGCCCAGCGCCAGGCCACCGAACTGGGCGACAGCGGCCACCCGGATGTGCTGGTCAGCCTGGGAAGCCTGTACGCGGACACCATCAGCCACCTCAAGCCGCGGGTGATGGTGCAGGGCAACCCGCACTACCTGGGCCAGGCCGGCGTGGTGGCCGAGATCCGTGCCCTGCTGTTGGCCGCGGTGCGCTCGGCAGTGCTGTGGCGCCAGCTGGGCGGCAGCTACTGGGACTTCCTGTTCGGCCGCAAGGCGATGATCGAGGCCGTGGACCGGCAGCTGGCGTAAGGGTGTGCGGTCAGAGCCCTTTTCCATGAAAAGGGATCCGACCCCGCCGCTGCCTACCCAGGGGTCGGATCCCTTTCCGGCACGGAAAGGGCTCAGACCCCGAAGCCGCCAAGCGCCGGAAAACCGGCGCATTCAGAATGCACTTCCAAGCACATCGACGTTAAAGAGAAAGGGGGTACGGCCGATACATCCTCCGTGCACCTCCCGAGAACGTCCATGTACTCACGCATTTTCATCCGTCTGGCCGCCCCCCTGGCTCTGACCCTGCTGCTCCCCTTCGCCATCGGTTTCGAATGGCCGGCCGCCCTGCGCTGGGCGATCCTGACCACGATGACGCTGAGCTGGCTCGGCTTTGCGTGGTGGACCACCCGCGCCCAGGCGCATCGTTCCCCGGAACATGCCCGTGTCCTGCGTGAGCAGGACCAGCTGCTGACCGAACTGCGCAACTTCGTCGGCAACGAAATCGACGGTTCGCGTGGTGAAGTGGAACGCGCCCGCGACCTGATCCGCCAGGCGGTCTCCAGCCTGGGCGGCAGCTTCGATGCGATGAACCGCAAGTCGCGCCAGCAGAGCCAGGCGCTGTCGCGTATCGTCGACCGCGCCGGCGATGAAGGCAATGCCGGCCTCGACGTTGCCCGTTTCGCCCAGCACGCCAGCCACCGCATGGAACAGCTGGTGGAAGCGCTGGAACAGGTGAGCGGCCAGAGCAGCACCACCGTGCAGCACATCGACCAGATGGCACAGCACCTGGATGGCATCTTCGCGCTGCTGGAAGACGTCAAGTCGATCGCCGACCAGACCAACCTGCTGGCGCTGAACGCCGCCATCGAAGCCGCGCGTGCCGGTGAAGCCGGCCGAGGCTTCGCGGTGGTCGCCGACGAAGTGCGCAACCTGTCCGAGCGCTCGACCACCTTCAACGAGCAGATCCGCAAGCTGGCGCACAGCTCCAAGGACGCCATCGCCAAGGTGCGCGAGACGGTCTCGCACATGGCCTCGCGTGACATGGACCGCTCCCGCGAAGCACGCCAGGAAGCGGCGGCAATGCTCGACAATGTCGCGCAGATCAATGCCTCGCTCGGCGACGGCATGCGCGAAGTCTCCGAGTGCGCACGTGCGATCGATGGCAGCGTGGCCGAAGCCGTGCGCGCCCTCCAGTTCGAAGACATCGCCACCCAGGCGCTGGGCGGCGTGCACACCCACCTGGACCGCCTGACCGCGATCAACCGTGAAGCGGTGGCCCTGCAGGAACTGCTGCACCGCAATGGCGGCGTGTTCGACGAAGAGATCGCCACGGCCCTGCAGCGCACCGGCAACCGCCTGCGCGAACTGCGCAGCGAATGGGAACGCCCGCCGCACAAGCCGGTTGCCCAGCAGAGCATGGGTGCCGGCACGGTAGAGCTGTTCTGATCCTGATGTCCGCTGCCCTCGCCGGCAGCCCGCAAGGCCCCGGTTCGTCCGGGGCCTTTGCCTGTAACCCGCCGCTGGATGCATCCTGTACGCGCACCATGACCCTGATCCGCGCCCTGCCCGCCCTCACCGACACCGAGCGCCCGCGCAACGCGAGCGTGCGTGAGCAGCTGCAAAAGCTGGAAGAGGTCGCCCGCGAGGAAATCTGCGAGCTGCAGCAGCTGGCGGACGCGCGCCCGGCGCCATCGCCGGCGGACGACGAGCTGTTGGGGCTGGCGTGGGACCTGGGGTTGGATGGCGAAGCCCTGAAGTAGATCCACGCCCTGCGTGGGTGGGGCATCCCGCATGGCATGATTGCCCGGTCCCGTCCATGGAAGACCTATGGCCATCACCCTGATCGCACTCGTGCTGTTGGAGACCGTCCTCCTGATGGCCTGGGTGGCCGGCTATTTCAGCTGGGGCATCACCCTGTTCAACGAACGCATCGCGGCGCCGCCGGCCATGCAGGCCCGGCTCTCGCTGGGCAGCCTGGAGCGTGACCTGCCGCAGGACAAGTGGCTGCGGCTGGCCTTCCATGCGCTGCCCGATGGCAGCATGGCGTTCCGCGAGAGCTTCGCGCCGAGCTTCGGCCTGCGCTACTTCCCGGTGATGCGTGGACGCATCGTGCTCAACGCACGGCGGCACGAGGTGCGGGTGATCGGCCTGTGCAGCTGGTTCGTGGCGATGCTGTCGCTGCTGCTGTTGCCACTGGTGGCGATGCGCCCGATGGTGGCGCCGATGCTGCTGGTACTGCCACTGTTCCTGGCCAGCTATCTGGTGCAGAAGCGGCGCTATGCGGCCATTGTCGAGGCGCTGCGCATGCAGTTGAAGGCGGAGTTTCCAAGGTAGATCCACGCCGTCCGTGGATGATGCCCCGCGATGCCAGCATTTCCGACTGTTTGCATGGACCGTGAACCATGCGCCCTTCATCGTGAAGGGGCCGATTGCGGTTCAGATCAAGCCAGCCCGATGACCAGCGCCCTTCTCTGCCTCTCAGTTGCTTTGCAGCTTCCGGCACCCCCTTGTCCCATTGACCGTGGATCCCGATTCCCTTGGGGCGCTTCAGCAGGCGCTGAAGACGTTTGGAGCGTTCCAGCAGCCCTACTCCGCTCCGATCGATGCGTACGATCCTGAAGCGGGTGTGATCGATGCAGCAGTTGAAGTGTCCGCGGGGTGCGTGCAAGACGGCCCGCCAGTCATCATCCTTGACGATGATGCCGAACAGGCGCCGCGACGTTATCTGATCCTTGAAGCCCCGTGGCATGAGCTTCCAACGGGCGCCTTGTTGCTTGTCTCCGGAAGCAAGGCAAGCGCCATTCCGGGCGAGGAATCGAACCTGGAGCTTGCACGGGCCGAGAGCATGCTGACATTTCTCAACCTGCTGCCGGAAGGTCCGGAGGACCGGGACCACCCGGAGAACGTCTCGGCAGTCGTGGATACCGATACTTCCGCCCTCTTCACGACGAGCCTTCTGGATCAACTGCAAACCAGTACTCCAGGCTCGCCTGTTGCTGACACCATGCTGACGCTCTGGAAAGGCAGGTTCACGGACGCATTGCTGGCACTGTGGCAGCGCGACGGTCTTGCGCGCTATCACGATGATCGACTGGCTTTGGTGAACCCTGCGGGGTACGAATCGGTGCTCGCCGCCCTTCTGGCGGGCAGTCCTCTATGGGGCAAAGATGATTTCCATGTCTATGCGATCTCGCCATTCGGCCAGATGCTGATCTGTGGCGAGCGAACCGGAGTCGAACTCACGCTTGAACCCCACGAAGGTTACCTATGCGCGCCAGCAACACTGACTCTTCCAGCAAGCAACATCGACCGCGACAGACGCCTGCACGACTTCCTGCTTGCATTGGATGCTGCCGAACTGGATGTTCTGGCCGAGGACGGGGAGCCAATGTTCTGGCGAGCCCGTGAGATGTTGGGGCCGCTGGGCGACGGAGAGATTTACAGCTCGAAGGAGCCGGTGTCAGAGCACGGCTGGCGGCTAGGCAGCCTGGTAAAACGCAAGGCGCTGGATGTGCTCGCAGAGCTTGCGCAGCGTCGCTGACGGCGGACACATCAACGGGCGAACCAGCGTGCACGCCGACCAAGGTCGGCAACTACCAGATGCTGGCTCTTTGAGTAGATCCACGCCATGCGGCAACCGTGCCGACCAACGGTCGGCACCTACCAGCGGCGGGTGGTCAGCGCACCAGCACTGCTTCGCTGCTGGCGTCGGTGCGCATCGGTAACGGACGCTGCTGACGCAGCCACTGCGCCAGGTCACGCGGGCTGAGCGGGCGCGAGTACAGGTAACCCTGGATTTCGTCGCAGCCCTGGCGGCGCAGCATGTCTTCTTCCTGGTGCGTCTCCACGCCCTCGGCCACCACCTTCATGCCCAGCGCGTGGCCCAGGTGCACGATGGCCTGGGTCACTTCGGCCGTGCCCGAATCGTGCAGCATGCCCTGCACGAAACTACGGTCGATCTTCAGGCGACCCACCGGGAAGCGGTTGAGGTAGTTGAGGTTGGAGAAGCCGGTACCGAAGTCGTCCACCGCCAGCGGCACGCCGTGCCGTTCGAGCACGTCGAAGCAGTGGCGCAGGATGTCGGTGTCACGGATCAGCGCCGATTCGGTCAGCTCCAGCTCCAGCCGCTGCGGCGGCCAGCCGTGGGCATGGCAGATCTCGATCACACGTTCGGCGAAGCCACGGTCGCGCAGCTGCACCGCCGACACGTTGACCGCGATGCGGTCGAAGTGCAGTCCAGCCCGGTCCCAGGCGGTTGCCTGACGGCAGGCTTCGTTCAGTACCCAGTCGCCGATGCGTACGATCTCGCCGCATTTCTCGGCGATGGGAATGAACTCGGCCGGGCTGCAATAGCCGATGCCGGGGCGATGCCAGCGCAGCAGTGCTTCGATTGCCGGCGGCTCGCCCTGGTGGGCATGCAGCAGCGGCTGATAGGCCAGGCTGAACTCCTCGCGCTCGATCGCACCGTGCAGCGCGTGCTCGAGCTCCAGCCTGCGCTGGATGCGGGCCAGGGCATCCTGGCTGTAATACTGGTAGGTGTTGCGTCCGGCTTCCTTGGCCGCGTACATCGCGGCGTCGGCAGCGCGCAGCAGTGAATCGAAATCGGTCTGCGCATCGCCCAGCATCGCGATGCCGACGCTGGCACCGACCTTCAGCGTGGTCTCGCCACGGCGCAGCGGCTCGGCCAGCGAGGCGATCAGCTTGCGGGCGACATGTCCCGCATCCTCGGGCTCAGCCAGGTCGCGCAGTACGACGATGAACTCGTCGCCGCTGAAACGGCCAAACAGATCATTGTTGCGCAGGTTCTGGTGCAGGCGGGTCGCGGCAGCCTTCAGCAGCGCATCACCCGTGGCGTGGCCGAAGCTGTCGTTGATGGTCTTGAAGCCGTCCAGGTCGATGAACAGCATCGCCAACGAGGTGCCGCGATCACGCGCCTCCTCGATGGCCTCGGCGGTCTGTTCGCCGAGCAGCACGCGATTGGGCAGGCCGGTCAGCAGGTCGTAGTGGGCCAGCAGTTCAATGCGCTCGTTGGCCTCGCGCTCGCGGGTGATATCACGGAAAAGCACCACGAAGCGCGGCGGCAGTCCGTCACGACGATCCAGCTCGATCAGCACCTGCACCCAGACACGCAGGCCGGACTGGCGGTAGAAGCACAGGTCCAGCTGCTCGGGCAGGCCGCCGTTGGCGATGCGGGCCAGCGCCGCCTCGAACGCATCGCGCGAGTCTTCGGTATACAGCGCCATCGCCTGATCGAGGGTGATCGGCTCCTTGCGCAGGCCGTGGATGCGATAGCATTCCTCGGTCCATTGCATGCTCCGGGTCTGCACCTCGATCTCGCAGCCGCCGATGCGGCCCAGCGCGGAAACCCGGTTCAGCAGTTCGGTGCGCCAGCGAATCAACGCGTCGGTCTGGTGCTGTTCGGTGATGTTCTGCACCTGGCCGAGCAGGCGCTTGGGCTGCCCGTCCATGTCCAGCAGCGGCTGCATCCACAGCCGCAGGTGCTGTGATGGCTCATGGCCACGGGTCAGCTCCAGCTCGAGATTGGCGGCACGACCATCGCGCCACAGCCGCCGCCATGCCGCACGCAACGCGCCACGCGAGCGCGGATGCAGCTGCTTCAGCCAGCGCCGCTGGCCGGGCACGGCGCCGTGCTCCAGCGCCAGCAGCGATCGCAGTTCCGGCGACCACCAGAAGTGCCCGCTGTTGGGGTCGAACGACCAGCTGCCCATGCTGGCGATGCGCTGGGCCTCGCTCAGGTGCAGCTGCTGCTCCTGCAGCAGCGATTCGAGCTGCTTCTGCTGCTCGATGTCGGTATGCGTGCCGACCATGCGCAGCGGCTGGCCATCAGCGGTGCGCGCGACCACGCGGCCGCGATCCAGCACCCAACGCCACTGGCCATCGGCCTGGCGGAAGCGGAACTGTGCACTGTACTGCTCACTGCGCCCGCGCAGGTGCTCGTCGAGCGCGGCACGCACCTGGTCGATGTCCTCGCTGTGCACGCGCGACAGCAGTTCGGTGGCCGTCTCGTCGCCCAGCGCCGGCGTGCGCGCCACCCGGTCACTGGGGATGTCCCAGTCCCACAGGCTATGACCGGCGCTGTCCAGTGCCAGTTCCCAGCGCCCACCCCCATCGACCGGCACCGGCTCGGGAATGCTCAGGGTGAACGCCAGCAGGTTGCCGGCACCGTCATGCACGGCGCGCAGGTGGCCGTCGTAGTGGCCGCGCGGGCCGCCTGGCAGCGTGCAGGGCACGATGCCGCCATCGGCGGCCATCAGGCGTAGATCTTCCAGCATTGGCGCATAGGCAGCCACGGTGGCCGGCAGGCCATGCTCGCGCGCGGCCGGATTGGCCGCCAGCGGGCGCCCGGTACGGTCGACGATGACCAGCGCCGACGCAAGCGGGTGCTGCAGCAGGCTGGCGATGATCCCTTGGTCCACGCGATCTTGCTCCGGATGACTCGCCCGTCAGCGGGGCACGCAGTGGTTAACGGCGCCTGCGGCGGATAATTGAGTGGTGACGGCACGCTGCGGGGTAAGATGACCGGCGCCCCTTTCACCCTCCCCGTCCATGCCCGCAGAACCGACCGGCAACGCCCCAGTTCCCGACCCGCGGATGGCGCAGGCGCTGAGCCGTGACCGGCGACGGGTGGTGTTGAGCTACCTGGTGATGGCGCTGGCCTGGATGATCTCCACCGACAGCGTGGTGCAGGCGCTGGTGCCCGATCCGCAGCAGGCGGCCCTGTGGCAGGGCCTGAAGGGCTCGTTCTTCGCCCTGGCCAGCGCGGGCCTGCTGTACCTGCTGCTGCGCCCGCTGGCCGAGCACGTGCTGCATACCCACGCCCGCCAGCAGGCCTCGGAGCTGCGCCTGCGGCAGATGTTCGAGGGCAACCCCGGCCCGATCCTCGTCTATGACCTGGACACATTGGCGATCCTCGACGCCAACCCAGCCGCCTGCACCGCTTTCGGCTGGGAGCGCGATGAGCTGCTGGAACAGACCATCGACGCCTTGTGGCCACCCGGCCAGGGCCAGGCGCTGCAGGCCAAGCTGGAGGCGATCCGCGAGGCGCCCGACGAGCTGTGCATCCTGCGCGCGCAGCTGCAGCTGCGCGATGGCGCGCTGCGGCAGATGGAACTGCGCTCCAACGCGATCAGTTACGACGGTCACAATGCGCGCCTGCTGATCGCCATCGATCGCACTGCCGAGGACCTGGCCCAGCTGCGTCGCGACCAGGCGCTGGCACGGGTGGAAGAAGCCCACGAACTGGCCCGCATCGGCGCCTGGGAGCTGGACCCGTCCACCGGGCTGGGCCGCTATTCCAACCAGGTCTATCGCCTGCTCGGCCGCCGCCCGCCCGAAGCCCGCCGCTGGCACCGCTTCGACGAACTGCTGGTGCCGGCCGACCCGGCCACCGCCACCCAGACCGAGCAGCTGCTGGCCGAGCTGTGCTCCGGCGAGCCGGTACAGGTGGACGTGCTGCTGCCGCTGCTGTCGATGGACGGGCGCGCGCTGATGGTGCACCTGCGCGCCGCCAGTGGTCTCGATGAGGCTGGCCGCAACCGCGTGCTGGGCACGCTGCAGGACGTGACCGAACGCGAGCAGTCGCGGCGACTGCTGCGCGAGCGCGAGGAGCAGTTCCGCGAGCTGGTGCGGGTACTGCCCGACGGCGTGGTGATCCTCTCCGACGAACATGTGTTGTACGCCAACGCCTGGGCCGCCGGCCTGTTCGGCTACGGCAGCCATACCCTGCTGGGCGAGCCCTTGTCGGCGCTGGTCGCTGCCGCAGACCTGCCGCGGGTGCGCAGCCAGCTGCGTGCCGGCCAGCCGCACCTGGGACCGGGCCACAGCAGCGTGGTGGCCATGCAGCGCGGCGACGGCCGCAGCTTCCATGCCGGCCTGGCGGTGGGCGACGTGCGCTACGGTGGCCGCGACTGCAAGCTGCTGATCGTGCGCGACCTCAGTGATTCCGAGCGCATCCGCAGCGCGCTGGAAACCAGCAACCGCGAACTGCAGGCGATGGCCGGGCGGCTGTTCTCGCTGCAGGAGGACGAACGTCGTGCGATTTCGCGCGACCTGCACGATGACATCGGCCAGGCCATCACCGCGATCAAGCTGTCGGCGCACGCGGCGCTGGAAGAGGACGATCCGCAGCGGCGTGGGCAGGATCTGGCGCAGATCGTCAGCCTGGCCGACACCACCGTGGCCAAACTGCGCGACATCTCCACCCTGCTGCGCCCCCCGCAGCTGGATGCACTGGGCCTGGAGGCAGCACTCAGCTGGCAGGCGCGGGTTCTGTTCCGCTCCTCGCCGGTGGAGCTGCTGGCCGAGATCGAGCCGTTGCCGCATCGCCCCGACAACAGCATCGAACAGGCCTGCTTCCGCATCGCACAGGAAAGCCTGACCAATGCGCTGCGCCATGCGCGCGCCAGCCAGGTCCTGCTGCAGCTGCGCGATGTCGGCCAGCGCGGCCTGCACCTGCAGATCCGCGATGACGGCGAAGGCTTCGATCCGGACGGCCCGCGCGGCCTGGGCCTCATCGTGATGCGCGAGCGCGCACAGAGCGTCGGTGGCCACGTGCGGATTGAATCCGCGCATGGCGAAGGCACCCTGGTCGATGTCCACCTCCCCTACCAGGCGGCCAGCAGGGCTGCCGTCGATTCACCGGAATACTGAACCATGTGGAATCCCAACCTGCCCCCGGTCAGCATCGATGACGCTCCCGACCGCCTTGGCGCCGGCAACCCCGAGCTGCAGGCAATGGTTGCCGAGGCAGCCTCAGGCGGCATCGCACTGATGCTGATGCACGTGGACATCGACCATTTCGCATCGGTCAATGAAAACATGAGTGCCGAAGTGGGCGACCAGGCGCTGGTGCTGGTGGCACAGCGCCTGCAGTCCTACCTGCGCGGGCGCGGCAAGTTGTGGCGACATGGCAGCGACGAGTTCCTGATCGCGGTGCCGCGCACCGCCGATCTGCCGTTGCCGGAGGATTTCGCCGAGGAGATCCGCCAACAGATGGAGCTGCCGTTGTCGGTGCTGCCGTACACGTTGTTCATGACCGGCAAGCTGGGCGTGAGCCTGTGCCCGGAACATGCCAGCAGCACCTCGCGCCTGCTCGACCATGCCGAGGATGCGCTGTACCAGGCCGCCCGCGAAGGCGGCAATGCCGTGCGCATCCATGCGGTGGACACCCCGCCAAGCGCGCACAGCGAGAGCATCATCGCGCGCCAGATCGTCGATGCCATTCCCAATGGCGAGCTGAAGCTGCGCTACCAGCCACTGGTAAGCGCGCGCGACGGCCACGTGGTGGGCATGGAAGCGCTGCTGCGTTGGCAGTCGCCGACCCTGGGCATGCTGGTGCCGGAGCGCTTCATGCGCACCGCCGAACGCCTGGGGATCATCGTGCAGATCGGCACCTGGGTGCTGGAAGGCGCCTTGAAGCAGGCGCGGCTGTGGCGCGACCAGGGCTTCGATGACTTCACCATCGCAGTGAACGTGTCCACCCTGCAGCTGCTGCGGCCGAACTTCTTCGCCGAAGTGATGTCACTGCTGCAGGCGGCGGGCGTACCGGCGCACATGCTGACGCTGGAGATCAACGAGAGTGCGCTGACCAACAACGTCAATTTCGTCCACGAAACGCTGGCCAACCTGCGCAATGAAGGCATCAGCCTGAGCCTGGACAACTTCGGTACCGGCGACTCCAGCCTCAGCGCGCTGGTGCGCTACCCGGTGGACAAGCTGAAGATCGACCGCAGTTTCATCAAGAGCGCGCCGGCCGGCAATCGTGAAGCGGCCATCGCCCGCGCGATCATCGCCATGGGCCACCAGCTGGGCATGACCGTGATCGCCAACGGCGTGGAATCGCAGGCGCAGCTGGGCTTCCTGCGCCGCAACGACTGCGACGTGTTCCAGGGCTACCTGTTCGGCGAACCGATGTCGGCCGATGCCGCCGGCATGACCCTGCGCCGCCGCTACCTGCGCCCGGAAGCCTTCGCCGAGACGCGCCCGGACCGGACGCTGCTGCTGCTGGATGATGAGGAAAACGTGCTGCGCTCACTGGTGCGCCTGTTCCGCCGCGACGGCTACCGCATCCTGGCCGCCGGCAACGTGCGCGATGCGTTCGACCTGCTGGCGATCAACGACGTGCAGGTGATCCTGTCCGACCAGCGAATGAGCGACATGAGCGGCACCGAGTTCCTGGGCCGGGTGAAGATGCTGTACCCGGATACGATCCGCCTGGTGCTGTCGGGCTACACCGATCTGAACACGGTGACCGATGCGATCAACCGCGGCGCGATCTATCGCTTCCTGACCAAGCCGTGGAACGACGACGAGCTGCGCAAGCACATCCACCAGGCGTTCCGCACGTACGAGGAACAGCGCCGCAGCAATGCCGGCCCGGCGCCGGTGGAGAGCGGAGATGGCGGCGAGGAGCGCCCATTGCGGTAACCATCCCCTCTGGTAGAGCCGGCCGCTGGCCGGCTGCTCTGGAAATCGGGTTCAATGAGGTTGCCGGCCAGCGGCCGGCACTGCCAGAAGCGGTCAGCGCGGCTGCTTGACCGGCAGCACCACGCGGAAGCGCGAGCCCACGCCGGGCGTGCTGTCCAGGTCGATGCGGCCGTGGTGCTTGTTGATGATGCTGTAGGAGATCGACAGGCCCAGGCCGGTGCCACTGCCAACCGGCTTGGTGGTGAAGAACGGATCGAAGATGCGCTGGCGCAGTTCCGGCGAGATGCCACCGCCGGTATCTTCGAACTCGACCCAAACGTGATCGCCATCAACGCCGGTACGCACCGTGATCGTGCCGCGCTCGGCGATGGCATGGCCGGCGTTGAGCAGCAGGTTCATGTAGACCTGGTTCAACTCCGATGGCAGGCACTCCACCAGGGGCAACTGGCCGAACTCGCGCACCAGGGTGACCTTGTACTTGAGTTCGTTCCAGATGATGTTGATGGTCGATTCCAGGCCCGCGTGCAGGTCGACCAGCTTCCACGACTCGTCGCGGCCGGAATACGAGAAATCCTTCAGGTCGCGCACGATGCGGGTGACCCGCTCGATGCCTTCGCGCGATTCCGCCATCAGCTGCGGCAGGTCGCGGCTGATGAAATCGATATCCAGACGGTCACGGATATCATCGATTTCCGGAATCAGCGCTTTCGGGTCCGGCGCGCGCAGGGCGCGCTCGTAGGCTTCGATCACGGTGAACAGGCTGCGCAGGTATTCCTGCAGGCTGCCCAGGTTGGAGTGCACGTAACCGATCGGGTTGTTGATCTCGTGCGCGACGCCGGCGGCCAGCTGGCCGATCGACGCCATCTTCTCCGACTGCAGCAGCTTTTCCTGGGTGCCATTGAGGCGCAGGTAGGCCTGGCGCAGTTCGGCATGGCGCTGCTGCAGCTCGCGTTCGTAGTCTTCCTGCCCTTCGATGTGGCGGAACAGGGCGAGGAAATGCCCCTGGCCGACCGGACCATGGTGGTACAGATGGGCGATGACCACGCCCTCGCCCAGCGGCAGGCTGCCATTCCAGTGACCATGCTGGCGAGCCTGTTCCAGCGCATCGGGCGGCAGCAGTTCGCGCAGGCGCTGCGGCGGCGGCAACCCGCCGTCCTCGCCACTGGCCAGCAGGTTCTGTGCGGCCGGATTGGCCAGGGCCACCCGCCCGTCATCGGTGAACAGCAGCAGGCCTTCGCGCAGGCGCTCAAGCAGGGCCTGCAGCACCGGCTGCGGCGGAAGGGGGGCGGTAACCAGGGCGTTGGCAGCGGACACGGCGACTCGGGACGTTCGAACAGGCGCCCAATATACGCGGTCATGCAGCGGGCTTCAGCCCGCCGGGAGGGGTTATGCGACCGCCGTCGCCTCAGGCGACGGCGAGGGGCCGGCCGATGCTGACCGTGTGCGACTGGCCCTTGGCATCGTAGGCCGAGGCGTCTTCGGTGCGGCCGAGCTGGCGCAGCGCCCAGTTCACCTCGCGGCGGCGGCGCGACAGCAGCACGCCGTTGGCCCGGTTGCGCTCGGCCAGTTCCTGCAGCTGTTCGCTCTCGCCCACCGGTGGCGCGCCTTCCAGCGCACGCAACGCTTCCAGCTTGGCGCCGGTAGCCCGGATCAGGGCGTGCACGTCGTGCTCGACCAGGGCCTGGCGTTCAACGTCCAGGGCCTGGGCGAGACGCTGCAGCGGCTCGCTCATCGCCGCAGTCATCCGTGCAGCTGCTGGTCCAGATCGAGCATGCGCGATGCGATCGCGTCCGGATTGATCTTGTAGGTGCCGTTCTGCAGCGACTCGCGCACGGCGGCCACGCGCTGGGCGTCGATCGCCGGGGCGGTGGTCAGCTCGCGCTCGATGGCCTGCAGATTGGTGGCCTCGCCGGTCAGGCGCAGGCTGTCGGCCGCCTCGACCGGGCGCGCCGCCGCATCGGTGCTGACACCGGGCTTGTTGGCCGGGGTCGTCACGCTGCGCAGTGCCTGGGGGACCTGCAGGTTGCCGTCGATTTTCTGGCTCATGGGGTGTCCTGGAGTTGCCGTTCACAAGGGATAACGGCCGCAGGGCCGTGATCTTTAGGGATATTTTGCGGTAATTCAACGCGCCACGATTACGTCACCTGCGGCATCGACCGTGCCTTGCACGATCCGCCGCGAGGACAGGTTCTCGACCGAGACCCGTTCGTTCTCACCGGCATCACCCATCGCACGGCCGGCAATGCGGACCTCGACCGAGCCGCGACGCGACACCAGGGCCACATTGTCTCCTCGCTTGATGAGACGCTGCACCACCAGATCGTTGTTCGACAGCAGGGCTCCGGCCTGCAACGGACGGCGGGCGACGCGGCCGATCGCTGCATTGGGATCGGACAGCACCGCGCCGGCAATCCGGGCAGCGTCACGCTGGGCAGTGGTGATATCGGCGGCAGTGAGGGTTTCTCCAGTACCGATTCCACGGTTGAGCACCAGTACGGTCTGGTTGCGCCGCACCTTTACCGGCACGAACAGGCGCCAGCCGCCCGCATCCGGACAGCTGACTTCCACCGTGGTGTTGGCGGTGGGCTGCACCTGTAACGCCCCCCCGCACTTCGGCAGGCGCAGCGCATCGGCCACCTGGGCCTCGCCCTCGCTGCCCGCCGGCAGCGTCGACAAGGCCGCCGCGCGGATGCTTGCCACCGGCTGCCAGTCGGCGGCAGCCGCCCACGGCGAGGCCACGGCCAGCGCGATGGCGAATAGAGATGTGACCCGGCACATGGCGCCTCCTTCAATCGGCAAGAGCTGGCCCAGGTGCGTGCAAGGGGTGTGCCAGAGGGGCACTTGTAGAGTCAGGCCATGCTCGACCGCTTTGCGCCCAACAGCCAGCCGAGCATCGCTCGACGCTACAAGAGCCCCGGTCGAACATGGGGCGACGCCACAATTGCGGTGCGGAGCGCGCAGTGGCAGAGCGCCCTCAAGTTTGGCGCCCAACGCGCCGATACAGCAGCCATGTCCCATGACCTGCTCAACCGGATCGACCAGCGGACCCGCCTGGCCGGCCACAACCGCCTGGCGCTGCTGCTGTTCCGTCTCGGCGGACGTCAGCTTTTTGGCGTCAATGTCTTCAAGGTGCAGGAAGTCCTGCGGCGCCCGGAGCTGTTCCAGGTACCCGGCCTGCCCAGCCAGTTCGCCGGCGTGGCCGACGTGCGCGGCCGCTCGGTGCCGGTGCTGGACCTGGGCCTGGCCATCGGCCACCCCGAACGTGAGCCCGATGCCGATACCTCGCCGGGTTACCTGGTCGTCACCGAATTCAACCGCTCGATCCAGGGGTTCCTGGTCAGCGGCGTCGAACGCATCGTCAACATCGCAGTGGAAGACATCCACCCGCCGCCGGAGCTTGGCGCCGAGTCGAGCTACCTGACCGCGGTAACCCGCTTCCAGGGTGAGCTGATCCAGGTGATCGACGTTGAAAGCGTGCTGGCCGATATCGCCCAGGTCCGCGGTGACGCCGTACTCGATCCGGCGATGGCAATGCCCGCCGATGGCCCCCAGCTGCAGGTGCTGGTGGTGGACGACTCGCGCGTGGCCCGCCAGCAGATCCGCAGCGTGCTGGATCAGCTGGGCGTGGGTGCCACCCTGCTTTCCGACGGCAAGCAGGCTCTCGACCACCTCTTGCAGATCCAAGCCTCGGGCGAAAACCCCGCCGAACGCTATGCCATGGTCATCTCCGACATCGAGATGCCGGCCATGGATGGGTACACGCTGACGACGGAAATCCGGCGCCACCCGGGCCTGGCCGGCCTCTACGTGCTGCTGCACACCTCGCTGTCGGGTGTCTTCAACAACGCCATGGTCGAGCGTGTCGGCGCCAACGCCTTCGTCGCCAAGTACTCGCCGCACGAGCTGGCTGACTTCGTGCTGGACCGCCTGCGCAAGGTGGCGATGGCGGCCTGACGGCCACTGATCCGGTAGTGCCGGCCGCTGGCCGGCAACCGCAGATCCATCGGGGAGCCGGCCAGCGGCCGGCACTACCCTCTCGAATTTGGCACACCCCTTGCAGCTTCCCGGGCAACGTTCCCGTGGGAGTGCACCGTGCGCAACCTGATTACCGACTACCTGGGCGTCCACGCCCAGGCCATGCCGTTGCGCGAACAGCGGATGAAGCTGATCGCCAGCAACCTCGGCAATGCCGACACGCCCCGCTACAAGGCCCAGGACCTGGACTTCGATGCCGCCCTGCGCCATGCCCAGGGGCAGGATGCCAACGGCCTGATGGCCACCACCCATGAGCAGCACTACGAAATCAGTAGTGGCCTGAACCCGTTCCAGATCGCGCGCGAGGGCGTGCAGCCCAGCCTGGACGGCAACACCGTCGATCCCGATGCCGAGCGTGCCGCCTATGGCCGAGCCGCGCTCGAGTACCGCGCCTCGCTCAGCTTCGTCGAGAGCAAGGTGCGTTCCATGCTGACCGCGATCACGGGGCAATAAGCCATGAGCAACCTGCCGATCTTCGATATCGCCGGCTCCGCGCTGCAGGCCCAGTCGGTGCGCATGAGCACCATCGCCTCCAACCTCTCCAATGCCGACACCGTCGCCGGTTCTGCCGACGCCGTGTACAAGCCGCTGGAGCCGATCTTCCAGGCCGTCACCAGCAAGAACGATCCCAACATCACCTCGGTGAAGGTGAAGGAGATCACCCAGAGCGAGGCGGCGCCGATCAAGCGCTACGAGCCGGGCCACCCGCTGGCAGACGCCGATGGCTACATCTACCAGCCCGACGTCGATCCGGTGGCGCAGATGGTCAACCTGATCTCGACCTCGCGCAATTACCAGGCCGGCGTGGAGATGTTGACCACCGCCAAGGAACTGGCCCTGGCCACCTTGACCATGGGCCGCTGAGGCCCGCAGCACCGGATACCGCCATGACCACCGCCGTCAACAACCAGACCAGCCAGGACGTCTATTCCGCGCTGGGCCTGAACGCCCCCAACAGCAACGCCACGAAAAAGAAGAATACGCTCGACCAGGCCGACTTCCTGCGCCTGATGACCGAGCAGCTGCAGCACCAGGATCCGCTGAAGCCGATGGACAACACGCAGATGGTCGCGCAGATGGCGCAGATGTCCACCGTGCAGGGCATCACCGATCTGAACAAGACGGTGAAGGGCTTCCAGGAATCGATGGCCAGCGACCAGGTGCTGCGTGGCGCGGCGCTGGTCGGCCACCAGGTGCTGGTGCCATCGGAAAAGCTGGTGCTGGAGAAGGAAGGCAGCGTCGAGGGCACGGTGGCCGCGCCGTCGGCCGGCATCATCACCGTGGATATCACCGATGCCACCGGCGCCAAGGTCACCTCGCTGAGCGTGGAAGCCAAGGCAGCAGGCGAAACCGCCTTCCAGTGGGACGGCAAGGACGCCAACGGCAAGCGCATGGAGCCGGGCAAGTATTCCATCGTTGCCAACCATGTCGATACCGCCGGCAAGAGCACCAAGCTGTCCACCTATGTGCAGGCGCCGGTGGAAAGCGTGACCGTCGGATCCGACGGCCTGTACCTGAACCTCAAGGGCCTGGGCACGGCCCCGATCGACTACGTGCTCCGCGTCAGCTGAGCCGCACATCCCGCATCAACCAGGAGCATCCCATGGGCTTCAATGTCTCGCTGTCCGGCATCAATGCTGCCAACACCGACCTGAGCGTCACCGCCAACAACGTCGCCAACGTCAACACCACCGGCTTCAAGCAGTCGCGCGCCGAGTTCGCCGATCTGTTCGCCTCCACCAGCTATGGCCTGTCGAAGAACCAGACCGGCTCGGGCGTGCGCGTCTCCAACGTCGCCCAGCAGTTCATCCAGGGCCACAACGAGCAGACCGGGCGCAGCCTGGACATGGCCATTTCCGGTGAGGGCTTCTTCACCATGAACATGAACGGTTCGCGTGTGTACTCGCGTGCCGGCAACTTCCAGACCGATTCGGCCGG
Organism: Stenotrophomonas sp. AR029; assembly: GCF_047520695.2. NCBI lineage: Bacteria > Pseudomonadati > Pseudomonadota > Gammaproteobacteria > Lysobacterales > Lysobacteraceae > Stenotrophomonas > Stenotrophomonas sp. AR029. The sequence continues at coordinate 53,186 of NZ_JAXBQQ020000004.1, read as the reverse complement.
CTATGTGGTCAATCCGCAGGGCGCGCGCCTGCAGGTGTTCGCGCCGAATGCCGATGGCACCAACTTCGATGCCGGCCGCCTGGTCGACCTGCAGCTGTTGACCACCGACAGCCCGCCGAAGCAGACCAGCGAAGTGAAGGTGGGCTTCACCCTGCCGGCCAACGCCAAGCAGCCGACCGTGGCCACGTTCGACCCGACCGACTCCAACAGCTACAACCACTCCAGCGGCGGCATCACCGTGTACGACTCGCTGGGCGTGAGCCACATCCAGGTCTCGTACTTCGTGAAGGGCGCCAACCCCAACGAATGGACCGTGCACAACTATGTCGATGGCCAGCCCGCTGGCACCCCGACCGCGGTCACCTTCGACAACAGCGGCAAGCTGACCGCCCCGGCCAACGGCAAGGTTGGCCTCGGCACCTTCACCCCGACCACGGGCGCTGGCCAGCTGAACATGACGCTGGACATCAGCGGTTCGACCCAGTACGGCGAGAAGTTCGCCCTGCGCAACACCCAGCAGGACGGCTATGCCGCCGGCAAGCTCAACGAGATCACTGTGTCCGAGTCGGGCGTGGTCTATGCGCGCTACTCCAACGGCGACGACAAGCCGCTGGGCCAGGTCGCACTGACCACCTTCAACAACACCCAGGGACTGGAATCGAAGGGCAACAACCTGTGGGTGGAGACCTTCGAGTCAGGCACGCCGCGCACCGGAATGCCGGACACCTCCAATCTCGGCAAGATCCAGGCCGGCTCGCTGGAAGCGTCCACCGTCGATCTCACCGAGCAGCTGGTCAACATGATCACCGCGCAGCGCAACTTCCAGGCCAACGCGCAGATGATCACCACGCAGGACCAGATCACCCAGACCGTCATCAACATCCGTTGATGAGCTGCTGACCCTGTCACGGAACTCCCCCCATGGATAAAGCCCTTTACGTGGCGATGACCGGTGCCCGCGCCTCCCTGCAGGCGCAGGGAACGCTCAGCCACAACCTCGCCAACTCGGACACTCCTGGCTTCAAGGAAGCGCTGGCCAACACCGAAGCCTTCCCGATCAAGGGTCCGGGCTTTGCCTCGCGGGTGGATGCGCTGCACGTCGACGCCGGCTTCAACCGCCGGCCCGGCGCGCAGCACATCACCGGCAAACCGCTGGACCTTGCACTGCAGAGCGGCACCTGGCTGGCGGTGCAGGCGAGCGATGGCAGCGAAGCGTATACGCGTGGCGCAGCCCTGTCGGTGACGCCGAACGGCCAGCTGGTGACCTCTGGCGGCCGCACGGTGCTGGATGACAACAACAACCCGATCGCCATTCCGCCCTACCAGGCGATGGAGATCGGCGCCGACGGCACGATCTCGATCATCCCGCAGGGCGAAGGCCCGCAGACGATGGCGCAGATCGGCCGGATCAAGGTGGTGCAGGCGCCGGACGAGCGCCTCGAGCGCGGCCTGGATGGCCTGTTCCGCAACACCGACCCGCGCCAGCCGTTCGCACCGGCACAGGGCACTGCCGTGCACAGCGGGCAACTGGAGGGCAGCAACGTCGATGCCGCCGGTGCGCTGGTGCAGATGATCCAGCTGCAGCGCCAGTACGAAATGCAGGTTCAGGTGATCAAGCACGGCGACGACAACGCGCGCAGCGCCAACAGCCTGCTCCGCCTGGGCAGCTGACGGATTTCCGGCGCCGCCCGGGCGCGGCGCTGGCACACCGCTTGCACACCCGCTACCAAGGGCCGCATTGCGCGGCCGGCTTCACCCAGACAGGACTCCGAAGATGAACCAGGCATTGTGGATCGCGAAAACCGGACTGGATGCGCAGCAGATGCGCATGTCGGTGGTTTCCAACAACCTCGCCAACACCAACACCACCGGCTTCAAGCAGGACCGCGCCAGCTTCGAGGACCTGCTGTACCAGCAGGTGCGCCAGCCGGGCGGCTCTTCGTCGGCGCAGACGCAGCTGCCGACCGGCCTGCAGCTGGGTACCGGCGTGCGCGTGGTCGCCACCGCCAAGAACTTCGAGCAGGGTGGCCAGCAGCAGACCGGCCGCGCACTGGACGTGATGGTCAACGGACGCGGCTTCTTCGAAGTGCAGATGCCCGACGGCAGCTCGGCCTACACCCGTGATGGCTCGTTCAAGATCAACCAGGACAGCGAGCTGGTTACCAACAGCGGCTACCCGGTGCAGCCGGGCATCCAGATTCCCGAGGGCGCGCAGTCGGTCACCATCGGCAGCGACGGCACCATCAGCGTGAAGATGGCCGACAACGCCGCCTCGGTGGAAGTCGGTGCGCTGACCCTGACCGACTTCGTCAATCCGGCCGGCCTGCAGGCGCGTGGCGAGAACCTGTTCCTGGAGACCACGGCCTCGGGCCCGGCACAGAACGGCAATCCCGGCCTGAACGGCCTCGGCACCGTGGTGCAGGGTGCGCTGGAAGGCAGCAACGTCAATGTGGTGGAAGAGCTGGTGTCGATGATCGAAACCCAGCGCGCCTACGAAATGAATGCCAAGGCGATCTCCACCACCGACTCGATGCTCGGCTATCTCAACAACAAGATCTGACCGGCCCAACCGGGAAACCGCCATGTCGCCCATTTCCAACCTCGCCCGTACTGCCCTCGCCTGCACCGTGGTCGCCCTGCTCGGTGGCTGCGTGATCGCGGGCGACGTGCGCCCCTATCCGGCGATGGCACCGATCCAGCCGATCATGCCGCCGCAGGCCGCGCCCACCGCCGGTGCGATCTACGCCGCTGGCCCGACCCTGCAGCTGTATTCGGACCGCCGCGCACGCGATGTCGGCGACCTGCTGACGATCACCCTGCTGGAAAACACCACCGCGCAGACCAGCGCCAACACAGCCACCAACAAGGAATCCAACCTGAGCCTGGGCACGCCGTCCATCCTTGGTGCGCCGGTCACCCTGGGCGGCAAGGACATCCTCAGTGCGACGGCCAAGGGCGCGCGTGACTTCACCGGCAAGGGCAACAGCGCGCAGAGCAACCGCCTGCAGGGCAGCGTCACGGTCACGGTGATCCAGCGCCTGCCCAACGGCAACCTGGTGGTGCAGGGGCAGAAGAACCTGCGGCTGAACCAGGGCGATGAACTGGTGCAGGTGCAGGGCATCGTGCGCCCGGGCGACATCAGCCAGGACAACACCATTCCGTCCAGCCGCGTGGCCGAGGCCCGCATCGTCTACGGCGGCCGCGGCCCGGTCGCGCAGTCCAACGCGATGGGCTGGCTGAGCCGCTTCTTCAATTCCGGCCTGACGCCGTTCTGAGTATGGCCATGAAAGCTCTCTTCTCTTCTACGTGGCAGCGACGCATGGCGTCGCTCTACGGATCATTCTTCCTTCTGCTGGCAATGGCTGCGCCTGCCAGCGCCGAGCGCATCAAGGACCTGGCCCAGGTCGGCGGCGTGCGCGGCAATGCGCTGGTGGGCTATGGCCTGGTGGTCGGCCTGGATGGCAGCGGCGACCGTACCAGCCAGGCACCCTTTACAGTGCAGAGCCTGAAAAACCTGCTTGGCGAGCTGGGCGTGAACGTGCCGCCGAACGTCAATCCGCAGCTGAAGAACGTGGCCGCCGTGGCGATCCACGCCGAACTGCCGCCGTTCGCCAAGCCGGGCCAGCCGATCGACATCACGGTGTCTTCGATCGGCAACGCGGTGTCGCTGCGCGGCGGCTCGCTGCTGATGGCCCCGCTGCGCGGCGCCGATGGCCAGATCTATGCCATCGCCCAGGGCAATCTGATCGTGGGTGGCTTTGGCGCGCAGGGCAAGGACGGCTCCCGTGTCTCGGTGAACGTGCCCAGCGTCGGCCGTATTCCCAACGGCGCCACCGTGGAGCGTGCCCTGCCCGATCCGCTGGCCAACGGCGGCGACATCACCCTGAACCTGCACAACAACGATTTCACCACGGTCTCGCGCATGGTCGCCGCGCTGAACAACGCATTCGGCGAAGGCGCGGCGCGCGCGATCGATGGCGTGACCGTCGCCGTCACCGCACCGACCGATCCGGGCGCACGCATCGGCCTGCTGGCGCGCATCGAGAACCTGGAACTGACCGCGGGCAGCGCCCCGGCCAAGGTGGTGGTCAATTCACGCACCGGCACCGTGGTCATCGGCCAGCAGGTGCGCGTGGGGCCGGCCGCGATATCGCATGGTTCGCTGACCGTGACCATCCAGGAAAACACCAACGTCAGCCAGCCCAATGCGCTGTCGGGCGGCCGTACCGTTGCCAGCCCGCAGTCCACCATCACCGCCACCAACGACGGCAGCCGCATGTTCAAGTTCAGCGGCGGCACCACCCTGGACGAGATCGTGCATGCGGTGAACGCCGTAGGCGCGGCACCGGGCGACCTGATCGCGATCCTGGAAGCCCTGAAGCAGGCCGGCGCACTGAGTGCCGAGCTTGAGGTGATCTGACATGCGCATCAATCCCGCATTCGACCTGCACCCGGCGCAGCAGAACGATCCGGCGAAGATCGACAAGGTCGCTCGCCAGCTGGAAGGCCAGTTCGCACAGATGCTGGTCAAGAGCATGCGCGATGCCAGCTTCGGCGACTCGCTGTTTCCCGGCGAGAACAAGATGTTCCGCGACATGTACGACCAGAAGATTGCCGAGGCGATGACCCGCGGCAAGGGCCTGGGCCTGTCCGGCATGATCACCCGCCAGCTGTCCGGCCAGGCCGCCGAAGGTCCGGCACTGGATACCCGCGTGGATCCGGCCAAGGCCAGCCGCGCTTACCAGCTCAACGCGCCGGCCAGGCCGGCACCGTCGCTGCCCCTGGAAGATGGCAGCCAGGCCGTGCGCATGCTGCAGCAGATGGCCGCAGGCGCGCAGCACGGTGCGCAGGCCGCGCTGGCACCGATGGAGCAGGCACTGGACCTGATCGCCGGCCGTGAGAGCAGCGGCCTGCACCGCTCGCTGGGCACCGAGGATCCGTACATCGGCAGCCTGCAGGGCGAGGACTGGGCCGCCAACAGCGACCAGTGGACGGCGACGGCCAGCAATCGCGGCACGGCCGTGAGCCCGGCCGATGCCCTGGCCACGCGCACCGCGGTCGCCCAGCTCGGCGAGCATACCCCGGAGGGCTTCGTCGCCAGTATCTGGCAGCACGCACAGAGCGCGGCCAGGGAACTGGGCGTGGATGCCCGCGCCCTGGTCGCGCAGGCCGCGCTGGAGACCGGCTGGGGCAAGCGCCACATCAAGCATGCCGATGGCAGCACCTCGCACAACCTGTTCGGCATCAAGGCCACTGGCTGGAACGGCCAGCGCGCCACGGCCGGCACCCATGAATATGTCGATGGCGTGCGCCGCAACGAAACCGCCAGCTTCCGCGCCTACGGTTCAGCGGCCGAGAGCTTTGCCGACTACGTGCGCCTGCTGAAGACCAGCCCGCGCTACCAGCAGGCCCTGCAGGCCGGCACCGACGTGCAGGGCTTCGCCCGTGGCCTCCAGCGCGCCGGTTACGCCACCGATCCGCGCTACGCCGCCAAGATCGCTGCGATCGCCGGCGGCCCGACCATCGAGCGCGCCGTAGCCGCCGTGGCCGACGCCGGCTCGCGCCTTGGCCAGACCTTCGCCAGCACCGCGACCGCGGCGCTGGGTATCACCCGTCGTTGAGGAACACCATGTCCAGCGTACTTTCCACCGGTACCGGTGCCCTGCTCGCCTTCCAGCGAGCGTTGGCGACCACCAGCCACAACGTGGCCAACCTCAATACACCCGGCTACAGCCGGCAGAAGGTCAACTTCGCCACCGCCGATCCACAGAACTATGGCTACGGCACGGTCGGCAACGGCACCCGCATCACCGACATCCGTCGCACGGCCGACCAGCTGGCGATCTCGCGCCTGCTCGACAGCAGCGGTGAGCTGGCGCGCCTGAAGCAGCTTTCGGGCATGGCCGACCGGGTCAACGCCCTGTTCTCCGATGCTGCCACCAACGTGGCCGGCGTCTGGTCGAACTTCTTCGACTCGGTCAGTGGCCTGTCGTCCAACGCGGCCGGCACCGCCGACCGCCAGAACATGCTCGACGGTGGCAAGGCGCTGGCCAACCGATTCGTGCAGCTCAACACGCACCTGAACAATCTCAACAGCGAGGTCAACAACGGCCTGCTGGCCGGTGCGACCGAGGTCAACCGCCTTGCGCAGGAGATCGCGCAGATCAACGGTGCCATCGGCACCAACATTGCCTCGGCTGCACCGGACCTGCTCGACCGCCGCGATCAGCTGATCACCCAGCTGATCGGCTACACCGGTGGCACCGCGGTGATCCAGGACGGCGGCATCATGAATGTCTACACTGCCGGCGGCAACGCGCTGGTGGTGGGTACCACGGCCACCAAGGTCACCACCGTGGCCGATCCTTACCAGCCCGAGCGCCTGCAGTTGGCACTGGAGACCCAGGGCAACACCATCCGTCTCGACCCGAAGGCGGTCGGTGGCCAGATCGGTGGCCTGCTGGAATTCCGCGACACCGTGCTGACGCCTGCGCAGGCCGAACTGGGCAAGCTGGCGGTGGGCCTGGCCGAAAGCTTCAACCAGGTCCACCACCAGGGTGTGGATCTGTATGGCCAGATGGGCGGGGACTTCTTCAACATCGGCAGCCCGCGCGTGACCGGCAACAACAGCAATACCGGAACCGCCAGCCTCAGCGCCACCTATGGCGACCTGGGCAAACTGGACGCGCAGAACGTGGTGCTGCAGTTCGATGGCACCACCTGGAAGGCCAGCCGCGCCGACACCGGCGCCAGCATTCCCCTGACCGGTACCGGCACCGCCGCCGATCCGCTGGTGATCAACGGCGTGAACCTGGTCGTCGGCGGCACCCCGGCGGCCAATGACCGCTTCCTGCTGCAGCCCACCGCCGGCGTGGCCGGCAGCCTGGAGATGGCCATCACCGATCCGTCGCGCATTGCCGCGGCCGCCGCAGTCAAGGGCGCAGCCGCCACCGCCAACACCGGTACCGGCAAACTGAGCGGCGTCACCGTCACCGATTCGGCCAACGCGAACCTGCGCAATCCGTCGGCGATCGTGTTCACCTCGGCGACCACCTACACCATCGACGGTGGCCCGCCCCAGACCTATACGCCTGGCCAGACCATCAGTGCCAACGGCTGGAGCTTCGTACTGGACGGTGCGCCGAAGGTGGGCGATACCTTCAACATCACCCCGACCCCGGCTGGTTCGTCGGACAACAGCAACGCCTCCAGGTTGGTCAAGGTGGAAAGCACGAAGGCCTTCAACGCCGGAACGGTGACACTGAACGGTGCACTGGGTGGCCTGACCACCCAGGTCGGCGCCGCCGCCCGCTCGGCCGAGTACTCGCTCGATGCGCAGCTGGTGATCAATGACAAGGCACAGGAAGCCCGCGACGAGGTCTCCGGCGTGAATCTGGACGAAGAGGCCGCCGACATGCTGCGCCTGCAGCAGGCCTACCAGGCCGCCTCGCAGCTGATCTCCACCGCCGACAGCATGTTCCAGACCATCCTGGGAGCCGTCCGCCGATGAGCAGCCGAATCTCCACCAGCATGATGTTCAACCAGTCGGTGTCGCTGATGATGGCCAAGCAGGCCAAGCTCAGCCACCTGGAGCAGCAGATTGCTACTGGCAGCAAGATCGTCAGCGCCAAGGACGATCCGGTTGCCGCCGGCACTGCAGTCGGCCTTGACCGCAGCCTGGCCGCACTGGACCGCATGAAGCTCAACGCCGGCAATGTGCAGAACCGCCTGGGCGTGCAGGAAAACACCCTGGCGCAGGTCAACGACCTGATGGCGCGCGTCAATGATCTGACCATCCAGGCCAGCAATCCGGCGCTGAGCGCGGCGGACAAGAAGACGCTGATCACCGAAGTCAACCAGATCCGCGATGGCCTGCTTTCGCTGGCCAACGCCGACGATGGTACCGGCCGCTATGTGTTCGGTGGCACCAACGACGGTGACCCGCCGTTTGCCAAGATCAACGGCAAGGTCGTCTATCGCGGCGACCAGACCCAGCGCCAGGTTGAAGTCGGCCCCGATACCTATGTGCGCGACGCCCTGCCCGGCAGCGAGATCTTCATGCGTATTCCCACCGGCGACGGCTTCGTTGACGGCAGCGCCGCGGCCGGCAACACCGGCAACGGCGTGCTGACCAACATCACCCGCGACGGCAGCGACAGCTGGAACGGCCAGGGCTTCAGCGTGCGCTTCACCACCGGCACCCAGTACGAGGTGGTGGATGGTGCGGGCAACGTGACCGGCACCGGCACCTACAAGGCTGGCGACGACCTGGAAGTGAACGGTGTACGCCTGCGCATCACGGGTGCACCCGCAGCGGGCGACAGCTTCAGCGTACAGGCCGCCAGCAGCCGCGACATCTTCGCCACCATGGACAACCTGGTCGCCGCGCTGGGTGCCGACACCGGTACCACCGCGCAGATGACTGCGCAGCAGAATCAGCTGCAGAGCGCACTGCGCGACGTGGCGCGCGCCTCGGAGCGGATGATCGATTCGCGCGCTGCGGGAGGCGCGCAGCTGAAGGCACTGGACAACGCGGCGGACATGCGCGAGGCCAATGGCGTGACCCTGAAAACCACGCTGTCGCAGATGCGCGACCTGGATTACGCCGATGCGCTGAGCCAGTACCAGCTGCAGAGCACCGCACTGCAGGCGGCGCAGACGATCTTCTCGCAGATGCAGTCGATGTCGCTGTTCAACAAGCTGCGCTGACGCCACGCCCGAGTCACTCCCGAAAGGCCGCGATGCCCTGCATCGCGGCCTTTTTGGTTTGCGCGCCTGCCCGCCGCCACGCGGCCCTCTGGCCATCTCCGGCCGATTTTCCGTGATTGCCCATCAAGCCGGGTCGCACCTCGCCGATACCTTCATCAGCGCTGGTCAGGCCCTGCCCGACCGCCCCTCCCGGGGTCGCTTCCATCCTGGCAACAGGGCTGAAAACCCCGGGAAAACAGCTTCAGGCAACGAATTCCGGCTTCAGCGGAATTCACGGCTAAAGGTTGTTGACAAAGCGCCGTTATTCATTTGGCAACGGCGAAGCACACAGCCACACAAAAAAACAGGCGGCGCTTCGTTTCATTCACCAACGGGTTCCATATAAGAGGAGACGACCCCATGGCACAGGTAATCAACACCAATACGATGTCGCTCAACGCTCAGCGCAACCTGAGCACCAGCGGCAGCTCGCTCGCTACCACCATCCAGCGCCTCTCGTCCGGCCTGCGCATCAACAGCGCGAAGGACGACGCGGCCGGCCTGGCCATCAGCGAGCGCTTCACCACCCAGATCCGCGGTCTGGACGTGGCCATCCGCAACGCCAACGACGGCATCTCGCTGGCCCAGGTCGCCGAGGGTTCGCTGAACGAAGTCGGCAACAACCTGCAGCGCATCCGCGAACTGGGTGTGCAGGCCTCCAACGCCACCAACTCGGCCAGCGACCGCAAGGCCCTACAGGCGGAAGTGACCCAGCTGGTCTCGGAAATCGATCGTGTGGCCAAGCAGGCCGACTTCAACGGTACCAAGCTGCTGGACGGCAGCTTCACCAGCCAGCTGTTCCAGGTGGGCGCCAACGCCGGCCAGGCCATTGCCATCAACAGCGTGGTCAACGCCAAGGCCGATTCGCTGGGGGCTGCCACCTTCGCCAACGGCTACACCGGCACCGCGCTGGCGGTGGACAAGGCCACGGCCGACACCACCTACTCCGGTCTGCAGGTCTCGGTCACCCCGCCGGGCGGCACCGCCACCACGGTCACCATCAGCGACTTCACCGTGAAGGCCGGCGAGTCGATCACCTCGGCCACCGCTGCGGCGATCAACAACAAGCTGGGTGAAACCGGCGTGGTGGCCTCGGTCAATGCCGGCGTCATCAGCCTGGCTTCGGTCAAGGATGGCCAGACCTTCGCCCTGGGCGTCAGCGCGGCAACCCCGCCGGCCGGCGTCACCGCCGCGACCATCGCCGGCCTGGGCCTGACCGAGACCAGCACCAACGGCGGCACCCTGACCGGTGCAGCAGCCAGCTTCGTCAAGGACCTGAACGTCACCACCGCCGAAGGCGCACAGAAGGCGATGTCGATCGTCGACAAGGCCCTGGAATCGGTCAACAGCGTCCGCGCCGACCTCGGCGCGATCCAGAACCGCTTCACCTCGGTGGTCGCCAACCTGCAGACCTCCTCGGAGAACCTGTCCGCATCGCGCAGCCGCATCCGCGATACCGACTTCGCCAAGGAAACCGCCGAACTGACCCGCACCCAGATCCTGCAGCAGGCCGGTACGGCCATGCTGGCCCAGGCCAACCAGGTACCGCAGAACGTGCTCAGCCTGTTGCAGCGCTGACATGAGCCGCCCCCGGGGCACGTCGGGGGCGTCTGACCCAACTCACGTGCAACCGCTCAAGGACCTCTCCTCATGGCACAAGTCATCAACACCAATACGATGTCGTTGAATGCTCAGCGTAACCTGAGCACCAGCGGCAGCTCGCTGGCTACCACCATCCAGCGCCTGTCCTCCGGTTCGCGCATCAACAGCGCCAAGGACGACGCCGCCGGCCTGGCGATCTCCGAGCGCTTCGGCACGCAGATCCGCGGTACCGACGTCGCCATCCGCAATGCCAACGACGGCATCTCGCTGGCCCAGGTCGCCGAAGGCTCGCTGACCGAGATCGGCAACAACCTGCAGCGCGTCCGCGAGCTGTCGGTGCAGGCCGCCAACGCCACCAACTCGGCCAGCGACCGCAAGGCCCTGCAGGCCGAAGTGACCCAGCTCGTCTCGGAAATCGACCGCGTCGCCAAGCAGTCCGACTTCAACGGCACCAAGCTGCTGGACGGTTCGTTCTCCAGCCAGCTGTTCCAGGTCGGTGCCAACGCCGGCCAGGCCATCGCCATCGACAAGACCATCGATGCCAAGGCCAACGCCCTGGGCGGCGCCAAGTTCGACACCAACTCGCTGGCCCTGGCCGACCCGGGCACCAACGCCGACCTCAAGGTCACTGGCCTGCAGATCAATGGCGTGACCATCGCCGACGTCGATGTCAAGCAGGGTGCCGACGCCGCTGCCACCGGCAAGGCCTCCCGCGAGGCGCTGGTGACTGCCATCAACGCCAAGATCGGTGAGACCGGTGTCTACGCCGAAGTGAACGGCACCGCTGGCGTCACCCTGACCTCGGTCAAGGACAGCGTCAACGCCGATGGTTCGTTCAAGGCCATCACCGCATCGGTGGGCACCTGGACCGGCGCTACCGCACCGACCTTCACCGCCACGCTGGCGACCGCCGCACCGGCGTCCAAGTTCGCCAGTGACCTGGACGTCAGCACGGTCAAGGGCGCACAGCAGGCGATGGAAGTGGTCGACAAGGCCCTGAGTGCGATCAACAGCACTCGTGCCGACCTGGGCGCCGTGCAGAACCGCTTCACCTCGGTGGTGGCCAACCTGCAGACCTCGTCGGAAAACCTGTCGGCTTCGCGTAGCCGCATCAAGGACACCGACTTCGCCAAGGAAACCGCAGAGCTGACCCGCACCCAGATCCTGCAGCAGGCCGGTACGGCCATGCTGGCCCAGGCCAACCAGGTGCCGCAGGGCGTGCTCAGCCTGCTGCGCTGATCCGCTCCCTGATCGACCGCCGGGTGGCATCTGAACCGCCGCCCGGCTTCTGAAACACGTTCCACCTTCGCCAAAGGAAAAGCACCATGGCACAAGTCATCAACACCAACACCATGTCCCTGAATGCTCAGCGTAACCTGAGCACCAGCGGCAGCTCGCTGGCCACCACCATCCAGCGCCTGTCCTCCGGTTCGCGCATCAACAGCGCCAAGGACGACGCCGCCGGCCTGGCGATCTCCGAGCGCTTCGGCACGCAGATCCGCGGTACCGACGTCGCCATCCGCAACGCCAACGACGGCATCTCGCTGGCCCAGGTCGCCGAAGGTTCGCTGACCGAAATCGGCAACAACCTGCAGCGCGTCCGCGAGCTGTCGGTGCAGGCCGCCAACGCCACCAACTCGGCCAGCGACCGCAAGGCGCTGCAGGCCGAAGTGACCCAGCTGGTCTCGGAAATCGACCGCGTTGCCAAGCAGTCGGACTTCAACGGCACCAAGCTGCTGGACGGCTCGTTCTCCAGCCAGCTGTTCCAGGTCGGTGCCAACGCCGGCCAGGCCATCGCCATCGACAAGACCATCGACGCCAAGGCCAACGCCCTGGGCGGTGCCCAGTTCGCCACGGCCACTGCTGCCGTCACCGGTGCCGACAACGTTGATACCGCTGTTGCCGCGTTCACCATCACCGACAGCAAGGGCACCGTCGTCAACTTCGACGCGATGACCGTGAAGAGCGTCGGCGATGCGGCCGCCAACACCGCGGCAGCCGGCAAGGCCGTCGCAACCGCGATCAATGCCAAGATCGGCGAGACCGGCGTCTATGCCGAAGCCGACGCGGCCGGCGCGCTCACGCTGACCTCGGTCAAGGACAGCGTCAACAATGCCGGTGCTTTCACGGCCTTCAGCAGCACCATCGCTGGGTTCACCGCAGGTGCCGCGCCGACCGCCAAGTTCGCCGACAAGATCGACGTGTCCACCGTGAAGGGTGCACAGCAGGCGATGGAAGTGGTCGACAAGGCCCTGGGTGCGATCAACAGCACCCGTGCCGACCTCGGTGCGATCCAGAACCGCTTCACCTCGGTGGTGGCCAACCTGCAGACCTCGTCGGAAAACCTGTCGGCTTCGCGTAGCCGCATCAAGGACACCGACTTCGCCAAGGAAACCGCAGAGCTGACCCGCACCCAGATCCTGCAGCAGGCCGGTACGGCCATGCTGGCCCAGGCCAACCAGGTGCCGCAGGGCGTGCTCAGCCTGCTGCGCTGATCCACGGCAAGAGGGCGCCGCTACCGTCGGGTCGAACCGACGGTAGCGGCAACCGGGAAGCCACGATGCACGAAGGCGCGGGCCATGCCCGGCCCGGGATGAGTCCCGAACCGGCTTGGCATCGCCCGCTCCTGCGGACCTCTCTTTCAGCGCTGTACCTTTGACTGTACGTACCGGGCGGCTTCGTCTCCCCCCGATTGTCAGTAGTCTGATCCCTCCCCTGCATTGGGGGAGGGCTTTTTGCAGACTCCCGGCAGCCCGCGGTGAACCCACCCGCACCCTGCCCCAGCCCACCTGCAACCCGCGTGCCAGAACCCGCGCCAGGCGATTGGCACGGCACGTGCATCAACGAAGTCCTCAAGACCCAGCGGCGCAGGCCGCTATTTTCGTTGACGACGGGCCACCGCACGACGGCCGGGCCCGGATACCAGGAGAAACGACGTGGCAGACTTTGGATACGGTGGCATTGGCTCGGGGCTCAACATCTCGGACATCGTCAACCAGCTGGTCGCAGCCGACCGCAAGCCCGCCGACAATGCGCTGAACCTGCAGCAGTCCAAGGCCAAGATGCAGCTGTCGTCGATCGGCACCATCACCTCGGCCTTCGACAAGCTGAAGACGGCGCTGACCGCACTGAAGGCCACCACGGCGTTCGACACGCGCACCGTGACCGCAAGCAAAGGCGGCGACAAGGGCACCGACGAGATCCTGACGGCGTCGGTCGCGCTGTATGACGTCGGCACAACCAAGGCTGCCGCCTCCAATGGCACGCACGTGGTCAATGTCACCTCGCTGGCCACCGCGCACAAACTGATCGCCGATACCTCGGTACCCAAGACCGACACGTTTGCTGCCGGAACCTTGACGCTGACCGTTGGCGTGGGCGACAAGGCCAAGACCATGAACGTGGAGGTGGAGGACGGCGACACGCTGACCACCATCCGCAACAAGATCGATGCGGCTGGCCGCAAGGAAGGCGTGCAGGCCACCCTGATCAGCTCCGGCGACAACCAGTACCTGTCGATCGCCCAGGAGAAGACCGGTGCCGCCAACGCGATCAAGCTCGAATACGCAGGCAGCGACGCCAAGCTGGGGGGACTGGTCAACAGCCTCAAGCAGAACACCGCCGCCGCCGACGCCGAGCTGACCATCGATGGCGTGAAGGTCGTAAGCGCCAGCAATACGGTGGCCGATGCGGTTCCGGGCCTGACCCTGAACCTGAAGATGCCGGGCACCAGCACGGTGACCATCAGCACCGACACTGCGGCAGCCACCAAGGTGATGCAGGAGTTCGTCACCGCCTACAACGCCGCACTGGCGGCGATCAACACCGAAACCAAGTACGACGCCAAGACCAAAGAAGCCTCCACGCTGACCGGTGATGCGCAGATGCGCGGCGCCACCAGCCAGCTGCGCTCGGTGATGTCGAGCGTGCTCAAGGACCTGGCTGGTGACAAGCTCGATGCCAAGGCGATCGGTCTGGATACCCGCGGCTACCCCAATGCCGACGGCACGCTGATCCTGGACACCACCAAGTTCGCCGCCGCACTGGCCAGCCAGCCGGAGAAGATGCGCCAGGCGATCACCGGAGATACCGGCGGTGCCGGCAAGCTGTACACGCTGGTCGACGGCTATGTCAGCACCACGGTCGGCAAGGAAGGCGCGTTCGTCGCGCGGACCAAGGGACTGAACACCACGCTGGACAACATCGACAAGCGCCGCAAGGATCTCGACACGCGGATGAAGAGCGTGGAAGAGCGCTACAAGAAGCAGTTCATCGCGCTGGACAGCCTGATGGGCAAGTTGCAGCAGAGCAACACGGCGCTGCAGCAGCAGCTGGCACAGTTGAACCGCTGACGATGCGTGCGTGGCACTCAAGTTTGCCGCGCAATGCACCGATAACGGACGCAACAGCAATCATCGCCGCGCCGCCGGCACCGATCCCCACAATCGCCCGGCGGCACCCCGCGCAAGGAGAATCACGAATGTACGGTTCCAGCCGTCAATATGCCGAGCAGTACCGCCAGGTGGGAGTGACCAGTGCGGTCGCCGATGCCGATCCGCACAAGCTGGTGGCGATGCTGCTGGCCGGCGCGCTGGAGCGCGTGCGTCGCGCCCTGGCCAGCCTCGAGCGCGGCGACCAGGCCGGCAAGGGCAAGGCGATCGGCGAAGTCTGCGCGATCGTCGGCCACCTCAACGGCTCGCTGGACCATGAGGCCGGCGGCGAGATCGCCGGCAACCTGTCGGCCCTGTACGATTACGTGCTGCAGCGCCTGACCGAAGCCAACCTGCACAACGACCGCGCCGCGCTGGATGAATCGCTGCAGCTGCTGGGCGAGATCGACAGCGCCTGGAACGCGATCCCGCACGAACAGCGCCGCCCGGCCGCGGTGGCGCCATGAGCCTGCCCGAACTGCACGCGCAGCTGGATGCCTTCGAGAAGGCACTGGGCGATGACGCCCTGGACCAGGCCGACAGCCTGCTCGACGGGCACGACAGCACCCTGCATGCCCTGCTCAGCCAGCCGCTGACCGCTGCGGACCACGCGCCGCTGAGCGCCCTGTTCGAGCGCCAGCAGAGCCTTCTGGGCCTGCTGCGCCAGCGCCGCGATGCAGCAGCCGCACTGATGAATGACGGTCAGCGCTCTCTTCGCGCCGCCCATGCCTACCTGCAGGCAGAATCGCTGGCATGACCCAGCTGCCGACCATGTCGCTGCACCATCCTGCCGAAAGCGAGCTGTTCGACGAAACGCTCAGCTGCGAGCTGGCCCTGCCGGCCGAGTTCCAGGCGGGCAGCGCGGCCGGACGCACCAGCGGTGCCGAAGGCCTGCTGCGCAGCTTGGCACTGGTCGAAGACAGCCGTGTTGACGAGCACGACGAGCGCAACGAGGCCACCCTGCAGCTGCAACGCCTTGAAGCCAAGCTGGACCTGGCGATGGTGCTGCTCGGCCGCCTGGTGCGCCAGCAGGGCCTGGAACTGCCCCTGCGCCCGGTGCGCTGGTCGCGCCGTGGCATCCGCCTGCAGCTGGGCCCGCGCAGTGGTGCCAGGCCCGGACAGGCCGGCGTGGTCCGCCTGCAGCCCAGCGACTGGCTGCCCGACCACATCGACCTGCCGGTGGAAGTGATCGCCGAGGCAGCCGACGGCAGCGGCGGCCACTTCCTGTGGCTGCGCTTCCAGCGCCTGGGCGACGGCCTGGAAATGGCAATGGAACGGCACCTGTTCCGACTGCACCGCCGCCAGGTGGCCGAGGCGCGCCGGGCGCGCTGAAAGCTGCCACCATCACGCTTGGCGGGCAAGCCTTGGCGCGCCCGTTCAGCTAAGTTAAGGTGGACTCCCCTACTCGGATCTGTTGCGTGCCTGTGCGAGTTCTCATCGTCGACGATCACACCCTCGTCCGCGCCGGCCTGGCGCGGCTGCTGCACGGGTTTGCCGACGTGCAGCTCGTCGCCGAGGCCAGCAACGCCGAACAGGCACTGCAGCTGGCCCTGCAGCATGCGCCGGATGTGGTGCTGATGGATCTCTCGTTGCCGGGCCGCACCGGCCTGGAAGCGCTCAGCGACATCCGCCTGCGCGCCCCGGGCACCCGGGTGGTGATGATGACCATGCACGACGATGCCGCCCATGTGCGCGACGCCCTGGATCGCGGTGCGGTCGGGTTCGTGGTGAAGGATGCAGCACCGCAGGAGCTGGAACTGGCGCTGCGCGCCGCGCATGCCGGCCAGGTGTTCCTGAGTCCCCAGATCTCGGCCAAGATGCTGGCACCCATGCTGGGCCGCGAGAAGCCTACCGGCATTGCCGCGCTGTCGCCGCGTCAGCGCGAGATCCTGCGCCGCATCGGCAAGGGCGAAAGCAACAAGGAAATCGCCGCGGACCTCGGCATCAGCGTGAAGACGGTGGAAACCCATCGCGCACGCATGATGGAGTCGTTGGGCTGCCGCCGCGCCAATGACCTGTTGCTGCTGGCCGCGCGCCACCAGCACGAGCTGGAGTGATTGCCTGCGAATGGGGTCAGATCCCTTTCCGCAGGAAAGGGATCTGACCCCTGCCCGGCACTGCACCGGCGACGAATTCCCGTCACCCCGACCTTCCCTGACAGGAATCCGTACACCGGCCGCTGCAAAACCCGCTGCGTCGGCACGACGAATCAATGACTTGGCGGCCCGTTTCGTCAATATCCCGAGCCAATGTAGGGATAACCCCTACATCCTGTCGGGACAACCACGAATCCCCTCAGGAACCCCCCGATTCCGCCCACGCCGGATCAAAAGCAAGATGCGTTCCACAAGGCGCCGGGGAGCGGCGCCGGGGAACCACGATGAAGGCTGCACTCTCGACCCAGCTGGGCCAACAACTTCACCTCACCCCGCAGCTGCTGCAGTCGATACGGCTGTTGCAGCTTGATGGCCTGCACCTGGAACAGGAAATCCAGCGCCTGCTGGACTCCAACCCGCTGCTGGAGATCGAAGAGGCCGAAGCGCCTGCCGCTGATGCCACCGAGGTCAGCGCCACCACGCTGGAAACCGCCGCGTTCGACGAGCTGCCGGAGTCTTCGATGTGGGACGTGGCCGGCGCCAGCTGGCAGGACGGCGACGACGACCGCATGGCGCGCATTGCCGCCGGTGAGTCGACCGACCCTCAGCTGCGCGTGCTGCAGCGCCTGGCGCTGGACATGGACGACAGCGAACTGGCGGTGGCCGCGTTCTGGCTCGACCACTGCGACGAGGCAGGCTACCTGCAGGCGCCACTGGCGCAGCTGCAGCTGCTGGCCAGCGCCCAGTTCGACATCGCCGCCGAAGGCGTCGAGGCCATCCGCCAGCAGCTGCTGCACGGTGAACCGGCTGGCATGGCTGCGCAGGACCTGCGCGAAGGCCTGCAGGCACAACTGCGCAGCCTGCACGGCGTGGTCCCCGCGCGTCACCTGGCCGCCCGCATCCTCGATGGCGCGCTCGAGGCACTGGCCGCGCACGACTACCCCGCCCTCGCCCGCCAGCACGACGCCGAGATCGACGACGTGCGCGAGGCGGTGTGCCTGATCCTCTCGCTGCAGCCGCGCCCCGGCGACAGCCTGCTGCCCGAACGCAACGCTGTGGTAGTGCCGGACGTCGTCGCCTGGCACGCCGATGGGCAATGGAAGGTGGCACTGAACCCGGCCACCAGCCGCCGCGTCTCGATCAACAGCCAGTACGAACAGGCGCTGGCCGAAACCAGCGAAGCCGCGCCGGCACTGCGCGAGATGCTGCAGGAGGCGCGCTGGTTCAGCCGCGGCCTGTCGATGCGCTACGACACCCTGCTGCGCACCGCGCGCGTGATCGTCGAGCGCCAGGCCGCCTTCCTGGTGAGTGGCGAAGAGGCGATGGCGCCGCTGACCCTGAAGGAAGTGGCCGAGGAAATCGGCATGCACGAGTCCACCGTCTCGCGCATCACCACCGGCAAGTTCCTGCAGACCCCGCGCGGCACCTTCGAACTGAAGCACTTCTTCGCCGTGCGCCTGGAAGGCGCCAGCGTCTCCGGCCAGGCGGTGAAAGCCATGGTCCGCCGCCTGATCGACGCCGAACCCGCCGGCCGTCCGCTGGCCGACGAGGCCATTGCCGGCCTGCTGTCACGCCAGGGGGTGAACATTGCCCGCCGAACCGTCGCAAAATACCGAGAACAACTGGATATCGCCCCGGCCCGCGAACGGCGCCGGCTCAGCGCCAGGCAACCGCAGCTGGCCCGGGTGGGCTGAAAAGGATGTTGGACATGAACAAGCTCACGGTCCTGCTGGTCGATGACCACGAGGGCTTCATCAACGCGGCGATGCGCCATTTCCGCAAGATCGACTGGCTGCAGATCGTCGGCAGTGCCGGCAACGGCCTGGAAGCGATCGAGCGCTCGGAAACGCTGCGCCCGCAGGTGGTGCTGATGGACCTGGCCATGCCGGAGATGGGCGGCCTGCAGGCCACCCGCCTGATCAAGTCGCAGGACGATGCACCGTACATCGTGATCGCCAGCCACTTCGACGACGCCGAGCACCGCGAACACGCGCTGCGTGCCGGTGCCGACAACTTTGTCAGCAAGCTGTCCTACATCCAGGAAGTCATGCCGATCCTGGAAGGCCTCAGGGAGGAACAGTCGTGAGTGAATCGCGCATCCTGGTGCTGGACAACGACGCCGTGCGCGCAGAGCGCACCGTTGCCCTGCTGGAATTCATGGACTTCAATCCGCGCTGGGTCTCCGACGCGGCCGACTTCGACCTGGGCCGGCAGCGCCAGAACGACTGGATGGCGGTGATCGTCGGCAGCCTGGACGACAGCCCCGCCAGCACCGCGCTATACAACTGGCTGGGCGGCAGCAGCCTGCCGCCTCCGGTGCTGCTGGCCGATGGTGATGCCGCAATGTTTGCCCAGCAGCACGGGCTGCATGAAGCGAATATCTGGCCGCTGGAAACGCCGCTGCGCCACGCACAGATGGAAGCCCTGCTGCGCCGCGCCAGCCTCAAGCGCCTGGATGCCGAGCATCAGGCCGGCGCCGCGCAGGACCAGGGACCCACCGGCAACGGCCCGGCAGTGAGCGCCCTGCGCACCATGATCGAGCAGGTGGCCGCATTCGATACTACCGTGCTGGTGCTGGGTGAATCCGGTACCGGCAAGGAAGTGGTGTCGCGCGCCATCCACCAGCGTTCGCCACGCCGTGACGGACCGTTTGTGGCGATCAACTGCGGCGCCATTCCGGCCGACCTGCTGGAAAGCGAACTGTTCGGCCATGAGAAGGGCGCCTTCACCGGCGCGCTCACCGCGCGCAAGGGCCGTTTCGAAATGGCCGAGGGCGGCACCCTGCTGCTCGACGAAATCGGCGACATGAGCCTGCCGATGCAGGTGAAGCTGCTGCGCGTGCTGCAGGAGCGCAGTTTCGAGCGCGTGGGTGGCAACCAGACCATCCGCTGCAACGTGCGCGTGGTGGCCGCGACCCATCGCGACCTGGAGACCCGCATCGCTGAGGGCAAGTTCCGCGAGGATCTGTTCTACCGCCTCAACGTGTTCCCGATTGAAGTACCCGCGCTGCGCGAGCGTCGCGAAGACCTGCCGGCACTGGTGGAAACCATCGCCGCGCAGCTGGCCCGCACTGGCCGTGGCGAAGTGCGCTTCACCCCGGAAGCCCTGCAGGCGCTGGCCGGCTACGAATGGCCGGGCAACGTGCGCGAGCTGACCAACCTGGTCGAACGACTGGCCGTACTGCATCCGGGTGGCTCGGTGCGCGTACAGGACCTGCCGGCCCGTTATCGTGGCGATGCGGCACTGGCCGCCGTCGCTGCGCTGG
The DNA here is from genome assembly GCF_047520695.2 of Stenotrophomonas sp. AR029. Classification (NCBI taxonomy): domain Bacteria; kingdom Pseudomonadati; phylum Pseudomonadota; class Gammaproteobacteria; order Lysobacterales; family Lysobacteraceae; genus Stenotrophomonas; species Stenotrophomonas sp. AR029. Next base: position 33,045 of record NZ_JAXBQQ020000004.1, on the reverse strand, counting down.
CGCCGGCACCGCCCGCCGCCAGCGAAGAGCGACTGGACCTGCGCAGCTTCTCCTTCCACACACCCGGCAGCGGCAACCAGCCGGCGCTGGAACACGGTATCGCCGTCAATCGCCCGGCGGCACCGGCCGCACTGCCCGACGAGGGCATGGACCTGCGCAACCACATGGCCAGCATCGAACTGGGCCTGATCAACGAAGCACTGGAACGCACCCAGGGCGTGGTCGCCCACGCCGCCCAGCTGCTTGGCCTGCGCCGCACCACCCTGGTGGAAAAGCTGCGCAAGTACGGCATCGAACGCGAGCAGGCCGAACTGGCCGGCTGAACCGCGCCACCAGCATGAAGGGGGCACGAACGCCTGGGCTCGCCCGGGCGTTGGTGTTTTGGGCCCCTGGGCTCACATCCCCTTGCTGCGGAGCGGGATCTGAGCCCATTGCTTTTGCACGTTTTCCTAGAGACAACACCGCCGCAGTGCGGAGCATGGCGAGGACACCCCCAAGGAGGTTCCACCATGCATCGCCTTGCCCTGCTCGCCACCCTGCTCTGCCCGGCCCTGGCCACCGCGGCCAACTGCACGCTACCTGTCACGCTGGACCAGCGCCACTTCACCAACCTCAGCGATCCGTTGTATGCGCCGGACAATCCGAACGCCGGACGCATGGTGCAGGTCAGCTTCACCGGCAACCAGTACGTGCTGGATATCCTCGGCACCGACCTGCGCATCGGCGGCAGCTACCGCTACCAGCGCCTGGCCCCGCATATCGCGGAGATCCAGATGAGCGAAAGCCACCCGGCCGGCCCCGCACGCTACACCCTGCTGCTGACCTGCCTGAGCGACCGCCAGGGCCGCTTCATCTACACCCAGCACGACGGCCCCATCGCCCCGCGCCAGCGCCAGAATTCCGGCCACTGGACCCTGCAGCCGTAGGCCAGAAAACCGACGCCGGTTAAATGGCGCCTTCAATGGGGTCAGAGCCCGTTGCGTTGCAACGGGATCCGACCCCGTGCCGACCAACGGTCGGCACCCACCATCAGTAGCAGGTTTCAACAGATCGCGGCCACCTGTCGCCGGACCCAGCCCGCCACCCCACGGATAGCCCGCCGTTGACGTTGACGTTGATTCGGCGGGTGCAGGGCGCAGCCCTGCCAGCACACCCACAACCCTCACTTCACTGAATCGAAAACCGGTTTCGGCACGGCACTTGCACTGGTTCCAGCAGACAACCCCATCCCTGTTTCTGGAACCGTTGCAGATGTCCCACTCCGTCACTTCGATCCTTTCGCAGATCCGCTCCTATCAGACCCAGATGGGGCAGCCGGCGCTCAACCCGCTGGGCGAAACGCCGCGCAGCAACGCCCTGCCGGGCACGGTGCTGGACGCGCCGCAGGCCCAGCCGGCCAGCTTCACCGAAACCCTGCGTGGTGCGATTGCCGGCGTCAACGATGCGCAGCAGAAGTCCGGCGCCCTCGCCAAGGCCTTTGAAATGGGCGACCCCAGCGCCGACCTGGCCAAGGTGATGGTCGCCTCGCAGCAGTCCCAGATCGCCTTCCGCGCCACCGTGGAAGTCCGCAACCGTCTCGTCCAGGCCTACCAGGACGTGATGAACATGCCGCTGTAAGGAACATTGACGCATGGCACTGACGCTCTCCAAGGACAGCCTGAACGCCGAGAAGGCCGGGCAATGGTTCGACCGCCTGCAGAGTCTGCAGATCACCCGTCGGCTGGGCCTGATGGCGATGATCGCGGTGGCGGTGGCGGCAGGCCTGTCCGTGTTCTTCTGGTCACAGAAGCCGGGCATGGTCCCGCTGTACACCGGCCTGGACCAGAAGGCGACCGCTGAGGCGACCGACCTGCTGCGCGCCGCGCAGATTCCGTTCGCGCTCGATCCGGCCACCGGTGGCATCACCGTGCCGGAAAAGAACCTGCACGACGCCCGCCTGAAGCTGGCCGGCTCCGGCCTGACCGACAGTGGCAAGCTCGGCTTCGAGCTGATGGAACGCGACCCGGGCTTCGGCGTCAGCCAGTTCGTGGAAAGCGCGCGCTACCAGCACGCGCTGGAAACCGAGCTGTCGCGCACCATCAACACGCTGCGCCCGGTACGTGATTCACGCGTGCATCTGGCCATTCCCAAGCCCAGCGCCTTCACCCGCCAGCGTGACGTGGCCAGCGCCTCGGTCACCCTGGAACTGCGGGGCGGCCAGCAGCTGGAACGCAGCCAGGTGGACGCCATCGTGCACATGGTCGCGGCCAGCATTCCGGACCTGGCGCCGGAACGGGTGACCGTGGTCGACCAGAGCGGGCGCATGCTCAGCATCACCGACCCGAACAGCGAGGCGGCGGTCAACGCCGCGCAGTTCGAGCAGGTGCGGCGCCAGGAAACCTCGTTCAACCAGCGCATCCGCGAGCTGCTGGAGCCGATGACCGGCCCCGGCCGCGTCAACCCGGAAGTGAGCGTGGACATGGACTTCTCGGTGACCGAGGAAGCCCGTGAGCTCTACAACGGTGAACCGCAGAAGCTGCGCAGCGAGCAGATGAGCGAGAACACCACCAGCACGCCGGGTCCGCAGGGCGTGCCGGGTGCAACCAGCAACAGTCCGCCGGGCCAGCAGGCCGCGCCGGCCACCGCGCAGACCCCGACCGAAAGCAGCAAGAACGCCACCCGCAACTACGAGCTGGACCGCACCCTGCAGCACACCCGCCAGCCGGCCGGCCGCATCAAGCGCGTGTCGGTGGCGGTGCTGGTGGACAACGTGCCGCGCGCCGGCGCCAACGGCAAGATGAGCCCGCAGCCGCTGTCGGCCGCCGAACTGACCCGCGTCGAGGCGCTGGTCAAGCAGGCCGTCGGCTTCAACGCCGAGCGTGGCGACACCGTGTCGGTGATGAATGCCCCGTTCGTGCGCGAGACCACGCCCGAACAAGGCCCGGCCTGGTGGGAGCTGCCGTGGGTGCACGATGCCGGCCGCATGCTGCTGGGCGCGGTGGTGGTGCTGGCGCTGCTGTTCGGCGTGCTGCGTCCGGCGCTGCGCGCGATCACCGGCCAGAGCAGGAAGGCAGACGAGCAGGCGCTGGAGCCGCATACGGCGGATGTGCAGCTGGTCGATGACGATGGCATTGCGCTGCCAGCGCTGGGCACCGACCGGGCAAGCCTGGGCGGACCGGATGCGCTCGCACTGCCGGTGGATTCATATGAGGAACGACTGCGGATGGCGCGTGAAGCCGTGAAGACCGACTCCAAGCGCGTGGCCCAGGTGGTCAAAGGCTGGGTGGCCAATGACTGAGGCACAACTGACCGGAGTACAGCGCGCGGCCGTGCTGCTGCTTTCGCTGGGTGAGCTGGATGCGGCCGAAGTGCTGCGCCACATGGAACCCAAGGAAGTACAGAAGATCGGCATCGCCATGGCCACCATGACCGACATCACCCGCGAGCAGGTGGAGCGGGTGATGGACCAGTTCGGCCAGGAACTGGGCTCGAAGACCTCGCTGGGCGTGGGCTCGGATGACTACATCCGCAACATGCTGGTGCAGGCGCTGGGCAGCGAGAAGGCCGGCAACCTGATCGACCGCATCCTGCTCGGCCGCAACACCACCGGCCTGGACGCGCTGAAGTGGATGGACCCGCGTGCAGTGGCCGACCTGGTGCGCAACGAGCACCCGCAGATCATCGCCATCGTGATGGCGCACCTGGAAACCGACCAGGCCGCCGACGCGCTGAAGCTGCTGCCGGACCGTACCCGCGTGGATGTGCTGCTGCGCATCGCCACCCTCGACGGTATTCCGCCGAACGCGCTCAATGAACTCAACGAGATCATGGAGCGCCAGTTCGCCGGCAACCAGAACCTGAAGTCGTCGAACATCGGCGGCGTGCAGTGCGCGGCCAACATCCTGAACTTCATGGACAGCGGCCAGGACCAGGCAATCCTGGGCGAAATCGCGCGCATCGATGCGCCGTTGAGCAACCGCATCCAGGACCTGATGTTCGTGTTCGACGACCTGGTCGACCTGGACGATCGCGAGATGCAGCTGGTGCTGCGCGAGGTGAGCGGCGAGCGCCTGGGCCTGGCCCTGCGCGGCGCCGACATCAAGGTGCGCGACAAGATCACCCGCAACATGTCGCAGCGCGCGGCCGAGATCCTGCTGGAGGACATGGAAGCCCGCGGCCCGGTGCGCCTGTCCGACGTGGAAGGCGCACAGCGCGAGATCCTGGCGATCGTCAAGCGCATGGCCGATGAAGGCACCGTCACCATCGGTGGCAGCGCGGAGGCCATGCTGTGAGCAACGTCGTGCGCTGGCTTGCCCCGGACCTGCTGGCCCAGCCCGAACCAGTGCTGGAGCAGGAGTATGCGTTCGAACTCACCGAGCCGGATCCGGAACACGAACCGGAGCCGCCGCTGCAGCTGCCGACCCTTGAAGAGATCCAGGCGATCCAGGACAACGCCGAGAAGGAAGGGTTCGAACAGGGCCATGCCGACGGCTACGGCCAGGGCCAGGCCGAAGTACGTCGCCTCGCCGCGCAGATCGAAGGGATCCTGGACAACTTCAGCCGGCCGCTGGTGCGGCTGGAGAACGAAGTGGTCGGTGCACTCGGCGAACTGGCGGTTCGCATCGCCGGCGCACTGGTCGGCCGCGCCTACGAAGCCGAGCCGGCACTGCTGGCGCAGCTGGTCGGCGAAGCGATCGACGCCGTGGGCGGCAGCACCCGCGAGGTGGAAGTGCGGCTGCATCCGGATGACATCGCTGCCCTCGCCCCGCTGTTGAATCTTTCGCCGACGCAGCGCCTGGTACCGGATACCAGCCTCAGCCGTGGCGACCTGCGCGTGCACGCCGAAGCCGTGCGCATCGACGGCACCCTGGAAGCCCGCCTGCGCGGTGCGCTGGATGCGGTGATCCGCCAGACCGGAGCGACGGCATGAGTGCCGGACCACAAACCACTCCGCCGCCGGCCGACTGGGCCGTAGCCCGCAACCTGCGCCTGGCGCGGCGCCTGGATGGCCTGCGCGTGGACACCGCGCATGGTCGCGGCCTGATCCGCGAGGGCGTGTTGCGCCGTGCGGTCGGGCTCACCCTGGAAGCGGTCGGCTGCGAAGCGCCGCTGGGTGCCAGCTGCAAGGTGGAAGTGGTCGACGGTGGCTGGGTCGATGCAGAAGTGGTCGGCTTTGCCGGCGAGCGCACCTACCTGATGCCCAGCGCCGAACTGCATGGCCTGCTGCCCAATGCCCGGGTGGTGCCATCGGCGCGCCGGGGCGGCGTGGAAGTGGGCGAAGGCCTGCTCGGCCGCGTCATCGACAGCGACGGCGTGCCGCTGGATGGCAAGGGCCCGATCCGCACCGAAGGCCATGTTGGCATGGCCGGCGTGTCGATCAATCCGCTGGCGCGTGAACCGATCACCCAGCCGCTGGACGTGGGCGTGCGCGCGATCAACGCGCTGCTGCCGATCGGCCGCGGCCAGCGCGTCGGCCTGTTCGCCGGATCCGGCGTCGGCAAGTCGACGCTGCTGGGCATGATGACCCGCTACACCGCCGCCGACGTGATCGTGGTCGGCCTGATCGGTGAACGCGGCCGCGAAGTGCGCGATTTCGTCGAGACCACGCTGGGCGAGGAAGGCCTTCGCCGCGCCGTGGTGGTCGCCAGCCCTGCCGACCGGCCGCCGCTGGCGCGTCTGCATGGTGCCTACCGCGCCACCGCCATTGCCGAGTGGTTCCGCGACCAGGGCCTGAACGTGCTGCTACTGATGGACTCGCTGACCCGCTTCGCCCAGGCGCAGCGCGAGATCGGCCTGTCGGTCGGCGAACCGCCGACCACCCGCGGCTATCCGCCGTCGGTGTTCGCCAAGCTGCCGGCACTGGTCGAACGCGCCGGCAATGGCGCCAAGGGCCGTGGCTCGATCACCGCGTTCTACACGGTGCTGACCGAAGGCGATGATCCGCAGGATCCGATCGCCGATGCCGCGCGCGCGATCCTCGACGGCCACATCCTGCTCTCGCGCCGCGTGGCCGACAGCGGCTTGTACCCGGCCATCGACGTCGAGTCGTCGGTCAGCCGCGTGGTCACGGAAATCGCCGACGAACCGTGGCGCCTGCGCATCCGCAAGTTGAAGCGACTGGTCTCGGCCTATTCGGCCAACCGGGACCTGATCGCGATCGGTGCTTACCAGCGCGGCAACGACGCGGCCACCGACGAAGCCCTGGAACGCTGGCCGGAAATCATGGAGTTCCTCGGCCAGGACGTTGCCAAGGCCGCAGATCTCCCGCACAGCCAGGCGGCGCTGCAGCGCCTGGTGGAACAAGAGAGTTAAGCCATGAACCAGTCCAAGCGCATCGATCCCCTGCTCAAGCGGGCCCAGGAACATGAGGACGCGGTCGCCCGCGACCTGGCCGAACGCCAGCGCGTGCTCGACACCCATCTGTCGCGACTGGACGAACTGCGCCGCTATGCCGAGGAGTACGCCAACGCACAGATGGCGGCGACCAGCCCGGCACAGTTGCTCAACCGCCGCGCCTTCCTCGATCGACTGGACAGCGCGGTCGAGCAGCAGCAGGCCACGGTCAATGGCAACCGCGAAAAAGTGGAGGCCGAGCGCGCACGCCTGATCCTGGCCAGCCGTGACAAGGCGGTGCTGGAGCAGCTGGCCGCCAGCTACCGGGCGCAGGAAAAGGTGGTGACCGACCGCCGCGACCAGCGCGAGATGGACGACATTGGCGCACGGCGTGCACGCCTAGTGCAGGCCGAAGACCAGGACGGCGCCGAGCAGGGAGGCCGCTCGTGATGCCCGCCCCGCTCGCCAGCAGCGCCAACACGGCCACGCCCGCCACCAGCAACAGTGCCGCACGCGCCTCGCGCAGCGAAGGCGGAAAGGACTTCAGCCAGCTGCTGCAGGGCGGCGCACCGTCTGCACCCACGCCAGCCGGGAGCGCCACGACACCGATGCCATCCACGCCGAGCCAACCATCGACCGCCGACAGCAATGGCCAGGCACCGGGTGAACGCACCGCGGACGCCGAAGCGGCAACTGCTGAAACGCCGTCGCTGCCGCCCGTTGTCGTGACCCCGGCTGGACCCGGCACCGAAAAGGACAAGCCCGCCCCGACCGAGGACGCCCCGTGGCCACCGCCCGGCCTGGCCGGCCTGGTGCTGGCGATGCCGATGCCTGCCGATCCGGCCGCTGCTCTGCCGACCACCGCTGCACCGGCGCTGGCCAGCGACGGTAGCGCGCTGCCTGCTGCTGCCCCCGCCACGAACCCGACACTGCCTGCAGACGCACCGGCGACGGCCACCACAACCCCAGTGGCGGCTGACGCCAAACCGGCGGCGACCAGTGCGGACGATGCCACGGCGCTGCCACTGCCGGAGATGATCCTGCCCGGCAAGCGCAGCGAGCGCGGCGAAGGCAGTGACGTGGCCGCCGTTGGCGACCGCGCCAGCACACCCCTGCTGCACGCTCCGGCAGCAGCCGCCGTACAGGACCTCAAGGCGGCGCTCGCCGCCGGCAATGCGATCTTCAATGGCGAGCCGACGCCGAAACCCGTGCTGGGTGACGATCGCTTCGACCAGGCCATCGGCGCACGCCTGGGTTGGCTGGCCGACCAGAAGATCGGCCACGCCCACATCCGCCTGAGCCCGGACGACATGGGCCCGGTCGACGTGCGCCTGCAGTTGAACGGCGACAAGGTGCATGCCAGCTTCAGCAGCCCGCACGTGGACGTGCGGCAAGCGCTGGAAAGCAGCCTGCCGCGCCTGCGCGAGCTGCTGGGCGAACAGGGCTTCCAGCTGGCCCACGCCGATGTCGGCCACCAGTCCCCGGGTGGTGAGGGCAATGCGCCGGGCCAGCCCGGTGGCAGCGGCATCATCGGCGACGGAGAACCGACGCCGGGCGATGCCAGCGTGTCGTCGGCGCAGTTGATCCGCCAGCGCGGACTGCTGGACGCCTACGCCTGACAGCCGTGCCGACCAGGGTCGGCACCCACCAGCGCAGAGCGGTCGGCACCCACCAGGGCAGCCGGGCAATAGAGCCGCACCCACCGGTATCGCGTTGGTGGGTGCGGAGCTTGCTCCGCTCGGCCCCACCCACACCCTGACGGAATTCCGTCGCGTCCCGCTGCCCGGCCTTCGGCACGCCCCTTGCATATCCCGGTGAAGCAACCCTCAGGAGCTTCACCCGTGGCCGCAGCCGCTGACAAAACCAAGAAGACCGCAGAGAAGGACAAGGCCGCCAAGCCGCGTAGTCCGATCCTGATCACCGCGCTGGTGGCCGTACTGGCCGCCGCTGCCGCCGGTGGCGGCGTGTGGTTCTTCACCCAGTCCAAGCATGAAGAGAAGACCGCGCAGGCGCCGAAGAAGAGCGCGACCCCAGCCCCGGCACAGTACTTCGCGCTGGACCCGGCCTTCGTGGTCAACCTCAATGGCCCGGTCGACGGCCCGCGTTACCTGCAGCTGGAGGTCCAGCTGATGACCCGCGACCCGGCCGCGCTGGAAGCGATCAAGACCCACGCCCCGGCCATCCGTGCGCGCCTGCTGATGCTGTTCTCGCAGGTCAGCCCGGACCAGATCGCCGATGTCGCCGGCAAGCAGAAGCTGCAGGCCGCCTCATTGGCCGAGGTGCAGAAGGTACTCAAGGCCGAGACCGGCAGCAACGGCGCCGACGATCTGCTGTTCACCAGCTTCGTGACCCAGTAAGGGCCCACCGATGAATGATCTGCTGTCCCAGGACGAGATCGATGCCCTGCTCCACGGCGTGGACAGTGGCGCGGTCGAGACCGATGCGGAACCCCCGTCAGGCGAAGCGCGCTCGTACGACTTCGCCAGCCAGGACCGCATCATCCGTGGTCGCATGCCGACCCTGGAAATGGTCCATGAGCGCTTCGCGCGCCTGTGGCGGATCGGCCTGTTCAACCTGATCCGCCGCTCGGCCGAACTGTCGGTGCGCGGCATCGAACTGATCAAGTTCAATGACTACATGCACTCGCTGTATGTACCGACCAACCTGAACCTGATCCGCTTCAAGCCGCTGCGCGGCACCGGCCTGATCGTGTTCGAGCCGACCCTGGTGTTCGCCATCGTCGACAATTTCTTCGGCGGCGACGGGCGCTACCCCACCCGCATCGAGGGCCGCGAGTTCACGGCTACTGAAATGCGGGTCATCCACCTGCTGTTGAAGCAGACCTTCGCCGATCTGCGCGAAGCGTGGGCACCGGTGATGGATGTCGACTTCGAGTACATCAACTCGGAGATCAACCCGCATTTCGCCAACATCGTGACCCCGCGCGAATATGTGGTGGTGTGCCGCCTGCACGTCGAGCTCGACGGTGGCGGCGGCGACATCCACGTCACCCTGCCCTACTCGATGCTGGAACCGATCCGCGAACTGCTCGACGCCGGCATCCAGAGCGACCGCAACGACCGCGACGAGAGCTGGGGCAAGACCCTGCGTGAGCAGCTCAACGTCGCCGAAGTCACCCTGTCCAGCGTGCTGGCCAGCAAGCGCATGACCCTGCGCGACCTGACCCAGCTGAAGGTCGGCGACATCCTGCCGATCGAGCTCAGCCCGCAGGTGCCGCTATGCGTGGAGAACATCCCCGTGTTCACCGGCGAGTTCGGCATCGCCAACGGCATGAACGCCGTGAAGATCACCGCTACCCATCCGCCGGGCACCCGCCCGCGCGTACCCGTCATCCAGGAAGACCCGCAATGAACGATATCGACGCCCTCGAACCGACCCCGGCCCAGTTCAGCAGCCTGCAGGCCGATGAGGCAAATGGTCCGGACCTGAACCTGGACGTGATCCTCGATGTGCCGGTGACCCTGTCGCTGGAAGTCGGTCGTGCCCGCCTGCCGATCCGCAACCTGCTGCAGCTCAACCAGGGCTCGGTGGTGGAACTGGAACGCGGTGCAGGCGAATCGCTGGACGTGTTCGTCAACGGCACCCTGATCGCCCACGGCGAAGTGGTGGTGATCAACGACCGCTTCGGCGTGCGCCTGACCGACGTGGTCAGCCCCAGCGAGCGTATCCGGAGACTGCGTTGAGCCTGCTGGCCTCCACCCTGCTCGCGGTCGGCAAGGCCGCCGCGCCGATCGGCCCGCAGGTCGGCCAGCATGCGGCCGCCGCACCCAGCCTGTTCGGTGCGGTGCTGGCGCTGCTGGCGGTGCTGGCCCTGGTGATCGGCCTGGGCTGGCTGCTCAAGCGCATGCCTGGCAGCGGCTTCCGCCCGGCCGAAGGCATGAAGCTGGTAGCCAGCCTCAGTGTCGGCGCCAAGGAGCGCGTGGTGGTGGTGGAGGTCAATGGCCAGCAACTGCTGCTGGGCGTCACCGCCGGCGGCATCAATACCCTGCATACCCTGCCCGAGCCGCTGCCGCCACCGGCACCGGTGCGCGTGCCGGACTTCAAGAACCTGCCGAATTTCGCCCAGCTGCTGCAGCAGCGGCTGCGCAAGGATCCCTGACATGCGTGTCACCCGTACCCGACTTGCCACCCTGATGCCGTGGCTGCTGTTGCTTGCCCTGTGCCTGTTGCCGGCGCTGGCGTTGGCCGCGCCCGGCGCGCCGGCCACCCCTCTGCCGGACGTCAACGTCGGCAAGATCGGCGGCCAGCCGGTCAGCCTGCCGCTGCAGACCCTGCTGCTGATGACCGCGATCACCCTGATCCCGTCAATGCTGCTGGTGCTGACCTCGTTCACCCGCATCATCATCGTGCTGGGCCTGCTGCGCCAGGCGCTGGGCACCGGCCAGACGCCGTCCAACCAGGTGCTGCTGGGCCTGGCCCTGTTCCTCACCGCGATGGTGATGATGCCGACCTGGGACAAGGCGTGGAGCGCGGGCATGGCGCCCTACCTCAACGGCGACATCGACTTCCAGACCGCATGGACGCTGACCACGCAGCCACTGCGCGGCTTCATGCTGGCGCAGATCCGCGAGACCGACCTGATGACCTTTGCCGGCATCGCCGGGCATGGCACCTACGCCAGCCCCGACGCGATCCCGTTCCCGGTGCTGGTCGCTTCGTTCGTCACCAGTGAACTGAAGACCGCCTTCGAGATCGGATTCCTGATCTTCATCCCGTTCGTGATCATCGACCTGGTCGTTGCCAGCGTGCTGATGTCGATGGGCATGATGATGCTGTCGCCGATGCTGGTCTCGGCGCCCTTCAAGATCCTGCTGTTCGTGCTGGTCGATGGCTGGGTGCTGACCGTGGGTACGTTGGCGGCGAGCTTCAATCCGGCCTGATATCCCCCGTAACGCGCAGTCGAGCAGGGCTCGACTCTACATGAGCAGATGGAATCCGAATGTCTCCCGAACTTGCCTTGACTGAACTGCGTGGCGGCCTGATCACCGTATTGTGGGTGGCCGGCCCGCTGCTGCTCACCGTACTGGTGGTGGGCGTGGTGGTCGGTGTCGTGCAGGCCGCGACCCAGCTCAACGAACCGACCATCGCCTTCGTCGCCAAGGCGGCAGCGCTGACCGCAGTGCTGTTCGCGCTGGGCAGCTTGCTGATCGGCCACCTGGTTGAATTCACCACGCTGCTGTTCCAGCGCATCCCACACCTGATCGGCTAGGACACGCGCTTCGATGGACGCCGCGACACAGATGGCGGCCGACGGCCTTCAGGCCTTCGGCATGATCGGCACCCTACTGTGGACCATGCTGCGCATCGGCGCTGTGGCCATGGCCATGCCCATGGTCGGGACCCGCGCCGTCCCGTCACGGGTGCGCGTGGTGCTGGCTGGCACCCTGGCCATCGCACTGGCCCCGCTCCTGCCCCCGGTGCCGGACTGGACCGGCTTCGACGCCGCCACGGTGCTGACCATCGCGCGCGAGCTGGCCATTGGCGTATCCATCGGCTTCCTGCTGCGGCTTGTGTTCGAAGCCGGTGCGATGGCGGGCGAACTGATCGCGCAGGGCACCGGCCTGGCCTTCGCGCAGATGAGCGACCCGCTGCGCGGTGGTACCTCCGGCGTGATCGGACAGTGGTTCTATCTGCTGTTCGGGCTGCTGTTCTTCACCGCCAACGGCCACCTGGCGCTGATCTCGCTGCTGGTGGACAGCTATCGCGCGCTGCCGATTGGCGCCCCGCTGCCTGATCCCCATGCCTTCTTCAGCATCGCTCCGGCCTTCCTGCTGACCGTGCTGCGCGGTGCGCTGACCCTGGCCATCCCGCTGACCGTGGCGATGCTGGCGGTGAACCTGGCCTTCGGTGTCCTGGCGCGAGCCGCCCCTGCGCTGAACCCGATCCAGCTGGGCCTGCCGGTTTCGCTGCTGCTGGGCCTGTTCCTCCTGGCGCTGCTGGCCGGGGAAATGGGGCCGCCGGTACAGCGCCTGTTCGACGCCGCCTTCCAGGCCGCGGACGCGGTCACACGCTGACCCGGTCATCACGTATTGCCGCTTGAAGTCCCCCCCGGTCTGCGCGTTAGAGTGAATGCGCGGCAACCGGGGGGATGCCGCACCTGGCCGGCGCCCGTTCGCGTTGGCCTGCCTCATGCATGCCCCACCGTGGTTTCCGTCGACAGGCAGGTCCGGGAGACTGACGAATGCTGGTAGGCACGTACAACCCGTGGCTGGTGGCGATCTCGCTGTTGGTCGCCGTGATGGCGTCGTACACGGCGCTGGCCATGGCAGGACGCACGGTCACCGCCCCGGGCAGGGCAGCCGCCTGGTGGTGGCGCCTGGGGGGCGGATTCGCCATGGGCCTGGGTGTCTGGTCGATGCACTTCATCGGCATGCTGGCCTTCGATCTGCCCATTGCACTGGGCTACGACCTGCCCATCACCCTGCTCTCGCTGGCCCTGGCGATCGCCTCGTCGGTGTTCGCACTGTGGCTGGTCTCACTGCGTACCCTGCCCCATCCTCGATTGGCCGGTGGTGCCCTGCTGATGGGCACCGGCATTGCCGGCATGCACTACGTCGGCATGGCAGCGATGCGCATGCAGCCCGGGATCGACTACGACCCGGGCTGGCTGCTGCTCTCCCTGGTGGTGGCGGTGGCCGCTTCGTGGACCGCGCTGTACGTGGCGTTCCGCCTGCGCGCGCAGCGCACCCGCGTCGGTGACCGGTTGGCGGCCGCCGGCCTGCTCGGCCTGGCCATCGTCGGCATGCACTACACCGGCATGGCCGCCGCGCGTTTCCCGGAAGGCAGCATCTGCGGCGCCGCTGTCGGTGATGGCCTGCAGAGCGAGTGGCTGGCGATGCTGGTGGTGGTGTTGACGGTTGCGATCCTGGCGGTGGTGCTGGTGGTCTCGTGGCTGGACCAGCGTGTGGAGGCGCAGCTGCTGCGGCTTCGCAACTCGATGCTGAGCACCTCGTTGACCGATGCCCAGCAGGAATTGACCCAGGCCGCGCTGCACGACCCGCTGACCCGCCTGCCGAACCGCCTGCTGCTGCAGCGGCGCATGGTGCAGGCGCTGGCCGAAGCCGAACAGGGCGGCAGCCGTTTCGCGGTGATGTTCATGGACCTGGACGGATTCAAGCAGGTCAATGATGCCTACGGCCATCAGGCCGGCGACGCACTGCTGGTGGCGGTGGCCGAGCGTACCCGCCAGCTGCTCCGGCCCAACGATATGCTCGCCCGTCTGGGCGGCGACGAATTCGTGCTGGTGGTGCGCATCGAGCACGACGAGGACCTGCCCACCCTCGCCCGGCGCATCCTGCAGGCGGTGGGCAGCGGCCCGTTGCTGCCGGACAACGAACTTCAAGTGACCGCCAGCATCGGCGTGGCGATCTGCCCCGACCACGCTGCCAGCGAGCGCCAGTTGATGGCCTTCGCCGACGCGGCGATGTACCAGGCCAAGGAATCCGGACGCAACGCCTTCGTGCTGTTCGCCGACTGGATGAACGACAGTGCCGAGCAGCAGTTCCGGCTGCTGGCCGACCTGCGCCGTGCGATCGGCAGCGAGCAGCTGTTCCTGCACTATCAGCCGAAGATCCGCGTGGCCACCCAGCAGGTGGCCGGTGCCGAAGCGCTGATCCGCTGGAAACACCCGGAGCACGGACTGATCCCACCGGACCGCTTCATCCGCCTGGCCGAACGCAGCGGCGCGATCAACGAGATCGGTCGCTGGGCACTGGACCAGGCCTGCCAGCAGCTGCGCCGCTGGCGCGACGCCGGGCATGAAGGCTGGTCGATGTCGGTGAACCTGTCGCCGGTGCAGTTCAGTTCGCCACACCTGCTGCAGGATGTGCGTGAAGTGATCGAACGCTATGGCATTGCCCCGCGCCACCTGGTGCTGGAGATCACCGAAAGCACGGTCATGCGCGATACCGATACCAGCCTTCGCCTGCTGCAGGCGCTGTCGGCGCTGGGCGTGGGCATCTCCATCGACGATTTCGGAACCGGCTATTCCAGCCTGCTGTACCTGAAGCGGCTGCCCGCCACGGAGATCAAGATCGACCACGCGTTCGTGCGTGACCTGGAACACAGTGCGGAGGACGTGGTGATCGTCTCGGCGATCGTGGCGCTGGGCCATGCCCTGGACATGGACATCGTCGCCGAAGGCGTGGAAACCGCTGCGCAGCGCGCCTACCTGGAGCGCCTGGGCTGCGACTTCCTGCAGGGTTATCTGCTCGGCCGCCCGGTCGACGCGGCGCGCTTCATGCAGCTGCACGACCTGCCCCGGCCGCGGGTGGAACTGGCGCAGAGCCCACCGCCGCAACACCCGCCCGGCTGACTCCGGGCCGCGCGCGCCCCATCACGCAACAGTTCCTGCGACACGTTCCTGTAGAGCCGAGCCGACACTCGGCTGCGCTTCTCGCCTGGACCCAACCGCAGCCGAGCGTGGGCTCGACCCTACAACACCGGCGGTCGGCAGCACCACGCCACGCGTGGAACAGTTCTTGCACGCACCTGGGCAACCCCAGCCGCAGTGCCCGTGATGTCCGAGAACGAATCCGCCGGAGAAAAGACCGAACAACCGACCGAAAAACGCCTGCGCGACGCCCGTGAACAGGGCAACCTGCCGCGCTCGCGCGAACTCGGCACCGCCGCCGTGTTCGGCGGCGGTGTGCTGGCGGTGATGGCCATGAGCGGCTCGATCGGCCGTGGCGCCACGGCCTGGATGAAGCAGGCGCTCAGCCCGGAACAGAGCCTGCGGCAGAACCCGAAGGAACTGTTCGGCCACTTCGGCGACCTGCTGTTGCAGTTCATGCTGGTGATCGCACCGCTGGTGCTGGTCTGCCTGCTGGCCAGCTTCGTCGCCCCGCTGGTGATGGGCGGCCTGCGCTGGTCGCAGAAGGCGTTGCTGCCTGACATCAACCGCATGAACCCGATGAGCGGGCTCAAGCGCCTGTATGGCCCCGAGGCGATTGCCGAGTTCACCAAGTCGCTGCTGCGCGTGGCCTTCGTCGGTGTGGCCGCAGGGCTGGTGGTCTGGACCGGCTTTGACACCCTGCGCGGGCTGATCCACCACCCGCTGGAGACCGCCATCACCGACGGCCTCGGCTTCACCCTGCGCCTGCTGCTGGCCACCGCCGGCGCGATGCTGGTGCTGGCCGCCATCGACGCGCCGTACCAGCGCTGGAACTGGATGCGCAAGCTGAAGATGACCCGTGAAGAGCTGCGCCGGGAAATGAAGGAAAGCGAAGGCAGCCCCGAGGTGAAGGGCCGCATCCGCCAGCTGCAGCAGCAGATGGCCAACCGCCGGATGATGGAAGCGGTGCCCACCGCCGACGTGGTGGTGGTCAACCCCACCCATTACGCGGTGGCCCTGAAGTACGAAGGCGGCGCCATGAACGCCCCCACCGTGGTCGCGCTGGGCGTGGACGAGACCGCCCTGCGCATCCGTGAAGTGGCCGACGGCAACAAGGTCGCGATCGTCTCCGCCCCGCCTTTGGCACGCGCCTTGTATCGGGAAGGCCAACTCGGAAAGGAAATTCCCGTGAGACTGTATTCGGCCGTCGCCCAGGTCCTGTCCTACGTCTACCAGCTGCGCGCCTGGCGCACTGGCCCGATGCCGGACGCCCCGCACATCCAGGTGGATGAATTCGGCAAGGGAGGCCGCCCGTGAGCGCCCAGCCCGCCACCGGATTCAACACCCGCCGCGCCCTGGAAATGATCCGCCAGGGCCTTGGCGCGCCGCTGATCGTGCTGGCCCTGCTGGCCATGGTCGTGGTGCCACTGGCCGCGCCTGTCCTCGATGCGCTGTTCACCTTCAACATCGCCATCTCGCTGATGGTGCTGCTGGCGGTGGTCTACGTGAAGCGCCCGCTGGATTTCACCATCTTCCCGATCGTGCTGTTGATCACGACCATGCTGCGGCTGGCGCTGAACGTGGCCTCCACCCGCGTGATCCTGCTCAATGGCCAGAACGGGCACGATGCCGCGGGCAAGGTCATCGCCGCCTTCGGTGAATTCGTGATCGGCGGCAACTACGCGGTCGGCATCGTGGTGTTCGCGATCCTGACCATCATCAACTTCGTGGTCATCACCAAGGGCGCCGGCCGCGTCTCGGAAGTGACCGCGCGCTTCATCCTGGACGCGATGCCCGGCAAGCAGATGGCGATCGACGCCGACCTCAACGCCGGTTTGCTGACGCGTGAAGAAGCCAAGCTGCGCCGCGAGGAAGTCCGCGAGGAAGCCGACTTCTACGGTGCGATGGACGGTGCCAGCAAGTTCATCCGCGGCGACGCCATCGCCGGCATCCTGATCCTGTTCATCAACATGCTCGGCGGCCTGGCCGTGGGCGTGCTGCAGCATGGCATGCCGTTCGGCGAAGCCGCCGCCACCTATACCCTGCTGTCGATCGGTGACGGCCTGGTGGCACAGCTGCCGGCGCTGCTGGTCTCCAGCGCGGTGGCGATGCTGGTCACCCGCGCCTCGCGCTCGCAGGACATGGCCCAGGCCATGACCGGGCAGGTGTTCGGCCAGTACCGGGCGCTGGCGATCACCGCCGGCATCATCGGCCTGGTG
Organism: Stenotrophomonas sp. AR029; assembly: GCF_047520695.2. Lineage (NCBI taxonomy): Bacteria > Pseudomonadati > Pseudomonadota > Gammaproteobacteria > Lysobacterales > Lysobacteraceae > Stenotrophomonas > Stenotrophomonas sp. AR029. The sequence goes on along the minus strand of NZ_JAXBQQ020000004.1, from coordinate 16,161 downwards.
GGCCTGGTGCCGGGCATGCCCAACGTCGCTTTCCTGACGCTGGCCTCGATCCTTGGCTTCATCGCCTGGAAGCTGTATCGCAAGACCAAGGCACCGGCTGCCGATGCGACAGGCAGTGGCACCGATGCCGCCGCGCTCACTGCGCTCGGCCGCCCGGCCGCCGCGGCCCCCACTGCCGAACTGAGCTGGGACGAACTGCGCCCGGTCGATCCGCTGGGCCTGGAGGTCGGCTATCGGCTGATTCCGCTGGTGGACAGCAACCAGGGCGGCGAACTGATGGCGCGCATCAAGGGTGTGCGTCGCAAGCTGACCCAGGATGTCGGCTTCCTGATCCCGTCGGTGCACATCCGCGACAACCTGGAACTTCCCGCCAACGGCTACCGCGTGCTGGTGCACGGCGTACCGGTGGCCACCGCCGAGATCCACCCCGACCGCGAGCTGGCCCTGGATCCAGGCAGCGCGCTCGGCGCACTGGAGGGCATTGCCGGCAAGGATCCCGCGTTCGGCCTGGATGCCACCTGGATCCAGCCGCACCAGCGCGCCCAGGCCGAAACGCTGGGCTACACGGTGGTCGACCCGGCCACCGTGGTCGCCACCCATCTGTCGCACTTGATCCGCGAACACGCGCCGGAACTGCTCGGCCACGAAGAAGTGCAGCACCTGCTGGCCAACCTGGCCAAGAGCGCGCCCAAGCTCGTCGAAGATCTGACGCCCAAGGCGCTGCCGCTGTCGGCGGTGGTGCGCGTGCTGCAGAACCTGCTGGTCGAGCGCATTCCGATCCGCCAGCTGCGCAAGATCGCCGAGGCACTGGTCGAACATGCGCCCAGCAGCCAGGACCCGGCCGTGCTGACCGCCGCGGTGCGCACCGCACTGGGCCGCTTCATCGTGCAGGAGATCGCCGGAATGTCGGCGGAGCTGCCGGTGTTCACCCTCAACCCGCAATTGGAACGTGTCTTGCAGGAGTCCACGCAGGGCAACGGCGCCGCGCTGGAACCCGGACTCGCTGAGCGACTGCACCAGAGCCTGGCCGAATGTGTCAGCAAGCAGGAAGCCCGCAACGAGCCCGCGGTCGTGCTGGTACCTGGCCCGGTGCGCGCCGCGCTGGCCCGCCTGGTCCGCCACAGCGTTCCGTCGCTGTCGGTGCTGGCCTACAGCGAGGTGCCGGAGGACAAGCGCCTGAAGCTGGTCGGAACGATCAGCTGACGCCCGCCCGCCGATGCGCCAGAAAACAGACACCACTTTCGAACCAACGCAACTGACAGACACCAAGGGGAACCCGCACCGTGCAGACCACCGACCACCCGAGTTCCCCGACCGCCACCCCGCCGTCTTCGCCCCGTGACCACAGCATGAAAATCAAACGATTCGTCGCCGCCGACATGCGCTCGGCCATGAACCTGGTGCGCAAGGAACATGGTCCTGACGCCGTGATCCTGTCCAACCGCCGGATCGAGGAAGGCATCGAGATCGTCGCCGCCGCCAACTACGACGAGAGCGCGGTACAGCGTGCACTGGAAGCCTCGCGCCGTGACGTCGCACCGCCGCCGGCACCCAAGCCGCGCACCGCCGCCGACGCGGTGATCGCCGCCGTCACCCGCCGCCGCAGCAGCACCCCGGCACCGGAACCGGTTGCCGCCACCACCTCGGCGGTGGCCGCCCTCGCCCGTGCAGCAGTGGGCGCTACCGGCCGCACCCTCGACAGCGCCGACGAGATCGTGCCGACCCGCGGCAGCACCGGCTTCGCCGCCACGCTGGCACGCGCCGCCGTCAATGAACCGGCGCTGCCGGACCAGATCTTCGCCCCGTTCGCCGAAGCCATCGTCGCACCGGCACCCGCCAGCGCCACGCCGGCCAACCGCGCCCGCTTCCAGATCGACCCGCCGCACGAGGCGCATCACGAAAGCGCGGCCCCGGCCGTGCAGCCGCCGCCGCTGCCAACCGCAGCCCTGGCCGAAACGCAGCCGGAGGTCGCCGCAAGCGAACCGGCGCTGGCCGATGCCACCGTCGAAACCGCGCCGACGCCGACGCTCGCCCCAGCCCCGGTCCTGACCGTGGTCGCCCAGGACGACGCCGAGATCCGCCAGCTGCGCCAGGAAGTGGCCGGCATGCGCCAGGTGATCGAGCGCGAAATGAACCGCTTCACCGACGAGCGCCTGCGCGGCTGCCCGGTGCGCGCCACCGCGCTGGACCTGATGGACGAGTACGGCTTCGATGCTGGCCTGGCCCGCGACGTCGCCATGCAGATTCCGCTGGAGACCGAGGCGCACCGAGGCCGCGGCCTGATGCTGGGGCTGATCTCGCGCAAGCTGCCGATCGCCCCGGTCGACCCGCTGGAGGAAGGCGGCGTGATCGCGCTGGTAGGCCCGACCGGCGCCGGCAAGACCACCACCATCGCCAAGCTGGCCTCGCGCTTCGCCGAGAAGCACGCGCCGCGTGACGTCGCCCTGGTCACCACCGACACCACCCGCATCGGCGCCCGCGAGCAGCTGTATGGCTATGGCAGGCAGCTCGGCATCGCCGTCCACGAGGCCAACAGCGGCACCGACCTGGATCAGCTGCTGGAACGCCTGAAGGACTACAAGCTGGTACTGATCGACACCGCCGGGCTGGGCCCGCGCGACCGCGCGCTGGCCGCCCAGCTGCAGTGGCTGCGCGCCGCCCGCCAGGTGCGTACCCTGCTGGTGCTGCCGGCCAACACCAGCTTCGGCGACATGGACGAGGTGGTCCGCCGCTTCGGTGCCGCCAACCTGCAGGGCCTGGTGCTGAGCAAGCTGGACGAAACCGGCCGCTTCGGCAACGCCCTGTCGGTGGCCGTGGACCATGCCCTGCCGATCACCTGGGTGACCGATGGCCAGGACGTTCCGGACGACCTGCACCGGGCCAGTGCGGCCAATCTCGTACTTCGCCTTGAAGATTTGCGCCGAGCGGCCGATATGCCCTGCAACCCGGAGTTGAACCATGCCGTCGCGTGAGTACGCCAAGCTGACCAAGACCTTCCCGCTGTCGGCCACCCGCAGCGAGCCGCTCGGCCCTGTGCGCACCATCGCCGTGACCGGCGGCAAGGGCGGCGTGGGCAAGACCAACGTGTCGGCCAACCTGGCCGTGGCGCTGGCCGGCATGGGCAAGCGCACGCTGCTGCTGGACGCCGACCTCGGCCTGGCCAACATCGACGTGATCCTGGGCTTGAACCCCACCTTTACGCTGGCCGACCTGGTTGCCGGCCGCTGCTCGCTGGACGATGTCATCGTCGAAGGCCCGAACGGCGTGCTGGTGGTCCCGGCCGCGTCCGGCCGCCGGCACATGGCCGAGCTGGCCCCGGCCGAGCACGTCGGCCTGGTCAACGTGTTCTCCGAGCTGGAGCGCGAGCTGGACATCATGGTGGTGGACACCGCCGCGGGCATCACCGACGGCGTGCTGACCTTCTGCCAGGCCGCGCAGGACACCGTGGTGGTGGTCTGTGACGAGCCGGCTTCAATCACCGACGCCTACGCGCTGATCAAGGTGCTGTCGCGTGAACGGGGCGTGGACCGCGTCCAGGTGGTGGCCAACATGGTGCGCGACCCCAACGAGGGCCGCGTGCTGTACGAGAAGCTGACCCGCGTCTGCGAGAAGTTCCTCGCCGATGTCTCGCTGAACTACCTGGGCTGCGTGCCGCAGGATGACTGGCTGCGCCTGTCGGTGCAGCGCCAGCAGCCGGTGGTGAAGGCCTACCCGTCCAGCCCGTCCGCACTGGCGATTACCGAGATCGCGCGCCGCACGGCCCGCTGGCAGGCGCCGACCGAACCACGCGGCGGCGTCGAGTTCTTCCTCGAACGCATCCTCAAGCAGCGCGGGGTGGCGGCATGAAAGGCGCGGCCCAGTACAGGGAAGTCCAGCGCTCGGCGGCCAACGACGTCATCGCCCAGCACTCGGACCTGGTGCGGCGCATCGCCCACCATCTGGCCGCGCGCCTGCCGGCCAGCGTCGAAGTCGACGACCTGATCCAGGCGGGCATGATGGGCCTGATCGAGGCTTCGCGCAGCTACGACGCCGACCAGGGCGCCTCGTTCGAGACCTATGCCTCGATCCGTATCCGTGGCTCGATGATTGACGAGATCCGTCGTGGCGACTGGGTGCCGCGCTCGGTGCACCGCCGTGCACGCGATGCTGCGGCCACCATCCGCCGCCTGGAACAGAGCAGCGGCCGAGCCGCCAGCGCCACCGAAGTGGCCGCCGCGATGGAGATGCCACTGCCCGAGTACCTGCGCCTGATGGAAGACGCCGCGCGTGGCCAGGTGCTGAGCCTGGAGTCGCGCATCGAGGACCAGGGCGAGCTGGACACGGTCGCCCAGGGTGGCCCGACCCCGCAGCAGGTACTGGAGCGCAGCGAGTTCGGCCGCGAGCTGGGCAAGGCCATCGGCCATCTGCCCGAGCGCGAACAGCTGGTGCTCTCGCTCTACTACGAGCAGGAACTCAACCTGAAGGAGATCGGCGCGGTGCTCGGCGTGAGCGAGTCGCGGGTCTGCCAGATCCACGGCCAGGCCGTGCTGCGCCTGCGCGGCCGGCTGAAGGTATTCGAGGCCGTCGACGCCGGCCTCGAAGAATGAACATCCCCGAGGCAGCTGCCCCCGGCCGCCCGGAATGAACAACAAAGGAACTCTGCTTTGAACAAGAACATGCGCATCCTGATCGTGGACGACTTCTCGACCATGCGTCGCATCGTCAAGAACCTGCTGGGCGATCTGGGCTTCACCAACACCGCCGAAGCCGAGGACGGGCATGCCGCGCTGTCGCTGCTGCAGAGCCAGCCGTTCGATTTCGTGGTCACCGACTGGAACATGCCGGTCATGACCGGCATCGAGCTGCTCAAGGCGATTCGTGCCGACGCCAAGCTGAAGACCCTGCCGGTGCTGATGGTCACCGCCGAAGCCAAGCGCGAGCAGATCATCGAAGCGGCCCAGAACGGCGTGAACGGCTACATCATCAAGCCGTTCACCGCGCAGACGCTGGAAGAGAAGCTCGGCAAGATCTTCGAACGCCTGGCGGCCAGTGCCTGATGGATACCACGGTCGACAGGAATGCCCTCGCCCTGCGCCTGCAGGAAGCACTGGACGCACTGGAGTCCGGTGACGAAACCGCCTGGCGGCAACGCATCGACGGACTGGTCGCGCTGCGCACGCAGCCGATGATGAGCGGTCTCTCGCGGCTGGCCCGCGAGCTCGGGCAGGCCCTGGGTGAACTGCCGACCGTGCCCAGCGAGGCCGGCGAACTGGACGATGCCTGCGCACGCCTGGACCACGTGGTGGCGATGACCGAACAGGCGACGCACCGCACCTTGGACCTGGCCGAGGAATGCCGCAGCCTGACCGAACAGCTGCGCGCCGAAGGCCTGCAGCCCGGCCAGGATGCACAGCTCGAGCGCATCCGCCACAACCTCACCGAGATCGCCCTGACCCAGAGCTACCAGGACCTGACGGGGCAGATCATCCGTCGCGTGGTCGGCATCGTCCGCCGTGTGCATGAGGGCTTCGGCGCGCTCGGCCTGCCGCCGGAACAGCATCGCACCGATCCGGAACTGGCCGGGCCGGCACTGAAGGGACTGGACCGCCACGCGGTCTCGCAGAACGACGCCGACGACCTGCTGTCGGACCTGGGGCTGTAAGCATGAGCGCGGTATCCGACGACATCACTGCCGATTTCATCATCGAGGCGCAGGAAATCCTGGATCGCCTGGGCGAACAGCTGGTGTCGCTGGAGCAGGCACCACAGGACACCGAGCAGCTCAACGCGGTGTTCCGGGGCTACCACACGCTCAAGGGCGGCGCCGGCTTCCTCGGCGTCACCGCCATGGTCGAGTTGTGCCACGCCGCCGAAGAAGCGCTGGGCATCGCGCGCGCGGGCCAGGCCGTGCTGCAGGCCCATCACTTCGATGCCGCCCAGCAATCGCTGGACTACCTGCAAGCGATGCTGGATGCAGTTTCCTCCGGCACCGAGCCGGGCTATGCGCCGCCGGAGCTGATCGCCCAGTTCGACATGCACGGAGGCGCCACCGCGCCGGCCGCCCCGACCGCCGTAGCGGCGGCCGGTAGCGGCGACCTGATCACCGACGACGAATTCGAGGCCCTGCTCGACCAGCTGCACGGTGGTAACGCGCCGACTGCGGTCGCGCCGGCAAGGAAGGCTGACGACGGCCTGATCAGCGAAGACGAGTTCGAAGCCCTGCTCGACCAGCTGCACGGTGGCGCCGCACCCGGCGCCAAGCCCATCGCTGCGGTAGCGCCCGCACCGATCGCGGCACCACGCCCACTGGCCGCACCGGCCGCACCGGCAACTGCAGCGGCGACCAAGCCGGCCGCCAAGCCGCTGGCCGAAGCCGAACATACCGTGCGCGTGGACACCAAGCGCCTGGACGCGATTGTCAATCTGATCGGCGAACTGGTGCTGTCACGCAACCGGCTCAAGACCCTGCGTGCGCGCCTGCGCGACGAGGAACTGGACCGCGCCGTGTCCACCCTGGACATCGCCACCGCGCGCCTGCAGTCGGCGGTGATGCGTACCCGCATGCAGCCGGTGGGCAAGGTCTTCTCGCGCTTCCCCAAGGTCGCCCGAGACGTTGCCCGCTCGCTGAAGAAGGAAGTGGACCTGGAGCTGATCGGTGCCGAGACCGAGCTCGACCGCAACCTGGTCGAAGCGCTGGCCGACCCGCTGGTGCACCTGGTCCGCAACGCCATCGACCATGGCGTGGAAATGCCCGATCTGCGCGAAGCACAGGGCAAGCCGCGGATGGGCCATGTACGCCTGTCGGCCCAGCAGGAAGGCGACTACGTCAGCATTGAAGTGCAGGACGACGGTGCCGGCATCGATCCGGAGAAGCTGCGCGCGAAGGCACGCGAGAAGGGCCTGATCGATCCGGAGGCCGCCGCCCGCCTGAGCAGCGAGGAGTGCCTGCACCTGGTGTTCCTGCCCGGCTTCTCGACCAAGCAGCAGGTCACGGATATCTCCGGCCGCGGCGTTGGCATGGACGTGGTGCAGTCGCGCATCCGCGAACTGAGTGGCCAGATCCAGATCCAGTCGGAGCTGGGCCGCGGCAGCCGCTTCCTGATCCGCGTGCCGCTCACCCTGGCGATCCTGCCGACCCTGCTGGTGCAAGCCGGCGAAGACGTCTATGCGCTGCCGCTGGCGCGCGTGATGGAAGTGCTGCACGCACCGCGCACCTCGCTGGGCTGGTTCGATGGCCGCGCCGTGCTCGACCGCCGTTCGCACACGCTGCCACTGGTCGATCTGCGCCAGTGGCTGGATGTGACGCCCGCCGCGTCGACCCTGCTGACCATCGTGGTGCTGCAGGCCGGCGAAGCGCGCTTCGGCCTGGTCGTGGACCAGGTCCGTGGGCGCGAGGAAGTGGTCATCAAGCCACTGCCGAAAGCCCTGCGCGGCCTGCGCGGTTACGCCGGTGCAACCCTGATCGGCGATGGTCGCATGGCGCTGATCCTGGATGTGGACGGCCTGCGCAGCCCGCACGACTGACCCGCTTGCTGAACCCGTAAAACCGTGAAGTCGCACCAGTAGCCTGTACCGGTGTCTCAAGTCCCATTCATACAAGCCGATACCGGATCCATGGATAGACTCAGCCTCATTGGACTCTTTCTCGCCCTGGCCTCGCTGGTCGGCGGCAGCATCCTCAAGGGCGCCGGCCTGGCGTCGCTGTGGTCGCCTGCGGCGTTTGTGATCGTCATCGTCGGCACCGTAGCCGCGATCCTGCTGCACACCTCGCCGGCGGTGTTCAAGCACGCGTTCAGCATCGTGCGCTGGGTCGTGCGTCCACCGCACAGCGACCGCCGCGAGCTGATCCAGCAGATCGTCGAGTGGAGCAACATCGCCCGCCGCCAGGGCCTGCTGGGCCTGGAATCGCAGGTGGAAGCGCAGCAGGACCCGTTCCTGCGCAAGGGCCTGCAGCTACTGGTGGACGGCGTCGAGCCCGAATCCATGCGGCACATGCTGGAAATCGAACTGGGCAGCCAGGAGCACCAGGACCAGGCCGGCGCCAAGGTGTTCGAGGCGATGGGCATCTATGCACCGACGCTCGGCATCATCGGTGCCGTGCTGGGCCTGATCGCGGTGATGAAGAACCTGGCCGACCCGAGCAAGCTCGGCCACGGCATCGCCGCCGCGTTCACCGCCACCATCTACGGCATCGCTTCGGCCAACCTGCTGTTCCTGCCGATCGCCGCCAAGCTCAAGAGTGTGATCTCGCACAACACGCGCGACCGCGAGATGGTCATCGAAGGCCTGATCTCGATCGCCCAGGGCGAGAACCCGCGCAACATCGAAACCAACCTCTCCGGCTTCCTGCACTGACATGGCCCGCCGCAAGCACCACGAAGAGCACGCCAACCACGAAGCATGGGCGATCCCCTATGCCGATCTGATGACGCTGCTGCTCGCCTTCTTCGTGGTCATGTACGCGATCTCCTCGGTGAACGAGGGCAAGTACCGGATCATGGCCGACGCGCTGACCGATGCCTTCGGTGGCGCACCGCGCACCATCAACCCGGTGCAGGTGGGCAACAAGCAGGTGCAGGGCGGCGGCTGGGACAGCCCCTCGGTGATCAAGTCCGGCACCAAGATCGGTCCCTCCGCGCCGGCGCCCTCGCACGACCCGACCCTGCTGCCGTCGATGGCCTCGCAGATGCGCATGCCGGTGTCGGTGCACAACCAGGAGCAGATCGCCCGTGCCGAGCGCCAGCTCAACACGATTGCCGATCGCCTCACCGCCGCACTGGCGCCGCTGATCGACCGCGGCATGATCAGCGTGCGCCGCACCGAACTGTGGATCGAAGTCGAGATCAACAGCGACATCCTGTTCCCCACCGGCTCGGCCGCGCTTGACGTGCATGCGCGGCAGACCCTGGCCAGCCTGGCCGAGGTGCTGCGCGACGTACCCAACAGCGTGCGCGTGGAAGGCCACACCGACAACGTGCCGATCGCCACCGCCACTTTCCCGTCGAACTGGGAACTGTCGGCCGGGCGCGCAGCCAGCGTAGTGCACCTGTTCGCCGACCAGGGCGTGCAGCCGTCGCGGCTGGCGATGGTCGGCTATGGCCAGTTCCGCCCGCGCGAAGAGAACGACAGCGCGCAGGGCCGCAACCGCAACCGCCGGGTGATGGTCATCATCCTGGCCGACACGTCGCACTCGGTGGATCCGCTCGGCCAACGCCTGAACGCAGCCACCGGCGCCACCGACAGCACCGTCACCGAACAGGCCGACGCAACTCCGGCCAGCGCCCCCACCTCCCCCATCGCACCGGTGAAGTTGCCGCCGATGCCGGCTGGCAGCCGCGTCGGCGCCGCCGTTCCCCCGGCAATGAAGGAGTAATCCGATGCGCATCTGGGCAGTCGCCAACCAGAAGGGCGGAGTCGGCAAGACCACCACCACCCTCGCCCTCGGCCGCGGTCTGGCCGCGCTCGGCCATCGCGTGCTGCTGATCGACCTCGATCCGCATGCCTCGCTCAGCCGCGCCTTCGGCGTGCCGGTGGACCCGCCGCCGGCCGGCGTACTGGAATTGTTCGGCACACCGCCAGCGGACCTGTCCAGCCTGTGCCATGCCAGCAACATCCATGGCCTGGACTACGTCTGCGCACAGTCGGCGCTGGCCACGCTGGAACGCCGCAGCGCCAACCAGCCCGGCCTCGGCTTGGCCCTGCAGAACGCGCTGGCGCGCCACCAGGGCCAGCACGACTACATCCTGCTGGACTGCGCACCCACCCTCGGCCTGCTGATGATCAACGCACTGGCTGCCGCCGATCGCCTGATCATCCCGACCCAGGCCGAACCCCTGGCCCTGCACGGCCTGGATGGCATGGTCCGCACCGGCGAGATGGTCGAGCGTTCGCGCCGCCGCCTGCTGCCGATCTCGATCCTGCCGACCCTGTTCGACCGACGCACCCGCGCCGGCAACGAGTCGCTGCGCACCATGCAGGACCGCCATGGCAGCCGCGTGTGGGAAGACGCCATTCCGATCGATACCCGCATCAGCAACGCCGCCGGGCTGACCCTGCCGAGCGCCGGCGAGGACTACCCGGGCCGTGGCCTGGCCGCCTACCGGCGCGCCTTGAACTGGATCCTCGGCGAGGATGCCCGCGCCCTGGAGCAGGCCGCATGAACAGCACCGGCATCCTCGACGATTACCTGGACGAACTGCTGGGCGAAGCGATGGTCGCGCCGCCGCCTGCCGTGCTGCCGCACGCAGGCGCCGGGCAAGGCCCGGCGATCGAAGCAGTCGCCGAACGCGAACCGACCTGGGACGACCTGCCGGCCGAAGTGATCTACGAAACCGAAACCATCGCCGCCACGCCGAGCGGGGACAGCGCTGCGCTGGAAGCCGCCTTCGAGAGCGCCGCACCACCCACGCGCGAACCCACCTGGGATGACCTGCCCGCCGAGGTGATCTACGAAACAGAATCCGTCGCCGCCGCGCAAAGCCGGGACGACGCAGCACTGGAAGCGGCCTTCGAGAGCGCTGCCGCTTCCGGTAGCGCTGGGCAGGGTCCGGCGGGAGAAGCGGTTTCCGAACGCGAGCCGACCTGGGATGACCTGCCTGAGGAGGTCATCCACGAAACCGCGCCGGCACCCGCCGTCGTTGCAAACGCCGGTCCGGAACCTACCTGGGACGACCTGCCGGACGAGGTGATCTACGAGACCGATCCGGCCGACAGCCATCGCCTCGCCCACACCGACAGCCCCGGCCTGCAGGCCGCGTTCGAAGCGGCCGCCGGTGGCGAAGACGTAGCCACGCCACCGCCCGCCGTGGTCGCAGCTCCGGTGGCCCCGACGGTTGCACCTGCAGCCCCGGCCCCGGCCGCGCGCACCGCCACTCCGCCGCCGCGCGCCGCCGTCGATGCCCCGGCAGGCAACCGTCCCGGCACCTGGCAGGAGCTGCAGGCGCAGGCCCACCAACCGGCTCGCAGCCCGCATCCGCAGAACCGACGCGCCGGCGAACGCACTTCACGCTGGCTGCGCCTTCGCTGCGGCACCCAGGCCTATGCGCTGGAACTGCTGAAGGTGCAGGAAGTGGTGCTGCCGGTGCCGCTGCTGCCACTGCGTGGCACTGCAGCGGCCATGCTCGGCATCATGAACCTGCGCGGCCAGGTGGTACCGGTGATGGATCTGGGCCTGCACCTTGGCGCCGCGGCCGCCGAAGACGACGCACAGACCCGCATCGTGGTCCTGGAGGAGGACGGCGAAACCATCGGCCTGCGCGTGTCAGCGGTCGAAGATGTCGCCAACCTCACCGATTCGCAGATCGAACCGCCCGATACCGCGCGCATCTGCCAGATCTCAAACGACCTGTTCCGCGGCGTGGCCCGGGTCAGCCAGCGGCCGATGATCCTGCTCGACGCCACCCGGCTGTTGAGCTGAGCCGCCAAGAAAAAGGGGACGGAGGGGATTAAGTCGCGACTGACCCGGCGCTTTGCGCCGAAGGGGTGCCTGTCGGGGACGCAAGGAGTTGATCCGTTGGATCAACACCTTACGTCCCCACTGCGCGGTCGCCGTTGCCGAGGGAGCTGCAGTAGAGCCAGGTCGATTGCGACTTGATTCCCTCCGTCCCCTTTTAAGCAGCGACCGCATCGACGTACCGCGTCGATTCTTCTAAAGAACCCCACCGGGGTGCCGTTATGGATCACGGAACCGTTTGTCCGGAGCAACGATGAGCACTGTCGAACTGGGTGGGGATCTCGGCATCGAGAGCACTACCGAGCTCAAGAACCGCCTCGCCCCACTCGTGGACCAGGCTGGCGAGCTGACCCTGGATGCCAGCCAGGTCGCCCGCATCCACACGGCCGCCGTGCAGGTGCTGTGTGCGTTCGTGCAGGCCCGCCGCGAGGCAGGCCTGGGCACCGGCTTCCACGGTTGCACTGCAACCTTCAGTGACGCCGCGCGCCTGCTGGGCGTCACCCAGGCCCTGGGCCTGGACGTAACCCATGACAACCTGAAATCTGTGGAGAACGCTGCATGAGCGCACGTATCTTGGTGGTGGACGATTCGGCGTCGATGCGCCAGATGGTGTCCTTCGCCCTCACCTCGGCCGGTTTTGCCGTCGAAGAAGCTGAAGACGGCGCGGTCGCGCTCGGTCGTGCCAAGGGCCAGCGCTTCAATGCGGTGGTGACCGACGTCAACATGCCGAACATGGACGGCATCGCGCTGATCCGCGAACTGCGCCAGCTGCCGGACTACAAGTTCACCCCGCTGCTGATGCTGACCACCGAATCGGCCGCCGACAAGAAGTCCGAAGGCAAGGCCGCCGGTGCCACCGGCTGGCTGGTCAAGCCGTTCAATCCCGAACAGCTGGTCGCCACCGTGCAGAAAGTGCTGGGCTGATCGCCCGGCGCCGCTCCCCCTCTTCGCTTCCGGATCACCACTGCCATGAGCATGGACCTGCAACGCTTCCACGCCACCTTCTTCGAGGAGAGCCGCGAAGGCCTCGATGCGATGGAGGCTGGCCTGCTGGCCCTGGAATCGGGGCAGCAGGACGCGGAGATCATCAATTCGGTATTCCGCGCCGCCCACTCGATCAAGGGCGGCGCCGGCACCTTCGGCTTCGACGCGATCGCCGGCCTGACCCACGTGCTGGAAACGCTGCTCGATGAGCTGCGCGCCGGCAAGCGGGCCCTGGAAGGCCACGCCGTCGACGCCATGCTGTCCTCGGTGGACGTGCTGCGCGCCCTGCTGCGCGAAGCCGAACACGGCCAGGCTGCCGATCCGGCTGCAGTCGCTGCGGTGAAGGCGCGCCTGGAAGCGGTTCTTTCCGGCCAGGCCGCAGCGAGCGCCCCGTCGGCCGCCGCAGCCAAGGTGGACGATACGCCGGAAGCCTGGCAGATCGGTTTCACTCCGGCGCCGTCGCTGTTCATGAGCGGCAACGATCCGCTTCGCATCATCCGCGAACTGGAACACCTCGGTTCGCTGCAGGTCGCCGCGCGCATGGAGCGCCTGCCGGGCTTCGCCCAGCTTGATCCGCTCGAAGCGCATCTTGCGTGGGACCTGGGCCTGGTTGGCAAGGTGCCGCGCAGCAAGATCGAAGACACCTTCGCCTGGGTGCTGGACGATTGCGAGCTGGACATCCGTCCCGCCGCGCCGCCGAGCCTGGCCACCCAGGCGCCGGCCGCGGCGGCTCCCGCTCCGGTCGCAGCGGCCCCGTCTGCACCTGCCACGCCTGCTGCCAACGGTGGTGCCAGCCAGGAAGCGGAAACCTCGATCCGCGTCAGCGTCGACAAGGTCGATGCGCTGATCAACCTGGTTGGCGAACTGGTCATCACCCAGGCCATGCTCAAGCAGGTCTCGCACGCACTGGACCCGGTCCACGCCGAGAGCCTGTTCGCTGGCCTGGACCAGCTTGAACGCAACACCCGCGACCTGCAGGAAGCGGTGATCGGCGTGCGCATGCTGCCCGTCGATGCGGTGTTCCGCCGCTTCCCGCGCCTGGTTCGTGACCTGTCCAGCCGCCTCGGCAAGCAGGTGCGCCTGCGCACCGTCGGCGAAGGCACCGAACTGGACAAGGGTCTGATCGAAAAGATCGCCGATCCGCTGGTGCACCTGGTGCGCAACTCGATCGACCACGGCCTGGAAATGCCCGACGTCCGCCGCGGTGCGGGCAAGGACGAGACCGGCACGATCACGCTGGCAGCTTCGCATCAGGGCGGCCATATCGTCATCGAAGTCAGCGACGACGGTCGCGGCCTGGACCGCGCCAAGATCCTGGCCAAGGCTCACGAACGCGGCCTGGCCGTGCCGGACAACCCGACCGATTCGCAGGTCTGGGACCTGATCTTCCAACCTGGCTTCTCCACGGCCGATGCGGTCACCGACCTGTCCGGGCGTGGCGTCGGCATGGACGTGGTCCGCCGCAACATCCAGGCACTGGGCGGCGAGGTGCAGATCGAAAGCAGCCTCGGTACCGGCACCCGCACGCTGATCCGCCTGCCGCTGACCCTGGCCATCCTCGATGGCATGACGGTGGCCGTGGCCGGCGAAACCCTGATCCTGCCGCTTGCCTACGTGCTTGAGGCGTTGCAGCCGCAGCCCGAGGATATCCGCAGCATGGCCGGCGAAGGCCGCGTGCTGCGCGTGCGCGGCGAGTACCTGCCGATCCTGTCGTTGAGCGAGTACTACGGCTACGGCAACCGCGCACCGGGCAGCGAATCGCTGGTGGTGGTGGTGGAAGGCGATGGCCAGAAAATCGCGCTGGAAGTGGACGAACTGGTCGGCCAGCAGCAGGTGGTGGTGAAGAACATCGAGAACAACTACCGCCGTATCGGCGGGGTGTCCGGTGCCACCATCCTTGGCGACGGCCGCGTCGCGTTGATCGTCGACATCGGCGGACTGGTGCGCTCGCTGCGGATGCCGCAGGCCGCCTGATCCACGCCGCATGCGGGTAATGGACCGCCGCCCTTCGGGGCGGCGGTTTTGTTTGTGTGCTCCATTCCAGCCGGGGTCAGATCCCTTTTCAGGGAAAAGGGATCTGACCCCATCCCTTCTGTGAACTCCGTCGAGGCGATGGTTTCGCGCGCAACCACGTCATCCGAGCGCAAGCCCCGCCAGACCAGCACTTTCGCGCCGTCATCCCTACGCAACCGAATGTGATCTGCGTCCATAAAGTCCGCGCGGACGGCGCCGTTATTTCGCTTTGACGGTCGTCACCGAACCCCACCGGGCACCCCCGTTCGCTCTGCAACCACCCCCGAACCGGCGCACAGACGCCGGCACTCTGCCCACCTGGAGCACCCTGCATGAAGTGGTTCCAAGATCTGCCCATCGCCCGCAAGCTGGCCGTGGGGTTCACCCTCACCACCTTGATGACCCTGATCCTCGGCGCCTTCGCACTGGTGCGCCTGAGCGAGGCCAACGCGCAGTTGCGCGAGATGGCTGGCAACGATATCCCCTCGGTCCAGCACCTGGGCGAGGCACGCTCGCAGCTGGGCGAGTTCCGCACCTACGAACTGGCCCAGCTGAGCATGCTCGACCAGCCGGACAAGGTCGCCGACTACAACAAGCGCATGGACGACACCGCCAAGGCCGTGCATGACGAGTTGGCGGCGTACGCGGCGCTGCCGGCGCTGGACAAGGAGCGTGAACTGTATCGCGCGGCCAGCGCGCAGCTGGACCGCTACTTCGCCGCAAACAAGGCGATGCGCGACGCCGTGGCCGCCGGTGATGGCACACAGGCCCAGCAGATCTCCGACGAGCAGTCGCGCCCGGCGCGTCGCGACCTCTTCGCTGCAATGAAGGCACTGGGAACCCACATCGCCGGCCAGATGGACGGCAAGATTGCCGACGCCAACGCCACCCACCGCACCAGCATGATTGCCATCATCGGCTGCATCGTGCTGCTGTCGCTGGTCGCTGCCGCGCTGGCCATCGTCATCTCGCGGGCAGTGACCGGCCCACTCGGCAAGGCCGTGCATGCCATCCAGGCCGTTGCCCGCGGTGATCTCAGCGTCAGCACCCAAGCCACCAGCAAGGATGAAGCCGGCAGGATGCTCGCTGCCACCGCCGAGATGACGGCGATGCTGCGACGCTTCAGCGAGCAGACACAGCTGATGGCACAGATGCACGCTGGCCCGGACATCAGCCATCGCATCCCGGAAGATTTCCCGGGTGTCTACGGCCAGCTGGCCAACGGCATCAACACGGTGATCTTCGAGCACCTCGATGCGATCGTCGATGCCATTGAAGTACTCAACCAGTACGCCATCGGCAACCTGAGCCCTGACGCACGCCGCCTGCCCGGCAGCCGCGCGATCCTGCACGAATCCATGGACGCGGCCAAGGCCAGCCTGCTGGCCATCAATTCGCAGATCCAGCACCTGGCTGCGGCGGCCGCCGCCGGTGACTTCAGCCAGCGCGGCGACGCACAGCGGTTCCAGCACGACTTCAAGCTGATGATCGAGCACCTCAACACCATGATGCAGGTGGCTGACGGCAACCTGGGCCAGCTCTCGCAGCTGCTGCAGTCGATCGCCACCGGCGACCTGACCGCGCGCATGGAAGGTCAGTTCAATGGCGTGTTCGCCCGCATGCGTGATGATGCCAACACCACGGTCGCGCAGCTGACCCAGATCGTCGGCCAGATCCAGGCCAGCGCCTCCAGCATCACCCTGGCCGCCGGCGAGATCGCCTCGGGCAACAGC
>NZ_JAXBQQ020000003.1:227750-381286 GCF_047520695.2 Stenotrophomonas sp. AR029 | reverse complement strand
TCCTGCAGGCGCCTTCACAAGATACCTGCGCATACTTTCAAAGATCCGGGGAAGTGGCCTCAGCGCCGTTCCCGTGTGCTGCGAAGTTTCCTTCGTAGCGAGCCGCCCATTATGCCAGACTTTTTCAGTCCGTCAACACCTTCGTTCGATCATCTCGTTCGGCGGTGGTGGGCGCCCTGTTGTCGCTGAAGCCCCTTGGTGGCGACCCCTGCGACGGGGGAGGAGAAGTATGTCCCCATTCCGATCATTTGTGAAGGGGGTGTGGCGATTTTTTTCACCGGATGTTGCATCGGTTCATGCGCCGCGCCGCGGGAGGATCCCGTGAAGAGCAGCCGAGCGTGGCTATGCCGGGCGTCCTGCCCGGCCCCTACGGGCCGTCGCACGCGACGAAGGCAACGGCTCCTGCCGTTGCCTTCGGCTCTACAAGAGCAAAAGGAAGGGCCGGCTGGCGCCGGCCCTTCCTTCTTCTCAGCCAGCGACCAGGCGCACGCGGGCGAAGGTGCGCTTGCCGACCTGCAGCAGGCCTTCGAAGCCCGGCTGCAGCACCTGCTGACCGTCTTCGACCACTTCACCGTCCACCTTCACCGCGCGCTCCTTGAGCTTGCGGTTGGCTTCGGAGTTGCTCGGGGTCAGGCCGGCCGCCGTCAGCAACGCGGCAATACGCAGGCCTTCGGCCGGGATCGCCACATCCTGCAGCGGCAACTGGGTGATGTCGCCCTGCCCGGTCACCGCCGCCTCCCAGCCGGCAATCGCCTGCTCTGCCGCCACGGCGTCGTGGAAACGGGTCGCCAGCTCACGCGCCAGGCGCAGCTTGACCACGCGCGGGTTCAGGCCGCCATTGGCCACCTGCTCGCGCAGCTGCACGGCCTCGGCCTGGCTGATGTCGAAGGACAGCAGCTCGATCCAGCGCCACATCAGGGTGTCGTCCACCTTCATGGTCTTGGTGACGATGTCGATGGCCGGCTCGCTGATACCAATGTAGTTGCCCAGCGACTTGGACATCTTGTTGACGCCATCCAGGCCTTCCAGCAGCGGCATGGTCAGCACCACCTGCGGCTTCTGGCCATGGTGTTCCTGCAGGCCACGGCCCATCAGCAGGTTGAACTTCTGGTCGGTACCGCCCAGCTCGACGTCGGCCTCCAGGGCCACCGAGTCGTAGCCCTGCACCAGCGGGTACAGGAACTCATGGATGGCGATGGACTGCTGGGCGGCATAGCGCTTGGCGAAGTCGTCGCGCTCGAGCATGCGTGCCACGGTGTGCTGGCCGGCCAGGCGGATCATGTCGGCCGCGCCCATCTTGCCGAACCACTCCGAGTTGAAGCGGACTTCGGTACGGCTGCGGTCGAGCACCTTGAACACCTGGTCCTCGTAGGTACGGGCGTTGGCCAGCACGTCATCGCGGCTGAGCGGCTTGCGGGTCAGGCTCTTGCCCGAGGGATCGCCGATCATGCCGGTGAAGTCGCCGATCAGGAAAATGACCTGGTGGCCGAGGTCCTGGAACTGGCGCATCTTGTTCAGCAGCACCGTGTGGCCCAGGTGCAGGTCGGGCGCAGTGGGGTCGAAGCCGGCCTTGATCCGCAGCGGGCGGCCTTCCTGCAGGCGCGCACGCAGATCCTCGAGCTTGAGGATCTCGTCGGCACCGCGGCCGATCAGGGCAAGGGCTTCTTCAATCGAGGACACGTGACTACTCCCGGCAACGCCGATTCTTGTGTGGGGTGTTAAAGCAAAGTTAACCCGATTGGCTTCACAAAAGCCAATGGGCACAAGGGTTTGACGCGGTTTTCTCAGGTGTCTATGGTAACCGGCGATCAGGCCCGCGCTCCCGGGCCGCCAGGAAAAAACCGCCGATGCACAATTCCGAACAAGGGCGCGCACGCAAGCAGCGCTTCCAGGAACGCCTTCACGTCCTGCACGACAACGCCCTGCATCGGAAGCTCAGGCAACACCTTCCCGCCGCCTTCAATGAGCGCTGGACCCGCCGCCATTGGATGCACGCCAGCCTGTTTGCGACCATCGGCGCCCTGGTGGCGACGATCGTCCCCGGTTTCTCGCACACCATTGATGCGCCTTACGCGGACAGCCACACCAGCCTGGCGCTGCCGCTGCCGCCGTTGACCATGGCCCGCCAGCAGCAGGTGCCGGGCGACAGCTGGCAGGTGCTGCGCATCCAGCGCGGCCAGACCCTGAGTGACCTGTTCGACAAAGCCGGCATTCCGGCCACCACCCTGCACCGGGTGCTGGAGCACCCCGGTGCGCGCGAGGCGCTGACCAAGCTGCGCCCGGGCGCCGAGATCGCCTTCGACATGCCGCTGTCCGGCGACCTGCGCAGCATCCGCTTCGATCGCGACGCCGACAACCGGGTGGAACTGAGCCTGGCCGGCGATGACATCAAGGAGAAGGTGACGCGGCGCGAGACTTCCACGCGTACCGTGGTCACCAGCGGCGAGATCACCAGTTCGCTGTATGCCGCCGCCCGCCGGGCCGGGCTGTCGCCGTCGGCGATCGCGACGATGACCGACGACATCTTCAAGTACGACATCGACTTCTCCAAGGACCTGCAGCCGGGCGACCGCTTCAGCGTGGTGATGGACGAGACCTGGCGCGAAGGCGAGAAGGTGGACACCAGCAAGATCCTGGCGGCGACCTTCACCACCGGGGGCAAGACCTATTCCGGCTTCCGCTTCGACCGCAACGGCAAGTCCGAGTACTACGACATCAACGGCCGTTCGTTGAAGAAGAGCTTCATCCGCATGCCGATCCCGTTCGCGCGGCTGAGCTCGACCTTCGGCGCACGCAAGCACCCGGTGCTGGGCAAGATGCGCATGCACAAGGGCGTGGACTACGCCGCGCGTACCGGCACGCCGATCATGGCCGCCGGCGATGCCCGCGTGCAGTTCGCGGGCGTGCAGCGCGGCTACGGCAATGTGGTGATCCTCGACCACGGTCGAGGCCACACCACCCTGTACGGCCACATGTCGCGCTTTGCGAACATCAGGACCGGCCAGCGCGTGGCCCAGGGCACGGTGATCGGCTATGTCGGCTCGACCGGCCTGGCGACCGGGCCGCACCTGCACTACGAATTCCGGGTCAACGGCGAACACCGCAACCCGCTGACCGTGACCATGCCGCCGCCGGAGCCGCTGAAGGGCGCCGAGCTGGTCGCCTTCCGCGCGCAGACCGCGCCAGCGATGGCCCGCATCCAGGGCATGGAGAAGCTGATCTACGCCGATGCCAGCCCGGCACCGACCAGCCGCGACGAGGCCGCCGCCGAGGTGGCCAGCGCCAAGGACAAGCAGGCGACCGGCCGCAAGCGCGGCTGAGCCCCTGCGTTGACGAGCAAGGACGCGGCAGCCCAAGCTTGCCGCGTCCTTTTTTTGTGCCTGCCATGAACACTACTGCCGACGCTGACGCCCCCCTGTATCTTGGCCTGATGTCGGGCACCAGCGCCGACGGCATCGACGCCGCGCTGGTGCAGTTTCCCGCGGGCGGTGGCTGCCGCTTCGTGCACGGCCTGACCGCACGCTGGGAACCGGTGCTGCGCGCGCGGCTGGTGGCGCTGGGCGAAGGTGGCCCGTTGGATTCGCTGGAGGAGCTGGGCGAACTGGACGCGCGGATTGCGATCAACTTCGCCGAGGCCGCCAACCAGCTGCTGGCCGAAGCCGGCGTGGACCGCAGCCAGGTGCGCGCGATCGGCTCGCACGGCCAGACCGTGCGACACCGCCCGCTGGCCGATCCAGCGTTCACTGTGCAGCTGGGCGACGGCAACCGCATCGCCGAACTGACCGGAATCACCACAGTATCCGACTTCCGCCGTCGCGACGTAGCGGCCGGGGGGCATGGTGCGCCGCTGATGCCGGCTTTCCACCTGGGCATGCTGGGTGCCGCCGATGAAGACCGCGCGGTGCTCAACCTGGGCGGCATCGCCAACCTGACCCTGATCCCGCGCGAAGGCGCGGTGCGCGGCTTCGATACCGGCCCGGCCAACGCGCTGATGGATGCCTGGTGCCAGCGCCACACCGGCCGTACCTTCGATGCCGATGGCGCGTATGCCGCCAGTGGCGCGGTGGACGAGGGCCTGCTGGCCGGCTGGCGTTCGGACCCGTGGTTCGCGCTGCCGCCGCCGAAGAGCACCGGGCGCGAGCAGTTCCACCTGGCCTGGGCCGAGGCGCACATGGGGGAAGGCCAGTACGCCGCCACCGATGTGCAGGCCACGCTGCTGGAGCTGACCGTGGCAACCGTGGCCGATGCGCTGCTGGCGCAGCAGCCGCAGACCCGGCGCCTGCTGGTCTGTGGCGGCGGGGTGCGCAACCGGCAGCTGATGAAGCGGCTGGCGGCGCGGCTGCCGGAGGTGCAGGTGGAGTCCAGCGCGGTGCATGGGCTGGACCCGGAGTACGTGGAGGCGATGGGATTCGCCTGGCTGGCGCAGCGGACGATGGACGGGCTGGCCGGCAACCTGCCGAGCGTGACCGGAGCCAAGGGGCCGCGGATCCTGGGGGCAGTCCACCTGGCGTGAGGTGGCGCCATCCACGCATGGCGTGGATTCACCGGGCAGCCGAGCGTGGGCTCGGCTCTACAAAGCCGCTAATCGAAGCCCTGCCCTGCGGGCAAGGCCTGCAGGGCGGCGATCGCATCGGAGAGGGCGTCCACTTCGGGATCGCCGAAACCGGAGCGGACCTCCAGTTCACTGCTGAACAGGCCCTGCTCCAACAACGCGGCGCAGGTCTGTTCATGGGTCCAGCCGCGGGCGACCGCGACACGTCGGATACGTTCCAGCAGCAGCGGGTCCAGGTCCCGCAGCACAACGTCGGCCATGCTCACTTCCCCGTTCGCAAGGCACCGCCCCCTCGGCGCGTCGGGGGCGATGATCCCGCAGTCCGGGCGGGCAGGCAATCAGGCGACCGGTGGCGGCCCGCGGTCGGCGATCCGCGGCCACAGCCAGGCCAGCAGCAGCAGGGTCGGCACCACAGTGACCGAGCTGAGGATGAAGAACGTGCTGTAGGACGTCGCCTCAACGATGTATCCGGAGACACCGCCGATGAACTTGCCCGGCAGGTTGGCCAGCGATACCAGCAACGCGTACTGCGTGGCGGTGAAGTTGCGGTCGGTCAGCGACGACATGAAGGCCACCAGCACGGTGCCGGCGAACCCCTGGAACAGGTTGTCGGCACTGAGCGCGGCATAGAACGCCCACAGCTTGCCTGGGTTGTGCGCCATCAGCAGGAAGGCGAGGTTGGACATCGCCACGCCCAGTGCGGCCACCAGCAGCATGCGCCGGAAGCCGAATGCGGCCACCGCAATACCCCCCAGGAACGCACCGCCGATCCCCATCCATACACCGAACAGCTTGGACACGGTGGCGATGTCGGCCTTGTCGAACCCCGAATCGAGATAGAACGGCCCGGCCATCACGCCGATCACCTGATCGGGGAACTTGAACAGGCCGACGAAGGCCAGCAGCACCAGTGCCAACGCCACGCCATTACGGCTGAAGAAGCTGGAGATGGGCTGGACGAAGGCTTCGGCGATATCGATGCGACGCTGCACCGCCGTGGCCGGGCGCTCCGGTTCGGCGCACAGCAGGGTAGTGACGATCGGCAGCAGCATCAGCGCGGCCATCGCCAGGTAGGCGACGATCCAGCCTTCGAACTGCGCCAGGTACAGCGCGCCGGCACCGGCCAGGATCAGGCCGATCCGGTAGCCCAGCGTATAGGTGGCCGCCAGCGCGGCCTGCGCGGTCTGCGGAGCGATCTCGATACGGTAGGCATCGACCGCCGAGTCCTGGGTGGCGCCAGCGAACGACGCCACCAGCACCCACATCACCAGTGGCCAGACGCCCTCTTCCGGCCGCACGAAGGCCAGTGCGACCAGGCCGACCAGCACCAGCACCTGCGATACCAGCAGCCACGAACGGCGGCGGCCGAGCGCGCCCAGCAGCGGAAATGCATAGCGGTCCAGCAGCGGCGCCCACAGGAACTTGAGCAGGTAGAAGAAGCTGGCCAGGCTGATCAGGCCGATGCTGCCCAGGTCCAGGCCGACGTCGCGCAGGCGCGTGGACAGCGTCTGCGAAGCGATCAGCAGGAACGGCAGGCCACTGCCGAAGCCAAGCATGGCCATGGTCAGCGCCGACGGGGTACCGAAGGCGCGCTTGATGCCTGCCCAACCCTTGTAGCTAACCGGCGTGGCGGCCTCGGTCACAGGTCGTAGTCCACGGTGAACGGGGCGTGGTCGGAGAAGCGCTCGTCGCGGTAGATCGAACAGCTACGCAGTTTGTCGCGCAGGCCCGGCGTGATGAACTGGTAGTCGATGCGCCAACCGACGTTGTTGGCGCGGGCGGCGCCGCGGTTGCTCCACCAGGTGTAATCCTCGCCGGTGGGATTGAGCAGGCGGTAGGCATCGGCCCAACCGCGGCCGGCGGCGACATCGGTGGCCTGGCCATGGTCGGCGCAGAGGGCGTTGAGCCAGTCGCGCTCCTCCGGCAGGCAGCCGGAATTCTTCTGGTTGGACTTCCAGTTCTTGATGTCCAGCGCCGAACGCACGATGTTCCAGTCGCCGCACAGCACGTAGTCGCGGCCGCTGCGCGCCCACTCCTCCAGGATCGGGCGCAGCCATTCCATCACTTCGAACTTGAAGCCCTGGCGCAGGTCACCCGAGCTGCCGGAGGGAATATAGAAAGAGACCACGCTGAGATTGCCGTAGCGCGCCTCGATGTAGCGGCCTTCGTCGTCGAACGGGGCCCAGCCCAGCGAGGTGATGACCTGGTCCGGCTCGCGCTTGCTGTAGATCGCCACACCGCTGTAGCCCTTCTTGGTGATGGCGTCGCGGTAGAAGCAGTGATGGCCATCCGGACGGAACATCGGGTCGGTCAGCTGGTCTTCCTGGGCCTTGGTTTCCTGGATGCACAGGACGTCGGCGTCCTGGGCACGGAACCAGTCCAGGAAGCCCTTGGTCGCGGCGGAACGGATGCCATTGGCGTTGAAACTGATGATGCGCATGCGGGGACCTGCGGCGGGAAACCGGGCAAGCATACCGGTTGCCCGTAGGGCTGCGCAGTCCGCCAGGCAGCGCCGCGACAGCCTTCACGCGGGGCCGGACGAGCGCGAAACGCCCAGCTGGATTAGGATTTGTGCTCCAAATGAAGATGAATCGAGTTTTGATGAGCGACCACCGCCACCGTTTCCTGCAGCTGGCCCTGACCGCCGACGCCCTGCGCTTCGGCCAGTTCACCCTCAAGTCCGGCCGGCTGAGCCCCTATTTCTTCAACGCCGGCCGTTTCGACTCCGGTTCGCTGCTGTCCCAGCTCGGCGCCTGCTATGCCGATGCCATCGATGCCAGCGGGATCAAGTACGACGTGGTGTTCGGCCCGGCCTACAAGGGCATTCCGCTGGCCACCGCGATGGCCTGCGAGCTGGCCCAGCGCGGCCGCGACCTGCCGCTGTCGTTCAACCGCAAGGAAGCCAAGGACCACGGCGAAGGCGGCCAGCTGATCGGCGCCGACATGAATGGCAAGCGCGTGCTGATCGTCGACGACGTGATCACCGCCGGTACCGCGATCCGCGAAGCGCTGGGCATCATCCGCGCTGCCGGCGGCACCCCGGCCGGCATCGTGGTAGCCCTGGACCGCCAGGAGATCGCCTCGGAAACCGACCGCCGCTCGGCGGCGCAGTCGGTGGCCGAAGAGGCCGGGATTCCGGTGATCGCCGTGGCGTCGCTGGCCGATCTGCTTGATTTCGCCTCCGGCAACCCGGAACTTGTGGGTTACCGCCAGCCGCTGGAAGCCTACCGGGCCCAGTACGGCGTCCGTTCGATCCGCTGACCGACCCAGGGGAAAGGTCATGTCCCGAGTTCCTGCCGTTCTCTTTGCCGGCCTGCTGCTGGCCGTGCCGTCCACCGTGCCGGCGCAGTCGCGCGACGGCGGCAAAGTGGAGAAGAAGCTGTATTGCTGGAACGAGGGCAAGGAGCGGATCTGCAGCGATTCGCTGCCAGCCGATGCGGTCAATCACGCCCGCGAGGAGTTCAACGCGAAGAGCGGCCTGCGCAATGCGCAGGTCCAGCGCGCGTTGACCGACGAAGAGCGCGCCGCGGCCAGCACCGAGGCGCAGCAGCAGCAGCTGGACCTGATGGCCGAGCAGACCCGCCAGCGCACCGAACAGGCGATGCTGTCCACCTATGGCAGCGAGGACGACCTGCGCCGGGTGTTCGCCGAGCGCCAGGAAGTGCTCGACAACAACCTGAAGACCGCCGAGTACAACGTCACCAGCCTGCGCGAATCGCTGGTGGCGCTGTTGTCGGCCGCTGGCGACCGAGAACTGGCCGGTGGCAAGGTGGCCGACAAGCAGGCCGAGGCGATCCGTCAGCGGCACGTGCAGTTGCGGGCGCAGCAGCGCCTGCAGGCCGGGTTCCTGCAGCAGCAGCAGGCGCTGAAGGCCGAGATCGACAGCACGCTGCAGCGCTACCGCGAGCTGAAGGGCGTGGCGCCAGCGAGCCAGGCGCCGTGATTCGCTTGTAGGGTCGAGCCCATGCTCGGCTCCACGTGGCCTTGGGAAAGAGCAGCCCAGCATGGGCCCGGCTCTACAGTGGGCGGCGCCTGGTTACGGCTTGGCCCACGGAATTTATGCACTCTTTACGCGTCGGCACGGTCCGGCGCGTAGTGCGTTTATGGGCGGCAGGACGACGATGACGGCCTGAGGTGGAGGGGTTCCACCAGGACGCTATTGCAATGTCCCCCTGGCTGTCGTTGTTGTGTGGCGTGCTGGTGCTGGTCGCCGCCGCCTATCTCCTTTATGTCGTGCTGCGGCCCGAGTCGTTCTGAGCGGAGCCTGCCATGACCGAGATGCTTGTGATTATTGCCGCCAGCCTGTTGCTCGCGTGGCCGCTGGGCCTGTACCTGGCGCGCGTGATGCGCGGCACGCCGATGAAGGCCGACGTGCTGTTCAACTGGATCGAAAAGCCGTTGTACAAGGTGTTCGGCGTCGATCCCTCGCGCGCGATGTCCTGGCGCGGCTACGTGCTGGCCTTCGTGCTGAGCAACGTAGTGATCGCCGTACTGACCCAGGCGGTGTTCATGACCCAGGCCTGGTTGCCGTTGAACCCGGACCAGATCCCGAACATGCGCTGGGACACCGCGCTGCACACGATGATCTCGTTCCTGACCAACACCAACCAGCAGCACTATTCGGGCCAGGCCCAGCTGTCCTACCTCTCACAGATGACCGGCATCACCGGCCTGCAGGTGGTGACACCGATGATGGGCCTGGCGCTGGCTGTGGCCACGCTGCGCGCGTTGTTCTCGCGTGCGCCGCAGGCTGCGGCGGCCACCGGTGCCGGCGACGACCGCCAGGTGGCGGTGGGCAACTACTACGTGGACGTGGTCCGCCTGTGCGTGCGCTTCCTGTTGCCGCTGTGCCTGGTGTGGACCCTGCTGCTGACCAGCCAGGGCGTGCCGTCGACGATGGCCGGTGGCCCGCAGGCCACGCCGATCGATGCCAGCGCCGGCATGACCGGACAGAAACTGCCGCTGGGTCCGGTGGCGGCGATGGTCGCGGCCAAGCAGCTGGGCGCCAACGGTGGCGGCTGGTACGGCCCGAACAGCAGCTTCCCGCTGGAGAACCCGACCCCGCTGTCGAACGCGCTGGAGATCGTCGGCATCCTGCTGGTGCCGATGGCGGTGATCTTCATGATCGGTGCGTTCACCGGCCGGCGCCGGTTCGGCGCCCTGGTGTTCAGCTGCATGCTGGGCATGTCGCTGCTGTCCACCGGCGCGATGGTGTGGAGCGAAGGGCACAGTGCCAGCGCCGCCACGCCGCTGCTGATGGAAGGCAAGGAGGTGCGCTTCGGCGCCGACGGCACGGCGCTGTGGGCGGCGGTGACCACCCAGGTCTCCAACGGGTCGGTCAACGGCATGCATGACTCGCTGGCGCCGCTGAGTGGCGGCATCGCGATGGTCAACATGCTGGTCAGCGCGATCTGGGGCGGCATAGGCTGTGGCCTGCAGCAGTTCATCGTGTACCTGCTGCTGGGCGTGTTCCTGGCCGGGTTGATGACCGGACGTACGCCGGAACTGTTCGGCCGCAAGCTGGAGACGCCACAGGTACGCCTGCTGGCCCTGCTGGTGCTGCTGCAGCCGATCACCCTGCTGGTGTTCACCGCGATCACCCTGGCCGTGCCCGGGCTGGCCGCTACCTCCAACCCGGGCTTCCATGGCATCAGCCAGGTGTTCTACGAGTACGTCTCGGCCTACGCCAACAACGGCTCGGGCTTCGAGGGGCTGGGCGACGCCACGCTGTGGTGGAACCTGAGCTGCTCGCTGGTGCTGCTGCTGGGCCGCTTCCCGCTGCTGATCATCCCGCTGGTGGTGGCCGCACAGCTGGCCGCCAAGCGCCAGGCGCCGGAGTCTGCCGGCAGCCTGCAGATCGAAACCCCGACCTTCGCCCTGACCCTGGTCTCGGTGATCGTCATCCTGACCGTGCTGCAGTTCATGCCGGCGCTGGTACTCGGCCCGATCGCCGACCACCTCAGCCTGGGACTGCACTAAGGACACCCCGATGAGTACCCACGCAAGTTCCACCCGTAGTTCCCTTGCCCCGCGCCCTGCGCTGCTTGATGGCGCCGGCCTGCGCCGTGCGCTGGTCGAAGCAGTACGCAAGCTTTCGCCGATGCACCTGGTGCGCAGCCCGGTGATGGCGGTGGTGATGGCTGGCACGATCGTCGCGGCCATCGTCACACTGACCGGCAATGCGCCGCTGGGCTTCGGCATGGCAGTGACCGCGATCCTGCTGGTGACCGTGTTGTTCGGCAATTTCGCCGAAGCAGTGGCCGAGGCGCGTGGCCGTGGCCAGGCCGCGTCACTGCGCCGTGCCCGCCAGGACCTGGTGGCACGCCGGCTGGCGGCGCCGCAGCCGGGTGCCGCAGAAGCCCAGGTGCCGGCCGCCGAACTGCGCCCGGGCGACCATGTGATCGTCAGTGCCGGTGAGCTGGTGCCGGCCGATGGCGAGATCGTGCAGGGCCTGGCCACCATCAACGAAGCGGCGGTGACCGGCGAATCGGCACCGGTGCTGCGCGAGGCAGGTACCGACCGTTCCGGTGTGATCGGTGGCACCAAGGTGCTGTCCGACCAGATCATCGTGCGGGTGACCGCCGAGCCGGGCCACAGCTTCCTGGACCGGATGATCGCGCTGGTGGAAGGTGCCAACCGCCAGAAGACCCCCAACGAGATCGCGCTGACCCTGCTGCTGGCGGCGATGACGCTGACCTTCCTGGTGGTGGTGGCCACGTTGCCGGCCATTGGTGCAGCCGTCGGCGTCAAGGTCGATCCGCTGCTGCTGATCGCGCTGCTGGTGTGCCTGATCCCGACCACCATCGGCGGCCTGCTGCCGGCCATCGGCATCGCCGGCATGAACCGTGCGCTGGCCGCGAACGTACTGGCCAAGTCGGGCAAGGCGGTGGAAGTGGCCGGCGACGTCGACGTGCTGCTGCTGGACAAGACCGGCACCATCACCTACGGCGACCGCCAGGCCAGCCACTTCCATCCGCTGGCCGGCATCGATGCCAGCCAGCTGCGCGAGGCGGCACTGCTGTCCTCGCTGGCCGACCCGACCCCGGAAGGCAAGTCGATCGTGCGCCTGGCGCGCGAACAGGGCTGCGCCACCGCCGAGCCGGACCATGCCGACTACCTGGCCTTCAGTGCCCAGACCCGCATGTCCGGCGTGGATCTGGAACATGGGCGGCAGATCCGCAAGGGCGCCGCCGATGCGATCCGTGCCCACGTGCAGGCGCTGGGCGGCAGCGTGCCGGCTGAACTGGCCGGGCGCGTCGAGCAGGTCGCGCGCAATGGCGCCACCCCGCTGGTGGTGGCCGAGGGTCGCCACGTGCTGGGCGTGATCGAGCTGTCGGACGTGGTCAAGCACGGCATGCGCGAGAAGTTCGCGCAGCTGCGGGCGATGGGCATCCGTACGGTGATGATCACCGGCGACAACCCGCTGACGGCAGCAGCCATTGCCGCCGAGGCTGGCGTCGACGACTACATCGCCGAGGCCCGTCCGGAAGACAAGCTGGCACGCATCCGCCAGGAACAGGCCGGTGGCCGCCTGGTGGCAATGGTGGGCGATGGCACCAACGATGCTCCCGCGCTGGCCCAGGCCGACATCGGCCTGGCGATGAACTCCGGCACGCAGGCGGCGAAGGAGGCCGGCAACATGGTCGACCTCGATTCGGACCCGGCCAAGCTGCTGTCGGTGGTGGAAGTGGGCAAGCAGCAGCTGATCACCCGCGGCGCGCTGACCACCTTCTCGCTGGCCAACGACGTGTCCAAGTACTTCGCGATCCTGCCGGCGCTGTTCGCCGCGGCCGTTCCGACCATGGCCGCACTGAACGTGATGCAGCTGTCGAGCCCGCGCAACGCGGTGCTGGCGGCGCTGATCTTCAACGCCCTGGTGATTCCCGCGCTGATCCCGCTCGCCCTGCGTGGCGTGCGCTTCCGCCCGGCCACCGCCACCGCACTGCTGCGCCGGAACATGCTGGTATACGGCCTCGGCGGCGTACTGCTGCCGTTCGCAGCGATCAAGGCGATTGACCTCCTTCTTGTCCTGGTATTCGGCGCATGAACCGTTCTGCTTCCACCTCATCTTCCCTTCCGGGCGACGCCAAGGCCGAGGCCCGCGTGGCCAGCCTGCAGGATGGCGCCTGCTGGCGCCCGGCGATCGGCCTGGGTCTGGCCTCCCTGCTGCTGGCCGGCGCGGTCTACGCCGGCATCGCCACCGGCTTTGCCGGGCTGGCCTACCCGACCCAGGCCGAAGGCAGCCTGCTGCGCGATGGCAGCGGCCAGGTGCGCGGCTCGGCCTGGCTGGCGCAGCCGTTCACCGGTGACGGCTACTTCCAGGCGCGTCCGTCGGCGGCCAACTACGACCCGATGGCCGCGGCCGGTTCCAACATGGCGCGCAGCAACCCGGCGTTGGCCGAACGTGTTGCCGCCAGCACGGCTGCGGTGGCCGCGCGCGAAGGTGTCGCCCCGGCGCAGGTGCCAGCGGACCTGGTCACCCAGTCCGCCGGCGGACTGGATCCGCAGCTGTCGCCGGCGGCGGCGCAGCTGCAGGTAGCACGCGTGGCGCGTGCCCGTGGCCTGCCGGTGGAGCGCGTGCAGGCACTGGTGCAGGCGCATACCGAAGGGCGCCAGTGGGGCCTGTTCGGGCAGCCACGGGTGAACGTGGTGACGCTGAACTTCGCGCTGGACCATGCGGCCAAGACGCCGTGATGCTGGGCTGCACCTGCTGCGCGCACAATGGTGGCCATGACAGCGGCCCCCATGACTGATGCACGTACCCGCCAGGCCGATGCCCTGGTTGAAGGCCTGCAACGCGAAGCCGGCGGCAAGCTGACCGTGTTCCTCGGTGCGGCGCCGGGCGTGGGCAAGACCTACGCCATGCTGACCCGCGCGCAGGAACAGCTGCGCCGCGGCGTCGACCTGGTGGTGGGCCTGGTGGAAACCCATGGACGCACCGATACCCAGGCGCTGCTGGAGGGCCTGCCGCAGCTGCCGCTGAAGGACGTGGCCTATCACGGCCATGCCCTGCAGGAGATGGATCTGGATGCCGTGCTGGCACGGCATCCAGCGCTGGTGCTGGTGGATGAACTGGCCCATCGCAATGCGCCCGGCAGCCGCCATGAGCGGCGCTGGCAGGATGTGATGGAGCTGCTGGACGCCGGCATCGACGTCTGGACCACGGTCAACATCCAGCATCTGGAAAGCCTCAACGACGTGGTGATGCGGATCACCGGCGTGCGGGTCAGCGAGACCGTGCCCGACGGCGTGCTCGACCGCCTGCACGACATCGTGCTGGTCGATCTGCCGCCGCGCGAACTGATCGCGCGCCTGCAGCAGGGCAAGGTCTATGTGCCGGAACAGGCCGCACAGGCCCTGCAGGCGTTCTTCTCGCCGGCCAACCTGACCGCGCTGCGCGAACTGGCGATGCAGGAAGCCGCCGACCGCGTCGACAGCAGCCTGCGCGAAACCCGCGCCGCGCGTGGCGAAGGCAATCTGCCCCTGCGTCGCGGCGTTCTGGTGGCCATCGACGGGGGCGGCCAGAGCGAATACCTGGTGCGGGTGGCGCGGCGCATCGCAGAGCGCCGCGACGCACCGTGGACGGTAGTGACCGTGCAGGGGCGGCGCCAGGACGAGGCGACCCGGCGCGAGATCGATGCGGCCTTTGCGCTGGCAAGGCGGCTGGGCGGCGACGCCGAACTGCTGCATGGATCGAGCATTGCCGATGCCCTGCTCGACCACGCCGCACACAACGGCGTGTCGACCCTGGTGCTGGGCCGTACCCGCGAACGTCCACTGGCACGGATGTTCAACCGCACCCTGACCCAGCAGCTGATCCAGCGTGGCGCGCATTACGAGATCACCATCATCAGCACGCCGCAGGCACGCGCACGCTCGCGCCGCGAGAGCCTGCTGCCGCCGATGCGCGGCATCAGCTACGAGCCTGCACAAGCCCTGATCGCGACCGCATTGGCCTGTGCGGTGGCGTGGCTGGCCGAACACTGGGTGGGCATGGCCGACCTGTCGATGGTGTTCATCGTCGCGGTGGTACTGGTGGCTGCACGCACGCGCGCCAGCGTGGCGGTGATGGCCGCGATCCTGTGTTTCCTCGCCTACAACTTCCTGTTCATCGCGCCGCGCTTCACCTTCGCCATCGGTGCACGCCAGGGCGTGATCACCGTTTTCCTGTTCCTGGCCGCGGCACTGGTGGCCGGGCGCCTGGCCTCGCGCCTGCGCATGCAGGTCATCGCGCTGCGTGCGGCCAACCGCCATGCGCGCGCGCGCCAGCAGCTGGGACGCCAGCTGGCCAGTGCGGCCGGCAACGGCGAGGTGGCACAGGCGGGCCGGCATGCGCTGGAGCAGGCCCTGGACGTGCCGGCGTGGCTGCGGATCGGCACCGATACCGCCGCCGGCGGCCGCAGCCAGCCCGGCGATACCGACCTGGCTGCCGCCGACTGGGCGCTGCGCCACGGCCAGCCCAGCGGGCGTTTCACCGATACCCTGGCCGGCGCGCAATGGTGGTTCCTGCCGCTGCTGGACGGCGAAGACCGTGCGATCGGCGTGGCCGGCCTGTACCTGCCCGGCGCACAGGCGCGCCTGCTGCCCGAGCAGCGGCAGCTGGCCGAAGCGATGGTCGATGACATCGCCCAGGCCGCGCTGCGCACGCGGCTGGTGGCGGAACTGGAGCAGGCGCACGTCAGCAACGAGACCGAGCGGCTGCGCTCGGCCCTGCTCTCCTCGGTGTCGCACGACCTGCGCTCGCCGCTGGCGGCGATGATCGGGTCGGCCGACAGCCTGGCCAGCTACGGTGCAGCGATGGATACCGCTGATCGCCGCGCCCTGCTGGACACCATCCTGGTCGAGGGCGAACGGCTGGACCGCTACATCCAGAACCTGCTGGACATGACCCGGCTCGGCCACGAAGGGCTGAAGATCAACCGCGACTGGATCGGCGTGGACGAGCTGATCGGCTCGGCGGCACGGCGCCTGCAGCGCTACCAGCCAAAGGTGCGGCTGGAGCTGGACATTCCAGCCTCGCTGGCACCGATCTGGGTGCACCCGGCGCTGGTCGAACAGGCCGTGTTCAACGTGATGGAGAACGCGGCCAAGTTCTCGCCGCCCGACGCCGCCGTGCAGGTACAGGCGCGCGAGCTGGACGGCCAGCTGCGCATCGACGTGATCGACGCCGGCCCCGGCATTCCCGATGACGAGCGCGCGCGCATCTTCGACATGTTCTACAGCGTCGAGCGCGGTGACCGAGGCCGCCACGGCACCGGCCTGGGCCTGACCATCTGCCAGGGCATGATCGGCGCACATGGCGGCAGCGTGCAGGCGCTGCCCGGACGCGACGGTCGCGGTACCCTGATCCGCATCACCCTGCCCCTGCTCAAGCCAGCCTCCCACGATGAGCCCGACCCCGATTGATGCCAGCGTGCCGGCCGCACGCGTGCTGGTGATCGATGATGAAACCCAGATCCGCCGGTTCCTGGACATCAGCCTGCGCGCGCAGGGCTACCAGGTGCGGCAGGCCGCCACCGGCCAGGAAGGCCTGCAGCTGGCCGCCAGCGAGGACATGGACCTGGTGATCCTGGATATCGGCCTGCCGGACATGGAAGGCCACGAGGTCCTGGAACAGCTGCGCCAGTGGAGCCAGGTGCCGGTGATCATGCTGACCGTGCGCGCCGGCGAAGCCGAGAAGGTGCGCGCACTGGATACCGGCGCCAACGACTACGTGACCAAGCCGTTCGGCACGCAGGAACTGATGGCGCGCGTGCGGGCGCTGCTGCGCACGCGCAGCGTGCCGACCGATGGCACACCGCCGGTGTTCGACGATGGCCACCTGCACGTGGACCTGGTGCGTCGCGAAGTCGCCCTGCAGGGTGAGCCGGTGGCGTTGACCCGCAAGGAATACGCGCTGCTGTCGCTGCTGCTGCGCAATGCCGGACGGGTGGTGACCCAGCCGCAGATCCTGCAGGAGATCTGGGGGCCGACCCACCAGCACGACACCCACTACCTGCGCATCCTGGTCGGCAAGCTGCGGCACAAGCTGGGTGATTCGGCGCTGGATTCGCGCTACCTGTTCACCGAGCCGGGCGTGGGGTTGCGGTTCAAGGGGTAGTGCCGGCCGCTGGCCGGCAACTGCAGGGTGTGTGAGGTTCATGGGCTTGCCGGCCAGCGGCCGGCACTACCCATTCTGCTGCAGCTTCCAAAGGGGTCAGAACCCCAGCGGGGTGTCGCCCAGCACTGGTTGCAGCTGGCTGCGGAACAGGGCCTGGATGCGTTCCAGTGCCGCCTCGTCGTTGCCTTCAAAGCGCAGCACCAGCACCGGCGTGGTATTGGAGGCACGCACCAGGCCCCAGCCATCGGCGAAGTCCACGCGCAGCCCGTCGATGGTCGACAGGCGGCCACCCACATACGGGTTGTCCGGGGACTGCGCCGCCGCCACCAGCATCGCCACCAGGGCATGCGGCGTCCCGTCGGCCACCGGTACCTTCAGCTCCGGCGTGGCGACCATTTCCGGCAGCTCGCCCAGCACCTCGCCCGGCGTTTCCTCGCGCTGGGCCAGGATCTCCAGCAATCGCGCAGCGGCGTACAGACCGTCGTCGAAACCGAACCAGCGTTCCTTGAAGAAGAAGTGGCCGCTCATCTCGCCGGCCAGCTCGGCATCGGTCTCGCGCATCTTCGCCTTCATCAGCGAATGCCCGGTCTTCCACATCAGCGGGCTGCCACCGTTGCGCAACACGTGGTCGGACAGCTTGCCGGTGCACTTCACGTCGTAGATCACCATCGCGCCCGGATTGCGCATCAACACATCGGCAGCAAACAGCATCAGCAGGCGATCGGCGTAGATGATCCGGCCTTCGCCGGTCACCACGCCCAGCCGGTCGCCGTCGCCATCGAAGGCAACGCCGAGATCGGCGCCAAAGCGCTTGACCGTCTGCACCAGGTCTTCCAGGTTGGCCGGTTCGCTCGGGTCGGGATGATGGTTGGGGAAGGTGCCGTCGACATCGCAGTACAGCGGAATGACGTCGGCGCCGATCGCTTCCAGCAGCTGCGGCGCCAGTGCGCCGGCCACGCCATTGCCGGCATCGGCCACGACCTTCAGTGGGCGGTCCAGCTGCACGTCATCGGCGATGCGCTGGATGTAGTCGGCACTGACATCGCGCTGCTGGTAGTCACCGGGCTCAGCGGCCTGCACCAGGCGGCCCTCGACGATGCGCTGGTAGAGATCGGTGATGGCATCGCCGGACAGCGTCTCTCCGCCAATGACCACCTTGAAGCCGTTGTACTCGGGCGGATTGTGGCTGCCGGTGACTGCCACGCAGGTGCCGGTACGCAGATGGAAGGCGGCGTAGTACACCAGCGGGGTGGGCGCCAGGCCGATGTCGATCACCGCGCAGCCGGCACGGCGCAGGCCCTCGGCCAGCCCAGCCGTCAGCTCGGGTCCGGACAGGCGGCCATCGCGACCGATCACCACCTCGCGCAGGCCCTGCTCCAGTGCCACGGTGCCGATGGCCTGGCCGATCAGCGCCGCGGTCTTCGGTGTCAGTTCACTGCCCACCACGCCGCGGATGTCATAAGCACGGAAGATGCCGGCGGCCAGCTCTTCAGCGGGCACTGGCGGTGGCGGCGGTGGCGCGGCATCGCCACTGCCGGTCACAGCGGCCTCGGATGGCGGCGCCTGCTGCAGGCTCTCGCTCAGGGTCGGGCCATGGTCGGCCTCGGACGCTGCGGCGCGGCGCGGGAAGGGCAGCGACTTCGGCAGTCGGTCACGTCCCACCACCAGCAACACGGCAATGAACGCCAGCAGCAACGCCACAATGGCGCTGGCCAGCGCGCCCAGGCCCAGCGGACCGGCGTCGACATTCGGCACCGACGCGACCAGCCGCAGCGGCGTGCCTGCAACCGGGCGCGCCAGGGCTTCGGCGCTTTCGGACAGGCCCACGTCGCCCTGGGTGACCAGATCGAAGCCACCCTGGCGCAGGCCAAGGAAGCCGGCGGACGGCGCACGCACCTGGTCCAGCGGCGAGGTCAGCCGCAGCAGCGGCTGGCGGACATAGATCACGGCCGGCCCCAGGCTGCCCAGCTGCACTGGCGCAGCCAGGCCCAGGCGATTGCCGCCACCATCGCGGACGACGCGCAGGCTGGGTTTGCCCTCAGCCACCGCCGCTTCCAGCAGGGCCAGGCGTGCATACCCGAAGGTGGCCGGATCGGCATAGGCGTTGGCCAGATCGGCCGTCAGCACCTCGACCTGCTCAACCCCGGTCCAGCTCTCGCGCACGGCCAGCGCCGCTGCAGCGGCATCGCCGGCCTGCAGCGCCTGCTGCACGCGATCGTTCTTCAACTGCTGCTGCAGCTGCTGCAACTGGCCTGCAGCGGCCTGCTGCAGGCCCTGCACGGCCTGGTCGCGCGCTTCTTCCAGCGCCTGGCCGTTGGCCTCCTGCCGCCATTGCTGCACCGCGCTCCATCCGAACCAGCCGGCCAGCAGGATCAGCAGCACCCCCAGTAGTGGTGCACTGCGACCCAACGACCGTCCCCGCTGTCCTTCCCCGATGCCGCTCATCGATGTCCCCTGTCAACGCACCCCGGTATGGCCGAATCCACCCGTGCCCCGCACGCTGTCGGTGAAAGTATCCACCACCTGCAGGCTGACGCGGGCAATCGGAACCACCACCAGCTGCGCGATGCGATCGCCGGGCTCGATGGTGAAGGCCTCGCGGCCACGGTTCCAGACGCTGATCAGCAGCGGCCCCTGGTAGTCGGCATCGATCAGGCCGGTGCCGTTGCCCAGCACGATGCCATGCCGATGGCCCAGCCCGGAACGCGGCAGGATCACCGCGCACAGGTTCGGGTCGGCAATGTGGATGGCCAGGCCGCTGGGCACCAGCGCGGTGTCGCCCGGCTGCAGGGTCAGCGCGGTATCCAGCGCCGCGCGCAGGTCCATGCCGGCGCTGGCTTCGGTGGCGTAGGCCGGCAGCGGCCAGCTGTCGCCGAAGCGCGGATCGAGCAGCTTGACCTGCAGCGGTTGGGAAAGGGATGCCTGGGTCATGCCTGGAGTCTCCGCGCGATCAGCGCCAGCAGTTGTTCGGCCAGTTCGCGCTTGGAGGTGGCCGGGAATACCTGTTCACCGTCCTGCCAGAAGGCCGTGGCGGCATTGTTGTCGCTCTCGAAACCACCGCCACTGATGCCGACCTGGTTGGCGATCACCAGGTCCAGGCGCTTGTCGATCAGCTTGCCGCGAGCATATTTCTCCACGTCATGGGTCTCGGCGGCAAAGCCGACCACCAGCTTCAGCGACTGCGTCTGCGCGGCGACTTCGGCCAGGATGTCCGGCGTGCGCACCAGCTCGATCACCAGCGACTGGCTGTCGGCGGTCTTCTTCAGCTTCTGCGCGGCGACCTGGCGCGGGGTGTAGTCGGACACTGCGGCGGCACCGATATAGATGTCGGCGGGCAGCGACTTCAGTACGGCATCGCGCATCTGCGCGGCCGAGCGCACATCGATGCGCTGCACGCCCGGCGGCGTCGGCAGCTGTACCGGGCCACTGACCAGCACCACCTGCGCGCCCAGCGCGGCGGCGGCGGCGGCCAGGGCGAAGCCCATCTTGCCGCTGCTGCGGTTGCCGACGTAGCGCACCGGATCGATGTCTTCGTAGGTCGGGCCGGCACTGATCAGCAGGCGCAACCCCTGCAGGGCACGGGTTTCCGGCGCGGCAACCGTCGCAACGACCCCGCCATTGGTCGCCAGCGCGGCCACGATGTCGCCCGGTTCGGCCAGCCGACCGGGGCCGGATTCACCTTCGGCCAGCGGGCCATCGACCGGGCCGATCACCTGCGCACCGCGCTGGCGCAGCAGGGCGATGTTGGCCTGGGTAGCCGGATGCAGCCACATCCGGTGGTTCATTGCCGGGCAGATCGTCAGCGGTGCGGTGCTGGCCAGACACAGGGTGCTGACCAGGTCATCGGCATGGCCCTGGGCCAGCCGCGCCAGCAGATCGGCGGTACCCGGCGCGACCACGATGCGGTCGGCCCAGCGGGCCAGCTCGATGTGGCCCATGGCCTGCTCGGCGGCGCTGTCCCACAGCGTGGTGCGGGTCGGCTGCCCGGACAGGGCCTGGAAGCTGAGGGGGGTGACGAACTGCTGGGCGCCGGCGGTCATCGCCACCTGCACCTGGGCGCCCGCGTCACGCAGGCGCCGCACCAGCTCCAGGGCCTTGTAGGCCGCGATCCCGCCTCCGACGCACAACAGCAGTTTCTGGCCTTCCAGCGCGCGGGCCGGCGCGGGGGAAGCGTTGGGGGAGTCAGCCACCTGGAATTCCTGTGCAAACGAGGGCATTAGCTTACCCGATGGTCGGTAATGTCCCGGTACACGGCACACATAGCGGGCGGCTATCAGCAGATGGGACTTGCGCCACAACGCTTCCAGGGTTCAAGACACTGCGATTCGGAACTTTCCTATACCTGTTGGCCGGCCACGTTTGCAGAATCGTCAGTGGCCACCGCAGGTGTGCCGCTTCGCTTTTCGAGGATTCCGCGTGCACCCGCGCATCATCATCGCCGACGACCATCCCGTCGTCCTGCACGGCATCCGCATCGTGCTGCAGACCCATCTGATGGAGGTCGTCGGCAGCGCGCGTGACGGCGCCCAGCTGCTGCAGCTGGTCGAGCACCACGGCTGCGACGCGGTGCTGACCGACCTCTCCATGCCGGGCACCGGCCCGGATGGCCCGGAACTGATCGCTGAGCTGCGCGCACGCCACCCGGGCATGCCCGTGGTGGTGCTTACCGGCGCCCGTCACCCCGGCCTGCTCGATGGCCTGCTGCGTGAAGGTGTCAGTGGCCTGGTCGACAAGTGCGCCGATTTCGGCGAGTTGCCGCAGGCCCTGAACGCGGCCATGGCTGGGCAGGTGTTCGTCTCGCAGCAGCTGCGCGACCACCTGCAGGCGCGCGACCTGATGTTCGCGCGTGAGCCGGCGGCGCTGTCGGCCCGCGAACAGGAAGTGCTGGACCTGTTGGCCGCCGGGCTGAAAGTGAACGCCATCGCCGTCCACTGCGGCCGCAGCCCGAAAACGATCAGCCGGCAGAAGGCCGAAGCCAAGCGCAAGCTGGGGCTGCAGAACAACCAGGAGCTGTTCGCCTATCTGCAGTCGCGACGCGACTGAGGCAACAGCCTACCCGGGCGTGCGCCCTGCCCTGATGGGACGCATCACGCGCGCTGGCGATGATGCAGGCATGCCCATCCATGACTGGCCCGAGCAGGAACGTCCCCGCGAGAAGCTGATCGCCCGCGGCCCCGCCACGTTGTCCGACGCAGAGCTGCTGGCGCTGTTTCTCGGCTCCGGCTTCGGTGGACGCGACGCGGTGCAGACCGCCCGCGACCTGTTGCAGGCGCATGGCCCCCTGCGCGTGCTGCTGGACCGCCCGGCCCGCGAGCTGGTCCGGTTGCCGGGGCTGGGGCCGGCACGAAGCTGTGCCCTGGCCGCCGGCCTGGAACTGGCCCATCGCTACCTGGCCGCCGAGCTTCAGCAGGGCGAGGCGGTCGGCAACAACCCAGCCGCGGTCGGCCGCTACCTGCAGCACCGCCTGCGCGGCCAGGCCCGCGAGATCTTCATGGCGCTGTTCCTGGACAACCGCCACCGGCTGATCGCCTGCGAGGAACTGTTCCAGGGCACCATCAATGCCGCCCCGGTCTACCCCCGCGAGGTGGTGCGGCGAGCCCTGCTGCACAATGCGGCAGCGGTGATCCTCAGCCACAACCACCCCTCCGGCGACCCGGAACCCTCCGGCGCCGATACCCGGATCACCGATGAACTGCAGCAGGCGCTGGCACTGGTGGACGTACGCCTGCTGGACCACTTCGTGGTCGGCGAAGGCCGCCCCGTTTCGTTTGCTGAACGGGGCCTGCTGTCCCCGCCCCAGCCACGCCTGTTCGGCTGAGCGGGCCTGACCAGGGCCGGGCAGGTACCCCCCACAGGCATGTTCTGGTCAGCGTGGGCGCGGGTATCTGCGCTAAAATGGGCGATTCCGCCGCTCATTCTCACAGCAGGCCTCGTGAAAAATCTCCTCCGCGCCCTGATCAGCCAAGGCATCGAAGCCTTGCGCGCCAATGGCACCCTGCCCGCCGACTCCCTGCCGCCGGACTTCGTGGTCGAGCGCCCGAAGACCCGTGACCATGGCGACTTCGCCACCAACGCCGCGATGCTGCTGGCCAAGGCCGCGCGCAGCAATCCGCGCGCACTGGCTCAGGCGCTGGTCGAGGCGCTTCCGCGCAGCGAGGACGTCAGCAAGGTCGAGATCGCCGGCCCTGGCTTCATCAACTTCCACCTGGCTCCGGCTGCGTACCAGCGCGAAGCCGCGTCGGTCATCAAGGAAGCCCACGACTACGGCCGCAACCTGTCCGGCAATGGCCGCACGGTGGGCGTGGAGT
Organism: Stenotrophomonas sp. AR029; assembly: GCF_047520695.2. Taxonomy (NCBI): domain Bacteria; kingdom Pseudomonadati; phylum Pseudomonadota; class Gammaproteobacteria; order Lysobacterales; family Lysobacteraceae; genus Stenotrophomonas; species Stenotrophomonas sp. AR029. The sequence continues at coordinate 358,326 of NZ_JAXBQQ020000003.1, read as the reverse complement.
ACGTGTCGGCCAACCCGACCGGCCCGCTGCATGTCGGCCATGGCCGCGCGGCGGCTATCGGCGACTGCGTGGCCCGCGTGCTCGACGCCAACGGCTGGAACGCCAAGCGCGAGTTCTACTACAACGACGCCGGCGTGCAGATCGAGAACCTGGCGCTGTCGGTGCAGGCCCGCGTGAAGGGCATTGCGCCGGACCAGGAAGGCTGGCCGGAAGGCGGCTACCGCGGTGAGTACATCGCCGACGTTGCCCGCGCCTACATGGCCGGCGCCAGCGTTGACCTGGAAGGCACGCTGGTGGTCGGCGCCAAGGACCCGGACGACATGCAGGCGATCCGTCGCTTCGCCGTGGCCTACCTGCGCAACGAGCAGAACCTGGACCTGGCCGCCTTCGGCGTCGACTTCGACATCTACTTCCTGGAAAGCTCGCTGTACGCCGATGGCAAGGTCGCCGAGGCCGTGGCCAAGCTGCAGGCCTCCGGGCACACCTACGAGGAAGGCGGCGCGCTGTGGCTGCGCAGCACCGATTTCGGTGACGACAAGGACCGCGTGATGCGCAAGTCCGACGGCACCTTCACCTACTTCGTACCGGACGTGGCCTACCACCTGTCCAAGTGGCAGCGCGGCTACGAGCGCGCGATCACCGAACTGGGTGCCGATCACCACGGCTCGCTGGCGCGCGTACGCGCCGGCCTGCAGGCGCTGGAAGTGGGCATCCCGCAGGGCTGGCCGGAATACGTGCTGCACCAGATGGTCACCGTCATGCGCGGCGGCGAGGAAGTGAAGCTGTCCAAGCGTGCCGGCAGCTATTTCACCCTGCGCGACCTGATCGAGGAGGCCGGCCGCGATGCGACCCGCTGGTTCCTGATCGCGCGCAAGCCCGATTCGCAGCTGACCTTCGACATCGACCTGGCCCGCCAGCAGAGCAACGACAATCCGGTGTTCTACGTGCAGTACGCGCACGCCCGCGTCTGCAGCCTGCTGCGCCAGGCCCAGGAAAAGGGCCTTGTGTACGAGCAGGGCAATGGCCTGGCCAATCTGGGCCGCCTGGCCGACGATGCCTCGCTGGGGCTGATGAACGAGATCTCGCGGTATCCGGAAGTGGTGGAAGCGGCCGGCGTGGCGCTGGAGCCGCACCTGGTGGCGCAGTACCTGCGTGAATTGGCGCATGCCTTCCACACGTGGTATCACGGGACGCCGGTGCTGGTGGACGACGCCACCGATCGCAACGCCAAGCTGACCCTGGCCTGCGCGGCGCGCCAGGTGCTGGCCAACGGCCTCGAACTCCTGGGCGTGAGTGCCCCGGAAAAAATGTAAGCATCAGGAGACGCAGTACACATGGCAGCACGACGCGGCAAAACCCAGGCACGACGCAACAGCAGCAGCCAGGGCACCCCCGGATGGGTGTGGCTGGTGGCCGGTGTGGCGATCGCCGCCGTGGTGTTCCTGGCGGCGCCGAACCTGTTCAAGGGCGAAGGCGATGGCTTCCTGCGTGCCGGTCCGCAGCCGAACCCGAACGCGCAGCCGGCCCCGGTCGCTGATGCCGACAGCGATGTCGGCAGCCAGCCGGCCGCGCAGCCGGCCACGCCGAAGCCGGCCGAACCGGAGAAGCCCGCCGCGACGCAGTACGACTTCTACACCCTGCTGCCGGGCAAGGAAGTGGAAATGTCCGACGCCGAACTGGCCGCCAGCGCGCGCGCCGAGGATCAGCGCCGGGCCAAGGCCGAAGCGTCGCGCGCGCAGGCCGCGCTGGAGGGCAAGCCGGTACCGCCGGCCAGTACGGCCACGCCGGCACCGACCGCAACGGCCAGCGTCGCAAGCACCGCGCCGGTAACCGCGACCAACCGTCCGTTGCCGGCACCGCTGAGCGAGCGCCCGGCCGCGGCAACCCCGTCGGCCAGCACGGCGGCCGCCACTCCGGCGCCGCGCGCGGAAAGCGCGCCCGCCGCATCGGCACCGCCGGCCGCAGCTGCACCAGCGGCCGCCGACAACGCCCGCTACATCCTGCAGGCAGGAGCCTTTGGGGCTTCCGGTGACGCCGAAGCCACCAAGGCCAAGCTCGCCATGATGGGCCTGGCGGCACGCGTGGAGTCGGCGCAGATCAACGGCAAGACCGTGTACCGCGTGCGCATGGGCCCGTACGGCAGTGCCGGCGAGTTGTCCGAAGCCAAGCAGAAGCTGGATGGCACCGGCCTGCAGGCGATGGCGATCAAGGCGCAGTAAGCCTGCCGATGTGAATGAAAAAGCCGGGCAGTGCCCGGCTTTCTTGTTTCTGTAGAGTCGAGCCATGCTCGACTCTGCAAAAAGCGATACAACTCCGGTCAGCCCTCGCGGGCGACCTGGAATCCGGCAAACGACTGGCTGACCGGCATCAGCTCCAGCCGGTTGATGTTCAGGTGCGGCGGCAGGCTGGCCACCCAGAAGATCTGCTCGGCGATGTCTTCGGCGGTCATCGGGTTGGCGCCGCTGTAGAGCTTGTCCGAGGCGTTCTGGTCGCCATGGGTACGTACCACGGTGAATTCGGTTTCGGCCATGCCCGGCTCGATCGTGGTCACGCGCACGCCGGTGCCGTGCAGGTCCGAACGCAGGCCCAGCGAGAACTGGCTGACGAAGGCCTTGGTGCCACCGTAGGCGTTGCCACCCGGGTACGGGTAGACGCCGGCCACCGACGAGATGTTGATGATCGCGCCCTTGCGCTCCACCAGCTGCGGCAGCAGCCGGTGGGTCAGGGTCACCAGCGCGGTGATGTTGGTGTCGATCATCGTGGTCCAGTCCGACAGCGTGGCGCTCTGTGCCGGCGCGGTGCCCTGCGCCAGGCCAGCGTTGTTGACCAGCAGGTCGATCTCGCCAAAGGCCGGCGGCAGCGCCAGCAGGGCCGCCTCCATCGCCACCGCATCGCGGATGTCGAAGGCGGCGGCGTGCACCACGTCCTTGCCGTAGCGCTCGACCAGCGGCTGCAGGCGTTCGCTGCGGCGGCCCGTGGCGATCACTTTCCAGCCGGCCTGGGCGAAGCGGTGGACGGCGGCGGCGCCGAAGCCGGACGTGGCGCCGGTAATCAGGACAGTGCGGGTCATCAGGCAACTCCAGGGGGGAAAAACCGGACGCCCATTCTGGCATTCCCGGCCCGTCCTGAGTTGCCCGCCGTCCAGCCGTCCCCCCGGCTCAACGCACGCGAAACACTCTGGCCTTGGGCAGGTCTTCGTCGACCTGCAGGAACCAGCGCCCGGCAATTCCAGGAACAACGGCGATCTGCGGCGACTGCAACACCTTGCGCAGCTTCATCTGTCCCTTCATCACCTGCCATTGCTGACCGTTATCAAGAGTGAACAGCGTGCCGGGCTGCCAGCCTGCGACCTCTCCGACTACACGGGCACTGACCGGTTCGTCATCCAGGCCCAGATGCATTGCTGCCGGTGCCGGCACATTGGCAGGCAGCGGCGCAGCGACCGGGGCCACCGCTGCCGTCGACGCAGCGGTCGTGCTCTCTGCCTCGCGCAGTACCCGGTTCAACGCCTGCAACTGCGCTGGGCTGAGCCCGACCTCGGCCAGTTGGGATGCACTGAGGCGCCGCTCGACGGGTACGAAGCGGTCCTGGGCGAAGGCAGCGAAGCTGCCGGCGAGCAGTAGTGCGGAAAACAGATACCGGCGCATGCAAGGGTCCCAGCGAACGAGTGCTCACGATGCTGCAGTTCGATGACAGTCCGGTGACACGCCAGGGGCCGGTACAATTGGGCCATGATCAACAATGATGTCCTGCGCAGCGTGCGCTACTCCCTGGACCTGGGTGACCAGCACGTGGTCGCCCTGTGCCAGATGGCCGACCCGGCCTTTGCCGTGGATACCGGGCAGGTGAAGGCCTGGCTGCGCCGCGAGGACGAAGCCGGTTTCGAGGCGATGAACGACAGCGCGCTGGCGCACTTCCTCGACGGCCTGATCGTGCACCTGCGTGGCCGCGACGAGAGCCAGCCGCAGCGCGCAGTGGAGACCCGCATCGACAACAACCTGGTGCTGAAGAAGCTGCGCGTGGCGTTCCAGCTGCGCGACGTGGACCTGATGGAGATCTTTGCCAGCGCAGGTTTCAATGTCTCCAAGTCGGAAGTGGGCGCGCTGTTCCGCCAACCCAGGCACGCCAACTACCGGCGTTGCCTGGACCAGATGCTGCGCAACTTCCTCAAGGGCCTGAGCCTGCGCCTGCGCGGTTGAGCACGGCGTCGACGAACGCCCGCGCCGCTGGTGTCGGCAGGCGCTGCCAGACCAGGTGCACGCGCCGGGTCGGGGTCGGCTGCAGCGGAATCTGCACCACGCCCTGAAACCCATCGGCGATCAATGCCGGCACGATGCCGACCGCCAACCCATGGCGGACGAAGCGCTCGACCAGTTCCATCAGGTTGACCTCGAAACGGACCGTGTGCGGCAGTCCGGCTGCGGCAAAAGCATCATCGGTCTGCCGGCGTGCGCCGGTGCCGCGCGGGAAGTCGACCAGTGCTTCATCCTGCAGTGCGGCCAATGGCAGCCGCTTGCGCCCGGCCAGCCGGTGCGATGGCGCCAGTACCGCCACCAGATCCTCCTCCTGCAGCACCTGATGGCAGACACCGTCCAGCGCTGCCGAAGGCGCCAGGCCGACCAGTGCCACATCCAGCGCGCGCGACTGTACCTGCGCGATCAGGTCCTCGCTCTTGTCCACGCGCAACTGGAACTCCACCTGCGGGTGCACGCGCTGGAAGGCCGCCAGCATCGCCACAACGTCGATTCCGGTCAGCGAGGAAATCTGCCCGATGGCCAGCAACCCACGCACTTCGCCACTGACGGCGGCCACGTCGGCGCGCAGGTGGCGCAGGCTGGCCAGCACCTGGCGTGCGTGCACCAGCAACGCCTCGCCGGCGGCGGTGGCCCGCACCTGGCGCGGCAGGCGCTCGAACAGCGTGGCACCCAGTTCCTGTTCAAGATGGGCGATCTGGTGGCTGAGCGCGGACTGCACCACGTGGCAGCGCTCGGCGGCACGGGTGAAATTGCCCTCCTCGGCCAGCGCCACGGCGAACTCGAGCTGCTTGAGGTTCATACAACTATCTTGTTTTCAGATGGCATGGATGATGATGATTCATTTCCATCATGCTCGCAGCAGGCGGACACTGTGCCCCCCGCTTCCTGGAACATCGCGTGAGCCCGTCCCTTCCCCCTCTGCACCGTTGGCAGGTGCTGCTGATGTCGGTCGCCACCGGCGTGGCCGTGGCCAGCAACTACTACGCGCAACCGCTGCTGCACACCATCGCCGACGCCTTCGGCGTGCCGTTCGGCCAGGTCGGCATGGTGGTTACCGCCGCGCAGCTGAGCTATGCCGCCGGCTTGATCCTGCTGGTGCCGCTGGGTGACCTGTTCGAACGCCGCCGCCTGATCGTGGTGATGAGCCTGCTGTCGGCGGGCGGACTGGTGATCAGTGCCTGCGCACCGTCGCTGACCTGGTTGCTGGTGGGCACCGCGATCACCGGCCTGTTTTCGGTGGTGGCCCAGGTGCTGGTGCCGTTCGCCGCCACGCTGGCCGCGCCGGAACATCGTGGCCGCGTGGTCGGAACATTGATGAGTGGCCTGCTGCTGGGCATCCTGCTGGCGCGCACCGTGGCCGGCCTGCTTTCCAGCCTGGGCGACTGGCGCCTGGTGTACGCGATCGCCGCTGCCACCCTGGTGCTGACCGCACTGGCATTGCAGCGCGGCCTGCCGCGATTCCATCACAGCGCCGGCCTTGGCTATTTCGCATTGCTGCGCTCCATTAGCGAACTGTTCGTGCGGGAACCGGTGCTGCGCCAGCGCACGCTGCTGGGCGCCTGCAGCTTCGCCATGTTCGCGATCTTCTGGACCCCACTCGCATTCCTGCTGGCACAACCGCCGTACGCCTACAGCGACGCCACCATCGGCCTGTTCGGGCTGGTCGGTGCGGCCGGGACGCTGGCGGCGGGTCTGGCTGGTCGCATGTCCGACCGTGGCCAGACCGGACGTGCCACCGCCATTGCACTGGCGCTGTTACTGCTGTCGTGGCTGCCACTGGGGCTGTCGGCCCACTCGCTGCTGGCGCTGCTGGTCGGCGTGGTGGTGCTGGACCTGGCCGCGCAGCTGCTGCATGTCAGCAACCAGAACCTGATCTATGCGCTGCAGCCTGCGGCACGCAACCGCCTCAATGCCGGCTACATGACCGGCTATTTCATCGGCGGCTCGCTGGGCTCGCTGCTGTCTGCACAGGTCTACCAGCGCTTCGGCTGGACCGGTGTCTGCGTGGCCGGTGCCGCCGTGGCCGTGCTGGCCCTGCTGCTGTGGCTGCCCGGCGCGCTGCGTGCGCGCCAGGCGGCATCGTCGAATTAGAAACTGCCCTGCAGCGCCAGCTCCCAGCGTCCACCGGCGTTACCCGGGAACAGGCGCTTGGCCGCACTGTCGGTGTCGTGCACGGTGGCACGCAGCTCCCATGCAGGGGCCAGCGTGGCAATGGCACTGAGCTGGCCATGCAGGTAGTCCGGGCCCTGCGCGGTGGCCAGCCAGTACTGGCCCACCGCCGCTTCCAGGCGGACGCGTTCGTGCAGCGGCACACGCACACCCAGCTGGGCATAGGTGCCGCGGTGGCCACCGGCCAGTGCATCGCTGGAATGGGCGACCTGCAGCCAGGCACGCTGCTTCCAGGTCAACGTGGTGTTGAGTTCGGTCCAGTCCAGCGTGCGGCCGGTGCCCGGGTACACGTAGCGAGTCAGGTTCGCATCCAGGTTCCAGGCCGGCGCCAGTGCGCCGGACCAGCCGGCCACCAGGTCGAACTCGCTGCGCGCACCATTGTCCGGTTTGAACGAAACGTTCGAACCCCACACGCTGGCGTACCATCCCGACGGGATCGAGACCTTCGCGCCGGCCTGCACTGCCGGGTCGCCATCGCTCTGCGAGCTGCCACGCCACACGTAGTCGCTGGTCAATGCAGCACTGCCACTGGCCTGCACCTGTGCCTGCGCGCTGCCGATCCCGAGCAGCCCTGCCAGGGCGGCCACCAGCGCCGCCATCGTCTCCTTGCTGTTCACTGCACTGTGTTCCTCGTCGAAGGCGGTCGCGCCGCCGGGACGGCAGTGTCGGGGGCGCCGCCGTAACGGATCGAGGGCGCTGCCCGGCCTGCGGCGCAAATTCGGCGTAAATCCCGTGGATGGAGGCTACGTGCCAGCCGCGCGGTATCATGGCGCCTTGTTTCCAGGAACCAACCACGTGGACGCCATCCTGACCCCGGTATCGATCGGCGAGCTGATCGACAAGATCACCATTCTCGAGATCAAGGCCGAGCGCATCGACGATGCTGCCAAGCTGGCCAACGTGCGCACCGAACTGGATGGCCTGTTGCCCTTGCTGCAGCAGCAGCTGCAGGCGCAGCCGGCATTGGACGCGCTGAAGCAGCAGCTGAAGGCGATCAACGAGCGCATGTGGGACATCCAGGACCAGCTGCGCGACAAGGAAGCGGCCCAGGTGTTCGACGATGCATTCATCCAGCTGGCACGCGGTGTCTATGGCACCAATGGCGAGCGCGTGCAGGTGAAGAACGAGATCAACCGCGTGGCCGGTTCGGCGCTGGTGGAAGAGAAGCAGTACCAGGGCGAGTAAGGCCGCTCAGCCGCATTCGAGCAGGTGGCGGAAGCGGAACAGGTCACCATCCCCGCGGATGCCGAGCTTGCGGTAGGCCGACGTCTTCTGCGAGCTGATGGTGCTGGCCGAGCGCCCTGAGCGCAGGGCCATTTCACTGGTGCTGACGCCCTTCAGCACCAACCCGAGCACTTCACGCTCGCGCTGGCTCAGCGGCGTCAGCACCGGTGCAGATACCCGGCGTGTGCGTGGCAGCTTCAGCTCCTCGCGTAGTTCCGGTGGCACGAAGCGCCCTCCGCGAGCGACCACGTCAATGGCGCGCAGCAACGTCTCCGGTGGCATCGACTTGGACAGGAAGCCGCGCGCGCCGGCTCGCATCGCGGTGGTCACCGTACTGGCGTTGCAGTGCGCCGAGAGCACCAGCACCGGCAGCGCCGGCCAGCGCTGCGACAGCACGCGCAGCAGGGCCAATCCATCGCCCAGGTCGCCCATCGGCAGCGCATCGATCAGCAGCAGGTCGACACACCTCGGGCTGCGCTCCAGCAGCTGCAGCAGGTTCGCCTCGTTGGACAGGCTCACGCGCACCTGCACACCACTGTGTTGGCGGAGCAGAACTTCCACGCCCAACCGAAGTACCGGGTGCGGATCCAGCAGCGCCAGGCGTCGTGGCCGATCAGGCCGCAGGGGCGGGAGTGTCGGTGGCATCGCGGCCTGTCCAGGCAACATGGAACATCCACCGTAGGCCGGTGCCCGCAGCGGCGGAATCCAATTCCTTGCAATGCTCGGCCCGCATGCGCCACCAGTCAGACGGCATTTTGTTTCGCGCCGCCACAAACGCAACAGGCCCGGCAAGAGCCGGGCCTGTCGAGACGCCTCCAGCGCGCAGGCGCGCCGGAACAGCAGTTACCAGCTGAAGCGCGGGCCGACGGTGTATTCCTTGTCGCCGTCGCGGTTCATCTTCAGTTCGCCGTTCAGGCCCCAGTTCTGGTTCAGCTTGACCTGGCCACCCAGGCGGCCGTACCACTGGCCTTCCGGATTCACGCCGTGCTTCTTTGCGTAGTCTTCGTAGCCAACCATGCCGTAGACCTCGGCGTGGGCGCCGAAGGCAGTGCGGATACCGGCTTCAGCGCTGTAGCCGTTGAAGTCCAGGCCATGCTTCTGGTCGAGCTTCTGGTAGGCAACGCGGGCAACGAAGTCGGTGCTCGGAGCGATTTCAACGTTGTAGCCTGCACCGATCTTCCACTGGTCCAGCTTGACGTTGGTGTGGTCGAATTCCTGACGGCTGTACTCACCGAAAGCGTGGAAGTTCGGCAGGAAGCCGTACGAACCCTTCACACCCCAACCGTCGGACTTGAACGCGTCGTTGTCGGTCTTGGCGTAGTTGGCTTCGGCGTAGTTGTAGGACAGGTTCTCAGCAGCCGAGGCGGTGAACGGCAGGGCAGCGGCCAGGGCCAGAGCAATCAGCGAATTCTTCATGGGGGTACACCTTTACTTTCTTATGGTGTGCAGCAGCGCCAGGGCGCCATCGCATCGGGAATGTAAATTCTCCGTTATTCGCCACAACGCTCCCTGAAAACAGCAGCCTTCGCATTGCTGAATTTTTTGGCTTGATTCAGGCTGTATCTGGCATACGCGCGCGGCGAGCGTGCATTCGAGTTCCGCTGACCCTTGCAACAGGAGGTTGCCTTGCACGTGCCTGCCCCGCTGCGGTTCCCGCTCTGCGCTGTCGTCCTCGCCTTCATCGACGGGTGTTCCACTGTATCGGCTCAGCCACTGCAGCCTTCTGATTACCAGCGCGCCGAGCGCGTGCACGACAGCCACCTGCGCGGTGCATTGCGCAATGCCTCGGTCGTGCCGAACTGGCTGGCCGATGGCCGCTTCTGGTATGAGCGCGAGGATGCACGCGGTCGACGCCAGGCGGTACTGGTCGACCCGCTACAGGCAACTGGCGAGGTCCTGTTCGAGCCCGCCGCACTGGACAGCGCGGTGGCGCCCTTCGGTGCCAGCGGGCCACGCCTGCGACTGGCCAGCGTGCAGGCAACCGACGATGGCCTGCGCCTGCGATTCAGCGGCGAGGCGCCGATCGATTGCCGGTGGCCGCGCTGGCAATGCGCGCCGTCGCAGGATGCGATGCCGCCGGCAGATGCGTTGCTTTCGCCCGCTGGCGATGCCTGGCTGCAGGTGCGCGACCACAATCTGTGGCTGCAGTCGCCCGGAACGGCGGCACGGGCACTGACCACCGGCGGCGAACCCGGTCATGGTTATGGCGTACTGCCGGACTTCACCCTCCGCAGCATTCCGCGCCGCCAGGGCCGGATGCCGGTGCGGCCGTTTGCGGTCGGCTGGTCACCGGATGGCCGCTACGTGGCCGGCATCCGCTACGACGAGCGTGCGCTGCAGGACTACCCCTATCTGGAAAGCACGCCGGCCAACAGCGCGCGCCCACGCGTGCACACCGTGAAGCTGGGGGTACTGGGCGATGCACAGCAGGTGCGCGACAGCCTGTACATCGTCGATGTACGCAGCGGCCGGCAGCAGGACATCACCCTGCCCGAGGGCTGGAACATCCTGAGCGAGGCGGGCATCCTGGGCTGGGACGGTGGCCGGTTGTACGCCGCGATGGCGCACTTCGGCATGCCACGGCGCCTGCGCCTGGTAGAGATCGACGCCGGCAGCGGTGCGCTGCGCACCGTGCTGGAGGAGTCCAGTGATACCCGCCTGCAGCTCAACGTGTATTCCTACAACCGGCCAGCGGTGGCAATCCTGCCCGGCCGGGACACCGCCGTGTGGTTCTCGCAGCGCGATGGCTGGGGCCATCTGTACCGGGTGCGCCTGTCCGACGGCAAGGTGATGGGCCAGCTCACCGGCGGCCGGTGGGCGGTGCGGGACCTGCTCGGCGTGGACAGCGCAGGCGATTGGGCATACTTCAGTGCCGGCGGTGTCGAGGGCGGCGATCCCTACGTGCGTGGCCTGTACCGGGTACCGCTGCACGGCGGAGCGGTGCAGCGCCTGGCCGCCGATGGCGACGACCACCTGGTTGATGCGGGCACCGGCATGCTGTTCGGTGGACGTGCACCGCAAGCGCTCTCACCCGGCGGTGGCTACCTGGTGGATACGGTGTCCAGCCTCACGCAGCCGCCACGCACGGTGCTGCGCGCCAGCGACGATGGCCGCGAAGTGATGGTGCTGGAGGCTGCGGATACGCAGGCGGTCGTCACTGCTGGCTGGCGGCCGCCACGGCGCGAGCGGCTGCTGGCCGCCGACGGGCGCACGCCGATCTTCGCCACCATCTACCTGCCCCGCGACTATCGCGATGACGGCAGCTTCCCGGTGATCGACGCGATGTACGGCGGTGCTTTCATCAGCAATGCGCCGGTCACCTATGCCGAAGCGGTCTCGGCGCAGAACCCGGTATCCCGCGCCAGCCTCGCCGAGCTCGGCTTCGTGGTGGTCAGCATCGATGCCCGCGGCACCGGCGGCCGCGACAAGGCATTCCATGACAGCAGCTTCCTGCACGGCGCCGATGTACAGCTCGATGACCATGTGGCCGCACTGCGCCAGTTGGGCGAACGCTACCAGGGTATCGACCTGCAGCGGGTCGGCATCTATGGGCATTCGTTCGGCGGCTACAGCGCGGCGCGTGCCCTGCTGCGCTACCCCGCGTTCTACAGGGTGGCCGTGGCCTCGGCCGGCAGCCACAATTTCCAGGGCATGTACGGCGGCGCCCTGCACGGCATGGACCGGCTGTTCGGTGGCGTGGTGCCAGCTACAGCCATGGCCGATGGCGTGCCGGCCCCCTTTGCCGGTCTCGACAATGCGGCGCTGGCCAGCAACCTGCGCGGGCATCTGCTGCTGGTCTATGGCGAACTGGACGAGAACGCGCCACCCGCGCTGACCCTGCAGCTGGCCGCGGCCCTGAACAAGGCCCAGCGTCGCTACGACCTGCTGTACCTGGCTCGACAGGACCACGAACTGTTCCGCAACGACGCCACCTATACGCACCGCATGTGGGACTACTTCGTGCGCCACCTGGCCGGCCAGCAGCCACCGGATACGGCGCTGGCCCCGCTCCCGGGTGGCCCGGGCTGAACAGGCGTACGCGGGATGTCGATCCCCGCCGCGCTGGTTCGTCGTGTACTTGAAGGCCGTGCATGTGGCACGGTCCATCCGGAGGCTGGCAATGAGCTACATCGATGGTTTCGTCCTGGCGGTTCCCACCGCCAACAAGGAGAAGTTCCTCGCCCATGCACGCACAGGAGATCCGGTCTTCATCGAGTACGGCGCACTGCGCGTGGTGGAGTGCTGGGGCGATGACGTGCCGCACGGCAAGACCACCGATTTCTTCGGCGCGGTGAAAGCCACGCCGGACGAGACGGTGGTGTTTTCCTGGATCGAATGGCCCGACAAATCGACCCGCGACGCCGGTATGAAGAAGATGATGGAAGACCCGCGGTTTGATCCAACGAAGAATCCGATGCCGTTTGACGGTGCGCGGATGATCTACGGCGGCTTCGTGCCGATCTACGAGCTGACCCGCTGAACCCGGCGGACGTGCTCAGCGCGCGTCCGTTTCATCGCTGGCAGCGGCATGGCCGGCGCCCAGTGCGGCGCCGGCACCGAGGCCCATGCCGCCCATGCCAGCGCCCATTCCGCCGCCCCCACCTCCGCCACCACCCGCACGGCCGCCCTTGGCATCGCCATCGTTGCGCCCCTTGCCGCCACCACTGGCAGCGGGGCGGGTCGGCCCCTGCGGCGGAATCCGCAGGTCGGGAGGAATCGGCGCCAGGTCCAGCGCTTCGCGCACGAAGTCGCGCAGCGAGACCACCAGTTCGTGGGTATGCACCGGTCGCCCCTGTGCCAGTTCGTTGGCAGCGCGCGCGGCCAGCCGCACCTGTTCGTCGGTGCCCAGCAACAGGATGTCCGAGAGCGCGGCCTCGACCGCATCGCGGATGCGGCGCGTTCGATCTGAACGCGGTTCGGCGATGCCTTCGGCCGCTTCGCGCTGGCGCAGATCACGGCGATGGCTGGGATCCACGCCCAGTTCACCAGTGAATGAACCGCCCAGGGTCTTGTAGGCCGCCATCAGTGTGCGCAGCCGCTCGTTGATCTGCCGGTTCTCGCGCTCGCGACGCTGCTGCAGGGTCTGCATCACCAGCAGGCGGATGCCCACGCCCAGCAGGGTGATCAGGACCAGGCCGGCCAACGTGGACAGCACGCCCTGCCAGGAACTGAAATCGATACCGCGCATGCTGGGGCTCCGGCGGGAAGAATCTGCATCTTGCCCCAGACCGCGCCCCGAAAACGCGAAAGGCCCCACCACCCGGTGGGCGGCAGGGCCTTCGGTCACGGCGCGATTACTTGCGCTTGGCGACCTTGCGCACGGCCTTGGCCGGGGCCTTCCTGGCAACAGCCTTCTTGGCCGGAGCCTTCTTGGCGGCGACCTTCTTCAGCGGTGCAGCCTTCTTGGCGACGACCTTCTTGGTCGAAGCGACCTTCTTGCCGACAGCCTTCTTGGCAGCAGTGGTCTTCCTGGCAACGGCCTTCTTGGCGACGGCAGCCTTCTTGCCGACAACCTTCTTGGCGGCGGCGGTCTTCTTGGTGGCGACCTTCCTGGTGGCGGCAACCTTCTTGCCGACAACCTTCTTCGCAGCCACTGCCTTCTTGCCGGCAACCTTCTTGGCGGCGACGGTCTTCTTGGCCACAGCCTTCTTGGCGGTGGCGACCTTCTTGCCAACCACCTTCTTGGCGGCCGTGGTCTTCTTGGCAACGGTCTTCTTCGCGACAGCAGCCTTGTTGGTGGCGGCCTTCTTCACGGTGGCGACCTTCTTGCCGGCAGCCTTGGTGGCGGCCTTGGTGGTCTTCTTGGCAGCGGCGGCCTTCTTGGTCACGGCCTTGCCCGCAGCCGCCTTCTTCTTCGCCACTTCCTTCTTCAGGGCAGCAGCTTCGGCCTTGGCGTTCTTCTTGGCCGCTTCCAGCTTCTTCTTGGCGTTGGCAACTGTCTTGCCAACCGACTTGGCAGCCTTCTCGGCCTTCTTGGCAACGGTCTTCTCGACCTTGGCCACGGCCTTCTTGGCCTTGGCAACGCGGGTACCGGCAGCCTTGCTGGCGCGCTTGACGGTCTTCTTGACCGACTTCACTGCGTCTTCGGCGGCGTGGGCGATGGTCTCGCCGACGTTGGTGGCGGTTTCTTTCACGTTCTCGACAGCGTCGGTCACGACCGACACACCATTACCGTTGCTCATGTTGCCCTCCTGCGGGCCTTAAGTATCAAAACGGGGCGATGCTATACCGACATTGACGATCGTGGAACGGGGCATGTGCCAGCAATCGCATCTGTTGCGACGCCGATGGTGTACGCAGCAGCCCCCGTTGCCACCTGCGGTTCGCAGCAAACCCCTTTTTTTCAGTACTGCGCCACGCGAACCCAGCATTGCCTGGCCGTCGTCGCGCGCACATGCACGGGCGCAGCGTCCGGCATCCGTCGTGGCGCATTGCGGCACCCGCCTGCGCGGAACTGCGCAAGTATCCGCCTGTGCCAGTGCGGCGCGCGTTGGCCTTGAGTGGCGCACCCATCACCTGCCCGGGTGTCACCACAACCGCGCTTTTGGCCCCCGCGCTCCCACCTTCGAGGCCCCCGTTTTCATGGCGCATTTATCCAGATCGCGACACACTCATTCAGCTTGTTTTACCGTAGGCCCGAACAGCCCCCACCCACGCCAGCGAACCGACTCCCATGCGACCGCTTCCCACCCTGCTCACGCTCGCAATCGCCGCCGCCTTCGGTGGCTTCGTTGCCACCGGCATCAATGCCCACCTGGACAACCGTGCCGACGCCGCGCCGCTGCCGGCGGTCCTGCCGACCACCGCAGCGTTGCCGGCCTCGGTGGCCGGACAGGCGGTACCGTCACTGGCACCGATGCTGGAGAAGGCGATGCCGGCGGTGGTCAGCGTCAACACCAAGCAGGTGGTTCGCGTACGCAATCCCTTCTTCAACGACCCGTTCTTCCGCCGCCTGTTCCCGGACATCCCGCAGGAACGCATCAACGAATCGCTCGGCTCCGGCGTGATCATCGACGCCAAGGAAGGCCTGGTACTGACCAACCACCATGTCATCGAGAACGCCGATGACGTGCAGGTGACACTGGCCGACGGGCGCACGGTCAAGGCCCAGTTCCTGGGTTCGGACCGCGATACCGACATCGCCCTGATCCGCATTCCGGCGCAGAACCTGACCGACATCAAGCTCGGCAACAGCGACCAGCTGCGCGTGGGCGACTTCGTGGTGGCCATCGGCAACCCGTTCGGCTTCAGCCAGACGGTCACGTCCGGCATCGTCTCGGCGGTGGGCCGCAGCGGCATCCGCGGGCTGGGCTACCAGAACTTCATCCAGACCGATGCGTCGATCAATCCCGGCAATTCCGGTGGTGCACTGGTCGACCTGCAGGGGCAGCTGGTCGGCATCAATACCGCCAGCTTCAACCCGCAGGGCAGCATGGCCGGCAACATCGGCCTGGGCCTGGCGATTCCATCGAACCTGGCGCGCAGCGTGGTCGACCAGCTGGTCAAGCACGGCGTGGTGGTGCGCGGCACGCTGGGGGTGGAAAGCCAGAACCTGACCGCGCAGATTGCGCAGGGACTGGGCCTGGCCGAAACACGTGGTGCGCTGATCACCCGCGTGCTGGCCGGCTCGGCCGCTGCCGCAGCCGGGCTGAAGCCGGGCGACGTGGTGGTCTCGGCCAACGGCCAACGCGTGGACAGCGCCGAAGCCCTGCACAACGTGGAAGGCCTGGCCGCCGTCGGCAGCCCGATGACGCTGGACGTCCGCCGCGAAGGCAAGCCCGTGCAGATCAAGGCAACGCTGAAGGAACAGGCACGGGCGGTCACCGGCGAGAGCCTGGACCCGCGGCTGACCGGCGCCACCTTCGTCGACCTGCCCGAGTCGCTGCGGCAGTCGGGGGTCGGCGGCGTGCTGGTCAGCGAGGTCAAGCGCGGCAGCCGCGCGGCCAGCAACGGCCTGCAGCAGGGCGACATCATCACCGACGCCACCGTGGGTGAATTCGCCGACCTGGCCAGCTGGCGTGCCAATTTCCAGCAACGCCCGCCGACCCTGGTGGTGCGCGTGCTGCGCAACAATGGCCAGCAGCAGGGCCAGCTCGTGATGCGCTGATCGCCCTGCCGTAACACCCCCTATACCCCAGCAATGCTATTGCTGTCAGTCCAGGTCGGCACCGCCGACGCCCGTTCCCCCATCGCAACAGGAGTGATTCGATGAGCCCCACCAATACCGAGAACCTGAAGGAACACCTGGGTGAAGCCGGTTCCCACCTGAAGCAGGCCGCCACGGCCGCCGGCGGTGCGATCAAGGGCGCAACCGGTGCCGCGACCGACGAACTGCGGATCGGCAAGGCCAACGTCAAGGCTGAACTGTCCGACAGCGCGCTGTCCGGCCTGGCCGCCGCCGAGTTCGGCGGGGCCGCTGCCAAGGAACAGGTCGATGCACTGATGGACAAGGGCAAGGACCTGATCGACAGCGCCGCCGAGCTGATCCGCGAACGTCCGCTGGCCTCGTTCGGCGTGGCCTTCGCTGCCGGCTGGATCATCGCCAAGCTGGCCCGCGGCAGCAGCGACAAGTAAGCCGCGGCGTGAGCGAAGACAACGCGCAAGCCCCTGATCCGGCGGCCACCCCGCCGCTGGATGAGAGCATCCGCCAGGTCGGCGCGGCCGGTCGTGCCGCTGCCGATTCGGCCAAGCACTCGCTGCGTTCGCTGCGCCGGCTGGCCTCGGCCGACTTTGCGCTGGCTCGCAGCGCATTCGGCCGTGCACTGGCCTGGGCCGGGGTAGCGATCGTATTCGGTGCGTCGGCCTGGCTGCTGATGGCCGCCACCCTCATCGCCCTGCTGCAAAGCTGGGGCCTGAGCTGGCTGCAGGCGCTGCTGATCACCTCGCTGCTGAGCCTGGCCGTCACCGGTTATGCGATCTGGCGGGTGTCCTACTTCTTCCACCACACCGGCATGCACGCCACCCGGCGCCAGCTGTCCCGCCTGGGCCTGTTCGACGAGCCCAGCGAAGACGACCCCGATGCCGATGTGCAGCTGCCAGAGGGCAAGCCATGAAGTTCGGTGCGCTGCAGCGGCGGGTGAAGCGCTGCGAACAGGTGGTGACCGTGCGTCTGGTCGAGACCCAGGACCACTGGTCCACGCTCAGCCAGGTCTGGCGCCAGGGCTGGTCGCCACTACGCATCGTGGTAGTGGGCCTGGCCGGTGGCTTCATTGCCGGCAAGCTGGAAATGCCGGGCAAGGTCAACGGTGCGCGCTGGCTGCAGATGGTGGGTTCAGTGTCGAACCTGTTCGCCAGTGCGCAGGCAGCGTTCGCCACGGCGATGGCGGCGCAGGCTGCGGCTACCGCCGACGATGCGGCCGAAGAAGCCGACAACGCCAGCGAACAGGCACAGGCGGCCGCATCGGCATCAGCCGCACGGCCCGCGCCAGCGGCGGCGCCACGGGCCGCCGCAGAACCGGAGCCGCGCGAACCGCGCCCGGCCGAAGCCGCCACCGAACTGTCCGAACGTTGATCCATGGAATCCGCCGCGCCGATCGCGGCCGGCGGATAATGCGCTCCCCTTTCCGGCTGATGCGTCGATGAGCGAGTCCTCCCTGTCCCTGTCACCAGCCGATCCGCAGGACCCGGAGGCACCGCTGCCGCCTCCGTCTCGCCCACGCGGGCCGATGTCGCTGGTGGTGCTGGCGACCCTGGCGGTGGGCTACACGCTGTGGGCTGCGCAGGACATCATCCTGCCGGTGCTGCTGGCGATGTTCTTCGCACTGGTCGGCAACCCGATCCTGCGCCTGCTGCAGAAACTGTGGATTCCGCGCGCGCTGGGCGCGCTGCTGATTCTCGGCGCCGGCCTGGGCGTGACCGGTTCGCTGGCGGTGCAATTGATCGGCCCGGCGATGGAATGGGCGCAGGAAGCCCCGCAGCAGCTGCGCAAGGTCGCCCGCCAGGTGCAGGACCTGACCAAGCCGGTGCAGCAGGCCAACCAGGCGGCGGAGAACTTCGCGCGCGTCGCCGGCGGCGACAGCAACCACAAGGTGCAGGTGATCCGCACCCAGCTCGACGACCCGTACCGCATGCTGACCCGCGCGCCACGGCTTGCCGCCTCGGTGCTGGCCGTGGTGCTGCTGACCCTGTTCTTCATGATCTATGGGCAGAGCCTGCAGCGCGCGGCAATCGCGCTGTTCCCGAACCGCCAGCAGCAGCGCTTCACCGCCGACATCCTGCGGTCGATCGAGCGCGAGGTCTCGCGCTACGTGCTGACCATCAGCGTGATCAACACCCTGGTCGGGCTGGTGTTCGCAGGCGTGCTGATGCTGCTCGGCATCGGCCTGCAGGAGGCGCTGCTGTGGGGCACGGTGGCCGCGCTGCTGAACTTTGCCCCGTACGTCGGTCCGCTGATCGGCGTGGCACTGATGCTGCTGATGGGCTTCGTGGAATTCCGCGACCCGCTGCAGGCGCTGCTGCCGGCGGCCGCGTACCTGGCCCTGCACACTCTGGAAGGGCAGATGGTGACCCCGATCGTGCTGGGCCGGCGCATGAAGCTGTCGCCGCTGGTGCTGATCCTGGCGCTGATGGTGTTCGGCTGGGCCTGGGGCATGATCGGCCTGCTGCTGGCGGTGCCGCTGCTGGTCTGCATCAAGCTGGTGCTGGCACGGCTGGAAGGCATGCAGGGCTGGGCACGGCTGCTGGAATGAAAGCCCGCGCGGGCAGGCGTAGAATGGAGGGGTGAATTTCCCCGTCCAAGCCATCACTCTCGACCTTGACGACACGCTGTGGCCGTTCGCTCCGATTGGCGCCCGCATCGACCTGGTCCTGCACGAGTGGATGCGTGAACACAGCCCCGCCACCGCCGCGATGTATCCGGTGGCGGCAATGCGCGAACTGCGCGAGCGCCTGTACCACGCCCATCCGCACCTCCATCACGACCTGAGCGCACTGCGCCGGCTGACCCTGCACGAAGCGCTGCACGCCAGTGGCGCCAGCCTCGATCTGCTGGAGCCAGCGTACGAAGCGTTCTACGCCGCGCGCAACCAGGTCGAGTGCTATCCCGATGCGATCGATGCGCTGGCGCGGATTGCCGCGCGGGTGCCGGTGGCAGCGCTGAGCAACGGCAACGCCGATCTGGAGCGGATCGGCCTGGCGCATCATTTCGCCTTCCAGCTGGGCGCGCGCGAACACGGCGCGGCCAAGCCGGAGGCAAGCATTTTCCACGCCGCCTGCACCCGACTGGGTGTGGCGCCGGCACAGGTACTGCATGTCGGCGACCACGCCGAAATGGACGTGGCCGGGGCGATCGCCGCCGGCCTGCGCGGGTGCTGGATCAACCGCGAAGCAGCCACCTGGACCCATCCGAAACTGCAGCCGGACCTGCAGTTCGACACCCTCACCGGCCTGGCCGACTGGTTGGACGCCAACCTCGACGCCGCCGCATCCCGGAGTACCTGACGCATGAGCGAGATCACTGGTTTCACCGCCGACACCACCGCGGCGCTGCCGCTGTACGTGCTGGACCGCGAGCAGTTCGCCGCCTGGAAGGACGGCCAACCGGCCGCCACCCAGGCCTGGCTGGCCTCGCAGGGTTTCACTGCCGGTGCGCACAGCGTGGCCCTGCTGCCCGGCAGTGAGGGCCTGGCCGGCGCGGTGATCGGTGTCGGTGATCGCGCCGATGCCTACAGCTATGCGCATGCGCCGCACGCGCTGCCGGAAGGCAGTGTCTGGCAGCTGGCCAATGAACTGCCTGCCGCCGAACAGGCGCTGCTGCAGCTGGGCTGGGGCTTGGGCAGCTACCGCTTCGACCGTTACCGCAAGCGCAACCGCGCCCCGGCGCAGCTGGTGGCCGCACCGTCCGGCGAAGTGGCCGACCTGATCGCCGCCAGCCTGCGCGTGCGCGACTGGGTCAACACCCCGACCGAAGACATGGGGCCGCAGCAGCTGGAAGACGCCGCGCGTGCACTGGCCGATGCACATGGTGCGCAGGTCGAGGCGATCACCGGCGATGAACTGCTGAAGCAGAACTTCCCGGCCATCCACGCCGTGGGCCGCGCTTCGCACCGTGCGCCGCGCCTGGTAGTGCTGCGCTGGGGCAAGGAAACCGACCCGGCACTGGTGCTGGTCGGCAAGGGCGTGTGCTTTGATACCGGCGGCCTGGACATCAAGCCGGCCGACGGCATGCGCAACATGAAGAAGGACATGGGCGGCGCCGCGCATGCGCTGGCCCTGGCCGGCCTGGTGATGGCGCGCGGACTGCCGGTGCGCCTGACGCTGCTGGTGCCGGCGGTGGAAAATGCGATCGGTCCGGATGCGTTCCGCCCGGGCGAAGTGATCGCCACCCGCAAGGGCCTGAGCGTGGAGATCGACAACACCGATGCCGAAGGCCGCGTGATCCTGTGCGATGCGCTGACCTTCGCCGGTGAGCAGAAGCCGGACCTTGTGCTGGATTTCGCCACTCTTACCGGTGCCGCACGCATCGCGCTGGGTCCGGATCTGCCGGCGCTCTTCAGCAATGACGACACGGTGGCGCAGCAGTGGCTGCAGGCCGGCGACGCAACCCGTGACCCGGTCTGGCGCATGCCGCTGTGGCGGCCCTACCTGCGCTATCTGAGCAGCGGCATTGCCGACCTGGCCAATGCCGGTTCGCGCATGGCCGGCTCGGTGACCGCCGCGCTGTACCTGGAACGCTTCCTCGAAGACGGCCAGCGCTGGGCGCACCTGGACGTGTACGCCTGGAACGACGGTGAACGCCCGGGCCGTCCGGCCGGTGGCGAAGCGCTGGCGCTGCGCTCGGCGTGGGCGATGTTGAAGGCGCGTTACAGCTGATCGGGTGGGTGCCGACCTTGGTCGGCACGCCGTCCCCGGCAAACTTGACGAAAATTTGAATACCGGGCCTGGAAGGGTTCTGCGAGGATGTGTGGGTCGACCACCCACACGCTCCGTGAAGGCAGGACTCCGACCATGTCGCTCTTCGGCTACACCCGTGCCGGCCAGACGCCAGGCGCACCGCGCAAGCATTCCCCCCTGCTCTGGATCGCGCTGATCGCGCTCATCCTGGGTACCGTGGCGCTGGCCTTCGCCTGGCTGGCCGGCTGGATGGGCGACCGCCTCACCGCGCAGCGCTTCACCGACACCATCGAGGCCACCGGCCCGGCCCATCCGGGCTTCCGCCGTGCACACAGCAAGGGCGTCTGCGTAAGCGGCTGGTTCGAACCCAGCGCGCAGGCCCCTACCCTGTCCAGTGCCCGGGTGTTCTCGCAGACGCGTGTGCCGGTGATGGGCCGCCTGTCGATCGGTGGCGGCGACCCCTACGGCGCCGACAACACCGCACGCGTGCGCAGCCTGGCGGTGCAGATGGTCAGCGATGATGGCCAGGAATGGCGCATGGCGATGAACAGCTTCCCGTTCTTCGCGGTACCCACGGCCGAGGCGTTCTACGAGCAGACCCGCGCCTCGATTCCCGACCCGGCCACCGGCAAGCCGGACCCGCAGAAGATGGCGGCAGTGCTGGCGAAATACCCCAGTGCGCAGGCGTTCCAGCAGTGGGCGAAGACAGCGCCATGGACCAGCAGCTGGGCCGACACCACTTTCAACAGCGTCAACAGTTTCTGGTTCACCAATGCGCAGGGCCAGAAGCGTGCGGTGCGCTGGCGCTGGCAGCCGCTGGCGCCGGTGGTGGAGATGGATGCGGAAGCGCGCAAGCAGGCCAGCGTCGATTTCCTCAGCCAGGAACTGCAGCAGCGCCTGGCCCGCGGCCCGGTACGCTGGAACCTGGTCGTGACCACCGCCGAGCCCGGCGATGCCATCGATGATCCGTCGGTGCCGTGGCCCGAGTCGCGTGACCAGGTAGTGGCGGGCGTACTCAGCCTGGACCGCATGCAGTCGCAGGAAGAAGGCGCCTGCGGCCAGATCAACTTCGATCCGCTGATCCTGCCCAGTGGGGTGCGCGGCAGTAATGATCCGATCCTGGCGGCCCGCTCGGCGGTGTACTCGCAGTCCTTCAACCGCCGTGAACGCGAGCGCGCCAGCGGCAACGTCGAACAACCGAAGGAGGCCGCACGATGAGCACCGGCAACGGCCACTTCAACCTGCTGGCGCGGGTGCTGCACTGGTCCATGGCGCTGATGATCGTCGCCATGCTGTTCATCGGCGTGACCATGGTCGCCTCGCTGCACCTGCGTCCCGCGCTGATCGACCTGCACCGCCCACTGGGCATCGCGATCCTGTTGCTGGCGCTGCTGCGCCTGTACAACCGGCAGCGCCATCGCCCACCGGCGCTGCCTGCCGACCTGCCGGTCTGGCAGGGGGTAGCGGCCAAGGCCTCGCACTGGATGCTGTACGCGCTGATGCTGGCGATGCCGTTGATCGGCTGGGCGATGCTGTCGGCCGGCGGATACCCGATCGTGTTGTGGGGAGGGCTGCACCTGCCGCCGATCGTGCCGCACACCCCGGCGTTGTATGCCGCCTTGCGCAATGCGCACAGCCTGTTGGCGTATGTGCTGTTCGCTACGGTGCTGATGCATGTGGGTGCGGCGTTGTTCCACCTGTGGGTGCGTCGCGACGGGGTGTTCCAGGCGATGGCGCGCGGGAAGAAGTGATGATCGGGTTCGCCGGGAGTTCCCGGCGGATCGTTTCCGCGACCGCAGGGGGTGTCACTTTTCTTTTCGCGCGAAAAGAAAAGTAACCAAAAGAAACGCGCCGCCAGAGCGCGAGCCGGTGCTGCGCACCGGTGCCCTGTGCTTCTCGGTGAATCAGGGGACGGCGCCGAACTCGCTACGCTCAAACACCGGCGCCTCTTCGCCCCTGATTCCCCTGCGATGCTCGGCTCGCTCAAGGCGGACCCAACATCAAGAGCGACAGCTGCACCCAGTAGATCCACGCCATGCGTGGATGCTCTTGCTGTTGATCTTGACCTTCAAGTCCGCCTTGAGCGAGCCGAGCACCGCAGGTCCGGCGAGGGCGAAGAGGTGCGGGTGTCTGAGCGCAGCGAGTTCCCGCACCGTCCCTCGACGGACCGAGGAGCGCAGGGCACCGGCGTGCGAAGCGCGCCGGCTCGCGGCCGGCGGAGCGTTTCTTTGGTTACTTTCTTTGCGCGCAAAGAAAGTGACACCCACCCGCGGTCGCGGAAACGACATCACCAGGAAAGGCAGGCCGCCCCTACAGCCACCCTTTCTGCCGCGCCAGCCGGTACGCCTCAATGCGATTGGCCACGCCCAGCTTGCCGATGCACTCGGACAGATAGTTGCGCACTGTGCCGTGCGACAACCCCAGCTGTTCGGCGATCTCGCTGGCGGTGCGGCCCTCGCCCGCCAGCCGCAGCACGCGACGCTCGCGGTCGGTCAGCGGATCGGCCTGCGACCACGCATCCAGTGCCAGCTGCGGGTCGATCGCGCGGATGCCCTGCTTCACCTTGCGCAGTGCCTCGGCCAGGTTCTCGGCCGGTGCGTCCTTCAGCAGATAGCCCAGCACGCCCGCTTCCAACGCACGGCGCAGGAAACCGGCGCGGGCAAAGGTGGTCACGATCACCACCTTGATCGGCAGCTCGTGACGCGCGATGCGCTGTGCAAGCTCCAACCCGGACAAGCCCGGCATCTCGATGTCGGTCACCAGGATGTCCGGCTGCAGCTGCTGCAGCATGCGCCACGCGGTTTCGCCGTCGGCGGCGCTGCCCAGCACTTCGATATCCGCTTCCAGGCCCAGCAGCGCCGACAGTGCGCCGCGTACCATCGCCTGGTCTTCGGCCAGCAGGATGCGGATCATGCGGCACCGTCCTGCACCAGCGACGGCGGCACGCCTGGCGGCAGCGGTGTGGTCGCGGCGGCCAGTGGCACGCGCACGGTCAGCACCGTACCCTCACCCCTTGCGGACTGCACCTGCAGGCTTCCACCCAGGGCGGCCACGCGTTCGCGCATGCCGCACAACCCATTGCCCTCGGCCTGCACGCCGCCACGACCATCGTCGCGGATCTGCATCGCCAGCATGCGTCCCTCCAGCATGAACTCCACCCGTGCCTGCGTCGCCTGTGCGTGGCGCACGATATTGGTGGCGGCCTCGCGCAGCACCAGCGCCAGCCCACGTTCGACATCCACCGGCATCGCCGGTGGGGGTGCGTATTGAAGGTGGACCTGCTGGCACTCCAGCAGCAGCCGCGCCGACGCCAGCTCACCGGCCAGGTCACTGGCGCGGATGCCGGTGACCGCGCTGCGGACCTGTGCCAGCGCTTCGCGGGCGATGGCCTCGGCCTCGCCGATCTCCACCCGCGCGCGCGCGTCGCCGCGGTCGTGCAGCTTGCGCGCCAGCTCCAGCTTCAACGTGATCAGCGACAGGGTGTGACCGAGCAGGTCATGCAGGTCGCGGCCGATGCGTTCGCGCTCGGCAGTGGCCGCCAGCCGCCGCACCTCGTCCTGCGACAGCTGCAGTGCCGCATCCTTCTGCTGGTTGAGTGCCTCCACGTTCACGACCAGGCCGACGATATAGGACACGGCGGGGATCCAGACCAGGCTCTGCCACGGGTACTGGAACAGCAGGGCGAGGCTGCAGAACAGGAGGTTCAGGCCAGTGAGCTGCAGCAGATACTGCCACCACCCTCCGCGACCGCTCACCCGCAGCAGCACGCAGCCGAACACGAAGTAGGTCAGCCCGGACGGGTACCAGGGCAGCAGCACCAGCGACATCGCGATCAGGCCCAGGGCATAGCGCGGGGCGTGATGGCGCGGCGCCACCATCACCTTGGCGTACAGCAGCAGGAACACCGGGTAGCTGGCCAGCGTCAGCAGCAGCCAGCGCAGGGTGAAGCCATGGCCAAGCAAGGGCGTCAGGAAGATCCACACTGACCACAGCAGGTGGATTGCCTCGCCCCAGGGGGACTTTCCCCGGCGCAGCGTATCGGCCACCGCCGAGTCGGGCGCGGGGCGCAGCAGCGAGGCAAGCCAGATGGACGGCACGGGCGGTTCCAGGCGGGGACGATCGCCGCCGATCATGCCAGTTCAGCCGCCTGCGCGCAGGCGCCACCGTCGGCTGGGCGGCACTGGCGCAGCCGAGCGCAGATCACGGTACGCTTGGCGGCGCCGCTGCGGCGGGCCGGCAATAGGGCGATCGGATCCACGGGCGGTACCGGTAGCGGAGACGTTGCCATCCTGTGCCGTCGTGGTCACATTTCGCAGTTGCCGCCGTCAGTGTCATCGGATGACAGCTGTCACTGCCGTCATCGCTGTGCCTGCCTTCATGCTGTGCCGCACGCTCCACCGCCGGAACCGCCGTCGTCCGCGCTTCCGGCCACACCCGCCCGAACGCCTGTGATGGAACGAATGAACGCTTCTGCCGAGCTGTTGAAGGAACTCCGTATCGACCGCAAGTCGCCGCCGCCGGCCTCCGGAGGCAATGGCGGTGGTCGCCGCTGGTTGTGGATCGCGATCATCGTGGTCGTGCTGCTGGTCGCCGCGGCCGTGGCCTACCTGTTCAGTCGCGCACCGGCCGTAGAGGTGGAAACCGCTCCCGCCGTGGCCATCCAGCAGGGCAGCGCCAGCAGTTCGGTGCTCGACGCCAGTGGCTACGTGGTTGCCCGTCGCATGGCCACGGTGTCGGCCAAGATCACCGGCAAGGTGCGCGAGGTGATGATCGAGGAAGGCATGCGGGTCGAAGCCGGCCAGGTGATGGCCACGCTCGACCCGATCGATGCCGACGCGCAGCGCAGCCTGTATGCCTCGCAGCTGCAGGCTGCGCGCAGCCAGGTGGCCGGCCTGGAGGCGCAGCAGAAGCAGGCCGCCGCCGAAGCCAGCCGCCTGCAGGCGCTGGTTGGCCAGCAGCTGGTCTCGCGCTCGCAGTACGACCAGGCCGTGGCCCAGCGCGACAGTCTGCGTGCGCAGCTGGATACCGCGCAGCGCAACGTCAAGGTTGCCAACGACCAGCTGGCCATCGCCGATCTGGGCGTGGACAACAACATCGTGCGCGCGCCGTTCTCCGGCGTGGTCACCGCCAAGGCGGCGCAGCCCGGCGAGATCGTTTCGCCGCTGTCGGCGGGTGGTGGGTTCACCCGTACCGGCATCGGCACCATCGTGGACATGGACTCGCTGGAGATCGAAGTCGAGGTCGGCGAGGCTTTCATCGGCCGCGTGCAGCCGAAGATGCCGGTAGAAGCCACGCTCAACGCCTACCCGGAATGGAAGATTCCCGGCGAGGTGATCGCCATCATCCCCACCGCCGACCGCGGCAAGGCCACGGTCAAGGTGCGCGTTGCGCTGAAGGTGAAGGACCCGCGCATCGTGCCGGAGATGGGCGTGCGCGTCAGCTTCCTGGAACAGGCGCAGCCGCAGGCCGCGGCCAAGCCGCAGGGCGTGCGCGTGCCCAGCGGCGCCGTGGTGCAGCGCGACGGTGCCTCGGTGGCCTTCGTGCTGGGTGACGAGAGCCGCGTGCAGCAGCGCACGGTCGAGGCCGGCCAGGCGATGGGCAAGGACCGCCAGATCCTCAAGGGCGTGAGCGCAGGTGAATCGGTGGTGGTGAACCCGCCGGGCACCCTGCGCGATGGCGCCAAGGTGCAACAGAAACAAGCGCAGTAACGGCCTGGCGCCCGTGGGCGCGGCCGGCAGTATCGCTCGACGCACGCCTGCGGCCGCCGCAGGTGCGCTTCCCCGTTTCCCGCCTCCCGTGGAGAACCACCCATGTCGACCCTGGTTTCACTGCGCAACATCACCAAGACCTACCAGCGTGGCCCCGAGCAAGTGCAGGTGCTGCACGGCATCGACCTGGACATCGCCAGCGGCGACTTCGTCGCGCTGATGGGCCCGTCCGGTTCGGGCAAGACCACCCTGCTCAACCTGATCGGCGGCCTGGACAGCCCCACTGGCGGCGAGATCAGCATCGAGGGCGAGCGCATCGACCAGATGAGTGGCGGCCAGCTGTCGACGTGGCGCAGCCACCATGTCGGCTTCGTATTCCAGTTCTACAACCTGATGCCGATGCTGACCGCGCAGAAGAACGTGGAACTGCCGCTGCTGCTGACCCACCTCAGTGCGGCGCAGCGCCGCCGCAATGCCGAAATCGCGCTCACCCTGGTCGGCCTGGCCGACCGCCGCAGCCACCGCCCGAATGAACTGTCCGGCGGCCAGCAGCAGCGCGTGGCGATCGCCCGCGCGATCGTCTCCGACCCGACCTTCCTGATCTGCGACGAACCAACCGGCGACCTCGACCGCCAATCGGCCGAGGAGATCCTCGGCCTGCTGCAGCAGCTCAACCGCGAGCACGGCAAGACCATCATCATGGTCACCCATGACCCGAAGGCCGCCGAGTACGCCACGCACACGGTGCACCTGGACAAGGGCGAGCTGGCCGACGCGCCGCTGGCCCACTGACGGAGGCCACGGCGATGAAATACTTCTCGTTGGTGTGGGCACAGCTGTTCCGCAGCCGTACCCGCACCCTGCTGACCCTGCTGTCGGTGGTGGCCGCGTTCCTGCTGTTCGGCATGCTCGATTCGGTGCGGGTGGCGTTCTCGTCGGGTGGCAGCGTGGAAGGTGCCAACCGGCTGATCGTGGCCTCGCGGCTGTCGATCACCCAGTCGCTGCCGATCCGGCTGGAAGCACAGGTGCGCCAGGTAGCCGGTGTCCGTGACGTGGCTTATGGCATGTGGTTTGGTGGCATCTACCAGGACCCGAAGAACTTCTTCCCGAACTTCTCGGTGTCACCCAACTACTTCGATGTCTACCGCGAGCTGCAGATCGATCCGGCACAACTGGAGGACTGGAAGCAGACCCGCACTGGCGCCATCGTCGGCGAAACCCTGGCCAAGCAGTTCGGCTGGAAAATCGGCGATACCATCCCGCTGCAGGCGACGATCTTCCCGCGTGGCGGCAGCAATGACTGGCCACTGGTGCTCAAGGGCATCTACCGCTCCAAGGACCGCGCGCTGGCCGCCAACGAAGAACGCCAGTTGATGATGAACTGGAAGTACTTCGACGAATCCAACGACTACATCAAGAACCAGGTGAGCTGGTACACGGTGACGCTGGACAACCCGGACCACTCTTCGCGGGTCGCACAGGCGATCGATGCGATCTCGGCCAACTCCGACCACGAGACCAAGACCCAGACCGAATCGGCGTTCCAGCAGGCCTTCGTCAAGCAGTTCGCGGATATCGGCATGATCGTCACCTCGATCATGGGCGCGGTGTTCTTCACCCTGCTGCTGTTGACCGGCAACACCATGGCGCAGGCCGTGCGCGAGCGCGTGCCGGAGCTGGCCACGCTGAAAACGCTGGGCTTCAAGGACAGCACCGTGCTGACCCTGGTGATGGTGGAGTCGGTGCTGCTGATCGGCCTGGGCGGCCTGATCGGCATGGGCCTGGCCGCCCTGATCCTGCCGGCCATAGGCCCGAAGAGCATGGGCATGCTGCCGCCGCACGTGCCGACGCCAACCTGGCTGATGGGGCTGGGCCTGATCGTGGTGATCGGCATCATCGTCGGCCTGTTGCCAGCGCTGCGTGCCAAGCGCCTGAAGATCGTCGACGCACTGGCCGGTCGCTGAGGAGAACACCGACATGTTCAAGAGCAAACTCAAGAAGTGGCTGGGCAACGGCGTGACGGTGCTGCTGCTGGCGGTCGGCCTGGTGCTGTGGATCAGCCTGCCGTGGATCGGCGTGCTGGCCGTGGCCGTGCTGGTGGCCCTGTGGTTGCTGCTGACCCGCGGTGGACGGCTGGCGTTGGCCGCCACCCGCATCGGCGTTGCCAGCCTGCCGCAGCGCTGGGGCGCGTCCTCGGTGATCGTGGTCGGCATCGCTGGCGTGGTCGGCGTGCTGGTGGCGATGCTGGCGATGGGCGAAGGCTTCCAGGCCACGCTCAACAACACCGGCGATGACACCACTGCCATCGTGCTGCGCGGTGGCTCGCAGGCCGAGACCAACTCGGTGATCACCCGCGAACAGGTACCCATGCTGTCCACCCTGCCCGGCATCAGCCGCGATGCGCAGGGCCGGCCGTTGTTGTCACCGGAGCTGTCGCAGGTGGTCAACCTGGTGTCCAAGTCCGATGGCACCGACGTCAACGCGCAGTTCCGCGGCGTCGGCCCGCAGGCGTGGGCGGTGCATGACAAGGTCAAGATCGTTGAGGGCCGCAAGTTCGCCACCGGGCTGCGCGAGATCGTGGTCGGCCAGGGCGCCAAGGGCCAGTTCCGCGACATGGAGGTCGGCAGGACGCTGACGCTGGGCAACCAGACCTGGACCGTGGTCGGTGTGTTCGCCACTGGCGATGCGCATGATTCGGAACTGTGGACCGACGCCGATACGCTGGCCACCACCTACCAGCGCAGCGCCTGGCAGTCGATCAGCGTGCGTACCGATGGCAAGGCCGGCTTCGATCAGTTCAAGGCGGCCGTCGCTGCCGACCCACGCCTGAAGCTGGACGTGGAAACCACCCGCGTCTACTACAGCAAGCAGGGCGGCGGGCTGACCAAGCTGATCGACATTCTGGGCAAGGTGATCGGCACGATCATGGCGGTCGGTGCGGTGTTCGGCGCGCTCAACACCATGTATGCGGCCGTGGCCACGCGCGCCCGCGAAATCGCCACCATGCGTGCGATCGGCTTCCGCGGCCTGCCGGTGGTGACGGCCGTGATGCTGGAAACGATGCTGCTGGCGCTGCTCGGTGGCCTGCTCGGCTGTGCGGTTGCATGGCTGCTGTTCAATGGCTACAGCGTGTCCACCATCGGCAGCAACTTCAGCGCGGTGGTGTTCAAGTTCCACGTATCACCGGAACTGCTGTGGACCGGCCTGAAATGGGCACTGGGCATCGGCCTGGTCGGCGGCCTGTTCCCAGCGCTGCGCGCGGCGCGCTTGCCGATCACTACGGCGCTGCGCGAAACCTGAGCATCATGCAGCGGTGGACTGCGCATCACGCAGGGGGACGGAGCGAAGGCTCCGTCCCTTTTTCGTTGCTGAACTCAGGCATCCATCGCCGCAACATCGGATGGTGGGTGCCGCAGGGCCAAATGCCGGCGAACAGCCTCCTCCGGCGCGTACGCCGTGCCCAGCGCGTGCTGCTCACCCGTATGCCTGTCGATGAAGATCGGGCCATTGCCGGCCAGCGCGTCCGAGATCTCGCCGGATTGCAGGTAGCGCAGCGACTGGAAGCAGAACAGCCAGCCTTCGACCATCTCATGCTCGTGCGTGATGGCAACCGGCTCATCGTCGCTGGCAAGTGCAGCCTGCACGCGACGGCGTGCTTCGTCGAGCTGGATCATTCCTTCGCCTCTTGTTTTCGATGACAGCGCGAAGAGCATTTCATGCGGGTGGATGCATCGCAACGGATAGGCACCTGCGTACAAGTGCGCACTGCAGCGTGTTGTCACAACAGCTCAAGCGTGGCGGTTCTGTGCCGCTATCGATGCCTCTACTCATCGCAGACGCAGTGCGCGTGACGCTGCGCACAGTGCATCTGTGGATTGTTGGTTGCGATTCATCTTCGCGCACTTCCAGCGGCGTCGAGACAAACAGTTACGAATGAAAACATTCTAGAATCGCGCCCCCCACGTTGGTTTGCAGCACCCCACGCGCCCATAGAACGGGCGCATGTTTTTACTGAAACACGAGATTTCACGGATGTCCCTGAAAACCAATCCGCTGCGCAACGCGATCGTCATCGCGCTGGCCGCCAGCTGCACCACCCCCGCCTTCGCACAGAGCGCCGGCGATACCCCGACCAACCTCGACCGCATCGAAATCACCGGCTCGCGCATCCGCCAGGCCAGTGTCGAAACCGCACAGCCGGTGGTCGCGCTCAACCGCGCCGAGATCGAGAAGAAGGGTTACGTCAACGTCGCCGACATCCTGCAGGACATTCCTGCCGCCGGTGCGCCGAGCATGAGCCGCGCCTCGTCGCTGACTTCTTCGCGCGATTTCGGCGGCATGTACGTCAGCCTGCGCAACCTTGGCCCGGAACGCAGCCTGGTGCTGATCGACGGCCGCCGCATGGGCGTCAGCGCCGGCGGCTACTCCGACCTGGCCTCGATCCCGTCGTCCATCGTCGAGCGCGTGGAAGTGCTGACCGACGGCGCCTCCGCGCTGTACGGCTCCGATGCCATCGCCGGTGTGGTCAACATCATCACCCGCAAGAATTTCGATGGTGGCGAGGCCAGCGTCTATGTCGGCCAGTACGGCCAGGGTGACGGCCAGAAGCGCGCATACAGTGCAACCTTCGGCAAGACCTTCGAGCGCGGCTGGTTCAGCGTGGGCGCCGAGCGCACCAAGGAAGACGAGGTGCTGGGCAAGGACCGCGAGTTCAGCCGTTACACCAACGGCCCGCGCCACCCGAACGATGGCCTCAACGGCAACACGCCGTGGGGCTACGTCACCGTCGGCGGCAAGAACCTGACCGTGGGTCCGGGCGGCGACCCAAGCAAGGCCGGCAACTTCCATGCGCCGAACCCGGCCGATGGTGCCAACACCAAGTCGAACATGAGCCTGCTGACCGGCCTGGAGCGCACCTCGGTGTTCGCCAACGGTGGCTTCTCGATCACCGACAACCTGCGCATCGTCGCCGACGCGCTGTACAGCAAGCGCGAGTCGACCAAGCACCTGGCCGGCTACCCGTACTCGGTCAGCGCCGCGCAGGCCCGCAATGGCAGCCGTGCCGCCCTGTCCAAGGACAGCGCGTTCAACCTGTGGGGCCAGGATGCGCTGTTCGCGCACCGCACCGAGGAACTGCCGCGCGGCACCGAGAACAACCTGGAAACCAAGCGCGCCAGCATCGGCCTGGAAGGCAGCTTCGAAACCGGTTCGCGGTACTGGGACTGGAACATCAACTACATGTACAACCGCAACGAAGGCGAGCGCATCGGTACCGGCAGCATGTACCAGCCGCACGTCAACCTGGCCGTCGGCCCGTCCTTCATGGACGGCAACGTGGCCCGTTGCGGTGCGCCGGGCGCGGTGATCGCCGGCTGCGTGCCGTGGAACCCGGCTGCCCCGATGGGTTACACCGGCCCGGGCTCGCTGAGCAACCAGGACGTGCAGGACTACCTGTTCACCCGCTTCGTCGACAAGATGCAGAGCACCACCAAGGTCGCCAGCGGCAACATCTCCGGTTCGCTGTTCACCCTGCCGGCCGGCGACATCCTGGCCGCGATGGGCTTCGAGCACCGCAGCGAGGAGGCCAGCTACACGCCGGACATGAAGGTGCAGAAGGGCGAGATCGCCGGCACCAGCGGCCAGCCGACCCGCGGCAACTACTCGCTCAACGAGGCCTACCTGGAACTGCAGGTGCCGTTGCTGGCCGACCTGCCGTTCGCCCGCGAACTGTCGCTGGACGTGGCCGGTCGCTACTCGGACTACAACAACTTCGGTTCCACCACCAACAGCAAGTTCGGCCTGAAGTGGAAGCCGATCGACAGCCTGCTGGTGCGCGCCACCTACGGCACCGGCTTCCGTGCGCCGACCGTGGATGACCTGTACGGCGGCACCGTCAGCAGCCGCGACTCGTTCACCGACCCGTGCGATACCTCCTTCGGCACCGCCGCCACCAGCCCGGCCGTCGCTGCCCGTTGCCAGGCGCTGAAGGTGCCGGCCAACTTCCGCCAGCTCAACAGCGATGGCAGCGTGGCCACCAAGCCCGGCCAGCAGGCCACCACCGATTTCAGCTCGGGTTCCAACCCGGACCTGAAGCCGGAAACCGCCAAGACCTGGACCGTGGGCCTGGTCTACAGCCCGGACTTCGTGCAGGGCCTGGACGTCAGCCTGGACTGGTGGAAGATCCGCATCGACAACGCCATCGTCGGTGAGTCGGCCACCAACATCCTGGAACAGTGCTACGTGCAGGGTTCGGATGCTGCCTGTGGCCGCTTCACCCGTGGCAGCAACGGCCAGGTCAACTCGCTGGACCGCTCGCTGGTCAACGCGGGCTACCGCGAAACTGCCGGCTATGACATCAACGTGCGTTACCGCCTGCCGGAAACCGCGTTCGGCAAGTTCGCCGTCAACTGGAACACCACCTACACCGATTATCTGGAGCAGCGCAACGACAGCGCCGCCACCACCCCGGTGGAACAGCGTACCGGTTGGGCGGGCGACTTCCGCGTGCGCTCCACCTTCAACCTGGATTGGCAGTATGGCGACCTCGGCATCGGCTGGACCGCGCGCTACTACTCCAGCATGAAGGAGAAGTGCTCGTACATGGACGAGTGCAACATGCCGGGCTTCAACTCGTCGTACACCAGCGCCTCGCCGACCAACAAGGTGGGCTCCAACACCTTCCACGACCTGCAGGTGCGCTACAGCCTGCCGTGGGATGGCACCGTGTCGCTGGGCGTGAACAACGTGTTCAACCACCAGGGCCCGATCATGTACAGCCAGCCGAACAGCAGCTTCACCTACTACGGTGGCTTCGACATCGGCCGCTTCATGTACATGAAGTACCAGCAGCGCTTCTAAGCCTGCAACCGCGTTCCCGCCACGGCCATCCCTCTCTCCTGGCCGTGGATGGAAGCAGAACGGCGCCCCTCGGGGCGCCGTTCTTTTTTTGCGTGGAAGCAGGGTCGGATCCCCGCCGGCGCTAGCGCTTGGCGCGCATCGTGCGGATGTTGTCGCCGACGAACAGCACCAGGCCAGCCCAGATCGCTGCAAACCCGATCGCCTTGGCAGTGTCGAATGCCTCATGGAAGAAGAACACACCCAGCAGAAGCTGCAGGCTCGGCGCGATGTACTGCAGGATGCCGACCAGCGACAGCGGAATGCGCTTCACGCCGTAGGCGAAGCCGATCAGCGGTACTGCGGTGACCGCGCCGCCGAAGATCAGCAGCAGGTCGTTGCGCCAGCCCCAACCATGGAAGAACGCACCGCCGTGGCCGTTCTCGGCCCAGATCGCAAACGCCAGCGCCGGCAGGAACAGGTACATGCTCTCCACGCCGAGGCCGGCCACCGGGTCGACCGAGACCAGCTTGCGCAGCAGGCCATACAAGCCGAACGAACAGGCCAGGCCCAGCGCGATCCACGGTGGCGTACCTGCATCGATGGTCAGCCAGGCCACGCCCACCGCCGCCATTGCCACCGCTACCCACTGCAGCCGGCGCAGCCGTTCCTTCAGCACCAGCACGCCCAGCAGCACGTTCACCAGCGGGTTGATGAAGTAGCCCAGGCTGGTCTCGATGACATGACCGGCGTTGACCGCCCAGATGTACAGGCCCCAGTTGAACGCGATGGTCAGGCTCGACACCAGCAGGATCGGCAGCGCGCGCGGCTGCGCGGCGATCTTCCGCCACCAGCCCAGGCGCGCACTGATCAACAGCCAACTCAGCACCAGCACCGTGCTCCAGATGATGCGGTGGGCGATGATCTGGAACGAGGGCACCTCGTTGAGCAGGTGCCAATAGACCGGCACCAGGCCCCAGATCACGAAGGTGGATGCAGTGACCAGCAGGCCCCGGCGTTGTTCTTTCTCGTCCATGCTCACTTCTTTCTCGTCCTTGCCATTGTCAGCACCACCACACCCAGAAGAATCACCGCCATCGCCAGCAGGTCGCGCCAACCGAAGCGCTCACCGTTGAGCAGCGCGCCCAGCAGCACCGCGATCACCGGATTGACATACGCGTAGCTGCCCGCGAGCGCCGGGCGCACGTTCTGCAGCAGCCACACGTAGGCAGTGAACGCGACGATGGAGCCGAACACGCACAGATAGGCCATCGCCAGCAGGCCACCGGTATCGGGCAGCGTGGTCGGGCGCTCGCCCACCGCCAGGCCGATCAGCACCAGCAGCACGCCGCCGCAGATCATCTGCCCGGCCGCGGTCATGAACGGACCCGGCAGGTCCAGGCCGCGTGCCCACACAGAACCGAACGCCCAGCCGATCGGCGCGATCAGCAGCAGCACCAGCCCGGTCGGCGAGCCGGTCAGGCTGCTGCCGGCGTTGAGCCAGACCACGCCGAGGAAGCCGATGGCGATGCCCAGCCACTCACCACGGTTGGCATGTTGCCCGCGCAGCGCCGAGAACAGCGCCATCCACAGCGGCACCGAGGCCACCGCCGTGGCGGCCAGGCCCGAGGACACCTCGCGCTCGGCCAGCACTACCATGCCGTTGCCCAGCACCAGCATGGTCACGCCCATGATGACCAGGTTGCGCCACTGCCGCAGCGTCGGGTTCGGCAGCTTCCAGAACAGGCGCAAGGCCAGGAACATCAGGCCGCCGGCAATGATGAAGCGGCTGCCGGAGACCATCGTCAGCGGCAGTGCGCCGCCGTGCAGGGCCTTGGCGATGCCCAGATAGGTCGAGCCCCAGACCACGTAGACCAGCAGCAGTGCCAGCGCGACAAGGCCACCCCGGGGGGCAGCCGCAGACGAAGAGGGGGGAGCCGACATGACACACCAGGGAGCCGGGGGAAGGCGGATTCTAGGACGTTTTGAGTATGGTCCGGGA
Source organism: Stenotrophomonas sp. AR029 (assembly GCF_047520695.2). Taxonomy (NCBI): domain Bacteria; kingdom Pseudomonadati; phylum Pseudomonadota; class Gammaproteobacteria; order Lysobacterales; family Lysobacteraceae; genus Stenotrophomonas; species Stenotrophomonas sp. AR029. The sequence goes on along the minus strand of NZ_JAXBQQ020000003.1, from coordinate 323,302 downwards.
CCCCATACGGTGGCACGCTGTCATCCATCCATGCACCCTGCTCTGGTCTGCTACCCCGTGTTGACGGCCGATGCAGTACCAAGAAGGCTGCCCGGCCGCGCCGCCCCAAGACCGGACGCCGTTTTCCCTGCGCACGGACGCGCCGCATCGAGGATTTCCACCCAGATGAGCACCACGTCCCAACCTGTTGTCCCCGCGAACGACCGTGCCGCCTTGCGGCGGTCGATCTCCAACACCCTCAAAGGCTCCGCCGGCAACCTGGTGGAGTGGTATGACGTCTACGTGTACTCGGTGTTCGCCGTGTACTTCGAATCGCAGTTCTTCTCGCCGGACGACAAGAACTCCACCCTGTACGTGTGGGCGATCTTCGCGGCGACCTTCCTGATGCGCCCGATCGGCGCCTGGTTCTTCGGCCGCTTCGCCGACCGCCACGGCCGCCGCCTGGCGCTGACCGTCTCGGTCACGTTGATGGCGCTGTGCTCGTTCCTCATCGCCATCACCCCCACCGCCGCCAGCATCGGCATCTGGGCCGCCGTGATCCTGTTGTTCGCGCGCCTGCTGCAGGGCTTCGCCACTGGCGGCGAGTATGGTGCCAGCGCCACTTACATGTCCGAGGCCGCCATTCCGGGCCGTCGCGGCTTCCTGTCCTCGTTCCACTACGTCACCCTGGTCGGCGGCCACGTGCTGGCCCAGCTGACCCTGCTGCTGATGCTGACCTTCTGGGGCAAGCCGGAGATCTCCGAGTGGGGCTGGCGCATCGCCTTCGGTATCGGTGGCATCGCTGCGGTGGTGGTGTTCTGGCTGCGCCGGGGCATGGACGAATCGCTGTCGGAGTCGTCCATCGAGGCCGCGCGCGAGGGCAAGGCAAAGAAGTCCGGTTCGATGTACGAGTTGTTCGTGCACCAGTGGCGGCCGCTGCTGCTGTGCTTCCTGATCACCGCTGGCGGCACCGTGGCCTTCTACACCTACTCGGTGAACGGCCCGAAGATGATCCAGAGCGCCTTCGCCGGCAACGACCCGATGACCGGCACCCTGATCAACCTGGGCGTGCTGGCCTTCCTGATGGTGCTGCAACCGGTCGGCGGCTGGCTGTCGGACATCATCGGCCGCAAGACCCTGCTGGTGTTCTTCGGCGTCGGCGGCGTGCTGTACAGCTGGTACCTGATCACCCAGCTGCCGCACCAGCATGACGCCACCCTGGCCTTCCTGACCCTGGCGCTGGCATTCGTCATCCTCACCGGCTACACCTCGATCAACGCGGTGGTGAAGGCCGAGCTGTTCCCCACCCACGTGCGTGCACTGGGCGTGGGCCTGGGCTATGCGCTGGCCAACTCGCTGTTCGGCGGCACCGCCCCGCTGCTGTACCAGGGCGCGCTGAAGACCGGCCACGTCGATTGGTTCGCCATCTACGTGACCGCCACGATCGCGGTATCGTTGGTGGTCTATGTGTTCTTCCTTACCAACAAGGGCCCGAACTGGCTCGACGGCACCCGCAAGTAAGCGCGTTGCCCTGATCGCGGCCACTGGCGCAATGCCGGTGGCCGCTACGTCTCCCGCCACCACGCTGATGTGGATCGCGGTGACGCTGGCCGCAGCCACGGCATTGGCCTGGGTGCTGCGCCGCCCCAACGCGCAGGCCACGTGGCCGCGCACGGGTTTCGGGATCGCCCTGCTGGTGTTCTGCGCCGCGCTGGCGCTGCAGCTGGCGATGGACCTGGGCAGCGGCCACAGCTCGCTGCACCTGCGGCTGCATCGCGGCGTCAACGCGGGGCCGCTGGTCGGCCTGCGCACGATGGCGGCGTGCTATCTGGCCGCGCTCGCCGCCGGCGGCTGGGGCGCGTGGAAGCTGCTGCGACGGCGCGGGTAGTGCCGGCCGCTGGCCGGCAAAGCCGCCGTCTTTCGGTAGTGCCGGCCGCTGGCCGGCAACCTCATGAACCTCCGGAAAGAGCAGGGAGTTGCCGGCCAGCGGCCGGCATTACTCAGCGGCGGGCCGCTTCGCTCTTGTCGCGCGCGCCGCGGAACTCCGATTCCTTTTCCCACGTCGGCCAGCGGCGGCTGTTGGCCAGCTCGGCACCCAGGTCGTAGACCAGCAGCGTGTCGGCAGCGTGGCCGCTCGGGTCCCAGCTCGGCGTCCAGGCATCACAGGCCTGGTGGTAGCAGTCGGCGAAGTACTTTTCGCGCAGCGCGCGGCCGCCTTCAACGCCACCGTCCAGCTTGTCCAGGCCCGGGCCGATGGTGATCGCCGGCACGCCCAGGCGGGCGAAGGCAAAGTGATCGGCACGGTAGAAGAAGCCGGCTTCCAGGTTCGGGTCCGGACTGTAGCTGCGGCCACGGGCCTTGGCCACGCGCTCCAGATCGCCTTCCAACGACACCCGGCCCTTGCCCCACGAGGCAATGTCGCGGGTCGGGCCATCCGGGCTGAACATCTCGATGTTCAGCACCGCAGCGGTCTTGTCCAGCGGCGCCAGCGGGTGCGCAGCATAGTAGCTGGCCCCCAGCAGGCCCTTCTCTTCAGCGGTCAGCGCCACGAAGTACAGCGTGCGCTGTGGCTGCGGGCCGGCAGCGAACACCCGACCCAGCTCCAGCACCGTGGCCACGCCGGTGGCGTTGTCGATCGCACCGCGGCGGATGCGGTCCCCCTTGGCGTCGGGCTGACCGATGCCGAACGCATCCCAGTGCGCGGAGAAGATCACGGCCTCGTCAGCATGTTCACCACCGGGCAGCTTGGCGACCACGTTGCGGGTCACCACCTGCTCGCGCTTGAGCGCGAAATCCACGCTCAATTTCGCGTTGTCCAGTGCCACCGGGCGGAAGTCGGCACGCATCGCCTTGCGCTTCTCCGCATCGAAGTCGAGGCCGGCGTCGGCGAAGATCGCCTCGGCCAGCTCGCGCTGCATCCAGCCGCGCAGCGGGGTGTGCTGCGCCATCGCTTCGGCGTGGCCGCGCTCGATGTCGAACAGCGGCGAAGTGCCCGAGCTCTTTACCGTGGCCCAGCCATACGCGGCCGGCGCGGTCTCGTGCACGATCAGCACGCCTTCGGCACCCCGGCGTGCGGCTTCCTCGAACTTGTAGGTCCACCGGCCGTAGTAGGTCACCGCCTTGCCATCGAACGCGCCCGGCGCGTCGGCCTCGAAGTCGGCGTCGTTGATCAGCACCACGGCGATCTTGCCGTGCAGGTCCACGTCCTTGTAGTCGTTCCAGTGGCGTTCCGGTGCGTCGATGCCGTAGCCGACGAACACCAACGGTGCATCCTTGATCTGCACGCGCTTGCGCGGCTGCAGGCTCTGCAGGGTCACGTCCACGCCATTGGCCAGCGCACGCTTGCCCTGCTTCAGCGACAGGCTGGCCTTGGCCTCACCCTCCAGCTGCGCGCGCACCAGCGGCACCGGCTGCACCCAGCTGCCGTCCACGCCGCCCGGCTGCAGGCCATAGCTGCGGAACTGCTCGATCAGGTACTGCACCGTGCGCTCTTCGCCCTCGGTGGCCGGTGCGCGGCCCTCGAACTCATCCGACGCCAGCACACGCACATGCCGCGACAGTGCCTGCGGATCGATGCCGCCACCCGGCAGGTCGTTGGCCGCATGGGCCAGGCCCCCGACGAACAGGCAGGACGACAGCAGCAACACGCGCATCGGATTCACGGCAGTACCACGGCTAGCTTGGAAGTCACCAGAGTGTAACGTGGTCGTGACACCACGGCGCGGCTTGGGCCTGTGTCATCCACGCATCGCGTTGATCTACCTGCTGATGCGATCCAGCCAGCAGGCCAGGCCCTGTGCGTTGAGTTCGATGTCCATCGCCAGCACGGCAATCACCGCCGCATCGTCCAGCGCACAACCATGCTGCTGCGCCCGTTCCAGGTACAGCGCCTGCAGTGCGGCCAGCAGGCAGCGGTGGCGGTCCGGCCGGCCATCGCACTGGCGGCCGATCGCGGCCATCGCATCGATCTGTTCGAACAGGTCGTTGGCCAGTTTCTGCACCTGCTGCACGCGCCCATAGTGGGTCAGGTACATCGCCTGCGGGCCGTAGCCCAGCATGCGTCGGATCGAGGCCTTCATCGCCTCCGGGTCGAACTGCACCGGCGAGGAAGTCGGGAAGATGAAAGCGCCCTGCGCGCTGTCCAGCTCGCGGTAGGAGATGCCGAACGTATCGCCAGTGAACCAGCTGCGGCTGCGCGCATCCCACACGCAATAATGGTGCAGTGCGTGGCCCGGCGTGTGCAGCAGCACCAGCTCGCGGCCAGCGAGATCGATGCGGTGGCCGTCTTCGGCCACCACCACGCGGTGTTCGGGAATCGGCTCGATGCGGCCGTAGCTGCGCGCGATCTCCTCGGCGCCGTACACCGCCGTCGCACCCGCAATCAGCCGGGTCGGGTCGATCATGTGCGGCGCACCGCGCGGATGCAGCACCGCCTTTGCGTTGGGCAGCTGCTGCATCAGCAGTCCGGCGCCGCCGGCGTGGTCCAGGTGCACGTGCGTGAGCAGCAGCCAGTCCACGGCATCCACGCCCAGGCCAGCGTCCACCAGCGCCTGCAGCATCGCCGGCACAGACAGGCCGGTGCCGCAGTCGACGAAGGCCGCGCGGCCGTTTTCAACGATCAGGTAGGCCGCGTCGAAGTCCGGGCGCTGGAAGCCGGTATCGATGGTGTGGATGCTGGGATCGGCGGTCATCGGCACGCACCTGGCAGTCTCGGAAACAGACGCCCATGGTAGGCGCGCAGGCGGTCCGGGTTCGATGCGGCTTTGGTCGGGTAGTGCCGGCCGCTGGCCGGCAACCTCGGGATGGCCGGGAGAATGCATGTGCCGCCGGCCAGCGGCCGGCACTACCGATCAGCCAGAACGCAATCCGAACCGCGGCCGCAGCAGCAACGCCAGCACCAGCACCGCCAGGAACGCGCCATAGGCATACAGCACCGCCAGCACCTGCGGCCAGATCGGGCCGGCGCCGGGCTGCACCACGCCAATGCGGTAGCCCCACAGCATCGACACGATGCTCAGCGCGAACGCCACGACCAGGGTGGTGCCATCGAACAGGCGCCGCCGCGCGCTGCGCGGCTGGCGCGGAAACAGCCAGTACAGGCTGCCCAGCAGCAGGAACCAGGGCAGGAACAGCAGCAGCGACAACCAGGCCATCGCAGACTCCATGTCATCGCGCCAGAGGCGCGCGGACATCATGCCATGGGTGCTGTGCCACGGTCGTGCTGGCGGGGGTCTTCCCTGTAGAGCCGAGCCCATGCTCGGCTGGTTAGCAAAGCAGCCGAGCGTGGACTCGGCTCTACAGAGGCGGAGCCGGGTCGAGCATGGCTCGACTCTACAAAGGGCAGGCAGGCCCGGCGATCAGGCAGCTTCGCGCAACGCAGCCAGGGCGGCCAGCACGGCGTCCACCTCGGTTTCCAGCTTGAACAGCTCGCTCTGCAACTGGTCGCCCTGCTCGGCCTGCTTGATCACCGCAATCAACTGGCCGGCATCGCGTGGCGAATCGAAGCCTTCGCTCTGGATCAGCAGCGTGCCGTCACCGGCGGTCAGCTTGAAGTAGAAGCGGCCGTCCTTTTCGCGGTACTGCTTGAACTGCGGCGGCGCCACGCGGGCCACGCCGGCATCTTCGCTGGCGATGTCACCGGCACTGGACAGGTCACGCAGGCCCACCGCATGGCGCAGCTCGTCCAGCAGCGGTGCCGCCAGCTGCTCGCGCAGCTGCTGGCCACGGCGCTTGAGCAGCGCTTCGATCTTCTCCGGCTCGGCCATCAGCGCGTTGTAGCGCTCGCGCAGCGGCGACAGCTCGCTGTCGATACGCTCGAACAGCTGCTGCTTGGCGTCGCCCCAACTGATGCCGGCGGCGAAGGCCCTGGCGAATTCCGCGGTCTGTTCCGGCGTGGCGAACGCCTGGTACATCTGGAACAGCGCCGAGCCCTCGGTGTCCTTCGGCTCGCCCGGTGCGCGCGAGTCGGTCAGGATCGAGAACACCAGCTTCTTCAGCTCCTCGCGCGGCACGAACAGCGGAATGGTGTTGTGGTAGCTCTTGCTCATCTTGCGGCCATCCAGGCCCGCCAGCGTTGCCACCTGCTCATCGATCACCACGTCCGGCAGCGGGAAGTACTCCTTGCCGTACACGTGGTTGAAGCGCTGGGCGAAATCGCGCGCCATCTCGATGTGCTGGATCTGGTCACGGCCCACCGGTACCTGGTTGGCCTTGAAGATCAGGATGTCGGCGGCCATCAGCACCGGGTACATGAACAGACCGGCGCTGACGCCTGCGTCCTCGTCCACGCCTTCCTCGCGGTTCTTGTCCACTGCCGCCTTGTAGGCGTGCGCGCGGTTGAGGATGCCCTTGCTGGCGATGGCGGTCAGGAACCACATCAGCTCGGTGGTCTCACGGATGTCGCTCTGGCGGTAGAACCACACGTGTTCCGGGTCCAGGCCGCAGGCCAGCCAGCTGGCCGCGATCTCCAGGGTCGCGCGCTGGGTGCGCTGCGGGTCCTGCGACTTGATCAGGCTGTGCAGGTCGGCCAGGAAGAAGAAGCTCTCGATCCCCGGCGCGCGGCTGGCCGCGATCGCCGGACGGATGGCGCCAACGTAGTTGCCCAGGTGGGGCGTGCCGGAGGGGGTGATGCCGGTAAGGACTCGGGTCGTCATGACTGCGTGGGGTAACCTTCGATGAACGGGGCCAGTTTACCTTGCACGCCACCAACCCCGTCAGGGCCTGCGGCGCGTTCATTCACGCAACCCCGCTGGAGACGCCCGATGAAACGCCTGCTGCCCCTGCTGCTGATCCTGCCCCTGGCCGGTTTCCGCCCGGCTCCCCTGCCGCCGCCGGTGTACGACGGCGGCCCCGTGCGCATGGCCCTGGTCGACCGCGACCGCGGCACCGAACTGCGCAGCTACCCTGCCGACGGCCAGCGCTGGGTGGCCGGCGAGCGCGGCCACCGCTACGCCGTGCGCCTGTACAACGACAGCCCTCGCCGGGTACTGGTAGTGCTGTCGGTGGACGGCGTCAACGCCATCTCCGGCGAGGATGCCGATCCCTCGCAGACCGGCTACGTGCTCAATCCCGGCCAGCGCGCCGACATCACCGGCTGGCGCAAGAGCCAGGACGAAGTGGCGCAGTTCGTGTTCAGCAGCCCCAGCGGCAGCTATGCCAGCCGCACCGGCCGCCCGGACAACATCGGTGTGGTCGGCGTGGCCGTGTTCGAGGAAGCGCGTCGCTGGCGCCCCGAGCCGATCCTGCGCCGTGGCCTGCCGCCGCCGGCTCCAGCCGCACAGGCCGAAGCGGCGGCCGACGCCAGTGCCAGCCGCATCGAGGGTTACGCCAGCAAGTCGCAGGCCCCGGCGCTGGGTACCGGCCATGGCGCACGCGAGCAATCCTCGGTACGCGACACCGACTTCGAACGTGCCAGCCGCAGCCCTGCACAGGTATTGCAGCTGCGCTACGACAGTGCCCGCAACCTGCGTGCGCGCGGCATCCTGGTCGACGCGCCCTCGCGCCTGCCGCGCGAACCGCAGGCGTTCCCCAACCGCTACGTGCCGGACCCTCCGGCCCGCTGATCGTCCCGCGCAGACAACACGACGCCCGCAACCTCACGGTGCGGGCGTCGTGATGTGGGGGAAACCGAAGCGCTTACTTGTAGTCCGGGTAGTCCTTGCTCACCGCGTCCTGGAACTCACGCACTTCCTTCTCCGCGCGGTCCTTGGCCCAGCCATAACGTTCCTGCAGGCGGCCGGCCAGATACTCGGCATTGCCTTCGGCCACATCGAAGTCGTCGTTGGTCAGATCGCCCCACTTGGCCTGGGCCTTGCCCTTCAGCTGCGACCACTTGCCGGAAATGATGTCTTTGTTCATTGCTGGGAGTCCTTGGTTGCAACGGCGTTCTTACCGTGGCTCCAGCTTCGCGCAGCAGCTGTTGAATGCCGGTCAACCGGCAATGAAATGCACGCTCACCTGCTTGAATGGTTCACTACGCTTCGACACGTACGCTGCAGAGAAACGCGCAAGCAAAAAGGCCGGGGAGATCCCCCCGGCCTTTTTGCTTTCCGTTCCACTTCAGGCTCAACGGCCCTTGGCGGCATCCTCAACCTTTTCACCGGCCTTCTGCACGTCCTTGCCGGCACCGGCCACGGTGTTGCAACCGGCCAGCAGGGCCACCGAGAACATCGACAACAGCATCAGGGCAACTACGCGCTTCATGGGCTTCTCCTTGGGTTCGCCGCTATACCGCTTCATTCGCGGATGGGATTCTTTCGCTCGGCGGGAGGGCACCAATGCCCACTGCCGCCGCGTGAAGTGCAATCTGGCGGCAGGGGCGTGGAGCGGGCGTGAACGGTTCGGCGATCCGTTCAGCAGGGGGCGGTCAGTCGCGCATCAGGGTGGACTTGCCGAACAGGCTTTCCACCAGGTCCACGGCCAGTTCGGCGGTGGCATTCTGCTTGTCCAGCAAGGGGTTGAGCTCGACGATGTCCAGCGATCCCATGCGCCCGGTATCGGCGATCATTTCCATCACCAGCTGCGCCTCCCGATAGTTCACCCCACCCGGCACCGTGGTGCCGACGCCCGGCGCGATGCTGGGGTCGAGGAAATCCACATCGAAGCTGACGTGCAGGTGGGTGTTCTCATCAATGCCGGCCAGCGCCGCTTCCACGGCACGCTTCATGCCGTTCTCGTCGATGTAGCGCATGTCATAGACATCCACCTTGTGGGTCTTGATCAGGCGCTTCTCTTCCGGGTCCACCGAGCGGATGCCGATCTGGTGCATCTGCGCCGGGGTGATCGCCGGTGCGCTGCCGCCCAGACGGGTCAGCGCGTCCGGGCCGAGGCCGCACAGGCAGGCCACCGGCATGCCGTGGATGTTGCCCGACGGCGTGACATCGCTGGTGTTGAAGTCCGAATGCGCATCCAGCCACAGCACGCGCAGATTCTTCCCCTGCTCGCGGCACCAGCGCGCAACGGCGGTGATCGAACCGATGCCCAGGCAATGGTCGCCACCGAGCATGATCGGCATGCGCCCGGCCTGCAGCTCGGCGTAGCTGGCTTCCATCAGTGCGCGGTTCCAGGCCACCACCTCATCCAGGTGGCGGTAGCCCTCCACCGGCGCGGTCCACGGGTTGCGCGGGCCATCCAGGTTGCCCACGTCGCGCACGTCCACGCCGCGCGCTTCCAGCGCCTCCGGCAGGCCCGCCACGCGCAGCGCCTCCGGCCCCAGCCGTGCGCCGCGATGGCCCGCACCGACATCGGTGGGAACGCCAATCAGGGATACGGAAATGGGATGGGCCATGGGTGCCTCCTGCGGTGCGGAAAAAGAAGCACAGTCTAGCCAGAGCTGTGTGACACCACTCGCGGCGGTGCAGCAGGGCATGGGTCAGATCGCCGCGGCCTGCCAGCCGTATCCGGTCAGGCATTCCAGCGCTGGGTCGTCAGGAATTGGACCTTCCGCGATCCACCTCACATCCCGGTCGGTTTCGCCTCTTACGCAAGGCTGTTGTTGTGTCCACGCTGCGCAGGCACCCTGAAGGTGCCGCCTCACTTCCTCAATCATGGAGCACCACGCGCATGAAACATGCACTCAATGGACTTGCGGTACTGGCAATTGCCCTGGGCGGACTGTTTCCCGCCGCTGCCAGTGCACCCTCGCAACGCATCACGCATACGGTGACCACCGACGCGTATCCCATGCAGACGGCAGGCGCACGCCAGGTACTCGACTGGGTGGCGCAGCGGGTGAAGCCGTCGTTCGCCCCGCAGGGCTACGGCAACGTACAGGTGGAACGACAGGCAGTCTCCGTAGGCCTCGCGTCTGCACGCTCGGATGAATCGATTCCTGGAAAACTGCCAGACCAGGGAATTCCCGGTGAGATCTACCGGGTGGAAAACCTGCTCCCCGACGGCTCCCTGCAGACGTGGGAATTCACCTGGGTGGAGCCCTCATCCGGCCATGGAGGCGGCTGGAACGTAACTGGCTACACCTACAAGAAGGGAAATGACCCGGTGAACCAGCAGTAGCGGAACGGGGGCAACGCGCACCGCGCTGCCCCCTTAGACACGCCGCCGCCGCGCCTCAACCGCCGCGGCGGTGAACCGGCGTCAGGCTCTGCACCTGACCGTTGTTGCGCATCATGCACAGGAAACGGCCGTCGGGATAATCGATGATCAGTTCCTGGTAATCGCTGCCCACCGGCATCTGGGTGACCAGCGCGCCCTGAGCGCCCTTGCGCATGTTGCAGGCGCCCAACGCGGTATCGCCTGCCGGCGCCGGGGTGGTCACCGAAGACACATTGCGGAACACCGCGCGGCAGCCGCCATTGACCCACACCGAGTGCCGCGACAGGCCCCAGTTCCTGCCTTCCTCGCAGCGGGTGCGGCTGAGCTGGCGCACGATTTCCACATTGCCGCGGGTATTCAGATCGCACGACACCTGCTGCTCGCCAGTGGATTCGCAGGTGACTTCGCGCGGCAGCGCGGCATCGCCGGCGGCAGCGTCGCGAGGGCGGGCGCTGCTTGCAGCGGGCGCGGGCGTGCCGCTGGTACTGACCTGACAGATGCCATTGGCGCCGCCTCGGTCGGTGTAGCTGATCTGCGGCGTACCGTCATCGTTGCGGATGATCGACAGGGTGATGCCGCTGTTGGTATCGCGTGCTTCGAAATAGCGGTCGTTGAAGCGCTTCAGCGCCGTCTCGCGGCCCTGCACGTAGACCGGCCCGCCATCGTCTGCGTGAACATCGATGCCGCCCGGGCAGCTGGCGTTGAAGAACGGCACGGCGGCCATGGCCGGGGCTGAGAAGGTTGTGACCAACAGTGCGACGGTGAGCCGCAGGGCGTGGCGACGCATGGGCGTGTCCCGAAGGGCATGTGTCCCCAGTATGTGTCGGGGGTCTGCAAATGGTCTGTGAGGAGAATCAAAAAGCCGGCAGCGCATTCGGGCGTTTGTGTTTGCTATGGTAGCTGTGGAGCCTTGCCCGGGCTGTTAAGTCACCTTTACTTCGTGGGCCAGCTCAGGGCATGCGGCAGCGATGGTTCGGGCAGATTTCTCGCTGATGGCGCCACTGCGCAATCTGTCGCTTCTGGCATTGCGATGCCCGAAACGGGCCAAACGCGATAATTCATTTTTCCTCTCAGATCACCCGATGCCATCGAAACAAACGACTGGCAGGCGGGGATTTCGCGTGCGCATGATGAATCGCCACCTTCAGCGAGGGGGCCGGGATTTCCAACCCGAAGACTGAAAGCTGTATACGCTTGCCAGCCGGCGTCGTCCTTTCCAGGTGCGGCGCCGGCTGGCAATCCGTTCGCCGATCGACGGCGGGCGGTGCGTGGGGGCCTCGTGCCCACCGGCTAATTCAGTCCCGGGATTGGAAACCACGTATCGCCCGCCACCCTTCTCCGGTGGCATCTCTGTTCCTGCCGAGGATGCCCGCATGTCCAGAAACTACCACCCGTACCTGACCGCCACCCTCGGCGAGGCGGCTCTGCGTCTGCCACCTGAACTGGCGCAGCCATTGGAAGCCGCTTTCGCCGCTGCGAACGAGGCGCCTGCGTCCATCAACCTGCCCAGCTGCCTGCAGCGCATCCGCGCCGGTGACGCCGCCGATGGACAGCCGTGGACGGGGCCCGCCAGCACACCCGGCCAGGCCGTGGCCGCCGCACGCCGGGATCGCGCTGCGGTTGGCCTGGTGTCGCTGTTGGAGCTGTACCACGCCACCGAGCGCGTGCGCGTGGACGGGGAAGAGAAGGACGACATCGGCGACGGCACGCGCGAAGGGCTGATGCTGGCCTGCCGGGGGCTGGCGGAGTATGTGGCGTTGCAGGTGGGTAGCTGAGGCTGCGGCGGTCGCAGTGTGTGTGCGGCATTGATCGAAGGATCTGTCCGCGCCATACAGTGAGTTGACTCACCGGGTTGGGACGAGAAAACCAGCGAATGGCGGTTTCTTCATTTTCGTTCCATCGCCTTTGCGACCGGCGCCGCGCCGACGCATCATGATCGGCGCCTGTGCTTATGCTGCGCTGGCGTGCAAGCGCACACCCAAGGCACGGATCACGGACCCAATCCGCAGTCAAAAGATGCTGTGCTAGATTCAAGAGCGTGACAGTGGCGCGAGAGATGCTTTCATGGATGCGTGGGTCGAGAAATGCGATTCTTCATCAAAACGCGGACTTCGGCGCCGCCTCTGGATCGCAGCGCGTCGTCGCCTCGCGATCGTTATTCCGGCGCTGGTGCTGACAGCATGTTCGAGCGCCGCGACGCCGCCCCCATCAGATCATGTGAATCAAAGACAGGCCATCAAATCAGGGAGTGAAGCTGGTATGGAGCGATTCAAGAACAGCATCGAGCGATTGTCCAATGTGCGTTTTGGCGATATCGATGCGTTGAACGAACAGCTTCACACGCATCTTGGAAAACCGACCCGGCAGGGCCTGAGAGACGAGCGAACCGCAGAACGTGGAATGTTGGGCGGCCTTGAAGTTCGGAACATCTCACTGAGAAGTGCTGTCGATAATCCTGCGCAGGCGAAGCTGACCTTCGATGTCGCGCCACCGAGCGTCGCGCTCAAAGAAGTCATCTGGGAGGGAACCGCGCAATATCCACCTCGGCCTGATGCCCCTGACTCACGCCCTTACTGGACCGCGCCAGTGAACGGTGCTGAGGTTGTACTCACTCTGGCCCCTGACAATGCGACATTGACCCACGTATTGATCAGTCAGCGTTGACCCCCAGGGCAGGAGCTCCAACATGGAACGTACTGAAGACTCTGTACTGCCGCAGCCGCAGGGGGGGCCTCGCCCAGGACCCGTACGTCGGCCGGACTCCCCGTTAGCTGACCCCTCGCTGGCGCCGCTTCTAGCGAAATCCCCAACACTTCGGGCGGGTCTCGCACAGGCCGAGCGCGACGATCTGGAGGTTGTCTGGGGACAAGCCGGTAGGGGCACCTATCTTGTTCCCGGTGAGAAGATCGTTATTGACGAGAACGCGGTTGGACAAGGCTCCAGAATCGCGCGCTCTCTTTCACACGAGGTGGGGCACCATCTCTTCACCGAACGTCCCGATCCGACGTCCAAGCAAACCTATGTAAACACCCTGCTACGCGGAGAAGCCGCTGCGACGCTCAGTAATGTCCAGGTCCAGCGTGAACTAATTGCGGCCGGTGGACCAGACATTGGCGTGTCGGGTACGGGTAATCGACCGCAACAATATGGAGCCATTGCCGTTGAACTCCAGGCCGGGCGCATCAATCGAAACCAGGCGCTTGGACAGATCGCTGAGGTGTTCAAAACGGAGGCTCCTTCTGTTGGTCCTCATGCGACATACGAGCTTTACTATGGCGCGCACTATGATCAGCACATAGCACCCACGCAGCGTCGACGTAGGCCCGAGCCAGAATTTGACGCCGAGCGCACTTCGGCTGCGGAAAGAGACGCCGTGGTCGCCGACGACTCACTCTCAGTGCAGCGAACAGCTTCCTCAGTAGCTGAACTCGGAAACGCTGACCGCTCTCTCTACATGCAGATAAGAGCGGGTGTGGAACGCTTGGACGCCCAGAGCGGGAAGCAGTGGGATGAGTCGAGCCAGCGCTTGTCCGCGAGTCTGTTGGTGCTCGCGAAGGAGCAAGGGTTTTCAAGAGTTGACCACGTTGTATTGAACAACCCGACAGAGTCCCTTGCACGTGGCGAGAAAGTCTTCATCGTCGAGGGGGCGATGGACGATCCTGCCCAACGCCGTGGAACCATGAATACGATGGACGCGCTTCGCGCGCCTGAAGCAGAGTCCCTTCATCGCGCTGAAGCGTTGGCAGCAAATCTTGAACAGCCGCCAGCGCAGCAGGTTCATGCGCAGGACGGGCCATCGTTCTCAAGGTAAGGCCGTCGACGCAACCGCTCTGCCGCCTTTCGAACAAATGGGAGTGCCTGAAGCAGCGCAAAGAGGCGCTGACTCATGGGAATGGGGGCGATTATCCTAGTCGAACGGATGACCTGGTTGTCGTGGAACACCTGACACGATTCGCTGGAGCGGAGGCATCAGCCCCGCTTTCATGTGGGGACAAGATGCGCACAATTGCAATCTTCCTGGTTGGCGTCTGCACCATTGTTCTTTCAGGCTGCGCGACTACCACACTTCCCAATGGGGTTGCTTCAGCGGGATACACTGAAGTTGTTTCCGTCCCTCTAGGCCCTCTCCGTTACTTCCATACGACTTCTGTTCTACCGGGGAAGAACGCCGTAGGCGCTACGAACCTCGTCCGCTGCACGAACACCGCGCGGACGATCAACCTGCAGATCGCGAACGGGCTGGCGCTTGATGCCGCAGATGTGTGCGCACGTATCGATGCTGCGGCTGCGGCATCCGAGTCATGGATACCGGCAGCATCAAACAGGTACCGAATCCTTCTTGTGCCGGAAGGCACTGCTGGGGCAATACGAACAAGATCGCTTGGCCTCTTTGCCACAGGCAGGCAGCTTGCGTTTGTGGCACCTGTATACAGCAATCAACATAGAACCTTCGCGAATCTTGTTGACTTGGTTGCGCACGAAAGCTTTCACGCTTTAGGCCACGCTGAAAAAAATCCCCGAGGACAGGATGAAAGAAGCGCCTACTACGCGGGCCTGTGCGCGCAACTTCGGATCAACGGCCTCATTGCAGAAGAAGACTTACCGGGGGCCCCTCTCGCGTCCGGCGATCAGGCGGTACGCTACTCCTCGCAGGAAGCCTATCGCGTGCGCCTGGAAACCTATCCGTTGCTGGCGGACGGAGGCATCCGGCTTGGAGCTTCATCCGGCGACTTGATGCTGGACCGATGCCAGCAGATCAGAAGCGAGGTTGTCGGGCTTCAGTCGAGCTCATTAGTTCCTCCTGGGGGTCTGCTTCCCTGAGGTCAGCGTAGGGACGGACGGCAGACGCAGGAAAGCCAGCGTACTGCGCTGGCCTTTTTCGTTGAAACCCCTGTTTTCAAGGCGTTTCAGAGCTTCCCAGGTGGTGCCGCTTATCCGAATCGAACGGATGACCTACTGTTTACAAGACAGTTGCTCTACCAACTGAGCTAAAGCGGCATGGGTGGTGCACCGGCGGCAGCGCCGCGGTAAGGGGATTCTAGCGCAACCGCGTGCATTCCAGCGACCGGCTCTGCGCCGCGCCGCTGCGCTGCTGGGCCTGGGCCGGCTGCGTGCCCGCCGCCAGCTGCCCTTCCAGCCACCATTGGCCGGCGTCGCCGCTGGCGACCAGGCGCGGCTGGAAGCCGGCGGCCTGCACCGCCGCCATGCGCCGTTCGGCGCCTTCGCGGTTGCGGTACTGGCCCAGCGCCACGGCGTTGGCCTCCTCACCCTGGCTGATGATGTAGTAGTCGCTCAGGCCGGCGGCGACGATGCGTTTCACGGTGGCCTGGGCTTCGTCACGGTTGGCGGCGGCCGGCAGCATCACCCGGTAGCGGGCACTGCCGCTGGCAGCGGGCTGTTCGCGCAGGCGCACCTGGCTGAGCAGCGTGCCGGCCTTGCCCTGCGCGCTGCTGGCGGCGGCGCGGTCGGCGAACGGGCCCAGCGCGACGCAGCGCGGCGGCTCGGCGGCCGCGGGCGGGGCTACGGGCTTTTCCGCTGCCGGAACGGGTGCAGGCGGTGTTACCGGCTTGGCAGCGGCAGCAACCAGCGCAGCCTCAGCCACCTGCGGCTTGGCGATCTCCGGCTTTGGCGGCGCAACGGGCGCGGGTGTCGCAGCCACCGCGGTCTTCGCCGCCGGTTCGCGCTCCATCAGCGGTGCAGTCGGGGCGGCGGCGGTGGCCTCGGCTGCGGCATTGGCATCCACGCCACCGGGCACCCAGCGCAGCTCGGCGACGCCAGCCGGTTGCGGCGCAGGCGCAGGCTTCTGCGGCGCCTCGCGCAGCAGCCACCAGCAGGCGACGCCGAGATTGAGAATGGCCAGTACGACGATCAGGGCACGGGTGAGCATGCGCGGATACTAGCGCGCGGGCTGGTGCACCGCCCAGCGGGCGAGGCCATCCAGCACCAGCGAGGGGTGGTAATCGGCAGCGGGCAACAACGGCATCAGCGCCGCTGCGCCGCCACCGTGCACCAGCAGCGACGGTGCCACGCCCAGCAGCGTGTGCGCGTGCTGTGCGCTGCGTTCAATCAGCGCCACCGCAGCGCCATCGCAGCCGGAAGCCAGCGCGTCGGCGGTGTCGTTGGCGAACTCGCTGTAGCCGCCACCGGTCGCGGGCAGCTGCACGGCACGGGCGTGCAGTGCTTCGCGCATGGTGGTGGGCGATGCGGAGATGCGGCCACCGTGGTGCTGGCCGTCGGCGTCGAGCAGGTCAATCGTCAGCGCGGTGCCCACGCCGACCACCAGCACCGGGCGTTGTGCCTTTGCGGCAGCCAGCAGGGCCAGGAAGCGGTCGACGCCGAACTTTTCCGGCTTGGCATAGGCAATGCGCACGCCGGCGCATTCGGCGCTGGTGCGCACCACATGCACATGCTCGAAGCGGCGCTGCAGCTGGTCCAGCATCGCGCTGGTCAGCGACGGTGCGGCCACGCTGGCCACGAACGCGGTGCGGCCGCTGGGCAGGCTGTGCGGCGGCTGCCCGGCCATGCCTTCGGCGCCATGCGCCCAGGCCTGTACGTCACCGGCACGGTCACCCTGCAACGGCGCGAACTTGAAGCGCGAGTTGCCGAGGTCGAACAACCAATCGCTCATGCCGCCCTCACGCTGACTTCGCCGGCGTGCAGCAGGCGTTCCTGGCCATCGATGCGCACGCGCAATGCGCCGTCATCGGCCAGGCCAAGCGCAGTACCGTGCTGCCACTGCCCGTCCAGTTCCACGCGCACTTCGCGGCTGGCCAGCATGTCGAAGGCAGCGTAGCGCGGCAGGAACGGAGCGAGGCCTTCGCGATCGAATTGTTCCAGCGCCGGCAGCAGCCGCGCCAGCACGGCGGCAACGACCACGTTTCGATCCACTGGCTTGCCAGCCAGCGTGTCAAGGTCCACCCACGGCTGGGTGATCTGCTCGCCGAACGACGGCGGCATGTGGGTGTTGATGCCGATGCCGATCACCGCGCGCGCCGGGCCGGCGTATTCGCCACCGCCCTCGGCAAGCAGGCCGACCAGCTTGCGCTTGCCATCGACGATCAGGTCGTTCGGCCACTTCAACTGCGCCTGGGTGTAGCCCAGGTCGTGCAGCGCTTCGGCCACGGCGATGCCGGCCACCAGGCTCAACCCGGCCAAGCGGCCCAGGCCGCCGGAGTACAGGCGCATCACCGACAGGTAGATATGCGCGGCCAACGGCGAGGCCCAGGTGCGGCCACGACGGCCGCGGCCGCCAGTCTGGCGTTCGGCCAGCAGGACGCTGACTCCGCGCTGGGGCGCGCTGCACCGCAGCAATTCGGCGTTGGTAGAGTCCACCGTCCAGGCCACCTGCAGGTCGTGCAGCAGGGCCTGGGCATCGGCGGGCAGGCCGGCGCGGATCGCCGCCGGGTCCAGCAGGTCGACCGGGCGGGTCAGGCCATAGCCCTCGCCAGCACGGCCCTCGATGTCCACACCTGCGGCCCTAAGCCCTTGAATACGCTTCCAAATAGCCGCCCGGGTCTGGCCCAGCTCTCGGGCCAGGGCGTCGCCGGACAGGCGACCGGCAGCGAGTTTGGCCAGCAATTGGCGATCGTCCACGGCAGCTTCCACGAAGTCAGGCAGGAATTATGCGGGAAAGCCGCCAGCGACGCCTGCCACGCTGGGTTCCGCAGGGGCTTCCAACGGGGCGCCGGGTTCGGGCTAGAATCGGGAACTCACCCTCCCTTAACGTGGATGTCGTCAATGCGCCGTTATGCCCATTGCCTGATCCTGCTGATGATGCCCTTCGCGGCGTCTGCAACGGCAGCGCTGGACGACAGCCGCGGCGCCTGCGTGTCCTCCAACGGTGATGCCGCCTCGCAGCGCGCGCCGACCGCGACCGCCTCGGCTGCGACCACCAAGCCGGCACCGGTACGCCCTGCGGCCAGCAGTGCCACCAGCACCGGGGGCGGCGGCAGCGACGACGACGTGCTGCAGCGCATCCGTGCGCCGAAGTGGCACAGCTACCTGCCGGGAATGTTCCGCTGATCAAGTCGTTGCTGCAGTGGCTGCGGCCCTCGCCGCGGCCGATCGACGATGCGCTTTGGGAAGACGCCTGCCGCCGTGCGGCCTGGCTGCACGGCCTGGACGACGAACGCCGCGCGCGACTGCGCGTGCTGGCCACGCGCTTCCTGCATGAGAAGACCATTACCCCTGTCGGTGAACTGCAACTGCAGGCTGGCGATGGCGTGCTGCTGGCGGCGCTGTGCTGCCTGCCGCTGCTGGAATTCGGTGAAGTGGGGCTGGAAGGCTGGTCGCAGCTGATCGTCTACCCGGATGCGTTCCGCGTGCACCGCAGCCACATGGATGCGGCCGGCGTGTTGCACGAGTGGGATGACGAGCTGATCGGCGAGTCGTGGGACAGTGGTCCGTTGATCCTGTCCTGGGCCGATGTGCAGGCCGACCTGGCCGCGCCGCACGACGGCTACTGCGTGGCGGTACATGAGATGGTGCACAAGCTCGATGCACTGGATGGTGCGATGGACGGCACACCGCCGCTGCCGCGGCAATGGCAGCGCGAGTGGGCGGCCACGTTCCAGCGCGCCTACGACGCCTTCTGCGCGCAGGTGGACGCCGGCGAAGAGACCCTGATCGATCCGTATGCGGCCGAGGCGCCGGAGGAGTTCTTCGCGGTGAGCAGCGAGTACCACTTCTCGGCACCGGATCTGCTGCAGCAGGCGTTGCCGGAGGTGGCCGCGCAGCTGCGGCGGTTCTATGGCGAGCCGCCGAAGATCGAAATGCCGTAGTGCCGGCCGCTGGCCGGCAACCTCATGATCTTCGATGGCATTGCTTGGTTGCCGGCCAGCGGCCGGCACTACCGATCAACGAGGTTTACGGCCCCGGCGGCAAGCGCACTTCGAAGCGGGCGCCACCCAGTTCGGCCGAACGGCCCACGCTCAGTTCGCCGCGGTAGTCCTTGATCAGGTCCTGCACGATCGACAGGCCGATGCCGTGGCCCTGCACGCGCTCGTCGCCACGCACGCCACGCTGCAGCACCTTGCCGATGTCATCCGGGGCGATGCCCGGGCCATCGTCGTCCACCGCCAGCAGCAGGCCGGCACGGCGCGCGTTCGGCGCCGGCAGCGGCTGCGCGGTCAGCAGCACGCGGCGGTTGGCCCACTTGAAGGCGTTCTCCAGCAGGTTGCCGAGCAGTTCCTGCAGGTCACCCGGCTCGCCGTGGAAGCGCGCGGCCGGGTCGATATCGAATTCGCACAGCACGCCCTTGGCGGCGTAGACCTTTTCCAGGCCACGCACGATTTCCTCGGCGTTGGACTCGATCGGCAGCGGCGCGGAGAACAGCTTGTGGCCCGACGAGGCCGCGCGTGCCAGCTGGTACGAAACCAGGTTGTTCATGCGCTGCAGCTGCACGTCCAGTTCTTCGCGCAGCGCACCGTCGCCGGCGCCGCTGTCCATCTGCGTGCGCAGTACCGCGATTGGCGTTTTCAGGCTGTGCGCCAGATCGGCAAGGGTATTGCGCTGGCGCTCGAGGTTCTCGCGCTCGCTTTCGATGAAGGCGTTGATGCTGTCGGTCAGCGGTTCCAGCTCGCGCGGGTGGCGCTCGCTCATGCGCTCGGTCTCGCCGCGCTGCACCTTGGTCAGCTCGGTGATCACCCGGCGCAACGGGCGCAGGCTCCACTGCAGGATGACGGTCTGCAGCAGCAGCAGGATCAGGCCGATGCCGCCCAGGTAGAACCAGACGCGGCCACGGAACACGCGCAGCTGCGCACCCAGCGCGCGCGAGTCTTCCATCACGTAGATGGTGTACGGGAATTCGGTGGCGGGGTCGGCGTCGGCGCCCCACACCAGGCCCAGGCCATAGCGGTACACCGAGCCCTGGCTGCCATCGATCTGGATCATCGGCAGCGGACCTTCGAACACTTCCTGGCGCGGCGCCAGCAGGCCGCCACCGACGGTGGGCAGCATCGGGCCTTCGGCGGACATCGAATTGCCCTTGCCGTGCGGCATCACCACCTGCAGGTACAGGCCACTGCCCGGTACGTCGAAGCGCGAATCCGGCGGCTGCTCGCGGATGTACAGCGAGCGGTCGCGGGTGAAGTCGATGCCGGCCGCATAGGAGGTGGCGTAGTTCTTCAGGCGCTCACGCAGGTTCGCCTTCGCCGTATCGGCGAAGGCGGCGTCGAGCGCGTAACCGGCCAGCGCCAGGAACGCGACCAGGCCCACGGACGCGGCGAGCATCTGGCGCGCCTGCAGTGAGCGCGGCCGCCAGCGTCGGAAGAACCACAGACGGCCGGACATCGTGTTATCGCCAGGGTGAGCCGGCTCAGCCCTCGTTGCGCGGGATCGCGAAACGGTAGCCGCGACCGCGCACGGTCTCGATCGGCTTCAGTTCTCCATCCGGGTCCAGCTTCTTGCGCAGGCGGCCGATGAAGACCTCCAGCACGTTGGAGTCGCGGTCGAAGTCCTGCTGGTAGATGTGTTCGGTGAGGTCGGCCTTGGAGACCAGTTCACCGGCATGCATCATCAGGTACTCCAGCACCTTGTACTCGTAGCTGGTCAGGTCGACATTGCTGCCGGCCACGCTGACCGTCTGGGCAGCAAGGTCCAGGGCGACCGGGCCGCATTCCAGGGTCGGCTTGCTCCAGCCGGCGGCGCGGCGCAGCAGCGCGTTGACGCGGGCCAGCAACTCTTCCACGTGGAACGGCTTGACCAGGTAATCGTCGGCGCCCTGCTTCAGGCCCTCGACCTTGTCCTGCCAGCTCGAACGCGCGGTCAGGATCAGTACCGGGAACTTCTTGCCTTCGTCACGCAGGGCCTTGATCAGCTCCATGCCCGACATCTTGGGCAGGCCGAGGTCGATGATGCCGACATCGAACGGAACTTCGCGCCCCATGTAGAGGCCTTCCTCGCCGTCCTGCGCAGCATCGACGGCAAAGCCTTCGCGCTTGAGCCGGGCTGCCAGGGTCTCACGCAGCGGGGCTTCGTCTTCGACCAGAAGGATACGCATGAACTCTCCCTAGTGTCCTGGGTGTGGCCCGGAGGCCTGTGGGGTACGGGTTGATACCGACGACTATCCCTGTTCAGGGGTTATCGCCGCGTAGTGATGACATATCCGACCGCGGCGTGCGCGGCTGTGAACGCGACGGGGCGGGGTCGTCCATGTAGCGGACCCGGCCCCGGTCGTCCATGTACTTCACCCGGTTGATATCACGACCATCGAACGGCACGCGCTCGGCGCCGAGGATGTGGCCGCCGGTGCTGCGCTGCACGCGGCGCACGGCATCGGACAGCGAACGCTCGTCGCCACGGTTGCCGCGCTCTCTCCGATCCATCATTTCCGCCCGTGCCTGCTCGCCGCGCGGCGGCTGTTGCGCCAGCGCCGACGACAGCGGCGCAGCCGACAGCACCACGCAGGTGGCCAGGGCAATGCGGCAATGGAAGGGAGCGGAAGACATCGATGCGATCCTAGCCGAGCACGGCGATTCGTTCAAAAGTCGTAAATCCGGGAGCCGGGTGCGGGACCCGGCCTTTACAATTCCTTTGCAAATTCTTGGTTTGGGGCAGTGAATCCGGTCTGAACTTTTCCGGCCGCAGCCCTGCGATGTTCAGCTAGGTGAACATTCGGGACGAATCGCCGTCCCTTGTCAAGTCAGGAATGTGACTGCGGTCACGCTGCGGCACGATCGGCTTCGCGCTCGGTGACCGACAGCGCCTGCTCGACCAGGCTCCAGTCGGCGCCCGGGCGGTGCGCGCCCTCGCTCAGCACCTGGCGGAACGCGCGGCCACCGGGCTGGCCGTGGAACAGGCCGAGCAGGTGGCGGGTGATGTGCTTCAGTGCCAGACCTTCGCCCAGGCGCGCTTCCACGTAGGGACGCAGCGTGCGCAGCAGGTCACCGCGCGCCTGCAACGGCGCGCCGGTCTGCAGCGCCTCCAGCTGATGCAGCAGGTAGGGGTCGTGGTAGGCCGCGCGGCCCAGCATCACGCCATCGACGTGCGCGGCCTGCGCCTGCACCGCCTCGATGCTGGCCAGGCCGCCATTGAGCACCACCGGCAGCGCCGGGCGCTCCTGCTTCAGGCGGTAGGCCCAGTCGTACTTCAGTGGCGGAACCTCGCGGTTCTCCTTCGGCGACAGGCCCTTCAGCCACGCGTTGCGCGCATGCACCACCACCATTGCGGCACCGGCGGCGACCTGGCGGTCGACGAAGGCGGCGAACACGTCATAGTCGTTGTCCTCGTCCACGCCCAGGCGGCACTTCACCGTCACCGGGATCCCGATCGCGTCGACCATCGCCGCCACGCAGTCGGCTACCAGCGCCGGCTCGCGCATCAGGCAGGCGCCAAAACGCCCGGCCTGCACGCGGTCGGACGGACAGCCGCAGTTGAGGTTGACCTCGTCGTAGCCCCACTCCGCGGCGATGCGCGCGGCCTGCGCCAGCAGCGCCGGGTCGCTGCCCCCCAACTGCAGCGCCAGCGGCTGCTCGCTGCGGTCGAAGCCGAGCAGGCGCTCGCGATCACCGTGGATGACCGCATTGGCGTGCACCATTTCCGTGTACAGGCGCACACCCGGCGCCAGCACGCGGTGGAACACGCGGCAATGGCGGTCGGTCCAGTCCATCATGGGGGCCACGGACAGGCGCAGGGAATCGGCGTAACGGGCGGTGGCGGACGTCATCGGGGTGTTGATCGGGGAGACTGGCATTGCCAGTGAGATCAATAGTTTACACCGGACGGCTGAACGGCGGCGGGTGGCGCCGGGACTGGCCGCTCGACCGGCCCCGGGGTCGCCGCGTGGCTTACAACCCGCGGTTGCGCACCTGTTCCTGCTGCTCCTGCGCACGCTGGTTGAACTGGCTGTCCAGCGCTTCGCTTTGCCGGCTGCTGGCCTCGACCGAGTGCGATACCGCCTGCTGGCGGTCGACGAAGGTCCGCTGCGCCGCCGGGTCGCCCAGCTCGCCCTGCACCGCAAACAGACCGGTGCCGTCGGGGCGGGCCACGACGTGGTCGATCTGGCGCATCCCGGACACCTTGCTTTCGTACGCCAGCTGGCCGGCCGCCCGCTCAACCTCCTGCGGGTTGGCGAACAGTGGCTTCAGGCCGGCCTGGGCACGCTGCTGCTCCAGCGCCTGCAGCTTGCCCAGCGCCTGGCCGAAGCGCGCGTTGTCGGCGTGCCCGGGGTCGCGCATGCTGGCCGGCTCTGCGGGCTCGGCCCGGGCCGGTGCCGCCGGCGGGGTACCGGCCTTGACCGCGTTGGGGGCATCGACCTGCGCCAGGGTCTTGCGGCCTGCCTTGCCATCGTCGTCCAGGCCGTTGTTGGCCTGGAACTGCTTGACCGCCGCAAAGGTGTCCTTGCCATACACACCATCGGCGTGCAGCGGCTTGCCATCGGCCCCGGCATAGCCCAGCGCCGCCAGCTTGCCCTGCAAGGCCTTGACCTCATCGCCGCGCTCGCCCTGCTTCAGCACGCCATCGGCCATCGGCGCCTGCTGTGCACTGCGTGCGGCCTGCGCGGCCTCGGGGCCCTGCGCGTGGACCTTGCCGCCCAGGGTGATGCGGTCATTGAGCATGTCACCCAGGAACCTGCGGTACTGGTCCGGCTCGAGCTCGATATGTGCGTGCACGGCACCCGGGGTGCCGGCATCGGACTGGCGGATCAACGGCGCGCCGTACTCGACGAAATCACCAGTCTTGTAGGGGGTGCTTCCACGTGCACCATGCAGCACCTGCCCGACCAGTTCACGCTGCGGATGCCCGGCCGGATGGCTCCAGATGCTGATGGAGTTCCACTTGTCGTTGTTGACCTGCACGTAGCCCGCGACCGGATTGGGAATCATCACTTCCCGGTCGCCGCGCGAAGTACTCAGGATCAGATCCTTGTGCACCAGCGGAATGCCGTTGCGATCACCACGGGTCCGCACCGTTTCCAGCTCGCCCTCGACCATTGCCGACGGGCGGTCAGCCTTGGCGGCATTGCCGGTGCGCACGGCCTCGGCGTTGGTGTTGGGGTGATGGATCTTCAGTTCGCGGTAGGCATCCTCGCCACTGGTGCCATGACGCAGTGTGCGGTTGCTGCTGCCGTTGCCAAAGGGTTCGACCACGACGATGCGCTGGCCACCGGGTGCGGCAGCGGCATCGGGTTCGCGCGCAGTCGCGGGTGCGGGTGCCGCAGCAGGCGTGGCCGGTGCCACAGGCTGCGCCGGCGTGTGCTCGCGTACCACCGTATCCAGAGCCTGCAGGGTCTGCCGGCCGGCCTTGCCATCAACGGTCAGCCCATGCGCCTGCTGGAACTCGCGCACTGCATGCTCGGTGTTGGCACCGTAGTGGCTATCGGCTGTCAGAGGTTGCCCGTTGCGGCCGGTATGGCCGGCCTGGATCAACTTGGCCTGCAGGGCCTGGACCTCGGTACCGTGCTCGCCGGGTGCCAGCACGCCGTCGGCCATCGCCGATGCGGCCGCGCGCTGCCCGCGCCGGCCCGGCTCAGGTTCACCGAACGCTTGCTGGTAATCCTTGCCCCGGTAAGCCTCGGGGTTTTGGTTGACCTGGTCGTAGCGCGCCAGCCCGACCAGCGCGTTCTTCTCGGTGAGCGCACGATCACGCAGCGAATCCCACAGGGTGGGCGAGCTCTGGAAGTGCGACTGCACGTTGGCGTGCTTGTAGTCCTGCACCGCGCGGACAATCTGCTCGTCACTCAGCTCAGCCAGCTTGAAGTCTTCGCTGTAGGCTTGCTGGAGACCCTTCTGGAACACCGAACGTGTCATGCCGCGGTACTGCACCGAGGTGCTCCACAGCGCGTCCTGCACGGCCGGACCACGGCCGGAAAGATCAATGCCTACATCCTTCAGGCGGCCCATCTGCACGTCGTAGTACTGGTGCTGGATGAAGTCGTGCTGATCCCTGGCAAACCCTGCCGGATCGGCCGCCGCCACTTCCTTCCAGCGTTCGGTGAAGGCCGGGGTTCCTGCCTGCAGGCCGTTGAAGCGGTTGCCATAGCGCGAGGCGGCGACGTATTCGTCCACGCCGCCAACGTTGGTGGCGTACTGGTAACTGCCATACGACACGCCACCATGGTCGCCCCTGCCGGTGGAAACGTGGCCGGGGCCACGACCTCCGGTTTCGAAATGCGCCGACGTCTGGCCGCGATGCCAGCTGTCCATTGCCTGCTTTGCCTGGGTCACAACATCCATCTTCCTGCACTCCTTTGCGGGGGATTTACTTTGAGGTCAGTGCCTGCAGCACATCGGCACGGTTGGCGGTGCGATTGATCCGGCAGGACTGCGCGTCCAGCATCTGCCCCTGCCCGTCTTCGGCAGGGTTCCAGCTGCAGTAGCGATTGGTATCGGACATGTAGGCAGCCTGCTCGTCCATCAGCCTGTCCTTGTCCTTGCCATCGGGGCCGTCAACGATCTTCATGAAAGCCTGCTCGAGCCGCTGCTCCTGCCAAGCAAGCTCGTCATCACCACACGCCTGCAGTGCCGATGTCTCGCCGCCGCTGGATCTCACGCATGCAGCATACTGCGGCCGCAACGTCGCCTTGTTGTAGGAATCATCCGGGCGCTGCGGCGGCATGTCCTGGTCATCGGCATCGGCCACCGTCGTGGCAGGTGCGGCACGTGCAGGCTCTGCAGTGGCGGGCGGCGATGCAGTGGCCGGCGCGGCGGCCGCGGGAGCAGCTGCCGTATCCGCCTCCGGGCTCTTGGCCTGGCATGCCGCCAGGCTGAGGCCAAAGGCCAGCGCAAGGGCGATGGCCCCAGCCTTGCCGAACGTTTCACGGGGGGCCGCTGGAAGGTGGTTTATTCCCTGCATTGCTTGCATCTCCTTGGCATCCAGGCGCGTGGCCCGTCAACGCGGGGCCGTCCATCGGCCCCATCAGGAAACGCATGCTACGCGAGCGCCGGTTTCAGATGCCTGACCGGATTCAGAATGCGTGCACCTCGTCGCAGAAGCAGGATGCGTAAGCCTCAATGCCCGCCCGCGCGCCCGCCCACCTGTTCGATCAGCGTCTGGCTAGCCACATTGAGGCTTACCACCACCACCTCCGCCCCATGCGCGGCCAGCTTTTCCTGCGCACGTTCCAGCGCGGCCACTGCGGTCAGGTCCCACAGGTGGGCGTCACGCAGGTCGATCTGCACCTTCGGCGCGACGTGCTGGTAGTCAAACGCCGCGCCCAGCTGGCCGGCAGACGCAAAGAACACCTGCCCGCGTACGCGGTAGACCTGCGTGTCTCCGGCATCCTCGCGCTGCACCTCCAGCATGCGGCCGACCTTGCGGGCGAAGAACAGCGCCGACAGCAGCACGCCACTGAGCACGCCCTTGGCCAGGTCGTGGGTGGCCACGGTGACCACCACGGTCAGCAACATCACGGCCGAGGAACTGCGCGGATGCGTGCGCAGGTCGCGCAGCGAGCGCCAGCTGAAAGTGCCGATGCTGACCATGATCATCACCGCCACCAGCGCAGCCATCGGGATCTGCCGCACCAGGTCGCTGCCGTACACCACCAGCACCAGCAGCAGCACGCCGGCCACCAGGCAGGACAGGCGGCCGCGGCCACCAGACGTCACGTTGATGACCGACTGGCCGATCATCGCGCAGCCGGCCATTCCGCCGAGGAACCCGGTGACCGTGTTGGCCACGCCCTGGCCGACGCATTCGCGGTTGCGCTCGCTGGGCGTCTCGGTGATGTCCTCGACGATCTGCAGGGTCATCATCGATTCGAGCAAGCCGACCACGGCCAGCGTGGCCGACACCGGCAGCAGGATGCGCAGCGTTTCCCAGCTGAGCGGTACATCGGGGATGAGGAACTGCGGCAGGCTGTCCGGCAGCTGGCCCATGTCACCAACACTGCGCACGTCCACGCCAAAGCCGATCACTACGGCGGTGAGCACGACGATTGCCACCAGCGGCGAAGGCACAGCGCGGGTGAGGCGCGGCAGCAGGTAGATGATCGCCAGTGCGGCGGCACACAGCACGTAGACGGTGGGACCGCGGCCGATCAGTTCCGGCATCTGCGCCAGGAAGATCAGGATCGCCAGCGCGTTGACGAAGCCGGTGATGACCGAGCGCGAGACGAATCGCATCAGCGACCCAAGCTTGAACACACCGGCCAGCACCTGCAGCAGGCCGGCCAGGATGCTGGCGGCGAACAGGTACTGCAGGCCATGGTCCTTGACCAGGTCGACCATCACCAGCGCCATTGCACCGGTGGCGGCGGAGATCATGCCCGGCCGGCCGCCAGCGATGGCGGTGACCACCGCGATGGAAAACGCGGCGTACAGGCCAACCTTGGGGTCGACGCCGGCGATGAGCGAGAAGGCGATGGCCTCGGGAATCAGGGCCAGGGCGACGACCATGCCGGACAGCAGATCACCACGGATGTTGCCGAGCCATTGCTGGCGCAGGGGGTAGGACGTTTGCATGGAAAAACTCCGCGCGCACGCGGGCGTGGCCGCATGGCGCTGCAGTGGAAAGACGCGGGTTCCTGAGCCGGGCGGGCCGGCTGCCGAGATGCGGCAAGGGTCAGGGTGGCGTGATCACTGCAGGCGGGAATCGGTACGTGGGAGGGACGCAGTCTACGGCACAGGGCTGCCAAGGGACAGCGTCGACAGTCCGCAACGGCAGCGGAGCATGGCTCCGCTCTACAATCGCGCCATGGCCACCGACCACGCACAGTTCTTCGATCCCGCCACCGAACAAGGCGTGCTGCGCCTGTCCATCGCAGGCTCACTGCTGCTGGCCGCGGCAGCGGTAGTGTTCGGCCTGCTGGCCAATTCCTCGCTGATCATCTTCGACGGCATCTACGGCCTGATCGATGTGGTGATGACCTGGCTGTCACTGCTGGTCGCGCGGCTGATCGCACTGTCCACCAGCACCGACGCGCTGCAGTCGCGGCTCAACCAGCGCTTCACCATGGGCTTCTGGCACCTGGAGCCGATCGTGCTGGGGGTGAGCGGCACGCTGATGATCGGCGCTGCGCTGTATGCGCTGGTCAATGCGGTCGACGCGCTGATGTCCGGCGGCCGCCACATCGCGCTCGGTCCGGCCATCGCCTTCGCCGGGTTGTCGATCGTCGGCGAAGGTGCGCTGGCCTGGTTCGTGCTGCGCGCCAACCGCCGCATCGGCTCGGAGTTCATCGCACTGGATGCGAAAAACTGGGTGATCGCGGCCAGCATGTCGGCCTGCTACCTGCTGGCCTTCCTCGGCGGCGTGCTGGTGCAGGGCACCTCCTGGGCCTGGGTCGGGCCGTACATCGACCCGGCCATCCTCGCCTTCGTCTGCGTGCTGGTGATGATCGCCCCGCTCGGCACCGTGCGCCGGGCGCTGGCCGGCATCCTGCTGGTCACCCCGCCGGAACTGCAGGCGCATGTGGATGCGGTGGCACGCGCGATCGTGGCCAGGCACGGCTTCGTTGAGCACCGCAGCTACGTCGCGCAGGTGGGGCGTGGCGAGCAGATCGAGCTGTTCTTTGTGGTGCCGGAAGACGACCCGCCGCGGCCCTTGGTGGAATGGGACCGGCTGCGCGACGAGATCGGCGAAGCGCTGGGCGAGGCCTCGCCGGACCGCTGGCTGACCATCATGTTCACCACCGACCGCGAGTGGACGATCTAGGCCGGCAGGACGATTGATCAAGTTTTTCGTACGCGTTGCAACCCAACGTACGCGGAAAGCGGGCAAAGTAGGCTCCAACGCAACACCCACCCACTGACCAGGAGCATCCCGATGTCCATCGAAAAGGTTCTGTACACCGCCCAGGCCACCTCTACCGGCGGCCGCGAAGGCCGTTCCGTCTCCTCCGACAACGTGCTGGACATCCAGCTGTCGACCCCGCGCGAGCTGGGCGGCGCCGGCGGCCCGGGCACCAACCCGGAACAACTGTTCGCCGCCGGCTACTCGGCCTGCTTCCTGGGCGCGTTGAAGTTCGTGGCCGGCCAGGCCAAGGTCGCGTTGCCGGCCGACACCACCGTCACCGGCAAGGTCGGCATCGGTCAGATCCCGACCGGTTTCGGCATCGAGGCCGAGCTGACCATCAACGTGCCGGGCGTGCCGCGCGAGCAGGTCGAAGAGCTTGTGCAGAAGGCGCACATCGTGTGCCCGTACTCGAATGCCACCCGCGGCAACATCGACGTGACGCTGATCGTTGCCTGATGCAGCGCCGGGGTCGGATCCCTTTGCCAACAGCAAAGGGCTCTGACCCCATCCCAGGCCCGGCACGGCTATATGGGGTCAGAGCCCTTTCGCGTTGCGAAAGGGATCCGACCCCAGTGATCAGCCCCCCCCCAAAAAAATGGGCGGATGCCGGTCGAAACCGAGCATCCGCCCATCCCACCTCGGGTGGGCCCCGGCACGTGGCCGGGGACGCATTCGCTACGGCGCGCATCCATCCTTCTGGAGGAGAGCCCCCTTGTTGTTCAAGGGGGTGCGCCAACGGCGCGGGGATAAGGTGGAATGCGCGGACCAGCGACCGGTTACCGGTCGCTGGTGATGAGCTGCACGACGCTGGAGAAATCCAGCTTGCCGCGGCCGGCCTGGTGGTTCATCGAGTACAGGTTGCGGGCCACTTCGCCCAGCGGGATCGAGGCGCCGACACTCATCGCCGCTTCCACCGCCAGGCCCATGTCCTTCAGCATCAGATCGCTGCCGAAACCGCCGCTGTAGCCGCGCGAGGCCGGCGCATTTTCCAGCACGCCCGGCCACGGGTTGCACACTTCGGTGGCCCAGCTGCGGCCGGTGCTGACCGCCATCATCTGCGACAGCACCTTCGGGTCCAGCCCGTGCGCAACACCCAGCGCGATGGCTTCACCGGTCACCGCCATGATCACGCCCAGCGCCATGTTGTTGCACAGCTTGGCGACCTGGCCGGCACCGCTGGCGCCGACATGGAAGATGTTCTTGCCCATCGCCTGCAGCACCGGGCGAGCGCGTTCCAGCGCGTCCTCTTCGCCACCGACGATGAAGGTCAGGGTGCCGGCCTGGGCGCCCGCGGTACCGCCGGAGACCGGCGCGTCGATCATCTGCAGGCCACGCGCGGCGGCCGCTTCGGAAACCTTGCGGGCACTGGCCGGTGCGATCGTGCTGCAGTCGATGACCAGTGCACCCGCTGGGATGGCGGCGAGGATGCCGTCATCGCCCAGGTACACCCCTTCGACGTGGCGGCTGGCCGGCAGCATCGAGATCACGACTTCCGCATCGGCCAGGGTGTCGCGTGCCGACGACGCCGCGCTGGCACCGGCATCGACGGCGGCCTGCACCGCAGCCGGGACCAGATCGAACACGCGCACGGTGTGGCCGTTCTTGACCAGATTGGCGGCCATCGGGCCACCCATGTTGCCCAACCCGATGAATGCAATGCGGCTCATGCAAGGCTCCTTTCAACAAGGGGAGTGCCCAGGTCGGCCAGCGGATGCGCGGCAGCGGCCCAGGGGGAAGCAAAGAAGGTGTCGGCCCACGCGCCGGTGGCCTCGGCCAGGGTGGCCGGGTTCCACTGCGGATTGCGGTCCTTGTCGATCAGCAGTGCGCGGATGCCTTCGGCGAAATCGCCGTGGGCGGCGCAGTGCAGCGCGGTGATGTACTCCAGCCGGTAGACGCTGGCCAGGTCCTGGCCGGCGCTGCGGCGCTGCAGCTCGAACGCCAGACGTGCCGAGCCGGGCGCGCCGGCGGCAAGCGTCTTCTGTGCCGCCTGCAGCCAGGCATCGTCGGTCTGCAGCGCGCTGATGCGTTTGATGATCGCGGGCAGGTCATCGCCTTCGCACAACGCATCGACCTGCGCCGCGTTGGCCAGCAGCGGACCGGTCGCAGCATCACTGGCATGCGACTGCAGCAGATGGGTCAGGCGTTCGTGGTTGTGTGCGGAATCACTGGACCAGGCCACCTGCAGCAGCGCATCGAACACCGCGCTGCGGCGTTCTTCAGCCACGTGCACATCGGCCAGGCCGGCATAGATGGCATCGCCCGGATTGAGCAACGCGCCGGTCAGGGCCAGGAACAGGCCGCCCTTGCCCGGCACGCGCGGCAGCAGCCAGCTGCCACCGACATCCGGGAACAGGCCAACGGTGATTTCCGGGAAGGCCAGCTTGGAGCGCTCGCTGACCACGCGGTGGCTGGCGCCGGACATCAGGCCGATACCACCGCCCATCACGATGCCGTGGCCCCAGCACAGGATCGGCTTGGTATAGGTGTGGATGAGGTAATCGACGCGGTACTCGACGTCGAAGAACTCGGCGGCGTAGTCGTTCTCGCGGATGTCGCTGCGGCCGTCCTCACGGAAGGCGACCATGGCCTTGTACAGGCTGTGCAGGTCGCCGCCAGCGCAGAACGCCTTTTCGCCAGCACCCTGCAGCACCACCATGGCGATGCCGTCGTCGTCGGCCCAAGCGTTCAACTGCTCCAGCAGCAGGTGTGCCATCGGCAGCGAGAAGCCATTGAGCGTGCGCGGCGCGTTGAGCGTGGCGAGGCCGATGCGCACGCCGTTACCGGCCACGCGCTCCTCGAACAGCACAGGTGCGTCGTCGGCAGCGGTGTCGGCGCTCATGCGTTCTTCCACTGCGCGGCGCGCTTTTCCAGGAAGGCAGTCACGCCCTCGACCTGGTCGGCGGTGTCGAACAGGTCGACGAAGGCTTCGCGCTCGGCCACCAGCGCCGAGGCGTGGGTGCCGGTGCGGGTGGACTGCACCAGGGTCTTGCAGGCGGCGATGCTGGTCGGGCTCTGCTTGCCGGCCTTTTTCGCCCATTCCAGCGCCAGTGCCTTGGCTTCGCCCTTGCCGACCTTTTCTTCGGCCAGCCCGATGCGCAGCGCGGTCTCGGCGTTGATGCGCTCACCCAGCAGGATCATGCGCTTGGCCCAGCCTTCGCCAACCAGGCGCGGCAGGTTCTGGGTGCCACCGGCGCACGGCAGCAGGCCGACGGTGGCCTCCGGCAGCGCCACCTGGGCGTGCTCTTCGATGATGCGCAGGTCGCAGGCCAGTGCGCATTCCAGGCCTCCGCCCATCGCGTAGCCGTTGATCGCGGCGATCGACACGCCACGGAAACCGGACAACGCCTCGAAGGCTTCGCCGAAACGGCGCGCGGCTTCGCGCGCTGCGGCCTTGTCGCCGGAAGCGAACTGGTTGAGGTCGGCACCGGCGGAGAAGAACTTCTCGCCGTCACCGGTGATCACCAGTGCGTAGACGTCACGGTCTGCGTTGAGCGCGCCGACCAGGTCGCGCAGCGCCGACAGGCTGTGCACGGTCCAGGTGTGCGCCGGCGGGTTGTTCAGGGTGACCACGGCGGTGTGGCCGTCGGCCTCGACCTTCAGGCCCACGTGCTCCTGGGTACGCCAATCCTTCATCGCAGTTCCTCTTCGGTGTTGAGCAGGTGACGGGCAACGATCACCCGCATGATCTCGTTGGTGCCTTCCAGGATCTGGTGCACGCGGCAGTCACGCAGCAGGCGCTCGATCGGGTACTCGCGGATGTAGCCGTAGCCACCGTGGATCTGCAGCGCTTCATTGCAGACGTTGAAGCCGGCATCGGTGGCGAAGCGCTTGGCCATCGCGCACCATACGTTGGCATCGCTGGCCCCGGCATCGAGCTTGCGTGCGGCGGTGTGCACCATCTGCCGCGCGGCCACCAGCTGGGTGACCATGTCGGCCAGCTTGAACTGCAGCGCCTGGAACTCGGCCAGCGCCTTGCCGAACTGGCGGCGCTCGCCCATGTAGCGGCGCGCGGCATCCAGCGCGCCCTGCGCGGCACCCAGCGAGCAGGCGGCAATGTTGATGCGGCCACCATCAAGCCCCTTCATCGCCAGCTTGAAGCCGCCGCCTTCCTCTCCCAGAAGGTGGCTGACCGGCACGCGGACGTTTTCGAAGGTGATGCCACGGGTGGGCTGGCTGTTCCAGCCCATCTTCTCTTCCTTGCGGCCGAAGCTGATGCCCGGCAGGTCCGACGGCACTGCAATGGCGCTGACGCCGCCGGCACCGGCACCGCCGGTACGTGCCATCACCACCAGCAGTTCGGTGGCACCGGCGCCGGAGATGAAGGCCTTCGAGCCGTTCAGCACGTAATGATCGCCGTCGCGCACGGCGGTGGTCTTCAGCGAGGCCGCATCGGAGCCGGCACCCGGTTCGGTCAGGCAGTACGAGGCCAGCCTGTTGCCCGAGGACAGGTCAGTGCCCCACGCATCGCGCAGTGCTGGCTGGCCCCACGTGGACACCATCCACGAGGCCATGTTGTGGATGCTGATGTAGGCCGCAGTCGACGGATCGACGTTGGCGAGCTCCTCGATGACGACGGCGGCGTCCAGCCGGCTCAGGCCGCTGCCGCCCACTTCCGGGTCCATGTACAGACCGCAGAAGCCCAGTTCACCGGCCTTGGCGATCGCCTCGCGCGGAAAGATGCCCTCCGCATCCCATCGCGCGGCGTGTGGCGCCAGTTCGGCCTGTGCGAAGTCGCGCGCCGCCTCGCGGTACGCCTGCTGCGCTTCTTCCAGTTCCGTCGTCATCGAGTGGCTCATGGCTGCTCCTGCCGTTACTTCAGGCTGATCGTGGTGTTGACGCCGTGGCTCAGCGTCTCGTCATCGAACCAGCGCGCGGTGACCGTCTTGGTCTGGGTGTAGAACAGCACCACCTGCTTGCCATACGGGCCCAGGTCACCCAGCTTGGAGGCGCGCGAACCGGTGAACGAGAACAGCGGCACCGGCACCGGGATCGGCACGTTGATGCCGACCTGGCCGACGTCGATGTCTTCCTGGAACTTGCGCGCGGCCGCGCCGGACTGGGTGAACAGTGCGGTGCCGTTGCCGTTCGGGTTGCTGTTGACCATCGCGATGGCGTCTTCCAGCGTTTCTGCTTCGAGGATGACCAGCACCGGCCCGAAGATTTCTTCCTGGTAGATGCGCATGTCGGTGGTGACACCGGCAAAGATGGTCGGGCCGACGAAGTTGCCCTTCTCGAAGCCATCGACCTGCGGGTTGCGGCCGTCGAGTACCAGCTTGGCGCCCTGCTCCACGCCCGAGGCGATCAGGCCTTCCACGCGCTCGCGGGCGCTGCAGGAAATGACCGGGCCGACGTCGGTGCCGGACACGGTGCCGGCGCTGACCTTCAACGTCTTGGCCTTTTCGACCAGGTCCTGCACCCAGTTGCGCGCCTCACCGACGAGCACCAGGGTGGAGGCGGCCATGCAGCGCTGGCCCGCGGCACCAAAGGCGGCACCGACCATCGCGTTGAGGGTCTGTTCCTTGTTGGCGTCCGGCAGCACCACGGCGTGGTTCTTGGCGCCCATCATGCACTGCACGCGCTTGCCGGCCAGCGAGGCGCGGTTGTAGACGTGGGTGCCGACGCGGGTGGAACCGACGAACGACACGGCCTTGATGTCCGGGTGGTCGCAGATCGCGTTGACCACTTCTTCGCCACCGTGGACGACGTTCAGCACGCCCTTCGGAATGCCGGCTTCCAGGGCAAGCTCGACCAGGCGCATGGTCACCATCGGGTCCTGCTCGGACGGCTTGAGGATGAAGGTGTTGCCCGTTGCAATCGCCATCGGGAACATCCACAGCGGGATCATCGCCGGGAAGTTGAACGGTGTGATGCCGGCGCACACGCCCAGCGGCTGCATGATCGTGTAGGTGTCCACGCCATTGGCCACGTTGTTGGCCAGCTCGCCCAGCTGCAGGTTGCCGATGGCGGCGGCGTGCTCGACCACTTCCAGGCCGCGGAACACATCGCCTTCGGCGTCGGGCAGAGTCTTGCCCTGTTCGGCGGTGAGGATGTGGGCCAGCTCGCTCATGTTCTCGCGGATCAGCTGCTGGTACTTCAGGAAGATGCGCGCGCGGGTGCCGATCGGGGTCTTGCGCCAGGTCTTGAAGGCTTCCTTGGCGGCGGCGACGGCGGCGTCCACTTCGCCGGTGGTGGCGAAGGGCACCTTGGCCAGCACGTCCTGGGTGGCCGGATTGATCACGTCCTGCCAGTGGGAGGTGGCCGATTCAACGAACTGGCCATCGATCAGCATGCGGATACGGGGCGCTGCAACAGTCATGACGACAATCCCACAGGGTGCGAAAGATGCTTGGCATTATTCACAGCACCCAGCTCGATTTCTGGGCTGAATCCGCTTAATCTGGCCAACACGCCCCACGATTCCTGTTAATTCTGTGAATCCCTCAGCTCCCCAGCGGCAACTCGGCCTGCGCCTGCGGCGGTTGCGCGAACAGCGCGGCTACAGCCAGGTTGACCTGGCGCGGGCGCTAGGGCTGTCGGCCAGCTACCTGAACCAGATCGAGCGCAACAAGCGCCCACTGACCCCGGCCGTGCAGAAGAAGCTGGGCCAGGTACTCGGCGATGTTTCCGCACTGTTCGACGAAGATGAGCCCGCCGCGCTGCAGGAAGCGCTGGGCGAGACCCTGCGCGACCTGGGCCTGGCCGAAGTCAGCGCCACCGAACTGCGCACCCTGGCGGGCAACCTGCCGCAGGTCAGCCGTGCGCTGCTGGACCTGCACCGCCGCCACCTGGCACTGCGCGAGCATGCCGCCGCGCTGGAATTCCAGCTGGGCGAGCCCGGCGCCGGCAGCACCCTGCCGGCCGGCGACCAGGTACGCGAGTTCTTCAACCGCATGCACAACCATATTCCCGAGCTGGACGAACTGGCCGAGCGCCTGTTCGCCGAGTGGGGGCTATCGCCTGGGCATGTGGCGCCGCGCTTGCGCCAGCTGCTGGCCGACCGCCACGGCGTGCTGGTGGAAGTGGCCGCACTGCAGGCCGGGCGCGAGAAGCGCCATTACGATGCCGGCACGCGCCGGTTGTGGCTGCCGGACTACCTGGAGCCAGGCCAGCAGGCGTTCCAGATGGCCGCCGAACTGGCCCTGCACGGCTACCTGCCGCAGATCGACGCGGTGGTGGCGCGTGCGGGCTTCACCGATGACGCGCGCATCGCGCAGGCGCGGGTGGGTCTTTCGAACTACTTCGCCGGCGCGCTGGTCATGCCCTACATGCGCTTCCTGCGTGCGGCCGAGGCCAGCAGCTACGACATCGAACTGCTGGCGCACCAGTTCGGCGTCGGCTTCGAGGCGGTCTGCCACCGGCTGAGCACGCTGGCACGGCGCAGTGCGCCCGGCCTGCCGTTCTTCTTCATCCGCGTGGACCGCGCGGGCAACGTATCCAAGCGCCATTCGGCCACCGACTTCCACTTCTCGCAGGTGGGCGGCTCGTGCCCGCTATGGATCGTCTACGAGGCGTTCAACCAGCCAGGCCGCATCCTTACCCAGACCGCGCGCATGCCCGATGGCCGCCGCCATTTCTGGCTGGCGCGGCAGGTCAGCAGTGGCCCGGTGGGCCATGGCCAGCCCCGCAAGACCTTCGCGGTGGCGCTGGGCTGCGATCTGCAGCATGCCGAACGCATGGTGTATTCGCTGGGGCTGGATGTGCAGAGCCCAGGGAACTCGGTTTCGATCGGACCGGGTTGCCGGGTGTGCCCACGCGAGGACTGCATGCAGCGTGCGTTCGCGCAGTTGCCGGGCAGGTAGGGGGTTTTGCAGGGCTGCGCCCCGCACCTGCGGTAGTGCCGGCCGCTGGCCGGCAACCTCAAAGGCAAAAGCGGGCATTCCGTGGGTTGGCGGGGTGGGTCCGGTTGCAGGGGACGCTGCAAGTACCCCTCCGGGGCCCGGCCCAGCCGCTGGCGGCTGTGCGTTCGGGCGCTTGCGAAGCAGTGCTTCGCAAGCAAAGCGTCCTCACCCATGTAAGCTCGGTCGCCGCTTGCTCGTGTGCGCTGTCCTGCGCACACGGCAAGAGCGGGGTTGGGCGTCCTGCCCAACCCGCCCGAGGCACGCCTCGGGCCCATGCGGCTCACGCCCCTGCCACCGGACCCACCCCATCCGGATGAATTCTCATTTTGGAATGCATCCACGCGTGGCGTGGCTCTACTGGTAGGTGCCAACCCTGGTTGGCGCGTTTTAGTCCCAGAACACGGTCAGTACGCGGTGGCCTTCCGAGGGCACAGGTGCGTCGATGTGTTGGCCGTACGGCCAGCCTTCGCCCACACCGTCGCATTCCAGACCCTGCAGCCAGCCTTCCACGGTCTCGACGTCGGCACTGGTCAGCACATGCACGTTCTCCGCAGCAGGCCATTCGCTGTCGTCTTCCAATGCACTGCCCCAGTCCTGGTGCAGGCCGACGTACACGCCTTCCACTTCAGGCTTCGCTGCAATCACGGCCAGGCGCGCGTACAGCTCGGCAATCGGCGGGCGGCCGAAACCCCATTGGTTGGGCGCGATGCATTCTTCGAAATCATTGCCTTCGAAGTACGCAGCCAGTGGCACCACCGGCAGGTGTTCCGGGTCGCGAGTATCGAGGCGTTCAAGCAGATCCAGCAGTTCCTGGCGGGCAGACATCCACAGCTCCTTGCGACATGAAGCACGATTGTATCGATCGCGCTCAGTAGATCGGCGTCACCTTCATCTGCGGCAGCGGGCGCGGTGCGCCGTCGGTCAGGTCCGGGCCAAGGTCTTCCCACGTGCGGCCCTGCTCGACCATCTGCGCCCACAGCTGCTGCGAGCCGCGACGTTTGTCTTCCGAGCCGAGCTTGTACGACGGCGGTGCCGGCTCGCCACGGGCAACCATCGAGTACGCCGCGCGATAGGCCAGCACCTGCTGCGCCGGGTCGTCGGTACGCGCCACTTCCAACGTGTAGCGCTGATAGGCCGAGGCCAGGTTGCGCCAGCGGATCCAGTAGTGGTTCCCGAACGAGAACGAACAGAAGCGCGCGCCCGCCAGGCTGCCCTTGTCGGCGATGCGGGTCAGCACCTCCTGCGGCATGTCCAGGTTCATGCCGCCTTCGTCGCCCTGCAGGCTGACGTGCACGATACGGTCGCGGTAACCCGGCGCGCGTGCCTGCAGCAGGTCACGCCAGTTCTGCATGGTCGCCACGACTGCGAACAGGAAGCGCCCCAGCTCGGCTGCGGCGAGCGGCGTGGCAATGGACTGGTAATGCCGTTGCCAACCGTGGCGGTTTTCGGTGGGCAGGAACACGGCACGTTCCAGCGCCTGTCGGCCATCACTGCCACGTCCCACGTCCTCGGCATGCTGCGGGTAGACCAGGTTGATGGCGAAGGTCGGCCAGCGCGGTAGGGCGGCATCAAACAGATGGATCGGGAAGTTGCTGCTGATGCCACCATCGGAGAACCAGCAGATGCGGAACGCGGTAATCACCGGGCCGCAGGTCTGCCCGGCGCTGGTCAGCCCTTCCATGCTGTCGGCCACGTTGTGTTCCTGGTCGGCGGCAGGTGCAGTGGGTTCGCAGCGGCGTTCGCGGCGCGAGGGCTCATGCAGCGGCACCGCGCTGATCAGCAACGGGAAGCTCAGGCTCATGCGCGTGGCCACCAGCACCGGCAGCTTCGGACCCTGCGGCAGGTGGTAGTACCGGCGCCCTTCCACCTCCAGCGGCGGGCCGGCCTGCGTCACCAGCCACTGCACCACGCTGGCGGGGAACAACTGCTCGAACTCCTCGCGCAGGAACCAGAACTGCGCGCCGCCCAGCGGCAGTGTGCGTGGTTCGTTGTGCGATACGCAGGTGGTGATCATCTGCAGGCTGATCGCATGCGGGCTGTCCGGCTCGCCGGCATAGCGCGGCGCGTCATGCAGGTCGGCAAAGGTCAGCGGTGCATCCAGCGGCTTGCCGGACAACTGCTGCAGGCATTCATGCAGCCACTCGGTCAATGCCGGTTTACGTGCATCGCGACCGAGGCCACTGCACAGGCCCAGCAGGTTGCGCCGGGCCACGCGCGCCACGCGCAGCGCGGCTCCGGCCACGCCTGCACCGTAGGCGCACAGCAGCGACGGCAGCAGCGTCGCGGCCACGCCGCTCCAACCACCGCCCCACCCGCCCAGACCGAGCAGCAGCGCCAGCGACACCAGCACTTCCAGCGGCGCGATCTCGAATACCGCCACCGCCAGGCACAGCAGTTTGTGCGGCAAGCTGGCATTGCCGGTCAGCACCACCAGCAGCCGATAGGCCGCACGCGCGCCCCGCGCCGGTTGGAACAGGCTGTAGATGAACCCCCGCCGCGACAACTGCGCCGACACCGCCGACAGCCCGCCATAACCGGCATCACCGGGCAGGTGCTCGCCGGCCTGCTGGCGCCGATCACCGTATGCCGCCGCAGCCGCCACCGCCGCAGCGATGGCGCCGGCAGAGGTGCCGCCGATGCTCTTGAACCGATACTCGCGTGCCAGCGCCAGTACCGCGTTGGGGTACACGATGCCGCTGGTGATGCCGCCTTTCATGACCAGATCGCAGTACTTGTCCGCCACCGTCTTGCCCCCGAGCCTACCGTCCGCCGCGTGGATGCCAGTATGGCGCAGCGGCTTCTCAGGGCCTGAGAACACCACCGCAGTCCGGGCAGGAATCTGCGGCGTTCAGCAGATGGCAGGCCTGCAGGCTTGACCGGATACACCATCGGCGTAGCATCTGCAGCAAGCCAAGGGACAGACCCGCGGCTGCCACAACGACATGAGGGATTCTCATGGAATTCGACTATCTCGTCTTCATCGGGCGATTCGAGCCCTTCCACAACGGCCACGCCGCCGTTGCCCGCCTGGCCCTGAGCCGGGCCCGCAAGCTGATCTTCCTGGTCGGCTCTGCCGATACCCCCCGCAGCCTCCGCAATCCCTGGACCGTGGCCGAACGCGCCGTGATGATCCAGGCCGCCCTCGATGGCCACACCGACCGCCTGCTGATCCGCCCGCTGCGTGACCACCTGTACAACGAAGCACAGTGGATCGCCAGCGTGCAGCGCCAGGTGGCCGACGCCCTGCGCAACGACGGTGCCGCCGCCGATGCAAAGGTGGGCCTGATCGGCATGGACAAGGATGCCTCCAGCTACTACCTGCGGGAGTTCCCGCAATGGCCGCTGGTGGACGTGCAGCACACCGCCACCCTGTCGGCCACCGAGCTGCGGCGCTACCTGTTCGAAGCCGGCGACGTCGACTTCCACGGCGCGCTGCTGATGCTGCGTGGCAATGTGCCGGCGCCGGTGTACGACATGCTCGAAGCGTTCCGCAAAAGCGCGCCTGCGTATGCCCAGCTGGTGGCCGAGTACCGCTTCATCGAACAGTACAAGGCCGCCTGGAAGGATGCGCCCTACGCGCCCACCTTCGTCACCACCGATGCGGTGGTGGTGCATTCGGGCCACGTGCTGCTGGTACGGCGCCGTTCGGAGCCCGGCAAGGGCCTGTGGGCGCTGCCCGGCGGTTTCGTTGGCCAGGAGCAGAGCCTGCTGGACAGTTGCCTGCGCGAACTGCGCGAGGAAACCCGCCTTAAGATTCCGCTGCCGGTGCTGAAGGGTTCGCTGAAGGGCCAGCAGGTATTCGACCACCCCGACCGCAGCCAGCGCGGCCGCACCATCACCCACGGTTTCCACTTCGAATTCCCGGCCGGTGACCTGCCGCCGGTGCGCGGTGGCGACGACGCCGACAAGGCGCGCTGGATACCGGTGAGTGAGGCGTTGGACATGGGCCCGCAATTGTTCGAAGACCACCTGCACATCCTGGAGTATTTCCTCGGCCGCGGCTGACCTGCCCGGCTCTCCCCACCGGCGGATAGACCGCTGGTGTCACTCGACGCGAAGGAGCTTCCGTCATGCACTACCTCGATAACCTTCTCCTCAACACCGACAGCTACAAGGCCAGCCATTGGCTGCAGTACCCGCCGGGTACCGATGCCACGTTCTTCTACGTGGAATCACGTGGCGGCCTGCACGATCGCACGGTGTTCTTCGGCCTGCAGGCGATCCTCAAGGACGCCCTGGCACGGCCGGTCACCCACGCCGACATCGACGACGCAGCTGCGGTATTCGCCGCCCATGGCGAGCCGTTCAACGAAGCCGGCTGGCGCGATATCGTCGATCGGCTCGGCGGCCACCTGCCGGTGCGCATCCGTGCCGTGCCCGAGGGTAGCGTGGTACCCACCCACCAGGCACTGATGACCGTCGAGTCGACCGACCCGGCTGCATTCTGGGTGCCGTCGTACCTGGAAACGCTGCTGCTGCGCGTGTGGTACCCGGTCACCGTGGCCACCATCAGCTGGCATGCACGGCAGACCATTGCTGCGTTCCTGCAGCAGACCAGCGACGATCCGCAGGGGCAGCTGCCGTTCAAGCTGCACGACTTCGGCGCCCGCGGTGTATCGAGCCTGGAATCGGCCGCGCTGGGCGGTGCCGCACACCTGGTCAACTTCCTCGGCACCGACACCGTCTCGGCCCTGTGCCTGGCCCGCGCGCACTATCACGCGCCGATGGCCGGTTATTCGATTCCCGCCGCCGAGCACAGCACCATCACCAGCTGGGGCCGCGAGCGCGAAGTGGACGCCTACCGCAACATGCTGCGCCAGTTCGGCAAGCCGGGCGCGATCGTGGCAGTGGTGTCGGACAGCTATGACATCTACCGCGCGATCAGTGAACACTGGGGCACGACGCTGCGTGATGAAGTGATCGCTTCGGGCGCCACCCTGGTCATCCGCCCCGACTCGGGTGACCCGGTGGACGTGGTGGCCGAAAGCCTGCGCCGGCTGGATGAAGCATTCGGCCACACCCTCAACGGCAAGGGCTACCGCGTACTCAACCACGTGCGGGTGATCCAGGGCGATGGCATCAACCCGGATACGATCCGCGCCATCCTGCAGCGCATCACCGAAGACGGCTACGCCGCCGACAATGTGGCCTTCGGCATGGGCGGCGCGCTTTTGCAGCGGCTGGACCGCGACACCCAGAAGTTCGCGCTGAAGTGCTCGGCAGCACGGGTCGAGGGTGAGTGGATCGACGTCTACAAGGACCCGGTCACCGATGCCGGCAAGACCAGCAAGCGTGGCCGCATGCGCCTGCTGCGGAGCCTGGATGACGGCAGCCTGCACACGGTGGCGTTGCCTCCCAGCGGTGACGAGGCGCTGCCGACCGGCTTCGAGGATGCGATGGTGACCGTGTGGGAGAACGGGCGCCTGCTGCACGACCAGCGCTTGGATGAGATCCGCGCGCGGGCTGCGGCGGGGCGTTGAGGCGCATCCCGACCGGGGTCGGATCCCGTTGCAGCGCAAAGGGCTCCGACCCCGGTGCCCCTTGACCCACGCCGGCAACGCGTCCACCGTGGGCACGCCGAAGGTATCCCTGCCGTGGCTGGATGGCGGCAGGGAGTTAAACGGGAATCCGGTGAAGGCGCTTCGTGCGCCCATTCCGGAGCTGCCCCGCAGCGGTGAATGGAAACGAATCCTGCCAACAGCACTGGGCTCGCGCCTGGGAAGCGGCAGGGAGTAGGTGGGCTGCGGCCCGTGTCCATCAGCCCGAATACCGGCCCCGGCCGGGGGACACGACCGTCCCCTGATTCGACCTGGACTCTCCGCGGGGAGGGCGCCGGGGCCATCGCCCGCCTGCACGTACAGGCGGCGTGGCCGCGCGCGTCCTGTTCACGGTAACCGGCCAGACCGCTCCCACGCCCTGACGCACGCCACGATGACCGAGTTCCAACGCCCCACCCTGACCCTGCCCGCCGATGGCAAGCGCCTGCTGCTGCATTCGTGCTGCGCGCCGTGCTCGGGCGAAGTGATGGAGGCGATCACCGCTTCCGGGATCGACTACGCGATCTTCTTCTACAACCCCAACATCCATCCGGTGAAGGAGTACGAGCTGCGCAAGCAGGAGAACATCCGCTTCGCCGAGCAGCACGGCATTCCGTTCATCGACTGCGACTACGACACCGACAACTGGTTCAGCCGTGCGCGTGGCATGGAGAACGAGCCCGAGCGCGGCATCCGCTGCACGATGTGCTTCGACATGCGTTTCGAACGCACCGCGCTGTACGCGCACGAGCACGGCTACGACACCATCAGTTCGTCGCTGGGCATCTCGCGCTGGAAGAACATGGCGCAGATCAACGACTGCGGCATCCGCGCGGCGTCGCGCTATGAAGGCCTGCAGTACTGGGACTACAACTGGCGCAAGGGCGGCGGTGCCAGCCGCATGATCGAGATCAGCAAGCGCGAGCAGTTCTACCAGCAGGAGTACTGCGGCTGCGTGTACTCGCTGCGCGATGCCAACCGCCACCGCCGCGAGAACGGCCGCGAGCGGATCAGGATCGGCCTGCTGTACTACGGGCAGGACGCTGAGGCGCCGCAGGGCGATTGACGTGCAGGCATGGGGCGGCCACGCTGGTCGCTCCTTCTGATGTAGTGGATCTGCCATGATTGCCCTGCCCGCCGATGTCGCCCTGCTGGTGATCGACCTGCAGCCGGACTTCATGCCCGGCGGTGCGCTGGCCTGCGACCAGGGCGATGCGCTGGTAACACCGATTGGCGATCTGTTGGCACAGCGTCGCTACCGCACCGTGGTGGCGACCCAGGACTGGCACCCGGCCGACCACGCCTCGTTCGCCAGCCAGCACCCCGGCAAGCGACCGTTCGAAACCATCCTGCTGCACGCGCAGCCGCAGACCCTGTGGCCGGACCACTGCGTGCAGGGCAGCGCGGGTGCCGACCTGCACCCGGGCGTGGACTGGACCGTGGCCGACCTGATCCTGCGCAAGGGCACCCGCCCACAGGTGGATTCGTACAGCGCCTTCCGCGAGAACCACGGCCCCGATGGCGAGCGCCCGGCCACCGGCCTGGCCGGCTGGCTGCATGAGCGCCGCATCCGCGAGGTGCACGTGTGCGGCCTGGCACGCGACTACTGCGTGCTGTGGAGCGCGCAGGACGCGGTGAAATCCGGCTTCCGGGTGAAGTTCCTGTGGGACCTGACCCGGCCGGTGACCGAGGCCAACGACGCGATGGTGCGCGAAGCGCTGGGCAAGGCAGGGATCGCGATCGCCTGAGGCGTGACCGCCGGGCATGGCCCGGCGCTACCGCGCACGTCGCTTATGCCGCTTGCGCGCTCCTGCCCACAACAACACAATCGATTCATCCAGCCCCCTAACTACGCCCCCCTACAGATCGCGGGACGGCCGAACCGGGGGCTTTTCATTGGATGAAATCAGGATTCGGTAGTGCCGGCCGCTGGCCGGCAACCTCGGGATCTCTGCAGTTGCCGGCCAGCGGCCGGCACTACCGGATAGAACCCGTAGTAGCGCCGGGCCATGCCCGGCGGACGCGGGATGGGCGATTACCGGAACACCACCGTGCGGTGCCCGTTGAGCAGGATGCGGTGCTCCACATGGCGGCGCACCGCGCGCGCCAGCACCAGCGATTCGGTATCGCTGCCCAGCCGCACCAGCTCGCGCGGCGCCATCGCGTGGTCCACGCGGGCCACGTCCTGTTCGATGATCGGGCCTTCGTCCAGATCCTCGGTGACGTAATGCGCGGTGGCGCCGATGATCTTGACCCCGCGCGCGTGCGCCTGATGATACGGCTGAGCGCCCTTGAAGCTGGGCAGGAAGCTGTGATGGATGTTGATCGCACGGCCGGCCAGCGCGCGGCACAGCGTGGGTGACAGGATCTGCATGTAGCGCGCCAGCACCACCAGGTCGATGCGCTCACGCTCGACCAGGTCGATGATCTGCTCCTCCTGCACCGCACGCGTATCGGCGGTCACCGGCAGGTGGTGGAACGGTACCTGGTAGGACGCGGCCAATGGCGCAAAGTCGGCGTGGTTGGACGCCACCGCCGCGATATCGACCTTCAGCTGGCCGCTGTGGGCACGGAACAGCAGGTCGTTGAGGCAGTGCCCCTGCTTGCTGACCAGCACCAGCAGGCGTGCCCGGCGGCGCCCATCATGCAGCTGCCAGTCCATGCCGAAGCCTTCGGCAAGTTTGGCCATCGCGGCATGCACGGTCTCCAGCGGCAGGCTGGCATCGCGGTCGAAATGCACGCGCAGGAAGAAGCGGCCGCTTTCCTCGTCGCCGAACTGCTGGGCGTCGAGGATGTTGCAGCCGTGGTCGAACAGCAGGCCGGACACTCGGTAGACGATACCGGTACGGTCGGGGCAGGACAGGGTGAGGATGGAATCGGGGCG
This sequence comes from Stenotrophomonas sp. AR029, assembly GCF_047520695.2. Classification (NCBI taxonomy): domain Bacteria; kingdom Pseudomonadati; phylum Pseudomonadota; class Gammaproteobacteria; order Lysobacterales; family Lysobacteraceae; genus Stenotrophomonas; species Stenotrophomonas sp. AR029. Next base: position 278,342 of record NZ_JAXBQQ020000003.1, on the reverse strand, counting down.
CATCTCCACAGTGTAGGGCAGCTTCCTGCCCAGCAGCCGGATGATCACCGATGCAACCGAACCGCTTGGTTCAGTCCCAAGCGATACTTGCCCATCACCGTGGCAAGCTGGTCGGTCATGAACCTGTTGCAACTGATCCGCAGCTTCACCCGCACCGCAGAGACCGGCAGCATTGCCGCCGCGGCCCGCATCCTTGGCATCAGCGCCACCGCAGTCGGCCAGAACATCAACCGACTGGAAGCGCATCTGGGCGTACGGCTGCTGAACCGGAGTACGCGCCAGCTGGCCCTCAGCGAGGCCGGCGCGCTGTACCTGGCGCAGGTGCGCCACATCGAGGGCGACCTGGCGCGCGCGCAGGCGATGGTGACTGCCGGTGATATCGAACCGGCCGGTCCCCTGCGCATCGCCAGCAGCAGCGCCTTCGGCCGCCACGTGCTGGCACCGTTGCTGCCGTCACTGCAGCAGCGCTACCCGCAACTGCAGCTGGAGCTGCGCCTGACCGACCGCGCCGTGCAGCATGGTCCAGAGGCGGTGGATGCCAGCATCCGCATCGGCGCGCAGCTGGAGGACGGTGTGGTCGCACGGCAGCTGGCGCGCGTGCCATTCGTGTTCTGCGCCTCACCAACCTACCTGAAGACCCATGGCACGCCGCAGGAACCCTCGGACCTGGGCAGCCATCGCGGGCTGCTGCATCGCTTCCCCACCGATGGCCGGCCGCTGCGCTGGGGCCTGCTGAAGGACGGCCAGCGCGTGGACGCCGCGCTGCCGCCGAGCATGGTCTGCGATGACATCGATGCGCTGGCGTCGCTGGCGGCGGCCGGTGCCGGCATCACACGATTGGCTGCGTTCGTGGCCGAGCCCTACCTGCGCGACGGCCGCCTGCAGGCGGTGTTCGGCGCCGACACGGCGTGGCGCCCGGAGCCGATGGAGGTCTATTTCTGCGTCAGCGACCGCCGCGACTTCACCGCCAAGATCCGCGCGCTGTTCGAGCATCTGCAGGCCGGCATGGCGCCGGCCTGGCGGGTGTGACGGGGAGGAGCGGAGGGCCTTCGCGGTCAGAAACTCTCCTTCAGGCGCATCAGGTGAGCACTGGCCTCTGCCCATCCTGTCAGGGTGCGCAGGCGCAGGCCATTCCTGAAGACATGGAATACCGGAGTTTCATGGACATCCAGTTCTTTCCAGCCCTCGGGCCCCGCTTGGAGCAACATGGGATGAGAGGGATTGCTTCTGTTCCACTCACTGACACCCGGCTGCGGCCACGCAGGAGACCGACGCACGACAAAGCGCACGCTGGATCGAATCCATGTCCATTCTGGTTCGTTCATGATCACGTGCATCGCGCTTCGCGAGGGAGCGCATGCCGGACTGACATAGACGACCACCTCCATTCCCTCCCTGTACGTCCAGCGCCGCCATTCCAGCTTCCCACCCGAAAGAGGGTGGAGAACGCCCTGCTGGTCGGGTGCGTTCCGCTCTATCTCGGGAAGTTCATCTACACGCAATGACGCCCTCTCACGCAGCTCATTGGCCTCAGCAAAATGTCGAACCTGCACCAGGACCGCGTGCATTTTCCGGTGCGTTGTCTCTGTGGCAATACCTCTCCGCCCCAGTTCTGCATGAATGCATCGCACTTTGCCAAGCCATTTCTCGTCTCCAACGTACATTGAGATGTAGAAGCTGGCGCGGAACGCGGCCTCAAGTTCCAGATCGCTCAAACTGCCGCAACCATCCCCTGAAGATCTGGAAGACTCCCATGACGAATAGGCATCCACCAGCTTCTCGACTCGGTCTGAAGCGCCAGCGGCCAACATCTCCCGGTCCATTTCACGCAGTTGAGCGTCTACTGGAGTTGCTGCCCACGTACTTGTGGGCAGCAGCAAACACCAAAGCAGCATGCGACCAATCATGCGATCAGCAACTCGACATGCAGATGCTGCTCATGGAGGTTGAACAGGTCGCACGCCCTGAACAGGCGTAGCCCGGATAATCTTCGAATACCGGGTTTGGATTGGCCGACCGCACGACCACATGATCCGCTTCCGACTCCTTCCGCAATCCCGGGATGTGCACAATTGCGCGCTGTGCCCCGAAGAGTGACAGGAGCCGATAGGCTTCACCTGCACTCAGTTCAGAGACGATGGGCTCGTAGCTGAAGCTGGCCAGTCCGCGATCTCCAAACACCAGCGAATCGACAAACTGCTTGCGCGCAAGGGGTGAAAGCAACATCAGTGGGGATTCGGGAGAGAGCTCGATCATGTGAAGATCAAGCCGCCCCCGCGAGTTCACAGGGGCGTGCATGAGCGAAACATTCTCCGCCCCGGTGACACTCGCGGCGTCATCACCTGCGACGGCAGGCATTGATAGGGGCAGTGAGAAAGCCGAGAGCAGAACCATCAGCATCATGGGTTTCATTGCGTTTCTCCATTGGCTGCACACCCATGTGTGCAGCTCAACGTTGCAATGTCCGCACCCAGCGCAATGAGGTGTCATTCACATAAAGTAGTATCCGCAATCATTCCTAGTTCGTTGCGACAGGCTATGCCGCAACTCGCCGTCACGCAGATCCCCTGCATCCTGAAGCGTCACAATGCGCTCGCAGACTGCGTCAGCGCGCCTTGAACACGCCGCGCGCATCGCGCGGCTCGCAGCGCAGGTACTGCGGCGCCGGCTCCACGCTGTCGCGCAATGCGGCAGCAGCGTGCCACGGCCAGCGCGGGTCGTAGAGGATGCCGCGTGCCAGCGCTACCGCATCGGCGTGGCGATGGCGCAGGATCGATTCGGCTTGCTCGGGCTCGGTGATCATGCCCACCGCGATCACCGGCATGCGTACCTTGGTCTTGATCGCCGCGGCGAACGGCACCTGGTAACCGGGACCGACGGTGATCTTCTGGCGTTCGTCCAGGCCACCGCTGGAGACATGCAGGAAATTGCAGCCGCGCGCGTCCAGCACCTGGGCCAGCGCTTCACTCTGCACCAGGTCCCAGCCGCCATCGACCCAGTCGCTGGCGGAAATGCGTACGCCCACGGCGATCTTGTCCGATACCGCCGCACGCACAGCGTCGAACACCTCCACCAGCAGGCGCAGGCGGTTCGGCAGCGAGCCGCCATAGCCATCGGTGCGGTGGTTGCTCAGCGGCGACAGGAACTGGTGCAGCAGGTAGCCGTGCGCGGCATGCAGCTCGATCAGCTCGAAGCCCAGGCGCTCGGCGCGCACCGCACTGGCGGCGAAAGCGGCGATGAGCTCGGCGATGCCGGCCTCGTCCAGTTCCTGCGGTGCCGGATCGGCGGCATGGAACGGCAGCGGCGACGGCGCCACCGTGGCCCAGCCACGCGCATCATCGCCCGGCAGCTGGCCGCCGCCGTCCCACGGGCGCTTCACCGAGGCCTTGCGACCGGCGTGGCCGAGCTGGATGCCCAGCGGCATCGGCGACCAGCGGCGGACGCTGGCCAGCACCTGCGCCAGCGCGGCCTCGGTGCCGTCGTCCCACAAGCCCAGGTCGGCCCAGCTGATGCGGCCGCGCGGCTCGACCGCAGTGGCTTCCAGGATCAGCAGGCCGGCGCCGGACTGCGCCAGGTTGCCCAGGTGCATGGCGTGCCAGTCGCTGGCGCGACCGTCTTCGGCGGAGTACTGGCACATCGGCGCGATGACGATGCGGTTGGACAGGGTGAGGGGGCCGAATGAAATCGGCGAGAACAGCTGGCTCAAGACGGTGATGAACGACGTAGGGGGTGCGTATTGCACCGCTGCGCGGCTCGCGGATCAACCATCTGGATGGATCGCTGTTTCGCGTGACCTGCAGCAGCCGAGCGTGCGCTCGGCCCTACAGAAGCCCTCGCCCCTTGTAGAGCCGAGCCCATGCTCGGCTCAGCGCGAAGCCCAGGCGGCCAGCGCTTCAGCGCAGTCCCGCTCATCCTTGAACAACAGCAGGTCGTCGGCTCGGGTGCGGCCGCGGTTCAGCGCCGCCACCGGCACTCCTGCCTTCGCCGCCGCCTGCACGAAGCGGAAGCCGGAATAGACCATCAGCGACGAGCCTACCACCAGCACGGCGTCGGCCTGCTGGAGGTGATCGTGCACCGCCGCCACCCGTTCACGCGGCACGTTCTCGCCGAAGAACACCACATCCGGCTTCAGCAGGCCGCCGCAGTAAGGGCAATCGGGCACCACGAACGTGGAGAAATCGGTCTCCAGATCGGCATCGCCATCGGGCGCGATACCGGCCTCCAGCGCATCCCAGCCCGGATTGGCGTCCAGCAGCCGCTGCTGGAAATCCTCGCGGCCACTGCGGCGCTCACAGCCCATGCAGCGCACCCGGTCCAGGCGGCCATGCAGGTCGATCACCTTGTGGCTGCCGGCGCGCTGGTGCAGGCCGTCCACGTTCTGGGTCAGCAGCACCTGCAGCGTGCCGCGCGCTTCCAGGGTGGCCAAGGCCTGGTGGGTGCCGTTGGGCCGGGCCAGGCCGAAGCGCGGCCAGCCCAGCAGGCTGCGTGCCCAGTAGCGCTGGCGGGTACCCGCTTCGCCCATGAACGCCTGGTAGGTCACCGGCGGCGTGCGCTTCCACTGGCCGTCGGTATCGCGGTAATCGGGGATGCCCGAGGCGGTGCTGCAACCGGCGCCGGTCAGCACGAACAGGCGCTGGGCGCGGTCGATGAAGTCGGTCAGCGGCGAGGTCATGGCTGCCAGATGGGGGCGCCGCAGCGCCCGTGCAAGCGCCGGCTCAGGCGGCCGGCAGCGGCGGCACCGCGATCGGGTGGCCGTCCTCGTCCAGCGCGATCATCACGAAGTGGCCGCGGGTACACAGCTTGCGCTCACCGCTGTGCAGGTCCTCGGCGACCAGTTCGACCTCGACCTTCATCGAGCTGCGCCCGACTTCGACGATGCGGCCGATGGTTTCCACCATCTGGCCGATGCGGATCGGCAGCTTGAAGTCGACCTGGTCGCTGCGCGCGGTCACCACGGTGCGTCGCGAATAGCGGGCGGCAGCCAGGAAGGCGGCCTTGTCCATCCACGCCAATGCCTGGCCACCGAACAGGGTGCCGAGGTGGTTGGTGTGGTTGGGGAAGACGATTTCGGCCATGCGCACTTCAGTGGGCGGCACAGTCTCGAGGATCGGGGTCATGGGGGTGCTTCGGTGTGGGGTCCGTCAATTTTAAGCCAGGCCCCGTGCAGGCGGCGCTACACTGCGCCACGCCCACTGCCAGGACCGCCCATGCCCGCACTTTCCGACCTGCTGGCCTTCGCGCTGGTTTCCCTGGCCATGGTGCTCACGCCCGGGCCGAACATGATCTACGTCATCTCGCGCTCGATCTGCCAAGGGCCGCTCGCCGGGCTGATCTCGCTGGCCGGGGTGGCGCTGGGCTTCGTGTTCTACATGCTGTGCGCGGCGCTGGGCATCACCGCCCTGCTGATGACCGTGCCGTTCGCCTATGAGGCGCTGCGCATCGGTGGCGCGCTGTACCTGCTCTACCTGGCGTGGCAGGCGCTGAAGCCCGGCGGCCGTTCGCCGTTCGCGGTGCGCGAGCTGCCGCAGGACAGCCCGCGCAGACTGTTCACGATGGGCTTGCTGACCAATCTGCTGAACCCGAAAGTGGCGGTGATGTACCTGTCGCTGCTGCCGCAGTTCCTGCATCCGGACAGCGAAGGCAGTGTGCTGATGCAGTCGATCGTGTTGGGCTGCACCCAGATCCTGGTCAGCGTCAGCGTGAACGGCCTGATCGCGCTGACCGCCGGCAGCATCGCCGGCTTCCTGGCCGCGCGCCCCACCTGGCAGAGGGTGCAGCGCTGGCTGATGGGCACGGTGCTGGCCGGGTTGGCGGTGCGCATGGCGGTGGAAGGGCGGCGCTGATCGTAGAGTCGAGCCATGCTCGACTCTACAAAAGCCAGGCGCGCAACAAAAAACCCCGGCATTGGCCGGGGTCTTTCGTTGCGACAGGCCTGACCGGTTCGATCAGAAGTTCATGTCGAAGGCGACTTCGCCCTGCACGCCGACCTGGTAGGCCGAGACGCGGCGTTCGAAGAAGTTGGTCAGTTCCTGCACGTCCTGCAGTTCCATGAACGGCAGCGGGTTGCGCACGTTGTACTTCTTTTCCATGCCCAGCTTGGCAAAGTGCTGGTCGGCGCAGTGCTGCAGGTACTGGCGCATGTCGCGGGTGGAAATGCCAGCCACGCCACCGGACAGTACGTCCTCGGCGAACTGCACTTCGCATTCGATGGCTTCGGCCAGCATGTCGTAGACCTGCTGCTTCATTTCATCGTCGAACAGGTCCGGCTCTTCCTCACGCACCACGCGCACCGACTCGAAGGCGAACTCCATGTGCGCGCTTTCGTCGCGGAACACCCAGTTGGTGCCCGAGGCCAGGCCTGGCAGCAGGCCGCGCGAACGGAAGTAGTACACGTAGGCGAACGCAGCGAAGAAGAACAGGCCTTCGATGCAGGCAGCGAAGCAGATCTGGTTGAGCAGGAACTGGCGGCGCTGTTCGCGGGTCTCGATGCGGGTCAGGTCCTGGATCGAGTCGATCCACTTGAAGCAGAAATCGGCCTTCTTCTTGATCGAGTCGATGTTCTCCACCGCCGAGAACGCCTTGGCGCGCTCTTCCGGGTCCGGCAGGTAGTTGTCGAGCAGGGTCAGGTAGAACTGCACGTGCAGCGCTTCTTCATACAACTGGCGCGACAGGTACATGCGCGCTTCCGGCGCATTGAGGTGCTGGTACAGGTTCAGCACCAGGTTGTTGGACACGATCGAGTCGCCGGTGGCGAAGAACGCGACCAGGCGGTGGATCAGGTGGCGCTCGCCCGGCGACATCTTGCTGTGCAGGTCGGTGATGTCGATCTGGAAGTTGATCTCTTCCACCGTCCAGGTGTTCTTGATCGCATTCCGGTACATGTCATAGAACTGCGGGTAGCGCATCGGGCGCAGGGTCAGTTCAAAACCGGGATCGAGCAGCATCTGCTTGGGCTTGTCGGCCATGGGTGTTCCCTTGAATTCTCGGGTCAAAACGCCGGGCATGGCCCGGCGCTACCTTGGTGTTTCCGTGCTGCAGCCGAGCATGGCTCGGCTCTACAGGTGCGAGGTGTTCGAGTGCCGACCAACGGTCGGCACCCACCGCGCGGCGTGTTACTGGCAGGCCTCGCAGGCTTCCGGGTTTTCCAGCGAGCAGGCGATGGCTTCGTCCGGGCTGAACACCTTGGCCGGTGCGGCGGCACTCACCGTCGTCTTGGCGATCTTGGTGGCCGGGCGCGAACGCAGGTAGTAGGTGGTCTTGATGCCCTGCTTCCAGGCGTACATGTACATGGAGGACATCGCGCCGATGTTCGGGCTTTCCATGAACAGGTTGAGCGAGGCCGACTGGTCGATGAAGGCGCCACGCTCGGCGGCCATGTCGATCAGCGAACGCATCGGCAGTTCCCACGCGGTGCGGTAGACCTCGCGCAGCGTTTCCGGGATCTGCGCCACGCCGGCGATCGAGCCTTCGGCCAGCTTGATGGCATCGCGCATTTCCGGCGTCCACAGCCCCAGCTTCTTCAGCTCGTTGACCAGGTAGCGGTTGACCTGCAGGAAGTCACCGGACAGGGTCTCGCGCTTGAACAGGTTGGACACCTGCGGCTCGACGCACTCGTAGCAGCCGGCGATCGAGGCGATGGTCGCGGTCGGCGCGATCGCGATCATCAGCGAGTTGCGCAGGCCGTGTTCCTTGATGCGCTCACGCAGGGCGTCCCAGCGCGCAGTGTCTTCCGGCACCACGTTCCAGGCGTCGAACTGCAGTTCGCCGCTGGCGGCACGGGTGTCGTTGAACGACGGGTGCTTGCCGCGTTCCTGGGCCAGCTCGCAGGAGGTTTCCAGCGCGTGGAAGTAGATCGCTTCGGCGATCTTCTTCGACAGCGCGCGGGCTTCGGCGCTGTCGAACGGCAGGCGCTTGCGGAAGAACACATCCTGCAGGCCCATGCAGCCCAGGCCGACCGGACGCCAGCGCAGGTTGGCGCGGCGGGCGGTTTCGATCGGGTAGAAGTTCAGGTCGATGACGCGGTCGAGCTGGCGCACGGCCAGGCGCACGGTCTCGGCCAGCTTCTCGAAGTCGAACTCGTTGTGCTCGTCGAAGTGATTGCCCAGGTTGATCGAACCCAGGTTGCACACTGCGGTTTCATCGTTGGAAGTGACTTCCAGGATTTCGGTGCACAGGTTGGACAGGTGGATCACGTTGCCCGGACGCAGGGTCTGGTTGCTGGCGCGGTTGCACTTGTCCTTGAAGGTCATCCAGCCGTTGCCGGTCTCAGCCAGCGTACGCATCATGCGGGCGTACAGCTTGCGCGCGGAGATGGTGCGGTTGGCCTTGCCCTGGGCTTCGGCCTGCAGGTAGGCAGCCTCGAAGGCTTCGCCAAACAGGTCGGTGAACTCCGGCACGACGCGCGGATCGAACAGCGACCATTCCTGGTCGGCCTCGACGCGCTTCATGAACAGGTCCGGCACCCAGTTGGCCAGGTTCAGGTTGTGCGCACGGCGGGCTTCGTCACCGGTGTTGTCACGCAGTTCGAGGAAGTCCTCGATGTCGGCGTGCCAGGTTTCCAGGTACACGCAGGCTGCGCCCTTGCGCTTGCCGCCCTGGTTCACCGCGGCCACGGACGAATCCATGGTCTTCAGCCACGGCACGATGCCGTTGGAGTGGCCGTTGGTCGACTTGATCAGCGAACCGCGCGAACGCACGCGGGTGTAGCTGACGCCGATGCCGCCGGAGAACTTCGACAGCTGGGCGATGTCGCCGTACTTGGCATAGATCGACTCCAGCGAGTCCTGCGGCGAGTCCAGCAGGAAGCACGAGGACAGCTGCTCGTGGGTGGTGCCGGAGTTGAACAGGGTCGGGCTGGACGGCAGGTAGTCCAGATTGCCCATGCGCTTGTACAGCGCCAGGGTCTCGGACACGTCCTCGCTCAGCGCGCTGGCGATGCGCAGGAAGAACTGCTGCGGGGTCTCGATCACCTTGCGGGTGTGCGGATGGCGCAGCAGGTAACGGTCGTACAGGGTACGCAGGCCGAAGTAATCGAAGTTCAGGTCCAGCGCGCCGTCGATGGCGTCGTTGAGCTTGCGTGCATTGGTCTGCACGAAGTTCAGCAGGCGGTCGTTGATCAGGCCGACTTCATGACCGCGGCTGACCGACTGCGAGAAGGCGTAGATTTCCTGGCCCGAGACTTCCTTGGCGATGTAGTTGGCCAGCAGGCGCGCAGCGAGGCGGCCGTACTCGGGCTCTTCACCGATCAGCAGGGCGGCGGTGCGGATGGACAGTTCGTCCAGCTCGCGGGTGGTGGCGCCGTTGTACAGGCCGGAAATGGTGCGGGTGGCCACGCGCATCGGATCGACGGCGTGCAGGCCTTCGGAGGAACGCTGCACCGCGCGCACGATCTTGTTCAGGTCCACCAGCTCGGTGGTCCCGTTGCGCTTGGTCACACTCATCGCGTTGGCCGTCGGCGGCGACGTCAACAGGAACTCGCTTTCCTTCTCGATGGTGGCGCTGGATTCGGTGCTCACGGCGTATGTCCTCTTGGCGTGATTGGGGGTGCTCGATGCATCGGGGTGACGCAGCCCGGGACATGACGGCCCAGGATGGCAGGACGGCGTCGCAGGGGATGAGACCCTGCGCCTGCCACTGCCGTTGACGATCGCGGATGGGTGCTGCTGCCAACCCCCAGACCTGGGGTTGCTGCGACCGACGGCCACAAGATAGTGGGGGTAGTGGGGTCCGTCAACGCCAAATGTAGTGAAATTCGGCAATCCCTTGCGCCGCAAGGATCGTGCCGACGGCGCCCGGATCAGACGCTTCAGACCTGCCGGAACGGGCTGCGCAGTCAAGCCCGAAAGGCGTCACTGCGGTGGCACAACGCACCGCGGAAACGGAACAATGACAGCTTCACATGACAGTGATGAAACTGGCTAGGGACAACCCTGTGGATAGAGCGTGGGCAGCCGGTGGGAATCCGGTGGATGCCGGGATCACCCGCCGGGCAGCGACGCGAGGCTGAACATGTCGGCCGGGCCGGAGGAGCGGCCGCAGGGAAACGCCGTTGCGCCCTATCCCCCGATCATTGCCGGCCAGCGGCCGGCACTACCGGAATCCCAGGGTGGTCGTGCCGGCCGCTGGCCGGCATTGCATTCGCGCGGAACCCCTCACGCCCGGTGCGGGGTGCCCAGGTACTCGGCGCTCTGCATCTCGATCAGGCGCGAGGCGGTGCGCTCGAACGCGCCCTGCAGGCGCTGGCCGGTGTACAGCTCGACCGGCGAGGTGCTGGCGGTGCAGACCAGGTTGACGTGGCGGTCGTACAACTCGTCGATCAGGTTGACGAAGCGGCGCGCGGCATCCTCGTTCAGGCGATCAAAGGCCGGAATGCCGCCCAGCAGTACCGTGTTGAACTCGTGCGCGATCTCGATGTAGTCCGAGGGCCCGCGCGGGCCCTCGCACAGCGCGGCGAAATCGAACCAGGCGATGCTCTTGCCGCGGCCGCGGACCGGAATCTTGCGGCCCTCGATCTCGATGTTGCCGGGCCTGGCCGGTTGGCCGCCGCTCAGTTCGCTCCAGCGCGTGGCCAGCCAGTCGTCGCTGTCTGCGGCCAACGGTGCGCGGTACACCGGCGAGCGAGTCAGCGCGCGCATCCGGTAGTCCTCGGTGCCTTCTGCGTACAGCTCCACGCAGAAGCGCTGCAACAGGCCGATGGCCGGCAGGAAGCTCTCGCGCTGCAGGCCGTTGAGGTACAGGTTCTCAACTGCGGTGTTGGAGGTGGTGACCAGGGTCACGCCCTCGGCGAACAGGCGCTCCAGCAGCCGCGCAAGCAGCATCGCATCACCGATGTCGGTGACGAAGAACTCGTCCAGCACCAGCACGCGCAGGTTGCTGCGCCACTCCTGGGCGATCTTCGCCAGCGGGTCGCTCTGCCCCTGGTGCTCGCGCAGACGCTCGTGGACGCTGCGCATGAAGCGATGGAAATGCGTGCGGTACTTCTGCTTGATCGGCAGCCCGTCGTAGAACAGGTCGACCAGGAAGGTCTTGCCGCGGCCGACGCCGCCCCAGAAGTACAGGCCCTTGACCGGCTCGGGCTTCTTCCAGAACGAGGACAGGCGGTCCAGCCAGCCGTCCTCGGCACTGTCCAGCAGTCCCAGGTGGATGCGGTCCAGCTCGGCCAGCGCTGCATGCTGGGCCGGGTCGTCCTGCCAGTCACCACGGGCGACCCCTTCCGCGTACCGCTGCGACGGGGTCAACTCGGTTGCACTCATGCCGCCGCGCCCAGCCAATGCTTCACGCCGTGGGTCAGCGCGCCGCGCAGGTCGATCAGCTTGCGGTGGAAGAAGTGGCTGGTCTCGGGCATGCGCACCAGCTCATGCGGGAAGTCCAGCGTGTCCAGCCACTGGTAGACGGCCTGCGGGTCGACGATCTCGTCCTGCTCGCCCTGGATCACCAGCCAGCGGGCCGGCGGTGCGATACCGTCGAAATCCCAGCGACCAGCCGGCGGCGCGATCGAGATCAGCGCTTCCGGCTGCAGCGCGGCAGCCGCCTTCAGCGAAACGAACGAACCGAAGCTGAAACCGGCCAGCCATAGGCGGTCGTCCGGGCGCTGGCTGCGTACCCAGGCGGCGACGGCCTTCAGGTCATCCTGCTCGCCCACGCCGCCATCGAAGGTACCGGCCGAAGCGCCGACGCTGCGGAAGTTGAAGCGCACCGTGGCGATGCCCAGCTCGCGCAGGGTGGTGGCGGTCATGGTGACCACCTTGTTGTGCAGGGTGCCGCCTTCGGTGGACAGCGGATGGCAGACAATGGCCACGATCGGCTGCACCGGCACATCGGCCTTGGGCAGGTCGACGACCACTTCCAGCGGGCCGGCCGGGCCATCCAGTTGGAGACAGGCGGTTTCGCCGGGGGCGACGGGGAACGAGGGCTTGTGCATGGCACCATGATACCGTCCCCCGCCCCTGCCCTGTGCCCGCCCCATGCTCTACCTGTCTTTGGCCGTGATCTGCAGCGTGCTGGTCTCGGTGTTGTTGAAGGTGGCCGGACGCCGCCAACTGGATGTTGCGCAGATGGTCACCTGGAACTATCTGGTGGCGGCAACGCTCACCGCGGTGGTGCTGCAGCCGCCGCTGGATGCGCTGCGCGCGCCGCATGCGCCGTGGCTGTCATTGCTGGCGCTGGCGGTGGTGCTGCCCTCGATCTTCCTGGTGCTGGGCCGCGCAGTGGCGGTGGCCGGCATCGTGCGCAGCGATGTGGCGCAGCGCCTGTCGCTGCTGCTGTCACTGGCTGCCGCCTTCCTGTTCTTCGGCCAGAGCGCGACGCCGTGGAAGCTGGTCGGCCTGGCGCTGGGCCTGGTCGCCATGGTGGCGATCAGCCTGCGCCCGCGCGGCCCGGCGGTGGCGTCCTCGCCCGGCGGCTGGGGCTGGCTGCTGGGCGTATGGGGCGGGTTTGCGGTGGTGGACGTGCTGCTCAAGCAGGTGGCGCTGTCGGGCACGCCGTCGATGGCGGCGGTGCTGGCCAGCTTCAGCGTGGCCTTCGTGCTGATGCTGGCCCTGCAGCTGTGGCGGCATGTCAGTGGCCGCAGCCAGCTGGCCTGGCGCAACCTCGGCGCGGGTGCGCTGCTGGGCCTGCTCAATGGCAGCAACATCCTGTTCTATGTGCATGCGCACCAGTCGATGCCGGACAACCCGGCCACCGTGTTCGCCGGCATGAACATCGGCGTGGTGGTGCTGGGTGCACTGGTGGGCGTGTTCGTCTTCGGCGAGGCCACCACGAAGTGGAACCGTGCCGGTTTGGCGCTGGCGGTGCTGGCGATCGGCTTGATCGCCTGGGGGTGAGCATGTGCATCGGGGTCAGATCCCATTCCGTGGGAATGGGATCCGACCCCTGACGCGACCATTGCCCCGGGGTCGGATCCCATTCCCACGGAATGGGCTCCGACCCCGGCGTTGAGGGTTATTTGTCGAAACCCAGCAGCAGCGGGTCGTGGTCGGAGCTGCGCCACGGGCCCTGCACGTTGCGGCCCTGGTAACCGCTGGCGTCCTGCTCGTCGGCGTTGCTGTGCCATTCGGCGGCACCGCGCAGGCGCTTGGCCATGCCCGGGCTGAGCAACGCGTGGTCAAGGCGGCCGGTGTAGCCGTTGTAGACGTAGCTGTAGGGATGCTCGACCTTGACGACCTTGAACGCGTCCTGCCAGCCCAGGTCGTGCAGGGTGCGGATCGGGTCTTCCATCGCGTAGGCGTTGAAATCGCCGAGCAGTACCGCGTCCTTTGTACCGGTACCGGTCGGATCCGTCTGCAGCCAGGCATGCAGCTGCTGCGCCGAGGTCACGCGGGTGGCGTTCCAGCAACCCTGGTTGTCGTTGCGGTCGGCGTCGGCGCCGCTTGCGTCGCGGCAGCCCTTCGACTTGAAGTGATTGGCCACCACCACGAACGGCGCGCCCTGCTTGCCCTGGAAGGCCTGCGCCAGCGGCACGCGGCTGTGCTCGACGAACGGGCCGCCGGTCAACGTGGCCGGCGTGCCGACCGGCTGCAGGCGTGAGCTGCGGTAGATGATGCCGACCCGGATCGGGTTGTCGCCGGGGCCGTTGCCGGCATCGACGAAGCGCCAGTCGCCCTGCGCGCCGCGGTCACGGTTGAGCGCATCGACCAGTTCGGCGATGGCCGACTGCGGTCCGTAGCCGTCGTTCTCCAGCTCCATCAGCGCGGCGACGTCGGCGCCCAGCGCGTTGACCGTGGCGACCAGCTTGGCCACCTGCGCTTTGTGCTCGTCCAGCGTGCGGGCGCCGCGCAGGGTCGGGAAGCCGCCGCCCTGGCCATCACCGTTGAAGAAGTTCTCCAGGTTGAAGGCGGCCACGTGCAGGCTACCCGGCACGGTCGGCACTGCGGGGCGCTTGAGTTCCGGCAGTTTCAGCGCACCCTCGACCTGCAGGCGCGGACGGCCCTGCGCGTCCACGCGCACGATGCCCTCCACATTGCGCAGCTGCATGCCAGTGCGCAGCACCGGGTTGCCCGGCAGGTAGGCCACGCTGGCCGGATCGCGGGCATCGCTGCCATCGTCCAGCACCAGGCGACGACGCTGGTTGTCGGCCATCACCTGCTCATAGCCGGCCGTACCCGGCGCGGCCACTTCGGTCGGCTGCCAGAGGCGGCCATCGAAGGCCACGGTGAGCTGGCCGAAGCGCTCCAGGCCATCGGTGCCGGCCAGGGTGAGCGGTGCGGCGATGCGCACGCGCTGTCCATCCAGCGCGCGCCAGTCGGCTGGCGCGGCGGTCAGCACCACGCTGGCGCTGCTGCGCGCAGCGGGCGGCGTCGCGACCGGCGTGGCCTGCGGCTGGGCCTGGGCGATGGCGCCGGCCGGCAGCAGCAGGGACAGGGCAAGGGCGAGGGAGCAGCGGCGCATCGACGGGCGATTCCTGGGACGAGGGCGCACAGACTAACCCTGAAATGCGAAACCCCGCCTGCGAGCGGGGTTTTGACCTTGGTGGGCAAAGCCTGGGTCGTGCCGGCCGCTGGCCGGCAACCTCATGACCTTCGTGCGATGTGTGGTTGCCGGCCAGCGGCCGGCACTACCGCTTACTTCAGATTGGCCAGCATCCAGTCCACGGTGGCGTGGATCTGTTCTTCCGTCAGGGCCGGGTTGCCGCCCCTGGGGGGCATGATGCCGCCGTCGGGGCCGGTATAGCCCTCGATGGCGTGCTTGTAGAGCGTGTCCTTGCCCTGCGCGATGCGCTTGTCCCAGTGCGAATGGTCCAGCGTCGGTGCCATGCCCACGCCGGTGGTGTGGCAGGCGGTGCACAGGTTGTCGAAGATCACCTTGCCATCCTTGGTGCCGCCGTAGGCCACCTGCGACGCGGCCTTGGCCAGCGCGGCGGCCTTGGCGGCGGCCTGCGCGGCAGCGCCGGTACTGCCGGCATAGACCGCGCCGGTGGGCGAGATGCGCTGTTCGGTGCGTTTGGCCGCGGTCGGCGACACCTCGGGCGGAATCCGGGTGTGGATGTAGGCGGCAAGGAGAATGAGGCCGAGGGTGATGGTCGCCAGCAGCGCGATCACCATGGAGAAGCGTTTCAGGAACTCCAGATCGTAATTCCGCACTCTTCGTTACCCCTGGCTGATAGTCGTTGGACCACGGCTGAGCGACTGCGTGATGGGCCGAGTATAGAACGCACTTTGCGTGCGACAACAGGCGTCACTGCTGATGCGGCGCAGCATGCCGGGGCTGGGGTCAGATCCCTTTTGCGCCGCAAAAGGGATCTGACCCCAGCAACAGAAGCCGGCCAGCGGCCGGCGCTACCGGATTGCCGGGGCGCCGATCGCGCGCAGGCAGAAGCTGCAGATCGCATCCACCAGCGCGTCTTCGTCGCGGTGCGCTTCGCGGCTGGGCGCGGTCGGGCCGACCATCGCTTCGGTGAAGGCACCGACCAGGCACGCGGCGGCCACATGCGCGTCCTGCACCGGCAGCTCGCCGGCCGCTACGCCCTCCTCCACCAGTCGCAGGAACACGTCGCCGAAGGCGCGACGGCCGCGCATGCGCTCGGCTTCCACGTCCGGGTCGACCGGTTCAACGATGAAGGCGTGCGCCAGCCCCGGCCCGGCCAGGGCACGGCGGACGAAGGCGGTGATCGCCAGCCGCAGCCGCTCGCTGGCCGCCTCCGGGCCACTGGCGATGCGCTCCATGATCGCGACCTCGTGGGCGACGGCGGCATTGAGGACTTCCACGAACAGCTCTGCCTTGGACGGGAAGTGGCGATAGATCAGGCCGGTGGACACCCCGGCCTGGGTCGCCACGGCCGTCACCGGAGCATTGCGCCAGCCGCCCGTGGCGACCAGCTCGCGGGTGGCCAGCAGGATCCGTTCACGGGCGCCCGCCAGGCGTTCTTCCATCAATGCAGAGCGTTTATAAGCCATGTTCTGATTCTAGTTTCAATTTTTGAATTCGTATTCACTTCTTACCCGAACCCCGCTACGCTGGGGCCATCGCCCGTGTGGGTGGCGGTCCTGCAGACCGCCCCCCACTCCCCCGCCGGGTGCGTCCATTCCTGCCATCCCGCCGTGGAGCCACCACAATGCACGTGCCATCCCTGAACTTCGATCTTGGCGAAGACATCGACCTGCTGCGCCAGAGCGTGGCCCATTTTGCCGCCGCCGAGGTCGCTCCGCTGGCCGCCGAGGCCGATGCCAGCAACCAGTTCCCGCTGGCGCTGTGGCCGAAGCTGGGCGAACAGGGGCTGCTGGGCCTCACCGTGGAAGAAGCATACGGCGGCACCGGCATGGGTTACCTGGCCCACGTGGTGGCGATGGAAGAGATCTCGCGCGCGTCCGGCGGCATCGGCCTGTCCTATGGCGCGCATTCCAATCTGTGCGTGAACCAGCTGCGCAAGAACGGCAACGAGGAACAGAAGCAGCGCTTCCTGCCCGACCTGTGCAGCGGCGCCAAGGTGGGCGCGCTGGCGATGAGCGAACCGGGCGCCGGTTCGGACGTGGTGTCGATGAAGCTGCGTGCGGACAAGCGCGGCGACCGCTACGTGCTCAACGGCAACAAGATGTGGATCACCAACGGCCCGGATGCCGACGTGCTGGTGGTCTACGCCAAGACCGACATGGAGGCCGGCGCCAAGGGCATCACCGCGTTCCTGGTCGAGAAGGGCATGAAGGGCTTCTCCACCGCGCAGAAGCTGGACAAGCTGGGCATGCGTTCTTCGCCCACCTGCGAGCTGGTGTTCCAGGATTGCGAGATTCCTGAAGAGAACGTGCTGGGCCAGGTTGGCGGTGGCGTGCGCGTGCTGATGTCCGGCCTGGACTACGAGCGCGTGGTGCTGTCCGGTGGCCCGCTGGGCCTGATGGCTGCGGCGATGGACGTGGTGATGCCGTACGTGCACGAGCGCCACCAGTTCGGCGAGCCGATCGGCAGCTTCCAGCTGATCCAGGCCAAGATCGCCGACATGTACGTGGGCCTGGGTGCCTGCCGCGCGTATGTCTATGCCGTGGCACGTGCCTGCGACCAGGGCCGCACCACCCGCCAGGACGCCGCCGGTGCCATCCTGTACGCCGCCGAGAAGGCCACCTGGCTGACCGGCCAGGCGATCCAGATCCTGGGCGGCAACGGCTACATCAACGAATACCCGACCGGCCGCTTGTGGCGCGATGCCAAGCTGTATGAGATCGGCGCCGGCACGTCCGAGATCCGCCGCATGCTGATCGGCCGCGAACTGTTCCAGCGCACCCTGTAAGGCCACTGCGATGACCGTATTGAGCACCCAGCTGCAACCGGGCAGCGAAACGTTTGAAAGCAACCGCGCGGCCATGCAGGCCGTGGTCGACGACCTGCATGCCACCCTCGCCCGCACCGCGCTGGGTGGCAGCGAAGCCGCACGCGCCAAGCACACCGCGCGCGGCAAGCTGCTGGTGCGCGACCGCATCGACGCCCTGCTCGACCCGGGCAGCGCGTTCCTGGAAATCGCGCCGCTGGCCGCGCACGGCATGTACGAAGACGCCGTGCCGGCCGCTGGCGTAGTGGCCGGAATCGGCCGGGTGAGCGGCGTGGAATGCGTGATCGTGGCCAACGACGCCACGGTCAAGGGCGGCACCTATTACCCGATGACGGTGAAGAAGCACCTGCGCGCGCAGGAGATCGCCGAGCAGAACCACCTGCCCTGCATCTACCTGGTCGATTCCGGTGGCGCGTTCCTGCCGCTGCAGGACGAAGTCTTTCCCGACCGCGACCATTTCGGCCGCATCTTCTACAACCAGGCCAACCTGTCGGCACAGGGCATTCCGCAGATCGCCTGCGTGATGGGCAGCTGCACCGCTGGTGGTGCCTATGTGCCAGCGATGAGCGACGAGACTGTGATCGTGCGCGAGCAGGGCACGATCTTCCTCGGCGGCCCGCCGCTGGTGAAGGCGGCCACCGGCGAAGTGGTGACGGCCGAGGAACTGGGTGGTGCCGATGTGCACACGCGCATCTCCGGCGTGGCTGACCACATGGCCGACAACGACCTGCAGGCACTGGCACGGGTGCGCGCGATCATCGCCCAGCTCAACTGGCGCAAGCCGGAACCGGCCATGGCGGTGCAGGCGCCCGAGGAACCGCTGCTGCCGGCACACGAACTGTACGGGGTGATCCCGGCCGATACGCGCAAGCCCTACGACGTACGCGAAGTGATCGCGCGGCTGGTCGATGGCTCACGCTTCGACGAATTCAAGCCGCGCTACGGCGCAACGCTGGTCACCGGCTTCGCCCATCTGAACGGCTACCCGATCGGCATCATCGCCAACAACGGCATCCTGTTCTCCGAGTCGGCACTGAAGGGCGCGCACTTCATCGAGCTATGCACCCAGCGCAATATCCCGCTGGTGTTCCTGCAGAACATCACCGGCTTCATGGTGGGTCGCAAGTACGAACAGGGTGGTATCGCCAAGGACGGGGCCAAGCTGGTGATGGCGGTGGCCTGCGCCAGGGTACCCAAGTTCACCGTGGTGATCGGTGGCTCGTTCGGTGCCGGCAACTACGGCATGTGCGGCCGCGCCTATTCGCCGAACTTCCTGTGGATGTGGCCGAACGCGCGCATCGGCGTGATGGGTGGCGAACAGGCCGCCAGCGTGCTGGCCACGGTCAAGCGCGATGGCATCGAGGCCAAGGGTGGCCAGTGGCCGGCAGCGGAGGAAGACGCGTTCAAGGCACCGATCCGCGACCAGTTCGAGCAGCAGGGCCACCCGTACTACGCCAGCGCGCGCCTGTGGGACGACGGCGTGATCGATCCGGCCGACACCCGCCGGGTGCTGGCGCTGGCGCTGTCGGCCAGCCTCAACGCCGCCCCGCAGCAGACGCGCTTCGGCGTGTTCCGCATGTAACCCGTGCCATGACCGAGCCTGTTGCCATGTTCACCAAAGTCCTGATCGCCAACCGCGGCGAAATCGCCTGCCGCGTCATCGCCACCTGCCGCCACCTCGGCATCGCCACCGTGGCGGTGTATTCCGATGCCGACCGCAACGCGCGCCATGTGCGCCTGGCCGACGAAGCCATCCACATCGGCCCGGCTGCCGCGCGCGAGAGCTACCTGCGCGGCGATGCCCTGCTCGAGGCCGCACGCCTGACCGGCGCGCAGGCGATCCACCCCGGCTACGGCTTCCTGTCCGAAAACGCCGACTTCGCCGATGCCTGCGCTGCCGCCGGCATCACCTTCATCGGGCCGCCGGCCAGCGCCATCCGCGCGATGGGTGACAAGAGCGCCGCCAAGGCATTGATGGCCAAGGCCGGTGTGCCGCTGACCCCGGGCTACCACGGCGACCAGCAGGCGCCGGACTTCCTGCGCGCGCAGGCCGATGCCATCGGCTACCCGGTGCTGATCAAGGCCAGCGCCGGTGGCGGTGGCAAGGGCATGCGCAAGGTCGAACGCAGCGAGGACTTCGTCGATGCACTGGCCAGCTGCCAGCGCGAGGCCGCCTCGGCCTTTGGCAACGACCATGTGCTGGTCGAGAAGTACGTCGAGCGCCCGCGCCATATTGAGATCCAGGTGTTCGGCGACAGCTACGGTGAGGCGGTCTACCTGTTCGAGCGCGACTGCTCGGTGCAGCGCCGCCACCAGAAGGTGCTGGAAGAGGCGCCCGCCCCGGGCATGAGCCCCGAACGTCGTGCTGCGATGGGCAAGGCCGCGGTCGATGCCGCGCGCGCGGTGGGCTACGTCGGTGCCGGCACGGTGGAATTCATCGCCGGCCCGGACGGCGATTTCTACTTCATGGAAATGAACACCCGCCTGCAGGTCGAGCATCCGGTCACCGAGTACATCACCGGCACCGACCTGGTGGAGTGGCAGCTGCGCGTGGCCTCGGGCCAGCCGCTGCCGCTGCGCCAGGATCAGCTGGCGATTCATGGTCATGCCATCGAGGCGCGGCTGTATGCCGAAGACGCCGACCGTGGTTTCCTGCCGTCCACCGGCCTCCTGCGCCGCCTGCGCCTGCCGTCGCCGTCGACTCATGTGCGCGTGGATACCGGTGTCGAGGAAGGCGATAGCATCACGCCGTACTACGATCCGATGATTGCCAAGCTGATCGTCTGGGACGTGGACCGCGACGCCGCGCTGCGCCGCATGAGCCAGGCCCTGGCCGACTGCCAGGTGGTGGGCGTGACCACCAATGCCGGTTTCCTGCGCCGCCTGGTGAACACCGATTCGTTTACCCACGCCAAGCTGGATACCGCGCTGATCGAGCGCGAGCAGGCCGCATTGGGCCGGGTGGGTGACAGCGATGATGCGCTGTGGCTGCTGGCGGCGGTGGCCGCCGTGACCACTACTGCAGGTGCAGCCAGCGACGCGCGCGACCCGCATTCGCCGTGGCAGGTGCAGGATGGCTGGCGCCTTGGCGCGCCCGCGCCGCGCGTGCTTCCGCTGCAGCAGGGTGAACGCCGGCACACGCTGAAGGTGTGGGCGCAGACCGATGGCTGGCGCGTGCAGTGCGATGACGCAGCACCCGTGCAGGTGATCGGCACAGCCGATGTGCGGGGGCTGGCGGTACAGCTGGGCGACCGCCGCGGGTCGCTGCAGCTGCTGCGCGACGGTGACCAGCTGTACCTGTTCGGCACCGACGGCCAGCACCGTTTCACCCTGCATGATCCGGTGAGCGAATCGGACCACGCCGTGGCCGATGCCGGCAGCCTGCTGGCACCGATGCCCGGGAAGATCGTGGCCACGCTGGTCGCCGCCGGTACCGAGGTCAAGCGCGGCACGCCGCTGGTGGTGCTGGAAGCGATGAAGATGGAGCACACCCTGCAGGCGCCGGCCGACGGCACGGTGAAGGGCTACCGCGCCAAGGCCGGTGACCAGGTCAGCGACGGCGCGGTGCTGGTGGACTTCGAAGCGGCGTGAACGCCGGGGCGACGGTCGCTCAGCGGTCGTCGCCCGCCGTCACCCGACCTGCGGGATCGAATTCGGCCGTGTCCAGCGTGGCACTGCGCCAGCCCAGGCCGCAGATGGCCATCGCGCTCTGACCGATGCCATCGAAGCCGAAGGCACGATCGACATCGGCATCGTTGATGGCCGCTGTCACGAACGCCGCCAGCCCGCGCTCGGTCGCGCACAGGTACAGCAGCTGCGAGATGTGGCCGACATCCAGCGTCACCGCACGATGCGCCTTGGCGTGGTTGCGGTACTTCCAGAAGCAGCGGTCATAGCGCGGCGCCAGCACCAGCATCGCCGGCGCATCGGCGAACCACGCCTGCCCGGACAGCATCCGCCGCGCCAGCGCCGGCAGTGCCTGCGGCGGTGGCGAGGGCAGCGGCAGCACGGCGTGCTGCACCGGGTGGTAGTGGTACAGGCCCGGTGCCAGTCCTTCCACGTTCTGCACCAGCAGGAAGCCTTCGGTAGGATGCAGGCCGCCACCGGAAGGCACGTTCTTCTTCAGGAACTCGGTATCGCGCTCGACCTTCTGCACCGCGTGCGCCATCAGCGTGCGCTGCAGCACCTGGGCCAGCAACGGCAGCGGCAGCGCGCGCTGCGGGTCGAAATTGCGGCAGGTGGTGCGGCGCGCCAGCAGTGCGTCGAACGCGGCCTCTTCGCTGCGCGGCAGCGGCTGGTAGTCGCCCTGCATGGGCTGCACCACCGGCGGCGGCGGCCCGAGGCGCTGGCGCAGGCCGGCAGCGGTGTCCAACCCCTGCCGGCGCATGTCCTCCACGCTGTCCACGGCCTGCCAGCGTGCATGGCGATGGGCCAGTGCAGCCAGCGGCCACCACTGGCTGCGCCGCAGCGCCTCGTCGCGCAGCTGGTGCCCCACCTCGCTCGGCGGGTCGGTCAGCAGCAGGCCCTGCTCGACCAGGCGGGCCAGCATCGCCGGGGAAGCATCGGCGGGCGGTTCGCTCCAGCGGTGCGCGCTGAGCTCGCCCAGCAGCTGGCGCTCCTCGGCGTCCACCGGCAGTGGCTGGTCCAGATGCGCGGCCAGCGCCACCCAGCTGATCTGGCTGTCCATCTCGGCGTGGCCGGCCAGCATCGCGCGCAGGTCCAGGGTGACCGCCTCGCGGGGCTCGAACATCAGGCTGGCGCAGCGGCGCAGGCGCATCGGTTTCCTTCCTTCTGCCGCACAACCGGCATAGCAGCAACGACCGCGGCGCGGCCAACTTTAGCGATGTGCACAGCGCGGCCCTCAATGGCAGGCTGTCGCGGCCGATACGAGAAACTCCACTTACGGACGATCCCCATGAGCACCCATCCCCGCCTTTCCGCCGCAGACGCCAGCCTCCTGCTTGACCACCTGATCGGCAATGACGACTTCCGCAGCCACTTCACCGCGTCGCCAGCCAAGGCGCTGGCCTCGATCGGGCTGGACGGTGCCGTTGGCGAGAACGACTGCATGAAGATCGGCACCCTGGCCTCGGTCGAAGAGCTGAGCCAGGTGCGTGACGGGCTGCAGGCCCACCTGTCCGGGTCGGTGGCGGCCATGACCGTGGTGTTCTGCTTCGAAGCCGGCAAGGTCGGCGAGCGCATCGACGGCTGACCCGCCATCAGGGCGCGCCGGCCGTGGCCGACGTAGCCCACGTGGAGACGTCATACACGTTCAGCGGTTGCCACACCTGCAGGGCGGTGACCTCGGCAATGGCCTGGCCGCGATGCTGGGCCAGCCAGGCCTGCTGGCGGCGCACGGCGGCTTCATCGCCCTGCGCACGCAGCGCGAGCAGCAGCACGACGCGCGCCTGCACCGGCTCGCTGCCATCCAGCATCGGCTCGATCAGGGCGCGGGCAGCCTCGGGGCGCTGCATCTGCAGCTCATCCATGGCGCTGACGATGCGCAGCCAGCGGTCCGCGACCGGACTGCGCAGGCTGCGCAGCAGGGGCCGCTGCTCGTCCAGCCAGCGCCTGGCCAGTTCGAGCTGGCCCTGCCGCTGCGCCAGGTGGACCAGCGCCAGCCACTGTAGGCCACGGGCATGCAGCATGGGATCATCACGCTCCTGCAGCATCGGCTGCAGCAGCGCCGCGATCGCCTGCAGCTCGACACGGTCAGCGCCCGGGCACAACGCCGCCACGCTGGCGTGCTGCAGGCGCTGCTGCACCTGAAGATCGACCAGCGTCGGCGCCGCTGCATCTTCACGTATCGCCCGCTGCATCGCCGGGCAGTCGCGCTGCGCGGCCGCCAGCAGCAGCTGCGCACGCAGCTTCATCCGCTGCTGCAGGGCATCGCTGGCATGGATCTGCGGCAACAGCTTCGCGGCCTTGGCGTACTGCCCCTGCGCCACCAGCACATCCACGCCGGTCTCATCGGCGTCATCACGGCCGCGCAGGATCTGCGCCTGTGCCAGTGTTTCGGCAGCAAGCTGCGGTTGGTTGGCAGCGATCTGTATCCGCACCAGGTGGACCAGCGGATACAGCCGCAGCGGATCCTGCGGCACTGCGGCCGCACGCGCATAGGGCTCGGCCTCGCTGAACTGGTTGGCCTGCAGCAGGTACCAGGACGTGTTGGACAGCCCCGCGAACGAATCCGGATAGACCTTGGCCAGCGTGCGCCATTGCTCCAGCGCCCAGCCACCCGGCTCCAGCTCGGCCGTCCAGGCCTTCAGGTACAGCCGCTCGCGTGGCGGCAGCCGATCCTGCAGGTCCAGCGCATGCTGCATGGCTTCGCGTGCTCGCCGCCCTTCCTCGACGCGCGCATGCAGTTTGGCCACGCCCATGTAGGCCAGGGCGAAACCGGGATCGATATCGATCGCCGCCTGGTACAGGTTGCGCGCCTCCTCAAAGCGCCGCTGGCCCAGTGCACTTTCCGCCAGTGCGAATGCACGCAGTGCGCGCAGATCCTGGGTCGATGCCCGCGGCAGCGGCAACGACTGTTCCAGGCTCGCCACCGATTCGCCCAGTCCGCGACGCAGGCGCCCGACCACGTCGTCCACCGCGAACACCATCTGGTCGGATCGATCCACGGTGGCGGTGAACGTCTGGATCACCTGGCCGCTGCCGGGTGCGGCGACATCGATGGCCAGCTCGTAGCCACCGACCTTCTGCCGCACCGTCGGCAGCAGCACGGCGCGCGCGCCTTCCCGCACCGCCACGTTGGCCGCGGTATCGCGGCTGAGCCGGGTATCGCCCGAGAGCCGCGCCATTTCCAGGCTTTCGCGGATCTTGCCCTCCGACAGCACGTTCACGTAGCGCGATTGCTCCAGCGCGATCCGGATCGCGTGCCGCATCGAGTCGTCGAAGATCGGGTCGCCGGTGAGGTTGTCGACATCACCGAGCACCACCCAGTCGCGCTCGGCGAACGCGATCGCCGGTTCCGGCCGCAGCAGCAGCCAGCCGCCGAGCACCGCCACCGCCAGCACCAGGCCTTCGGCGGCCAGCACCAGCGGCTGCCGCCACAACGGCAGGTCGCGGCGGGCCTTGGCATTGGCACGCGGCATGCGCAGCGGTGCGGAGCCGATCTCGCCCACTTCGATCACTTCCTGTACCACCGGCACGCCCTTGAAGCGCCAGCGCCCGTGCGACTTCCACAACAGGCGCGTGCCGCGCTCGCCCAACGCATCGGTGGCACGGCGGGTCAGCGATTCGGCTACCGCCGACAACAGGATCTGGCCGGGCCGCGCCAGCATCATCAGGCGCGCCGCCATCGGCTTGGCCAAGCCTTCCACTTCCATCGACTTGGCGCCGGCGCGGACCGCCTCTGCACTGTTTTCCCAGGTCAGCACGTCACCCACATGCAGGCCGGCACGCGCGCGCAGTTCAATCGCACGCTGCTGGCCCAGCGCATGCAGTTCGCGCTGGTAGTCCAGGGCGAAGCCCAGGGCATCGATGGCGCGCTCGAACAGCATGAACAGGCCGTCCGAACGATCGATCAGCTGGCCATTCCAGCGGTGCTGCAGCACCAGCACCAGGCGGTCGTGTTCCTGGAACAGGCTCGCCGCCGCCACGTCGCCGATCCGCTCGACCAGCTGCAGCGAATCACACAGATCAGTGAACAGCAGGGCGCGTAGCTGTGGGCTATGCGGGGCTGACGTTCCGTTGTCGCCATTCATCGCCTGCATCTCCCTATTGGCCGTCCGGATCATCCACCCAGCGCAGGCAGTTGCCGCCATCACGCTTGGCCCGGTACAGCGCCCGATCGGCGCTGGCATACCACTCGCTCCAGTCCGCGTCGGCATCCAGCAGGCTGGCTCCGATGCTGACCAGGCTTACATGCGGCGTGCCATGGCTGCGCTCGAGCAGGCCGTGCACCGCGCTGAGGATGAACTCGGCAGCGTGCTGCACGATCTCGCGGTTGCCACGGCGCAGCATCAGGCAGAACTCATCACCGCCAAGCCGGCAGGCCAGGTCCTGTTCGCCAGCCATCGAGCGCAGGATGTTGCCCATGCTCTGCAGCACGCGGTCGCCGGCCTGGTGGCCGTGGCGGTCGTTGATCTGCTTGAAACGGTCGCAATCGATCAGCAGCAGCGCCTGCGGCGGCCCCTCGGCACGCTCGCGGCACTCCTGCAGGTACAGGGTGAGGCCACGGCGGTTGTGCAGACCGGTCAGTTCATCGGTACGCACCAGCTCGCGGGTGTGGGTCAGCTGGTGGGTGGTGATGTAGAGGTTGTCCAGCGCGGTTTCCAGATCGTGGTTGCGCCGGCGCAACTGGCTGATCAGGGCCTGTTCGTTGGCCAGCACGCGCATGATCGTGCGGCGCAGGAAGTAGGCCACCAGGCCCGGATCGGATTCGACCAGCCGGTGGAAATCAGCCGGCCCCAGTTCCAGCACATCGCAGTCGACCAGCGCGCGCGCGCTGGCGCTGCGCAGGTGGTCGCCGACCAGCAGGCCCAGTTCTCCGAAGAACTCATGCTGCCCGAGTGTCTTGATCACCAGGTCCTCGCCGAAGTCCAGTTCGATCTGGCCTTCGAGGATCACATACATGCGCTCGCCGCGGTGGCCACGCTGGAACAGCCACTGTCCGGCACGGAGCTTGCATGCGCGGGCGAATCTGGCAAACAATGCCACCTCGGCATCTGACAACAGCGCGTGCACGATCTCGGCCATCGCCACCCGGGCGATACCTGTCGTCACATCACTGTTCTCGGCCGCACCCCTGCCGGTCATTCCCTGCACCCGCCGCCAGCGTCCCCTGGTGAGCCGCGGAGCATAGCACCGCTTTAAAGTGTGCGCCCTATCTCATTTTGACCGTTCTGCCGATCTTGATTGACGTGAAGATCGGTGGTGGCCCGTTCTGGTCACGGGTGCCCGGGCAAAACCCCTGCTGGATCAATTCGATGCCGGGTTTCACAGGGTTTCGGCCAAGTTGCCGGAACCCGGGGTGCGCCTGATTGACGCTGCCCGCTGGCTGCCCCCCTTGCATCGATACAACAACGCCGGCAGGTCCCCCGACCGGCCGGCGTTGCCTGGCCCTTCCCTGGCCACCCTGATCGGATTCCAGGCCCCGGTAGAGCCGGCCGCTGGCCGGCTGCCACGCAGCGCCCGGAGCATCCTGTGATTGCCGGCCAGCGGCCGGCACTACCGGATCACACCGCGCACCGGATCACGCCGCGCGTTCGCTGCGCCCGCCGTGGAACTGCTCTTCCTCGGTCGATCCGGTCAGCGCGGTGGTCGACGACTGGCCCTGCTGGATCGCCTGGGTCACCGCATCGAAATAGCCGGTACCGACCTCACGCTGGTGCTTGACCGCAGTGAAACCGCGCTCGGCCGCTTCGAACTCGGCTTCCTGCAGTTCCACGAACGCACTCATCTGGCGGCGCGCGTAGCCGTGGGCCAGATTGAACATGCCGTAGTTCAACGCATGGAACCCGGCCAGGGTGATGAACTGGAACTTGTAGCCGTAGCTGCCCAGTTCGCGCTGGAACTTGGCAATGGTGGCGTCGTCCAGGTTCTTCTTCCAGTTGAAGCTGGGCGAGCAGTTGTAGGCCAGCAGCTTGCCCGGGAACTTCGCGTGGATCGCCTCGGCGAATTTGCGTGCAAACTCCAGGTCCGGCTTGCCGGTCTCGCACCACACCAGGTCGGCATAGGGTGCATAGGCCAGGCCGCGGCTGATCGCCTGGTCCAGGCCGTTGCGGGTCTTGTAGAAACCTTCGACGGTGCGCTCACCGGTGGTGAACGGCTTGTCGTTGCCGTCGATGTCACTGGTCAGCAGATCCGCAGCTTCGGCATCGGTGCGCGCGACCAGCAGGGTCGGCACGCCCATCACGTCGGCGGCCAGGCGTGCGGCGTTGAGCTTCTCGATCGCCTCGCGGGTCGGCACCAGCACCTTGCCGCCCATGTGCCCGCACTTCTTGACCGAGGCCAGCTGGTCCTCGAAGTGCACGCCGGCGGCGCCGGCCTCGATCATCGCCTTCATCAGTTCAAAGGCGTTGAGTACGCCGCCGAAGCCGGCCTCAGCATCGGCCACGATCGGCTGCAGGAAGTCGATGTCATCCTTGCCTTCGGCGTGGTGCAGCTGGTCGGCGCGCAGCAGCGTGTTGTTGATGCGCTTGACCACCGCCGGCACCGAATCTGCCGGGTACAGCGACTGGTCCGGATACATCTGGCCGGCCAGGTTGGCGTCGGCCGCCACCTGCCAACCGGACAGGTAGATCGCCTTCAGGCCGGCCTTGACCTGCTGCATGGCCTGGTTGCCGGTCAGTGCACCCAGCGCGTTGACGAACTCGCGCTCGTGCAGCGACGCCCACAGCTTCTCCGCACCCAGGCGGGCCAGCGAATGCTCGATGTGGACGGTGCCGCGCAGGCGCACCACGTCGGCGGCGCTGTAGTTGCGCTGGATGCCTTCCCAACGCGGGTTGGTATCCCAGTCGTGCTGGATCTGTTCGGCAGTGGGCAGCTTGCTCATGTCTTTCTCCAGTTCGGTTCGTGCGTGCAGCGGGGAGGGAAACGGCGGTAGACGCGGGCGGCAGTCAATCGATGCGCGCGTAGGCCGGCAGGGTCAGGAAATCGGTCAGTTCTTCGCTGCGGCTCAGTTCGCCGAGCAGGGCGATGGCCTCGCTGATGCGCGCGCCACCGGGCAGCGCGGCGGTATCGCCCAGCCGTGCCGGCAGCTGCGACAGGGTGGAATCCAGCAGGGCCAGGTCGATCGCGGTGCCATCGTCCAGCTGCTGGCCCGGCGTATGCAGCCACTGCCACAACTGGCTGCGGCTGATCTCGGCGGTGGCCGCGTCCTCCATCAGGTGATGGATCGGCACACAGCCGTTGCCATCCAGCCACGCCGCCAGGTAACGCACGCAGACTTCCACGTTGCCTTCGAAGCCGGCGCGGGTGATGGTGCCCGGCGGCCGCGCGATCAGTTCGTCGCGGCCGACGCGCACGTCCTGGCGCAGCACGCTGTGCTGGTTCGCACCGGGCATGTGCTCGTCGAAGATCGCCATCGCCACCGGAATCAGCGCCGGATGCGCGACCCAGGTGCCGTCGTGGCCGGCGCTGACTTCGCGCAGCTTGTCGGCGCGCACGCGGGCCATGGCCTGTTCGTTGGCGGCGGCATCGTTGTTGATCGGAATCTGCGCGGCCATGCCGCCCATCGCATGCGCACCGCGGCGGTGGCAGGTCTGGATCAGCAGTTCCGAATACGCCTTCAGGAACGGCTGGGTCATGGTCACCTGGCCGCGTTCGGGCAGCACGCGGTCGGCGTGGCGGCGGAAGGTCTTCAGGTACGAGAAGATGTAGTCCCAGCGCCCGCAGTTCAGGCCGACGATGCGGTCACGC
This sequence comes from Stenotrophomonas sp. AR029, assembly GCF_047520695.2. NCBI lineage: Bacteria > Pseudomonadati > Pseudomonadota > Gammaproteobacteria > Lysobacterales > Lysobacteraceae > Stenotrophomonas > Stenotrophomonas sp. AR029. The sequence continues at coordinate 249,721 of NZ_JAXBQQ020000003.1, read as the reverse complement.
AGTGCGTGCAGGATCTCGTCCATCTCGAACACCGCCGGCAGCGTTTCGATCAGCACGGTCACCTTGATCTGGCCGTGCGGCAAGCCGAGCATCCCTTCAATGTGCGACAGCGCGGTTTCCCACAGCGCCGCCTCTTCCATGCTCTGCAGCTTGGGCAGGTAGAAGTACGGGCCACGATCCTTGGCCTGCAGGGAGCGGGCGTTGTGGAAGGCGAACACCGCTGCGTCGAACAGGCCGCCGGCGAGGAACTGGCCGTCGACGCGTACGTGCTTCTCGTCCAGGTGCCAGCCACGCGGGCGCACGATCAGCACCGCCTGTTCGTCGTATGGGCGCAGCGTGTAATGCTTGCCATTGGGGGCGGTGTATTCGAGATCGCCGCGCACCGCCGCGGCCAGCGACTGCTGCCCGGCCAGCAGGTTGCGCCAGGTCGGCGAGGTCGAATCCTCGAAGTCGGCCATGAACACCTTGGCGCCGGAGTTCAGCGCGTTGATGACCATCTTCGGGTCGGTCGGGCCGGTGATCTCGACGCGGCGGTCCTGCAGCGCGGCCGGCAGCGGCGCAACGCGCCAGTCGCCGCTGCGGATCGCAGTGGTGTCTTCACGGAAGTCCGGCAGGCCGCCCTGGTCGAAGAACGCTTGGCGTTCACGGCGGGCCTGCAGCCTCGCCTGCCGGCCCGGTTCCACCGCGCGGTGCAGCGACACCAGCAGGGCCAGCAGCGGCGCCGGCAGCACGGTGTCCTGGCCGGCCACGCGGGTCGCCAGGGCGATGCCGGGGGTGGCCTTGGTGGCGGGGGTGGGAACGGCGGAAGCGACGGCGGACATGGGGCTACTCCAGCGGTGGGGGAACGTCTCCACGGTGCCGCCCGGCCTCAGTATTTGGCAAAACAGTTTTTGCAATGTTTTACATAAGTTGTGCTAATACTCGTTACACGATGAGCACACGCACCCCGCCAAGTCCTCGTTTTTCCTACAAATCCGACCGGCTCAAGCCGCTGCGCGCGTTCTGCCAGACCGTGCGCCTCGGCTCCGTCTCACGGGCGGCTGAGGCACTTTTCGTCAGCCAGCCGGCCATCAGCCTGCAGTTGCAGGCGTTGGAACGGGAGCTGGGGGTGCCATTGTTCGAGCGCAGCGGGAGGCGCCTGGTGCCCAGCCGCGAGGGCCAGCTGCTGTACGAGATGGCACAGCCGCTGGTGGAGAACCTGGACGGGCTGGAGGCGCGCTTCCGCGACAAGGTGCGCGGCCTGGACGCGGGCGAGCTGAACATTGCCGCCAACAGCTCGACCATCCTGTACCTGCTGCCGAAGATCGTCGAACGCTTTCGCCTGCACCACCCGGACGTGCGCCTGACCCTGCACAACGCGATCAGCGCCGACGGCACCGACCTGCTGCGCGAGGATGCCGCCGACCTGGCGATAGGTTCGATGACCGATGTGCCGGCCGACCTGACCTACGCCCCGGCCTACCGCTTCGAGCAGGTGCTGATCGCACCGCACGATCATCCGCTGGCCAAGGGCGGCGAGCTGGAGCTGGCCGACATCGCGCGCTATCCGCTGGTGCTGCCGCCGAAGCGGCAGATCACCTACCGCCTGGTGGACCAGGTGTTCCAGCGCCACCGCATCGCCTACACCGTGGCGCTGGAAGTGGGGGGCTGGGAAGTGATCAAGCAGTACGTGGCGATGGGCATGGGCATTTCCATCGTGCCGGCGCTGTGCCTGAACGAGGCCGACCACGAGCGGCTGGCGGCGCGGTCGATGAAGCGCTGGTTCCCCGAGCGCAGCTACGGGGTGATCGTGCGCCGGGGCAAGGCGCTGTCGGCGCAGGCGCGGGCGTTCATCGAGCTGATCCAGCCGGAGTTGTTCAGTCCGCGCGATTACGATCAGAGCGGGCATTCGGAGCGGTGAGGGGTGTTCTGGTTTGCAGGGTTGCCGCCCTGCACCTGCAGAGGCCGAAGCAACGGCAACGTCAACGGCAACAGCGGGCATTCCGTGGGATGGCGGGGTGGGTCCGGTTGCGGGGGACGCCGTAAACCCGTCCATGGAGGCTCGGTCGCGCCATCCATGGCGCTCACGCCCCCGCAACCGGACCCACCCCGCCTTCGACTGTTTTCTGCGAACTGTGGGAAATGCTTTCCATGGTGGGTGCCGACCGTTGGTCGGCACGGGGTCGGATCCCGTTGCTGCGCAACGGGCTCTGACCCCGCCTCTGATTCATTTCCGGCTGACGATGAATAAACTGGCCCCATGTCCATCGAACTCCGCCACCTGCGCTACTTCCTCGCCGTCGCCGATACGCTGCACTTCGGCCAGGCGGCGGAGCGGCTGGGCATGTCACAGCCGCCGCTCAGCCAACAGATCCGCCAGCTGGAAGAACTGATTGACGCGCGCCTGTTCGTGCGCAGCCATCGCCGCGTGCAGCTGACGCCTGCGGGCGAACTGCTGCAGGAACGTGCACGCGCCATCGTGCAGCAGGTGGAGACGGCCGTGGACGAGGTGCAGCGTGCACAGCGTGGTGAGCAGGGTGAACTGCACATCGGTCTGACTCGCGCCACGCCGCTGTCGCCGCAGATTCCGCGTTCGATCCTGCGCTACCGTCAGCAGTACCCGCAGGTGCGGCTGCAGCTGAGCGAGATGAACACGCTGCAGCAGATCGACGCGCTGCTCGACGGTTCACTGGACGTGGGCATCATCCGCAAGCGCGCGCTGCCGCCGGAACTGGTGGCGCACAGCCTGTTCGTCGACCCGCTGGCGCTGATCGTGCACGCCGACCACCCTGCCCTGCGCAGGCTGTCGAAGCAGGGCACGCTGTCGCTGCGCGACTTCGCGCAGGAGCCTTTCGTGGCGTTCCGCCGCAGCGCCGGCGCGGGCATCCACGACCACATGATCGCGTTGTGCGCGGCGGCGGGCTTCACGCCGCGCATCGTGCAGGAAGCCGGTGAAGCATCGACGTTGATCAGCCTGGCCGCTGCGGGCCTGGGTGCGGCGATCCTGCCGTCGTCATGCGATCACATACGCGTGGAAGGATCGCGCTTCGTGGCACTGGCCGATGCCGGCGCGCATTCGGAAGTGCAGCTGGCCTGGCACCGCGAACGGGTAACGCCGCTGATCCGCAATTTCGCCACGCTGCTGCGTGAGGCGTTCGCCGAAGGGTGAAGTGCAACCCACCCGGGTAGTGCCGGCCGCTGGCCGGCAACCCCACATGGGCCGGCATGCCGGCCAGCGGCCGGCACTACCGTACGCGGTGGGTCACGCGGTGACCGGCTGCGGCGCGCGCTGCTGCAGTGCCCAGACGATGCCACCACCGATCAGGGTCAGCACGGCAGCGAACAGGCACACACCCAGCCAATCCCAGGCCGCATAGGCCAGGCCACCGACCCCGCCCAGCACGCTGGACCCGAGGTAGTAGGCGAACAGGTACATCGCCGAGGCTTCGGCGCGCATCGTACCGGCGCGGCTGCCAACCCAGCTGCTGGCCACCGAGTGGCCGCCGAAGAAGCCGAACGTGACCAGTGCGATACCCAGTGCCATCGCACTCAGCCACGGCATTGCCAGCAGTGCGATGCCCGCGCCGATCAACGCGAACGAGATCGACAGGATGCGGCCGCGCCCGTAGCGCGTTGCCTGCTGGCCCATCCACGCCGAACTGAAGGTGCCCACCAGGTAGACACTGAAGATCAGGCCGACCACGGTCTGGCTGAGGTGGTAGGGCGGCGCCAGCAGGTGGTAGCCCAGGTAGTTGTAGAGGGTGACGAACACGCCCATCAGCACGAACGAGGTGGCGAACAGCCACGGCAGGCCCGGGTCGGCGAACAGCGTGCGCCAGCGCGACGGCAACTGGCGCAGGCCGTCACGACGGGGATGGAAGTGGCGCGACGGCGGCAGCTGAAGCCACAGGAGCACGGTGCTGGCCACCGCGATGATCGAGACCACGCCGATACCCCAGCGCCAGCCCCAGTGGTCGGCGATGATGCCGGCCAGCAGGCGTCCGCTCATGCCACCGATGGCGTTACCGCCGATGTACAGGCCCATCGCCAGGCCCAGCGCGCGGCTGTCCATTTCCTCGACCAGGTAGGTCATCGCCACCGCCGGCACGCCGCTCAGCGCCAGGCCGAGCAGCGTGCGCAATACCAGCAGCGTGGTCCAGTCATCCACCAGCGCCGAGCTCAGCGACAGCATGGCCGAGACCAGCAACGCGACGATCATCAACGGGCGGCGGCCGACCGCATCGGACAGCAGACCAGCCAGCAGCATCGCCACGGCCAAGGTGCCGGTCGTCAGCGACAACGACATCGCGCTGCCGGCGGCGGACACGCCGAAATGGCGGCTGAACTCGGGCAGCAGCGGCTGCACCGTGTACAGCAGGCCGAAGGTGGAAAAGCCGGCCAGGAACAGTGCCAGCGCGGTGCGGCGGAAGGCCGGTGTGCCCTGCTGGATGCGGGTCTCGGCGCTGGAGTCGACAGTGGGGGGGCGGCGTTCGACGGCCGCCGCGGTTTCGCCAGTCATGGGATCGATGGGCCGGTGGGGGCGGCCAAGCGTGGGAGGGAACGGGCCTCAGACTAGGCCCGTCTATCCAGTCGATCCATAACCTGATAGGTAATGATTGATATACGAGAAGTATCAATTCAGCTTACAGGCGCTGCCACTCGAAGCCGTCGCCCCGGCGGTAGTACACCGCCACCGCGCGGCCGTAGAGCTTGTCGGCGTCGACGAAGCCGAAGAAGCGGCCATCGAAGCTGTTGCCGCGGTGGTCACCCAGCACCAGCACCTTGCCAGCCGGCACCACCAAGTCGGCGATGTCCGGACCGCCGCCCATGTCCAGATCAAGGCGGGCACGTCGCTCGCCGAAGGCTTCCACGTCCTGCAGGTCGGCCATCTGCAGCGGCTGCCCGTTGATGCTCAGATGGCCTTCGCGCATCTGCACATGGTCACCGGCCACCGCCGCCACGCGCTTGATCAGGCGGGTGCCGTCGGCCGGTGAGTCGAAGACCGCCACCTCGCCACGCTGCGGGGTGCCGGTCGCCATCAGTTCCGTGTTGGTGAATGGCAGACGCAGACCGTAGGCGCGCATGTCCACCACCACCCGGTCGCCGGGCTGCAGGGTCGGCTGCATCGAACCACTCGGCACCACGTAATGGTTGGCCAGGGTATCGCGGGCGGCGGCGAGCAGGCCGAGCATCACCAGCAGCGGCAGCGCCTCTTTCTTCAGCCAGGCCAGCGCGCGTTCGGAAAAGGGAGGGCGGGCAACAGCGTCCATGGCAGGATCCGGGTGGGTGGTAGCTGCATCAGACCACATCCGGGCCGAAGAGGTTCCCGCACCGCGCTCCTGTAGAGCCGAGCCTACGCTCGGCTGCTCTGCGCCCAGTCCTGGCAACCCTGGCGCTGCAAAAGGGGTTACGCAGGTTTTACGCCCCGGCCCGGCGGCGGGCATCGCACCTTTACGGGCAGCACGCGCATCGTGTGCCCACCGCGCCACAGGGCGCATTCCGCAAGGTGTTGTATGACCCTCCTGGTGATCCGCCACGCATCTTCGTCGGCGCCGCGTCCGCAGCTGCCGGCACAGCTGGCCGGCCATCGCGTGCTGTGCAGCGACTGCGCCAGCCTGTCCGAGGTACGCCAGTGCCTGTGCCAGCCGCAGGCGCGCTCCGCCGACTGGGTACTGCTGGATGTCGGTACCGCCGACGAAGCGCAATGGCAGGCCGAAGGTGGCGCGCTGCAGGCAGCACTGGAACGGCTGCCGGCGCAGTACATCGAACTGCAGGCTCCCAGCGAGCCGGGCCTGGATGCACGTCTGCGCCTGCAGCACGGTCCGGCCGCCGTGGTGGTCGACCAGCGCAGCCAGCAGGCCGGTTACCCGTTGTCGCTGGCCATTGTCGGCCGCCGCCTGGCGCAGGAGGGCTGAGTCATGTCGATCTTCATCATCCGCGGCCCGGAAGCGGCCGGCGCCCTGATCCGCACCGCGATGCCGCTGCCGGCACCGGTCCTGAAGTCGCTGGTGCATCGCGCGATCGACGCCGGCACCAGCGTGGCCATCCGCGCCTGCGGTTCGGAACAGGAACTGCTTGATGCGCTGCGCGTGGCCGATCACAGCCGCGGCGAGGTGACGCTGCTCGATCCGGGTGCGTGTGCCAACAGTCTGCGCCTGCAGCGGCTGCTGCCCTATCTGCACAACGCGTACGTAGAGGTGCATGACGACGGCGCAGTGGCCGAACCGTGCCTGCCGGCCGGTGTCGGCCAGCGCCTGGGCATCGCTGCTGGGTATGGCGCGCAGAGTTATGTGCTGGCGCTGGATATCGCGCTCGATCACCTGGGCCTGGCCGAGCAGGCGAACCGCGTGCACGTGGGGACGTAACGCTGTGTGTAGAGCCGAGCCCATGCTCGGCTGCGTCTTCAGAAAAAGCCAGCCGAGCATGGGCTCGGCTCTACACAAAGAAAAACGGCGGGGTTGCCCCCGCCGTTTCCGCTTTCTTATTTCAGCCCGCGGAACTTCAGCAGCGGTTCCACCGACGGGTCCTTGCCGCGGAAATCGCGGTACAGGGTCGACAGCTCCACGCTGTTGCCGCGCGAGAGGATCTTGTCGCGGAACTCCTGGCCGTTGGCCGCCGTCAGCCCACCGTGTTCGGTGAACCACTGGTAGGCGTCATGGTCCAGCACTTCGGCCCAGAAGTAGGCGTAGTAACCGGCCGAGTAACCACCACCCCAGATATGGTCGAAGTAGGTGGTGCGGTAGCGCGGCGGCACCTGCGGCAGGTCGACCTTGAACTTCTTCAGCGCGCTGGCTTCAAAGGCGCCGACATCCTGCAGCGGTGCATCGGCCTTCTGTGTGTGCCAGGCCAGGTCGAGCAGCGCGGCCGACAGGTATTCGGTGGTCGCATAGCCCTGGTTGAAGCTGCGCGCCTTGAGAATCTTGTCGACCAGTTCCTGCGGCATCGCCTCGCCGGTCTTGTAGTGCTTGGCGTAGTTGGCGAACACCTTCGGGTCCAGTGCCCAGTGCTCGTTGAACTGCGACGGGAACTCGACGAAGTCACGCGAGGTGGCGGTGCCGGCGATCGACGGGTACTTCACGTTCGAGAACATGCCGTGCAGCGCATGGCCGAACTCATGGAACATGGTGGTGACGTCGTCGAAGCTGATCAGCGCCGGCTGGCCGGCGGCCGGCTTGGTGAAGTTGCAGACGTTGTAGACCACCGGCTTGGCACCGGTCAGGCCGTCCTGCTCGACGAACACGTCCATCCAGGCGCCGCCGGACTTGCTGTCACGCTTGAAGTAGTCGGTGTAGAACAGGGCCAGCGAGGTGCCGTCCTTGTCGAACACTTCGTACACCTTCATGTCCGGGTTGTAGGTCGGAATGTCGGTGCGCGGCTTGAAGGTGATGCCGTACAGCTGGGTGGCGGCGTAGAAGACGCCGTTCTGCAGCACGTTGTCCAGTTCGAAGTACGGCTTAATCTGCGACTCGTCCAGATCGTACTTGGCCTTGCGCACCTGCTCGGCGTAGAAGTCCCAGTCCGAAGCGGCGACCTGGAATCCGCCCTTCTGCGCGTCGATGACCTTCTGGATCTCACCGGCCTCGGCGCGCGCCTTGGCGGTGGCGGCCGGCACGGTGTCGGTCAGCAGCTTGAGCGCGGCAGCCGGAGTCTTGGCCATCTGGTCGCCCAGCTGATAGTCGGCGAAGGTGTCGAAGCCGAGCAGCTTGGCCTTCTGCGCACGCAGCTGGGCCAGGCGCTGCACGGTCTGCCGGGTGTCGTTGGCATCACCGCGCTCGGCGCGGGTTTCAGAGGCCTTCAGAACGGCGGCACGCTGGTCGCGATCGCTCAGCGAGCCGAGCACCGGCTGCTGGGTGGTGTTCTGCAGCGGCAGCAGGAATTTGCCATCCAGCTTGCGGTCCTTGGCGGCGGCCGCAGCGTTGTTGATCGCGCCCTCGTCCAGGCCGGCCAGCTTGGCCTTGTCGTCAACGACAACAGCCGCAGCGGCGGTCGCGGCCACCAGGCGGGTGTGGAACTGGGTGGAGAGCGTGGTCTCTTCCACGTTGAGCTTGCGCAGGGTCGCCTTGTCGGCGTCGGACAGCTGCGCACCGGCGCGCACCAGGCCATCGTAATAGTGCTCGACCAGGCGCTTCTGCACCGGGTCCAACTCCAGCGTGTCACGCTGGTCGTACAGCGACTTCACGCGCGCGAACAGCTTCGGATCGAGGTTGATCTCGTCCTGGTGCGCGGCCAGCTTCGGCGCCACTTCTTCCTGGATCTTCTGGCGCGCATCGTTGGTGTCGGCCTGGACCAGGCCGAAGAAGATGCGCGACACGCGGGTCAGGGTCTCGCCGCTGCGCTCCATCGCCACGATGGTGTTGTCGAAGGTGGCCGGCTCGCTGCTGTCGGCGATCTTGCGCACGTCGGCCAGGTGCTGGCGCATGCCTTCTTCGAAGGCCGGCAGGTAGTCGCTGTCCTTGATCCTGTCGAACGGCGGCGCCTGGAACGGCAGCGTGCTGGCGCTCAGCAGCGGATTGGTGGAGGCTTCGGCCGGCTGCTGGGCCGGGGTCTTCTGGGCATCGGACACGGGGGTGGACTCCTTGCCGGAACAGGCCGCCAGCGCCAGGCTGATGGCGGCGGCCAGGACTACGGTACGCGACATGTAAAACGCTCCTTGGGCAGACGGTATGGATACCAGCCCTCCACCCTACTCCTGTCGCGCTCGCCCGGCATGTGCCGGACGTGGCGTCTATGCGGCGGCCTGCGGCAGGCTCAGACCGTACCGCGGGTCTTGCCGATCCAGGGCCGGTAGAACTCGCGGATGGCAGCCATGTCGGCCACATCGTCGCCGCTCGGGGTGAACAGCGGACCGATGCCGATGGTCTTTTCCGGATAGTGGAAATACGCGGTCAGGATCGGCACGTCGGCCATCCGGGCGATCTTCAGGAAGCCGGCCTTCCACTCCTTCACCGCCTTGCGGGTGCCCTCGGGCGTGATGGCGAACCACATCTTCTCGTTGTTGCGCAGCAGGTCCACCGCCTGGCCCACCGTACCCTGTGGCGAGCTGCGATCGAGCGGAATCACGCCCAGCCGGTGCAGCAACGGGCCCAGCGGCCACCAGAACAGCGACGCCTTGCCCAGCACCTTCACCTTCATGCCGAGCGCGATCTTCGCTGCCATGCCCCACAGCCCGTCCCAGTTGGACGAATGCGGGGCGATGATGAAGACCAGCCTGGGGATGTCAGGCAGGGTGCCGGTCACCTTCCAGCCCCCCATGCGCAGGGTGCAGCGCGCCAGCCAGCGCAGGAAGGCGTTGGGTTTGACCTGCGGCATCTGCGGCGGCACGGCCGGCAGCAACGAAGTCGGGTTGTTCAAGCAATCACTCCCAGTCACGTGATGAGCGCCCGCGCTTGATCTGCGCGCGCCCGCGTTTGGCGTCCAGACGACGCAGTTTCGACCCGAGGGTCGGCTTGGTGGCTTTGCGCGGTTTGGGCACGCTCAGCCCGGCCTGGATGAAGGCCGCCAGCCGCTCGCGCGCATCCTCGCGATTGCGATCCTGGGTGCGGAAACGTTGCGCGTCGATGACCAGCACGCCTTCGCCGGTCATGCGCCGGTCACGCCGCGCCAACAGCCGCGCGCGCAACGGTTCGGGCAACGAGGGCGAGTTGGCCACGTCGAAACGCAGTTCCACCGCAGTGGACACCTTGTTGACGTTCTGGCCGCCGGCGCCGCTGGCGCGCACGAACCGCTCGACGATCTCGCCGTCGGGGATTTCAAGCTGCGCGCTGATGGTGACCGGTCCACTGCCCATCCACGCATTGTAGCGGCAGGCACGTGGTGGAGTGCGCCATCGCGCCCCGTATGCCGCCGATCAGGCGCCGAACACGCCGCCTTCGCCTGGGCTGCAGGTATGCTGGCGGTCCCATGTACCGCAGGAAGCCCGCATGACCCGCTTCGCACCCGCCCTGCCGTCCCTGCTGCGCCGCGCCGCCCTGCTGCTGGCACTGGCCACGGCCAGCGTCCCGGCCCTGGCCGCCCCGCCGACCGACGGCGACATCAACCGCCTGCTGTCGGCCTCGCGCGCGCAGAGCATGATCGACACCATGGTGCCGCAGATCGAAGCCATGCAGCAGCAGCAGTTCCAGCAGGTGGCCGCGCAGCGCCAGCTCACCGCCCAGCAGCAGGAGCAGCTGAAGCGGATCCAGGCGCGGACCAGCCAGACCCTGCGCCAGGCCATGTCGTGGCAGCAGCTGCGGCCGATGTACGTGGACCTGTACAAGAAGACGTTCAGCAAGGAAGACGTGCTGGCGATGGCCGAGTTCTACGAGAGCGCGGCAGGCCAGAGCCTGCTGGACAAGACCCCGGCACTGATGCAGAACGTGATGGTGGCCATCCAGGCGCGCATGCAGCCGCTGTTTGCGGACCTGCAGAAAGACCTGGAAGCGATCGTCAACGAGCCGGAAAAGAAACGAGAATGAGGTAGTGCCGGCCGCTGGCCGGCTCCCCAGTACACCTGGAATCACGCAGCTGCCGGCCAGCGGCCGGCACTACCGTCAAACTGCGTCCACCTGCCAGCCGAACAGGTCCAGTGCCTTCTGGAACTGGCGGTCCAGCGGCGCACTGACATCCACGTTGCCGCCCTCCGGATGCGGAAAACGCAGGCGCTCGGCGTGCAGCAGCATGCGGTGCACGCCCTGCATGCGGAAGATGCGGTTGTGGCGCCCATCGCCGTGGCTGGTATCGCCGATCATGTGATGTGACAGGTGCTTGAGGTGACGGCGGATCTGCCGGAAGCGCCCGGTCTGCGGCTGGCAGCGCAGCAGCGCGTAGCGCGAGCTGCTGAATTCGCCCACCGGCACCGACAGCTCGCCAGTGGCCAGGCGCTGGAAATCGGTGATCGCCGGCTTCTTCACCGGCTTGCCCGGCCCACCGTCCAGATCATGGTCCACCCGCCAGGACAGCTCGGCCGGCCAGCCTCGGCAGACTGTCAGGTAGTCCTTGGCCACTTCGCCACCCATCAGTGCCTTGCCCAGCGAACTGGCGGTTTCGCGGTCAAAGGCCAGGAGCAGGCAGCCACTGGTGGCCCGGTCCAGGCGGTGCACGAGGAAGATCGGCCGCCCCAGCTGCTCACGCAGGCGGTCGGCCAGGAAATCATCTTCGCCACGGGCCAGCTTGCTGTCGTGGACCATCAGCCCGGCAGGCTTGTTGACCACGGCCAGGCGCTCATCCAGGTGCAGCAGCTGCAGGGGCGCGGTTTCAGTCTCGACCGCGGCGAGGGTGTCAGGTTCGGTACTCACCGCAGGATTATAAGGGTGCCCTGTATGGGGTCAGATCCCTTTTCCACGGGAAAAGGGATCTGACCCCGGGTCTGTGGCGTGGCAATCAGGCGTTGCGCACGGCCAGCAGTTCGCCGTTGCCCACCGGCACCACGCTGGTGCTGAAGTCCGGATCGGCATCCAGCAGCAGGCACAAGGGCTCCATCTCTTCCGCGTGCGAGGTGGCGTTGTCCACCACCAGCAGGCCCCCCGGCCGCAGCACGCGGCGCAGCTGCGGCCACCAGCCGGCGTACTGCCCGCGGTCCGAATCCAGGAACAACAGGTCGATGCAGCCTTCGCCGGCCTCTGCCAACCACTGCCCGGCATCGCCATGCACCAGCGTGATGTGCGCGGCCAACCCTCTGCGCGCGAACGTGGATCGCGCCAACGCCACCTTGTCCTCGGCGACTTCCAGCGTGGTCACGTGGCCGTCGATGGCGGCTGCGGCTTCGGCCAGCCACAGCGTGGAGTAGCCATTGGAGGTGCCGATTTCCAGTACCCGTCGCGCGGTGCCGAAACGCACCAGCACCGACAGGAATTCACCGGTATCCGGCGTGATGTTGAGCATGCGCCGAGCGCGCTCGGTTTCATGCGCGTCGTTTTCAGCACCGAAGTGCATCAGTTCGTTCTTCAGCGTCTGCAGCACCGGGTCTATCTCCACCACGCGCGCGCCAGCGCCAGCGCGCCGACGGCACCGGACACCCAGCTCCACATCGGCAGGTCGCCCCAGTACCAGCCCGGCGGCTGCAGCACGTACATCAGCGCGGCGATGGCCAGCAGGCCGACGCCGGTGATCGCGCCGACCGTGCGCTTCTGCAGGCGCTGCACGCTGGCATCCAGCGCAACCAGATCGCGCGAGCGCATCGCCAGCTCGTGGCGCCCCTCCACCTGCTGGGTCAGCCAAGCGTGTACCAGGCGCGGCATGTCCGGCGCGTGGGTCATGATTTCCGGCAACCGCTTGCCGATCTCGCGCACCACCCGGCGTGGGCTGTAGCGCTCGCGCAGGATCTTCGCCAGCACCGGCTTGGCCACCGCCCAGATATCGATCTGCGGATCCAGCTGCCGGCCGACACCTTCGATGTTCAGCAGGGTCTTCTGCAGCAGGATCAGCTGCGGCTGCAGGGTCAGCTGGTAGCGCTGCGCCACGCGGAACAGCTTCATCAGCACTTCGGCCAGCGAGATCTGCGACAGCGGGCGGGTGAAGTACGGCTCGCACACCGAACGCACGGCCGCTTCCAGATCATCGATGCGTACGTGATCGGGCATCCAGCGCGCCTGCACGTGCAGTTCGGCGATGCGGCGGTAATCGCGGTTGAAGATGGCCATGAAGTTCTCAGCCAGGTAGTACTGATCCTCCTGCGACAGCTGGCCCATGATGCCGAAGTCCAGCGCGATGAATCGCGGGCTGGCGCGGCGCCCCGGATCGGTGTCGACCCAGATGTTGCCGGCGTGCGCATCGGCATGGAAGAAGTTGTCGCGGAACACCTGGGTGTAGAAGACCCGCACGCCCTTGGCGGCCAGTGCCTTGCGGTCGATGCCCGCCTTGTCGAGCGCGGCGATGTCGTCGGACGGAATGCCCCACACGCGTTCCAGGGTCAGCGCGCGCTCGGCGGTATGGCTCCAGATCACTTCCGGCACATACAGGTCGTCGCTGTTCTCCCAGAAGCGGCGCAGCACGCTGGCATTGGCGCCTTCGCGCTGCAGGTCCAGCTCGGCGGCGAGGGTGTTCTCGACTTCGGCCACCACTTCGCGCGGTCGGATCTTGTCGGCACGCGGATGGGTACGCTCGACCAGCGCGGCCAGCGAGTTGAGCAGGGCGATGTCGGCATCGATCTGCTTCTCGATGCCGGGGCGCAGTACCTTGACCACCACCTGGCGGCCATCGGCCAGCGTGGCCGCATGCACCTGCGCGATCGAAGCCGAGGCCAGTGGTTCGGTATCGAAGCTGGCGAACGCCTCGCTGACCGGCAGGCCAAGCGCTTCCTCGACAATGCGGCGCGCAGTGTCACCGTCGAACGGCTTGACCCGGTCCTGCAGCAGGGTCAGCTCATTGGCCACATCCGGCGGCACCAGGTCGCGGCGTGTGGAGAGGATCTGGCCGAACTTGACGAAGATCGGGCCGAGATCCTGCAGCGCCAGGCGCAGGCGCGCACCGCGCGACTGCGCGGCGATGTCGGCCGAGGCACGCGGCACGAACGGCTTGGCCAGGCGCAGCCAACGCTCGGCCGGCGTGCCCTGCAACAGGTCGTCAAGGCGGTAACGCAGGATCACCCGGCCGATGCGGCTCGCCCGCAGCACGGCCTTCATGCGGCACCCCGCAGGCGCTGCACGCGCGCGCCAAGACGCTCGACGTCATCGCGCAGCACGTCCACATCATCATGGAAGGCATCCAGTTCGGCGCGCGGCACCACGTCGCGCGATTCCTCGGTGATGAATTCGGCGGCGCTGTGGGCCAGGTCGATCGCCCCCTGGCGCGCGTGCTGCAGGGCGCTGCGCAGGGTGTTGGCGACCTGCACGCCCAGTACCTCGCCGAATACGCTGACGAACGGCTGCTGCCAGTCCGGGTCGAAGCCCTTGGCCAGCTGCTGCAGGCGCCGCGCCAGTTCGGCGTCACCGGCCACGCGTACTCGGCCCTTGTTGTTGGACTCGCCGCGCCGTGCGTTGGCCAGCAGCGGCAGCTGCGCCAGCACGCCGGCCAGGCTGCTGCGCACGGCCAGGTCGGCTTCCTGCGCATCCACCGGGCCGACCCGCAGCTGGTCGCCGTCGACGCTGATGCGCATCGCCAGCGACGGCGCTTCCAGGGTCAGGTCAATGTGCCGGCCATCGAGGCTGGCCAGGGCATGGCGGGTATCCGGATCCAGCGCCAGCGCGCGGTTCAGGGCGATCTGCAGGGCGCGGCCAGCGACCGGCTTGAGGGACTTGAGCAGGGAAAGAGCCATGGGCGCATTCTACCTGCGTGGGTGGGGGGCTTGGGCCGGGCTGCCGCCCGGCACCCGCGGTAGTGCCGGCCGCTGGCCGGCAACCTCAACACCAACAGCAACAGCATGCATTCCGTGGGATGGCGGGATGGGTCCGGTTGCGGGGGACGCCGTAAACCCCGCTCCGCGGTCCGGCCCAGCCGCTGGCGGCTGGGCGTTCGGGCGCTTGCGAAGCAGTGCTTCGCAAGCAAAGCGCCCTCACCCATGGGGGCTTGGCCGCGGCATCCATGCCGCGGACACCCCCGCAACCGGACCCATCCCGCCTTCGACAGTTTCCTGTCGTCCGTGGGGTCGGATCCCGTTGTTGCGCAACGGGCTCCGACCCCTGTTGATGGGCCATGAGGACGGTAGATCCACGCCATGCGTGGATGGATTTCTGGTTCATCTGTGCCTCACGCGGTGGGCCGATGAAGGTTCATGCTATGGGGCCACGCAACGCACAGGACATCGCACTCCCCATGGCACGGACCCGGGTCGGCATCATCTTCGGGGGCAAGTCTTCCGAGCACGAAGTTTCACTGCAGTCGGCGAAGAACATCCTCGATGCGCTTGATCGCGAGCGCTTCGAGCCGGTGCTGGTCGGCATCGACAAGCAGGGCCAGTGGCATCTGAGCGAGCCTGCGACCTTCCTGCTCAATGCCGATGATCCGGCACGCATCGCGCTGCATCGCTCCGGCCAGTCGCTGGCGGTCTTTCCCGGTGCCGAGCAGGCACAGCTGCAGCCCTCCGATGCGGCCAGCGTGCTGGGCCAGATCGATGTGGTGCTGCCGATCGTGCACGGGCCTCTGGGCGAGGACGGTGCGCTGCAGGGGCTGCTGCGCATGGCCAACCTGCCCTTCGTCGGTTCGCCGGTACTGGGCTCGGCAGTGGCGATGGACAAGGACGTGACCAAGCGTCTGCTGCGCGACGCCGGGCTGCAGGTGGCGCCGTGGCTGTGCATCCGCCGCCACCAGGTGGCGGAAGTGGATGTCGATGCGGTGATTGCCCAGCTTGGCCTGCCGCTGTTCGTGAAGCCGGCCAACCAAGGCTCGTCGGTAGGCGTGAGCAAGGTCAAGGATGCGGCGGGCTTTGCCGAAGCGCTGGCATTGGCGCTGCGCTACGACCACAAGGTGCTGGTGGAATCGGCGGTGATCGGCCGCGAGATCGAGTGCGCGGTGCTGGGCAACGAACATCCGCAGGCCAGCCTGTGCGGCGAGGTGGTGGTGCACGACGAGTTCTACGCCTACGACACCAAGTACATCAACGCCGATGGTGCCGAAGTGGTGGTACCCGCGGATATCGATGCCGGCACCCAGGCACGCATCCAGCAGATCGCGCTGCGGGCCTACCAGGCGCTGGAGTGTGCCGGCATGGCGCGCGTGGATGTGTTCCTCACTGCGGGCGGCGACATCATCATCAACGAGGTCAACACGCTGCCGGGCTTCACCCGCATCAGCATGTACCCGAAGCTGTGGGGTGCCAGCGGCGTGGACTACACCACGCTGATCACCCGCCTGATCGAGCTGGCGCTGGAGCGCCATGAGGCCGATCGCGGGCTGCAGAGCGCTGTGTAACGTCGTGATCGCCCGCAGAGTCGAGCATGGCTCGACTCTGCGGAAAGCGATGCCGGCCAGCGGCCGGCACTACCGGCTAGCCGCGCTTGCGGAACATCGAGATCACCGCAAGGATCAGGAACACCACGAACAGGATCCAGGCGATGTTGGTTGCGGCGCCGGCGATTCCGGAGAAACCCAGAACAGCGGCGATGATGGCGATGACAAAGAAGATGATGGCGTAGTGCAGCATGGCGCTCCTCGCGGGTGGTCGAGCCTTGGATGGCGTGGGTCCATCCTCCCGATCCTGCGGTGTGCAACCAGTGACGGCGATCTATGCAGCAGATGAAGCCTTCAGCCTGCGCAGCCCCTCTTCGATGCTGACCTGCGGCACGTAGCCGAAGTCACGGCGCGCCGGTTCCATGCTGTACCAGTGCGGCGTGCACAACTGCTCGGCCAGGAAGCGGGTCAGCGGCGGCTCGCCACGCAGGCGCAGCAGCGGCCACAGCCGCTCGCAGATGGCGCCGACACGGTACGCGGTCTTGAAGCTGATCGCCTTGCCCACCGTCGGCGCGCCAACAGCGGCCAGCAGCTTGTTGACCAGCTCGCGCATCGGCAGCGGCTCGCCATTGGAGATGAAGTAGGCCTTGCCCGCACACGCAGCGCCCGGCGCCAGTGCCTCGAAGGCGAGGAAGTGCGCGAGTGCGGCGTTGTCGATGTAGGTGGTGTCCACCCTGTTGTTGCCATCCCCCACCAGGCGCAGGCGGCCCTGCCGCGCACGCTCGGCCAGCCTCGGCACCAGCTGCTGGTCGCCTGGGCCCCAGATCAGGCGCGGGCGCAGTGCCACCGTCGCCAGCGACGCATCGTTGGCGGCCAGCACGCGCTGTTCGGCGATTGCCTTGGTAGCCGCATACGGCGCCTGGAAATCTTCGCCGTACGGCACCTCGTCAGCCCCGAGGCCTTCCACCGGGTGCGTGGCACGATGGGTCACGCTGGGCGTGGAGGTGTAGACCAGCCGGTTGATGCCATGCGCGCGGCAGGCCGCGAGGACGTTGTCGGTGCCGACCACGTTGGCCTGGTGGTAGCTGTCATAGCTGCCCCATGCGCCGGCCTTGGCGCCGTTGTGGAACACCGCATCGACGCCGGCCACCGCATGCAGCACCGCCTGCGCATCGGCCAGATCACCGCGGATCTGGCCCACGCCCATCGCCTGCAGTTCCGGGTAATGACTGCGGTTGAACGCCAGCACCTGGTGGCCACGCTCGACCAGCCCGCGGCACAGCGCCTGCCCAAGGAAACCACCGCCACCGGTGACCAGGATCTTCATGCGCGCTTCTCCAGTTCGGTGCTGGCCCAGACGGCGAGCTTCTCGCGGCCGATCTTGGCGTTATGACGGATATCGACGGGGAACGAAGGGTGTACCAGGAAGTGCTCCAGCCCGGCTCCGGCCAGGCATGCGGCGGCCTTGGCACGCAGCGCTTCCTGCAGTGCCGGGCTGTCGGACCGGCCACGCTGCAGCTCCACGCACAGCACCGGCACCTGCGCACCGGCGGCCCCCACGCCAACCAGCGCAGTGCGCGCCACGCCGGCCACGGTGTTGAACATCGGCTCGACCTGCTCGGTGTACAGCGGCCCGCGCGCGGTTTCCACGCGCTGCGTCTTGCGCCCGCAGAACCACAGGCGGCCCTGCACATCGAAATAACCAACGTCGCCCATGCGATGCACCACGCGGGTGCTGCCATCGGCCAGCGTCTCGCGGATCTTCGCCGCCGCAGTGGCCTGCGGGCGGTTGAAGTAGCTGTCGGTGGCGGTCGGCCCGGCCACGGTGATCTCGCCCACCTCGCCGGTGGCCAGCACACGTGCCTGCGACCAGTCGGCCAACGGTGCGTCGTCGATGGCGATGATGCGCACCTCGTTGGGGGCCACCACGTTGCCCACGCAGGTGCCGGCACCGGCCTCGGTCGCCGCGCGGGTGCGCTCCAGTTCGCGGCCTTCGACCACCGCCACCGGCAGGCACTCAGTGGCGCCATAGGGAGTCCAGAACTGCGCATCGGCCGGCAGCAGGCTGCGGATGGTGGCGACCACGTCCGGCGGCACCGGTGCCCCGGCCGAGGTCACCCGGGTCACCGTCGGCAGTGGCCGCCCGTGCCGAGCCAGCACCCGCATCAGCGCTGGCGAGCCGAACAGCTGGGTTACGCCGAAGCGCTGGATGGCATCGTGCAGGCGTCCCGGGTCGGCCTGCGCCGGCCGCGTCGGGTCCATGTCCGGGATCACCGAAGTCAGGCCCAACGCCGGGTCGAACAGCGCGAACGGTGGGAAGGTCGGCAGGTCCACCCCACCCGCTTCCATGCCGAAGGCACTGCCCAGCAACTGGATCTGGCCGACGAAGTGGCGGTGGCGGTAGACCACGCCCTTGGGCACGCCGGTGGAGCCGCTGGTGAACAGGATCGCCGCCATGTCCTCGCCATCGGTATCGGCCAGCATGGCCCCCCCCTTGGCACCGGCACGTTCCAGCGCGGCCAGGCTGGTACCGCCCCAGCCGAGGCGGCGGCCGACCGTCACCAGCCGGGTGGCCGACGGCGCCCAGCGCAGCACCAGCCGCGCCACATGCGCCAGCGGAATGCCGATGAAGGCCTGCGGCTGCGCCTCGTCCAGGCACTGCTTCAGCGCGCGCCGGTCGATGCCCGGATCGACCAGCACCGGCACTGCGCCCAGCTTGAACAACGCGAACATCAGCAGGAAGAACTCCGGAGAAGGCCGCACCATCACCACCGTGCGCACGCCACGGCCGATCCCGTAGCCGGCCAGGCCGGCGGCCATGGCATCACTGCGGGCGTCCAGCTGACGGTAATCGAGGGTGACATCGTAGGCGGCCATGCCGTTGCCGGCGCCGCGGCGGCCCGGGCAGCGGATGGCGATCTGGTCGGGGCGTTCACGCGCCAGTTCAGGCAAACGGGCCGCAATGTTGCAGGGTCGGTTCATCCGTTCATTGTCGCCGCTTACGGAATTTCTTGCGCGGCGGCCCACTTCGTGGAAAATCCGCACCCTCGTTCCCGATTCCGACTGCCGCCCGAGGCGGCTTGCCCATGCAACATCCCTGCATGACCTGCGGCGCCTGCTGCACCCAGTACCGCGTGGCCTTCCACTGGATGGAATCGGACGAGGTCACCCCCGGCGGCGTGCCGCATCAGCTCACTGAGGTGCTGGATCCGCACCGCCTGTGCATGCGCGGCACCCATTCCAAGCCGGTGCGCTGCGTCGCGCTGGATGCGCAGATCGGCGTGTATTCACGCTGCACGATCCACCCCAACCGGCCCAGCGTGTGCCGTGAGGTGGATGCATCGTGGGAATACGGCAAGGCCAGCCCGCAGTGCGACAAGGCGCGCATTGCCTATGGCCTGGATCCGCTGACGCCGGCCGACTGGCGCTGGCGCGATGACGCCGACAATGACGACGATCACCCGGACGACAACGGCAACAGCCCGTCCTCGCCACCACAGGCGCCGGTCGCCGCATAATCCGGTGTGCCGACCAACGGTCGGCACCCACCCATACCTTCCACTTGTGGGTGCCGACCGTTGGTCGGCACATCGATCAGATCGGGTTGGCGTCCAGGAACGCGCGGATTTCCGGCACCAGCACGTCCTGCTTGTCTTCCAGCACATAGTGGCCGGCATCCTCGAAGGCATGCACCTGGGCATTCGGCAGCGCGGCCTGGAAGCCCTTCAGGAAATGATGGTCGAACACGAAGTCGCGCAGGCCCCAGCCGAGGAAGGCGGGACGGTCGGCGAACGACGGCAGCGCCTTGCCGGCGCGTTCCAGCAGCGGCCAGGCCTTGTCGGCCGGCGACAGCGGGATGTCCTGCATGAAGCGGATGGTGCTGATGCGGTTGGCCCAGCTGTTGTACGGCGACACGTAGGCGCGGCGCACATCGGCCGGCATCTTCCGCTCCACGCCCAGCCACGAGGCACCGGACGAGAACGCGTTGAAGCTGCGGATGATCCACTCGCCGATCTTCCAGTGGCGACCCAGTGCGATCTGCCACGGCATCTTCTTTGCCGCCGGCATCGGGAAGGCAGCGGTGTTGAGCACCACCAGGCGCTTCACCTGCTCGTGGTGCGACAGCGCCCAGCCGAACCCGATCATGCCGCCCCAGTCGTGCACGGCCAGGGTCACCGGGCCGGTGATGCCCAGGTGCTTCAGCAGCGCATCAAGATCGTCCACGCGCGACTGCAGCGTGTACTCATAGCGGCTGTCGTCCGGCTTGTCCGACAGGCCCATGCCGATGTGGTCCGGCACGATGCAGCGGTAGGTGTCCGACAGGCCGGCCACCAGCGTGCGCCAGTAGTAGCTCCACGACGGGTTGCCGTGCACCATCACCACCACCTCGCCATCGCGCGGGCCCTCGTCGAGATAGTTCATCGACAGGCCGGGGCGGACCTCGAAGCGCTGCGGGTGGGCGGGGTAACCGGGAAGATCGCGCATGCGGAGCACCTAAGGAGAGTCGCGGCGCAATGTAGAGCCGAGCCGTTGCTCGGCTGCTCTCCGGTCCGCTGCGGAAGAGCCGCGCTGCGCGCGTGAGCCGAGCATGGCTCGGCTCTACAGGAGGTCGGGCAACGGGCTGCTTACCAGACCACTTCAGCCATCGAGCAGTTCAGGCCCGAGCCAATACCCAGAAGCGCGATGCGATCACCCTTCTTCAGCTTGCCCAGCTGCTTGAGCTTGCTCAGCACGATCGGCACCGAGGCCGGGCCGATGTTGCCGTGCTCGCCGAAGATGGTCATGACCTTCTTCGGGTCGATGCCGAAGTTCTTGATGAACGCGGCGGTGTGCGGTTGGCTGACCTGGTGGATCACGAACTGGTCCAGCTCCTCCACGGCCCAGCCGAGTGCGATCTTGGCGGCGCTGAAGGTCTTCTGCGCCAGCTTGATGCCTTCGATCAGCAACAGGCGGGTGTCGGTGACCATGCGGTCCAGGTTGCCCAGGCACAGCTGGTTCCACTCGGTGGCCGAGCGGGTCACGCCGCCCTTGTAGCGCGGCGCGTCCGGCACCAGCTCCGCGCGCGCCATCACCATCGCGGCGGCGCCCGACCCGGTGGTCAGCGCGGCCAGCTCGTTGCGGAAGTCATCGGCGGTGACGTCCGGGGCGGTCATGCGCTCCAGGGTCTTCTCGTACACCAGGTTGGCGGTCTCGCCGTCCACCACCAGCGCGTAGTCGATATCACCGCGCTCGATCATGCGCGCCGCGATGTCCATGCCGTTGATGAAGGCCAGGCAGGCGTTGGCGACGTCGAAGGTCATGCATTCGTCGCTGACACCGAGGTTGCCCGACACGATGGAGGCCGTGGACGGCTCCAGGTAGTCGCGGCTGACCGAGGTGTTGACCAGCAGGCCGACCTGGGTCGCGGTGATGCCCGCGTCTTCCAGTGCCTTACGGCCGGCCATGGTGGCGGCGTCCGACGCCAGCACGCCGTTGTCCCACAGGCGGCGGGCGTGGATGCCGGCGATGTCGCCGAGCACATCGGTGCGGATACCCAGGCGATCCAACGTCGGCTGCAGGCGTTCGTTGATTTCCTTGGTCGTCAGCGTATGCGGTGCGTCGACGTGTGCCAGGCCGGCGATCGAGACATTCTTGAAGAGCATCGAGGTTAGCGCCAAGGCTCAGGCAAAAGGGGGCGCTATTCTATAACCCCCGGGCTTTCACCGCATCTTTACGAATTCAGCCTCGGCCGTATGGTGAAGCGTTCAGCGCGGCGGGCACTGGAACGCGGCGAAGCGCTGGCTGCCATCGGCGGGGGCCGCAGCGGCCTGGACGGCATTGGCGCCGGCGCTCGGGGCCTCGTTGCGGGCCAGGGTTTCCAGCTCTTCCTGCACCCGCAGCGGGTTGCGGTTGTAGAAGCCGACCTTGCTCTTCACGGTGACCACCACCTCGCCCTTGGCGATGCAGCCGGCCGGAACCGGCCCTGCCGGCAGCACGCGGGTTGCCTTGCCGGCCGGTTCGATCGGCACCCAGGTACAGGCGGTGACGGTGAGCAGCAGGGAGGAAAGCAGCAGAACGCGCATGGGCAGATCCTGGAAGGGTATGGGGGGATTCTGCCTGAACAGCCTGAATCGGGGGTAGCCGGGGCCGGGGTCAGAGCCCCCTGCGGGGGATCCGACCCCAGATCGGCAGAGGGGTCGGATCCCCCGCAG
>NZ_JAXBQQ020000003.1:92152-227740 GCF_047520695.2 Stenotrophomonas sp. AR029 | reverse complement strand
GCCCCCCACTACCCGGGGGGAGCCGGCCCGCCACATGGCGGGCCGGGTCTTGCCTTATTTCTTGACCGGGTTGCCTTCGGCGTCGATCACCGTCACCTCGCCCAGGTTCAGCGCGCGCACGGCCGCTTCGGTCTGCTTGAGGTCACCCACCACCACCCAGGTCAGGGCCTGCGGCTTGATCTCGGCGGCGGCCTGCTGCACCTGCGCCGGGGTCATCGCTTCGATCTCGGCCTTGCGCCGCAGCACGTAGTCGTCCGGGCGCTTGAACTGCACGATCGAACCGATGGTCGACGCCACCGCACTGGCGGTCTCGTAGGCACCGGGCAGGCTCAGGGTCTGGATGTTGCGGATGCGGTTGACCTCGGCAGCGGTGGCCGGCTTGCTGCCATCGGCGAACGCGGCGATTTCCTTGCGCATTTCCGCCAGTGCCGGGCCGGTCTTGTCGATCTGCACCGGCGCGCTGGCCATCCACGGGCGCTGGCCCACCGAACTGACCGCGCTGCTGCGCGCACCGTACGACCAGTGCTTGTCCTCGCGCAGGTTCATGTTCAGGCGCGAGGTGAAGTCGCCGCCGATCACGCCGTTGGCGATGTCGAAGCGGGTCGAACTGGTGGCGCTGGAAGGTGCCACCACCTGGCCGGCGAACAGGTTGGCCTGTACCGCGCCCGGCTGGTCGATCAGGAACACGCGCGGGCCCTTCGGCAGCGCAACGTCGGTGGCCGCCTTCACCTGCGGGGCCTCGCCACTGGCCTTCCAGTCGCCCAGCTGCTTGTCCAGCAGCGGCACGATCTCGGCCAGGGTGGTGTCGCCGACCACGATCAGGGTGCCGTTCTGCGGGCGCAGCCAGTCGTGGTGGAAGTCGACCAGGTCCTCGCGGGTCAGGCCGTTGATCGCCGCCTCGTCACCGCTACCGGTAAACGGAATGGCATACGGGTGGCCCTTGCCATACAGCAGCGGGGGCAGCACGCGCATCGCCACCGCACCCGGGTTCACCTTCTCCTGCTGGATGCCAGCGATCCAGCTCGCCTTGACCCGGTCGATCTCGCCCTGCTCGAAGCGCGGTTCGCGCAGCAGGTCGCGGTACAGCGCCAGCGACGGTGCCAGGTTTTCCTTCAGTGCCGACAGGTCCACGCTCATCGAATCCAGACCGGCCGAAGCATCCAGGCTGGCGCCCAGCGCATCCGCGGCGTCGGCGAAGGCCAGCGAGCCCAGCTTGCCGGCGCCTTCGGTCATCAGGCTCATGGTGAAGTTGGCGGTGCCCGGCTTGCGGCCCTGGTCGGCACTGAAGCCGCCCGGGAACTGGTAGCTGAACTGCACCACCGGAATCTCGTGGCGCTCGGCCAGGATCACCTGGGTGCCGTTCTTCAGCGTGGCACGCTGCAGCGCCGGGAACTTCAGCTGCGGGAACTCGCGGGTCTGCGGCACGCCGGCCTTGCGGTCGACCTGCTCGGGCAGGGTGCTGTACTTCGGGTCCACCGCCGGCACGGTGAACGGCTTCGGCGCCTGGCTCGGGTCTTCCTTCAGCGCCACGCGCTCACCCGGTGCGATCACCAGGGTGTGACTGCCCTTGTCCAGCCACTGCGCGCCCAGCCGGCTCAGATCAGCAGCACTGGCCTTCTCGATGTTGGCCAGCGAGGTACGGAAGCAGCCCGGGTCGCCGGTGAACACCGCACATTCTGCAAGGGCGTCGGCCTTGCCGCCGAAGCCACCGATGCGCTCGATGCCGCGGATGAAGCCTGCGCGGGCACCGGTCTTGGCACGCTCCAGTTCGGCCGCGGTCGGGCCCTGCTTGATCAGCCGGTCCAGTTCCTCGTCGATGATCTTCTCGACCTTGGCCGGGTCCTGGCCCTGCTTGACCGTCGCCATGATCACGAAGTTCGAGCCCAACTGCGAGGTCGACAGGCCCGACGCGATGCTGTCCACCAGCTTGTCCTGGTGCTGCAGGCGCTGGCTCAGGCGCGAAGACTTCGCACCGCCGAGCACCTGCGCGAACAACTGCAGCTGATCGACCTCGGTGGTGCCGACCTGCGGCACGTTCCAGGCGCGGTAGATGCGCGCCTGCGGCACCTTGTCGGTCATCGTCTCGCGCGTGTCGGCACTACGCTTGGCCACGTTCACCGCCGGCTGCGCCATGGTCGGGCCGGCCGGGATGCTGCCGAAGTACCTGGCGACCTTTTCCTTGGCGGTGGCCAGGTCGATGTCGCCGGCCAGCACCAGCACCGCATTGTTCGGGCCGTACCAGGTGCGGAACCAGGTCTTCACGTCATCCAGCGACGCCGCGTTCAGATCGTTCATCGACCCGATCACGCCGTGGTGGTACGGGTGGCCCACCGGGTACAGCGCCTTGTTGAGCTGGTCCCAGGCCTGGCCGTAGGGCTGGTTCTCGCCCTGGCGCTTCTCGTTCTGCACCACGCCACGCTGCTCGTCCAGCGCGGCCTGGTCGATCGCACCGACCAGATGGCCCATGCGGTCCGATTCCATCCACAGTGCCATGTCCAGCGCGGTGGTCGGCACGTTCTCGAAGTAATTGGTGCGGTCGGTGTTGGTGGTGCCGTTCTGGTTGGTGGCACCCACCTGCTTGAACGGCTCGAAGAACTCGCCGTCGTGGTTTTCGCTGCCCTGGAACATCAGGTGTTCGAACAGGTGCGCAAAGCCGGTACGGCCAGCCGGCTCGTCCTTGCTGCCCACGTGGTACCAGACGTTGACCGCAACGATCGGCGCCTTGCGATCGGTATGCACGATCACGCGCAGGCCGTTGGGCAGGGTGAACTGCTCGTACGGGATATCGACCTTGGCCGGTGCCGCCGGCTTGGCGGCGAGCGCATGGGTGGGCGCGAGCGTGCCCAGGGCGGTGCTGAGAGCGACGGCCAGCAGTGCAGCGCGCGGGCGAAGGGCGAGAGACATATCCGGATCCTTGGTCACGAAGGTGAACCCCGATCCTAGCCTGCGCGCGCGGCGGCCGGAATCGGTCGCCAGTCACTGGGGGTGTTTGCCCAGATGACCATCCAGCCCGACGCCCAGGGGCGCTCTTGAAACGTCACAGACGCCGGCTGAAGGCGTCCGGACAGTGTCCGCGGCTTATCGAATGGACAGGTGTCCGCCCAGCGGACACTTTCGGGACCACATAAAAGCCTTTCAAATCAATAACTAAAAGTTGGCACGCGGATTGCTTGGTACTTCCTGCGCCAGGAAGGGCTTCAGACAAAAGCTGACTAAAGACTGAACAGATGCAGGAAATCGAAAATTTCTCTTGCATGCCCAGAACTGGTGTACTACCTTACTACCACACCACTGCTCACCAACACTAAACAGGCCCCGTCATGAACGCCAAGACCATTGCCATCGCCATCGCCCTGATCGCCGGCACCGCGGTTGTTTCGTCGGTGCAGGCCTCCGAATCCATCAAGACCCTGTCCACCGTGCAGGTTCGCCCGGCCGCCGACCAGCTGGCCCAGCAGGCCTGGGAACAGGCCAGCGGCATCCCGACCCTGGCCACCGTGGAAGTGCGCCCGAGCGCCGACCAGCTGGCCGAGCGCAACGGCTACGTCGCCGCCCCGGTCGCCGCCGCGATGCCGATCACCACGCTGGCCTCGGTGGAAGTGCGCCCGAGCCTGGAACAGCGCGTCGCCCTGGCCGCCGAACTGGAAGCCCAGCGCTACGCCGCCACCCTGGCTGCCGCTGCCACCAACGTCGCCAACTCGGTCATCGTCAACCTGCCGGCCCTGCAGGTGCGCCCGAGCGCCGCCGACCTGCAGGCCCTGGCCACCGAAACCGCCCAGGTCCTGCTGCGCCCGTAACCGGTGCCGCCCTGCCCCGTGCAGGGCGTGCGCCGTAAAGGCGGCGGTCGTCGCAGGTACACTGCGCCGATGAATGCCGCGCCCCAGTTCCACGTGATCCTGTTCCAACCGGAAATCCCGCCCAACACGGGCAATGTGATCCGGCTCTGCGCCAACACCGGCGCGCAGCTGCACCTGGTCGAGCCACTCGGCTTCGCACTGGAAGACAAGCAGCTCAAGCGCGCCGGCCTGGACTACCACGAGTACTCGCGCCTGCAGGTGCACCCCGACCTGGACACCGCGCTGGCGCGGATCGCACCGAATCGATTGTTCGCACTCAGTACCCGCGCCAGCGGGCGCTACGACAGCGTGGCCTTTGAAGACGGTGATGCGTTCCTGTTCGGCCCGGAAAGCCGTGGCCTGCCGCAGGAGGTGCTCGATGCCCTGCCCGACGGCCGCCGCCTGCGCCTGCCGATGCGGCCGGACAACCGCAGCCTCAATCTTTCCAACACCGTTGCGGTGGTGATGTACGAGGCGTGGCGGCAGCATGGGTTTGCCGGTGGGGCGTAGCTCACGTGTGTCACTTTCTTTGCTCGCGCAAAGAAAGTAACCAAAGAAACGCGCCGCCGCCCGCGAGCCGGTGCTCTGCACCGGTACCCTGCGCTCCTCGGCCCGCCGGGGGACGGCGCGGAACTCGCTGCGCTCAGACACCCGCGCCTCTTCGCCCCCGTCGGTCCTGTGGTGCTCGGCTCGCTTCAAGGCGGACCCAACAGCCGCGCGGTAAATCCACGCCATGCGTGGATGCCTTCCGCCTGGATCAATCAGGAGTGGGCGCCCTTGCGTTTCCCGGGGCGCGTGCACCCTACCTGGCAATGCCGGCCAGCGGCCGGCACTACCGGTGCACTCAGAACGCGTTGATGCCGGTCAGTTCGCGGCCGATCACCAGCTGGTGCACGGTCTCGGTGCCTTCATAGGTGATCACCGATTCCAGGTTCAGCGCGTGGCGGATCGCCACGTGCTCGGTGGTGATCCCAGCCCCACCAAGCAGATCGCGACACTCGCGGGCGATGTCAATCGCCATGCGGCAGTTGTTCCACTTGGCCAGGCTGACCTGCTGCGGCTGCAGCTGGCCGGCTTCCTTCAGGCGGCCCAGCTGCAAGGCCAGCAGCTGCGCGGTGGTGATGCGGCGGGCCATCTCGGCCAGCTTGATCTGCGCGCTCTGCGTGGCCGCCAGCGGACGACCAAACAGCACGCGCTCCTTGGCATAGCCAAGTGCTTCATCCAGGCAGGCAATCGCCGCACCGATCGGGCCCCAGCTGATGCCGTAACGGGCCTGGGTCAGGCAGCCCAGCGGCCCCTTCAGGCCCTTCACGTTCGGCAGGCGATGGCTGTCGGGCACGCGCACGTCATCGAAGAACAGCGCGCCGGTCAGCGACGCGCGCAGGCTCATCTTGTGCTTGATCTCCTGCGTCGTGAAGCCGGCCATGCCCTTTTCCAGCACGAAGCCTTGGATGCCATCTTCGGTCTGTGCCCAGACGATGGCCAGGTCGGCCACCGGGCCGCTGGTGATCCACATCTTGCTGCCGCTGATGCGCCAGTCGCTGCCGTCGCGCACCGCGCGGGTCTTCATGCTGGCCGGGTCGGACCCACCGTGCGCCTCGGTCAGGCCGAAGCAGCCGATCAGTTCGCCGCGTGCCATCGCCGGCAGCCACTGCTGGCGCTGTTCCTCGCTGCCGTACGCGTAGATGGGATACATGCACAGCGAGCTCTGCACCGAAACGAAGCTGCGCAGGCCCGAATCGCCGCGCTCCAGCTCCTGGCAGATCAGGCCATAGCTGACCGCGCCGAGGCCACCGCCGCCGTACTCGGCCGGCAGGGTCGCGCCCAGCAGGCCCAACGAGGCGATCTCAGGCACCAGTTCATCGGGGAAGCGGGCCTGGTCGAAGGCATCGCCGATGATCGGCAGCACGCGCTCGTTGGTGAAGCGGGCGACGCTCTCCTGCACTGCGCGCTCTTCCTCGTTGAGCAGGGAACGGACATCGAACAGATCGTACGGATGCAAAGCCATGGCACTCACACGCAGTCAGGACCCGGCCATTGTCGGTCATCCGGGCAGAGCGTGCCGACCAAGGTCGGCACCCACCAGAGCTGCAGCACTACGCTGCAATGCAGCAATCGTGGTGTGAACATCGCTGATCTAGCTCGATCACGCGCGTACCGGTACCCTGACACATTCAAACAACTGTTTCGCCCGTGGCCGCACGCGCGATTCCCAGGCACCGCCGGTGGCCCCGATGCCGGCCCTACCCACGAGTCATGCAATCGATGAGCGCTGAAGCCAACGCCCTGCCCCCGCGTGAAGTAATGGAATTCGACGTGGTGATCGTCGGTGCCGGCCCCGCCGGCCTGGCCACCGCGATCCGGCTGCGCCAGCGCGCGCTCGAAGCCGGCCGCGAGCTGTCGGTGTGCGTGCTGGAGAAGGGTTCCGAACCGGGCGCGCACGTGCTGTCCGGCGCGGTGATGGATCCGCGCGCGCTGACCGAGCTGTTCCCGGACTGGGCCGAGCGCGGCGCACCGCTGAAGCAGAAGGTCACCCGCGACGAATTCCTGTTCCTCAGCGAGACCGGCGCGCGCAGCACCCCCAACGCGCTGCTGCCGGAGTGCTTCCACAACGAAGGCAACTACATCATCAGCCTGGGCGAAGTGACCCGCTGGCTGGCGCAACAGGCCGAGGCGCTGGAGGTTGCGATCTTCCCGGGCTTCGCCGCTGCAGAAGTGCTGTACGGCGACGACGGCGAGGTGATCGGCGTGGCCACCGGCGACATGGGCATCGAGAAGGACGGCAGCATCGGCCCGGCCTTCGAGCGTGGGATGGCGCTGCACGCCAAGTACACGATCTTCGCCGAAGGTGCGCGCGGCCACCTCGGCCGCCAGCTGATCGCCCGCTACAAACTGGACGAAGGCAAGGACCCGCAGGCCTACGGCATCGGCATCAAGGAGCTGTGGCAGATCGACCCGGCCAGGCATGAGCCGGGCCTGGTGGTGCATGCGGCTGGCTGGCCGCTGGACAGCGACACCTACGGCGGCGCGTTCCTGTACCACGCCGACGGCGGCAAGGTCGCCATTGGTTACGTGGTCGGCCTGGACTACAAGAACCCGTGGCTGAGCCCGTTCGAGGAGTTCCAGCGTTTCAAGACCCATCCCTCCATCCGCAAGCACCTGGAGGGCGGCACCCGCATCGGTTACGGCGCCCGTGCGATCACCGCCGGCGGCCTGCTGTCGCTGCCGAAGACGGTGTTCCCCGGGGGGGCGCTGGTCGGCTGCGAGGCCGGCTACCTCAACGCCAGCCGCATCAAGGGCAGCCATGCCGCGATCAAGACCGGCATGCTGTGCGCCGACGCCGCGTTCGACGCGCTGGCCGCCGATCGCCAGCACGATGAACTGAGCGCCTACCCGAAGGCGTTTGAAGCCAGCTGGCTGTTCACCGAACTGCAGCAGGCCAAGAACTTCAAGCAGTGGTTCAAGAAGGGCCAGACCGTTGCCACGCTGATGACCGGCGTGGAGCAGTGGCTGCTGCCGAAGCTGGGCGTGCGCAACCCGCCGTGGACCCTGCACCGCACCCAGCCGGACCACGCCTGCCTGGAGCCGGCGTCGCAGCACACCCGCATCGCCTACCCCAAGCCCGATGGCGTGCTGACCTTCGATCGTCTCAGCTCGGTGTTCCTGAGCAGCACCAACCACGACGAGAACCAGCCCAGCCACCTGACGCTGAAGGATCCGAGCATTCCGGTGAAGGTGAACCTGGCCGAGTACGCCGGTCCCGAAGCCCGTTACTGCCCGGCCGGCGTGTACGAGTTCGTCGGCGACGCCGGCGACGCGCGCCTGCAGATCAACGCGCAGAACTGCGTGCACTGCAAGACCTGCGACATCAAGGATCCGACCCAGAACATCGTCTGGGTGACCCCGCAGGGCGGCGGCGGCCCGAACTACTCGGGCATGTGATCGCCCCGGGCTGCGACCGCGTGTCGCAGCCCGGCCGCTCCACCGCACCGCTATCCTGCCCGCCCATGCGTGCCTCCCGCCTGCTCACCACCGTTGCCGTGGCCCTGCTTGCCACGGCCTGCCAGCGCCCGCCTGCGGCGCCGGCCACGCCTGAACAGGCCCGGCAGCAGGCCATGCAGCGCGCGTTCGAACTGTGCGCCGGCTGCCACACCGTGCAGCCTGGCGGCATCCACCGCTTCGGCCCCAACCTGCACGGCGTGATCGGCCGTCGCGCCGGCAGCCTGCCCGATTACGGCTATTCCGACGGCATGCGCCGCGCCGACATCACCTGGAGCGCGCAGACCCTGGACGCGTTCCTGCAGTCGCCCACCCACGTGGTGCCCGGCACGCGCATGTACAACGCCTTTCCCAGCGCCGAACGCCGCGCGCTGGTGATCGCCTACCTGCAACAGCAGTCGGCTCAGTGACCCAGTCGCTGCAGCTGGTGCTGCAGGCGCTCCACGAACGCCGTTACAGCGGCGAACACCGGTGCCGGATCGGCCTCGGTCGCATCCTGCAGGCGCTCGACCAGCGCGTTGGCCTGCCCGGCCAGTGCGCTTGCCCCGATCGCCCCCAGACCGCCCGCCTGGCGATGCAGGTGGAGCGCCGCAGTCTCGCGGTCACCGGCCCGCACGGCGCGCTGCACCGCCGCCAGATCACTTTCACTGGCCTGCAGCAGGCTGTCGCGCAGCTGCTCGGCCACGGCGCGCGAGCCATAGCGCTGCTGCAGGGTGGCCAGATCAGGCAGCACTTCAGCGTCGTCGGCGACAGTCTCCTGCACGGGCGCATCGAACGACTGGCCCTGTGCCTGCGGCAGCCAGCGCAGCAGCGCGGTGCGCAGCGTGGCCAGCGACAGCGGCTTGGCCAGCACCTCGTCCATGCCGGCCTCGCGGCAGCGGCGCGCATCGTCGTCCAGCACGCTGGCGGTCAGCGCCAGCACCGTCAGCCGCGGCTGGCCGGTACGGCCCTCGCGCTCGCGCAACAGGCGGGTGAAACCGAAGCCGTCGAGTACCGGCATGCGGCAGTCGGTAATGACCAGGTCGAAGGCCTCCGATGACAAGCGGTCCAGTGCCTGCTGGCCATCGCCCAGTAGCACATGGGGTACGCCCAGCTGCTGCAGCCGCCACGCCATCATCGCCTGGTTGGTCGGGTGGTCCTCGATCACCAGCACGCGTGCCTCGCGCAACGCCGGCGGCAGCAGCGCCGCCTGCTCCTGCTCCGCAACCAGCGCTTCAACGTCACCCCTGCCTGCCTCCACCAGCGCCAGCCGCACCTCGGCGCGGGTGCCCTCGCCCAGCGTGCTGTGCAGCTCCAGCTCGCCGCCCATCATCTGCACCAGGCGCTGGCAGATGCTCAGGCCGAGGCCGGTACCACCATGGTCGCGCTGGATGTAGGCACCGGCCTGGGTGAACGGCGCAAACAGGTGCTGCAGCTGTTCCGGTGCGATTCCGATGCCGGTGTCGGTGACGCTCAGGCACAGCGGCTGGCTGCCGTCGTCGGCGGTCGGGCCCAGTACCTCCAGCTGCAGCCGCACTTCGCCGCGCGCAGTGAACTTGATGGCATTGCTGAGCAGGTTGAACACGATCTGGCGCAGGCGCACGCCATCCACTTCGTGCGCTGCCGCCAGCTGAGGGTCGATCTGCACATGCAGCTCCAGCCCGCGTGCACTGGCCTGCGCCGACATCAACCGGCACACGCTTTCCAGCAGCGGCCGCAGCGGTTGCGGTACCGGCTCCAGGCGCAGTGCACCCGCTTCCAGCCGCGAGTAATCGAGGATGTCGTCGAGGATCTGCCGCAGCATCTGCGCCGAATCCTCGATCACGCCGAGGATGCGCTGCTGCTCGCTGTCCAGCGGTGAGTGTGCCAGCACCTCCAGCATGCCCAGCACGCCGCTCATCGGCGTACGGATCTCGTGGCTCATCGTGGCCAGGAAACGCGATTTGGCCTCAGCGGCCTGCTCGGCGTCCGCCTTCGCCGCCGCCAGTGCATCGGCCTGCATCCGCGCCTCGCTTACATCCACCCAGTACCCGCTCCAGATCACCGCGCCGTCTTCGGCGGCGTAGGGATGGGCCTGGCTGCGCACCCAGCGCACGCCTTCCCCGTCGCTGCGCAGGCGAAACTCCAGGATCAACGGCGCGAACTGGTGCGCGGCCTGCTCGATGGAATGCAGGATGCGCGCGCGGTCCTCCTGCTCGACGCGTTCCAGCAACACCCTCGCATCCTGTTCGGCCTGCTGACGGGTGATACCGAACAACGCAGGCAGGTCGCCGGCGATGAACGGGAAGCTCAGCGTGCCATCGGCATCGCGACGGGCCTGGTAGACCACCGCCGGCAGGTTGTCGGTCACCTCGGCCAGGCGCTGCTCCAGCTGGCGGCGTCCTGCCACCTCACGGCGCAGCCGCCAATGGCCCACGCCATGCACCAGCAGTGCGGTCAGCAGCACCATCAGCACGGGCACGCCCCACCGCAGCAGATTGCTCCAGTCGACCCCATTGCGGTACTCCACCGCCAGCCAGGCGCTGCGCAACGCCTCGCGCTTGCGTGGGGTCATCTGCAGCAGCAGGCGATCGAAGGTCGTGGCCAGGGCCGCATGGCGGCGATCCACCGCCAGCGCCAGCTGGTCGTTGAAACCGGCCGGAGCCGCGACCTGCATCCGCCCCGGGAAACGGCTGCGCAGCAGGTGATCGACCACGGCAAGGTTGCCCACATAGGCATCGGCTTCACCCTCAAGCAGGCGCTGCAGCGCCTGCTCGGCACTCCGCGCAGCAATGATCCGGGCCTGCGGCGCCTGTTGCTGCACATAGCCACGCACGCGCTCCGGGTCGGACAGCAGCACGCGCTTGCCCTGCAGGTCGGCCAGGCCCAGCAGCGATTCGCCATCGCTCCTGACCACAATCACGTTCGGCACGCTGATGAAGGGCTGGCTGAACACCCAGTCCGGGCCCAGGTAGCGCGAATCAACGGGTATGCCCATCACCGCCTGCAGTTCACCGCGGCGGGCCTTCTCACGCACCTCGTACCAGTCGTGGCTGTTCTCGACCTTCAGGTTGGCGCCGGCCTGCATCAGGCGCTGCAGGTACTCGCTGGCCAGGCCACTGGGCCGGCCATCCTCGCCGGTGAACGACAGGGGCGCGGCATTCGGGGCGAAACCGATCATCAGCGGCTGCTCCAGCACACGCTTCTCGGCCTGGCTCAGCGCCAGCTGCGCCGATGCCGACCAGTGCGGCGGTGACAACCAGCGTTGTGCGAGGGCATCGCGCTGGGCCTGGCTGGTCGCGGCCAGCGCCAGGTCCAGGGCTTCGGCCAGGGGTTGCTTGCTGTTGGCAATGCCGAAGTGCAACCGTTCGGGGGGCAGGTCGCTCGGCCGCAACAGCGCCACGCCCTGCAGGCGCCGGCTGGCAATCAGCTCGGTGGCGACGAAGGCATTGCCGATGTAGACGTCCGCTTTGTCGTCTATGACCATCTGCAATGCGCTCAACGTGTCGTTTGCGACAAGCTGGCGGGCACGCGGGAATCGGGCGCGCACCTGCGGACCGGTCAGGAAGTCCTGTTCGATCACCACCCTCAGCCCATCCAGGTCCGGCATGTCGGAGGCACGCAGGTCATCGGGCCGGCCCACCAGAGCGAGCGGCGCCTCACTGTAGGCTGCGGTATAGACCATGCAGCGGGTGCGGTCGGCACTGAGGCCGACATTCATCACCACGTCGATCTCGCCACGACATGCCGCATCCAGCACGGATGTCCAGTCCGGATAGCGGCGCGCCTCGACCTTCACACCGAGCTGGCGAGCAAGATGCGACAGGTAGTCCGGTCCCAGCCCGACCTGCTTGCCATCACGGAGGGACTCGAAGGGCGGCCAGCCGCTGTCATACTGCCCGACAACGATGGTCGGATGCGCCACCAGGTATTCGCGCTGCAACGGGCTGAGCGGCAGCAGGCCAGGGGCCGGCTGTGCCTGGGCCACGGGCAGCGCCAGCATCGCCAGCAGCAGGAGCAGCCCGCGAACAGCCCACCTACGCATCTGCGTCGATCTCCTAGAATCCTGCCAGGGACCGCGATGGTCGCGGTCCGGCGTGCCCGATGGCCATACTAGAGCATGAGCTTGCGCATCATCATCGCAGACGATCACCCCGTGGTCCGTATCGGTACCCGCGCCGTCATCGAGTCGAGCGGCGTCGGCCGCGTGGTCGGCGAGGCCGACAGCGCGCAGGCGCTGATGACCCTGCTCGCCAGCCAGCCCTGTGACCTGCTGGTCACCGACTACTCCATGCCGGGCAGCCCGCAGGCCGACGGCTTCGCCATGATCGGCATGATCCGCCGCCGCCATCCCGACCTGCCGGTGCTGATGCTCAGCGTCTCCAGCAACCTGGCGATCCTGCGCATGGTACTCGACAGCGGCGTGCTCGGCCTGGTCGACAAGAGTTCGTCGATGGACGAACTGCCACAGGCCATCCAGTCGGTCTACCGCGGCCAGCCCTACATCAGCCGCAGCCTGCGCGAGCGGGTGGAAGCGGCCGGCAGCTGGCGCATGCGCGAGGGCGACGGCAAGCCGCTGTCCCCGCGCGAGGTGGAGGTGCTGCGCTTGCTCGGCACCGGCATGACGGTAAAGGAGATTTCGCTGCTGCTGCACAAGAGCGTCAGCACCATCAGCCGGCAGAAAGGCGATGCGATGCTCAAGCTGGGGCTGAAGGGCGATGCCGAATTGTTCGACTATCTGCGTGACGGGAAAATCTGAGACGCGATTCACATAATCGCACCGGCAACAATGCGAGGTCGAAGGAATCGACCGGCGCATGTCCGGCCGCCAGCGGGCAGAGCCTGGCGCTTCGCAGCGGTGCGGTGCAGAGCGCGCCTGACGTGCTGCAGCCGCAGCAGGAGACCCCGCAGGAGCAGGCGCGGCAGGCCCAGAAAGCGATGGGCGTCGGACATGCCAACGCCTTGGCAGAGAAGGGAGGGGCCACCTCCGCGGCCCTTTTCCTTTCCGCCAGCTGAGCGGCCGCAGCCGCTTTCAGCCTTGCTTCATGCCGCCTGCCGCTAGATGAATGCGCAAGCCGCTCGGTGCACCAGGCAATGTTCCGGCAATGTTGGAACGCCAGCGTGGACATCACGGCAGCCGGGGCGCCCCGCGCCCTCCCTGCCCAGCGTGGCATGCACCTCACAGGAGAACGAACATGCTCAGTACTTCCACACTCAGCTTCCGTGGTCTGGCGATGGCTCTGGCACTGGTTGCCGGTGTCGCCATGGTCAGCGATGCCAGCGCGATGTCGAGGAAGGACAAGCGCACCCTGGTCGGCGCCGTGGTCGGTGGCGTGGCCGGCAACCTGCTCTCCAACGGTGATCCTGCCGCCACCGTCGGTGGTGCCGTGGCCGGCGGCGCGATCGGCAATCTGACCACCTCCGACCGCCGCGACCGTCGTTATTACGACAATCGCTACTACGACAACCGTTACGACCGCCGCTACGATCGTGGCTACTACCGCAGCGGTTACTACGATCGTGGCGACGACCGCCGCTGGCAGCGCGAGCGTTACTACGACAACCGCTACTACCACGACCGCGGTCGCCATCGCGGCTGGTAAGCGGCACAGCGGCGTTACCCTGCCGATGGCAGAGACGGGCGGGTCGATGACCCGCCCGTTTGCGTTGGCCGCGCGCATGGCGTTGAATGCGCAGCCTTGGATGTGACTTTCCCCTCTCGGGCTGCGGCATGACGTCTTCCTCCCACCGCGTGCAGGGCCTCAACAACGACGAGGTCGCTGCCGACTGGCCACCGATCAGCGCGGCGGACATCGCGTGGTTGCGGCAGTGCTATCCGCAGCTGCACAGCGGCAGCCAGCCGCGCTGGCACAGCCCGCGACCGCTGTCGGCTGCCGCCATCGTCGATGGCACGCGCGGCGCGGTGTTCATCAAGCGCCATCACCACAGCGTGCGCAACGCGGCCTGCCTGGAGGAAGAGCACCGCTTCATCGCCCATCTCGACGCTGCTGGCGTGCCGGTGGCACAGGTGCTGGCAGCGACCGATGGTCACACCGCGGTCGAACACGGCGAATGGACGTTTGAACTGCACGACGTCGGCGTAGGCGACGACCTGTACCGCGACGCGGTGTCGTGGTCGCTGCTGACCGACGTCGCGCAGGCCCGTGAAGCCGGACGCATGCTGGCCCAGCTGCACCGTGCTGCCGACGGCTACCGCGCGCCCCAGCGCAGCACCCATCTGCTGGTCGCGCGCGATGATCTGATCCGCGCCGACGATCCGGTGACGGCAATCAAGGCAGGGCTGCACGAGCGCCCCGGCCTGGCCCGCTATCTCGCGCGCATTCCGTGGGAAGCACAGCTGCGGCGTGACGTGCTGCCTTGGCACACGGGACTGGCCGAGCGCCTGCGCGACGAACCACGGCTGTGGGCGCACAACGACTGGCATGTCTCCAACCTGCTGTGGCGCGACGGGCAGGTCAGCACCGTGCTGGATTTCGGCCTGGCCTCGCCCACCAGTGCACTGTTCGACCTGGCTACCGCAATCGAGCGCAACGCCGTGGCATGGCTGGAGCTGGAGCGCGGCATGGAGGCGGTGCGCATCGATATCGCGCTGGCGTTGCTCGATGGCTACCGCCAGGTGCTGCCGCTGTCGGCGGCACGCGTGCACCTGCTGGCCGACCTGCTGCCGATGGTGCATTTCGACTTCGCACTGTCCGAAGTGGAGTATTTCGAGGGCGTCACAGGCTCGACCGCCAATGCCGATGTGGCGTGGCAGCCCTTCATGCTCGGCCATCCGGCGTGGTTCCATACCGCCCCGGGGCAGGCACTGCTGCAGGCCCTGCACGCCGCCGCGTGATCCGGTTGCCCCCGGGTGGCGCTCGCAAATCCGTACCATTTGTAGTGAAATGGTCACCTGAAGCGGGGGTGCCTGGATCTGCCAGGCTGAGAGAGTCCCTTGGAACCTGATCCGGTTTGCACCGGCGTAGGGAGCTTTGAGCCGCAGCCACACCCCCGTCATGGGCCGGTGCACCTGCGCGCCGTCGCTTCGTCTCCCTTGTTGTCCGAAGACGAACCGAATGAACCGCTGCCTGCGCCCCACCCTGCTCTCCCTCGCCCTCTGCGCTGCGCTGCCACTGCACGCCAGCGAGGCCGAGGCATCCCCTGATGCGGCTGCCACCGGCGCCGAGCGCTCGCCGACCGAACTGGCGGCGGTGCGCGTGCAAGCCGGCAAGCCGAAGGCCGATACCTCGCGCGTGAACGCCTTCGGTGGCGGTTCGTGGAAGGACACGCCGGCGTCGGTGAACGTGCTCGAGCGCGACTATCTCGACCGCCGCCAGCTACGTTCGCTGTCCGAGCTGGCCAGCAACGATGCCTCGCTGGGTGATGCCTACGCGCCGGTGGGCTACTACCAGAACATCGCCATCCGCGGCTTCGCCCTGGACGCCGCCACCGGCTACCGCTTCAACGGCCTGTCCATCGTCGGCGAACAGCGTCTGGCGCTGGAGAACGTGCAGTCGGTGGAGATCCTCAAGGGTGAAGCCGGGCTGGCGGCAGGGGTGATGGCGCCGGGCGGGATCATCAACTACATCGGCAAGCGCCCGGCCGAAGTGCGCACCGCCACGCTCGGTACCGATTCGGAAGGCTCGCGCTACGTCGCCGTCGATGTCGGCCACTGGATCACCCCGCGCTTCGGCCTGCGCCTGAATGCCGCATGGGATTCCAGCAATTCCTACGTCGAGCACGCCGATGGCCGCCGCAACTTCTACTCGCTGGCCGCCGACTGGCTGATCGGCGAGCGCGGCAAGCTGGAAGTGGATGCCAACTACCAGACCAGCTCGCAGCGCTCGGTGTCCGGCTACCAGCTGCTGGGTGCGCGTGACCTGCCGCGCGGTGTCGACCGCGAGCATCTGCTCGGCTACCAGCCGTGGCAGCGCCCGGTGGATATCGCCAGCACCAACATCACCGCGCTGCACACCTACGACTTCAATGAGGCCTGGCAGTCGCGCGTCTCGGTGGGCCATAGCCGCTCGGTGATCGATGACAACGTCGCCTTCGCCTACGGCTGCTACTACGCCACGCAGTGCGCCGACGGCAGCGTGCCGGGCAATTATTTCGCGCCGAACGGCGACTATGACGTCTACGACTACCGCAGCCCGGACGACACCCGCCGCAACCAGCAGGCCCGTGCCGAACTGCGTGGCCGCTTCGAGACCGGCAGCGTCGGCCACCAGCTGACCCTCGGTGCCGACTACTTCCGCCGCACCGTGGACAGGCGCCCGAGCGTCAACGAGTACGTCGGCACCAGCAACATCCACGACGCACCGGTGCCGGTGTTCGCGCCATCGCCGAAGATGCCGGGCCCATCCGCACGACGCCTGGACAGCCGCCAGACCGCGTTCCTCGCGCTGGACCGGATGAGCTTCGGTGACGACTGGCAGTGGCTGGCCGGTGGACGCTTCGTCCGCCTGGACGAGCGCGCCTATGACAAGCGCGGCACCCCGCAACGCCACAGTCGCTTGTCGCGTTTCCTGCCACAGACCGCCGTGGTGTGGAAAGCCACCGACCAGCTCAACGCCTACGCCAGTTACGTGCGCGGCATTTCGCTGGGCCAGGAAGCGCCGTTCTGGACCAGCAATGCCGATACCTTCCTGCCGTCGGTGCAGTCGCGGCAGCTGGAAGTGGGCCTGAAGTACGTGCCGGTCGAGGCGCTGGCGCTGGGCGCAGCCGTGTTCCGCATTTCGCAGCCGTACCAGTACGCCAAGCCGGACAACAGCGACGTGGGCTACACCTTCGTCGAGGAAGGCACGCAGACCCACACCGGGCTGGAGCTGACCGCCAACGGTCAGCTGACGGATGCATTGCAGATCGTGGCCAGCGCCAGCGTGCTGCAGGCGCGTGCGCGCGACACCGGCACGCCAGCCTATGAAGGCCATCAGCTGGTGAACGTGCCGAAGGTACGCGCCAGCGTGCACGTGGCCTACGCGCTGCCGTTCGTGCGGGGCCTGGACGTGACCGGCGGCTGGCGCTATGCCGGTGCCAACGTGGCACGTGCCGACGGCGGCGTGCGCGCACCGGACTATTCGGTATTCGATGCCGGCCTGCGCTTCCAGCATCGCCTGCACGAGCGCGCGGTGACCTGGAACCTGTCAGTGGACAACCTGTTCAACCGCTTCTACTGGCGTGATACCGGCAGCAGCGGCGGTGACTACTACCTGTTCCCCGGTGCACCACGACAGGCCCGCCTGTCGGTGACGTTCGCGCTGTGAGCAGCGTGATGCTCGAGTGGAGCGCAGCGCTGTGCAGCATCCTCGGCGTCTGGCTGATGGCCCGCCGCCGGTTGTCTGCATGGCCGGTGGGCCTGCTGTCGGTCACGCTGTATGGCCTGGTGTTCGCCGAGGCCAAGCTGTACTCGGACACCCTGCTGCAGGTCGCCTTCGGTGGCTTCCTGGTCTATGGCTGGCTCAACTGGCGCCAGCACGCCGCCGATGAGGGCAGCATCCGCATCGTGCCGCTGGCGCGCGGCAAGCTCTTGCGTGACCTGGCCATCGGCCTGTGCGGCGGCGTGATGCTGGGCGCCGGGATGCACACCTTCACCGATGCCGCGCTGCCGTGGCTGGACGCGATGCTGACCGCACTGAGCCTGGTCGGCCAGTGGTGGCAGGCACGCCGCCACGTCGCCTGCTGGTGGGTATGGATCGCCGTGGACGTGGTCTATGTGGGTGCGTACCTGTTCAAGTCGCTGCATGTGACCGCCGCGCTGTACGTGTTCTTCCTCGGCCTGGCCGTGTTCGGCCTGCGCGCATGGAGCGCGGCCGCGCGCGAGCCGCAGGTGGCAACGCAGTAGAGCCACGCCATGCGTGGCTGTTGCGGGCAATCGGCGCGCCATCCACGCATGGCGTGGATCTACGGGCTCAGGGCCAAACCCAGACGCAGCGGCTGGCGCATGTCGGCCGGTGGGGCCGCCTGCAACGGCGCAGCCTGCAGCGTCGCGCGCAGGTCGGCATCGACCTGGGCATCACCCAGGCTGTCGAATTCCAGTTTCGAAATGCGGCCGTCCGCGGCGATCCACAGGCTTACCGGTAGCGGCGTCGGTGTGTCCGGATGTGCCTGCAGCCATTCCAGCACGCGCTGCGCCTGCGGGTCCTGCTCCTGCTGCAGGCGCTGCTGCAGTTGGCCACCCACGGCGGTGGCGTAGGCCATCCAGTGTGCGGGAGCCTCCTGCGCGGGAACGCTGGCACTCCCCAGTGCCAATGCCCCGAACAACGCGGCAAGTGGCCGCCACCAGCGGCGTACGCCGGTCCTGTTCCCTGCCATGACCATCGCCAGCCTCCTGCACTCCCATCCAGCGCGCCATGGTCGGCGCCATAGATGACAGGCAGATGGCGGGCCGTGATGGCCCGGCGCGATCACTCGCCCAGGTCGGCCAGCACCTTGCGCGACGGCGCGAAGAAGGTCACGCCGGTGGTGGCGGTGGAGAAGTCGAGGATGCGGTCGTGCAGCGGCGCGGGATTGCCGATGAACATGCGCTCGAGCATCTTCTCGATCACCCACAGGCGGCGCGTGTAGCCGATGAAGTAGGTGCCGTACTCGCCACGGCCCGGGTTGGCGAACGGCATGTTGTCACGCAGGATCTCGTGCTCGCCGTCAGCGTCTTCGATGGTGCACAGCGTCTTGTGCGATTTCTGCGCATCGGCCGGCGCATCATCCAGCTCGATGTTGTCGTGCTTGGTGCGTCCGATGATCGCCTCCTGCGCCTCGGTCTTCTGCGCGCGCCAGGCATCGAGGTTGTGCAGGTACTTCTGCACCAACACGTAGCTGCCACCGGCATGCTCCGGGTCTTCATCGCCAACAATGGTGGCTTCCGGCAGCGACAGTCCTTCCGGGTTGGCGGTGCCATCGACGAAGTCGAGCAGATCGCGGCCATCGAAGTAGCGGAAGCCGGCCACGTCATCGACCGCCTCGACCGCATCACCGAAGGCCATCAGCAGGTTGCGCTCGAACGCCACGATCAGGTCCATGGTGCGTGCGCGGATGTGGTACAGCAGGTCACCGGGCGTGGACACAGCGGTGTGGGTCGCGCCCTTGATCTCGCGGAACGGCTTCAGCTCGCGTGGCGGCGTGGAGCCCACCAGCGGCTGCCACACGCGATGGCCGATGGCCACGTTGCAGGTGAAAGTGCGCTCGATCTCGCGGATGGCGGTGTTCTTGATCAGATCATCAGTGCTGGCCAGCACCTCGCGCGCCTTGGCGATCGACGCCACGTCGTCCTTCACCTTCAGCACCAGGAACGCCGCCGAATGGGTGAGTGGCGCGGTGATCTGCTGCGGCTCGTTGTCGAGCGTGTGATTGAGAGCGGTGATCTGGGCGGGCTGGGTGTTCACGGCAGTTCCTGCTGGCTTGAGGCGGGTGCATCGTCAATGGCGACGTGCCGGGATCATAGCGGAACCGCCTGACCGGCGACGGAGCAGTTCTCGTTCCGTCCTGCGCGCAGTACCGTGCATTCCTGCGCTACATGGAACTGCTGCGGCCCACTCCGGGCGATACGCTGGCAGCGACCGCTTGGCAGACCGCGTTCGCGCAGCCAGTCGAACACCTCGCCGGGGCACCCCCATGCCCTGCGGCAAACGACACGACGTCACTGTGAAACCGCGGCACTGCACTGCAAGGGCATCGTGAACTGCCACCGCTTGCACTTGCCGAAACGGCTGCGCCCATCGCACGCACGCTCGATCTCACCGTTCAGTTCGGCAGCGGGAAGGCCCCAGGTTGCACACTGGCGCGTTGCGGTCTGTTCGGCCGCCTGCCGGTTGGCTGGTGTCAGTTCGGGCGTCTTGCTCACCAGGGTCAGCACAACCCGGCCTTCCGAACGGTTGGCGCCTTTCAGATTCCATTCGGCGCTCGAACGCGCCTGCGCCGTTCCCAGCAGCAGCAGTGCTGCCACAGCGGTGATCGCCTTCATCTTCATCATGTCCCTTGATCGTGATTGCGCTGGAATCCGCCGCGCCAGGCTCTGCAGGACCGCCCTGCGGCCCTGCACTCTACCGGATGCACAGAAAAGAAGAAGCCCGGCGCGAGGCCGGGCTTCGGTTGGCGTGTGGGAGAGAGAGAGAGAGTCACACGCCAGCACAACACGCTCTAACGACAGGCGTTTGTTACCAGGTGAAGCGCGGGCCCACGAACCACTCGCGGTCGCCGGCCTTGGCCAGCTTCACTTCGCCACTCAGGCCCCAGTTCTGGTTGAACTTGGCGGTGGCGCCGACGCGGCCGTAGAACTCGCCGTCCGGGTTGATACCGTGCTTCTTGGCGTAGTCCTCGTAGCCGGCCATCACGTAGCCTTCCACGTACGGGTTGAACGCGGTACGCACGCCGACTTCGGTCGAGTAGCCGTTGAAGTCCAGGCCGTGCTTCATGTCGAACTTCTGGTACGCGACACGGGCCACCAGGTCGGTGTTCGGTGCGATGCCGTAGTTGTAGCCGGCACCGATGCGCCACTGGTCGACGTCGTTCTTGAACGTGTCGGTCTCCTGCGCGCTGTAGTCGCCGAAGATGTGGAAGTTCGGGTGCACCGCCACGGAACCCTTCACCTTCCAGCCATCGGCGTCGCCGCCCTTGGCATCGGTGTTCACATAGCCGCCTTCAACGTAGTTGTACGACAGGCCATCGGTTGCCGATGCAGCGAACGGCAGGGCAGCCAGAAGACCCAGGGCGAGCAGCGAATTCTTGTTCATCGGGACACACCTTTAATAATTTTGGTTTCGTCGGCCGCCTCCCGGGAGGGGGAGAGAGAGGAGGCGGTCGACAGGTGTGAATTATCCGTTAGGGGGTCTAATCGACCCTGAATATTGAACTGACTGGTGTATAAATAAGGCTGGCGTTCAGGGAACTCCTCATGCCGCACGCATCCATCGCGTCACTGCTGTTTCCGCTTCATGCCCGGCGCACAGTGCGGGCTTTGCTGCTCTTCGCCCTGCCGATGATGCTGCAGGTAGCCAACGCAGCCGAGCGTACCCGCCCTTCCGGGCGCATCGTGATTCAAACCGACGATGTCTCGCGCTTCTTCAGCGTGCTGGATGCAAGCGGAGGGAAGCCAAGTGCCGACGATCTGCAGCGCGGCTATCTGCATGCGGGTACGGATGCACTACGCAGCTTCACTGACAGCCGTATCGGCGCGATGGATCGTCTTGCAGATGCGATCCAGCACAAACCTGCGCTGTTTGCCAAAGCGCGTAGCTGTGCGAGGGCGCTGCCGGAGATCCGCGAGCGGGTTGCCAAGGCACTCGATCGGTTGGGTACCCTGCTTCCTTCCGCACGTTTTCCGCCGGTCACCGTGCTGGTGGGTCGGGGCAACAGCGGCGGTGTCACCACGCCCGACGGCGTGGTGATCGGACTGGAAGCACTGTGCAACGCCGACTGGATGCAGCCCGACATCGGCGATCGTTTCGTGCACCTGATCGCCCATGAGTACGTGCACGTGCAGCAGCCCGGTGCGAGCGTCGATGTCGCGCAGCCCACCCTGCTCTATCAGACGTTGCTTGAAGGCGGCGCCGAGTACGTGGGCGAACTGATCTCGGGTCAACCGGCCAACGCGCATCTGCGTCGTTGGACGCAGGGCCGCGAATGCGCCCTGGAACGCCAGTTCGCCCGGGACAGCGCCGGTACTGATCTGTCGCAATGGCTCTACAACGGAGCGGGCGACGAAACGCGCCGCGGCGATCTTGGCTACTGGATCGGCTACCGCATTGCCGCTGACTACGTTGCCCGCACCGATGACAAAGCCGGTGCCGTCGCCACGCTGCTGGAGGTGCGCCCGGAAAGTGCGCCGGCATTGTTCGCCGCAAGTGAATGGCGCCCGGCGTGTGGGCCAGTGGAAAACGGGAAAGAATGAGGCCGTCTTCAGGCTGATGAATTGGGCGATTCGAGCAACCGCAAGGCCGTCGCCTCTGCGCACATCAGCTCGCCTGATCTCACTCGTTAAGCTTCGCTGACGAACATATTTCACAACCCTTCCACGTCTTCCAACTTCAGCTGAAAGCGCTTGTCAGCGTGGGGAACAAACGCCGCTATATTCCAGCTTCCCCAGACGAAGGAGGGAGTGCAATGAACCTGAACCCGCAACACATGAAGACGGCCCGCGCACTTGCTGTCGCGCTCATCGCCACCGTGAGCCTTGGCGCTTGTGCCACCTACAAGGACGAGTTCGCAACCATCAACTCGCGCCTCGATCAGCTCGATGTAAAGGTGCAGGGCGCTGCACAGAGTGCCGAGTCCGCCAACCAGTCGGCACAGCAGGCCAACCAGCGCCTGGACCAGATCGAAGGCCGCGTGCAGCAGCTTGAAAGGGCACCCGTCGGACGCAAGCCGCGCGGCTGATCGCTCCCTCACTGTTTGAATTGATCCACCTGTGTATCGGGAACCAGTGGCCCTCGCCGGCCACTGGCGTCCTTCCACCTCAGATCTGCATTGCCAGGAGCCGTCCCATTCGTACCTCCTCCTCCCCTGCACACCGCGCCCTGCACGCCACTCTGGCCGTGGCACTGGCCGTTGCATGCAGCGGCGTAGCCAACGCCAGGGACAAGGACGCACCCGCACCACAGGCGGCCGCCGTTGATGAACTTCCGCCCGACCAGAGCGTCTCCGAAACAGTGATCGAGCTGGCCGGCTGGGTGGTCGCCAGCAAGGACAATCAGGGTTATCCGTTCGCGATCATGGACAAGGCCGCCGCGCAGGTCCTGGTCTTCGGCGGCGACGGCAAGCTGCGCGGCGCCGCGCCGGCACTGTTCGGTTCGGCCATCGGCGATCATTCCGCACCGGGCGTCGCCAAGCTTGCTCTGAGCGCGATTCCCGGCCACGACCGCACCACGCCTGCGGGCCGCTTCATTGGCGCCTATGGCCCCTCCGACGATGCCGGGCGCGTGCTGTGGGTGGACTACGATTCCGCCGTCTCGATGCATCCGCTGCCACCGGGCAGCCCGAAGGAAAAGCGCGCCGAACGACTGGCGACGCCGACGCCGGACGACAACCGCGTCACCCACGGCTGCATCAACGTTTCGCCCGGCTTCTACGAACAGATCGTGCAATCCACGTTCCAGAAGGGCGGTGTGTTCTACATCCTGC
Organism: Stenotrophomonas sp. AR029; assembly: GCF_047520695.2. Lineage (NCBI taxonomy): Bacteria > Pseudomonadati > Pseudomonadota > Gammaproteobacteria > Lysobacterales > Lysobacteraceae > Stenotrophomonas > Stenotrophomonas sp. AR029. The sequence continues at coordinate 204,833 of NZ_JAXBQQ020000003.1, read as the reverse complement.
CGGACAAGGATTCGATCGCGAAGACGTTCCCGGCGTTCGCGCAGAGCCGTGGCGATGCAAAGGACGAGAACAGCAAGGGCGCGCAGCGCGCGAGCAGGTAGCGCGCGTGCTGGAACTCAGGAAGCCGTCGCCCCTGCAGCCCGCGCCAAGGCCGCGGCGTGCGCGTCGCCCTTCCGCTCGCTGTAGCGGTCCACCAGGTAGTCCGACCGGCCCCGCGTCAGCAGCGTGAACTTCACCAGTTCTTCCATCACGTCCACCACCCGATCGTAGTACGGCGAGGGTTTCATCCGGCCGTCGTCATCGAATTCCTGCCAGGCCTTGGCCACCGACGACTGGTTGGGGATGGTCAGCATGCGCATCCAGCGGCCGAGCACGCGCAACGTGTTGACGGTATTGAACGACTGCGAGCCGCCGCTCACCTGCATCACCGCCAGCGTCCTGCCCTGCGTGGGCCGCACGCTGCCATCTTCCAGCGGCAACCAGTCGATCTGGTTCTTGAACACGCCGGTGACCGTGCCATGCCGCTCGGGGCTGACCCAGACCTGCCCTTCCGACCACTGTGACCATTCGCGCAGTCGCTGCACTTCGGGGTGATTCCTGTCCACGCTGTCCAGCATCGGCAGCGCATGCGGATCGAACACCCGGGTTTCGCACCCCAGGTGGCGCAGCAGCCGCTCGGCTTCCAGCGCAAGCTTGCGGCTGAACGACTGGGGCCGCAGCGAGCCGTAGAGCAGGAGAATGCGTGGCGGCCCCAGATCTGCCGCGGCGAGCTGGTGATGATTGGGCTGGGGCAATGACGATTCCAGCAGGTTGGGCAGGTCCAGGCTTGTGATTGGCTCATTCATTCGACTATTCTAGAAATATGGAAACATCTAATGCAATCACCGCCCTGACCGCCCTCGGCCATGCCACCCGCCTGGCTGCCTTCCGACTGCTGGTGGAGGCGGGCCCGGCAGGGCGCATGGCGGGCGACATCGCCACGGCCCTGCAGGTACCCCCAGCCACGCTCAGCTTCCACCTGAAGGAGCTGGTGCAGGCCGGGCTGGTGGAGAGCGAAAGCCAAGGCCGCCACGTCTGCTACCGCGCCAACTTCGATGCGATGAACGGCTTGGTCCAGTACCTGACGCACAACTGCTGCGCGGGCTCCCCGGATGAGCGGTGCACGGTGAACGAACCGGCATGCAGGTGCTGAGATGAAACCCGATCCGATGATTCGTACCGGCACACGCGACGACCTGTCCTACATCCGGGACCTTCTGCAGCGGGCGCAGTTGCCCGTGGCCGATCTGGAAAGCAGCGAGGTGGCGTTTCTCGTCGCAGACCTCGAAGGTGTTCCCGTGGGTGCCGTTGGATTGCAGATCTTCGGCGCGTCGGCCCTGCTTCGCTCGCTGGTGGTGTCCGACGACCAACGCAATACCGGCCTTGGGCGCGCGTTGCTGTCAGCGGCCGAGGACATGGCCCGCCGCATGCAGGTCTGGGAACTGGTGCTGCTGACGACGTCGGCAGGCCCATGGTTCGCGCGGCACGGCTATGCCGGATGCGATCGCGCGCAGATAGCGGAGGCGATCCGCAGCTCTGCCGAGTTCACTGGTCTCTGCCCGGCCAGCGCGCTGTGCATGTCCAAGCCACTCACTGACCACGGAAGCCACATGACCCGCAATGTCTTGTTCCTCTGCACCGGCAACAGCGCGCGCAGCGTGCTGGCTGAAGCCACCCTGCGCGCCTGGGGCGGCGATCACTTCAGCGCATTCAGTGCGGGCAGCCAGCCCACTGGCCAGATCAATCCCTTCGCGCTCGCCCAGTTGCAGGCCGAAGGAATGCCCATTGAAGGGCTGCGCAGCAAGTCGTGGGATGAGTTCGTGGACGCAGCCCCGATGGACCTGGTGATCACCGTGTGTGACGCGGCCGCTGCCGAAGCCTGCCCTGTGGTGTTCGGTGACTTCATCCGCAGCCACTGGGGCCTGCCCGATCCCGCCGCCGTGGCAGGCAGCGATGCCGACAAGGCCGCGGCCTTCGCACTGGCCCATGCCATCGTGAAAACGCGCCTGCGTGCGCTGCTCGCACTGCCCGAATCGGTGTGGTCCGAACGCGAAGCGCTGCAGCACGCGCTGGACCGGATCGGCCAGCTGCTGCCGACCGACGGCGCACAATGACGGTGCCACTGCCATGAACCTGTTCGAGCGACACCTGACGCTGTGGGTTGTGCTGTGCATTGCGATGGGCACGCTGCTGGGCCACGTCCTGCCCGATGCCTTCGCGGTGCTGGCCTCCGCCGAAGTGGCCAAAGTCAACCTGCCGGTTGCGGTGCTGATCTGGCTGATGATCATCCCGATGCTGCTGAAGGTCGACTTCACTGCGATGCGCCAGTTGCAGCAGCACTGGAAGGGCATCGGCGTGACGCTGTTCATCAACTGGGCCGTGAAGCCGTTCTCGATGGCGCTGCTGGGCTGGCTGTTCCTGCGCCATGCCTTCGCGGACTGGTTGCCTGCAGCACAGATCGACAGCTACATCGCCGGGCTGATCCTGCTGGCGGCCGCGCCCTGCACCGCCATGGTGTTCGTGTGGAGCAACCTGTGCCGCGGTGATGCCAACTTCACCCTGAGCCAGGTGGCGTTGAACGACGCGATCATGGTGGTTGCCTACGCGCCGGTGGTTGCGCTGCTGCTGGGCCTGTCGGCGATCAGCGTGCCGTGGGACACCCTGCTGTTGTCGGTTGGCCTCTACATCGTGGTGCCCGTGCTGGTGGCCGCGTTGCTGCGGCGCTGGATCCTTTCGCGCAGCGGTGAGACGGGGCTGCAGCGTGCGCTTCGACGGCTGGGGCCGCTGTCGTTGTCCGCCCTGCTGCTGACGCTGGTGCTGCTGTTCGGGTTCCAGGGCCAGCAGATCGTGAAGCAACCGCTGGTGATCGCGCTGATTGCCGTGCCGATCCTGATCCAGGTCTATTTCACTTCGGGCCTGGCCTACCTGCTCAACCGCCGCCTGGGCGTGGCACATTGCGTGGCCGGCCCGTCAGCACTGATTGGCGCTAGCAACTTCTTCGAACTGGCGGTGGCCACCGCGGTGGGACTGTTCGGCGTGCATTCGGGGGCGGCGCTGGCCACCGTGGTGGGTGTGCTGATCGAGGTACCGGTCATGCTGTCCGTGGTGCGGATCGTGAACCGTACACAAGCCTGGTACGAGAGACGCGAAGAGCACTGACAGATCAAAGTGTGTGGGAGTCGAATTGCGTTCTTCGCCCCGCACTGTCGTCATCGACTTGGTGGGGTGCCCGTACGCCACGTCATCAACTTCGACCCATGTCGCATATTCCCCATGCCGCTACGGCCGTTGCGGCGCCTGCGTCTGCGACAGCTTAACAGCGTGCAAAAATGCCAAAAGCGTCTTTGATCAAGCGTTGAATGCAACTGTTCTGATTGGCACCGCGCAGCAGCACGCGTACAGATGACGTGCCATCGAAAAAGGATGGCCGGGCTTCGAAAACCCGTGCGCTTGTTTAACAACGCTTGCCCGTCGGCGTCACCCCTCGTGGCGCCGGCGGGCAATCCGTCTGCCGGCTATGGCGGGCGGAGCGTGGAGGCCCTGTGCCTGCCGGTTTCAACAAGCGCCCGGTTTTCGAGCCACGTCTCCGCCCGCCACCTTTGCGTGGCGGCTGCCGTCTGTCCTGCACGGAGCATTGCCATGAGCACACCCGAATCCTCCCGACTACGCACGCAATACGTGCCCGCCAACGCGGACGCGCCTTCGGAAGCACCGCACCAGCAGGATCCTCTCGGTTTCATCGCCACCCTCGACCGCATCGGCAAGGGCGCCGCCGCCGACGGCCAACCCTGGCCCGAACGTCATCAGATGCCGGGCCGCCGCATGGCGCTGGCCGACGCGGATTGCGCATTGACCGGCCTGCGCGTGGCGCTGGAAATGCTGCTGGCTGCCGAGCGCGTGCGCCAGAACGGTCCCGACGAGGAGTACGTGGGCGACCGCGTGATGGAGGGCCTGATGATGGCCAGTCTGTCGCTGACCGCACAGGTCAGCGCACGCATGCGCCCGGAAGGGTGACACGGGGAACAACGCTCACTGCAACGCCGGGCACGGCCCGGCGCTGCGGCGCGCGCCACATCACTCGCAAAGCGCGCTGTCTTCCTTCAGCGCGGCATCCTGCAGTGGCTGGCGCTGTTCGATCTGCTCACGTTGTTCCGCCGTCGGCTCGCCCAGCCACCACACACGGCAGCGCGCGGTAAGACGGCCGACCATCTTCGCCTGCGTGGGTGAGTACAGCATCGCCAACGCGGTGCCGGGGCAGTCGTGGGCCTGGCAGGCGGTGTAGAACCACCACGGCTCGCCCTGCAGCACTACCAGCTCGCCAGGGCCGCTGGGTCCGCTCAACAGGCGCTCGCGCAGCGTGGGAATCTCCTTGTCGCTGGATTCGGCTGCCGCGGTGTCCTTCATCAGCGCGTTGAAGGCCGCCAGCACCTTCGGGTCCTTGCGGCCGCAGTCGTCCACGGTGTTACCGCCCACCAGGGTGAAGAAATGCGTCGCCAGCGGATTGTCCGCGCAGGTGAGTTCGCCGCCGGCGCCCGGGTCTTCCGGCTCGCCTTCGTTGTCCCACACCGCGGGGTCCACACCGTCTTCGACGGACGGTTCCTTTTCGACCACCGTCGCCGCGGCGGCCGGTGCTTCGGTGGTCGGCGCTGGCGCCGCAGCAGGTGCGGTCCCGCCAGTCTTCTCCGGTGCCTGTCCGCAGGCTGCCAGCAGCGCGGCCATCATCGCCATCCCTGTGATTCGCATCTTCATCGCGTGTCCTTGTCTGATCTGCGCTGCATCCACCGAATCGGCGGCCGCGTGATTCTAACCAGCGGCGCGCTAGGATGCGTCTGAAGCCTTCCCATCATCGCCAGGGCCTGGACGCATGCGCCGCACACGACTCGCCATGATCTTCTGCAGTGCCCTGCTGCTGGCATCGCCGGCAATTGCCCACGATGCAGAGAACGCGAAGCCTGCGCAGCCTCTCCCGGATGCAGCCCTGCCCGCACCGCTGGACCGTGTGCTGCGCAACTACGAGCAGGCGTGGCGCGGGGGTGATGCCAGGGCACTGGCTGCGCTCTTCGCCGAGGATGGCTTTGTGCTGCAGAGCAACCAGCCACCCGTGCGCGGGCGCACTGCGATCGAGGCTGCATATGCCGGACAGGGCGGCAGTCCGTTGCGGTTGCGTGCCTTGGCGTATGCGGTGGAAGGGAACACGGGTTACATCGTCGGTGCGTACAGCTACGGCAACAACGTGGGCGATACCGGCAAGTTCACGCTCACGCTGAAGCGTGAGCGTGATGGGCCGTGGCTGATCTTTTCGGACATGGACAACAGCAACGCGCCGCCGCGGGCGCGGTGAGGGATTCCGCAGGGCATGGCCCGGCGCTACTGGGCGCCAACCAAGGTTGGCCGCTACCAGAAGCGGGTTCCGTCCTGGATCCACGCCATGCGTGGATGAGGCGCACAAGAAAAAACCCCGGCACCTGGCCGGGGTTTTTCGATTCACTTGAACAGCGTGTCCGGATACTCCGGTTTCTGTTCCCGCGCCAGCAGTGCGCGCAAGCCTTCTTCGGGGGTCTGCTCGCCATGCAGCACGGCACGCACACCGTCGGAGATCGGCAGGTCGATGCCATGGCGGCGTGCCTGTCGCATCACTTCGTCGGCGGTCTGCACCGACTCGACCACCTGGCCGATCTCGCGCACGGCATCCTGCAGCGTCTGGCCGCGGCCCAGGGCCAGGCCCAGGCGGCGGTTGCGCGACAGGTCGCCGGTGCAGGTCAGCACCAGATCGCCCAGGCCAGCCAGGCCCATCAGCGTTTCCGGCTTCGCGCCGATGGCAGCGGCCAGGCGCAGCATCTCGTTGAGGCCACGCGTGATCAGGCCGGCACGGGCGTTCAGGCCCAACTGCATGCCATCGGCCACGCCGGTGGCCACCGCCAGCACGTTCTTCATCGCGCCGCCCAGCTCGGCACCGACCATGTCGTCGCCGGTGTAGGCGCGGAACGCCGGGCCATGCATCGCCTCGGCCACCGTCTGCGCGAACTCGGGCACGTCGCCGTGCACGGTGATCGCGGTCGGCAGGCCCTGGGTGACTTCCTTGGCGAACGACGGCCCGGTGACGACGGCCAACGGCACGTCCTCACCCAGCACTTCGCGCGCCACTTCATGCAGGAAGCGGCCCGAACCGGGTTCGAAGCCCTTGGTGGCCCAGGCCACGCCGGCACCGGCAGGACGCAGCGGCGCCAGCGCACGCACGGTTTCGCCGAAGGCATGCGAGGGGGTCACCACCAGGATCCAGGCCGCGCCTTCCACCGCCGACGCCAGGTCGGTGGTAGCACGCAGGCTGTCCGGCAGCGGGATGCCCGGCAGGTAACGCGGATTCTCGTGGCGCTGGTCGATGGCCTCGACCACGGCAGCATCGCGCCCCCACAGCACGGTCGGGTGACCGTGCCGTGCGAGCAGGCTGGCCAGCGCGGTTCCCCAGGAACCGGCGCCGAGCACGGCGATCTTGTCAGCGGGAGTGCTCATCCGTGACGTCGCGGCAGGAATCAGGCGTTGCCGGCCGGCTCGGAGTCAGCCAGCGACGGTGCGTCGCCCTGCTCCTGGCGCTGGCGCAGGGTTTCTGCGTACAGGCCTTCGAAGTTGATCGGCTGCAGGAAGAACGGCGGGAAGCCGCCGGCCTGGATCAGGTCGCTGATCAGCTGGCGCACGTACGGGAACAGGATGTTCGGGCACTGGGTGCCGAGCAGCACGTCGATCGACTGCGGGTCCAGGCCGACCAGGCCGAACACGCCGGCCTGCTTCACTTCGGCCACGTAGGCGGTGCGCTCACCGGCCTGGCAGGTCAGGGTCACGGCCAGCACGACTTCGAAGGCGTTCTCACCCAGGCGCTGCACCTGCTGGTTCAGGTTCAGCTGCAGCTCCGGCTGCACCTGGTCATTGAAGATGGTCGGTGCGTTCGGCGACTCGAAGGAGACGTCCTTGACGTAGATCTTCTCGACGGTGAAAGCGGGGCCGGTAGCGGCATCGACCGGCGCAGCGGCGCCGTTGGTGATCTCTTCGGACATTTCCAGTAACTCCAGGTGAATGCAATGAAAACGATGGTCGAACTACTGCGATGGGGGCGGGACCCGGCCCAGACAAGGCCGGATCCGCCACCTGCGGCAATCAGTTGCGGCCCTTGACCAGCGGCAGTTCGGCCTGCTGCCAGGCGGGAATGCCGCCATCGAGCACGTAGACCTTCTCGAAACCGGCCTTCTTCAGCGCCTTGGCGGCGGTTTCCGAAGCGTTGCCGCTGCGGCACACCAGCACCACCGGCGACTGCTTGGCATTGGCCACCAGCTTGTTTTCCGGGCCGAAGGCACTGGCCTGGGCATTGCGGCTGCCGGCAATGTGGCCCTTTTCGAAGTCACCGCTGGCCGACAGGTCGACCACCACCGTGCCGCCCGCGTTGATCAGCTGGGTCAGTTCGGCGGGCTTGATGCCCTTGAAGCCCCGGAACAGGCGGCGGATCTCGGTGACGATGATGGCCACGGTCAGGCCGACCAGGGCCGCGGACAGCATCGGGTTTCGGCCTGCAAAGGCCAGCAACTCTTCGTAATTCACTCAGGTCACGGGTCGATTAAGCGGGCGCCGATTGTCGCACAAGCCGGACGCGGCCCGTCACTGCCCCTTCCACAGGTCCGGCAGGCCGGCGGTCTGCCACCAGCGCTTGGCCTCCGGATCCCAGCGCCAGCGCTCGACCACGACCACGGTGCGCTCGGCCTGGGTGTTCTGGTTGATCACCCCGATTTCGACCCGGCGCTCGACCAGGCCACCGTCCAGCGAGGCGCTGCTGCGCTCGCGATAGGACGACACGCGCAGCTGCGCGTAACGGTTGAGCTCGAACTCGGTCGGCGGCTTTTCCTTGCGCAGCTTGGGGTCGAGGTAGCCGATGGCATCGTCCATGCTGCCCCAGCGGATGGTCGCCCCGTAGGCGATCTGGGTCTCTTCCAGCAGCTTGCGCTGCTTGCGGCTGAGGTCGTCGGCCGAGGCCACGGCACTGGCCAGCAGCAGGGAATACATCAGGAACTGGATGAGGCGGCGCATCGGTGGTTTCCCCAGAACGTCAGCCTGCCATCCTACCCTTTGGCGAAGGCAACAAAGCGACCGCTGAATTCGGCGGCGGGCTTGCCATCGGCACCGGGCTGGGTGGCGATGATGCTGATGCGGGCCTTGCGGCGCTGCCGGAAGGTATTCAGGAAGGCGTCCCAGCCGGTGGCTTCGGCCGCTTCGGCGTGGGCGTGCAGGTCCTCATAGACCGGCGCCAGATAGCGCAGGTTGCTGTCGGCCACATAGACCTCGGCATCGTGGCCGGCCAGGCGCAGGCGCAGGCTGACCAGCGCCCAGCCGGACAGGGTCAGCACCGAGGCCAGGCTGCCGCCGAAGGCGTTGCCCTTGTCGTTGACGTTGGCCGCCAGCGGCGCGGTGATGCGCAGCACGCCATCGGCATAGCCGTCGAGCTGGATCTGCATGGCGCGGACCGCCGGCATGCAGTCCAGCACGTCCTGCAGGGCGGCCAACGAGGAAGTCAGGGCATCAACGGACATCGGAGCAGCGACCACGACAACGAAGGGCCCGCATAATGCAGGCAATGGTCGACCATACGATACCCACTGGCGCCACCCGTTCCGGCCCACGCTGGACCCTGATCTCGCTGCGCCCGCGGGGCCAGAACGTGGCGCTGCGCCGCGCCGTTGCCGGGCTGGGCGGGAATGTCCTGGCCCTGGCGCCCTGGCGCCTGCAGCGCCTGCATGGCACGGCTGTGGTGCGCCAGCTGCAACGCGCGCTGAACTGCGACCGGGTGGTGTTCACCAGCCCGGCCGCCGTTGCCGCAGCCGCGTCCCTGCTGCCGCTGGCCGGCGTGCAGCGCAGCCCGTGGCTGACCGTGGGCGAAGGCACTGCGCGCGCATTGCAGGCACATGGCATCACCGAGGTGCACGCGCCGCAGCGGATGGACAGTGAAGGCCTGCTGGCGCTGCCGGTGCTGGCCGACGTACGCGGCCTGCGCATCGGCCTGGTGACCGCCCCCGGCGGGCGAGGCCTGATCGCTGCGCAGCTGCACGCAGCCGGCGCCACGATCGAACGTGCCGACGTCTACCAGCGTCGCCTGCTGCGACTGCCCCCGCGAACGCTGGCGCGATTGGCGCATTCAGCACAGCCGTGGGTGCTGGCCGTGAGCAGTGGCGAAGCCCTGCAGCATTTCTGGCAACAGCTTCCGCCGGCCGGGCAGCAGCGCCTGCGGGCGTCTGCCCGCGTGGTGGTTGCCAGTGACCGCCTCGGCGAACAGGCGCAGGCGCTCGGCCTGCAGCGCATCACACGCAGCGCCGGCCCCACCGCTGCGCAGCTGGTGGCCGCTGCACACGCCACGCTCACCGTCCCGGCAGCGACCTGAACAGGGACGTGGATCACGCTTGCCGCTGTCGTCGGCAACGGTGATGCTGTGCACAACGCAGCCTGCCGGCACCCCGACCGGCGCCGTTGCCGACAAGGAAGCCCGATGAACGATACTCCGCCCGCACCCCCACCCCGTCGACCCGTGCGCTGGCTGCTGCCGCTGGCCGCCGTGGTCGTGCTCGGCGCGGGCGGCTATGCCGGCTGGTACGTCTGGCAACAGCAACAGAACGAACAGGCAGCGCAGGCACAGACCACCGCCGTACAGCTGAAGGGCCTGGAGGCCACGCTGGATGCGCTGCGCCGTGACCAGCGTGCGACCAGCCAGCGCCTGCAGGACGCGGCGACCACCAACCGCGTGCTGCGCGACGAGATGCTGGGACTTTCGCAGCGCAGCGCTTTGCTGGAAGAGAACCTGGCCAAGCTGGCCGACAGCGCCAACCAGGGCCGCCAGGCGGTGCAGCGCGACGAGGCCGAGCTGCTGCTGACCCAGGCTGCGCAGCGTCTGAACTACGCCGACGACGTGGACGGCGCACGCCGCCTGTATGCACAGGCCGCCACCGCGCTGGCCGATCTGCCCGACGCCGACGGCCTGAACCTGCGCCAGGCGCTGGTGCAGGAGCGCGAGGCACTGGATGCGCTCGGCAGTGGCCCGCGCGTGCAGTCGCTGCAGCGTCTGGATGCTGTGGCCCGGGCGCTGCAGGGCCTGCCCTCGCAGATCACCGGCACGACCGGCAGCAGCACCGCCAAGCCCTGGTGGCAGGCCACGCTGGCACCGTTCGTGGACATCACCCCGAGCCGCCAGAACGGCCCACTGACTGCCGCCGAACAGCGCAACGCCGACGATGCCCTGCAGCTGGAACTGACCTTGGCGCGTGCCGCGATCGAGCGCGGCGACAGCGCGGGCCGAAACACCGCATTGGACCGCGTGGAGCAGTGGGCACAGCGGCGCTGGCCGGATTCACCGGCCCTGCGCGCACAACGTGCTGAACTGAAGGCCCTGCGCGAACTTCCGCTGCAGGCCAGCGACGCTGTTCTTGGCAGCACCCTGCAACAACTGCGCACCCAGACCGACCGGAGGTAAGCCCGCATGAAACCCCTGCAATCCCTGGTCGTGCTGTTGCTGGCCGTGGCCATCGGCGTGGTCGCCGCGCAATGGCTCGGCGCCGATGACCTGAACCGCTTCGGCGAAGTGACCCTGCGCTACGGCGGCTACGACTATCACAGCAACCTGCCGAAGGTAGCGCTGCTGGCAGTGATCACGGTGCTGGTGCTGTGGCTGCTGTGGAGCCTGATCGCTGCACCGTTCCGTGCCTGGGGCCGCTACCGCCGCAAGCAGGGCCGGGTGCGCCTGATCGACGGCCTGCAGGCCTACGAGCATGGCCAGTGGCAGCGTGCGGAGAAGCTGCTGGACGGCGCCGCCAGGGACCCGGAAGTGAGCGCGGTGGCACTGGCCACTGCCGTGCGCAGCGCGCAGGCACGGGCCGACGGCCCCGCCGGAGACGCGCTGCTGCAGCGCCTGGGTGAAAGTGACGCCACCCTGCAGGCACTGCTGCGCGCCGAACAGCTGCTGGCGCGCGATCTGCCGGTCGATGCGATCAACGCGCTGGACGTAGCGGCGATCCAGCCGCTGCCACCACGCGGCCTGTGGCTGCGTACCGAAGCGCTGGCACAGGCCGGCCGCGCCCACGAAGCGTATGGCCAGCTGGGTGCGCTGCGCCAGAGCAAGGTGCTGCCGGCCGACGCGAACAGCGAACTGGAGGCACGCCTGGCCGCACAGGCGCTGCTGGAAGCGGCCGACGTCAACGCGCTGGCCGCACAGTGGGAGGCCACCCCGAAGGCGCTGCGCCCCACCCCGGACGTGGTGGGCGCCTATGCCAGCCGTGCGGTGGCGCTGGACTGGGATGAGCCGGCGCTGCTGGCGCTGGAACAGGCACTGGACCAGCGTTGGAATGACGATCTGGTGGCGCTGTATGGCCGCCTGCCCGCCGAGCGCCTGGCCACCCGCCAGGCCAATCTGGCGCGCTGGCGCAACGTGCACTATGACTCGGCCGCCCTGCGCCTGGCCCAGGGCCGCGTGGCCCTGGGCCAGCAGCAATGGGATGCCGCCGATGCGTTCCTGCACGAGGCCATTGCCGCTGGCGCCGGTGCACCGGCGTGGGAAGCGCTGGGTGAAGTGTTCGCGCAACGTGGCGAACACGCGCTGGCCGCGCAGTGCCTGGCCAATGCGCTGCGCCTGCAGCGCGGCGAGGACAGCGTGGAACTGGTGCGTGGCACCGAGACGCCGCTGCGCGCCACGGTGGAGGAGCAGCCCATCGTTGCACAGCCGCCGGTGTATGACGCCAACGAAGAGCGCGACGAATTCGGCAACCCGCGGTTGCCCTGATGGGTAGTGCCGGCCGCTGGCCGGCATCCACCGGTGAATTTGGCACCCACCAGAGCAACAATCCGAACAAAAAAAAACGCCGCCCGATGGGCGGCGTTTTCAGTTCCAGGAGTGCCGGCCGGATCGTGCGGACCAACGGTCGGCACCCACCGATGGATGCGATCAGCGCTCGACGATCGCCACCACGCCCATGCCGCCGGCGGTGCAGATCGACACCAGTGCGCGGCCACCGCCACGTTCGGCCAGCTGCTTGGCTGCCGTGGCGATCACGCGTGCGCCGGTAGCGGCGAACGGGTGGCCGGTGGCCAGCGACGAGCCCAGCAGGTTGATCTTGTCCGGGTCGATGCGGCCCAGCGGCGCGTCCAGGCCCAGGCGGTTGCGGCAGTAGTCCTCGCTCTCCCACGCACGCAGGGTGCACAACACCTGTGCGGCAAAGGCTTCGTGGATCTCGTAGATGTCGAAGTCCTGCAGGGTCAGGCCGTTGCGCTTGAGCATCTCCGGCACCGCGATGGTCGGTGCCATCAGCAGGCCTTCGCCATGCACGAAGTCCACTGCCGCCACGTGTGCGTCACGCAGGTAGGCCTGGGGTTCATGGCCATGCGCGCGTGCCCACTCTTCGCTGGCCAGCAGCACTGCAGCGGCACCGTCAGTCAGCGGGGTGGAGTTGGCGGCGGTGAGCGTGCCACGCCCGGAAACCTTGTCGAACGCCGGCTTCAGCGTGGCCAGCTTTTCCAGCGAGGTGTCCGGGCGCAGGATGTTGTCGCGCTCGACGCCACGGAACGGTGCGATCAGGTCGTTGAAGAAGCCACGCTCGTAGGCGGCGGCCAGCTTCTTGTGCGACGACACCGCCCACTCATCCTGCGAGTCGCGCGAGATGTTCCACTCCTTCGCCATGTCCTCGCAGTGGTCGCCCATGCTCTTGCCGGTGCGCGGCTCGGCCACGCCCGGGAACTCGGGCTTGAGCTCGGAGAACTTGAAACCGGCGGTGAGCGCACGGATCTTGTCGCCGGTGCTCTTGGCGCGGTTGGCCGCCAGCAGGCGTGCACGCAGTTTCTTGCCGTAGACGATCGGCACGTCGGAGGTGGTGTCCGAACCACCGCCGATGCCCGATTCGATCTGGCCCAGCGCGATCTTGTTGGCCACGGTGATGATGCTGTCCAGCGAGGTACCGCAGGCACGCTGCAGGGTGATGCCCGGGGTCAGCGGCGACAGGCCGGACGACAGCGTGGCTTCGCGGCCCAGGTTCCAGTCGCTGGAATGCTTGATCACCGCGCCCATCGCCACTTCACCCAGCTGCTGGCCATGCAGGCCGAACCGTTCGACCAGCGCACCCAGCGTACGGACCGACATGCCGAGGTTGCCGACATCCGAATACGCGGTGTTCTGGCGGCAGAACGGAATGCGGACGCCACCGAGGATGGCGACGGGACGAGCGTTGGGCATGGAGATACCTGGCATGGATGAGGGTGTCTGCAACATGGCCTGCACGACGGAGCAGGCATAATGGAGCCAAGTGTAGCTGCCGCCCTGTGATGGGCCAACCGTGGAACCATGAGCAAACCCGACCCCGCGATGAATGCCCTTGGCGTGCTGGCCCTGGAACTGGCCGGCGGCGAAATCCCCCGCCAGGCGGTGCTCAGCGCTGAACAGGCCGGTGAACTGGCCGAACGCGTCGGCCGTGACCTGGCCAAGCTGGTGCCACAGGTGGCCGAGCTGGACCTGGTGTTCGCCGCCGCGCATTTCGACCCGGCCGAAGTGCTGCGTCCGGGCTGGCCGATCCATCGCCGCCTGGAAGAACTGCAGATGCGTGCCCCGGGCCGCAACCAGGGCCCGCGCCTGCTGGCCTTCGGTACCGATGCCGAAGGTGACGTGCCACTGCCGTTCCAGGCCGATGCCACGCTGGTGGGCGGTGGCCTGCGCGTGGTGCCGTTCCTGCTGACCGGCAGCGACGTGGCCACCACCAGCGCGGTCGCCGATGCGCTGGAAGAAACCTTGCTGGCCAACGGCATGGCGCACGCCGACACCGCGCTGATGGCGCAGAACACCTTCGGTGCCCGCATCGAGCACGCGCGCTATTTCACCGTGAACGACCTGGCCGCGATGATGTCGATGCAGTACGACAACCAGGGCCTGGCCGCACTGTGGCCGCTGATCGAGACCGCGATCATGGCGCCGGGCGAGGACGAGTGGCTCAATGCCGCGCCCGAGCCGCTGCTGCGCTATACGCATGGCGAAGCACGCATGGCGCTGTTCGACCCGGCCGGTTGGTGCGCGCACTACAGCCACAGCAAGAACGACTGCGATCGCCTGAAGGGCATCTACGAGCAGTTCCTGATGCGCCAGCGACAGATGGCCGCGGTGCTGGAAGCACATGGCGTGCCGGTACTGTTCGTGCACTGCGAGGCCGGGCAGGACGCGCGCGAACTGCTGGCGCGCTGATCCGGGTGATCTGTGGGTAGTGCCGGCCGCTGGCCGGCACCCTCCGGATCTGTGATTGCCGGCCAGCGGCCGGCACTACCCATCAGGAAAAACGCCGGCTTGTGCCGGCGTTCTTTGTTTCTTACGGGGCCTTCTGGATCACCGCACAGGCCAAGCGCGCGCCGGCATTGCCGGTCGGCTGGGTCTTGTAGTCGTCCGCATCGGCGTGGACGATCAGGCCGCGGCCGATGATGTCGAAGTCATCACCCTTGCCGATGTTGACGTTGCTCGACACCGGGCCGTCGATGGTGGCCACGCCCTTGTCGTCGGCCTTGATGTTGGGCATGTCGCCGCCGTGGTGCGGATCGGTGGCGACGTTGCCGTGATCCTGCTTGCCCGGGTTGAAGTGACCGCCGGCGCTCATGCCGTCCGGCGCGCTGCAGTCGCCCTTCTCGTGGATGTGGAAGCCATGTTCGCTGCCCGGCTTCAGGCCGGTGATCTGGCCGGTCACGTGGACCTTGCCATCAACCACCTTGAAGGTGACGCTGCCCTTGGTTTCGTTGCCCTGGGTCGGTGCCAGTTCGGCCGTTGCCGAAGCATCGCCCGTCGGTGCAGCCGCCGGTGCCGGCGCTGCAGCCGGCTCGGTGGTGGCGCCGTCAGCCGGCGCGGCCGGCGGGGTTTCAGTCTGCGGCGCGGCGGGCTGCTGGCTGCAGGCCGCCAGGCCCAGCGCGGCGATGGCCGCAAACAGCGAAGTGTGGATCAGACGCATTGGAATCTCTCCCTCGATGATGCCTGCAGTGATCAGCGGACGACCCGGATCACGCCACAGGCGATGCGGACGCCGGCATTGCCGGCGGGCTGGCTGCGATAGTCGTCGGCGTTGGCATGCACGACCAGTGCGCGTCCGGCGATATCGGTGGCGGCGCCTCCGCCAAGGGTAACCCCCTTGAGGTGGATATCGACGTTGGCGCGGCCCTGGGCATCGGCACGCAGATTGTCCATGTCGCCCAGGTGGTGCTTGCCGGTGCCGGCGCGGCCATGCGCAGCGCCACCGGGATTGAAGTGATTGCCGGCACTGCTGGCATCCACCGCACTGCAGTCGCCGCGCTCATGGATGTGGAAGCCGGCCTGCTGCATCGGCTGCAGGCCACCGACCAGGCCGGTGATGTGGATGCCACCGGGCTCCACCATCAGCGCGATGCGGCCACTGACGATGCTGGCCGAGGCCGGCGCGAGATTGGCCTCGCCCTGCTTCGCAGCACTGACCACGGTCGGCGGTGGCGGCGTGGGTTCGGCCTTCTTCGGTGCACTGCCACAGGCAGACAGCAGCACGGCGGCGGACAACGGCAGGATGGCAAAGGACAGACGCATCGAAGACTCCTTGCAGGTGACACTAAGCATTGCATCGTCCATGAACGATCAACGGTTCGGCAAGCCGGTGCGAGGATCGCGTGCAGGGACCGTTCAATGGCCCCCGCGACGGCGCCCGGCGCCCAGCTTGCGGGTAAGGGTATTGCGGCCGAGGCCGAGACGGGCAGCGGCTTCGGCGCGGCGGCCGTGGGTGATCTGCAGCGCGGCCTCCAGCAGGGCATGGTCGACCCGCTCGCGCACCTGCGCGTGCAGCCCTTCCACGCCTTCGGCCAGCTGACGGCGCGCCCATTCGGCCAGCAGCGCTTCCCACTGCCCCGGATCGGCTGCGCTGGTACTGCTGCGGCGCCCGCGCGCGCGGTTCAGCGCGGTATCGACATCGGCCACGCCGATGGTGTCGGCGGCGGCCAGCGCGGCCATCCGCCAGCACACGTTCTCCAGCTCGCGCACATTGCCCGGCCAGTCGTGCTCGCGCAGCGCCTGCAGGGCCGCGGCGGTCAGGCGCTTCGGCGGCGTATCCAGCTTGCGTGCGGCGGCAGCCAGGAAGGTGCTGGCCAATTGCGCGATGTCCTCGCGGCGCTCGCGCAGTGGCGGCAGCTGCAGGCGCACCACGTCCAGGCGGTGCAGCAGATCTGCGCGGAACTTCCCCTGCGCGACCAGTCCCTCCAGATCCTGGTGGGTGGCGGCCACCACGCGCACGTCGACGCGGATCAGTTCGCGGCCACCGACGCGGAAGAACTCGCCCTGCGCCAGCACGCGCAGCAACCGGGTCTGCAACGGCAGCGGCATGT
Organism: Stenotrophomonas sp. AR029; assembly: GCF_047520695.2. Taxonomy (NCBI): domain Bacteria; kingdom Pseudomonadati; phylum Pseudomonadota; class Gammaproteobacteria; order Lysobacterales; family Lysobacteraceae; genus Stenotrophomonas; species Stenotrophomonas sp. AR029. The sequence goes on along the minus strand of NZ_JAXBQQ020000003.1, from coordinate 188,417 downwards.
CGCCGATCTCGTCAAGGAACAGCGTGCCACCGTTGGCCTGCTCGAAGCGGCCGATATGGCGGCGCTGCGCACCGGTGAAGGCACCGGCCTCATGGCCGAACAACTCGCTTTCCAGCAGCTCGGATGGGATTGCAGCGGTATTGAGCGCGACGAACGGACCCTGCGCGCGCGGCGATTCGCGATGCAGGGCATTGGCCACCAGCTCCTTGCCGGTGCCGGTCTCGCCGGTGATCAGCACCGCCAGCGGTGCCTGCGCCAGGCGACCGATGGCGCGGAACAGCGCGCGCATCGGCGGCGTATCACCCACCAGTTGCGGCGGCTGGTCGCTGGGCGCTTCGGTGGCGGGGCTGGGAGCGGCCAGCGCGGGCGCCACCGCCGGCAGTACCCGCTGCGCCAATGCCACCGCATCGTCCAGATCGAACGGCTTGGACAGGAATTCATGCGCGCCACCGCGGAACGCACCGGCCGTGCTGGCGACATCGGTATAGGCCGACATCACCACCACCGGCAGCTGCGGCAGCGCGGCCTTGAGCTTGTCCAGCAGCACCAGGCCATCGTCGCCGGGCATGCGCACATCGGTGAACAGCAGCGCCGGCGGCGCGCCTTCGCCCAGGGCCTGCAGGGCAGCCGCAGCGCTGTCGAAATCGACAACCTGGTAGCCCGCCTCGCGCAGCGCGGTGCACAGCACGAAGCGCACCGCACGATCGTCATCGACCACCCAGATGCGCTGCGCGGTGGTGGGGAACTCAGACATCGCGCGGGGCCTCCTCGGCCGGGGCGGCGCCGTTGCCGATCGGCAACAGCAGGGTGAACACGGTATGGCCCGGACGCGAGCGGTAGGTCAGCGTGCCGCGATGCTCGCGCGCCACCTGCTGGGCGAGCGCCAGGCCCAGCCCGGTGCCTTCGGCGCGGCCACTCACCAAGGGCAGGAACAGGTGTTCGGCCAGTTCCTCCGGTACGCCACGGCCGTCGTCGGCGATCTCCAGGCGCAACGCCAGCGTGTGCAGCTGCTCGGCGATGCGCACGCCATGCTCCACGCGGGTGCGCAGGGTGATGCTGCCGGCACCGGCCTGGATTGCGTTGCGCACCAGGTTCCACACCGCCTGGGTGAGGCGGTCGGCATCGCCATGGAATTCGGGAATGCTGGGGTCGTAGTCACGCTGCAGGCGTACCGCCCAGCCGGCCTCGTTCTCGGCCAGGCGCAGCACGCGTTCGAGCGCGGCATGGATGTTCAGTTCGGCGTGCGGTGCGGCCGGGGCCGGCGACAGCAGCTGGTCGAGCAGGCCGTTGAGACGTTCGATCTCCGAGCCGATCAGCTCGATCAGCTCGCGTTCGCTGGCCTCGCGCTGTGCGGCGCGCCGGGCCAGCAGCTGGGCCGCACCCTTCAACCCGGCCAGCGGGTTGCGCAGCTCGTGGGCCAAGCCCTTCAGCGCCGCGCTGAGCGCGCTGGGCAGGGCCTGGGTCGGGTCCAGCCCGGGGAATTCATCGACCGGATGCGCCTCCAGCAGCCAGCCACCATCGTCGCGGCGGCTCATCCAGCCCTCGGCGAAGCGCGGCGCTTCGCCGGGCACCGCCAGCGCCAGCCGGTTCAGGCGCAGGCTGTCGCGCTCATCGCGGGCCAGGAAATGGGCCAGTGCCTCGCCCTGCACTTCCAGCGCGGCCAATGGGCGACCCAGCAGTCGCCGGGCGCTGACGCCCAGCCAGCGGGCGAACGCCGGATTGCAGCCGGCGATGCAGCCATCGGCCCCGGCCCAGGCCAGCGGCGTGCCCAGGGCATCGAGGGACGGCGGGGGAGAGGGGTCGGACATTGCACCAATGTAGTGCAAAACGCGGGGTTCGGGGTCAGAGCCCTTTCCTCGCGGAAAGGGATCTGACCGCATGCGCTGCGGGGTCCGGGGTCGGATCCCTTTCCGCCTGGAAAGGGCTCTGACCCCTGCCGCAGGTCGAGCAGGCTCGACCACTACCGGGTGCGTGGCCGATTACAGCTTCATGTTCAGGCCGACGAACACGCTGCGGCCCGGCGCCGGCGAGAACATCGGGCGGGCGCTGTCCCAGAAGAAGCTGTCGTACCAGGCGTAGGCGTACTCGCGGCCGGTCACGTTCTTCAGCTGCAGGTCCACGCTGAAACGCGGGGTGAGCTGATAGGCAGCACTGAGGTCGAGCACGGCGAAACCACCGAACTTGCCGGCCACGTTGCGTTCTTCCAGGTAGTAATCGCCCTGTGCACGTGCCTGCAGGCCCAACCGCAGCGCATCACGGGCGCGGTAATCCACGCCCAGGTTGCTGATATGGCGCGGGGTGGCGGCCACTTCGCGGCCCTGCAGTGAAATGCTGGCATCGCGGTCGTCGCGGGTGATCTTCGCTTCCTGGTAGGCGTGCGACGCCCACACCGTCCAGTCTTCGCCCAGCTGCAGGCTCAGCTGCGCATCCACGCCGCGCCGGCGGGTCTTGCCCAGGGTGACCGTGGTGCCGGTGGCCGGCATGTTGGACACCTCGTTTTCCGCGTCCTGCTGCCACACCGCCAGGCGTGCCTGGCTGCCGGCAAACGGCTGGAATTTCAGGCCCAGCTCCAAGCCGGTGTTGGTGGACGGCTGCATCGGTGCCTGCCCTGGGGTGAGGTAGGCCGGTGCGGTGGAGCCGGTCAGTACCTGGAAGGTGCGACCCCAGTTCGCGTAGACATGGGTGGTCTGGCCCAGGCTGTGGATGACGCTCAGCTTGGGCTGGCCGATGCTGCCGTAGTCCTGCAGGCGGCCGCTGACGCCGTTCATCAGGTGCGTGCTGCCACTGAAGCGATCGATACGATAGGCCGGCACGATCTTCCAGGCCTCGACGGGCTGGTAGACGGCCTGCACGTAGGCGCCCCAGTTGTCGAAGCTGTGGCGATCGTTGTTCTGCACCCGCGCCGGCGGCTGGCTGAAATCAGTGGGTTCGGCGTAGGCGTAGCGCTCGCGGAGGTAGCCGTTGTCCTGCTGCTCGTAGTTCAGGCCGCCCTCGACAGTAAGCGCGGGGCTGGCCTGCCAGGTGAGCGTGCTGAGCAGGCCATGCTGCCGCTCGTCCCACACGCGGCGCTGGCGCGGCAGGTTGCCGGTGGGCAGGTCGCTGAAGGTCACGCGGCGGTCGTCTTCGTAGCGGTTGTAGTACAGCCGCGTGCCAAGGGTGAGTGCGTCGGACAATTTCATGTCCAAGTGCGCGGCAAGCTGGCGCATGTCGCGGTCATCACCATCGTTGCCGTTGCGCAGCTCGCTGCCACGGCGGTGCGTGCGCAGCTCGTCGGCGGTCATGAAGCCGGGTTCGTCGGCTTCGTGGTGGTACGCACGGGCGGTCAGGCCCACGCGCAGGCCGTCGTCCAGCGAGCCGTAGAACCACTTGCCGCCCAGCGAATATTTCTTCGAGGTGTCGTGGTCGCGGTAGCCGTCGCTGGCCTGGGTGCCGACGAAATAGTTCTGCGCGAAGCCATCGGCTTCGCGGCCAATCGCCACCTGCGCATCACGGGTGTTGTAGCTGCCGTAGGCCAGGCGCGCATCGGTGTAGCTGCCCCCCTGGCGCGTACCGAAGTTCACGTTGCCGCCGATGTTGTGGAGGCCGTAGCGCGGGTCGTTGGTACCGCGCACCACTTCGATGTAGCTGATATCCAGCGGGAACAGCATGTCGATGAAGCGCTGGTTGCCGCTGTTGACGTTGCTGGGGATGCCATCGATCAGCGTCTTGATGGCATTGAGGTAGCCCTCACCGTTGAAGGCGCGGAAGCTGACCTTGCCCGATTCGGCGCCCTGCCGGGTTTCGGTGAGCTGGATGCCGGGCATCTGCCCGAGCAGTTCCCAGCTGTGCGAGACGTTGCGGTTTTCGATCTGGTCTGCACCCAGGACATCCACCGAGGTCAGTACCTGATGCGCACTGAGCTGGCCTTCGCCGTGCTGGTGCACCTGCACCTTGCCGAGAGTGAGCGCGGCGTCGGCCGACTGTGCGAAGGCTTCAGGGGCGAACGGTGCGGCCGCGAGGGCGGCCACCAGGGTAGGAGTCATCATGGGAAGGGGCGGATACGGTGAAATGTAATCATATAACATTTCACGCGCCCGATTTTTGCGGCGTCGAGCAAGGCTCGGCGTTACAAGGGCGGGTGCCGGGGGGATTACACCGGGTAGCCGGTGGCTTCCCGTGCCTTCTTCCAGGCGGCTTCGAATTCACGCGCGGAAATTTCGTCGTCCTCGTCGAAATCCAGGAACGACACTGGCTGGTCGGCCAGCAGGAAGCGGTCGTCGCTGTGGGCATGCTCGTCGGCCCAGACCATCTTGGTCCCGTAGATTTCCACCTGCCGCACGATCTTCTCGCCGCGCGCTTCCATCAGCACATTGCCCTTGCCCAGGCCCGATTCGGCCCAGTGCTTGTAGTACTTCTTTGCGGCCGATTTCGCGCCGGATTTTGCGGTGTGCTTTGCGTAGGTCATTGCAGGAGCCCTGGCCGCAGGCGCGGCCGGAAATTGCGGAATGGCGCCATTATCAGGCATCCGGGGTCAGAGCCCTTTCCTTTGGAAGGGATCCAACCCTTGCCGGTTCAGTTGGGCAGGGGCACGCCCTTCGGCCACAGCATCCAGATGTTGCCCTTCTGCTTCATGTCGCCAGCCAGCTTGCCGGCGGCATCGCCGCTGCCCCAGTACAGGTCGGCGCGCACTTCGCCGGCGATGGCGCCGCCGGTGTCCTGCGCGGCCACCGGGCGCACCACCGGACTGCCGTCCGGGCGCGTGGTGGAAAGCCACAGCAGGCTGCCCAGCGGCACCACGGTGCGGTCCACCGCCACGCTGTAGCCCGCAGTGAGCGGCACGTTCAGTGAACCCCGTGGCCCCTCCGGGCTGTCCGGGTTGCGCACGAAGAACACGTAGCTGGGGTTACTGCGCAGCAGTTCCGGTACGCGCGCGGGATGGGCCCGGGCCCAGGCGCGGATGGCGTCCATGGTGACGTCTTCCTTCTTCAGCTGGCCCTGGTCCACCAGCCAACGGCCGATCGCACGGTAGGGGTGGCCGTTCTGTTCCGCGTAGGCCAGCCGCACCTGCTTGCCATCGGCCAGGCGCACGCGGCCAGACCCCTGGATCTGCAGCAGCTGCAGGTCCATGGGGTCGGTCAGCCAGGCCAGCACCGGCGCCTTGGCGCCCTTGGCCGCGATGGTGCCGGCGTCGTCATAGGGCTTGAGTACTTTGCCTTCGACGCGCCCGCGCAGGCGCTTGCCCTTCAGTTCCGGGTAGAGGCTCTCCAGCTGCACCACCACCAGATCATCCGGCGTGCCGTACACCGGCACCGTGGCCTTATCGGTACGGGTAAGACTGCCGGGGTAGATCGGCTCGTAGTAGCCGGTAATCAGCCCGTCGGCCTGATGGCCACCGGCACGTAGCGCGTAGGCATCGAGGTCGCGCTGCAGGAACTGGCGGATCGCGGCCGGGTCCTTGTCTGACACCGCGGCGGCGGTGGCGCAGGGTTTGGCCCAGACAGCGTCGTTCTTCAGGCGGGCGCAGCTGCTGCGCCAAGCCACGAAGCCGGCCTGCAGATCAGCATCGGAGACTGCGGGCAGGGCTTTCCAGTCGACCTTGGCGTAAGTGGCCGCCGGCGGCGAGGTCGGCGCGGGCGCTTCGGAGCCTGCGCGCGGAGCGGTGGTGGAGCAGCCTGCGAGCACCACCGCTGCCAACAGGGTCCAGTGCATGCGCTTGAAGAAGGTAGCGGAATCGATCATGCCGCCATGGTGGAGTGCCGGCTGCTGGGCGGCAACCCAGCGCGGGGTCAAGCGTTCATGCGCGGGGTCACGGCATCTGCAGCAGCAACGAATGCAGGATGCGGGCGTCCTCGGCATCCAGCGTCTTCGGCAGGTCGTCGCGGCCACGGAAGCGGCGGTGGAAGGCGGCGACGGTGGCTTCGCGGTTGTCGAGCGGATAACCGAAGCGGGCCAGCGCATTCCACCCATCGAAGCCTTCCGGTGCGGCACCATCGGCCGCGCGCGGCCACACGCCGAACCCGGCCTCGGCCAGCTGCTGCCATGGGAAGAAGCGGCTCGGATCCTGCTTGCGCGTCGGCGCCAGGTCGGCATGGCCGATCACCTGGCGCGGCGGGATGTTCAGGCGCGTGGTGAGATCACGCAGCAGCACGATCAGCGATTCGATCTGTGCCGCACTGAACGGGCTGCGGCCATCGTTGTCGAGTTCGATGCCGATCGAGGCCGAATTGAGATCGGTGATGGTGCCCCAGCGCCCGGCCCCGGCGTGCCAGGCACGGCGCTCATCGGCGACCAGCTGGTAACGATGGCCATCGGCGCCGATCAGGTAGTGCGCACTGACCGGCCCACCGCTGTTGGCCGTGCGCAACGTATGCAGGCTCTGCTGCACCGATTTCTGCTCGGTGTGGTGGATGACGATGATGACCGGCGTGCGCGCGTTCTGGTTGGGTGACGGCACCCAGGTGGCGAGCGGGTTGCGGGTTTCCTGCGGCGTGGAGGCGCAGGCGGCCACCAGCAGGCAGGCCGAGAGCATCAGGGACGTGCGGATCGGGTGCATGGCCCGATTGTGCGCGATCAGGCGCGATGATGCATGCCGCCGTGCGACCAACGGTCGGCACCCACCAGAGCAGGAGCAGTGCCAGGCAAGCCTGGCACCGACCAAACGCAAAAGGCGGCCCCGCAGGGCCGCCCGTCATGCATCAGGCCTCGTAGGCAGACTCGCCGTGCGAAGTCACATCCAGGCCGGTGCGTTCGGCCTCTTCGGTCACGCGCAGGCCGACCACGACCTTGACCACCAGCAGGATGACCGCGGTCATCACCGCCGACCACGCCACGGTCAGGCCGACGCTGACCACCTGCACCCACACCTGATGGGCGATATCCAGATCGGCCTTGGTACCGCCCAGCGACTGTGCACTGAACACGCCGGTGAGAATCGCGCCGACGATGCCGCCGACACCATGCACACCGAACACGTCGGCCGTGTCGTCCACTTTGAGCAGGCGCTTGAGGCCGGTCACGCCCCACACGCAGACCACGCCGGCGACGAAGCCGATCACGATCGCGCCAAGCGGGCCGACCGTGCCGCAGGCCGGGGTGATGCCGACCAGGCCGGCCACCGCACCCGAGGCCGCGCCCAGTGCCGACGGCTTGCCCTTGCCGATCGCTTCCACCAGCGTCCAGCCGAGCACCGCGGCAGCGGTGGCCAGCACGGTGTTGAGGAAGGCCAGCGAGGCCACCGTATCGGCTGCGGCGGCGGAACCAGCATTGAAGCCGAACCAGCCCACCCACAGCAGCATGGCGCCGATGTAGGTAAACGGTACGTTGTGCGGCTTCAGCGCGGTCTGGCCGTAGCCCAGGCGCTTGCCGACGAACCACGCGCCGACCAGGCCGGCCACGCCCGCGTTGATATGGACCACGGTGCCACCGGCGAAGTCGATCGCGCCCAGTTCACCCAGGTAACCGCCACCCCAGACGATGTGTGCCATCGGGATGTAGCTGAGGGTGAACCACAGTGCCGAGAACAGCAGTACCGCACGGAACTTGATGCGCTCGGCAAAGGCTCCGACGATCAGCGCGGTGGTGATGCCGGCGAAGGTCGACTGGAAGGCGACGAACAGGTAGTCCGGCAGGCCCTTGATCGGCGTGTTGCCCACCGAGTCGGGCGTGAAGCCCTTGAGGAAGGCGAATTCGGTGAACGAACCGAAGAATGGATTGCCCGCACTGAACACCGCGCTGTAGCCGTAGGCCACCCACAGCAGCAGCACCAGCGAGAACACCACCAGGATCTGGCTGAGCACCGACAGCACATTCTTCGAACGCACCAGTCCGCCGTAGAACAGGGCCAGACCGGGCACCACCATCAGCAGCACCAGCAACGTGGAGGTAAGCATCCAGGCGACGTCGCCACGATCATAGGCGGCGGCCGCTTCGGCCACGGCCGGCGCAGCGGCGCTGGCGGCCGGATCGTGCAACGGCTCGACCGCCACGCTTTCGCTGGGCAACGGCGAGACCTGGGCCTGGGCGTGGGCGCTGCTAGGCCAGGCGCCGGCGGCCAGCGCGCTGAGCAGCATCAGCAGGCACACCAGGTGGAACCGGGCTTGCCACCCGGTGAGAAGGCGCATCTTCATGGGGGGAATCTCCGGAAGGGGGTTACAGCGCGTCGGCACCGATTTCGCCGGTGCGGATGCGGATGACCTGTTCAACGGCGGTGACGAAGATCTTGCCGTCACCGATCTTGCCGGTGCCTGCCGACGACTGGATCGCTTCGATCACCGCGTCGGCACGCTCGTCGGTGACCACCGTTTCGATCTTGATCTTGGGCAGGAAATCGACGACGTACTCGGCGCCGCGATACAGCTCGGTGTGGCCCTTCTGGCGACCGAAACCTTTCACTTCGGTCACGGTGATGCCCGACACGCCTGCATCGGACAGGGCCTCGCGGACCTCGTCGAGCTTGAACGGTCGGATGATGGCGGAGATCAGTTTCATGCGCATGTCCCGAGGGTGGATGGGGCCAGCGCGCCAGCGCGCGTTGGCATCGGGCAACCACGGGTCATCAGGTGATGACCGTGGCTGTTGCACCGGACACGTACAGGGCCGGGACGGCCGTGCCTCTCTCCTTGCACGACCGACGCGGGAGGGAGGGCGGCCCTGGTCGCGTATCCGGTCTCTCTTGCCCCTGTTTCAGCGGACCGGCAGTCCGCTGTACTGCAGCGGGCCAGCGACCCGCTCTACAACGGCGGGCCTGCGCCCGCCTTGCGGCTCCCCAGCCGCGAGAACGGAAGCGATGGCGGCGGGTGGGAGGGGGGACCCACCGCCATCGCGCCCGGTCAGCTGGCGTAGTACAGCTGGTATTCCAGCGGGTGGGTGGCCGCGCGGAACTTGGTCACTTCCTGCATCTTCAGCGCGATGTAGCCGTCGATGAAGTCATCGCTCATCACGCCGCCGGCCTTGAGGAACTCGCGGTCCTTGTCCAGTGCTTCCAGCGCCTGGTCCAGCGAGGAGCAGACCTGCGGGATCAGCTTCTCTTCTTCCGGCGGCAGGTCGTACAGGTCCTTGTCGCTCGGTGCACCCGGGTCGATCTGGTTCTTGATGCCGTCCAGACCGGCCATCATCAGCGCGGTGAAGGTCAGGTAGCCGGACTGGATCGGATCCGGGAAGCGCATTTCGATGCGGCGCGCCTTCGGGTTGGAGACCCACGGAATGCGGCACGACGCCGAACGGTTGCGGGCCGAATAAGCCAGCATCACCGGGGCCTCGAAGCCCGGCACCAGGCGCTTGTAGCTGTTGGTGCCCGAATTGGCGAAGGCATTGATGGCCTTGGCGTGCTTGAAGATGCCGCCGATGTACCACAGCGCCAGCTGGCTCAGGCCACCGTAGCCGTCACCGGAGAACAGGTTGGTGCCGCCCTTGGACAGCGACTGGTGCACATGCATGCCGCTGCCGTTGTCGCCGACGATCGGCTTGGGCATGAAGGTGACGGTCTTGCCGTTGCGGTGCGCGACGTTCTTGATGACGTACTTCATGCGCAGCAGCTCGTCGGCCTTCTGCACCAGGGTGCTGAACTTGGTGCCGATCTCGCACTGGCCCGCAGTGGCCACTTCGTGGTGCTGCACTTCCACTTCGATGCCGACCTGTTCCAGGATCTTGCACATTTCCGCGCGCAGGTCGTGCAGGGTGTCGGTCGGCGGAACCGGGAAGTAGCCGCCCTTCACGCCCGGACGGTAGCCGCTGTTGGCGCCGTCATACTTGGCGCCGCTGTTCCACGCCGCTTCTTCCGAGTCGACCTTGAAGAAGGTGTTGCCCATTTCGTTGGCGAAACGGACCGAGTCGAAGATGAAGAATTCCGGCTCCGGGCCGAAGAACGCGGTTTCGGCGATGCCGGAGGACTTCAGGTAGGCCTCGGCACGCTTGGCGATGCCGCGCGGGCAGCGGCCATAGGCCTGCATGGTGGCCGGATCGAGGATGTCGCAGCTGATCACGATGGTCGGATCGGCGTAGAACGGGTCGACGTAGGCGCTGGACGGGTCCGGCAGCAGCACCATGTCCGATTCGTTGATGCCCTTCCAGCCGGCGATCGAGCTGCCGTCGAACATCTTGCCTTCTTCGAACAGCGACGGTTCGACGATGCTGACCGGGAAGGTGACGTGCTGCTCGACGCCACGCATGTCCACGAAACGCAGATCGACGAACTCGATCTGGTTGTCCTTGATCAGCTTCTCAACGTTTTCCACGGACATCGGTACGACCTCGGATGGGGATGAATGCCTGCTGAGGTACAGCAATGACCGTGCCAACTTTTCGATACCCGCAAGTCGTTGATTTCAATATAGCTGCCCCGCGCCGGTGCAGAACGGTGCGCACCAAACCGGTGCGCCCGCCAACAGACGCACCCGTTTGGTGCAGCAGGGATCGTCTATCCTCTCGACCTTCTTCCTTCCGCCGCGCGTGCCCGCACCGTCCATGTCCGACCTGCTCTCCGCCCTGCTGCTGGGCATCCTCGAAGGCTTGACCGAATTCCTGCCGATCTCCAGCACCGGCCACCTGCTCATCGCCCAGCACTGGCTGGGTGCCCGCTCGGACTTCTTCAACATCGTCATCCAGGCCGGCGCGATCGTGGCCGTGGTGCTGGTGTTCCGCCAGCGCCTGCTGCAGCTGGCCACCGGCTTGAACCAACGCGAGAACCGTGAGTACGTGTTCAAGCTGGGCGCTGCGTTCCTGGTCACCGCCGTGGTCGGCCTGGTGGTGCGCAAGGCCGGCTGGTCGCTGCCGGAGACGGTCAGCCCGGTAGCCTGGGCACTGATCATCGGTGGCGTCTGGATGCTGCTGGTGGAGGCCTACACCGCGCGCCTGCCCGACCGCGACCAGGTGACCTGGACTGTGGCGATCGGCGTCGGCCTGGCGCAGGTGGTGGCGGGCGTGTTCCCCGGTACCTCGCGCTCGGCCTCGGCGATCTTCCTGGCCATGCTGCTGGGCCTGAGCCGCCGCGCCGCTGCCGCCGAGTTCGTGTTCCTGGTTGGCATTCCCACCATGTTCGCCGCCAGCGCCTACACCTTCCTGGAACTGGCCAGGGACGGGCAGCTGGGCAGCGAGAACTGGACCGAGGTGGGCGTGGCCTTCCTTGCCGCGGCCATCACCGGCTTCGTCGTAGTGAAGTGGCTGATGGGCTACATCAAGTCGCACCGGTTCACCGCCTTTGCGATCTACCGCATCGCGCTGGGCGCTGCGTTGCTGCTGTGGTTGCCCTCCGGCAGCTGAACAGCGCCGGCCGCACGGTAACCCCATTGCCGGCCCCACCCCGTTTTCCCCACGGTTCCCCAAGGAGAATCACCATGAACCGCAAGCTCACCCTGCTCCTCCCGCTGGCCCTGATGGCCGCCTGCAGCCAGACCCCGGCCCCGGCCGGCAATGGCGGCGACGACGTGGCCCCGGCCGCGACCAAGGCAGCGGACCAGCAGACGCTGGCGCACCTGGATGCGCAGCGCCTGCAGAGCCAGCACTGGCTGCTGCAGCAGGCCACCGGCGCCGACGGCAAGCGCATCGACGCGCTGTTCGCCCGCGAAGACAAGCCGGTCACCCTGGACTTCGCTGATGGCCGCCTGTCGGTCAGCAACACCTGCAACCGCATGGGCGGCGGCTACACCCTGGCCGACGGCAAGCTGACGGTCAGTGCGATGGCCTCGACCATGATGGCCTGCACCGACAAGGCGCTGATGGCGCTGGACGAAGCCGTGTCGAGCCGCCTGCAGGGCGAACTGAAGGCCGAGCAGGATGCCGATGGCAAGCTGACCCTGACCAACGCCAAGGGCGACGTGCTGGTGTTCAACCCGGAACCGACCGCTGAAACCCGCTACGGCGGCGCCGGCGAAACCGTGTTCCTGGAAGTGGCCGCGAAGACCGAGAAGTGCTCGCACCCGCTGATCCCGGACTACCAGTGCCTGCAGGTGCGCGAAGTGAAGTTCGACGACAAGGGCCTGAAGCAGGGTGAGCCGGGCAAGTTCGAGAACTTCTACGGCAACATCGAGGGCTACACCCACGAAGACGGCGTGCGCAACGTGGTGCGCGTGAAGCGCTACGAAGTGAAGAACCCGCCGGCCGATGCGCCGTCGCAGGCGTATGTACTGGACATGGTGGTCGAGTCGGCCATCGAGAAGAAGTAAAACCACAGGAGGGCGGCCGCGAGGTCGCCCTTCTTCGTGGTGGGTAGAGCCGGCCGCTGGCCGGCTGCCTTGCGGAGCACCGCCAACACACGGATGTTGCCGGCCAACGGCCGGCACTACCCGCATGCATCAGGGAGATCGGCATGAAGCACGTCCCCGCCCTCATCATTGCCGCGCTGCTGGCCATGTCTACGGATGTGGCCGCTGCCAGCACGCCCACCACCGGGCAGCTCGAGGCACATCCGTGGCAACTCGCGCGCGCCACCGACGCGCAGGGCCGGCGCATTGATGCGTTGTTCGTGCGCGGTCGACCGCCCTACACGCTGCGCTTCCAACCCGGCTACATGAGCGAGTTGAACCTGTGCAACCAGTCAAGCAGCACCTATCACCTGCAAGGTGACCGGCTGGTTCTTGAGGGCGGCATCATCACCACAGCCGCTTGCATGCGGGCCGAGGTGGCCGAACAGGAACGTGTCGCCGGCACGCTGGTGAATGCACGCGCAGAGATGACGCTTGCGCTGGATGAGCGTGGCCGCCTGCTGCTGCGCAATGCGCACGGCGATGTGCTGGTGTTCGCGCCGGTAGCCGGTACGGACGAATGAAAAGGGCGGCCGCAGGGTCGCCCGTCTTCGTCAGCGGTAGAGCCGGCCGCTGGCCGGCTGCCACGGGCGAATGCAGCAGCACACGGGCGTTGCCGGCCGCTGGCCGGCAACGCCCGTGTGCTGCTGCATTCGCCCGTGGCAGCCGGCCAGCGGCCGGCACGACCCGTTATGCCGCCTCAGCCCAGCGCCGGATTCAACGTGTAGGTGCCGTGCAGTGCCGCTTCGGCCAGCACGTGGCCGTGCATGGTCCGGTAGGCGTCGGCGGCGGTAAAGCGTTCCGGCAGCTGCAGCGATGCCACGTCCAGCGCGAACACGCGGAAGAAGTAGCGGTGCACGCGCTCGTCGTTGAACGGCGGATAGGGGCCGTCGTAGCCCAGGTAGTCACCGGCCATGTCCGGGTTGCCGGCGAACCAGCCGGTGAAGTCGTTCAGGCCCTGGCGGCTGCCGGCCGGCCCGGCCGGCGTGGTCTTGCCCTTCACCACGAAGCCGTCGCTGCAGCTGCCTGCGGCAATCTCGCGCACCGAAGCCGGAATATCGGCCATCACCCAGTGCACGAAATCACAGCGGGGCTGGTCGCGCGGCACGCTCATGTCGGTGCGGCCGACCGTCTCCGGCACGGTCGGCACGTCCGGATCGACGCATACCAGCAGGAACGAACGGGTGCCCTCCGGCACATCGCTCCAGGCCAGGTGCGGATTGCGGTCCGGTGCGAAGCCCGCGGCATCGCCTGCGGCGAATTCGCGGTCGATCGGTGCACCGTTGGTCAGGCTGTGGCTGCTCAGTTGCATCGGCGTGTCCTCACTCTTCCGGGTAACCCAAGCGCACCGCGATCGGGGTGAGCTTGGCGAAGGCGGCGCTCATCACGTCGCGGTAGTTGCGCCAGTGGCCCGGCGGGAAGCGCGGCGCGCCCAGCTGCGCGGCCGGCGGCATCGGCCGCTCGAACAGTCGGCCCAGCAGTTCGGCCATCGCCTGCGGATCGTTGCCGATCTGGTCGATGCGCAGCAGCACCTGCGGGTACAGATCGTCCTCGTGCAAAGCGGCGACCTGGGCCAGCGCGCGCGCCAGCCATTCGCTGGCTTCGGCCAGCGAGGTCATCGCCAGCGGCGCGGCGGCACCATAGGCCACCCAGTCCAGCAGCATGTCGCGCGGGTCGCGCAGCACCACCAGCAGGCGGCCCTGCGGCAACTGCGGGCGCAGCGCCCACAGCAGCGCGTTGTCCCACCACAGCAGCCAGTCGATGATCGCGTCGTCCTGCACGCCGCGCGACGGCAGCTGTTCGCGCCAGCGCTGCACCAGCCGCTCCGGCGTCAGCACGCCCGAAGCGAGGTCCTGCAGCGTGTGGTAGTTCTGGAAGGCGTCGTCGGGTGCGTTGGAGGTATAGCGGTCGCTGCGCAGCACCGGGCTGGCCGCGGCCAGGCCGGTCGCCACGCGCTCCACGCCCGACCCTGGCGCGCCCCACAGGAAGATCGGCGCGGAGGTGGCATCGCCGTCGATCTCGCCCTTGTCCGGCCAGCTCGGCGGTGCCTTGGCCTGCGGCGGCAGCGGCAGGCGCTGCGGGGCCTGGTCGGCCTGCAGGGCCAGCCAGGTCTGCAGCGCATCTTCGTGCTGCCCGGCGCGATCCTGGATCTCACCCAGCCAGGTGCGCAGGTCGGCGCGGTGGCCTTCCGGTGCCATGCCGATCAGCGCCTGCACGCGGGCGACCGCAGCGGCCGGATCGCGCTGCAGCAGGCCTTCGACCAGGCGGGTTTCGCCGCTGACGCGGCCCGGTTCGAGGCTGACGATGCGCTCGGCGATCGCTTCGGCCTGGGCGTGTTCGCCCACCATGTCGTGCAGCCGCAGGCGCGCTTCCAGCGCCGGCAGGTGGCCCGGCATCGCGTCCATCCAGCGCTCGACCGTGGCGGCGGCGGTGGCACTGCCGACCTCCTCCACCGCCAGGCGTGCCAGCCACAGGTCGTGCAGCTGCGGGTGCTGCTCCAGGGCTGCATCCAGGCGGGCGCGGGCCTCGTCTTCGCGGCCCAGGCGCTGCCAGGACATCAGCAGCAGCTGCAGCACGTCGCGGTCATCAGGCAGCGATTCCAGCAACGGCAGCAGGTGCTCCAGCGCCTGCAGCGGCTGGCCGCTGCGCAGTGCCAGTTCGCCGGCCAGGCGGCGCATCGAAGGCGTATCCAGGCCTTCCTGCTGCAGCGCGATCTGCATCGCCTCTGCCGCAGCTTCCAGGTTGCCCTGGCGCATGGCCAGCTGCACCACCAGGCCATGCAATGAGGCGATGGTCGGGTTCAGTTCCAGCACGCGCCGGAACGCCTGCTCGGCGAAGGCCAGCATGTTCTTGCCCAGGTAGGCGAAGCCCAGTGCGTAAAGCACGCGGATGTCGTTGGGCAGGGCCTGGTTGGCGGCCGACAGCAGCGTCAGCGCGCGATCGGCATCATCGCGGCGCAGCGCGATCATGCCATCGATGGTCAGCAGCTCCGGGTGGTCCGGTTCGACACGCGAGGCCAGCGTGGACAGGCGCTGCGCTTCATCGAAATCGTTGCGACCGATCGCCAGGTGGGCCTGCATCAGGTACGCGGCGAATGCGTTCGGGTCCAGCCCGGTGGTGCGCGTCAGTGCTTCGCCTGCGCCGTCGAACTGGCGCAGGGCCAGCAGCAGGCCGGCGTGCTGCAGGTGCAGCTGGGCGTTGTCCGGGGCCAGCTGCAGCGCCTGCTGCAGGGCCTCCATCGCGTCCTCGGCCTTGCCCTGCTGCTGCAGCGCAAGCGCCAGCCAGCGGTGGGCCTCGGCCTGGCCGGGTTCATCACGGGTCCACGCCTGGGCCAGCTGCACGGCCCGGTCGGCCTCGTTCTGGCGCAACGCTTGGATGATCTGGTCTTGCATGGCGGTCCGGTTCAAGGGCAAACCCGCATTGTAGCGGCCTGCGCGCCCGTGCCGGTTCAGCCTTGCAGCACGCGCTGCAGGCGCTGCGCCACCCAGCGCTCGGAGAAGCCGTCACCGCGCCAGTTTTCCAGGAAGCCACAGTGTCCGCCCCAGCTGGCGGTTTCCAGATGCGCCTGGTGCGGCAGCTGCCAGTCGCTGAAGGTCGCGTAGGGGATCACCGGGTCGTCCTGCGCCATCAGGATGTCGGCCGGCACCTGCAACGTGGACAGGCGATCACCGGCAATCGAGTAGCCATCGAAATAGGCCTGCAACGAACCGAAACTGGTGTGGCGCTCGACCAGCCAGGCGGTCAGCGCGCGGATGTCCAGTTTCAGTACGCGGTCGTCGCAGTCGCTCAGTTCGGGGAACAGGTCGCGCTTGCGCCGCAGCGAACCGGCCCACTTGCGGCGGAAGTACCAGTCGTACATCGCCGGGCCGTTCTCGATGCTCTCCATGGTCAGCGCCGGGTCCAACACCGGGCATACCGAGGCCACGCGCAGCAGCGGCACGCCGGCCGCTGGCGCGCGCAGGGCCAGGCGCAGCACGAAGTTGCCGCCCAGCGAGTAACCGGCGGCCACCAGCGGCAACTGCGGCCAGCGCTGGGCGATATCGCCCGCGGCATGCACCACTTCGTCGATCAGGTTGGAGTGGAAGATGCCAGGGTTGAGATGATGGGTATTGCCGTGGTCGCGGAAATTCAGCCGCACCACGTCGAAGCCCTGTTCGAGCATGCGCGCGGCCGCCATGCGCATGTAGCTGGATTCGGCGCTGCCTTCCCAGCCGTGCAGCAGCAGGGCCATGCCTTTGGGTTCGCGGCCTTCGATGTGGCTGTGCCAGCCTTGCAGGCGCACGCCATCACCGCCGTCGAGGATCAGTTCTTCGCTGATCGCACCGGTCGCGGCCAGCAGCAGCAGGCCGCGCTGCAGGCGCATGCGGCTGGAGCTGAGCATCGACTGCAGGTGCGGATTGCGCAGCCAGCGCGGGGGCTGGTAGTCAGCCGCGTGCAGCGTCGGCGTGCCGGCGTCCAGGACGGGTGGCGGGATCAGGGCCACCGCACCCTCACTCGGTGCTCATGGCCGCCACGATGCGCGCGCGCGACGTCTCCGCGATGCGCCGACGGCCTTCCAGGTCCTGCGCACCGATCGGTGTCAGGAAGTGCACTTCTGCACGCCGCGCCGGCTCACCGAGCAGGCGCAGGAAATTGGCGAAGAAACTCTCGCCGGGGCCGAACGCGACAATGGTCTGCGCATCGCCCTTGAGCCCGTACACCAGTGCCACCGGCTGCACCGGCACGCCGGTTTCAACCGCAGCCTGGAAGATGCGGGCATGGAACGGGCCTACTTCGTGGCCGCCGCGGGTGCGCCCTTCCGGGAACACGCCCACCGCCTTGCCTTCGCGCAGGCGGTCAGCCATCACCTGCATCACGCCACCGAGCGATTCGGTGTTGCCGCGCTGGTGGAAGATGGTCTGGCCACGCGCGGCCAGCCAGCCGACCAGCGGCCAGCTGGCGATCTCGCGCTTGGCGACGAAGCCCATCATGCGCTGGCTGTGCAGGATGCAGATGTCGACCCAGCTGACGTGGTTGGCGACGAACAGCACGGCGCCGGGCAGCGGCGTGCCGATCTGCACCAGGCGGAAGCCGAAGATCCACATCAGCCCGCCCTGCCACCAGTTGACCACTTTGGCCCCCAGGGTCGCCTCGCCCACGCGCAGTTCGCCCCACGGCCGAAGCATGCCGATCAGGATGAGCGGCAGGAACACGATGATGTGGACCAACAGCAGCGGTACGCGGTACAGGTAACGGCACACACGCGCCACGCCGCCGCGGGGGGCCGGAGTGGGGGAAGTCATCCGCGCACGATACCGGAGGGCCGTCATCGCTGCCAGCCGATTTAGGCCATAACACCCATCGACCGGGGCAATCGGCGGGGAACGCTGGGTTCCGCTGCCGTCACCGGCCGTCCGGGACTCAGCCGTGGCCGGCCGCCACCACCGCCAGGGTCAGCCGCGAGATGCACACCAGGCGGCCCTGCTCGTCCTCGATGCGGATCTCCCACAGCTGGGTGCTGCGGCCGACGTGCAGTGCACGAGCGGTGCCGGTCACGGTGCCCGAGCGCACGGCGCGTACATGGTTGGCGTTGATCTCCAGCCCTACGCAGATCTGTTTGGCCGTATCCACGCACAGGTTGCCGGCGCTGCTGCCCAGGGTCTCGGCCAGCACCACCGACGCGCCGCCATGCAGGATGCCGTAGGGCTGGCGGGTGCGCTCGTCCACCGGCATGGTGGCCTGCAGCCAATCGTCGCCGGCCGCGCTGAAGACGATGCCCAGCGACTCGATCGCGGTGTTGCGGCTGAGCGTGTTGAGCTGCTCGAGGGAAACGGCTTCGCGGAACACCAGGGTCATGCGGGCACCTTCAGAGGATGGGAACGAGGCCGGCGCCGAATGCGGTCAGCATTCGGACCAGCAGCCATTTCGGGCCGACATTGACCTCGGGGAAATCGCCCACGGCGACATAGCAGCGGTGGAAGTCCGGGTCCTGCCGGGGCAGCGGCTGCGGGCAGTCCGGGCCGGGCTTGAACTCGTAGTCGGTGGCATAGCGCCACGGCCAGAAGTCGAGGATCGGCAGTGCCTCGGAGGCCTTGCCGACGCTGTAGTTGAGCCCGGACAGCACCGGCGGCTTGGCCCGCGGCGCCACCGTCCACGAGTTCTGCGGGTGGGTATCGCGCAGGATGCTCTCGGCCAGCTGCTCGGCGAAGGCCGGGTCGTCGATGATCACCGCACCTTCGGTGTTGTAGTTCTCGCTGCGCGGATCGAAGTTGTGGGTGCCGACCACGCCGATGCGGCGGTCGACCACCAGCGACTTGGCATGCAGGCCCATGCGCGCGCCCTTGCGGGTGACCGGCAACGGCTTGTTGACCGCCTTGCTGCCCAGGAAGGAGGGCCGGGTCTCGGTGCGCAGCAGGCGGGTCTCGACCTCGCTGCCGGCCGCGCGGCGGCGCTCGCGCGCGTTCTGGTAGGCACTGCCGGTGCGCGGGTGGTTCACCGGCCCCTGCTTGCCGGTGGGTGCCGGATGCTCATCGCGATCGCGGCTGTCGCCGGCATTGCTGCCCGCGGCGCTGCCGCCAATCAGCGGATTGCGCCCGCCGTCGTCGTCACCTCCGGGCGCGGCCATCGGATCAGGCAACAGGTTGCGGTAGTCGACCGGTGCATCCAGCGGGAACGGCTTGTATTCGAAGATGTTGAAGCCCAGTTCGCGCATGTTGCGCCGCTTGTACTTGTACGACAGCGCATACACGATCGGGTTGTCGGTGGCCGCCAGGCTGTTGCTGGACACCACCACCCGCGGCGGCTGCGGGCGCTTGCGCAGCTCGCGGAACAGCTTCTGCGCCGGCTTGGACAACACCAGGTACGGCGTCTGCAGGATCACCTCCTCCTGCGCGCCGGCGATCAGCGCATCCAGCTGCGGCTCGGTCACGTGCTGGCCCGCCAGTGGCGCATCGGCCTTCTCGCGCCGGTGCTTGCGCGGCAGGTCGGCGACATAGCGCACCGAGGCCACCGGCAAGGCGGTATCGACGAAGGAACGGCTGACGAAGTCCATGTCATTGGCTTCGGCACTGACCCGCTGCACCCGCTCGGGGCGGCGGAAGCTGGCCGGCGGCAGGGTCGGCACGCCCTCGCGCAGCAGGGTGCGGCCGACATCGTTAAGGCGCTCGGCCGGCACGCTGCGCCTGGCATGCCAGAAGGCATCGAAGTTGGCGGCCATCGCCCGCGCCTCCGGGCCGGCGATCAGCACGTCGCGGTCGCGGAAGTTGTACTCGCGGTCCCAGTCGTAATAGTCGTCCTGGTAGTTGCGGCCACCGACCACGCCGATCGCATCGTCGATCACCAGCAGCTTGTTGTGCATGCGCTGGTTGAAGCGGCGGAAGCAGCACAGCACGCTGCCGGCATAGTCGAAGTAGTTCAGCCGGGCCTTGCCGAAGGTCGGGTTGTAGACCCGCAGCTGGAAGTTCTGGTGCGCGCCGGACAGCGCGCCGAGGATCTGCAGGTCGGAGATCGCCGAGAGCTGATCGATCAGCACGCGCACCTTCACCCCGCGCCGCGATGCAGCCAGCAGCTCGTCGATGACCAGCCGGGCGCTGTCGTCCTTGTCGAAGATGTAGGTCTGCAGGTCGATGCTGCGGGTGGCGCTGCGCAGCAGGTTCAGGCGCGCCACCAGCGCACCTTCGCCCTCGTCGAGCAGGGTGGCGTAGTGGCGCGGCTGTTCCGGGGTGGATTCGGTGAACGCCCGGCCGGCCAGCGCACGCAGCGGTGAGTCCTGCGCGCAGCGGTCGGCGCGCTGGCAGCCGACCACGGTCGAGCGCGCCTGCACGGCGATCGCTTCGGCGCGGTCGCGCTCGGCATGCGAAAGCGATGCACAACCGCTGCCCAGCAACACCGTTGCCAGCGCCAGTAAACGCAGCAGGAGGTTCACGGTTTCGGCGCCTCGCTCAGGCGCGCACGCAATACGAAGGTCACTCGGTCACTCAGGGCTAGCTGCCAGCTGTCCATTCCATACCGGCCTCGCTGCACGGTACCGCGGCTGACGACATCGCAATCATAGCCGGGTCGGGCGCACTCCGCCTTCTCGACCCGCAGCGACTCGGGATGGCTGACGCCGCGCAGGGTCAGCCGGCCGTTGATGTCGCCACCCTGTTCCACCGTCTCCGGCCAGTATGGCAGCGAGTCGAACTCGACCACCGGATGGCGCCCTGCATCGAAGAACTCTTCGCCGCGCATCCAGCCGGTGTAGCGCGCCTTGCCAGGGATCTCCACCGAACGGGTGAACATCTTCAGGTGCACCTGGTGGCGCCCGTCGGACAGGATCTCGATGCGCCCCTCGAAGTGCGGGAATACGCCTTCGATGCGCTGGCCGAAACGGGTCCGCACCTCGAAACCGATCCGCGAGCGCTGGGTATCCAGGCGCAGTACCCGCGGCGCTTCGGCGGACACCGGCGGCAACGGGGTTGGTGGGGGCACAGCGGCCCAGGCCGGGCCAAGCGCCAGCAACGCGGGCAGCAGGAAGCGGCTGCGCCGCGCCTGGCTCATCGGATCACGGCCACCAGAACGCGTTCAGGCTGGCCACGCCCGGCTCGATCGAGACCTCGCGCGGGAAGCCGAGGACGGCCACGCCGCCCGGCGGCATGCCCCGGTAGTCGCTGCTGGTGCCGTCGGTCATCAGGGCCACCAGCTGCTCCAGGCCCGGGTTGTGGCCCACGATCAGCACCCGGTCCAGGTCGCGACGTTCGTCCACCAGCGCCGCCAGGGTGCCCGGGGTGGCTTCGTAGATCCGGTCTTCCAGGCGCTTCTCGACATAGCCGATGGCCGTCATCACCGCTTCCAGGGTCTCACGGGTACGTCGCGACGGCGAGCACAGCACGCAGTCCGGCAGCAGGTTGTTTTCCTTCAACCACTTGCCGGCGGCTTCAGCTTCGGCCAGCCCCACCGGCGACAGCGGCCGGTCGAGGTCGGCCTGGCCGGAAACGGCGGGTTCGGCATGGGCATGGCGCAGCAGGATCAGTTCACGCATCGCGGGTTTCCATGGAGAAGAGGATGCAGCAGGAGAAGTGAGGCAGGCATCAAAGCTTGAGCCAGGACAGCAGCGGTTCCCAGTCCGCCTGGTGTTCGCGCACCTGGGCGGAGCGATAGTCGAACAGGCTGCGGCCCAGGCCGGTCATGACCACGTAGCTCTGGCTGTCACGCAGCTGCGCGACCACCGGGTACGGCCATTCGGCCAGCATCTGCAATGCCTGCTGCGAGGTCTGGGTCCAGGGTTTGGTGCGGTTGAGGACCAGCCCTACCGGCAGCTTGCGGCTGTGCACGCGCGGGTTCTGGGCCAGGCTGTTGAGGAAGCCGACGATGGCTTCGATATCCAGCGCCGAGGGCAGCACCGGCACCACCACGGCGTCGGCCGCGTCCAGGAAATGGGGGATATCGTCGGCCAGCGCACCGGCGGGTGCATCAATGATGACGGTATCGGTACCGTCGGGCAGCTTCTGCGCCCACTGCTTCTTCCGATACACATCGATGGGGAGCACCGCGCTTTCCAGCCCGGCACGCCGTTGTGCCCAGCGGGTGCTGGAGCCCTGCGGGTCGGCATCGGCGATCACCGTGGCCTTGCCCTGCAATGCCGCGTACGCGGCCAGGTGGGTGGCGACGGTGGTCTTGCCCACCCCGCCCTTGGAACCGGCCACCAGGATCGTCTTCATGCCAGCCTCGCTTCCGGGTACGTGCCCCGAGCGTACACCGGCGGTGGTGACGGGAGGTAGCGCCGTGCTGAACCCGTGGCCATCGCCTTTGCTATCGTGGCGCCCCCGAAGGATCGAACCGGCATGAGCGAACTGCAGGACCTGAGCGCACTGATCCGCGCCAATACCCCCCTGATCGTGATCGAGACCCAGGATGAGGGGCGCATCGTTGAACTGTTCCGGCAGACGCTTATGCACGTGTGGCGGGCCCTGCACCGCTGGTCCATCACCGAGGGCCTGCGCCGCATCGACCTGGACCGCGAGGATCCGCCGGTCGGCCCGCCCGATGCCAGCGCCGCGCTGCAGATGATCCGCCAGGCTGATCAGCGCGGTGTCTACCTGCTGCTCGATTTCCACCCCTACCTGGGCTATGCCAGCCACCAGCGCGCACTGCGCGACCTGATCCAGCGCCGCCACAGCGAACCGCACGTGCTGGTGCTGATCGGCGCCAAGGTCGAGCTGCCGGCCGAGCTGGAAGCACTGGCGGTGCGCTTCAACCCGCGCCTGCCCGATGCCAACGCCCTGCTGAAGATGCTGCGCGAGGAGGCCGACGCCTATGCGCGCGAACACGGCGGCCGCCGCGTCGAGGTCGACAGCGAGGCGGTGAAGAAGATCCTGAAGAACCTGCAGGGCCTGAGCCTGGTCGATGCCCGCCGCATTGCCCGCCAGCTGATCTACGCCGATGGCGCGCTGCGCGACGACGACCTGCCGCAGCTGGCACGGCTTAAGTTCGAGCTGCTCAACCGCAGCGGCCACCTGTTCTTCGAGCACGACAGCGCACGCTTCGGCGACGTGGCCGGCGCCAACCGGCTCAAGCGCTGGATCAGCCAGCGCCGGGTGGCCTTCATCGCCGGCTCGGCACCGGCCGGCCTGGACCCGCCGCGCGGCATGTTGCTGCTGGGCGTGCAGGGCTGCGGCAAATCGATGCTGGCCAAGGCCACCGCCGCCGGCTTCGGTGTACCGCTGCTGCGCCTGGACGTGGGTGCGCTGTACAACAAGTACCACGGCGAGACCGAGGCCAACCTGCGCCAGGCGCTGGCCTCGGCCGAGCAGCTGGCGCCCTGCGTGTTGTGGATGGACGAGATCGAGAAGGGCCTGGCCAGTGGTGGCGAGGACGGTGGCGTATCGCGCCGCGTGCTCGGCTACCTGCTGACCTGGATGGCCGAACGCAAGGCGCCGGTCTTCATCGTCGCCACCGCCAACCAGGTGCACGAACTGCCGGCCGAGCTGCTGCGCAAGGGCCGTTTCGACGAGATCTTCTTCGTCGACCTGCCCACCCCCGAAGTGCGCGTGGAACTGCTGCGGCTGCATCTGGGGCGACGCCAGCTCAATGGGGACGACTTTGCACTGCCGGCGTTGGCGGCCGCGGCGAATGGTTTCTCCGGCGCGGAGATCGAGCAGGCGATCGTGGCCGGACTGTACGCAGCGCACGCCGAAGGCCGGCCGCTGGACACCGAGCTGCTGATGAACGAGATCCGCGCGACGAGGCCGCTGTCGGTGCTGATGGCCGAGCAGGTCGAGGCCTTGCGCGCGTGGGCGTCGGGGCGGACGGTTTCCGCGGACGATTGAGGTTTCCCGCGAACGGCGCAGCCCCTCGTGGTTGGGCGCTCAAAGCGACAGTCGTGGTTGGCCGGGTGGGTAGGCTGCGCAGGGGGCGCTGCAAGTACGTCCCTGTAAGCTCGGTCGCCGCATCCATGCGGCTCACGCCCCTGCGCAGCCTACCCACCCGCCCCCTGACAGTTTCCGGGGGCGTCCGCCACGGAGAAGAAAAAAGATGATCAAAAGCAAAAGCCGGTCGGCTGGCCGCTTTCTGTAGAGCCGAGCCCACGCTCGGCTGCATTTCGATCAGATATCGAATAGTTGATTCCGATGCGGATTCATCCACGCATGGCGTGGATCTACCCACCGCCGCCGATAACCTGTCGGGGTCGAGGTGGTCTGGGGCTGCAGGACCGATGGCGCCATGGATGGCGCCATCGAGCCCCCATGGGTGAGGGCGCTTTGCTTGCGAAGCACTGCTTCGCAAGCGCCCGAACGCCCAGCCTCCAGCGGCTGGGCCGGGCCGCGGAGCGGGGTTTACGGCGTGTCCTGCCAACCCACACCACCCCGCCATCCCGCGGATTGCCCGCTGTTGCTGTTGCTTCGGCTGTTGCCTCTGCGGGTGCCGGGTGCAACCCGGCGCAACCCCCTCCCTCAGGGCCAGGCCGGCGGCGCGGCCGCCCAGGCCTGCTGCACTTCGGCCAGCGAGGCACGCTCGTCGTCGCGCCACAACGGCAGCAACTGCGCATAGCGGCTGCTGTCGCTCCATTGCGTCGGCTCGGTACGCACTGCGGCGGCATACCACTGCACCGCCTCCTGCTTCTGCCCGGCCCGCCACAGCGCCAGCGCATAGGTCGGTGGCAACCAGCCCGGCTTGCTCAGCGAACCACCGGCAGCGGCCTGCCATTGCTCCAGGGCGGCTTCGGGCTGGCCCTGACGCAGCAGGTCCCAGCCGTAGTTCCAGCGCACGCCACGGCCCAGGCTGCCCTGCACCGGGGCATCCTTCAGCGCTTCGCGATACAGCTGTTCACCCAGTTCGGTACGGCCCTGGGCAATGGCCACCGACGCCAGCTGCACGGTGGCCTCCACGGTCCGCCGGCCGCGCTCGCGCTGCTTGAGCAGCTGCGCCACCAGCGCATCCCCGTCGGACTGGACCACGATCATGGGCACGGCGGCCGCATCGCTGTCGAAGTAGAACTCCTGTGGTGCCGGCACCGCCGGCGCGGCCCACACCGGGGCCGTTCCCGAGACCAGCAACATGCTGCCCAGGATCTTTCCTGCAACTGACATCCCTTCTCCCCAGGCCGCAACCGCAGCCCCCTCTCTCTCTCTCCCCGATCCTAACCCCAGCATGGCCGCCGGCGCGAGTGCCGGGGCGGCCGGACCTCGCTGCTACAATTCGCGCCTTTCCCGCCGCGTGCCTGCACGCGGCCGGTGCCAGCCGATCCTGACCGGGCCAGCCATGACCAGTACCGCGCAACTCACGTCGCCCTCCTCCACCGACCTGATCGACCGTGACTACACGCTCGACCACAAGTACACCCGCAACGAGGGGCGGATCTATCTGAGTGGCGTGCAGGCGCTGGTGAAGCTGCCGCTGATGCAGCGGCTGCGCGACGCACACGAAGGCATCGACAGCGCCGGCTTCGTCAGCGGCTACCGCGGCAGCCCGCTGGGCGGCTTCGACCTGGAGCTGTGGCGCGCACGCAAACACCTCGACGCGGCCAAGGTGAAGTTCACCCCCGGCCTGAACGAGGACCTGGGCGCCACCATGGTGTGGGGCACCCAGCAGACCAACCTGTTCCCCGGCGCCAACGTGCAGGGCGTGTTCGGCATGTGGTACGGCAAGGGCCCGGGCGTGGACCGCTGCGGCGACGTGTTCAAGCACGCCAATGCCGCCGGCACCTCGCGCTACGGCGGGGTGCTGGCACTGGCCGCCGATGACCATGCCTGCCGCAGTTCAACCCTGCCGCATGGCAGCGAGGACGAGTTCGTCAGCGCGATGATGCCGGTACTGAATCCGGCCGGTGTGCAGGACATCCTCGACATGGGCCTGCTGGGCTGGGCGATGAGCCGCTATACCGGGCGCTGGGTCGGCTTCAAGACGATCGCCGAGACAGTCGAATCGTCGGCCTCGGTCGAGGTCGACCCGATGGCGCGCCGCATCGTGCTGCCGGAAGACTTCGAGATGCCGACCGGCGGGCTCAACATCCGCTGGCCGGACCCGCCGCTGGACCAGGAAATGCGCCTGCACCGCTATGCGGTGAAGGCCGCACAGGCGTTCGCCCGCGCCAACGGCATCGACAAGGTGGTGATGGACGCGCCGCGCGCGCGGCTGGGCATCGTCACCACCGGCAAGAGCTACCTGGACGTGCTGCAGGCGCTGGAATACCTGGGCCTGGACGAAGCCGCCTGCGCCGACATCGGCATCCGCGTGTACAAGGTCGGCATGACCTGGCCGCTGGAGCCGCAGGGCATCGCGCGCTTCGCGCAGGGCCTGGAAGACATCATCGTGGTGGAGGAGAAGCGTGCCTTCATCGAGCGCCAGATGAAGGAACAGTTCTTCAACTGGCCGGCCAGCTGGGGCCAGCGCCCGTCCATCGTCGGCAAGTACGACGAGAGCGGCGAATGGATCCTGCCGTCGACCGGCGAGCTGACCCCGGCCACCATCGCCGGCGTGATCGGCCGCCGCATCCAGAAGTTCTTCAACAACGCATCGATCGAGCAGCGGCTGCAGTGGATGCAGGAGAAGGAAGCCGAGCTTGCGTTGCCGCGCGCCAGCTTCCCGCGCGTGCCGCATTACTGCTCGGGCTGTCCGCACAACACCTCCACCAACGTGCCGGAAGGCTCGCGTGCGCTGGCCGGCATCGGTTGCCATTACATGGTGACCTGGATGGACCGCAGCACCGACACCTTCACCCACATGGGCGGCGAAGGCGTGACCTGGGCCGGGCAGGCGCCGTTCACCGATACCCCGCACGTGTTCCAGAACCTGGGCGACGGCACCTACTTCCACAGCGGCTCGCTGGCGATCCGCCAGGCGGTCGCCGCCGGCGTCAACATCACCTACAAGATCCTCTACAACGATGCGGTGGCGATGACCGGCGGCCAGCCGGTGGACGGTCCGCTGAGCGTGCCGGACATCGCACGACAGATGCGTGCCGAAGGCATCCACACCATCGTGGTGCTGTCGGACAACATCGGCAAGTGGACCGGCCAGCGCGAGCACTTCCCCAGCGACGTCGAGTTCCATGACCGCAGCGAGCTGGACGAAGTGCAGAAGCGCCTGCGCGAAGTGAAGGGTGTTTCGATCCTGATCTACGAACAGACCTGCGCCACCGAGAAGCGTCGCCGCCGCAAGCGCGGCAAGCTGGAAGACCCGCAGAAGCGGGTGATGATCAACTCGCTGGTCTGCGAAGGCTGCGGTGACTGCGGCAAGAAGAGCTTCTGCGTGTCGGTGCTGCCGAAGGAAACCGAGTTCGGGCGCAAGCGCGAGATCGACCAGTCCAACTGCAACAAGGACTATTCCTGCGTGAACGGCTTCTGCCCCAGCTTCGTCACCGTGCACTGTGGCCAGCCGCGCAAGGGCAGCAAGCGCGATGCGTCCACGCTGCTGGACAACCTGCCGGCGCCGACCCTCCGCGACAGCCTGGAACAGCCCTGGAACATCCTGATCACCGGCGTCGGCGGTACCGGCGTGGTGACCATCGGTGCGCTGCTGGGCATGGCCGGCCACCTGGAAGGCAAGGGTGCAACCGTGCTCGACCAGACCGGCCTGGCGCAGAAGGGCGGCGCGGTGACCACGCATATCCGCATTGCCCGTCGCCCTGAAGACATCCATGCCGTGCGTATCGCCGCTGGCGAGGCCGACCTGGTGCTGGGCTGCGACATGGTGGTGGTCAATGACTACTGGGCACTGTCGAAGGTGCGTGCCGGCCGTTCGCAGGTGGTGCTGAACACCTACGAAGCGATGCCGGGCACCTTCACCACCCGCCCGGACATGCAGTTCCCCGCCGCCGACATCATCGCCGGCGTGCGCGTGGCACTGGGCGGCCAGGAGCCGCTGCTGCTCGATGCCACCCAGCTGGCCACCGCGCTGCTGGGCGACGCCATTGCCGCCAACCTGTTCATCCTCGGCTACGCCTGGCAGCAGGGCCTGGTGCCGCTCTCGTTCGATTCACTGATGCGCGCCATCGAGCTCAATGGCGCCGCCGTGGCGATGAACCAGCAGGCCTTCGCCTGGGGCCGCCTGGCCGTGGTCGATCCGCAGGCCGTGCAGCAGGCGGCCGGCCTGGTGCGCAACCGCCATACCGATACCGAATCCACCCCCGGCCCGCTGCATCCGCTGCCGCCAGGCGAGTGGGAGGGCAATGAATGGGGTGCCACTGCGGCACCGCGCAACACCGGCGACGAACGCGAACTGCGTGGCCTGCCCTCGCACGGTGGCGAAGTGGCGTTCCTGCCGCTGGACGACGCCCGCCTGTCGCGCTCGCTGGATGAAATGATCGAGCGCCGCGCCGCGTTCCTGGTCGAGTACCAGGATGCCGCCTACGCCAAGCGCTACCGTGACCTGGTAGCGCGCGTACGCGCCACCGAAGCCGACCGCATCGGCGGTTCCACTGCGCTGACCGAGACCGTGGCGCGGTACCTGTTCAAGCTGATGGCCTACAAGGACGAGTACGAAGTGGCGCGCCTGTACACCAGCGGTGACTTCCAGCGCCGCCTGCAGCAGCAGTTCGAGGGCGACTACCAGCTGCGCTTCCATCTGGCACCGCCGCTGTTCGCGAAGAAGGACGAGCAGGGACGGCTGTTGAAGAAGGAATACGGCCCGTGGATGTTCAAGGTCTTCGGTCTGTTGGCGAAGCTGAAGTTCCTGCGTGGCGGCCGCTTCGATGTGTTCGGACGCACCGAGGAGCGCCGCATGGAGCGCAAGCTGATTGCTGATTACGAGGCGACGGTGCAGATGCTGCTGGACGGGCTGGAGGATGACCGTCTGTCGCTGGCGGTGGAGATTGCCAGCATTCCCGAGCACATCCGCGGCTTCGGCCATGTCAAGGAAGCGCATTTCGAGCAGGCCAAGGCGCGCGAAGCGGCCCTGCTGGCGCAGTGGCGCAATCCGAAGGCGCTGCATATCGTGCAGGTGGCCTGAAGGTGGTGCCGGCCGCTGGCCGGCATCTTCCTGGCAATCGGTTGCCGGCCAACGGCCGGCACTGCCGGTGGTTCACCCCAACCGCCACAGCAATAGCCGGTTATTGGCCGGCATCGCCACGTCACCCAACCGGGTAAACCCGTTGTCGGCCGCCAGCGCCTGCACCGCTTCGCTGTCACGGATACCGCTGCGCGGGTCGCGCGCCTTCAGCCAGGCATCGAACTGCGCATTGCTGTCACTGGTATAGCGGCCGCCATAGTTGAACGGACCGTAGATCGCCAGCAGCGCACCGTGACGCAACAGTGGCGGCAGCGCGCCGAACAGCACCTGCACGTACTCCCAGCCCATGATGTGCAGCGTGTTGGCGCTGAATGCGGCGTCGAACGTGCTGCTTTCTGGAAGGTCCAGGCCCGTTGCCGGTGGCAGCTCCACCTGCAGCGCCACCGGCGGCAGCAGGTTCAGCAGCGCGGCCTCCGCACGCCAGGCTTCGATGCCGGGCAGATGGTCCGGATGGTCGCTGGGCTGCCAGCGCAGCCACGGCCAGCGCTCGGCGAAGAAGGCTGCGTGCTGGCCGGTACCACTGCCGATCTCCAGCACCCGATGGCGGTCGCCCATCCACGGGTCGAGTGCGGTGGCGATGGGTTCGCGGTTGCGCTCGCAGGCTTCTGAATACGGCTTGCTCGACATCAGGACGGTGTCCAGGCGGGGTCGGCCCCATTGTGCACGAGGGGGTGTCTGCAGGGCTTGCAGCCCTGCACCCGCCGGAGCCAGAGCCAGAGCCAGAGCAACGTCAAAAGCTGGCATTCCGTGGGATGGCAGGGTTGGTCCGGTTGCGGGGGACGCCGTAAACCCGTCCTTGGGGGCTTGGCCGCGGCATCCATGCCGCAGCCAAGCCCGCAGCCGGACCCACCCCGCCTTCGACAGTTTCCAGCGATCTGTTGGAACGGCTCTTGGGGTCAGATCCGTTTTCCGCAGGAAAACGGATCTGACCCCGGATTCATTTCGATATCTGACAGAAAAATCGTGTCGACCAAGGTCGACACCTACCAACAGCCGCAGGAATCTGTCAGAGGTGGGGCGGTGTCGGATTGCGGGGTGTCAGCCGCATGGATGCGGCTGCCAAGCCTCCATGGACGGATTCACGGCGTCCCCGCAATCCGACACCGCCCCGCCCACCCACGGAATGCCGCTCTGGCTTTGGCTCTGGCTCTGGCTTTGGCCGTTGCCGTTGCATTGAGCAGGTGCAGGGCTGCAAGCCCTGCCGAAACCCTCCCCAACCATGACTGCAGTCACTTGCCCGGTTGCGCCGCGCTGGCGAAAGTCGAGGAGTGGACGTGATCGGTCCGGCGCGTTGCCGACCGCAAGCGAGAGAGAGAAACGCTGTGCAACGACGTGAGTTCCTGGCTTTTTCCGGCCTGGGCCTGGCCGGCCTGCTGCTGCCGCATTCCCGTGCCATCGCCGCCGAGCAGCTGATGGCGCCGGTCGATACCGCCCAGCGCCGGCGCTTGGCCGAGGTCGCGCTGGCCACCGCACGCACGGCCAAGGCCAGCTACTGCGATGTGCGCATCGGCCGCTACCTCAACCAGTCGGTCATCACCCGCGAGCACCAGGTCGGCAATGTGACCAACCGAGAATCGTCCGGCGTGGGCGTGCGGGTGATCGTCAACGGTGCCTGGGGCTTTGCTGCAACCCATCAGCAGACCGAGGCCGCCGTGCGCGCGGCAGTCGAGCAGGCGGCGGCAATCGCCCGCGCCAACGCCAGCATCCAGACCCGCCCGGTGCAACTGGCACCCACGCCGTCCGTCGGTGAAGTACGCTGGCAGACCCCCGTCCGCAGGAACGCGATGGCGGTGCCGATCCAGGACAAGGTCGAGCTGCTGCTGGCACTCAATGCCGCCGCGCTGAATGCGGGCGCCGACTACATCAATTCCACCCTGTTCCTGGTCAACGAGCAGAAGTACTTTGCGTCCAGCGACGGCTCGTTCATCGACCAGGACATCCATCGCATCTGGCTGCCGTTCACCGCCACCGCCATCGACAAGGCCAGCGGCAGGTTCCGCACCCGCGCCGGCCTGTCCTCGCCGATGGGCATGGGCTACGAGTTCCTCGATGGCGATGCGCGCGGCAAGGTGCACCTGCCCGGCGGCATCACCGCCTACCGCGATTCCTATGACCCGGTCGAGGACGCCATTGCGGCCGCCCGCCACGCGCGCGAGAAACTGAAGGCGCCGTCGGTGAAGCCCGGCAAGTATGACCTGGTGCTGGACCCGTCCAACCTGTTCCTGACCATTCACGAGAACGTCGGCCACCCGCTGGAGCTGGACCGCGTGCTCGGCTACGAAGCCAACTACGCCGGAACCAGCTTCGCCACGCTGGACAAGCGAGATGCCGGTTTCCGCTGGGGCAGCGACATCGTCACCTTCTTCGCCGACAAGACCCAGCCGGGCAGCCTCGGTGCGGTCGGCTACGACGACGAGGGCGTCAAGACCCAGCGCTGGGACCTGGTGCGCGACGGCATCCTGGTCGACTACCAGGCCACCCGCGATGAAGCCCACATCCTCGGCCGCGATGCATCGCATGGCTGCAGCTATGCCGATTCCTGGTCCAGCGTGCAGTTCCAGCGCATGGCCAATGTCTCGCTGGCGCCGGGCAAGCAACCGCTCAGCGTCGCGGACATGATCAAGGACGTGGAGAACGGCATCTACATCCACGGCCGCGGTTCGTATTCGATCGACCAGCAGCGCTACAACGCGCAGTTCGGCGGCCAGCTGTACTACCAGATCAAGGACGGAAAGATCGCCGGCATGGTAGAGGATGCGGCCTACCAGATCCGCACGCCGGAATTCTGGAATGCCTGCACGGCCATCTGCGATGAACGCGACTTCCGCCTGGGCGGTTCGTTCTTCGACGGCAAGGGCCAGCCTGGCCAGGTCTCGGCGGTCTCGCACGGTTCGTCCACCACCCGCTTCAACGGCATCAACATCATCAACACCGCGCGCAGTCTCGGCGCTTGAGCCACCCATCCTTCGATATGGAGAGCAGCCTTGCAAAGACGTGACTTCCTGGCCCTGACCGGGCTTACCGCGGGCGGGCTGATCGTGCCCTCCTTCTTCGGCAAGGTGATCGCCGCCGAGCAGCTGCAGAGCACGCTGGACCTGGGGCTGAAGAAGCGCCTGGCCGATGCGGCGCTGGCTGCCGCCCGCCAGGCCGGTGCCACCTACTGCGACGTGCGCATCGGCCGCTACCTGCGGCAGTTCGTGATCACCCGCGAAGACAAAGTGCAGAACGTGGTGAACACCGAGTCCACCGGCGTGGGCATCCGCGTGATCGTCAATGGTGCGTGGGGCTTTGCCGCCACCAATGCGCTGGGCACCGCCGACGTGGCCAAGGCGGCGCAGCAGGCGGCCGCGATCGCCAAGGCCAATGCCGGCGTGCAGACCGCGCCGGTGCAGCTGGCCAAGGCGCCGGGCGTGGGTGAGGTGAGCTGGCGCACGCCGATCCGCAAGAATGCGATGGAGGTGCCGATCAAGGACAAGGTCGGCCTGCTGCTGGACGTCAACGCCGCCGCAATGGGCGCCGGTGCCAGCTTCGTCAACTCGATGCTGTTCCTGGTCAACGAGCAGAAGTACTTCGCCTCCACCGATGGCTCCTACATCGACCAGGACGTGCACCGCATTTGGGCGCCGATGACGGTCACCGCCATCGACAAGAGCAGCGGCAAGTTCCGCACCCGATCGGGCCTGTCCTCGCCGATGGGCCTGGGCTACGAATACCTGGACGGCGCCGCCGCGGGCAAGGTGGTCAGCCCGAATGGCGTGGTCAACTACAGTTCTTCCTACGACATGAAGGAAGACGCCATCGCCGCCGCCCGGCAGGCGCAGGAAAAGCTGAAGGCGCCGTCGGTGAAGCCGGGCAAGTACGACCTGGTGCTCGACCCGTCGCACACCTGGCTGACCATCCACGAGTCGATTGGCCACCCGCTGGAACTGGACCGCGTGCTCGGCTACGAGGCCAACTACGCCGGCACCAGCTTCGCCACGCTGGACAAGCGCGAACAGCGTTTCCAGTACGGCAGCGAGCTGGTCAACATCTTCGCCGACAAGACCCAGCCGGGCAGCCTCGGCGCAGTGGCATACGACGACGAAGGCGTGAAGTGCAAGCGCTGGGACCTGATCAGCAACGGCAAGCTGGTGGACTACCAGACCATCCGCGACCAGGCCCACATCCTCGGCAAGACCGAGTCCGACGGCTGCTGCTATGCCGACTCGTGGTCCAGCGTGCAGTTCCAGCGCATGGCCAACGTGTCGATGGCACCGGGCAAGAAGCCGCTGAGCGTGCCGGACCTGATCAAGGACGTGGAGAACGGCATCTACATCATCGGTGACGGTTCGTTCTCGATCGACCAGCAGCGCTACAACGCGCAGTTCGGCGGCCAGCTGTTCTACGAGATCAAGAACGGCCAGATCACCCGCATGCTGGAAGACGTGGCCTACCAGATCCGCACGCCGGAGTTCTGGAACGCCTGTACCGCCGTGGCCGACGAGCGTGACTACCGCCTGGGCGGTTCGTTCTTCGACGGCAAGGGCCAGCCGGGACAGGTCTCGGCAGTCTCGCACGGTTCGTCGACCGCGCGCTTCAACGGCATCAACGTCATCAACACCGCACGCAGCCTCGGCTGACCGGTCAGGAGCCCTTACACCATGAGTATCTTCACCGAAGCCCAGGCCAAGGCCATCCTCGACAAGGTCATCGCCCTGTCCAAGGCCGACGAGTGCACCGCCGTGCTGGCCGGCGCGATCAGCGGCAACATCCGTTTCGCGCTGAACAATGTCTCCACCAGTGGCATCGTCGACAACACCGAGCTGGCGGTCACCGTCGCCTTCGGCAAGCGCGTCGGCACTGCCTCGATCAACGAGTTCGACGACGCCGCGCTGGAACGTGTGGTACGCCGTGCCGAAGACCTGGCCCGCCTGGCACCGGAGAACCCGGAGTTCATGCCGGCCATCGGCAAGCAGAGCTACCGCGCCAGCCCGACCTTCAGCGAATCCACCGCCGCGATCGATCCGGCCTTCCGTGCCAAGGTTGCTGCCGATTCGATCGCCCCGTGCCGCGGCCACGGCCTGGTCGCCGCCGGCTTCCTGGAGGACGGCCAGGGCTTCCAGGCCACCGCCAACAGCAACGGCAACTTCGCTTACCAGCGCACCACCAACTTCGATTACACCTGCACTGTGCGCACCGAAGATGGCCGCGGTTCGGGCTGGGTCGGCCGCAACCTGAAGGACGCGGCGGACTTCAAGGCTGACCAGGACATCCGCATCGCCATGCGCAAGGCCACCGAATCGGCCGAAGCCAAGGCACTGGAACCGGGCAAGTACACGGTCATCCTGGAGCCGGCCGCAGCGGCAGGCCTGATCAGCTTCATGATGAATTTCTTCAGTGCACGCTCGGCCGATGAAGGCCGCAGCTTCCTGTCGAAGAAGGGCGGCGGCAACAAGCTGGGCGAGCAGGTCTACGATCCGCGCGTGACCATGATCGCCGACCCGTGGCATCCGGATGCACCGGTGCTGCCGTGGGACAACGAAGGGCTGCCGCGCGAACGCATGGCCATCATCGAGAACGGCAGGATCGCCAATCTGGACTACTCGCGCTTCTGGGCGCAGAAGCAGGGCAAGACCGCCAAGGCCTCGCCGGGCAACCTGCTGATGAGCGGTGGCGACAAGAGCACCGCCGAGCTGGTGCGCGGCACCCAGAAGGGCATCCTGGTCACGCGTACCTGGTACATCCGCATGGTCGATCCGCAGACCGTGCTGCTGACCGGCCTGACCCGCGACGGCACCTTCTACATCGAGAACGGCCAGATCAAGTACCCGGTGAAGAACTTCCGCTTCAACGAGTCGCCGGTGATCATGCTCAACAACATCGAAGAGCTGGGCAAGCCGGTGCGGGTGGCCGGTGATGAATCCAGCTACGTGATGATGATCCCGCCGATGAAGCTGCGCGATTTCACCTTCACCTCGCTGTCCGACGCGGTCTGATGGATCGCCGGGCCTGCCTGCGCTGGTTGGCCGCTGCCGCTTCGGCGGCGGCGCTGCCGGCCTGGGCACAGGCAGGCCCGCGCAGTTCGCGCTATGACTTCTGGTTCACCCGCCTGCAGTACGACTCCGGTGACTGGGACGTGGACGCGCGCATGCCATCCAACCTGATCACCTCGCTGATCGACTACACATCGCTGCGCGTGGACCCGCAGGAACACGTGGTGGCCCTGGCCGACCCGCGCATGCTGGAAGCGCCGTTCTGCTACCTGGCCGGGCACACGCTGGTGGAGTTCAACGCCGCCGAACGGCAGAACTTCGTGCGCTACGTGCGAAATGGCGGCTTCGTCTTCGTCGATGACTGCAACCATGACATCGACGGGCTGTTCGCCACCTCGTTCGAGGCACAGATGGGCCGCCTGTTCGGTCCGAAGGCATTGCAGAAACTGCCCAACAGCCACGCGCTGTACCGCAGTTTCTTCCGCTTCCCGGACGGTCCGCCCGCCACCAGCTTCGAACTCAACGGCTGGGGCGACGACCTGGTGCACGACTATCTGAAGGGCATCGAGGTCGATGGTCGGCTGGGCCTGCTCTACAGCAACAAGGACTATGGCTGCGAGTGGGACTACGACTGGCGCAACAAGCGCTTCCTGGCCGAAGACAACACCCGCTTTGGCGTCAACATCGTGATGTACGCGTTGAACAATTGACAGGACCTGCACGCCCATGAATTCCTCCGACCTCGATTCCCTGCTGCCGCGCCTGGATGAACTGCGCGCCGCGCTCGCACGCGCGGTGGTGGGCCAGCACACCGTGGTCGAGCAGCTGCTGATCGGCCTGCTGGCCGGCGGCCACTGCCTGCTGGAAGGTGCGCCCGGGCTCGGCAAGACCCTGCTGGTACGCTCGCTCGGCCAGGCATTGGAACTGCAGTTCCGGCGCGTGCAGTTCACCCCCGACCTGATGCCCAGTGACATCCTCGGCACCGAGCTGCTGGAGGAAGACCATGGCACCGGCCATCGCCATTTCCGCTTCCAGCAGGGCCCGATCTTCACCCACCTGCTGCTGGCCGACGAACTCAACCGCACCCCGCCCAAGACCCAGGCCGCACTGCTGGAGGCAATGCAGGAACGCACCGTCAGCTACGCCGGAACCACCTACGCGCTGCCCGCTCCGTTCTTCGTGCTGGCCACGCAGAACCCGATCGAGCAGGCCGGCACGTACCCGCTGCCAGAGGCACAGCTGGACCGCTTCCTGCTGCACGTGCTGGTGGATTACCCCAGCGAAGACGAGGAGCGGCGGATCCTGGAACAGACCACCGGCGGTGCCACCGACGCGGTGCCGAAAGTGATGGATGCCGAGGCGGTGATCGCCCTGCAGGCGGCTGTGCGGCAGGTGCATGTCAGCCCCGACGTGCTGGCCTGGATCACCCGCCTGGTGCGCGCCAGCCGGCCAGGCGAAGGCGCCCCGGCGGCGATCAACCAATGGGTGAAGTGGGGCGCCGGTCCGCGCGCCGGCCAGTCGCTGGTGCTCGCGGCAAAAGCGCGCGCACTGCTGCAGGGCCGCTTCGCCGCCACCCGCGAGGACGTGCAGGCACTGGCCGCACCGGTGATGCGCCATCGCCTGCTGCTGTCGTTCGCCGCCGAGGCCGAGCAGAAGCGTGCCGACGACGTGGTCGCCGCCCTGCTGCAGGCCGTGCCGTTCCCGGGTTGAGCCACGCGTGAACGCCGGTACCCCGCTGACCTTGCCTCCGGAACTGCGTGCGCGCCTGCGCCTGCTGCGGCTGCGGCCGCGCCTGGCCAGCGGCGCCAGTGGCATCGGCCAGCACGCCAGCCGCAGCCGCGGTGCCGGCCTCGAGTTCGCCCAGTACCGGGCCTACGAACCGGGCGACGAGCTGCGCCAGATCGACTGGAAGTTGTATGCGCGTTCGGACCGCTTCTTCGTGCGCGAATCCGAACGCGAAAGCCCGATCACGGTCTGGCTGCTGCTCGATGCCACCGCCTCGGCCGGCCAGGCCGATCGCGCGGCACCGCAGCGCACGCGCCTGGATCACATGCGCGGCGTGGCCGCCTGCGTGGTGGAACTGGCGCTGCAGCAGGGCGACCGTTTCGGCCTGCTGGCGATCAATGGCGATGGACTGCAGTTGGTGCCCGCAGCGAACGGCGCACGCCAGCGTGACCGCGTGCATCTGCAACTGCATGCCCTTCAGGCACGCGGCGGCTGGCCCGTGGCCGATCGCCTGCGCCCGCTGTGGGAGCGTGTGCGTCCGGGCGACCTGCTGCTGGCGATGGGTGATGGCTTCGACGCGGCCTGCATCGTGCTGCTGGAGCAACTGGCCAGCGCACGCCGTGAAGTGGCACTGCTGCAGATCCTCACCGCCGACGAGCGCGATTTCCCGTTCGACGCCGGCCATCGCTTCCGCGATCCGGAAACGGGCGAGGAACTGCTGGGCGATGGCGCGGCGATCCGCGCCGATTACCTGCAGCGCTTCGCCGACGCACGCAACGCATTGCAGTCGCGCCTGCAGGCCAGCGGCATCGCCAGTGCCACCGGCTGGCTCGACCAGCCGCTGGATCATCCACTGCAGGTGCTGTTCGGTCGTGGGGGCGGTGCATGACCCTGCTGTTCCCGTTGGGCCTGGCCGCGCTCGCTGCGTGGTTGCTGCCGCTGCTGATCCATCTGGCCCGGCGCCATCCGTACACGCCGCTGGATTTCGCCGCGCTGCGCTGGCTGCGTGCACAGATCCGCCCGCGCCAGCGCATCCGCTTCGATGACTGGCCGTTGCTGCTGGTGCGCCTGTTGCTGCTGGCTGCATTGGCCTTGCTGCTGGCACGCCCTGCATTGACCGGCCCCGCTCCCATCCCCACCGCGTGGACGGTAGTGGCTCCCGGATTGGACGCCGCCGCACTGCGCGGGAGTGCCGAAGCGGGCAACTGGCACTGGCTGGCACCCGGCTTCCCCGCTATCGATCACGCACCACCTGCGTCCAGCGCATCGCTGCCCAGCCTGCTGCGCGAGCTGGACGCACAGCTGCCCACGGGCACCGCGTTGACCGTGCACGTTCCCGATCCCCTGCCCGGTCTGGATGGCGCCCGCCTGCAGCTGTCGCGCGAAGTGCAGTGGCGGCCGCAACCGATACCGGCCACTCCGCAACCGAGTGCCGCGACGATGCCGCGTCTACGCGTGCACAGCGATGCGCCGGCCGCCGCCCAGCACTGGGTGAACGCACTGCAGCGCGCGTGGGGCATGCAGGCGCCGCTCGCTCCTCTGTCGGCCGATGCCCTGCCCGAACGCGGCGAGATCGGCGTATGGAGCCGCAGCGATGCACTGCCGGCGAGCTGGCAGGCGTGGCTGCGCGACGGCGGTCGTGCAGTGAGCGCCGGCAAGCCTGCTCGCGGCGCCGGCATCCTGCTGCGCAACGCCGACGGCACACCACTGCTGTGGCAGCAGCGCATCGGCCACGGCGTCCTGCTGTCACTACCCGGCGACTGGGATGCCTCAGGCAACGCTGCGCTGCGCGACCCGCAGTTGCCGCGTGCCCTGCTGCTGGCCCTGCAACCGCCAGCGTCACCGCGCCTCGGCGATGCACAGGACCAGGCACCACGCCGGGCCGCACTGCCCGCCATAGCGCCCCCAGCGCGTGAGCCAACCACGTGGTTGCTGCTGGTCATCGTGGTGCTGTTCGCGCTGGAGCGCTGGGTGGCCAGCAGTCGCCGGCGCAGGGGGGCCGCATGAACACCCTGCAGTACGCCTGGCAACGCGCACGCCGTCGCCGTGCACTCGTTACCCTGCTGCTGGGCCTGCCGTGGGCGCTGGCCGCGACGACGCTGGCGCTGCGCCTGGCGGGCTTCGATATCGCCTGCGTGGTCGGCACGGTCAGCGTGCTCGCCTGCGCAGCGCTCGCCACGGCACGTGCCCGCCAGCTGGACCCACAGTGGGTGCAGCGTCAGCTCGATGCCGGCGGTGCCAGCGAGGACAGTGCCGACCTGCTGTTCGCCGATATGGCAACGCTCAATCCGCTGCAGCAGCGCCAGCGCGCGCATGTGCTGGCCACGCTGGAGCGCGCGACACCGGACCTGCGTCCGCGCTGGCCGCGCAGGGCGTTGGCCCTGAGCTGGGTCGCAGGCCTGGCGATCACTGCGCTGGCATTCGGCTGGCCACGTTCCGGCCCCGGCTCCGCGCCGGCGCGCACATCGGCGCCTGTCAGCATGGCTGCCGCCGGCCCGCTGCACCTTCAGTCCACCCGCCTGCGGATCGACGCGCCGGCCTATACCGGCCAAGCCACGCGCACCCAGAACGCGTTGGATGCCAAGGTCGCCGCGGACAGCCGGCTGTCGTGGTCGTTGCGCTTCGATCGCGCGCCGGACAAGGCATGGCTTCAGTTCCACGACGGCCGCCGGCTGCCGCTGAGCGAGCAGGATGGGCAGTGGCTGGCGCAGGATGTGGCGCGCGTGCCTGTGCTGTACCGCGTGGTGAGCGAACCTGCACTGGCCCAAACCCACCTGCATCGCCTGGATGTGGTCGCTGATCGTGCGCCCAGCGTGCGCGTGCTGGAGCCCGCCGCGACCCTGGTGCTGGGCACGCCCGGGCAACGCCAGTGGTCGTTGCGCTTCGAAGCCAGCGATGACTACGCCGTGGCCACGCAGGCAACGCTGTCGATCACCATTACCCAGGGCAGCGGCGAGAACATCACCTTCGTTCGCCGCAGTGTCGGCCTCACCGGCAGCGGCGAAGCGACTGCACGGCGTTTCGCTTACACCCTCGACCTGGCTGCGCTGGGCGCGCAGCCCGGCAGCGATGTCATCGCCCAGCTGGAAGTACGCGACAACCACGCGCCAACACCGCAGGCCGGGCGCAGCAGCAGCGTGATCCTGCGCCTGCCCAGCGCCGAGGTTGCACTCGGTGCCGAACTGGAAGGCCGCATCAAGAAGACGCTGCCGGCCTACTTCCGCAGCCAGCGGCAGATCATCATCGATGCCGAAGCGCTGATCCGGCAGCGACGCAGCCTCACTGCCGAGGACTTCGTGAAGCGCAGCGATGCGATCGGTGTCGACCAGCGCATCCTGCGCCTGCGCTACGGCCAGTTCCTGGGTGAGGAAAGCGAAGGCGCACCGAAGCCGCCGCCGACCAGCGACCTGCCCACCAGCGATGCGCCAGCTGCAGGCAGCCACGACACCGAGCACGAGCACGACCATGGCACCGAGGCCGGGGCACACGATGAGCATGGCCACGATCACGGCGGCAAGGCGTCCAATGCCGATTCGCCACCGGTGTTCGGCAGCGCCACCGATGTGCTCTCCGAATACGGCCACACCCATGACCATGCCGAGGCCGCGACCCTGCTCGACCCGCAGACCCGGGCCACGCTGAAGGCCGCGCTGGACCAGATGTGGTCGGCCGAAGGCGAGCTGCGCCAGGGCCGGCCAGAGCAGGCGTTGCCGTTTGCCTACAAGGCGCTGGGTTTCATCAAGCAGGTGCAGCAGGCCGAACGCATCTATCTGGCGCGGGTCGGGCCAGAGCTACCACCGATCGATGAAGGCCGTCGCCTCGGCGGTGATCGCGCCGGACTGGCCAGTCGTGAACTGCCGTTGGCCGCCCGAACCCCGCCCGACCGGGCCATCGTTGAAGCCTGGCAGCGCCTCGGTGATGACACCAGCGTGCCCGACCTCAATGCACTCGCTGCCTGGCAGCAGCACAATGCCGCCTACCTGCCCGATGCACTGGATCTGGCCGCCGCCATCGAGCAGCTGCGCATCGAGCCCGGTTGCCACGACTGCCGCCTGCGCCTGCGCGCACAGCTGTGGCGGGCACTGCAACGTCCACTGCCACAGGCGATGCGGCGCAGTGCGGCCGATGCGATGGGCCAGCGCTACCTCGATGCGCTGGAGGCGCAGCCATGACCCCCTCCAGCCCGAACCTGTGGATTGCGCTGGCACTTGCTGTGGTCGTGGTCATCGCCAGCGTGCGCCAGTTGCGTGGAAGCACAGCGCACCGAGGTCGCCGCTGGATCGGCATTGCGCTGCAGATCGCCGCTGCCATGCTGCTGTATGTCTGCCTCGTACCCCTCAATCGCCAGCAGCCCGCAGGCGGGTTGGTCGTGCTGGGAATCGATGCCGACCGGGCTGGCGCACTCCCGGCCAGCGAAGGCCCACTGTTGCTGTTGCCCGAAGCTGCCGATGTGCCCGGCGCACAGCGCGTACCCGACCTGGCCACCGCGCTGCGCCAGCATCCAGCCTCCACGCTGACGCTGGTCGGTGCGGGCCTGGCCGCGCGTGACCGCGACGCAGTACTGCCACGCGACGTACGTTGGCAGCCGACAGCACCGCCGCGCGGCTGGGTCGCCTTGCAGCCACCGGCCGACGCCGCGCCCGGCGCACGCTTCGAGGTACAGGCACAGGCGCGTGGCGTTGCCAGGGCAAAGGCGGAACTGCTCGACCCGGCCGGCAGCGTGGTCGATCGCGCGGATGTTGCCGAAGACGGCCACGTTCAGTTGAGTGGCATCACCCGCGCCGAAGGCCGCAGCGTATTCCAGCTGCGCCTGCTCGATGCCGACGGCCATGTGGTGGACAGCGCACCGGTGCCGCAGCAGACCCTGCCGGCGGCGCCGTTGCGCCTGCAGGTGCGTGCCAGCGCGCCGGGCCCCGAACTGAAGTACCTGCGCCGCTGGGCAGCCGATGCCGGCATCCGCGTGCAGGTGCAGGCCGATACCGGTGCCGGCCTGAGCGTTGGCGACGGGGCCTTGCCGCTGGACGCGGCGTCGCTGGCGCGCAGCGATCTGCTGCTGCTGGACGAGCGCAGCCTGGCGGCATTGAATGCCGCCCAGCTGGCCGCTGTGCGGCAGGCGCTGCGCGAAGGACTGGGCGTGCTGGTACGCAGTGCGGGCGCCCCTTCGGCCAGCGCGCGCCAGCGCCTGCACGATCTGGGCCTGCCGCTGCGGGGTGATGGCAGCAGCCAGGTCCTCGAACTTCCCGGCGACGGCGAGAGCGCGGTCCTCGCCGCACGACGTGGCCCGCTCGCCGCGGGTACGCTGCCGACCGGCTACGGCGAAGAGGCAGACCGCAGTTCGCACGACGCCGCGCTGCCCACACTGGAAGCACTGGCGCTGCAGGTACCTGGCAGCAACGCGCTGCTGCACGATCGCATTGGCAAGGCTGTCGGTGGCTGGCGCGCTACCGGCAAAGGCCGCATCGGCCTGCTGCCCATCACCGACAGCTGGCGCTGGGTACTTGCCGGCCGCGATGACCGCCACGGCGAACTGTGGAGCGGCGTGGTTGCCACGCTGGCGCGGGCGCAGGGCAGCGCTGAGGCGTTGTGGTCGCCACAGCCGATCAGCTGGGCGGGCGAACGGCAGGCGCTATGCGGCGTGCAGGCGCCGCTGCAGGCCTTCAACGCACGCGGCGAAGGCACGCCGCTGATCGTCGATGGCGCGACGTCAGACCTGCGCTGCGCGGGCTGGTGGCCGCGCGAGGCGGGCTGGCAGCGCCTGCAGCACGGCGACGCTACCCTCTGGCGCTATGCATTCGACCCGAAGGACGCGCCCGCGCTGCATCAGCAGGCAATGATCGATGCAACCACGCAGGCGCTGGCGGGCAGCTCCCCGGCAACCGCGTCGCTGATGCAACCCGTGCCGGGATCGCGCTGGCCGTGGTGGCTGGCGTTCGTGCTGTGCGCATCGCTGCTGTGGTGGCTGGAGCGACGGCGCTGATCCTGGGGTCAGAACCCTTTCGCCAGCGAAAGGGTTCTGACCCCACCGATCGGATCGCGAACGGCATCCACGCATGGCGTGGATCTACCAGCCCCACCCTCATGCGTCCTTCAACGCGTTCCCGCGCGCCGATACACGCCATTGAAGCGCACGTTCATGCCACCGCATTCGCTGTTGTCGGCCACGATCAGCACCTCACCCAGCGAGTGCACACGCACCCGGCACGTATCCTCGGCGAACTCGACATCGGCACCCTGCGGTGTGGCACGCGCTTCCACCTGGCCCAGGTTCGGCCCATACGGGCGCTGTTCCGGCGTGGGGTTGGCGGAGGGCCAGTAGGCGTCGCCATCCACGTGCAGTTGCCCCCCCTGCACGGTGATGCGCAGGCCGTTGTCGCCATCTTTCCAGTGGCCCGTCCAGTCCTGCAGCGTGGGCACGGCCACCGGCAACGGCTGCAGCTTGCTGCGGTCGACCCAGCCGGCGCTGCCGCCCACCTTGTTGGGGAAGAACGCGCAGCGGTAGCGGCCCAGGTCGCGACCGGTCACCACCGTATCGCCGCTGACCACATAGCTGCGCTGGCGGCAGGCCGGTTCGCCCTTGGCGGGGCAGCCCTCCATGTCGCCGAGCAGGTACAGGCGCGGTGCATCGACCACCCGCGCCAGCGCGAACCGGCTCTGTTGGGAGGGGAACGCGCCATTGCGGCAGGCGCCGCCATCGGCGATATCGGACGCGAACGCGGAGGCCGGCAGCAACGCGGCCAGCAGGCAGAATGAACGCAGGGACATGACAGCATTACCGGTGGGGGAGCCCGCAGGATATACCGGCC
Organism: Stenotrophomonas sp. AR029; assembly: GCF_047520695.2. Classification (NCBI taxonomy): domain Bacteria; kingdom Pseudomonadati; phylum Pseudomonadota; class Gammaproteobacteria; order Lysobacterales; family Lysobacteraceae; genus Stenotrophomonas; species Stenotrophomonas sp. AR029. The sequence goes on along the minus strand of NZ_JAXBQQ020000003.1, from coordinate 145,238 downwards.
TACTTCACTGGCGCTGTGTCGCCGGCATCCTGCTCCTGTGAGAACCGCAGCGCGCGCTGCTGCTGTTCGGCACTGAGCTCTGGCGGTGGCCGCGCCACGGCCGCCTGGATCTGGTCGGGACCCCCGGTGAGTTTGTTGATGCCTTTGGCTGCCGCCAGCACACCCTTGACCACGCCCATCATGATGTAGCCACCGCCCATGCTGACCTGCTCCGGCGATGGCGGTTCGCTCCAGTCGCGGCTGAAACGGTTATCGCCGAACTTCACCGGGTTCTTGAAGCGGTACAGGTCCAGCGGCTCGTCATCGGGCTTGAGCGCACGCACTTCGCCGAGGGTGGTGACGTTGTCCTGCGGCAAGGTGGTGGAGATCGGTGCGGTGGGGGCAGACGGCGCATCTGCGGGGGGAACGGGTGCAGGATCGGGCACCGCCACCGGCGCGGCCTGCTGCGCCTGTGCGATGCCGGCCAGCAGCATGCCGGCCAGGAGTGCTCCCTGCGTTCCACGTCGTGCCACAGCCATCCACCCTGTTGGTTGTGTCCAGCGCCCAAGCATACGGATGCCGGCTTCAGATTTCGTTGCTGCACTGGCCGCTGTTCAGCCAAGGGAGATGCGGCCACACCACGGGACGCGAGCACTGAACGGTTCACGTCTCCGTGTGTGGTGTCTCACATCCTGAGACACGGATGTGGTGCCATGTGACCCCTCGCAATCCGTCCCGGCTCCCTCCCTCTTCCATGGCCTACGAACTCGCCAAGCGCACCGCCGATGCCGAGCAGAAGCTCGCCACCCGCGATGGCCTGCCCGCCCGCGATGGCGCGCTGCTCAGCGCGCGCCTGCAGCGCCGCTACCAGGACCGCATCACCGGCAGCTTCGCCATTCCCGGCCGTGAAGGCCGCTACGCGCCCGTTCCCGACTCGGTACCCCCGGCGCTGGCCGCTGCACTGAAGGCACGCGGCATCGAGCAGCTCTACAGCCACCAGGCCGAAGCCTGGGAGGCCAGCCAGCGCGGCGAGCACGTGGCCATCGTCACCCCCACCGCCAGCGGCAAGTCGCTGTGCTACACCCTGCCGGTGGTCAGCGCGGCCATGCAGGACAAGGCCAAGGCGCTGTACCTGTTCCCGACCAAGGCACTGGCCCAGGACCAGGTGGCCGAGCTGCTGGAGCTCAATCGTGCCGGCGATCTCGGCGTCAAGGCCTTCACCTTCGACGGCGACACCCCCGGCGATGCGCGCCAGGCGATCCGCCTGCATGGCGACATCGTGGTGTCCAACCCGGACATGCTGCACCAGGCCATCCTGCCGCATCACACCAAGTGGGCACAGTTCTTCGAGAACCTGCGCTACATCGTCATCGACGAGGTGCACACCTATCGCGGCGTGTTCGGCAGCCACGTCACCAACGTGCTGCGCCGGCTCAAGCGCATCTGCGCGTTCTATGGCGTGCAGCCGCAGTTCATCCTGTGCTCGGCCACCATCGGCAACCCGCAGGCGCATGCCGAGGCGTTGATCGAGGCACCGGTCACCGCCGTCACCGAATCCGGCGCGCCCACCGGGCCGAAGCAGGTGCTGCTGTGGAACCCGCCGGTGATCAACCCCGACCTGGGCCTGCGTGCCTCGGCGCGCTCGCAGAGCAACCGCATCGCGCGCATCGCGATCAAGTCCGGGCTGAAGACCCTGGTGTTCGCGCAGACCCGCTTGATGGTCGAGGTGCTGACCAAGTACCTGAAGGACATCTTTGACCACGACCCGCGCAAGCCGCCCCGCATCCGCGCCTACCGCGGCGGTTATCTGCCGACCGAACGCCGCGAGACCGAGCGTGCGATGCGAGCCGGCAACATCGACGGCATCGTCAGCACCTCGGCGCTGGAACTGGGCGTGGACATCGGCAGCCTGGACGTGGTCATCCTCAATGGCTACCCCGGCAGCGTGGCCGCCACCTGGCAGCGTTTCGGCCGTGCCGGTCGCCGCCAGCAACCCGCACTCGGTGTGATGGTGGCCAGTTCGCAGCCGCTGGACCAGTACGTGGTGCGGCACCCGGACTTCTTCGCCGAAGCCTCGCCCGAACATGCGCGCATTGCGCCGGACCAGCCGCTGATCCTGTTCGACCACATTCGCTGCGCGGCCTTTGAACTGCCGTTCCGGGTCGGCGATGGCTTCGGCCCGATCGACCCGGAAGTGTTCCTGGAAGCGCTGGCCGAAACCGAAGTCATCCACCGCGAAGGCGAGCGCTGGGAATGGATCGCCGACAGTTATCCGGCCAACGCGGTCAGCCTGCGCGCGGTGGCCGATGGCAACTTCGTGGTGGTCGACCGCAGCGACGGCCGCCAGCAGATCATCGCCGAGGTCGATTACTCCGCCGCTGCGCTCACGCTGTATGAAGGCGCCATCCACATGGTGCAGTCCACGCCCTACCAGGTGGAGACGCTCGACTGGGAGGGCCGCAAGGCCTACGTCACCCGTACGCATGTGGATTACTACACCGACAGCATCGACTTCACCAAGCTCAAGGTGCTGGACCGCTTCGATGGTGGCGTGGCCGGGCGCGGTGATTCGCACCATGGCGAAGTGCACGTGGTGCGGCGCGTGGCCGGCTACAAGAAGATCCGCTACTACACCCACGAAAACATCGGCTACGGTCCGGTGAACCTGCCCGACCAGGAACTGCACACCACCGCAGTGTGGTGGCAGCTGCCGCAGGCACTGCTGCTGCGCGCCTTCGCCAGCAGGCAGGATGCGCTCGATGGCTTCCTCGGTGCGGCGTATGCGCTGCACATCGTCGCCACCGTGGCGGTGATGGCCGATGCGCGCGACCTGCAGAAGTCGGTCGGCAACGGCGATGGTTCCTGGTTTGCGATCGCCGACCAGAGCGGCCGTGGCCAGTTGCGCGGCAGCGAGGGTGATCCTGGCGTGGTCGAACTGCTGCAGGAATTCGTGCCCACTGTGTATCTGTATGACAACTTCCCCGGTGGCGTTGGCCTCAGCGAGCCGTTGTGGCAGCGTCAGGCGGAGCTGGTGCAGCGCGCGCGTGAACTGGTGCAACGCTGCGACTGCAAGGCCGGCTGCCCGGCCTGCGTCGGCCCGGTGCTGGCTGCACAGGAAGAGGATGAAACCTCGCCACGTGCGCTGGCATTGCGCGTGCTCGACCTGTTCGACGCCGAGGCCTGCCGGCACGTGCCCGACGTGGTGGCGTCCGCGCGCGACCCGATGGAGCTGCTGGCACCGTGAGCCTGAGCCTGGACAAGCTGCGCCTGCTGCGGAAGCAGGCCGGCGACCCTAAAGCGGCCACGCCGGCGGCGTCGGACGTTGCCCCTGCGCCACCGGCACCACCGGCCGCCAACGATGCGCAGCAACCACCGGCCGAGCGTTCGGTGTTCGCCTGGGTCGAGCAGGAGATCCGCCACAAGCCCACAGGTGCTGCGGCAGCCACATCGGCACACACACCGGCCCAACTGCGGCGGCCGGAAGTGGGCAGCCTGCATCGCCTGCTCGGCATGCGCTCGCGGAGCGGCGCCACGCCGGCACGTGCCAGCGCACAGGATCGCCAGCTGCCGGGCGAGGAAATCGCGCCGGGTCTGTTCCTGATCGAATCGCTGCAACCTCAGCCGATCCCAACTGCCCCGCTGTCGCTGGCCTTCGCCAAGCGCGAAGACCAGCACGTGGCTGCACGCGATCTGCTGTTCTTCGACACCGAGACCACCGGCCTGGCCGGCGGCACCGGCACCCGTGCCTTCATGATCGGCGCGGCCGATTGGCATGTGTGCCCGCAGCGTGGCGAGGGCCTGCGCATCCGCCAGTTGCTGATGGCCACCATGGCCGCCGAGGACGCGATGCTGGCCACCTTTGCCCGCTGGCTCCAACCGTCCACCGTGTTCTGCAGCTACAACGGCCGCAGCTACGATGCGCCGCTGCTGAAGGCGCGCTACCGGCTGGCCCGGCAGCCGGACCCGATCACCGCACTGGACCATGTCGACCTGCTCTACCCCACGCGCCGTCGCTATCGCGGCAGCTGGGAGAACTGCAAGCTGTCCACCATCGAACGCCAGCTGCTGCGCGTGGTGCGCGAGGACGACCTGCCCGGCTCGGAAGCACCCGGTGCATGGCTGCGCTTCCTGCGCGGCGGCGATGCGGTGAACCTGCGCCGGGTGGCCGACCACAACCACCAGGACGTGGTGACCCTGGCCCTGCTGCTGCAGCGGCTGGTGCGCGAGGAACAGCGCGAGCGCGAGACACTGGCGCTGGTCGGGCGGTAATGACACACGGGGCCGCGTTGACATGCCCTGACGGTGGCAGCGGTGACACTGCCACCACCATCCACGCCTGGAGCCCGACGATGCGCCTCAATCCGCTTGCCCTGCTTGCCATTCTGCCACTGGCCGCCTGCAGTCACGCCGGCGGCAGCACCGCCCCCGATCCCACGCCGGCGCCCGTGGCCGACGCCGCGCACGAATGCAAGCCGGAGGCGCTCGAGGCCTTCACCGGCAAGACGGCTGACGAAGCCACCATCAAGAAGCTGGTGGCCGCCAGCGGCGCGCGCGGTGCACGGGTGGTCAAGCCGGGCATGGCGGTGACCATGGACTTCCGCCAGGACCGCGTGACGGTGCAGGTGGATGCGCAGAACCGGATCGAGCGCGCCAGCTGCGGTTGATCGCCCCAGGGTAGTGCCGGCCGCTGGCCGGCACTACCGATCAGAGTCGCTCGGCCTTGCCACTGGCCAGGGCGCGCGCGATCACCTGCTGCGCCTGCTGCGACGCCTGGGCATGCACGCGTGCCTGGCGCTCGCCCAACGCGGCCTGCTGGCTGCCCAGCGCAGCCTGGCGGCTGGCCAGTTCAGACTGCTGGCTGGCCAGGCGCTGCATCTCGCGGGTGTCGCTGGCGCGCGCGGTTTCGTTGTCCACGTCCTGCATCGCACGACGTGCCTGTGCGGCGGCCTCACGTGCCGCCTCGCGGGCAACGGCCACATCGTAGGTCGCGCCCCGCGCCGCCTTCGCCGCTTCCGCAGCCGCCTCACGGTTGATGTCGTGGGCGGCCATCGCGCTACGCGCTACCTCGGCGGCGGCCAGTGCGATGCGGCGCGATTCCTCGCCCTGCAGGCGGCCCATTTCGCCCATCTGCCTGCCGAGTTCACCCTGCTGGCGACCCAGCACGCTTTGCTGCCGGCCCAGTTCGCTCTGCTGGCGGCCCAGCTCTACGGCACCGCTGTAGGCACGCTGCAAGGTCTGGATCAGCATCGGGTCACGCACCACGTAGCGCTTGTGACCCTGGCGGAACCACAACGCCGGGCCCTTGCCGAGCTGCCTGCGGGCCACCGTCACGTCGTCCATGCCGCCGTTGGCGAAGGTCGAATCACCATAAACCAGAACGAAGGCCTCCCGGGGCGACCTGCCCAGGTCGAGGCGACCGTAGGTGGTGATGGAGGTGGCGGCCGACGTCGTGCCTTCATCGTCTTCGGCCATGCCCGTGGCATCGTCGACATCGGCCACATCGGCATCGTCGGGCCCGGTCGCGTCAGCGGGTTCGGCCGGCGTGGCCGGTGCTGCAGGCGCGGCCGGGGCCGCCGGCACGCCCGCGGCGGATGGCGGTGCGGCCGGAGCCTTGGGAGCCTTCGGCGGTGCTGGCGCCACGACCTTGGGTGCCGCCGGTGGCGCGGGCGGTGCCGGCGGCACCGGCGCTGCGACCAGTCGCATCGGCGCCACGCCCACCACCACCACCACAGCAGTCAGCGCCATCGCCAGGATGCGGGGGCAGGCCCGGCGCGGCTGCAGCGAGAGCAGGCGACGCTTGAGGCTGGTGGCATCCGGTGCGGCACTGGCCACGCCCAGGTGCGGCTGCGGTGCCACCCCCAGCTGCAGCAACAGACGGCCATAGGCCTGGCGGCTGGCAGCGTGCTGGCCCACCACCGCTGCGTCCACCGCTTCTTCGCGCGCTTGTGCATATTCACGCACCGACAGGCGCAGCAGCGGATGGAAGAAGAACAGGTGCTGGGCCAGCGCAGGCAGCAGGCCCCACTGCAGGTCCCGCCGCTGCAGGTGCTGCAGTTCATGGGTCAGGGCCAGGTCCAGTGCGTCGCCCTGCAGGGCGTTGTCGCCAGCCGGCAACAGCAGCACCGGGCGGAACGGACCGACCAGCTGCGGTGCGTCCACCTGCGTGCTCATCCACAACCGCGGCGCAGGCCGCACGCCATGTGCATCGGAAGCCAGCTGCAGGGCCTGCACCAACGCCTGGTCCTCGCAGGGATAGGCCGCTGCCAGCAGCGCGCGGCAGCGACGCCACTCACCAAAGGTACGCAGCGCCATCAGCAGCACGCCGGATGCCCACAGCGCGGCCAGTGCGACGGCCCACCACGCCACTGCCGGTGCGTCCGCTGCAGGCATCGGCATCGCGGCCAGCAACTGTGCCGAGGCCTCCGGGGCCAGCGGGTAGACGATATCAGCGGCCACGTCGGTCGCGGTCGTCGCCACCGCCTGCGGGGCAGGCAGCCAGGCCAACTGCAACGGCTGGCTCCAGAACAGGCCGAGCACGGCCTGCAGCGAGACCAGCCACCACAGGCGGCAGCGGGTCGCCGCCGACAGCGACGGCAGCGCGCGGCACAGGCCGTACACCAGCGCCACCAGCAGCACGGTCTGCAGGCTGGTCCAGCCCAGGCGTTCCAGCATCGGGATCAGCATCGTGGTGTCCATGGCTCAGCCCTCGTGGCGACGCGATTGGAGTTGGGCGACCAGCGCTTCCAGTTCGGCCAGCTCGTTGTCGCTGACCTTCTGCCGCTGCGACAGATAGGCCACGAACGGCGACACCGAGCCCTGCAGGGTGTTGTCGACAAACTGCGCCACCGCGCCCTGCAGCACGCTCTGCGGGCCGCGGGTGGCCTGGTAGCGGTAGATACCGTCCTGTTGCCGGCGCTGAAGATACCCCTTCGCCCGCAGGCGCTCCATCATCGTCAGCACAGTGGAGCGGGCCAGCCCGCGGGCCTCGCCGTAGCCACTGGCGACCTCGCCGACACTGGCCGGCGCATGTTCATCGATGTACTGCAGCAGGGCCAGTTCCTGGTCCCCGATGGTCTTGCCGCGCATGACACCACTCCCTTGACTACACGTGTCGCCACTGTCAGCTTGACGACAGCTGTAGTCAACCCCCCGGAAGTCACGGGCCGACGAACGGTAGGGCACCGAGCGCTTAAACCTTCGACGCGCTGTCTGCATCCGATTCGCAACGCCCGCTGGAATTCCGCATGTTCCGCCCAACGCTCCGAGTCGTGCTCATGCTCATCAGTGCCCTGCCCTTCGCAGCCGTCTCTGCCAGCCAGGACCAGGCCAACGACCAGACCCGCCGCCTGATCCGCCAGATCATGCTGGAGCAGCGCATCCCCGGGCTGCAGGTCGCGGTGGTCAAGGACGGGCAGATCGTGCTCTCCGAAGCCTACGGCCTGGCCAACGTCGAGAACGGCGTGCTTGCCTCGCGGGACACCCGCTTCCCGCTCAATTCGGCCACCAAGGCGTTTACCGGCGTGGCTGCCGCACAGCTGGCACAACAGGGGCAACTGGATCTGGACGCGCCCGCCTCACGTTACCTGGATGATCTCCCGGCCACATGGAGGGAGGTGCGCGTGCGTCAGTTGCTGGCACACACCTCGGGACTGCCGGACATCCTCGATGCCAACGGCCTGCTGGGCGGGGGCTCCGAAGCGCAGGCATGGACGGCGGTCAGCGCGCGACCGCTCGAAGCGGCACCCGGTCAGCGCTTTGCCTACAACCAGACCAACTACGTGCTGCTGTCGCGGATCATCGCGCGGCAATCCGGCATGTCCTACGAACGCTTCGTTGCCACCGGCCAGTTCAGTGGTGCACGCATGGCCCGCACCACCTTTGGCGACAGCTATGACCTGATTCCGGATGTGGCAACGATGTACAGCCTGGCGCCGCGCGCCACCGATGCGGCCGACATGCCGCCGCGCCTGTCGCACTGGTTCTACGACATGCCGCCGAGCCTGTGGGCTGGCTGGTCGCGCTGACCGAAGGCCGGCTGTTACCGGAGACGGCCATGCGGCGGATTTGGAGCGCAGAGCGCCTGGCGGATGGCCGTGCCGGCCCGTGGGCGGGTGGCTGGGCGGTACTACGCGCATCGCCCGACCTTCAGGTGGCCGGCATCGGCGGTGCGCGCTCGGCCTTCGTGGTCTATCCCGAGCGCGGCGTGGCGGTAGTGGTGCTGACCAATCTAGTCGGTGCCAATCCGCAGCAGTTCATTCCGCGCATTGCCGACTTCTATGCGACTGCTGAAACAGCGCTCAGACGCGGCAGGCAGCGGCAACACTGCGAGGGGTAGCGCATGCCGCTCCTGGAGTATCTCCATCCATGTTGGCGGCAATGAGCGCACCGTGTCCGCGATGTGCGCATCATCAACTATCTCGTAAATTTTCCCGTGACAGAGTAGAGCGGCTCGAGTAACCACTCATAGAGCTTTCGGCGCTCTCCCATAATATCTGCTTCAAGCTGCATACCTGGACGCAGTGGCTCGCGGTTCCCATATGCCAGAACATCCTGGTGGTCCAGCGAAACGAAGACACGATACAGGGACTGATTTGGATCGTTGCTCTCCTTACTTTTCATCATTGCGCTTCTGGAGATGCGAATTACGGTGCCCTCATGAGTACCGAACTTTTGGTAGGGATATGCTTGGTACCTCAGCAAAACTCGATCACCCACTTTCACGAAGCCTATCGCGGAACTCGGGACAAGCAACTGCGCTCTTAGCTCGGACCCTTCGGGTAGCAAGCTAAGAATCGCCTGACCTGGCTGTACGGCCTGTCCGGCCTCGACCAACCGGTTCGCGACAAGTCCGGCTACGGGAGCCCGAAGAAGGAGTTCGCCATCGGCCTCCATCCGAATAGTTTCCTGGCTCAGTGCCGCCAAGTCCCGCTCAGACGCGGCCTTAGTCGACAGCCTCTGCTGAGGAATCTCCGCAAGGCGCTGCTCCAGTTCAGCCAGACTCCTACGAATTGACGTCGCTTGGCGTTGGAGCGCCTGCTGTGCGTTCACCATCTCAAGTGTCGATTGCTCTTGCTGGTTGATCTGAACGAGACTCACATAACGCTGATCCTCCACGCTTCTATAGCGAGCTACGGTTTCGCGCCCGATCCTTACCTGCTCGCCGCGTGTCTGGATCTCAGACTCAATCTGGGCTAGCTCTTGCAACATCGCGCTGCGCTGCGCTTTGGCGCCGTCCTGCTGGGCTGCAAACTGTCTGTCCTGAAACTCGCTGATCGCGCTTACGCTTGCAATTCGGCTCCTCTGGGCATCGAGCAAGGTAGACACAGAATCGCGACCGGAGGACGTGACTCTTGGAACATTCACTGTCAGCAGTCCATCTTGAACACGAACATGGTCGCCCTCTTCCACATTCAACCTTGACACGACACCTGCAGAGGGAGCGACGACTGTGGACAGCCCGAGATCTGGCACAAGTTCACCCAGTACCCGCGATCTGCGCGAGTACTCGCCCAGGTACAGGAAGCTGACAATTGTCGAGGCAGCTATCGCTGCGAAGAGCCCCAGAATCCAGAATCGAACAGGTTGCGCGAGAGATATCGCCCCGAGCCAGCTGCGCCGCTGTGCGTCCACTGCCTCCTTTCGGAACAAATCGCTCATGAAACAGTGACCTTTTCACGCTGTTCTCCGTTCGCCAAAGGACCCGAAGGGCTTCGCTTCAGTTCCGGAGCAATCGTCCCCGCATGCATAACGAGGACTCGGTCGGCACTAGCGATCGTCTCGGGACGATGAGCAATGATCACTCGGGTGAGGTCAAGCTTCCGCACCGCGTTGCTGACAAGCCTCTCTCGATCCACGTCCAGATGGCTGGTTGCCTCGTCAAGAAAGAGAAAACGAGGCTTCCGATACAAGGCTCTAGCAAGGATTACCCCCTGCCTTTGGCCTCCCGACAAGGAGGTTCCCATGTCTCCGATCAGGCTGTTATACCCCATTGGCATCGCAGAGATATCGTCGTGGACTGCAGCTAGGCGAGCTGCCTCACGCACTCGATCTTCGTCCCAGTCCTGATCCTCGAAGGCAATATTTTCACTCACACTTCCCGCGAAGAGCTGATCATCCTGCATTACAGCTCCGATCACTCGGCGATAGGCATCCATGTCGAGCTTGGAAAGCGGCACGCCCCCGACTCGAACCTCGCCTTCGGAGGGTTGCAGAAGGCCAAGCAGAATCTTCAGTAATGTTGTCTTTCCGCAACCCGAGGGACCGATGATGGCCACCGATTCGCCGGGCTCAATCACCAGGCTACAGTTCCTGAGTACCCACGGCTCACCACGAGCATAGCGAAAGCCAAGTCCATCGGCCTCGATACGCAGATCATCAGGGGGCAGACCACCTGACCTTAAAGAAGGGCTCTCCGGCTCCGTGAGAACAATGTCAGAAAGCCGCTCACCATGTAAGCGAAGCATGCGGAGTTCCACCCACTTGTCGATCAAGGCGCCCACGCGCTGTGAGAACTGATCCTTGTAGGCAAGGTAAGCGATCAGCATACCCACTGAGAACACGCTCTCCATTGCGAGAAGCGCTCCAATCCAGATGACCGCGATGCGTTCCAGACCAAACACAAATTGGCTTGCGCCACTGAAACCCAGGCCAAACTTCGAAAGCCAAATGTCTCGGTTGATGGCATCGTTCAAAAGGTTGAAGTAGCCAGCTTGGCGAATCGACTCGCGGCCCGCGACCTTCACTGACTGAACTCCGCGGATTGACTCAAGCAGATGACTCTGCTGTTTTGCCCCCGCGAGCAACTGCGCCTCGGTTCCGCGCCGAAGAGGATTAAATGCTAACGCGCGCGCGACGGCATACAGGGCGACGGCGATTAGGGTGACGAGAGCGAGCTTCCAGCTGTACAGCAACATCATGCCAAGCGTCACTGTCATCATGAGACCGTCGATCAGCGCTTCAACAAAACTTGTCGTCAGCGTTCGCTGAATGGCCTGAACACTCCCCATGCGCGAGGTGACGTCACCCAGATGGCGCTTCTCAAAGTAATCCAAGGGCAAGTGCATGAGATGTCGAAAGACGTTGCCGGTCCACTGCAGGCTCAACCGATTCGACAGATAAATCACCGCTCTGCCGCGAATCTGTCCGATGCATACCTGCAGTACAAGTGCCAGACCAAAGCCGAGGCCAAGTACAGTCAGAAGGTCTCTATCGGAAGCGACTAGTGCCTGATCAACTGTCCATTGCATGAAGAATGGCGCTATCAGCACGAATATTTGAAGAGCAACTGACAACATCAGCAGCAAGCCGAGGGATCGCCATAGCCCTTCGATCTTTCCGGTCAATTGCTTCAGCGAGACTGCGGCTGGAGGCGGCGTGACCTGGAACTCTGCGGTTGGATGGAGCTCAAGAGCGATGCCCGTAAAGTGCCGCGAGACCTCTTCGAAGGATAGCTTGCGCTTGCCAAATGCCGGGTCCAGGACAGTGACGCTGCTTCGATGGAGCTTCTCAATCACCACGAAGTGATTAAGGTCCCAATGCGCGATGCAGGGCAGTTGCAGCTGGCTCAGATGCTCCATGTCCAAGCTCAACGGGCGACAACGAAAGCCAAGCTTTGCCCCAACGTCAATGATGTGAGCCAGCGTAGCGCCTTTGAGCGAGAGCGGATACCGGCGACGAAGTTCCCGAAGCCCGGCCTTGTTGCCATGGTGCGCCGCGACCATGGCCAAGCATGCAAGACCACACTCAGCCACCTCAGACTGTATAGGGGCGTCCATGCGTCGCCCTCCTAGTCGTGAAAATACTTCATCGATTGCGTTCTCAATTGCGGTGGATCTCCAGACTAAGCGGACGCCCGCTGCAAAATGCTTTCAAAGAACTTTGAGAATAGGATGTAAATTTCGCCACCTTGACTCCAAAGGAACCACAGCAATGCAATCGCACCAAGAACATGAGCGTCCCGCCTTTTGACTCTGAAAACATAGAACTTGCCCCGCTCACCTCCACCTTTTGAATCATCTGATTGCACAAATGGCTCCACGACGAAAAATGGAAGATGCCGGGTAGAAGCACCCGGCATCCAAGGTAATAGGAAGCAACTAGACTATGACGTCAGTGGAAGAATCGGGAGAGGCCGCGTACTCCTTCATCGCGCCCCAAGCACTACCTAGAGCTGAACCCACCATCCTTCCCCAGTTCCAAGTCTGCCAATCTCCACCTGAAATTTCTCCGATTTCATCGCAATGTAGCTCTCGAAATCCCCTCATTTACTTTGGCTCCATATAGCTGGTTCCATTGAACCCGTCCAAGACGCCGCCTACAAAGTCCGCGATTTCATTTCGTTCGTAGTAGACAAACGCGGCCACAGCGGCCCAAGGCAGCCATCCTCCTGAGATGCTATCGATCTGATCTGCAGAAATCTCTTTCATGGAATGCTCCTTATCCTTGATGAAGGGACCATCTTCTTTAACGAATACAACCAACACGGCGGCAGTTCAGGACTCCGCATTCACGCCGCAGGTCAACGATGTGCTTGAATTTGCATTCACATCCATGAGGAAAGTTGCAAATCGCCTGGCACTTAGTAGGCAGGCAATGACACTAGCCTCACGTGAGAATATTGGGTTGGCGATCCCGTCTTGGGTGGACCCGAACAGGTTCCCCCTACCCGCGTGGCCCACCCATCACCGGCAGGATCGCCCCGCTGATGTAGCTTGCACAGACCGGCGAAGCCAGGAACACATACGCCGGTGACAGCTCTTCAGGCTGTGCCGGCCGGCCCATGTCGCTGTCCTTGCCAAACTCCGCCACGTCTTCGGCCTGCTTGTCGGCGGGGTTCAGCGGCGTCCATACCGGCCCCGGCGCCACGCAGTTCACGCGGATGCCGCGCGGCAGCAGCTGGCTGGCCAGCGCCTTGGTGAACGCATGGATCGCGCCCTTGGTGGCCGAGTAGTCGATCAGCGCCTTGCTGCCGAAGATCCCCGTTTCCGAGCCGGTGTTGATGATGCTGGCGCCTTCGCCCAGATGCGGCAGTACCGCACGCGCCATCTGGATGTAACCGCCGATGTTGGTCTGTAGGGTTTCCTGCAGGTGCGCATCCTCCAGATCTTCCAGGCGCTCGCAGTGCAGTTGGAACGCGGCGTTGTTGACCAGGATGTCGATGCCGCCGAACGCCTTGGCCACCTGCTTGACGGCCTTGTTGCAGAAACGCGGATCGCGCACATCGCCGGCGATCACCACGCAGCGGCCGCCTTCGCGTTCCACGTGCTGGCGGGTGATGTCCGCGTCTTCGGCCTCGTCCAGGTGCAGTACCGCCACATCCGCACCTTCGCGCGCGAACAACACTGCCACCGCACGGCCAATGCCGGAGTCGCCACCGGTGACGATCGCACGCATGCCCTGCAGCTTGCCGCTGCCCTTGTAGTCGGGCGCAAGGAAACGGGGCGCCAGCTCCAGTTCGTGCTCGTGCCCGGGCTTGGCCAGCTGCTGTGCCGGCATCGCCTCCGGCTGCCGGCGTGCGCCGGCCTGGGTGGCGGTCTTCTTCGTTGCCTTCTTGGCCGCGCGGGCGTCCTTGGCCTTCTCCTGGTCCTGCAGGCGCCGCTGCCGTGCAGCGACGCGTGCCGCCCGTGGATCACTGGCGGCTGCCTTGCGGGTTGCGGTCTTCACCACGCGCGGGCGATCAGGGTCGGCGACCGTCTTGGTCGGGGTGCTGCCTTTGCGCACTTTCGGCGATGCCTTACGGCGGGCGGGGGTCTTCCTGGTGGTGGCCATGCAGGTCTCCTCGGGAGGGAAAGGGGCTGCCGGCCAGCGGCCGGCACTACCGGGGGGCGGCCCATGCCGCTCCTGCAGTGTCTCCACCCACGCTGTTGGCGGCGGTGAGCGCGCCGTGTCCACGATGTGCACGGCATTCATTCCGCCACCACGTCTGACGTCGCACCCTGCACGCAATCACACAAGGAGTGCCTCCATGAAACATGCCATCGCCACCGCCGCCGCCTGCTTTGCCCTTGCCGCCTGCAGCAGCACACCGATGGCCCAGGTGCAGCCGATCGACGGCGTGATTTCCGGCCAGTGCCACAGCGACAAGGTGCGCGGCGCGGTGGGCCTGGCCGCCTCGGACGCCACCGTGGCCCGCGCACGCGTGGACAGCGACAGCCTGCACGTGCGGGTCTTGCGCCACGACGGCCCGAGGGTGCCGCCGGCCAGCGAAGGCGGCGACCGCCTGATCATCGAGAAGGGCCGGACCAACAACATCGTTGCGATCTACTGCGGCTGACGACTGCGACTGAGCCGCCGCGCCCGGCGCAGCACTTTCAGGGTGGCCTGCTCCCACTGCCGCGGGCCGCGCAGGCCGGCCAGCGAGGCCAGCTCACCGCGCTCCCAGCCGGCAAACACGCACGGGTCGATGTAGGCCTTGCGGCACACGGCCGGCGTGTTGCCCAGCCGTGCCGCCACTTGGCAGACCACTTCGCGCTGCGCCTTGGCCAGCGCGCGCTGGCTGGCCGGTTCCGGCAGTTCGGTGGCGGCCAATGCCTGTACCGCCGCCAGCGTGCCGCCCCAGGTGCGGAAGTCCTTGGCGGTGAAGTCTTCGCCCATCACCTCGCGCAGGTAGTCGTTCACCGCGCCGGAATCCACCGGCTGCAGCGCGCCTTCGTCGTCGCGGTACTGGAACAGCGCCTGCCCGGGCAGCTGCTGGATGCCGCGCACCAGCGTGCCCAGCCGCCGATCGCCCACCACCACCTCGTGCAACTGCCCGGATTTGCCCCGGAAGCGCATGCGCACGCGACCACCGCGCAGCAGGTCCAGGTGGCGGTTGCGCAGCGTTGTCAGCCCGTAGGATTTGTTTTCCTGTGCATAGCTTTCGTTGCCCACCCGCATCAGGGTGTCGGCCAGCAGGGCCACCACCACCGCAAGCACCTTGTCGCGCGGGAAGCCGGGCTGCTTCAGATCGCGCGACAGCCGCCGCCGCAGCGTGGGCAACGCCTCGCCAAAGGCGATGATGCGGTCGAACTTGCCGGCATCGCGCTCCTTCGCCCAATCGGCATGGTAGCGATACTGCTTGCGTCCACGCGCATCGCGGCCGGTGGCCTGCAGGTGGCCATTGGCGTGGGCGCAGATCCACACGGCGGTATACGCAGGTGGAATCGCCAGCGCACGGATGCGCTGCAGGGTGGCGGCATCGCGAACCGCGTGGCCATCGGCATCGCGGTAACTGAAGCCCTTGCCGGCGCGACGCCGGCTGATGCCTGGCTGGGTGTCATCGACATAGCGCAGGCCGGCCGCGCGCGCGGCCTGTCGTTCGGGGGTAGAGGAGGTTGGCATGACCGCAGTGTCGCCGTCGCGATGCCGCGAACCTGTCGATAACAGAAGACAAACACGTGAGGGTCGGTTCGCCGCTATGCTCGGGCTTTCACAATCCCTTCCGGAGTCATGATGTCGTTCCCGATTCGCGCCCGTTCGCTCTCCGCCCTGCTGCTGCCGGCCGTGCTGGCCCTGACCGCCTGCCAGGCTCCGGCGCTGGATGAACAGGATTCGGCCACTGCCCATGCCCAGCAGGCGGCCGAAGCCGCCAAGGCACCGGCCGACGAAACCGGCAAGGCCACCGAGGCACCGCCGGTCGGCACCTGCGATGCCAGCCAGGTGCAGAGCCTGGTCGGCCAGGCCTACGCCGACGCGCTGGGCAAGCAGGCGCAGGAAGATGCCGGTGCCCACCAGCTGCGCGTCATGAAGCCCAATGACGTCGCCACCATGGAGTTCCTCGGCGACCGCCTGAACATCGAAGTGGACGACAAGGGCCTGGTCAGCGGCGTGCGCTGCGGCTGAGCCCGACCGCGCGCCGGCACGGGATGCCGGCGCGTTCTGTTGCACCTGCAACCGTGTATTGCGGCGCTGCAGCAACCTGTGATCTAGTCGAGGCATCCGGTGGCCTCACGATGCGCTCCAGGGAATGAGCGGGGACGAGTGTCGCCGCCAACCCTATACGCATCGAGGTAGAGATGGCCCCCCGCAACCGCCAAGGGCTTTACGACCCGCGCTCCGAGCGCGATGCCTGTGGATTTGGCATGGTCGCCCAGCTCGACGATCAACCTTCGCGCCTGTTGGTTGATACCGCCATCGCCGCGCTTTCGCGCATGACCCACCGTGGCGGCGTCGCCGCTGATGGCCTGACCGGCGATGGCTGCGGCCTGCTGCTGCGCCGCCCCGATGCGTTCCTGAAACTGCTGGCCAGTGAAGCCGGCATCGCCGTCGCCGCACGCTTCGCTGCCGGCCTGGTGTTCCTGCCGCACGATGCCGAGGCTGCACACGCCTGCCGCACGCAGCTGCAGGCGCAGGTCGAAGCGGTCGGCTGCAAGGTCGCCGGCTGGCGCGAGGTACCCACCGACGACAGCGTCTGCGGCCAGCTGGCGCGCGACACCCTGCCACGCATCGAGCAGGTGTTCGTCGATGCCGGCGTCGGCCAGGATGATGCCGGCTTCGCGCTGGCGCTGTTCCTGGCCCGTCGCCGCAGCGAACAGCAGCTGCGCGACCATGCCGACTTCTACGTCACCACCCTCACCCCGGATGCGATCAGCTACAAGGGCATGGTGCTGCCGGACAAGCTCAGCCGCTTCTTCCCCGACCTGCAACGCCGCGAACTGGCCTCCAGCGCGATCGTGTTCCACCAGCGCTTCTCCACCAACACGCTGCCGCGCTGGCCGCTGGCGCACCCGTTCCGGATGCTCGCCCACAACGGCGAGATCAACACCATCGAAGGCAACCGTCGCTGGGCGCAGGCGCGCAGCAAGGTGTGGAAGACGTCACGCTTCGACATCGCCGAATTCGATCCGGTGATCTCCATGCACGGTTCGGATTCGCAGAGCCTGGACAACATGCTGGAGCTGATGGTTGCCGGTGGCATGGAGCTGATCCAGGCGCTGCGCATCCTGGTGCCGCCGGCCACCCAGTCGCTGGAGTTCAAGGACCCCGACCTGGCAGCCTTCTACGAATTCCACGGCCTCAACAGCGAGCCGTGGGACGGCCCGGCCGGCATCGTCGCCTGCGACAGCCGCTATGCGGTTTGTACATTGGACCGCAACGGCCTGCGCCCGGCGCGCTGGATGCTCACCGCCGACCGCCACTTCCTGGTCGCCTCCGAAGCCGGCGTGTGGGAAGTGCCGACCGAGCGCGTGGTGCGCAAGGGCAAGCTCGGCCCCGGCGAAATGGTGGCCATCGACCTCAAGCGCGGCGACCTGCTCGATTCGGACGCGGTGGACCGCATCAACCGCGGCCGCGCGCCGTACAAGCAGTGGCTGCAGCAGGGCGTGACCTACCTGCAGACCGAACTGATCGACCCGTCGCTGGTGGAAGAGCCGTTCGACGAAGCCACCCTGCGCAGCTACCACAAGCTCTACCAGCTCAGCAGCGAGGAAGTGGAACAGGTGCTGCGGCCGCTGGCCGAGACCGAGCAGGAAGCCACCGGCTCGATGGGCGACGACACACCGATGGCGGTACTGAGCCAGCGCAGCCGCCCGCTGTACGACTATTTCCGCCAGGCCTTCGCGCAGGTCACCAACCCGCCGATCGATCCGCTGCGCGAAGACTGCGCGATGTCCCTGTCCACCCAGCTCGGCAAGGAGACCAACATCTTCCATGCCGGCCCGGAGACGGTGAACCACGTCATCCTCAACTCGCCGGTGCTGAGCCAGCGCAAGCTGCGCCAGCTGCTGAAGATGGACCAGTACGTGCAGGCCAACCGCCTGCTCGACCTGTCCTACAGCGAAGACGAGGGCCTGCGTGCCGGCATCGAGCGCATCTGTGCCGAGGCCGAGCAGGCCGCGCGCGAGGGCATGGTGATGCTGCTGCTGTCCGACCGCTACCCGGTGGCCGGTCGGCCGATGGTGCATGCGCTGCTGGCCACCAGCGCCATCCACCACCACCTCTCGCGGCTGGGGCTGCGCTGCGACGTCAATCTGATCGTCGAAACCGGCACCGCGCGCGACCCGCACCACATGGCCTGCCTGCTCGGCTTCGGTGCCACCGCGGTGTATCCGTACCTGGCCTACCAGACCCTGTTCGACCTGGGCCGACGCGGCATCCTCAAGCTCAGCAAGGGCGGCGAGCAGTCGCAGATCGGCCGCCGCTACCGCAAGGGCATCTACAAGGGCCTCTCGAAGATCATCTCGAAGATGGGCATCTGTACGGTGGCCAGCTATCGCGGCGCGCAGCTGTTCGAGATCATCGGCCTGGAACCCGAGGTTGTGGACATGTGCTTCCCGGACACCGCCTCGCGCATCGGCGGCGCCGGCTTCGCACGCCTGGATGCCGACGCGCGCGAGCTGTGCGCGCAGGCCTGGGATGCGCAGCAGGGCGTGGACGTGGGCGGCCTGCTGAAGTACGTGCACGGCGGCGAGTACCACATGTACAACCCCGACGTGGTCACCACCCTGCAGCGCGCCGCGCGCAGCGGTGACCCGCGTGCGTGGCAGCAGTACTGCGATGCGGTGCACGCGCGCCCGCCATCGGCGCTGCGCGACCTGCTGGAACTGGTGCCGGCCGCAATGCCGGTGCCGCTGGACGAGGTCGCCCCGGCCAGCGCCCTGTTCCCGCGCTTCGATACTGCAGCGATCAGCCTGGGTGCGCTGTCACCTGAGGCGCACGAGGCGCTGGCGATTGCGATGAACCGCCTGGGTGGCCGCAGCAATTCCGGCGAAGGCGGAGAAGATCCCGCACGCTATGGCACCGCCAAGCGCAGCAAGATCAAGCAGGTGGCCTCGGGCCGCTTCGGCGTCACCGCCGAATACCTGGTCAATGCCGAAGTGCTGCAGATCAAGGTCGCGCAGGGCGCCAAGCCCGGCGAGGGCGGCCAGCTGCCGGGGCACAAGGTCAACGAGCTGATCGCACGCCTGCGCTATGCGCGCCCGGGCATCGGCCTGATTTCGCCGCCGCCGCACCACGACATCTATTCGATCGAGGACCTCGCGCAGCTGATCTACGACCTCAAGCAGGTCAACCCGACCGCGCTGGTGTCGGTGAAGCTGGTCAGCCATGCCGGCGTCGGGACGATCGCGGCGGGCGTGGTCAAGGCCGGTGCGGACCTGATCACCATCTCCGGCCATGACGGCGGCACCGGTGCCTCGCCGGTCAGCTCGATCCGCTACGCAGGTGTGCCGTGGGAACTGGGCGTGGCCGAAGCGCACCAGGCGCTGCTGGCCAACGACCTGCGCGGGCGCACCCTGCTGCAGACCGATGGCGGCCTGAAGACCGGCTTGGACGTGGTCAAGGCCGCATTGCTGGGTGCGGACAGCTTCGGTTTCGGCACCGCGCCGATGATCGTGCTGGGCTGCAAGTACCTGCGCATCTGCCACCTCAACAACTGCGCCACCGGCGTGGCCACCCAGGACGAGCGCCTGCGCGAGAACCACTTCACCGGCCAGCCCGAACGCGTGGAGAACTTCTTCCGGCTGCTGGCCGAGGAAGTGCGCGGCTGGCTGTCGTACCTGGGCGCGCGTTCGCTGGAAGAAATCGTGGGCCGTACCGACCTGCTGCGGCAGATCGACGCCGCACCGCGCGACGGCGTGCGCGTGGACCTGTCGCGGCTGCTGGCCGATGCCCGCTACGAAGGCAGCCACTGCGCCGCGCAGCGCCTGTACGAATCGCCGGACAGCCTGGCCACGCAGATGGATGGCCTGCTGGCCCCGGCCATCGAGCACAAGCGCGGTGGCGAGCATCGCTTCCTGATCCACAACACGGACCGCAGCATCGGCACCCGCCTGGCCGGCGCGGTGGCGCGCGCGCACGGCAACCAGGGCATGGCCGAAGCACCGCTGGAACTGCGCTTCCGCGGCAGTGCCGGGCAGAGCTTCGGCGCCTTCAACGTCGGCGGCCTGCACCTGGAAGTGGAAGGCGAGGCCAACGACTACGTCGGCAAGGGCATGGCCGGCGGCCGGCTGGTGGTGCGTCCGCCGCGTGGCGCCCGCTTCGAGGCACGCAGCACCGCCATCATCGGCAATACCTGCCTGTATGGCGCTACCGGTGGCGAGCTGTTCGCCGCGGGCCGCGCCGGCGAGCGTTTCGCGGTGCGCAATTCGGGCGCGCTGGCAGTGGTGGAAGGTGCCGGTGACCACTGCTGCGAGTACATGACCGATGGCGTGGTGCTGGTGCTGGGCAAGGTCGGGCTGAACTTCGGCGCCGGCTTCACCGGTGGCCTGGCTTACGTGCTGGACGTGGACCGCGATTTCGTCGACCGCTACAACCACGAGCTGATCGACATCCATCGCGTCTCCGCCGAAGGCTTCGAGAACTACCGCCAGCACCTGCACCGCCTGATCGGCCGCCACCGCGAGCTGACCGGCAGCATCTGGGCACAGCAGATCCTGGACGAGTTCCGCGACTACATCGGCAAGTTCTGGCTGGTCAAACCCAAGGCCGCCAGCATCGAGTCGCTGACCGAAACCCTGCGACGCGCCGCATAACGGTAGTGCCGGCCGCTGGCCGGCATCCCAGGATCACGTAGTGCCGGCCGCTGGCCGGCATCCGTAAAACACCACAGAGTCCGCCATGAGCCGCAAGCACGCCTTCCAGTTCCTCGACCTGCCCCGCACCATGCCGCAGCGCATCCCGGTGGAACTGCGCACGTCCGGCGACTGGGGCGAGCTGTACGGCAAGTTCGGCAAGGAAGACGCCCAGTACCAGGCGGGCCGCTGCCTGGACTGCGGCAACCCGTACTGCAGCTGGAAGTGCCCGGTGCACAACGCCATTCCGCAGTGGCTGCAGCTGGTGCAGGAGAACCGCATCCACGAGGCCGCCACGCTGTGCCACAGCACCAATCCGCTGCCGGAAGTGTGCGGCCGGGTCTGCCCGCAGGATCGGCTGTGCGAAGGCAGCTGCACGCTGGAGGAATTCGGCGCGGTCACCATCGGCGCGGTGGAGAAGTACATCGTCGATACCGCACTGGCCAGTGGCTGGCGCCCGGACCTGGGCGCGGTGCAGCCGACCGGCCACAGTGTGGCGGTGATTGGTGCCGGCCCGGCCGGGCTGGCCTGTGCCGACCGCCTGGCACGCGCCGGCATTGCCGCCGTGGTCTACGACCGCTACGAGCAGATCGGTGGCCTGCTGCAGTTCGGCATTCCCAGCTTCAAGCTGGACAAGGACGTGATCCATCGCCGCCGTGACGTACTGGAAGGCATGGGCGTGCAGTTCCGCCTCGGCGTGGAGATCGGCCGTGATGTCAGCGTGCAGCAGTTGCTGGACAGCCACGATGCGGTGTTCATCGGCACCGGCGCCTACCGCTATACCGATGGTGGCCTGGTCGGCCAGGACCTGAAGGGCGTGCTGCCGGCGCTGCCGTTCCTGGTGCAGAACAGCCGCATCGTCGGCGGCGATGATCCGAAGGGCCGGCCGATCGCCGGCTGGGAAGACACCATCGCCCTGCCCGACCTCAACGGCAAGCGCGTGGTGGTTCTGGGCGGTGGCGATACCGGCATGGACTGCGTGCGCAGTGCGGTGCGGCTGGGCGCGGCCAAGGTCACCTGCGCCTATCGCCGCGACGAAGCCAACATGCCCGGCAGCGCGCGCGAAGTCGCCAATGCACGCGAGGAAGGGGTGCGCTTCCTGTTCAACCGGCAGCCGCTGTCGATCGAAGCCGGCGCCGACGACGAGGTGATCGGCGTGACCGTGGTCGAGACCCGGCTGGGCGAGCCCGATGCCAATGGCCGCCAGAACGCGGTGCCGATCGAAGGCAGTGAGTCGCTGCTGGAAGCAGACGTGGTGATCATCGCCTTCGGCTTCTCGCCGAGCGTGCCGGCGTGGCTGGCGGAACTGGGGGTGGAAGGCCAGCCCAATGGCCGCATCCTCGCCGGTGGCAAGGACCGCCTGCCGTTCCAGACCGCGCATCCACGCCTGTTCGCCGGTGGCGACGCGGTGCGTGGTGCCGATCTCGTGGTAACCGCGGTGGCCGAAGGCCGCGACGCCGCTGCCAGCATCGTCCGCCTACTGGCACACTGAGTCCGGCAACAGCAGCACTTCCAGCAGCGCGCGCAGTTCGTGCACCTCCAGCGGCTTGGCCAGGAAATGGTCGATGCCCGCATCACGGCAGGCCTCACGGGTGCGCTCCAGCACGCTGGCAGTCAGCGCAATGATCGGGACCCGCGCACGGGTGGCGCAGGCGTCGCTCCGGATCGCCCGGGCCAGCGCGAAGCCATCCATGTGCGGCATGTGGCAGTCGGTGATGACCAGGTCGAACGGTTGCGCCTGCCAGGCCTCCCATGCCTGCAGGCCGTCGCTGCAGGCGTGCACCTGCAGTCCCAGCTCGCACAGACGTTGTGCCAGCAACTGCAGGTTGGTCGGATGATCCTCGGCCACCAGCACCCGCGCCGGCGGCAACGGTCGTTGCGCGGGCCGTGCCGTCGCCGGGCACGCAGCGGGGGCCGCACAGGCCGCCAGGTCCAGCTCCAGCCACACGGTGGTGCCCTTGCCGGGCACGCTGCGCAGGTGCAGACGCCCGCCCATCGACGTCGCCAGCTCGCGGCAGATCGACAGCCCCAGGCCACTGCCGCCGAAACGGCGCGTGGTCGACGCCTCGGCCTGCTCGTAGGCGGCAAACACCGCCTGTTGCCGCTCCACGCTGATGCCCACGCCCGTATCGGTCACCTGCAGGCGCAGTCGCTGGCCGCCGTCGCGCTGCTGCAGCACGCGGACCTGCAACACCACGCTTCCCTGCAGGGTGAACTTGAGCGCATTGCCGGCCAGGTTGAACAGGACCTGCCGCAGGCGCAGCCCGTCAGCCAGCGACCAGGGCTGCAACGTCGGGTCGATCTCGCTGCACAGGTGCAGCCCGCGGCTGGCCGCGACGGGCATCAACAGCTGCTGCACCGCGCCCACCAGCGCCGCCAGATCGGTCGGACGCAGCTGCAGGGGCGCCGGTTGCAGGCGCTGGCTGTGCAGCACATCGTCGAGGATCTGCCGCAGCATCTGCGCAGCGTCACCGACGGTGGTCAGCACCTGCCGCTGGCCCGCATCCAGGTCCGTGCCAGCCAGCCGCTCCAGCATGCCCAGCAGGGTGCTCATCGGCGTGCGGATCTCGTGGCTCATGGTCGCCAGGAAATGGCCCTTGGCCAGTGCCGCCTGCTCGGCCGCGCGGCGCGCCTCGGCCAACGCCGTTGCACGCGCCTGGGCTTCGCTGACGTCCATCCAGTAGCCGCTCCACTCCACGCTGCTGTCATCGCACGGCAACGGTCGTCCCTGTGATCGGACCCAGCGCCAGCCCTGTGCCGACCGGGTGCGGAAGGTGACGTCGATCGGACCGCGCACGAGCGCGGCCGCTTCGATGCTCGCCATCACCCGGCTGCGGTCACCGGCATGCACGGCCGCCAGCAGCTGCAGATGGTCGATCCGCTCAGTCTCCACGGCTACGCCGAACAGCGCCTGCACGTCGCCGGCGATCTGCGCCAGGCTGTAGTGGCCGGTTGCCGAACGGCGCGCCTGGTAGACCACCGCCGGCAGGTTCGCGGTGACTTCATGCAAGCGCTGCTCCAGCACCCGGCGACGCACGCTCTCGCGATGCACGCGCCAGTAGCCGAAGGCATGCAGCAGTATGAGCGCGAGCAGGATCAGCGACACCGGCACCAGCCAGCGCAGTGCCGAACCGGCGGGACGCGCACGTGGCAGTTCCGGCAGCCAGGCACTGCGAACCGATGCCCGACGCGCATCGCCCTCCCGCTGCAGCTCCCGGTCGAAGGCAGCGACCACCGCGGCACAGGCCGGTACAGCGGCCAGCACCAGTGCATCGCCGAAGCCAGCGGGTGCTGCGATCACCAGAGGGTCACCCGGCACGGCGCGAAGCGCGGCTTCGACTTCGGCGAGATTGGCCACCACGGCATCGACCAGCCCGGCGCGCAGCAGTGACAGCGCGTGGTCCAGCGGCGCCGGTGCCAGCAGCTGCGCACCCGGGGCCTGTTCGGCCAGCAATGCGTCCAGCGGCAGCCGGTCCGGGCTGGCCATGCTGCGGCCACGCAGTCCCTCCAACCCCAGCACTGGCGCTGCACCCTCGCGCCGCACGATCACCTGTGGCACTTCCAGGTAGGGGCTGCTGGCCACCCAGCCGGTCGGCAGCTGTGCGCGCGGCCAGCCCAGCAGCACCTGGGTGCCAGCCGGCAGCGGGTCATCGGTGAGCACCGCTGCGGGCAACGGCCGCGCATGCTGCACCGCCTGCGGGCCCAGCAGCGGCAGGTAATCCGCAGCCAACCCCGCAAGGTCGCCCTGCGCGTTGTATGACAGCGGCGGCCGATCGGAACGCCATGCCACCTGCAGTGGACTCGCACAGCCGGACGCAGCAGCGATGCCGGGCAGCAACAGCGATGCCATGACAGCGGCGACGGCGCGGCGGCCGGCGACATTCACGGTAGACATCCTCATTTCGCGGGCAGGAACCACGGCCGCGCAGCGGTACCGCTGCCAGCCACGCTAGCGAGGCGCGCTTCCGCGACAATGAGAAAAATTGGAAAAACATCCCTATCGGCGAATGCCGACATACACTGCCGCTTCTACCCGTCCCTACGGAGCGCTCGATGCGTATCGGCCTGGCCGCCAACCGTCTCCATCACCACGATGCGCGCGCCGCGCTGTTCCGCTGGCTGCGTGCCAGCGAGGCCGGGCTGCGTGAACTGGGCGTATCGCTGCACGCGGTCGGGCGCACCCACGATGCGATCGAACGGCAGGGCTTCCTGGCCGGCTACGGCGGCCTGCACCGCTACCCCTACGGGCGCGAGGGTGGCCTGATGAAACTGGTGGCCGAAGTGGTTGGCATGGGGCCGGATCGCACCCTGGACGGTGCGATCTACCTGATCGACCCGGTCGATCCTTCCTCGGTGTTTCCGGAGGCAACCGCGCTCAAGCGGCAGTGCGTGATCCACGGCAAGCCGTTCATTTCAACCGTGGCCACTGCGCGTGACTGGATCGAGGTGGAGCGCATCCACGCCGGGCTGGCTGCTGATGCCGGTGCCGACGATCTGCATGCCTTCCAGCACCAGACGCTGGCGCTGATCGCGCACGACGCGATGAAGCCGGCGATGCTGGCCTTCGCTGACGAGCACTTCGATGTGCTGGCACGGTTCGGCGAGCGCGTGGCGACCGGCACCACCGGCCAGCGCTTGAACGAGCTGGCCTGGAGCCGCGGCTGGCCCAGCGATACGCCGTGGGTGACGCGCTACCAGAGTGGCCCGATGGGCGGCGATGCGCAGATTGCTGACCGTGTGCTGGAGGGGCGCTGCCAGCGCGCGATCTTCTTCGAGGACCCGCATGTGGCACGCCAGCACGAGGCCGATATCCAGCTGCTGGAGCGCGCGGTGACGACGGTGACCGACCAGGCGGTGTGCCTCACCGCGCCGCGGGTGGCGGCACGCTGGGCGGCCGCGGCGGCATTGCGGGCGGGGTGAGGGTTTCGGCCAACGGCTGCGCCCCTCGTGGTCGGTCGTTCAAACCAGAAGCCGTGCTCGGCCAGGCGGGGTGGATTGCGCAGGGGTCGCTGCAAGTACGTCCCTGTAAGCTCGGTCGCCGCATCCATGCGGCTCACGCCCCTGCGCAACCCACCACGCCCGGCCACGGACAGATTCCGGTGTGCCCACCACGGAAGAAAGAAAGAAGAGCAGGAGCGGGTCGCGCGCTGCGCGCGCTTGTGTAGAGCCGAGCCCATGCTCGGCTGCATTCAACGGCAGCCGAGTGTGGGCTCGGCTCTACAGCAGCTGGCGTAGCATGGCTTTCAGGCGCCGACCTTCCAGCTGGAAGTAGTCGCGCTGTTCGCGCCAGGCAGGGAAACGTTGTTCGACTTCATGCCAGAACGCGGCCGAATGATTCGGCTGGATCAGGTGGCAGAGTTCGTGCACCAGCACGTACTCGAACGCTTCCGGACGACCCAGCACCAGGGCCAGGTCCAGGGCCATGCTGCCATCGGGGGCCAGCGAGCCCCACTGCGAGGACATCACCTTCAGGCGCAGGCGGCTGGGAGCGCGCGGCAGGGTGGGCAGGTACTTCGGCAGCCAGCGGCCGACGTCGGCGCGGGTCTGCGCTTCATAGAACTCGCGCAGCAGGCGGCGCAGGGTGGCGTCACCACCACGGGTCGGCCACTGCACGCAGGCACCGTGCCCGTCGATCTCCAGCCGCGCGTAGCGGCCTTCCTGCCAGCGCAGCGGCAACAGTTCACCGCGCAATGGCAGCACGCCGTCTTCGCCGGGCTGCAGCGATGCCGGCAGGCCCTGCCCCTGGTACTGCCGCAGCTGCAGCGCCAGCCAGTCGCGGTGCTGTTCCAGGAAGCGCTCGCCCATTACCAGGCTTGCGCGCGGTGGCAACGTCAACCGCGCGCCACGCTCGTCCACGCTCAGCTTGATGCGGCGCGCGCGCGGATCGCGCACGCGCAGCACCTCGATCTCGGCGTCCTCCAGGCGCAGGCGAACGGTGTCGCGCTGTACGGTGGCGGGCAGGGTCGGCGTGATCAGGCGGCGCAGCAGACGGCTCATGCGCCCAGCATAGCGCTGCTTCGGGCCGCCGGATGACCGGCGACCGTCGAGCTGCCTGTTCAGTCAGCCTTGCTGAGCTTGAACGCTTCTTCCAGCAACAGGAACAGGCGGCGGATCTCGGCGCTCTGCAGGGCGAAGCGGGCATCGAACTCGGCACGGCGGCCGTCTTCGTCGGCATGCTCCAGCTGGTCCAGGGCGCCGTCGAGGAACTTCAGCTTGCGCACGATCAGGTCGTCGCCGATCACGAAGGACAGGTTGTCCTCGAAGATCAGCGCCAGCTTGGTCACCTGCTTGCCGGCGTCCAGGTGCTTGTCAATCTCGTCGCAGCGCAGTTCCTGGTGCTGGCACTTGACCACCGCGCCGCCTTCGACCGGATCCTTCATCTCGCACTCTTCGCCCAGGCTCAGCCCGGTCGGCAGCGGCTCTCCGGCGATCCAGCCGGTCAGGATCGAGCGCGGCGCGACTTCGGCGTTCAGCGGCATCGCCGGGAAGCTGCCGAGCAACCCGCGGATGTCGGACATGAAGTATTCGCCGGTCTTGCGGCTGGAGGTATCCACCGCCACGTAGCCGTGCTGCAGGTCGATGAAGGCGTCGTTGCGCGAGGACTTCACGAAGGCGCGCGGCAGCAGTTCATGCAGCAGGTCGTCCTTCATGCGCTTGCGCTCGCGGCCACCCGGGCGCCGCCCTTCCTTCTCCTCGATCTCTTCCAGCTTGCGCTCGAGCAGGTCGTTGACCACCGCCGCCGGCAGGATCTTGTCCTCGCCGCCCACGGTCAGCCACAGGTGTTCGGCGATGCGGTGGGACAGCAGTTCCTTCTCCTCGCGGCCGAACGGCGAAATGAAGCCGCGCGAATTCATTTCCAGCGCGCCAACAGGCTTGAGCACGGCGTGCGGCAGCAGGGTATCGACTTCGGAAAAATCGGTGGTGGTCGGGAAACGGAAGAACGTCAGGTTGCGAAAGAACATGGAATTCCGGATGGCGAAGAGGAAGGGCGACCGACCTTAAACGGTGGGCGTCTCGGGATCTGCGTCGGCATCGGCCGGGGAGCCGGCCAGCCAGGCATGGGCGTCGGGCAGCGGCGTGTCGTCGCGACGGCCCAGCGCCATGAAGTCGAACAGGGTGGTGTCGGCCAGCTGCGAGGGCCGGACTTCACCCATGGCGCGCGCGATCTGCTCGATGCGGCCCGGATGGTCCTTTTCCCACTGCTTGAGCATCAGGCCGACCTGGCGGCGCTGCAGGTTCTCCTGGCTGCCGCACAGGTTGCAGGGAATGATCGGGAACTGGCGTGCCTGCGCGTAGTCGACGATGTCGCGCTCGCGCACGTAGGCCAGCGGCCGGATCACCACGTGCCTGCCGTCGTCGCTGCGCAGCTTCGGCGGCATGCCCGCCAGCTTGGCATGGTGGAACAGGTTCATGAAGAACGTGGCCACCATGTCGTCGCGGTGGTGGCCCAGCGCGATCTTGGTGAAACCGTGGGTCTCGGCGTAGTTGTACAGCGCGCCACGACGCAGGCGCGAGCACAGCGAACACATCGTCTTGCCCTCCGGGATGACCCGGCTGACCACCGAATAGGTGTCCTGCTCGATGATGTGGTACGGCACGCCCAGCCCTGCCAGGTACTCCGGCAGGATGTGCTCGGGGAAGCCCGGCTGCTTCTGGTCCAGGTTCACCGCCACCAGCTCGAACGGCACCGGCGCCTTCTTCTGCAGCTGCAGCAGTACGTCCAGCAGGGTGTAGCTGTCCTTGCCGCCGGACAGGCAGACCATGACCTTGTCGCCGGCCTCGATCATGCCGAAGTCGGCAATCGCCTCGCCGACCTGGCGGCGCAGGCGCTTGGCCAGCTTGTGCTGCTCGCGCTCGGCCACGCGTGGATCGCGGGCGGCGCGCGGCTGGGGATCGGGAAGGGAAATCACGGCACTCATGGGTTCCATTCTAACGGCTCGGAGCCGCCCCGGCCGGGGATCGGGTTTCCCCTCTCCCGGCAGTCATCAACGCTGTGTATGCTCGGAGGCTGTGGATACCTACAGCCCCGCCGAGATCGTCGAGCACCTCGCCGCCCTGCGCGCCGAGCACCGCCTGCTGGATGAACAGATCACCCGCATGGCGGCCAACGGCGAGGACGAACTGGAAGCCAAGCGCCTGAAGCGGCGCAAGCTGCAGCTGAAGGACTGCATCGCCAGGCTGGAAAGCCTGCAGATTCCCGACGAGCCGGCCTGAGCCGGGTCCGGGTGGGTGCCAACCTTGGTTGGCCTCCCTCTCCGGTAGGTGCCAACCTTGGTTGGCACGGGTGGAAGTGTGCGGACCAAGGTCCGCACCCACCGCATTGTCCGGCGCGACCTTCAATCCTGCGGCGCAGGCTCGTCCGGGCGCGCTGCTTCCGGGCTGACCCGCTCGATGGTGTGGCGCAGCTCGCGCCCCAGGATGAACTTGGCGTCCTTGGCCCAGGCATCCAGGCGTTCGTCGAACAGCAGCTTGCTGTTCTCGTCCGGCCACACCAGGCGCAGTTCGCGCAGCTTCTGGATGAAGCCGCGGAACAGGGCCTTGTCGAAGAACTCGGGAGCGGCCGGCGCATAGAGCAGGCTCAGGCGCTGCGCGGCCTGCTGGCACAGGCTTTCCAGCTCGGCCGCACCGAGCACGCCCGGGCCGTTCTTCACCAGCACCGAGATGGCGATGTAGTAGCGCTCGAACGCCTGCTGCAGCGAATGGCCGATCGCCCGCAGGCGGAACACCTCGTCGGTCTGCCCGGTGTTGCGCGCCAGGATGCCGCCGTCGTCATCGTTGACGTTCTGCAGCAGGCCTTCGCGCACGAACACGTCGATGGTGCGGTCAATGCGCTGCGCAAACTCGTCCTCGCTCCACGGCAGGAACAGCTCGGCCTGCAGGAACGGGTACACCGTGCGGCCCAGCTGGACCAGGCCGGTACGGCTCATGCGGCGGTTGTTCTGGAAGCAGCAGGCCACCCACGACGATGCGGTGAACAGGTGCACCACGTTGTTGCGGAAGTAGCTCAGCAGCACCGCGGTGTCGCCGCTGACGCTGAGCACATCGCCGAGCGGATGCTTGATGCGGGTGAGGACGTTGATCTCCTCGGCATGGGCGATGATCCGCTCCGGCGAGTGCGGGGTCACCGTCACCCGGTCCGAGTACGGCATCTCGACCAGCAGCGTCTTGCACAGCTCGATCTGCGCGATCAGGTCGGCCTCGCCCATCGCGTGCTTCGGCGTGGACAGCAGGGCCAGCGCCAGCAGGTTGATCGGGTTGACGTCGGCAGCGCCGTTGATGCGTACCTGGATGCGTTCGGCCAGCGTATCCACCGTGGTCGACAGCCAGGCCGGCTTCTCGTCCTCGGGCACCGCCTCGCCCTTCCACTCCGGGGCCTTCTCGGCCAGCACATCGTTCAGCGCGATCGGCTCGCCGAAATTCACCACCACCTGGCCGTAGTTCTGCTTGAGCACCTTGGGGATGCCCCACAGCAGCGACCAGATCGACTCCTTTTCCTTCGGCCGGCCGGACAGTTCGTCCAGGTAGCTGCCGCCCTCCATCAGCTTCTCGTAGCCGATGTAGATGGGCTGGAACAGGACCGGCTTGCGCGGCTGGCGCAGGAATGCACGCAGCGTCATCGAGATCATGCCGCCCTTGGGCTGCAGCAGGCGCCCGGTACGCGAGCGGCCGCCTTCGACGAAGTACTCCAGCGAATAGCCACCGGCCACCAGCTGCGCGACGTACTCACTGAGCACCGCAGAGTACAGCGCATTGCCACGGATCGAACGGCGGATGAAGAAAGCACCGCCCTTGCGCAGCAGGGTGCCGACCACCGGCAGGTTCAGGTTGATGCCGGCCACGATGTGCGGCGGCACGATGCCACGGTCGTACAGCAGGTAGGACAGCAGCAGGTAGTCCATGTGGCTGCGGTGGCTGGGCACGTAGACCACTTCGTGGCCCGGCGCGGCGGCCTTGAACTTTTCCAGGTGGTGCACCAGCACGCCCGCATAGATGCGGTTCCACACGTGGCTGAGCATGAAGCTGGCCGAGCGCACCACCGGGCTGGAATAGTCCGCAGCGATTTCCCAGGCGTAGGCGTGCGCCTTCTTCCAGGCATCGGCCGGCTTCGAGTTGTCGCGCTTGGCCTGTGCGGCGATCGCTTCGCGGACCGGCTCGGCGGCCAGCACCTGGTCCACCAGCAGGCGCCGGGTCGACAGGTCCGGGCCGATCACCGATTCACGGATGCGGCGGAAATGGGTGCGCAGCACGCGCTGCAGCTTGCGCACCGTGCGCTCCGGCTCCAGGCCTTCGTCGACGGTGCTGCGCAGCGAGATCGGCGGGGCGAAGCGCACGATGGTATTGCGCCCGTTCAGCAGCAGCCCCAGCAGGCGGCGGAAGCGGCCCACCAGCGCCCAGTTTTCCGAGAACAGCACCGCGAACCAGCCGCTCTGCTTGTCCGGCGCGCGGCCGACGAAGATCGACACCGGCACCAGGTGCACATCCAGGTCATCGCGCACGCGGTGCGCCTGCAGGACCTTGGCCAGCGAATCGGAGTGGGTCTTGGCGCCGCGCTGCTCGGGAATCAGCGAGTTGCTGGAGCTGCGCCGCGACAGCGCCAGATAGGCGCGCTTGCGGCCGGTCGGATCACCGGCCAGCGGCACCAGCGGCGACGGCAGGCCGGCCTGGCGGCAGGCCTTGTCCAGGATCAGCGCG
This sequence comes from Stenotrophomonas sp. AR029, assembly GCF_047520695.2. NCBI lineage: Bacteria > Pseudomonadati > Pseudomonadota > Gammaproteobacteria > Lysobacterales > Lysobacteraceae > Stenotrophomonas > Stenotrophomonas sp. AR029. The sequence continues at coordinate 114,081 of NZ_JAXBQQ020000003.1, read as the reverse complement.
TTGGACAGGCCGTAGTCTTCCAGCACGTACATGACCGGGCGGCCATCGTTGTACTGGCCCGGGTCTTCCGGTTCGATCTTCAGCGACAGCCACGGCTCGACCAGGCGACCGAGCAGGCGGGCCCACAGTGGACGGCGTCCGGCCGGACGCGCGTGCGCGGGCGGCGGTACCGGGTTCGGGCCGGTACCGGTCGAGGGGGACGCCGGCACCGTATCGGCGGGCGTCGACTGGGATTCTTCGCCGGGGAACGGCAGCGGGTTCTGTTTCGACATCGGCGCCATTATGGCTTAGCCGGCGGTGTTGCCGCTTCCCCACCCTTGGCGGGGGCTTCGGCCGGTGCTGGCGACGCAGCCGCGCGGGCCGCATCGGCCTTGCGCAGCAGCGCGTCGGTGTCGGCCAGGGTGCGGGTCAGGTACCAGTGGCCCTCGCGCCGGCTCAGTGGCAGCTGCAGGGTCATCTCGCGACCGGCCAGGTCGTAGTGCAGGCGCACCAGCGCATTGTCGCCCTCTACCGAGAGCAGCTCGCCGCGCACGCTGCGCAGCGCGTCGTCCACGCCCAGCCCGTAACTGCCCAGCACCGCCTTGAGGGTGTGGATGAACGGCGCCAGCTGCTGCAGGCTGCCTTCCATGCCGGCCGCCTGCAGGCCGGCTTCATCATCGAAGCCGACCTTGCTGGCGGCGCCGACCAGCGCGGCGATGGTACTGCGGGCACGTGCGCGGTCGCTGATCGGGGCAGCCTGCGCCCAACCCGCCAGGGTCTCGACCAGGGCGATGTAGTGGGCCTGCTGGCTGGGCGTGTAGCCCTTCTGGTGGCGCAGGTACTGCACGCCGAAGTTGCCCATCGACTGTGCGGCCTGGCGCACGGCGCCGGCCTGGCCAGCCAGCTGGCGATCGAAGCTGCGCTGCAGTTCGGCGCTGGCACCGGGCTTGCGCAGTGCGGCCAGCATCGGCAGCAGCTGGTCGCCCAGTGGCAGCTCGGTCAGCGGCCACTGGCTGTGGCCCTCCGCCCAGGCCTGCTGCAGGCGCTGGTACTGGCCCGGCGGCACCGACAGCTTTGCGTAGCCGACCAGATCATCCTCGGCCAGGCGCAACGCCATCGCCTGTACCGCAGCCACCGGCTCGGCCGCCGGCATGGCCGGATCGTTGGCAGACTCGCGGCACGCCGCCACGGCCAGCAGCAGCACGGCCGCCAGCCCCCATCCACGCGCAGACTTTCCTCGCACCGCCACGCTCATGCACTCGGACTCCCCGGACCGGCCCGCATCTTGCGGCCTGCGACGTGACAGCGGCAAGCCGGGACGTCACGGTTTCCAGCCGAGGGGGGTCAGATCTCCTCTGCTGCGGCAGAAGGGATCTGACCCCAGCGCCGCCACCGGGATAAAAAAAGAGCCCGGATCACGGGGATCACAGGCTCTTCAAGCCGGCGCGGGGCCGGAGGACAGTGTTGTGGCACATGTCCGGCCCGAGGACCGGATGGCGGCGATCCTACGCTGCCGTTCAAGTTAAGGCAACACTTCACGTAATGCTATGTATGTATTTGATTTTATTGCTTCAATCGCGTTGCCAAACCGCTTCGATGAAATCTACGGCATGTTTTTCGGCGATTCGGGCATAAATCCCCGGATAGCCGGCCAGCGCACAGCCCTCGCCCCAGCTGACGACACCGAACTGGGTCCAGCCTTCACGCAGGCGCAGCAGCAGCGGGCCTCCGGAATCCCCCTGGCAGCTGTCGATGCCCTCGCGGCCGGCGCAGATGACCTTTCCACGTGACAGTTCACCGCCGTAGGCCTGCTGGCATTCGGTGAAGGAAACGAACGGCACCTGTGCGGTCTGCAGCTGAGTCGGATAGACCCGGCCATCGCCGATGTCGGTGTCTCCCCAGCCGATCACCGTGAATTCACGGCCCGGCTTGAGATAGCTGGCGTCGGGCCGCAGCCGCAGTGCTACCGGCTGTGCGCCGACCAGCGGTGCGCTGAGCTGGATCAGGGCGACGTCGTGCTCCAGCGAATTGCCGCTGTTGAATGCCGGATGGACGTGGATCGCCTTGACGTTGGAGGGTCGTGGTCCGGCGTCAGTGGACAGGGCCGTGACCTTGCCGACAACGGCGATGCCACCAGGCGCTTCGCCCTGCATGCAGTGCGCGGCCGTCAGCACCCACGAGGGTGAGATGAGGGTGCCCCCGCAGAAGTGGCGATCATGGTCCGAATCGCCGTCGAAGATGCCCTGGATGCTGACCATGAACGGGTACTCGTCGGCCGGCGCCGCTTCGCCGCCGATGATGCGCGGCGCATCGCGCAGCTGCGGCGCAGCGATGGCGGGTACGGCAGACGCGGCCAACAGCAGGCCGATGAACAAAGAGGTGCTGCGATACATTTCCCTGTACTCCTCTGTCGATGGTTGGAACCGGCGCGGCCGCGGTCCGTACCGGTGCATCGATTGGGGAGCAGTGGAGAGGCCCACAGCGCGAACCTGCGCACAGTTCTCATGGCTGGCGCCGCCTGCGACAACTGCAGACCCACAAATGCGAACGCCATCCCGCATGGATCGGGATGGCGTTCGTGGTGCCGGCGTGACCGGCGTCGGCTGTGGGCTCAGCGTGCAGCCAGAGCCGACGCGATTTCCTGCTGGATCGCCCGCGCTGCGGCCTGCGGATCGGCGGCCAGGCGGATCGGGCGACCGACCACGATGGCATCGGCGCCATCGGCAAAGGCCTGCGCTACGCCAACGGTACGCTTCTGGTCATCGCCGACCGGGCCACCGGGGCGGATGCCCGGGCAGACGATCGAGAATCCGCTGCCGGTGGCAGCGCGGATCGGGCCGGCCTCCTGGCCCGAAGCGATCACGCCATCGATGCCGGCGGCCTGGGCGGCCAGCGCGCGCTCGACCACCACGTCCACCGGTTCGCGGTCGATGCCCATCTGTGCGAGGTCGGGGCGACCCATCGAGGTCAGCACGGTCACTGCCAGCAGGCGCATGTCGCCGCTGTTGGCGGCGGCGCACGCCTCCATCATGGCCGGGTGCCAGCCATGGATGGTGGCGTAGCTGACCGGCCACTGCGACAGGCGCTTGATCACCGCCGCAGCCGTGGCCGGGATGTCGAAGAACTTCAGGTCGACGAACACGCGCTTGTCGCGGCGGGCCAGCTCATCGAGCACCTGGAAGTACTCGCCGGAGGCGAGCAGTTCCATGCCGATCTTGTAGAACGCCACGCTGTCGCCCAGGCGGTCGACCCACGCCAGCGCCTGCGCGCGGTCAGGCACGTCCAGCGCGAAGATCAGGCGCTCGTCGTCGCGCAGCGGCAGTGGCGCGCGGCTCATGGTGCGTAGTCCAGGGCGGCGCGCTTGGCGTCGTGGCGGGCCTGGCGCGACTGGCTGTAATCGTTGTTGAACTGCGCCGGCTCGAAGCCGCCGTAGGTCGGGTTCGGCAGCATCCACCAGCGCTCGCCGAACCAGTCGTGGTACTGCTGCAGCAGGGCGTCACGGCCTTCGTTGGTGTTGGCGGTCACTTCCACGAAGTCACCCAGCTGGTCGCCGAACTGCATCAGCACGCGGTACTTCTGCCCGGCCAGGCGGCGGCGGCAGTTCTTCTCGCTGCCAGCCTGCTCGCAGCCTTCGACCACGGTGCCCAGGCCCAGGAACACGCTGTCATCGGCCACCGGCAGGCCCTGCTCGCGCAGGTTGGCCAGGGTCGCGTCCTTCAGGTGCACGGCACGGTTGGAGATGTACAGCAGGGTCACGCCCTTGGCGTTGGCCGCCTTGGCGAAATCAACCACGCCCGGGATCGCCTTGGCCTTCTTTTCGGCCACCCACTGGTCCCAGCTCAGCTCGTCGTATTCCTTGCCGTCGCGCACCAGGCGCGCCTGGTAGGGCGAGTTGTCCAGCACGGTCTCGTCCACGTCCAGCACCACGGCCGGCTTCAGGCCCTTGGCCTCGTTGCCGCGTTCTTCCGGCACCAGAGCATCCCAATGGGCTTCCTTCAGCGCCACGTCCAGGTGGTCGGCGGCGGCGCGGTAGGTCTGCTCGGTGATCGCCCTGTACTCCTGCGCACGCTGCATCCACAGCACGGCGTTGAGGTTGTCGTTGGCGGTGGCATCACGCGCGCCATCGGCCTTGGCGGCGGACGCCGGGGCCTGCGGCGCCGCGGCTTCAGCGGCAGGCGCGTCCACGCGCTTGCAGGCGGACAGGCCCAGCGCCGCGGTGGCGAGCAGGGTCAGGGACAGGGAAACAGGACGACGCATGGATTCACCGGCAATCAGATATACCGGCGCATTTTACCGGCAAAGCCGGCCCTGGGACGGCTATGCTTGGTGGTTGACCCGCTGCTCTTCCGGAGGCCGCCATGACCGATTCCACCCAGACCCCTGACGTCCCCCTGCTCGATGCGGTGCAGGCCCGCCTGCTGGGCTGCCTGGTGGAGAAGGAGGCGACCACCCCGGACACCTACCCGTTGACCGTCAATGCCGCCCAATCGGCGGCCAACCAGAAGACCGCCCGCGAGCCGGTGATGAACGTGGACGCCGGCAGCGTGCAGCACGCGCTGCGCCAGCTGGAATCACTGGGCCTGGCCCGCCAGCACTTCTCCTCGCGCGCCGACCGCTACGAGCACCGCCTGCAGGCCGCGCTGGACCTGACCCGGCAACAGACCGTGCTGCTGGCGCTGCTGCTGCTGCGCGGCCCACAGACCCTGGGCGAGCTGGTGTCGCGCAGCGAGCGTCTGTACCGGTTTGCGGATATCGACGAAGCCCGCCACGCCGTCGAGCGCCTGCAGCAGCGCGCGCTGCTGGTGGTGCTGCCGCGCGCCAGCGGCCAGCGCGAAGACCGCTACATGCACCTGCTGTGCGGTGAAGTGGATGGTGCCGCGCTGGCGGCCAAGTACGCCAGCAGTGGCGGGGGCAGCAGCGATGCGGCCGATCCGGGCCTGGCCGAGCGCGTGGCCCAGTTGGAAGCGGCCGTGGCCGAGCTGCAGGCGCAGCTGGCAGAACTGCGCGGTTAAGGTCCACATCCGGTAGTGCCGGCCGCTGGCCGGCATCCAGGCATCACCGGGTTGCCGGCCAGCGGCCGGCACCCCGGTGATGCCTGGATGCCGGCCAGCGGCCGGCACCTACGATCATCAGGGATCAGACCTCCGCCGCTCCCGGCGTGGCATACAGCCGGCTCGGACTGTCCACGCCCGGCAGCTGGATCACTCCGCGCTCCTGCATGCCCAAGCCCAGCAGGATCTTCCCGGACACCACGTTGTCCAGATCGGTAATGCCATACAGATCCCGCAAGCCCAGCGCTCCGCGTGCATGCGCGAACACCGCACGCGCCGCCTCACCGGCGTAGCCCTGCCCGGCAAATTCCGAGAGCACCGCATAGCCGATGTCCGGCCCCGGCAGGCCATCACGCCGCACCAGCCCGGCATTGCCCAGCCACGCGCCATCGGACAAGCGCTCGATGGCATACATGCCGAACCCGTTCAACGCATAGCTGTGCAGCACCCGCAGCGCGATGTACTCCCGCGCCTGCTCCTCGCTGCGTACGTTGCGGTCGCCGATGAAACGCAAGAAGCCCGGATCATTCAACAGCGCCAGCATCGGCACCGCATCGCGATCAGGCTCGATCGCACGCAGGCGCAGACGTTCACTCTCGATCGGTTGCACAGGCAGACCTCCAGCCGAAACCCCGATTCTGCCTCAACCCCGGCTGCTGCTTTTGATTTTCTTTTTTCTTTCCGTGGCTGGCGCGCACGGACACTGTCAGGGGCCGGGCGGGTGGGCTGGGCGGGACCGTCCGCGGCATGGATGCCGCGGCCGAGCCCCCATGGATGGGTTTACGGCGTGTCGCGACCGGCCCACCCGCCCGGCCCCCCACGAGTGCATTGCGAACGGCGCCAACCACGAGGGGCCGCGCCGTTCGCCGATCAGTCGAACAACGCCTCGATCGCCGCCAACCCCGCGCTCGCCCGTTCCTTCTTCCGCGCTGCATCGGCCACCGGATCGGCACCGTCGCGCTGGATCTCCTCGGCCGGGATCTCATCGAAGAACCGGCTCGGCTTCAGCCGCACATGCTCGCCGAACTTGCGCGTGAGCTTGCTGTAACTCATCCACAGCTGGATCTTGGCGCGGGTGATGCCCACGTACAGCAGGCGACGTTCTTCCTGCAGGTTGCCCTCATCCAGGCTGACCTGGTGCGGCAACACGCCGTCCTCGCAGCCGACGATGAACACGTACGGGAACTCCAGGCCCTTGGAAGCGTGCAGGGTCATCATGCGCACCTGGTTGCCGCCCTCGTCCTTGTCGCTGCGCGAGAGCAGCGCCAGCTGGCCGGCCAGGTCGGCGGCGGTGGCACCGCGCGGGCCGCCCTCGAACCACTGCGCCAGTTCCTCGATGTTGTTCGCCCGGCGCTGGTAGCTGGCCTCTTCCTTGGCCTGCTGGCGCAGCTCGCTCAGCAACCCCGATTCCTTGGCCACCTTGCGGATCATGTCGCCGGACGTCACCTGGCGCATCTGCGCCCGCAGGTCGCGCAGGATGTCGGTGAAGCGCGCCAGGCTGTTGGCCGCGCGCGGCGGCAACTGCTGCAGGGCGCCGATGGTCTCGGCCACATGCGCCATCGGCATGTCCTTTTCCTGCGCCAGCTCGGCCAGCCTGGCCAGCGTACCGGCACCCACATCGCGCTTGGGCGACTGCACCGCCCGCATGAACGCGGTGTCATCGTCCGGGTTCACCAGCAGCCGCAGCCAGGCCAGCGTGTCCTTCACTTCCTGGCGTTCCAGGAACATCGTGCCGCCGGTCAGGTGGTAGGGGATGCGCAGCAGCTGCATCGCCTTTTCCAGCGGCCGCGACTGGAAGTTGCCACGGAACAGGATGCAGAAATCACTCCACGGCACGTTGCGCGACTGCGCCACGAAGGCGATTTCGGCGGCGACCTTTTCCGCTTCGTGCTCACTGTTGCGGCACTCCCACACGCGGATGCGCTCACCGTCGGCCTGGTCGCTCCACAGCTTCTTCAGGTGTTCGTGCGGGTTGTTGGCGATCAGCGCATTGGCTGCACGCAGCACGCGGTTGGAGCAGCGGTAGTTCTGCTCCAGCTTGATGATTTCCAGCGTGGGGTAGTCACGCCCCATCTGCTGCAGGTTCTCCGGGTTGGCGCCACGCCAGGCGTAGATCGACTGGTCATCGTCTCCCACGCAGGTGAAATTGCCCTTCTCACCAGCCAGCTGCTTGAGCAGGCGGTATTGCGCGTCGTTGGTGTCCTGGCATTCGTCCACCAGCAGGTAGCCGATGCGCTCGCGCCAGGCCAGGGCGATCTCGGGGTTCTCTTCCAGGATCTGCACCGGCAGGCGGATCAGGTCATCGAAATCGACCGCATTGAACGCGGTCAGCCGCAGCTGGTAGCGCTCGTAGACGCTGGCCGCTTCCTTCTCGCGGTTGCTGCGTGCGGCGGCCATCGCCTGCTCGGGCGACAGCCCGGCGTTCTTCGCGCGCGACACCAGGTTCTTCATGTCCTCGATGTCATCGGGCTTGGCGCCGTGCATCAGGTCCTTGATCTGCGCGGCGGCATCATCGGCATCGAAGATGGAGAAGCCGCGCTTCAGGCCCACGGCGGCATGTTCGATCTGCAGGAACTTCAGGCCCAGCGCATGGAAGGTGCAGATGGTCACCTCGTCGGCGTCCTGCTCGCGCAGGCGCTTGGCCACGCGCTCGCGCATTTCCTTGGCCGATTTGTTGGTGAAGGTGATCGCCGCGATGCGGCGCGCCGGATAGCGGCCACTGCCGATCAGGTGGGCGATCTTCTCCACGATCACCCGCGTCTTGCCGCTGCCGGCGCCGGCGAGCACCAGCAAGGGGCCTTCGATGTGCAGGACGGCGGCGGCTTGGGGGGGATTGAGACCGTGCATGGGGACAGGATTGTAGCGGGGTGCCGGCGGGCCGACCTGACTTGCATGACGCCTGGCCCTAAGGTATTGAGTCGACTCCGGAACACAGGAGCGTGGTCCATGTCCTTGAACATCATCGCCCGCCCGCTGGTGGCTACCCTGCTGGGCCTGCTGGCCGTGCCTGCGGCCGGGTCCAGCCCGGCACCGCCTGCCGACGCCTATGAAACGATCGTGCTGCAGTCGCACGAGTTCCTCGTCTACCATCCGGACCTGCGCTTCCGTGGGCTCGGCATGCAGGCCCGCGAGCGGGGCCGCCACGAAGAGGCCCGCAACGACTTCCGCAATGCCGCGCGCTACGGCGACAAGCTCTCACAGGCAGCGCTGGCCGACATGCTCTGGAACGGGCAGGGCGGTCCGGTCGACCGCGCCCTGGGCTATGCATGGATGGACCTGGCGGCCGAGCGCGGCACCGAGTGGCTGGTGGTACAGCGCGAACGCTTCTGGGAGGCGCTGTCCGCCGACGAGCGCGAGCGCGCGGTACGCGAGGGCCGCGCGCTGTATGCCGAGTTCGGCGACCCGGCCGCGACGCCGCGGCTGGAACGTGAACTGCGGGCCGGCAGCATGCGGCAGACCGGCAGCCGCGCCGGCTGGAACGGCGCCATGCGCAGCCAGGGCCGTGGCGATGCGGGGGCCCGTGTGCTGCAACCGGAAAAGCACCAGTTGGCGCGCTACTGGGACCCGGTGGCCTACCGGCAATGGCAGGACGAGGAGCTGGCCAGATCGGGGCGATGAGCCACGCCTGCCAGGCCATCGTTGCCTCGGCGCTGCTGGCACCGGGGTACGCGACAGCCGGCACGTGATCGCCCGGCCACGGCCGATCCGCGACGGCGGGCCGGGTGGCGACTAGAATTGGCCGATGGCCAAGCTCTACTTCTACTACTCGGCGATGAACGCCGGCAAGACCACCACCCTGCTGCAGAGCGCGCACAACTACCGCGAGCGCGGCATGCGGGTGGCGATCCTGACCCCACGCCTGGACGATCGTGCCGGCGCCGGCGTGGTCGCCTCGCGGATCGGCCTGCGCGCTGACGGCATGGCCTTCGACCGCGATACCGACCTGCAGCGCTGGGTGGAGCAGGATCTGGCAGCCAACGGCCCGATGGGCTGCGTGCTGGTGGACGAGGCGCAGTTCCTGACCCGCGCCCAGGTCTGGCAGCTCAGTGAGGTGGTCGACCAGCTGCGCATTCCGGTGCTGTGCTACGGCCTTCGTACCGACTTCCGCGGCGAGCTGTTCGAAGGCAGCCAGTACCTGCTGGCCTGGGCCGACGAGATGCAGGAGATCAAGACCATCTGCCACAGCGGCAAGAAGGCGACGATGACCGTGCGCGTGGACGAGCATGGCCACGCCGTGCAGGACGGCCCGCAGGTGGAGATCGGTGGCAACGAGCGCTACGTGTCGGTCAGCCGTGCCGAGTTCAAGAAGATCACCCGCGGCGAAGGCCGGATCGATCCGGCGCAGGCGCCCCTGCCGCTGTAAGGGGTGTTCGGCAGGGCTGCGCCCTGCACCTGCAGAGGCAACAGCAACGTCAACAGCGAAAGCTGGCATTCCGTGGGATGGCGGGGCACTGTGGGTGTGCGGGGACGGCGCAAGTACGTCCATGTAGCCTTGGTCGCCGCATCCATGCGGCTCACACCCCGCAAACCCACAGTGCCCCGCCTTCGACAATTGGCCGGCGGCCAGTAGATCCACGCCATGAGTGGATGAAATCTGTCAGATATCGAATGAAATTCCGGGGTCAGATCCGTTTTCCTTCGGAAAACGGATCTGACCCCATGAGCTGTTCCGACAGATCGCGGAGATCTGTCGAAGGCGGGGTGGGTCCGGTTGCGGGGGCGTGAGCGCCATGGATGGCGCGACCGAGGCTACATGGACGTACTTGCGCCGTCCTCCTCAACCGGACCCACCCCGCCTTCCTACAGGAAACCAGCTTCTGCCGTTGCTTCGGCTCTGGCCTCTGCAGGTGCAGGGCTGCAAGCCCTGCAAACCCAATCCCCACTTAGTACAGCGTGCGCTCCGGCGCACCGGCCGGCGGCGGGGTGTACTGGTACAGCCAGGTCTCGGTGAGGGTCTTGCCACCACTGCGCAGGAACAGGCGGATGTCGATCTGCTCGGTACTGCCTTCCGGCGGCACCAGGTCGAACATCGCGCGATAGCCGTTGATCTCGCGCAGCGGGCGCGCCGACACGATCTCGACCCGGCCACGGCTGGCTTCCACCACCGCTTCGACCTCGGCCTTGTCGATCAGCCTGGCCAGTTCGCCACCTTCGAAGTCCACCGCGAAGCGCCAGCTGAAGTACTCACGCTTCTTGCCGACCACACCGCCCAGGCCGGTGCGGCTGGCCACGCAGTGCGCCAGCGGCGGGCGCGCCGGCGGTTCGGCGCCCCAGTACAAGCGGTAGCCTACCAGCAGCTCCTGGCCCGGCTGCGGCTTTTCCTTCGGGTTCCAGAACGCCACGATGTTGTCGAACGTCTCGTCCACGGTGGGAATCTCCACCAGCTGCACCGAGCCCTCGCCCCATTCGCCCTTCGGCTCCACCCACAGGCACGGGCGCTTCTCGTAGAACACGCCGTCGTCCTGGTAATGGTCGAAGTTGCGGTCGCGTTGCAGCAGGCCGAAGCCGCGCGGGTTGCGGTCCACGAACATGTTGAAGCGCAGGTTGCGCGGGTTCAGCAGCGGGCGCCAGATCCATTCGCCGGCACCGGTCCACAGCGACAGGCCATCGGTATCGTGGATCTCCGGGCGCCAGTCCCAGCCCATGCGGCGGTCGTTCTCGCCCACCTGGTACATGCTGGTGCACGGGGCGATGCCCAACCGCTCGATCGCCTTGCGCGGGTACAGCGCGCTGTCGATGTCCATCAGCAGCACGTCACCGTTGGTGATCGCGAAGCGATAGGCACCGGCCACGCTGGGCGAATCCAGCAGGCCATAGACCACGATCGTCTCCGAATCAGCCGACGGCTGTTCCAGGTAGTAGGCGATGAAATCCGGGAATTCCTCCGGCTTGCCCATGCCGGTGTCGATCGCCAGGCCACGCGCGGACTGGCCGTACTGGCCTTCCTTGCCGACCGCGCGGAAGTAGCTGGCGCCCAGGAAGGCGGCGAAGTCGCGGTCGGTATCCTTGCGGGTGTTCAGGCGGAAGCCGGCGAAGCCGAGGTCGGCCGGCAGCTCGCCGTCCTTGATGCCGCTCTTGCCGTAGTTGAACGCCGCGCCGTCATAGGCCAGTTCCTGCGCCTTGCCGTCGACCACGTCGAACATGCGCACCGGCGAATGGAAGTACAGGCCCAGGTGGAAGAACTTGGCCTGGAACTTGCCGGGCTGGTCGGCCCACAACGCATGGTCCTGGCGGTAGCCGATCGACTGGTACTGGTCCCAGTCCAGTCCTTCCAGACGGCCCGGCAGCACCCGCTTGTGGCTCTTGTAGGGCGCCTGTGCCAGCGCGCGCGCCTGGCCCTTCAGGGTGGCGAAGTCGAACGGTTGCGGCTGGCCGAGGCGGCGCAGGCCCATCTGGCCGCGCCGGCTGGCCGCGCACGCGGGCAGGGACGGCAGGCCGAATGCAGCCAGGGCGAGGGAGGCATTGCGGATGAAGTCGCGTCGTTGCATGCAGGCGCGTCAGGCACAGGGAGGAAGGTCGGCCATCATAGGCAGACAAACGTTAACGGGCAGCGGAGACGCGCCCTGCCCGTTCAGCTGCCGCTGGCCGCCGGCTCAGCGCTGGCAGTGGCTGCACCAGACACTCGCGCGCTGGCCGATGGTGGCGTGCTTCAGCGCGCGGCCACAGTTCGGGCACGGCAGCCCGTCGCGGCCGTACACCAGCAGTTCCTGCTCGAAGTAGCCCGGCGCGCCATCGGGGCTGATGAAATCGCGCAGGGTGGTGCCGCCGCGGGTGATGGCGTAGCCCAGGATCTCCTTCACCGCGTCGGCCAGCCGCTGGTAGCGTTCTCGCGAGATCTTTCCTGCCTCGCGCAACGGGCTGATGCCGGCCTTGAACAGGCTCTCGGCTGCGTAGATGTTGCCCACGCCCACCACCACCGCCTGGTCCATCAGGAAGGTCTTCACCGGCGCGCTGCGGCCCCGGCTGCGGGCGAACAGGTAGTCGCCGTCGAACGCGTCGTCCAGTGGCTCCGGGCCCAGCCCCTGCAGCAGCGGGTGGATCTCCCCAGCCGGCTGCCAGAGCAGGCTGCCGAAGCGGCGCGGGTCGTTGAAGCGCAGCAGGCGGCCGTTGTCCAGGCTGATGTCGACGTGGTCATGCGCCCGCAGCGGGGTATCACCGGGCAGCACGCGCAGGCTGCCGGACATGCCCAGGTGCAGCACGGCGCTGCCGATGGCGGTATCCAGCAGCAGGTACTTGGCGCGCCGGCGGATGTCCTCGATGCGCTGCCCCGGCAGCAGCTCGGCCACTTCCGGTGGAATCGGCCAGCGCAGGTCGGCGCGGCGCAGGATCACGCCATGCACGCGCCGGCCCTGCAGGTGCGGCGCCAGGCCGCGGCGGGTGGTTTCGACTTCGGGCAGTTCAGGCATGGGGCGATTCTACGCCCGCTCAACGCGGCGGCGCGGACAGCTCGCGGGCATCCAGGAAGCCATCACCGTTGGCATCCTGCTTGTGGAAGCGCTGCACGATCACCTGCCGCTGCTGCTCGCGGCGGATTGCCCTGCCCTTGCCGCCGGGCAGCTCGTCGGCGCTCAGCACGCCATCACCATTGCGGTCCATGCGGTCGAAGGCATACAGCATCCACTGCACGTACTCGGCCTCGCTGACCTTGCCGTCGCCATCGCTGTCCATCCGCTGCAGATAGCTGGCGGTGTCGGTGACCTGGGCCAGCGCCGCACCCGGCAGCAGCGCCGCCAGCAGAAGCCCGTACCCTGCCCTCACGCGCCCACCAGACTGTAGCCCTTCAACCGTGCGGCGTAGGCCTGCAACGCCGCGATACCGCTTTCCTCGGCCTCGCGGCACCACGCCTGCAGCTGATGCAGGCGCTCGGCGGCGTCGTGGCCACGGGCTTCCAGCAGCGCAGCCAATCGCCCGCGGTACTCGACCAGGGTGCGGATGCGCGGCCGCTGCGCCACCCATGCGCTGAGCTGGGCGCGGCTGTCCGGCTTCAGCCAGCGGCCATCGTTGACCAGGCCACGGCGCAACCGGCGTGGCAGCAGGCGGCGCAGCTTGGCCCCGGCCTGCGCGGCCTCCTCGCGCAGGGCTGGCATGAACACGTTGCGCTGGTAATCGGTCATCGCCTGGAAGCGGTGCGACAGCAGCGCCTTCAGCGTTTCGGCATCGGGCACGGCGATGTTCGGGCGCACGTCCATGGCCGGCGCCACCCGCAGCACCCTGGCCAGGCGCAGCGCCTGCAGCAGGCGGATCGCACTCCAGCCGATATCGAACTCCCAGCGCCGCATCGCGAAGCGCGCCGAACTGGGGAAGGCATGGTGGTTGTTGTGCAGCTCCTCGCCACCGATCCAGAACCCCCACGGCGTGAGATTGGTGGAGGTATCGGCCGACTCGTAGTTGCGGTACCCCCACCAGTGGCCCAGGCCATTGACTACGCCCGCCGCCCAGAACGGGATCCACGCCATCTGGATCGCCCACAGCGCCACGCCGGGCAGGCCGAACAGCACACTGTTGATCGCCAGCAGCACTACCGGCCCCAGCGTGGCGTGCGGGGTATACAGGTGGCGCTCGATCGCGTCGTCCGGCGTGCCGCGCCCGTACTGCTCGATGTCCGCGCGCATGCCGCGCGCTTCGCGGTACAGCTCCACGCCATGCCAGAACACCTTGCCGATGCCGCGGGTGACCGGGCTGTGCGGATCGTCCTCGGTCTCCACCTTGGCGTGGTGCTTGCGATGGATGGCCACCCACTCGCGGGTGATCATCGACGTGGTCAGCCACAGCCAGAAGCGGAACACGTGGGCCAGCGCCGGGTGGAAATCGACCCCGCGATGGGCCTGGCTGCGGTGCAGGTACAGGGTCACCGAGAAGATGGTGATCTGGGTGAAGACCAGCAGCACGCCCAACATGGCCCACCAGCCGAGGCCGAGCACACCACCGGTCAACAGGGACATCAGGGCATCAGACATGGCAGCTCTCCGGATCGACGCGGGGATGGCAGACATGATGGGCGCTTGCGTTGCAAACTGCATCCCTGCGGCGATGTATCGCATCGCCATCCGTGGCACCGTTCACAGTTGGGGACCTGAGTTGTCGAGCCTTGATCCACGCGCCAGCACCATGACTGCCGCCCCGCCCGTTGCGGAGCTGCCCCCCTTGATCGAACTGGACCGCGCCACCGTGGTGCGCGGCCAGGTGAAGGTGCTGCACGGGCTCAGCCTGCGCATCGCGCAGGGCCAGCACACCGCCCTGCTCGGCCCCAACGGCTGCGGCAAGTCGACCTTCATCAAGCTGATCACCCGCGAGCTGTACCCGCTGGCGCAGGTCGACGGCTCCGTGGCGGTAAGGGTGCTGGGGCAGAACCGCTGGCAGGTGGACCGGCTGCGATCGCAGCTCGGCATCGTCACCGGCGATCTCAGCAGCAATCTGGCCGACATGCCGGGCCTGACCGTGGAACAGGCAGTGCTGTCCGGCTTCTTCGCCAGCTACGTGGTGCCGGCCTTCCGCGAAGTGACCGCCGATATGCGCGCACGTGTGGGCGAGACACTGGCGATGACCGGCGCCCTGTCCCTGCGCGACCGCGCCTACGCCGAGTTGTCCGCTGGCGAGACCCGCCGCGTGCTGATCGCCCGCGCGCTGGTCAACCGGCCGCAGGCACTGCTGCTGGACGAACCCTCCACCGGGCTGGACCTGGTCGCCCGCGAGCAGCTGGTGGCGACCATGCGGGTGCTGGCGCAGCAGGGCATCACCCTGGTGCTGGTGACCCACCACATCGAAGAGATCATTCCCGAGATCGAGCGCGTGGTACTGCTGCGCGATGGCCGCGTGCTGGCCGACGGCACCCGCGCCGAGCTGCTGCGCAACGAACCGCTGTCTGCGGTGTTCGGCGGCGCGATCACCGTCTGCGAGCAGGAAGGCCGGCTGACCGCATACGCGGGGTGATCGGCATGCCGTTGTAGAGCCGAGCCGATGCTCGGCTGCTCCTGATCACGGCAAACGGCCGCCGAGCATGGGCTCGCCTCTACACAGGAGCAGCGGGCCGGACCCCGGCCCGCTGCACGCAACCTCAGAACCGCAACGCCAGCGCGCGCGACTCGATCGGTGCCATCCGGCTCTGGTCCTGCAGCTGCAGGTCGCGCAGCTCGTACGGTGCGCCAAAACCGGCCGGCAACGCGGCCTCGCCGAACGGCAGCACCAGCTGGCCGGCGCCTGGGCCATCGAACCACGCGGCTGCATGTGCCTGCGCGACCGGCTTCATCCGGCCATCGCGGGCCGTGGCATACAGCGTGCCGCGTGCCTCGTAGCGGCCTGCCGCAGCCACCTGCAGCGGCAGCGCCACCTGGCGGCTGGACGGGTCCGGTGCTGCCTGGCCACTGAAACGCGCGGTCGGCCGTGCCACCGCGAAGGCCACCTTGCCATCGCGCAGCACGCCATCGGCCTGGGCGAACACCTGCAGCTCCCACAGCCCCTGCACGGTGCCGATGTCGGTCGGGATCCGCACCTGCGCGCGCAGGCTGCCATCGGTGGTGCGCAGCAGGCGCTGCGGCCAGCTGCGGCCATCCGGTGCGACCAGCAGGGCTTCACCCCCCAGGCCGCCACGACGCGATGCCAGCTGCGCGGTGGTGGCGCCGTCTTCCAGCAGGCGTGCCTGCAGCTGCACGTTGCCACCGGCCAGCACCTGCGCCTGGTTGGCCTGGACTTCCAACCGCAGCGGGCTGTTCGGCTCCAGCACCTGCACCACATAGCGGCCCTGCGCCTGCGTGCTCTGCAGGGTGTACGCACCGGCGGCACTGGTCGCGCCGGTGCGCAGCATGCTGCTGCCATCACTCACCGGCATGCCGGCATCCTGAAGCGCGCGCGCATCGACACTGCGGGCCACGCTGCTGCGGCCAGCCGGGTCGCGCACCTGCAGGGTATTGGCCGGCAGCGCGCGGGCTCCTGCGGCCGGACTCAGCTGGATCACCGCATCGGGCGCCGTCAGCGGCAGGTCCAGGCCGCGCTGCAGCTGCGTGCCATCGACCTGCTGCCAGTAACTGCGGCTGACCGAGGCATATGGCGTGGCCGCCTGCAGCGGCTGTGCCGGGTCCAGCGCCCAGGCAAACGACAACGGCGCGTGTTCGCTTTCATCGGCAGGCAGCGGCGCGGCCATCAATGCGGCAGGCACCTGATCGCCCGCGCGGGCCGCCTGCAGAGGCTGCGCGGCCTGCGCGGCGGAAAGGGACAGTACTGCCAGCACCGCACTGGCCAGCAGGGTGGAATGGGTCGTCATGGTCATCTCCCTCACTGGGTCAGGTCGTTGCGCAGCAGGGTGCCAAGGCCGAAGCACTCGCGCCGGCTCTGGTTGTGGCTGAGCGGTTCTGCGCCCTGGGTGCGCGCTGTGTCGGTGAACCAGGTGGTACCGGCCGCCTTCTGGCTGCTGCACTCCAGGAAGCCATCGGAGCAGGACGACAACCAGTTCTGGGTGAACTCCAGGCCAACGTTGGCGGCATAGCCACCGCAGTAGCTGTTGCTGTCCCACACCGCCGATTCCACGTCACTGCCGACCACCGCGCGGAACGGCCTGGGCAACGCCGGGCGACCGGCAGTGCCGTACAGGTTCTGCGCGTTGTAGGTGGCCATGCTGGCCACCTGCTGCTGGCGTACCGCGTCGTTCTTGTAGCCCAGCAGCCAGCCCAGTGACGTTTCGAAGGTATTGCCGTTGAGCACCGCATCGGCCAGTGGCGTGCCCGCCGAAGACGGTGCCAGTGCGTTGACCTTGCGCACCGTGCGGATGATCTTCGGATAGCGGCTGTCGTACGTCGGATTGGACAGGATCCAGCGCATCACGTTGCCGCCGTTGGAATGGGTAATCACCACCAGCTGGGTGATGCCTCGGCTGTCGATGAAACTGGTCAGCTGGTTGGCCAGGCAGCCGGCGGCCTCCGGTTTCCACATGTACTGGGTGAAGTCACAGTTGATGACCACATAGTTGCTGCTGTTCGGCAGGCCCTGGCGCACGGTGTCGATGATCGCCGGCTGCCAGTAGTCCTGGGTGGCATTGGTCTGCGCGCCGGTGCCATGCACGAAGGCCACGCCGACCACGTCGGCGGCCTGCGTCGGTGCTGCTGCCAGCCCCAGAAGCAGGGCCAGGACGGTACTTCCTGTTGCGGTGCTGCGCATCGCTTCTCTCCCTCTGTCTTCGGATCCCCCCGACCCGGCTGGAACTGGACGGCCCCTGGTGACTGCCGATGTGCCGATGCTCACGGTGCGGCCGCGTGAAAGTCCGTGCGCTGCGCCCGGATTCAGCAGACTGGCACGCTTCGATGACGTTCTTCATCTCCTGTGATGACCATGCCGGGTCTGGCCGTATGACCGATGGCCACTGCGGTGCCGCATACGGGCTGCGATCATGACGCGGTGTTTTTCCTCCGGAGCCCGTCCATGTCGTTGATTTCCCACCCCGCCCGCCCGCTGCTCGGCCTCGCCGTTGCCGTGGCCCTGGCCCTGGCCGGCTGTGCTGCCACGGCCACCAAACCGACCGCCGTCGAAGCCAACATCACCACCAAGGCCGTGGGCTATCTGGACAAGAGCGCTGTTCCGGCCAGCCTCGATCTGGTGCCGGCACCGCCGGTGGCCGGTTCGGCCGCCCTCGCCCTGGACGAACAGGTCAGCCGTGAAGCCCGCGCGCTGCGTGGCAGCCCGCGCTTCGCCCAGGCCGGCATCGATGCGGAACTCGGCTTCCCCGAAGGTGCAAACCACTTCTCCTGCGCCGCCGACATCGACGTCGATGCGGTGAAGACTCCGGCGCTGTATCGACTGCTGGAGCGCAGCCGGATCGACGCCAGCGCCGCTACCAAGGCAGCCAAGAACCACTACCAGCGCCCGCGCCCGTTCATGGTCAACGGTGAGCCGACCTGCTCGCCGAAGGACGAGGATGGCCTGCGCAAGAATGGTTCCTATCCATCCGGCCACACCTCGATCGGCTGGGCCTGGGCACTGATCCTGTCGGAGATCGTGCCGGACCGCGCCGATGCCATCCAGGCCCGCGGCCGCAACTACGGCGAGAGCCGCCTGGTATGCAACGTGCACTGGCAGAGCGACATCCTCGAAGGCCGCTTCATGGGTGCCGCCGCCGTGGCCCGCCTGCACGACAACGCCGCGTTCAACAAGGACCTGCTGGCCGCACGCAAGGAGATCGCTGCCGCGCGCACGGCCGGCCTGCACTCCAGCCGCGACTGCACCACCGAGAACGCGGTACTGAAGGTGCGTCCGCAGAGCGCGCTGTAGGCGCCTGCGCGATCGGTCATTGCCGGCCAGCGGCCGGCACTACCGGTGGGTGCGAAGCAGAAGGGCCGGCATTGCGCCGGCCCTTCTTCATTGCACTACCGCAGCGACCGCATCAGAACTTCGCGGTGAACTCCACGCCCCAGGTGCGCGGCTCGTTGAGGAAGCCGGTCAGGTTGTTGAAGTCGATCGCACCGACCACGCGGGTCTGGTTGGTCAGGTTGCGGCCGAACACCGCCACGTCGTACTGGCCATACTCCCAGTTGTAGCCCAGGCGCAGGCCGCCTTCCAGCGAACTACGGCCGCGGAATTCCGGCGACTCGTAGATGAAGAAGTTCACCGCGCTGCGGTAGGCCCAGTCGGTGTAGGCGTACAGCTCGCTGCCATCGCTGAGCGGGAAGCCCACGCGCAGGGTCGCGTTGTGGATCCACTTCGGCGCCTGCGGCAGCGGGTTGCCGTTCACCAGCGCGTAGGTCTGGCCGTTGATCACCGTGGTCGGGTCGGTGATGGTGCAGCCGCCGCCGCAGATCGCCACCGCCAGGTTCTTGTCCTTGATCTCGGTGTCGTTGTAGCTGCTGCCAAAGGTCAGCAGGACGTTGTCGGCCAGGTAGGCCTCCAGGTCCAGCTCGACGCCCTGGCCGATGGTCTTGTCGGCGTTGAGCAGGGTGGCGGTGTTGTTGGCACCGCCCACGGCGATCAGCTGCTGGCCATCGACGTCGTAGCGGAACACGCTCAGGCCCAGGCGCGCGCGGCGCTCGAACAGGTCGGCCTTGATGCCGGCCTCGTACGAGATGACCTTCTCCGAATCGGCCTGCGACAGACCCGGCGCAAAGGCCAGGCGGCCCTGGATCGACGGCGCGCGGAAGCCCTTGGCCACGCGGGCGTAGGCGTTGATGTCGTCGGTGAGCTTGTAGACGCCGCTCAGGTCCCAGCTGACGTCGTTGACGTCGGTGTTGGCCAGGTACGGGCCACTGACCGGGGTGCCGAACGGAACCGCCTGCAGCACGCTGGCGCTGAAGTCCTTCTTGTCCTGGGTGTAGCGCACGCCGGCACGCAGCTTGAAGCGGTCGGTGACGTCGAAGTCACCCGAGGCGAACACTGCCCAGGCCTTGTTGCGCTGGTTCTGCACCACGTGGCCGGTCTGCGGATTGCCCGGGGCCAGCGAGTCGTAGTTGAAGTTGTTGATGGTCACGTCTTCATCGAAGTAGAAGACGCCGGCCTGCCAGTCGAAGCGGCCCCACTCGTTGGACTCGACGCGGAATTCCTGCGTCCACTGGCGATGGTGCGGCAGGCCATCAGCCGACTCCGAGGAGAACGGAATCAGGCCCGGGCCGTAGTTGCCGGCACCGAGGAAGGCCGCACCGTAGCCACCGTCGATGTCACCGCGGTTGAGCGATTCGGCGGTCTCGTAGCCGGTAATCGAGTGCAGGGTCACCGAGCCGAGGTTCCACTGCAGGCGCGCGCTGCCCCCCCAGGTCTCCAGGTCGGAGAAGTTGACGCCGTCGTTGGCCACCTTGTCGCGGTCGAAGTTCTCGACCAGCGAATTGCCACCCTTCTGGATGATGTTGGCGCGGAACAGGCGGGCGGTGCCGTTGAGCTTGCGCTTGTGCAGGTTGAACAGCGCTTCGAAGTCATCGCCTTCGTACAGGAACTGCACGCGGCCTGCCGCTTCGTCATAGCCTTCGAAGCCGCTGTTGGGCGCGCCCACACGGGTGTTGTCGACCCAGTCGTCACGACGCTGGTAGATCGCCGAGACGCGCGCCGACCAGCGGTCGGTCAGCGGGCCGCCGTAGGCGCCCTGCACGTTCCAGCTGTTGTAGCTGCCGTAGCCGACGCGGATATAGCCGTCGGCATCCTGCGACGGGCGGGCCGAATCGAACTTGACCACGCCGGCCGGCGTGTTGCGGCCGAACAGGGTGCCCTGCGGGCCACGCAGCACTTCCACGTTGGCCAGGTCGAACAGCGGGAAGCCCTTCAGCAGCGGGCTTTCCTGCACGACGTCGTCGTATACCAGCGACACCGGCTGCGAGGCATTGAGATCGAAATCGGTGTTGCCCAGGCCGCGGATGTAGAAGCGCGGGAAGGCACGACCGTAGGACGACTCGATGTTGAGGCTGGGCACGCGTGCGGCCAGGAAGCGGATGTCATCGCCGGCCGAACCGAGCACATCCAGCTTCTCGCCCTGGATCGCGCTGACTGCGACCGGTACGTCCTTGGCGTTCTCGACACGGCGCTGCGCGGTGACCTGCAGGGTGTCGAGGGCAACCGGATCCTTGGCGGCAGGGGTTTCCTGGGCGGCTGCTACCAGCGGCAGCAGGGCGGAAAGAGCGGCAACGAGAGGGCGCGCGACCGGGAAGCGGCCACGGGAAGTGCGGGTCGGGGACATGGCGGTAGGCTGTGTTTGGAGGGGTGGTAAAACGGCGCTACCAGATAATTGTTGCAATACAGCACCTGCCCCGCAAATGCCGGCCGTTCATGGCCCCGTCGCCCTGCCCCCGGGGCGCTCGCTAGACTCGGGGTTTTCCAGCGCCGCGGAGCCGCCGCAATGACCCAGTGGTACTTCCATGCCTCGGCCCAGGCCGACCGAATCGGACCGCTCGATGACCCGGCCGCGCGCCGTTACGCGCAGGCCAACCCGCGCGCGCTGGCCTGGTGCCAGGGCATGAGCGGATGGACCTCGATTGCCGAAGTGCCTGAACTGCAATCCGCGGCCCCGGGCATGCCCCACACCCCACCCCCGGTCCCCGCCGCCGCCAGCGGCCGCGCCGACGACATCGAATTCCGCATCGTCGGCCATGAAATGCAGTTCGTGGAAATCGAGCTTGATCCCGGCGAGAGCGCCATTGCCGAGGCCGGCGCGCTGATGTTCAAGGACGCCACGGTGCAGATGGATACCGTGTTCGGCGCCGCCAATGGCGACCAGGGCGGCGGCTTCATGGGCAAGGTGATGGCTGCCGGCAAGCGCGTACTGACCGGCGAAAGCCTGTTCGCCACCGTCTACACCCAGAGCGGCCATGGCAAGGGCAAGGTCGCCTTCGCTGCGCCCTACCCTGGGACGGTGCTGGCGATGAAGCTGGACCAGCACGGCGGCCGCCTGATCTGCCAGAAGGACAGTTTCCTGGCCGGCGCGCGCGGCGTGCAGATCGGCGTGCAGTTCCAGCGCAAGATCATGACCGGCCTGTTCGGGGGCGAGGGTTTCATCATGCAGAAACTGGAGGGCGACGGCTGGGTGTTCATCCACGCCGGCGGCTGCGTGGTGGAGCGCGAGCTGGCCGCCGGCGAACGCCTGGACGTGGATACCGGCTGCGTGGTGGCCTACCACCCGACGGTGGACATGGACGTGCGTCGGGTGGCCGGCATCAAGAGCATGCTGTTCGGCGGCGAAGGGGTGTTCCTGGCCACGTTGACCGGCCCCGGCAAGGTCTGGCTGCAGTCGCTGCCGTTCTCACGCCTGGCCGGCCGCATGTGGATGGCCGCACCGCAGGGCGGCGGCCAAGGCCGCGGCGAAGGCTCGGTGCTGGGCGGCCTGGGCCGGATGCTGGATGGCGATAACCGCTTCTGACCGCCTCCGGTCGTGCCGGCCGCTGGCCGGCAACCTCATGGACCTTGGCGCGCATCCCGGTAGTGCCGGCCGCTGGCCGGCAGCCC
>NZ_JAXBQQ020000003.1:0-92142 GCF_047520695.2 Stenotrophomonas sp. AR029 | reverse complement strand
CCAGCGGCCGGCACTACCGGGATGCGCGCCAAGGTCCATGAGGTTGCCGGCCAGCGGCCGGCAGCCCCGTGGACCGTTGCCAGTTTCCCTATGGTTGCCGGCCAGCGGCCGGCACTACCTTTATGAATGGGCGATATTTCCCACCCTGCCCGCGCCGCCGCGGCTTCGGTATGCTGGCGCCCTTTCCTGAATCCGGCGCCGCGCGCGCACTGCCGATGAGCCTGTTCCGCCCCCGCATGCTGCTGTCCGTCGCCCTGATCGGCCTGCTGGCCGGCTGCGGTGGCGATCCGGTCCGCCCCACGCCACCGCCTGCGCCGACCGTGGTCCCGCAGGCCAAGCCGGTGAAGATCGGCATCGCCCTGGGCGGCGGCGCGGCCAAAGGCTTTGCCCATATCGGCGTGATCAAGATGCTGGAGGCCAACGGCTTCGAGCCGGCCGTGGTCGCCGGCACCAGCGCCGGCAGCGTGGTCGGCGCCCTGTATGCCAGCGGCATGGATGCCTTCCAGATGCAGAGCAAGGCCGTCGCGCTGGACGAAGCCAGCATCCGCGATGTGCGCCTGTTCTCCGGTGGCCTGGTGCAGGGCCAGAAGCTGCAGGACTACGTCAACGAGCAGGTCGCCAACCGTCCCGCCGAGCGCCTGAAGAAGCCGTTCGCCGCCGTCGCCACCCAGCTCGAAACCGGCGAGCGCGCAATCTTCGTGCGCGGCAACGTCGGCCAGGCAGTGCGCGCATCGAGCAGCATCCCCGGCGTGTTCGAACCGGTGAAGATCGGCGGCCGCAACTACATCGACGGTGGCGTGGTCAGCCCGGTGCCGGTGGATGCCGCACGCCAGCTCGGCGCCGACTTCGTGATCGCCGTGGACATCTCCAGCAAGGCCAGCGGCAAGGCGCCGACCGACATGCTGGGCATCGTCAACCAGTCCATCTCGATCATGGGCCAGCGCCTGGGCGAGCAGGAACTGGCGCGCGCCGACATCGTCATCCGCCCGAAGGTACTGGACATCGGTGCCGCCGATTTCAGCCAGCGTGGCACCGCGATCCTGGAAGGCGAAAAGGCTGCGATGGCAGCGATGCCGCAGATCCGCGCCAGGATCCAGCAGCTGCAGCGCGCGCGCGCCGCAGCAGCCGCACCGGCACCGGTGGCCGCGCCGAAGTGCGAGGAAGCCTCGCGCCTGGGCAAGCTGATGGGCCGCAAGGACAAGTGCTGATCCATTGAAGTCAGGCCACCGGGCCCGCTCGGTGGTTGCTCAGGACTCCAGCTGCGACAGCGGCAACGCCTGGAAGCCCTTCACCGTGCGCAGCACGAAGCTGGAATTGGCATCGGCCACGCCACCGGCATTGAGCAGCCGGTCCAGCAGGAAGCGCGAGAAGTGCTCCAGGTCGCGCACGTAGACGTGCAGCAGGTAGTCCATGTCACCCGTCAGTGCGTGGCAGGCCACCACCTCGTCCCACGCCTGCACGCTGTCCACGAAGTGGCCGATGGCGGCCTGGTCGTGCTTTTCCAGCTGCACGCGCACGAAGGCCTGCAGGCCCAGCCGCAGCTGCCGTGGCTCCAGCCGCGCGCCATAGCCGACGATCACGCCCTCGCTTTCCAGCCGCTGCAACCGCCGCAGGCAGGCCGAAGGAGAGAGATTCACCCGCGCCGCCAGTTCGGCGTTGGTGGCGCGCCCATCCCGCTGGATTTCGGCCAGCAGGCGTATATCCGTGCGATCGAACTGGACTTCTCCGGCCATTGTTGCCCCGCAACATGGTGAGTACGCAAGGATATTGCGCCAACAAGGCCAATCGGCGCAACTTTTGCAACCCTGTTGCGCGTCCCCTGCCCTAGCATCATGGGTATCCCATCCAGGAGTGCCGCATGGACCTCGCCCAGCCCCGCCGCGTCGAACACCAGCAGACCGACAAGGGCTACGTGCCGGTGTATACCACCGCGCTCGTCGAGCAGCCATGGGACACTTACAGCGCCGACGACCACGCGACCTGGAGCACGCTTTACCAGCGCCAGCGCGAGCTGCTGGTCGGCCGTGCCTGCCAGGAGTTCCTGGATGCGCAGGACGAGATGGGCATGAGCGCACACATGATTCCGCGCTTCGACCAGCTCAACGAAGTGCTCGGCGCGGCCACTGGCTGGACCCTGGTCGGGGTTGAAGGCCTGTTGCCGGAACTGGATTTCTTCGACCATCTGGCCAACCGCCGTTTCCCGGTGACCTGGTGGATCCGCCGCCCGGACCAGATCGACTACATCGCCGAGCCGGACCTGTTCCACGATCTGTTCGGCCACGTACCGCTGCTGATGAACCCGGTGTTCGCCGACTACATGGAGGCATACGGCCGTGGCGGCGTCAAAGCCCACGCGATCGGCCCGGATGCGCTGCAGAACCTGACCCGCCTGTACTGGTACACGGTGGAGTTCGGCCTGATCGATACGCCCGAGGGCCTGCGCATCTACGGTGCCGGCATCGTCTCGTCGAAGGGCGAGTCGCTGTACTCGCTGGAATCGGCCGCGCCCAACCGCATCGGCTTCGACCTGCAGCGGATCATGCGCACGAAGTACCGCATCGATACCTTCCAGAAGACCTACTTCGTCATCGACAGCTTCGAACAGCTCATGCAGGCGACCTCGCCGGACTTCACCCCGATCTACGCGGCACTGGCCAACCAGGCGCATCTGCCGGCCGGTGAAGTGCAGGGCGACGACCGCGTGTTCCAGAAGGGCACCGGCGAAGGCTGGGCCGACGGCGGCGACGTGTAAGCACACAACGCGCACGGCTTTGCACTGAAAACGGCGCACATGGGTGCGCCGTTTTCGTTGTTGCCTGCCTGCGCCACTGCAGCGGCGCAGGCGAGGGCAGGGCACTCAGGCGTCCACGGCCCGGCAGGACCCGCGCACCATCAACTGCGGATGCACGCTGGCCGCGGTCGGCGCGTCGGGAACGTCGGCCTGGACAAGCATGGCGGCGGCGGTGCGGCCGATATCGGAGACGTGGCGACGCACCGACGTCAGCGGCGGCCACAGCCGCGATGCCAACGGGCTGTCGTCGTAGCTGACGATCGACAGCTGCTGCGGCACCGCGATGCCTGCACGCAATGCCACCTGGTACACGCCTGCGGCGATTTCGTCGTTGCCGGCGAAAATCGCACTGGGGCGTTGCTCGCCCATCAGCAGCCGTTCGGCGGCATGCACGCCGGACTCGAAGGTGTCGCCCGCTTCCAGCACGCGCTCGCCGGGCAGGGTCAGGCCGACCTGCGCCAGCCGATCAAGGAAACCATGCGTCCGTTCGCGCGCGGCACGCCGGTCACCCGGTCCGGTGATCACCGCGATGTCGCGGTGGCCAAGCGAAAGCAGGTAGCCCGCCGCAGCGGCAGCACCATCGCGGTCATGGGTGACCACGGCATGGTTCTCATCCTCCGAGGCATGCGCGTTGATGCGCACGTAGCGGCAGTCGATGTCATCGAGCATCTGCGCCAGCGCAGCCGATTCGGACGCACGCGGCCCCAGGATCACGCCGTGCAGCTTCTGCTGCTGCACGAAACGGCGCACGCCCTGCGGGCATTCCGGATCCTGGCTGTCGCAGGGGTGCACCACCAGCTCATAGCCAGTGCCGCGCAGCGCGTCCAGCGCGCCGTGCTGCAGGTCGACGATGCATTGGGCACCCGGATCGTCATACACCAGGCCGATCAGGAAGGAGCGGCGGAATGCCAGCCCGCGCGCGAGAGGATCGGGCACGTAACCGACCTCGCGCATCAACGCCTCGACCTTGTCGCGGGTGTCCTTGCGCACCAGCGGCGAGTTGTTGATGATTCTTGAAACCGTTTTCTTGGAAACTCCCGACAGTCGTGCGATGTCGTTGATCGTGGCAGCCTTGCCTTTCGATGCCGGCAACGCGGCATCGCTAATAGTTCGCACTGACATGTATAGAACCAGGTAAGTCGGAGAATTCTAGCCTTGCGCCCGTCGGGCGCGAAGTTGCGGAATGTCGCAGCGGATCTGAATCGTGTCGTGTTCGACAGGTTCTGCTGCGCAAGGTTCCATTGTGATCGCTCTACTGCTTCTGCATCTGAACCGTTCTTCCGCGCGTATTCACCCTGGATGTGGACGCGACGCGCGCGAACGCCAACATTCCCTTAACCATGCTCCGCTACATTCGAGGCATGGACCTGCAGACTTCTCCGTTTCCGCCGTTCCGCGGCCGCGACCGGTTGATCGCCGCAGTCGACGCGGCGATGAGCTCCGGTGATCCCGAGCGCATCACGGCCGACCTGCAGCTGGCGCTGCAGGAAGCCATAACCGACAACCGCATCGAGTTGCCCGAATGCGTGCATCGGCCGGTCAGTGATCATTACGCGCGACGTCCGCTGTACCACAGCCGCGAACACGGCTACAGCGTGATTGCCATGAGCTGGGGCCCAGGGCAGGGCACGCCGCTGCACGACCACGATGCCATGTGGTGTGTGGAGGGCGTGTGGTTGGGCGAGCTGGAGATCACCCGTTACGAGCTGCTGGAGTGCGCCGGCGAGCGCTGGCGCTTCCGCCGCCACGCCGCGCTGCGCGGGGGCTGCGGCAGTGCCGGCAGCCTGATCCCCCCGCATGAGTACCACACCCTGCGCAATGCCAGCGATGAGGCACTGGCGATCTCGGTACACGTGTACGAGGCGCAGATGGAGCGCTCGGCGGTGTTCGATCCGCTCGGTGGCGACTGGTACCAGCGCCGCATCCAGGCGCTGCAGGCCGACCCGGCCTGAATCCGGCGCGGTGCGGAGCAGGGCACCATCGCGGTCCGCATGGCATCATGCGCCGCTGCGCTGCCGGCACCGGCAGCATCCGCGATGCCCTGGCGGGCAAGGAGCAAGACGATGTCCAGCGCTGATCCGCGCCTGCGCGCGCTGTTGAAGCTGGCACCGGTGATCCCGGTGTACACCCCCGAAGATGTGAATGAAGCGGTCGAAGTAGCCCAGGCACTGTTCCGTGGTGGGCTGCCGGTGATCGAGGTGACCCTGCGCACGCCGCAGGCGCTGGATGCGATCAAGGCCATGGTCGAGGCCGTGCCGGACGCGGTGATCGGTGCCGGCACCGTACTCAACGCCGCGCAGATGCAGGCGGCGAAGCAGGCCGGTGCGCGTTTTGCCGTTTCCCCCGGTGCCACGCCGGCACTGTATGCGGCCGCGCGTGATGCCGATCTGCCGTACCTGCCCGGTGCTGCCACCGCTTCGGACCTGATCCAGGGCCTGGAGCACGGCGCGGACACCTTCAAGTTCTTCCCGGCCGTGCAGGCCGGCGGCGCCGCGCTGCTGGCCGCCTGGCACGGCCCGTTCGCCGATGTGCGCTTCTGCCCGACCGGCGGCATCAGCGCGCAGACCGCGCCGCAGTTCCTGCACCTGCCCAACGTGCTGTGCGTGGGCGGTTCGTGGCTGACCACCCCGGCGCTGCTGCAGACCCGCGACTGGGACGCCATCGAGCGCCTGGCCCGCGAGGCCTCGGTGCTGGCCAGCTGAACCTGCTTCGCGGATCTTCAAAGGTTTGATCGTGATCAAAGCGCCGGCCTCGCGCCGGCGTCATTCTGTGGGCAAGCGCACTACGGAGATCCGAACATGAATTCCACCATGAAGGCCGCTGTCGTGCGTGAGTTCGGCAAGCCACTGGTGATCGAGGAAGTCTCGGTACCGCGCCCGGGGGCGGGCGAGGTACTGGTCAAGATCGAGGCTTGTGGCGTCTGCCACACCGACCTGCACGCCGCCGAGGGCGACTGGCCGGTGAAACCGAACCCGCCGTTCATCCCCGGCCACGAGGGCGTGGGGCACGTCGTGGCCGTGGGAGGCGGGGTAGGGCACGTCAAGGAAGGCGACAGGGTCGGCATCCCCTGGTTGTACTCGGCGTGTGGTCATTGCGAACACTGCCTGGGTGGCTGGGAAACACTGTGCGAGACGCAGCGCAACACCGGCTACTCGGTCAACGGCGGCTTCGCCGAGTACGCACTGGCCGATGCCAACTATGTCGGCCTGCTTCCGAAGGAGGTGGGCTTCGTCGAGATCGCGCCGGTGCTGTGCGCCGGCGTGACCGTCTACAAGGGCCTGAAGGTCACCGACACCAAGCCCGGTGACTGGGTGGCGATTTCCGGCATCGGTGGCCTGGGCCACATGGCCGTGCAGTATGCCCGTGCGATGGGCCTGAACGTGGCCGCAGTGGACGTGGACGACGCCAAGCTGGCACTGGCCCGCCAGCTGGGCGCGCAGGTCACCGTCAACGCGCGCACCACCGACCCGGCCGCGTTCCTCAGGAAGGAAATCGGCGGCGCCCACGGTGCGCTGGTCACCGCGGTATCGCCGAAGGCGTTCGAGCAGGCACTGGGCATGGTGCGCCGTGGCGGCACTGTCTCGCTCAATGGCCTGCCGCCCGGCAACTTCCCGCTGGACATCTTCGGCATGGTGCTCAACGGCATTACCGTGCGCGGCTCGATCGTCGGTACCCGCCTGGACCTGCAGGAATCGCTGCAGTTCGCCGCCGAGGGCAAGGTCGCGGCCACGGTCAGCACCGACCGCCTGGAAAACATCAACGACGTGTTCGCGCGCATGCATGCGGGCACCATCGAAGGCCGCGTGGTGCTCGACTTCGCCGCCTGACCGCCTGTGCATGGCCGCCGTCGCTCCGTCCCCCTCTCCCACGGACGCGGCGGCCATGCCGATTCATCGGATCGGATCCACACACATTTCGGTAGTGCCGGCCGCTGGCCGGCATGCCGGGTTCTCCGCCGCAGCCGTACAATGCGCGCATGCCTGGCGTGCTCAAGACCCTGTTCCTGTCCCTCGTTGCCCTGATCGGCGGTGTGCTGTCGCTTGCGCTGGTCAGCAGCGTCGCCAGCTGGCTGCCACCGTTGCTGGGCCTGTCGCCGGACAACAACAGCGTGCAGCTGGGCTGGGATCTCACCTTCAGCGTGCTCGGTGGCATCGCCGGGGTTTCCTTTGCCACCTATTACGCGCCCTGCTGGCCGCGATCGCACGGCTTCTCGATCTGGTCGCTGGTCGCGCTGGGCTGTGGCTACGCCATGTGGACGGCGGGTGCGGATTTCCCGTTCTGGTTCGTCATTTCACTGCTGGCGTCGCTGCCGTTGCAACTGCTGGCCGGCTGGTGGTTCGGCCGTCGTCCCTCGCGCGATCCGCGCTGAGCGCATGCAGGTAGTGCCGGCCGCTGGCCGGCAACCTCGGCCATCCTGCCGTTGCCGGCCAGCGGCCGGCACTACCGCTTCAGCGACGGCAGCGTCTGCTTCAACTGCGCGATGCCCTGCCATGGGTCACTCTTCAGGCGTTGCGCCCTCGCCAGCGCCTTGCCCATGGGAAATGCGTCGGCGGCACTGATACGAGCCAGTTCATCCCAGCGCAGCGGTACTGCCACACCGGCGGAATCGCGCGCACGCAACGACCACGAGCACACACTGGTGGCACCCCGCGTATTGCGCAGCCAGTCGATGAAAATGACGCCGCCACGCTTGGCCTTGCTCATTGTCGCCACGTAGCGGTCGGGCGCCCGCTCCGCCATCGCCCGGGCGAACGCCTCACAGAACGCCTTGGCCTGTTCCCAGTCGGCCTTGGGCCGCAGCGGCACCACCACGTGCACGCCCTTGCCACCGGACAGCCGCACGAAACTCTTCAGGCCGACTTCCTGCAGGCGGTCACGGACATCACGCGCAGCAGCTTTCACCTCTGCCCAACCCACCCCTTCACCGGGATCGAGGTCGAACACCAAGCGATCCGGGTGCTCGGGATCGGCCACGGTCGCGCCCCACGGATGCAGCTCCAGGGTGTTCATCTGCACCAGTTGCAGCAGGCCCCGCACATCGTCGATGTAGACGTAGTCCTCGCGGCCGCTCTTCTGCTGAAGGGGCACCGCGTGCACGGCATCGCCCAGGCCGGGGCCATGGTGCTTCTGGAAGAAGCAGGCCTTGCCCACGCCATCCGGGCAGCGCAGCAGTGACAAGGGCCGCCCGACAATTTCGGGCAGGATCCAGCGCGCCACGCGCTGGTAGTAGTCCGCCACGTCGCCCTTGCTGAGCTTCTGCCTTGGGAACACCACCCGCTCTGGATGGGTGATCTGGACCTCGCCCCCGGCTTCAGCACTCGAGACGGCCACTCCCAGGTCCTCCTTCTGCTTGTCGCTGCGCAGCCGCTTGAAACTGGCCTGGCGCAGCAGGCCTTCCTTGCCCCAGCCACGGAATGCCACCTCCGCCACCGTCACCGGCTTCACCCAGCGCACGCTGGCGGCGCGGAACGGCACGTGCGCCGGCAGCTGCAGCACAGGCGTCTTCACCGCCAACGGCTGCAGCGCCTTGTGCAGCGCGCGCAGGCTTTCGTCGTCGAAGCCGGTGCCAACGCGGCCCACATAGCGCAAGGCGCCCTTGTCCGGCGTCGCCAGCAGCAGCGAGCCGAACCCCACCCGGGAGCCCTTCGGTGCCGTGTAGCCGACAATCGCGAACTCGTCGGTGTCTTCGTGCTTCACCTTCACCCAGCTGCGTGCACGGGTGTTCACGTAGGGCGCATCCACCTGCTTGCTGACGATGCCTTCGAATCCCGCCTTGCCGCTGGCATCGAATACCTGCGGGCCATGGTCGATCACGTGCTCGCTGAAGGCCAGGGTTCCGGGCGTGGGACCGATGAGATCCTTCAGCAGCGCCTTGCGCTCCAGCAGCGGTGAACGACTGATGTCCACGCCGGCCACACCCGGCAGATCGAAAACGATGTAACGCAACGGTTGCTTCGAACTCCCGTCGATCACGCGCTGCAGCGCGGCGAAGTCGCTGCGTCCATCCCGGTCCAGCACCACCAGCTCACCGTCCAGGCGCGCATCCCGCACCGGCAGTGCCTGCACGGCCTGTACCACCTCGGGGAAATCACCGGTCCAATCCAGGCCGTTGCGGGAGCGCAGCGTCACCTTGCCTTCGTGCAGATCGGCCAGCAGGCGATAGCCATCCCACTTGATCTCATGCAACCAGCGCTCGCCGTCCGGTGCACTGTCGCGATGATCGGTCAACTGTGGCTTGAAAGCACGCGGGTAGGGCGTGTCACGAGCGCCATCCAGGTTCAGCGCTCGCGCATGCCAACGCGCATCGGCCTTGCGGGTCGCCGATCGTGCAGCCGGTGCGGCGCGCGTTGACTTGCCCACCGTGCGCTTGCTCACTGCGGATGTGCGTTTCGGCATGGGGGATTGGAGCAGATCATCTGCTTCGGCATCACGCGCTTCCTCGTCGTCGCGTTTGATCAACAACCACTGTACCTGGCGTCCCTTCATCGCTGTGCGCACCAGCTTCCAGCCGCCAGCCAGACGTTGCCCATGCAGCACGAAGTCGATCTTTCCCGCTGCCAGTGCCTGCAGTGGATCGCCTTCGCAGGCCCATGTGCCGTGATCGAAGACCTCCACGTGGCCAGCGCCGTAGTGGCCTTCGGGAATATCTCCTTCGAAACCGGCGTAGGACAGCGGATGGTCTTCCACTTCCACGGCCAGCCGCTTGTCACCAGCGCGAAGCGAAGGACCCTTCGGCACCGCCCAGCTTTTCAGCACACCGTCCATCTCAAGGCGGAAGTCATAGTGCCGCGAAGTGGCATGGTGCAGCTGTATGACAAAGATCGGCCGCCGCTTCGGGTTGCCGTGTGCGGGTGTGTCGTCAGGTTCCGGTGTCTGCCCGAGGCCACCGCCAAGCCGGCGCTTTCGCCGGTACTGGTGCAACGACATGGCTCAACCTGCCTTGCGCCGTGCAGCGGTTTTCTTTGCGGCCTTCTTCGTTGCCTTCTTTGCGGCTTTCTTTACCGTCGGCTTGGTGGCTGCTTTCCGCGTTGCCGTCTTCTTCGCCGGCGTACGCTTGTTCGCGTCCAGGCTCTTCTGCAGCAGCGCCATGAAATCGACCACGTTGGTGCTGGCATCCTCGCGCGGTACAGGCTCATCCTCCACCCGGGTGGTACCGCCCTTGGACTTGATGCGCTTGTTCAGCACCTGCTGCAGGCGTTCGCGGAATTCGTCGTGGTACTGCGACGGATCCCAATCACCGGACATCGACTCGATCAACTGCTCGGCCATCGCCGTTTCCTTGCTGCTGATGCGGTAATCGGCGAGCTTTCCGGTGGGCAGCTTGTAATCTTCGGGATCCACCAGTTCCTGCGGATAGCGCAGGATCATCAGCACCAGCGCGTCCGCGTGCGGCATCACCGCGCACAGGTATTCGCGGGTACGCACCACCACCCGGGCGATGCCCACCTTGCCGGTACTGCGCAATGTCTCGCGCAGCAGCACGTAGCCCTTTTCGGCCTTCTTGCCGGGCACCAGCAGGTAGGGTTTCTCGAAGTAGCGCGGGTCGATCTGCGCGGCGTCCACGAACGATTCCACCTCCACCGCTTCGTGGCTTTCCGGTGCCGCAGACCGGATATCGCCTTCCTCCAGCACGACATAGCTGCCCTTGTCGTACTCATAGGCTTTGACGATGTCCTTCCATGGCACTTCCTCGCCGGTATCGGCGTTGACCCGCTCGAAGCGGATCGGCTTGCGGTCGCGGGAGTCGAGCATGCGGAACTGCAGATCGACCTTGCGTTCGCCTGACATCAGCGACACCGGCACGTTGAGCAGGCCAAACGACAGCGTGCCGGTCCAGATCGGGCGGGCCATGGGCGTACCTTTGGCGGGGCAGGGCATCCAGCTTCGGATGGGCGGTGTAAACCACCCGTGTCGATACCGTGCACGTGGGTTCTACGGAGAACGGCAGTGCCGGCTGCGGGCCGGCAGAGCTCGCGGCCTGAAGTTTCCTGAGGTTGCCGGCCAGCGGCCGGCACTACTGCAGCAGCGGCCTCACCGCCGCCGCAGGAATATGATCCAGCGCGCGCCAGGCGTCTTCCACCACCGGCCGTGCCTGCGACCAGCTCAACCGCGACTGCCCGCGCATCTGTTCCCAGTGTTCGGCCAGTTCCTCACAGGTATCCGCGGCGTCACCGCGCGGCCAGTCCGCAGCGTGGGTGGTCAATGCGAAGGCATAGACCGGGCATAGATCGCGCCAGTTGCGGTGGTTCTGCCCGCGACGCTCTTCGTAGTCGCTGAGCATGTACTGCAGGTAGTCCTGCGCCACCGCCTGCGGATCTTCATGGCGGCGCGTGCGGCGTTGTGCGGTGCGCTGGCCGAGCGGATCGAGCAGGGCGTTGAACACGGACGGTGCGGGTCGTTCAAGACGGGGCATGGCCGGCTCCTGCAGCGGGGGCGGGTGGGCAGGAATACGCGCGGTGCTGTTACCGGGGGGTGAGCGAGATGTTCATGACGCCGGGTTCGCGGCGGCTTTACCTGTGGCGCGGTGTAGTGGGAGCCCCGAGCGCAGGTAGCCAGACCATGAGCCGAGAGAATTCCCGAGACCCGTTGCGGGAAAACCACCCGCCCATTCCCGGTGAACAGCGCGGCAAGCGCGATGCCGACAATGCCGACTACCGCGGCACCGGCGCACCTTTCTACGACGCCGAGCACGGTGGCGACCATCTGCCGGTGAAGCACGAGGCTGAACAGGCCGCCCAGGACCGCAAGGATGGCGGCGACCGCCATCGCGGCGGCCAGGAAAGCCCGCTCAAACGTCGCGAACGCAAGCAGCGCGCCAGCGACAACCAGGACGAGGCGCTGGAGGAGACCTTCCCGGCCAGCGACCCGACCTCGCCGTTCGTACCGGCCAAGGCGCCCGACTGACGGGTAGTGCCGGCCCCTGGCCGGCAAGGTCTGGGCTGCCCTACACAGAGCGATGCCGGCCAGCGGCCCCGATTTACGGGTAGTGCCGGCCGCTGGCCGGCAACCTCCTGACGTCGTGCACGGCGCGATGCCGGCCAGCGGCCCGCACTACCCCTTTCAGCGCCACGACCATTGCAGGCCGACGTTGGCTCGCCGTCCCGGCCCCGGTTCGTAGAAGCGCCCGTTGCCGTCGTTGACGATCACCGAGCCGATGTAGGCCTGGTCCAGCACGTTCTCCAGCCGGGCGAAGGCGCGCAGCTCGCCACCTGGCAGTGTCCAGAGACGACCGGCTTCCAGGTTCAGCAACGCGTAGCCCGGCGCCCGCTCCGTGGCCACGTCGTTGACCAGGGTATCGGTGCTGGCGGCGGCCTCCAGCGCCCACTGCCAGTCGGCCGGGGTCCACTGCAGCCGGGCAAACGCCTGCTGGCGCGGTACGCCGGGCAAGCGGCTGCCAGCGGAAACCCAGGTGTTCGAGGTCAGGTACGGCGCACGCACCTGCGCCTGCAGCCAGGTCCAGGCCACCTGCAGTTCCAACTGTTCTGCCAACGGCTGCCGGTAGCGCAGTTCCACGCCCTGGCGGCGGGTGCGGCCGATGTTGCGATAGGTGCTGCGTCCGCCGATGTTGCTGGCAACTGCCAACTCATCGTCGGTATCTGCGCGGAACAGGCTGATATCGAGCTGGGTTCCGTCCTGTGCATGCCATTTGCTGCCCACCTCCAGGCTGCGGCTGCGCGCCGCCGCCAGATCCAGCGCCAGTCCCGCCTGCCCGTCGGCGCGATACCCCAGCTCGTTGAAGGTGGGCGTCTCGAAGCCACGGCCCACCGCCGCGTGCAGCCGCCACTGCGGGCTGGCCGCGAAGCTGATCCCGGCCACCGGCGTGGTGGCCTGGTAGCGGCGGTGGCCGCTGTCGTCCGGGTTGCGGGCGGTGATGTAGCGATCGTCGGATTCGAAGCGCACGGCGCTGCGACGCACGCCAGCCAGCAATGACCAGCGTGGACTCCACTGCCACCACGCCTGGGCGAACTGATCGACGTTCTGCACGGTGTCGATCTGGTCTCTGCGCAGCTGCCCACGCACGCCGAGAGCGCTGCCGATGAAGTTCTCATGGCCGGTGCGATGCTGGCGCTGGCGGTCGGCGCTGAGCCCGGCCACCAGATCCAGCGGCCGGCCGGCGAGGTCGCCGTGCCAGCCCCAGCGCGCGTCCAGCCCGCCATAGCCGCCCTCCAGGTCGATCACCCCGCCGGCATGCAACGGGCTGTTGGTCTGAGCTGCCGGCGGGATCGGCAGGTACTGGCGTACCGCGCGCTGGCCGGCATAGCCCATCAGCTGCCAACGCTGCGCCCTGGTTTCACGGGTCCAGCGCAGGCCGGCCTGCTGCTGGCGCACCGATTTACGGGTGTTGTACTGGTGCGCCACGGCGGTGGCCTGGCGCGGATCGGCCGCCACCTGGGCACGGTTCAGGCCCAGCGGGTCCTGCGCATCGGGGGCATCGAAGGCATTGAGCAGCAGCTCCAGCCGCCCCCCGCCGAGATCGCCACCGATACGCGCAGCGAGCGATTCGCGGCGGGCACGGCTGTGGTCGCGCCAGCCATCGGTGCGGAAGTGATTGGCGGCGATGTTGTAATCCAGAACACGGCCGGCACCCTTCAGTTGCGCGCCGACGCTGAGCGTGTTGTCGGCACCCGCGTTGACGCGCAGCCGCCACGGGTCGCCGGCCTGGCCCTGTGCGCTCCAGACCTGCAGCACGCCGCCGGAGGAATTGCCGTACAGCGCCGAGAACGGTCCGCGCAGCACGTCGATCCGTTCGGCACCGAGCAGGCTGGCATGCGACAGCTGGCCCTGTCCGTCGGGCATGGTCGCCGGCACCCCGTCGATCAACACCCGCACCCCACGCACACCGAAGGTCGAGCGCGCACCAAAGCCACGGATCGACAGCTGGGTGTCCTGCGCGAAGTTCTGGCGGTCACGGGCGACCAGGCCCGGGACCCCGGCCAGCGCCTCGGACAGCTGTGCGCCGGCGCCGGCGCGGCCGGCGTCGATCCAGACCGTGTCCAGGCTGGCCGGCAACGCGAACGGGTCGATGCCCGGCACCCGCGCTGCCTGCACCTGCACGCTGGGCAGGGCGGTCGGTGCGGGCCCGGCCACGGCCGCCCAGGGCGACAGCAGGAGGATGGACAACGGCAGGCAATGGCGACGTGCGGCGGGATTCATGATTCAGGTTGATGGATCAGGCGGCAACGCACGCCATGGTACGGGGCTACGGATGACGACGGCGGCGGCCAGCCCCGGCAGGCTTTGTTACGATGGGCTGTTTCCGGCTGCAAGGCCGCAGACCGCGTAGCGCACTTCCTCCCCCTTTCCGTCTACCGAACGAGTACCGCCGTGTCCTTCTTTGCAAACGTGGAACTGGTCCCAGGCGACCCGATCCTGGGCCTGACCGAGGCGTACAACGCCGACAGCCGCCCGACCAAGGTCAACCTGGGTGTGGGCATCTACTACGACGAGAGCGGCCGCATCCCGCTGCTGCGCGCCGTCAAGCAGATCGAGCAGCAGCTTGCCGCTGACGCCAAACCGCGCGGCTACCTGCCGATCGATGGCCTGCCGGCATACACGCAGGCCACGCGAGAGCTGGTGTTCGGCAAAGACTCGCCGCTGCTGGCCGCCGGCCGCGTCACCACCGCACAGACCGTCGGTGGCAGCGGTGCGCTGCGCGTCGGCGCCGACGTGCTGAAGAAGCTGCTGCCGCACGCCACCGTGGCGCTGAGCAACCCGAGCTGGGAGAACCACCGTGCGGTGTTCAGCGCGGCCGGTTTCGAGGTGCTGGATTACACCTATTTCGATCCGGCCAGCCATGGCGTCGACTTCAACGGCATGCTGGCCGACCTCGGCAAGCTGGAAGCCGGCACCGTAGTGCTGCTGCACGCCTGCTGCCACAACCCCACCGGTGCCGACCTCACGGTCAGCCAGTGGAAGCAGGTCGCGCAACTGCTGAAGGACAAGCAGCTGTTCCCCTTCATCGACATGGCCTACCAGGGCTTCGACAAGGGCATCGAGCAGGATGGCGCCGCCGTGCGCATCATCGCCGAAGCCGGCATCGACAGCTTCATCGTCGCCAACTCGTACTCCAAGTCGTTCTCGCTGTATGGCGAGCGCGTGGGTGCGTTGTCGATGGTGGCGCCGACCGCTGCTGACGCCAAGGCCGTGCAGTCGCAGGTCAAGCGTGTGATCCGCACCATCTACTCCAGCCCGTCCACCCACGGTGCCGCGCTGGTGGCCGGCGTGCTGACCAACCCGGAACTGCGCGCGATGTGGGAGCAGGAGCTGACCGAGATGCGCGAGCGCATCCACGCCCTGCGCCAGGGCCTGGTCGAAAAGCTGGCCGCTGCCGGTGCGCCGCAGTTCGGCTTCATCAACGAACAGGCTGGCATGTTCTCCTACTCGGGCCTGAGCCGTGAGCAGGTCGAACGCCTGCGCGACGAGTTCGGCATTTACGCCGTCGGCACCGGCCGCATCTGCGTGGCCGCGCTGAACCAGAACAACCTGGAATACGTCGCCAAGGCCGTGGCCACCGTCGCCAAGGGCTGAAGCAACGCACCAGTGGTTTGACAACAAAGGCGCCGAAAGGCGCCTTTGTTTTTGCTTCTGCTTTGCCTCTGCCTTTGCCACACCCTCCGCGCTCGCGGCGAACCCTGAAGCGCAGGGCGAGGTACACCGTGGCCAGGACCGTGAGGCGCATGGATGCGCCGACCGAGCCCCCATGGATGGGTTTACGGCGTGTCCTGGCCACGGTGTACCTCGCCCTGTGCCTCCATGAAGGAAGGCGCCACGAGCGCAACGCATCTGGAAACGATTACGCCTTCCCGCGCTCACGCACGCCCCCGCCAGACGGGCGACAATAGGCGTTTTCCCGCTGCCGAGACCTGCCCGACCATGTCCCGTACTTCGTTGACCCGCTTCCTGATCCAGGAACAGCACGCCGGCCGCATCAATGCCGACCTGCGCCAGCTGATCGCCGTGGTCGCCCGCGCCTGCACCAGCATTTCCATCGCCGTCAGCAAGGGCGCCCTCGGTGGCGTGCTCGGCGACGCCGGTACCGGCAACGTGCAGGGTGAAGCACAGAAGAAGCTGGACGTGATCAGCAACGAGATCCTGCTCGAAGCCAATGCCTGGGGTGGCCACCTTGCCGCCTGCGCCTCGGAGGAAATGGACCACAGCCAGCCGGTGCCGGACATCTACCCGCGCGGTGATTTCCTGCTGCTGTTCGATCCCCTCGACGGCAGCTCCAACATCGACGTCAACGTCTCCGTCGGCACCATCTTCTCCGTGCTGCGTTGCCCGACCAACGTCGAGCTGCCGGGCGATGACGCCTTCCTGCAGCCGGGCAGCAAGCAGATCGCCGCTGGCTACTGCATCTACGGGCCCAGCACCCAGCTGGTGCTGACCGTCGGCCATGGCACCCACGCCTTCACCCTGGACCGCGAGAAGGGCGAGTTCGTGCTGACCACCGAGAACATGCAGATTCCGGCGGCCACCCAGGAATTCGCCATCAACATGTCCAACCAGCGTCACTGGGAAGCGCCGATGCAGGCCTACGTCAGTGATCTGCTGGCCGGCAAGGAAGGCTCGCGCGGCAAGAACTTCAACATGCGCTGGATCGCCAGCATGGTGGCCGACGTGCATCGCATCCTGACCCGCGGCGGCATCTTCATCTACCCGTGGGACAAGAAGGATCCGTCCAAGGCCGGCAAGCTGCGCCTGATGTACGAAGCCAATCCGATGGGCCTGCTGGTCGAACAGGCCGGCGGCGCCGCCTGGACCGGCCGCGAGCGCATCCTCGACATCCAGCCCGACCAGCTGCACCAGCGCGTGCCGGTGTTCCTGGGTTCGCGCGAGGAAGTGGCCGAAGCGGTGCGTTACCACCACGCGCACGACGAAGCGCAGGGCTGACGGCTCGACGCCTGACGGCGGTCATGGCAGTTCGATGACATGACCGCAGGGTGACACCGCGGGCGGCAAACGGCACCATCAAGCCGTTGCCGCCGAAGGAATGCACGCATGCACGAGCAGGGCCCGGTCGATTTCATCGAAGTCATCCACAACGCCGTCCCCAGTGAGGTCTGCGCGGCCATCGTCGAGCGCATGCGTGCCACGCGTGGCCTGCTGCCCGGTGCGGTGGGCAGTGGCGTGTTCCCCGAACTCAAGCACAGCAAGGATCTGCGCATCAGTGGCCTGGACGGTTGGCAGGACGTCGACCAGCAGCTGCAGATCGCGGTGTTCAACGGCCTGCTGACTTATCTACGCCGTTATCCACAGGCATTGATCGCGCCGCTGATGTTGCAGATCCAGGACAGCAATAGCCAACCGCGACGCCTGTCTGCCGAGGACTTTCCCGACATGCCGCAACAGCAGCTGGCCGACCTGGCCCGCACCTGCCTTCGTCCGGGTGCGATCAACCTGCAGTGGTACGCCGCGGGCGAGGGTGGCTACCCGTACTGGCACTGCGAGCTGTACCCGAAGGATGCGCAGGCCGAGACCCTGCACCGGCATGTACTGTGGACGCTGTACCTCAATGACGACTTCGACGAGGGCGAAACCGAGTTCCTGTTCCAGGGGCGGAAGATCGCGCCGCGCACCGGCAGTTTGCTGATTGCGCCGACGGCGTTCACCCACACCCATCGCGGCAATCGGCCACAGGGTGGCGACAAGTTCATCGCCACCAGCTGGATCCTGTTCCAGAGTGCGCAGAAGTTGTTTGGGGGGTGACGCCGAACTGCTCGTCGGCCTTGATGTACAGTCGAGCCATGCTCGACTGATGGCCTCAGAACAACGACCCTTGCGGCGAATCCTTCTTCGGCGGCAACGGCTTCTGGAACCGGCTGCAATCCAGCTTCGGCCAATGGCTGTTCTGCGCATTGAATCCCAACCGCTTGCGCGCCAGCTTGAAGCGGTTGTTCAACAGATCGGCATACACGCCCTGGCCGCGCATGCGGGTGCCGAACTGGCTGTCGTAGTCCTTGCCACCACGCAGCTGCTGGATGGTACTCATCACGTGCGCGGCGCGATCGGGATGATGGGTATCGAGCCAGTCGCGGAACAGTGGCGCCACTTCCAGCGGCAGGCGCAGCAGCACGTAGCCTGCGGTACTGGCGCCTGCATCGTGCGCAGCCTCCAGCACCGCTTCAAGTTCGCTGTCGTTGATCCACGGAATCACCGGTGCCACCATCACGCCCACCGGGATACCCGCGTCATGCAGGCGCTTCATCGCGCGCAATCGTGCATGGGGTGCTGATGCGCGCGGTTCCAGCTTCGCGGAGAGATGCGGGTCCAGCGAGGTCACCGAGAAATGCACACTGACCAGGTTCTCCGCCGCCAGCGGCGCGAGCAGATCAATGTCGCGCTCGACCAGTGCGTTCTTGGTGATCAGCGAGAACGGATGCCTGGTTTCCAGCATCACTTCGATCAGCTGGCGGGTCAGCTTGAACTTGCGCTCGATCGGCTGATATGCATCGGTGTTGATGCCCAGCGCGATCGGCTGCGGCACGTAACCGGGTTTCGACAGTTCCTTGCGCAGCAGCTGAGGCGCATTGGTCTTGGCGAACAGCTTGGTCTCGAAGTCCAGGCCAGGTGACAGGTTCAGATAGGCATGGGAAGGGCGCGCGAAGCAGTAGGAACACCCATGCTCACAACCGCGATACGGATTCACCGACTGGCTGAAGCCGACGTCTGGCGAAGTGTTGCGGGTGATGATGCTGCGCGCGGTCTCGGCGCGCACCTCGGTGCGCAGGCGCGGCGCGAGGAACTCCTCGCTCTCATCGACCGCCCAGCCGTCGTCCACCGCCTCGCTGACGGTGCTTTCGAAGCGCCCAGCAAGGTGGGACGTGGAACCTCGGCCCTTGATCGCAATACCCATTGCGGCAGGGTACGTCGCCACCGTCTCAATGGCTGCGACGGCTGTCTGAAGGGTTCAGGGCAAGTCTGAGCCGAGCGTGGGCTCGGCTCTACAGTGGATACGGATACCTTGTAGAGCCGAGCCTAGGCTCGGCTGCAATGCATCAAAGCAGCGCCAAGTACCCGCGCACGGTGGCATCCAGCCCGTCATACAGTGCCTCGCCGATCAGCGCGTGGCCAATCGACACCTCCAGCACGTCCGGCACGTGGCCCAGGAAATCGCGCAGGTTGTCCTGCGACAGGTCGTGCCCGGCGTTGACGCCCAGGCCCACCGCCTGCGCCCGCCGCGCCGCAGTGGCGAACAGTTCGAGCATTGCCGCAGCGTCGCCCGCCGCATGCGCCTCTGCGTAGGGGCCGGTGTACAGCTCGATGCGGTCGGCACCGACCTCGGCAGCCTGCTCCAGCGACGGGTTGCCCGCATCCACGAACAGGCTGACCCGGCAGCCCATCGCCTTCAGTTGGGCAATCAACGGGCGCAAGCGCTCGGCGTCGCGTTCGAAGTCGAAACCGTGGTCGGAGGTGATCTGGCCATCGCCGTCGGGCACCAGGGTGGCCTGCGCCGGACGGGTCTGTTCGCACAGCGGCAGCAGCCCCGGGTACCCCTCGCGCGGCGGCGCAAATGGATTGCCCTCGATGTTGAATTCCACGCCACGCGCGCGGGTCAACGTGGACAGGGCCAGCACGTCCTCAGCGGTGATGTGGCGGCGGTCCGGCCGCGGATGCACGGTGATGCCATGCGCGCCGGCATCCAGGCAGGCCTGGGCGGCGCGCACCACGTCCGGTTCGGCACCGCCGCGCGAATTGCGCAGGACGGCGATCTTGTTGACGTTGACGCTGAGCTGGGTCATGGAACGGAACTACTTGGAAAGAGGGGACGGATCGTTGTCGTTGGCGTCATCGTTGCGGCGCGCCTGGGCCTGCTCGCGCAGGCGGCGCAGTTCCTCGGCATCGATCAGGGTGGCCGGGTCGCGCTGCAGGTCGCCGAAACGGGCCACGTAACGACCGCGTACCCAGGCCAGCAGGAAGCCGAGCGCCGCCAGCAGGCACAGGGTCATCAACCCCGCGCTCGGGGTCTTCAGCGCGAAGGCAAAGCAGCCCAGCGCCAGCAGCAGGTACAACCAGTACATAGTCGGGCTCCCCGGATGATCGCCGCAGTGTAGCGCTGCATCACAGCAGCGGCGAGGCCAGCCGGGCGAAGGCCTCGGGCAGGCGGTGCAGCCACAGCGAGCGCCCGGCCTGGTCATGCACCCGGGTGGCGCAATCGAATTCACCCTGCAGCAGCTCGGCCAGGGCCGCCACGCGGTCCCGGTCGCTGATCATCATCGACAGCTCGAAGTTCAGGCGGAAGCTGCGGTGGTCGAAGTTGGCACTGCCGACAATGCAGACGTCGTCGTCGGCGATGAACGCCTTGGTGTGCAGCATGCGCGGGCCGTACTCGTAGATCTTCACGCCGGCATGCAACAGCTCATCGAAGTACGAGCGCGCGGCCTGGGTGACGAACCACGAATCGCTCATTTTCGGTACCAGCAGGCGCACGTCCAGGCCGCCCAGCGCGGCCGAAGTCAGCGCCATCCGCGCCGCTTCACCCGGCACGAAATAGGGCGTCACCAGCCACACCCGCTCGTGCGCTTCCTGGATGGCGGCGACGTGCAGCCGGTGGATCGTCTCCCAGCCCGAATCCGGGCCGGACACCAATACCTGCGCGTTGATCGCGCCATCCCCGCGCAGCGGCATATCGGCCGGCCACAGGCGGGCGATATCCATCCGCGAGGGTTCCTGGCCACTGGCGTAGAGCCAGTCCTCGGCGAACACCAGCTGCAGACTGCGCACCACATGACCGCGGATGCGCATGTGCAGGTCGCGATAAGCGTCGGGCCTGCGGCTTTCGTCTTCCTCGTCGGTGATGTTGATGCCGCCAGTGAAGGCCAGGCGGCCATCGACAATCACCAGCTTGCGGTGCGTGCGCAGGTTCAGCCACGGGCGCTTGAACGGTTTCAGCAGCTGCCGTGGGTGGAACCAGATCGCTTCACCGCCGGCGTCGAGCAGGGGCTGCAGGAAACGGCGGGGCAGGGCGGATGAGCCCACCGCATCCAGCAGCAGGCGCACCTGCACACCGGCACGTGCGCGCTCGACCAGGGCATCGCGCAGGGCGGTGCCTGCGTGATCCGGATTGAAGATGTAGTACTCCAGATGGATGTGATCGTGCGCCTGTGCAACGGCTTCCAGCAAGGCCGCGTAGGTCGCCGCACCGTCCACCAGCCAGGTCACTTCGGTGGCACTGCTTGGGGCCAGTCCGGTCGTTGCCTGGGCAACCTTGGCCAGTTCGGTGCAGTCCGAATCGGGCGGGCAGACATCGCTGTAGTGCTCCATGCCCGAGCGTGCACGGCCACGACGCAGCCGTTGCCGCTTCACCTTCTGCGGGCCCAGCAGGTAGTAGATGAAGAGCCCCAGATAGGGGAGCAGTGCCAACGAAAGGATCCAGCTCAGCGTGGCCACCGGCTCGCGCTTCTGCAGCATGATCCAGCCCGCCAGCGCGAACAGGTACAGCAGGTAAGCCACCGCCAGGATCGTGCCGAGGTGGGCGATACCGTCGAGCCAATGGCGCAGGGAATCGAAGAGGGCAAGCATGCGCCGATCATAGCGGCGCATGCTGCCGGATGGGGTCAGATCCCTTTTCCGAAGGAAAGGCGTTCTGACCCCATCCCATGTGCCAGGACGAGATCC
Organism: Stenotrophomonas sp. AR029; assembly: GCF_047520695.2. Lineage (NCBI taxonomy): Bacteria > Pseudomonadati > Pseudomonadota > Gammaproteobacteria > Lysobacterales > Lysobacteraceae > Stenotrophomonas > Stenotrophomonas sp. AR029. Next base: position 70,736 of record NZ_JAXBQQ020000003.1, on the reverse strand, counting down.
CATGTGCCAGGACGAGGACAAAAAAACGCCCCTGTCTCCAGGGGCGTCTGCAGTCGCGTCATGACTGTTGTGTTGCGGTGTCGCGTTTACTGCTGCACAAAACCGATCTTCTTCATCTGAGCATTCTTCGCGGCGGCCAGAACCTTGGCCATCACGTCGTACTCGGAATCCGGGCTGGCGTCGATGCGCAGTTCCGGCTGGTTGGTCGGGTCACGCTGGACCTCCTGCTCCATCCGCTGCTGCAGCTCGCTGGTATTGATCGGGCTGTTGTTCCACGAGACCTGGTTGCTGGCGTCGATCTTCAGTTCGATCGGCGGCGGCGGTTCGACCAGCTGCGGCGGTGGGTTGAGCACACGCTGCGGCAGGTCCACGGCGATCGGGTACGTCATGATCGGCGCGGTCACGATGAAGATGATCAGCAGAACCAGCATCACGTCCACGAGGGGCGTGACGTTGATGTCTGCCATGGGGCCCTTGCCACCACCACTACTGAATGCCATGGCTTATTGCCCCTTTTCTTTGGTCGCAACGAAGCCGACGTCCAGCATGCCCTGTTCCTGCGCGACCTTGGTCAGGTCGTTGATGACGCGCATCTTGGTGGTGCGGTCACCACGCAGGTTCAGCGGCGGCTGCGGGGTCTGCTGTGCGGCGGTCGCCAAGCGGGACTCGAGAGTCTGCTTGTTGATTTCTTCGTCGTTCCAGTAGATCGAGCCGTCTTCCTTGACTGCCAGCGTGATCGGGTTCGGACGCTTTTCAGCATCTTCCGGCTTCTGGATCAGGTTGGCTTCCGGCAGATCCACCTTGACCTTGTGGGACATCAGGGGCGCCGTGATGATGAAGATGATCAGCAGCACCAGCATCACGTCCACGAGGGGCGTAACGTTGATGTCGGCCATGGGGCCGCCGCTGTTACCACTACTGAAAGCCATAACGGGCTCCGTCTAGATCTTGGTGACTACTTACTTCGTCGCTGGGTGACGCGCGCCGCAATCAGCGGACGCGCGAACCGGTGGCGAAGAAGTCGTGCAGGTCGTGCGCGAAGGTATCGAACTTGCTGATGGTCGCGCTGTTGATCTTGCTGAAGAAGTTGAAGGCGAACACGGCCGGGATTGCGACGAACAGACCGATCGCGGTCATGATCAGCGCTTCACCCACCGGGCCGGCAACGGCGTCGATCGAAGCGGAGCCGGTGGCACCGATCTTGATCAGCGCGCCGTAGATGCCCCACACGGTACCCAGCAGACCGACGAACGGAGCGGTCGCGCCGACGGTAGCCAGCAGGGTCATGCCCGACTGCAGCTTGTTGCTTTCGCGGGTGACGGCCTGACGCAGAGCGCGGTCGACGAACTCCGAACGGCTCAGGTTCTCACCGACGCCGCCGGTAGCACCGCCTTCAGCGCGCTGGTGGTGGGCGGCTGCCTGGGCAGCGTCCAGGGCGATCTTCGAGAACGGCTCCGAAGCCGGCTGCTCTTCCATCGCACGGATGGCGTCCTGCGCGTTCGGGGTGTCCCAGAACAGGCTGACGACGCGATCAGCGGCGCTCTTCAGGCGGGTGGCACGGAAGATGTTGATGACGGTCCAGTACCAGGACATGGCCGACATGGCGATCAGGGTCAGCAGCACGACCCAGGAAACCGCGAAATCACCCGGCTTGGTGGTCATTTCGTGGATCAGGTGCTCGAAGCCCATCTGCGACAGGGCGTTGGACGGATTGCCCCCGGCAGCAGCGGCGATGAAAATTTCCTGCAGCATGACGCTTACCTTTGTTGTGTGTGGTGATAAAGGGTGTAGCTAAGCTAAACAATCGAACCGGGAGCGGGGGTGGCCAGGCGGACACCCGGGCGCATCAGTTCAGCGCAAAGTTGACCGGGACGCGAACGCGACCTGCCGTCTTCTTACCGCCTGCTTCAGCGGCGTTGAAGCGCCACTTGCGAGCCGCTTCCATCGCAGCACGGTCCAGGTCGCGGTTACGGCTGGACTTTTCCACCGTGACATTGGTGACGTTGCCGCTGGCATCGACATCAATGATCAGGATCACTTCGCCCTGGATACCTGCGCGGAAGGCTGCCGGCGGGTAGCGCGGCGGATTCATGGCCTTCGACGAGATGTCCACGCTGGCCTCGATCGAGGTCGGCGGTGCCGGCGGCGCCGGAGGCGACGGCGGGGTGACGATATCGTTCGGGCGCGGCTCCGGCACGTCGACAACCGGCGCCTGCGGCGGCGGCGGTACGGGCGACGGCTTCGGCGGCGACAGATTCTTCACCGGCGGTGGCGGAGTATCCTGCGGCGGCGGCGGCGGCGGCGGCGGTGGGGGCGGCGGCGGCGCGTCGACGATGGTCACCATGACGTTGCGCTCCTTCTCCGCGACGGCCTTGGGAGCCACGGCGGGAATCAGGAGCATCATGAAGGCGGCCAGATGCAGGGCAATTACAAACGCGATGCCGACGATGCGAGGCCAGCTCAGCCCCTTGTCATCGGGTTGTTCGTACCGGTGAACGACTAGTTGTTCCGTCATGCGCCAAGAGCTCAATAGTGGGGCCGGAATCCCGGGGGCGGGATCCCTGATCAGCGGTGCATGACACCGCAGGAACCTCCAAGCTTATACCAATCCTGAGCGCCTGCGCATCAACTGAGCAGGCATTCAGGCGTTATTCCTACTTACTTCAGGTTGATGATTTTTTTGGCATCAGCCTGGTTCTTCACGCCCTTCGCCAGCGCCTGCTGGGCGGCCTGCTTGGCCTCGGGGACGCGACCTTCGGCATGCAGGACGCGTGCCAGGTTCAGGTAGGTCTCACCGTCCTTGGAGAGCGGGGCGGCCTTCTGCCACGCATCGATCGCCTGCGGCACCTGGTCGGAGTAGTAGTAGGACTGGGCCAGCGCCAGGTAGACCTGGTAATCCGGCTTCAGGATGCCCTTCTGCAACCCTTCGTTGATGACCGCGATGACGTCCTTTTCCTTGTTCTCGGTGTTGGCATAGATCGAGTACAGCTGCTTGTACTCGCGCTCTTCGGTGAGCTGGCCGCTGCTGCGCAGCTTGTCCATCACCGCGGCGGCCTTCGGCATCTGGTCAGCCTGCATGTACATGTTGGCCAGATTCAGCTGGGCCTTCTTGTCCGACGGGTTCTTGGCCGCCAGCGCTTCTGCGGCCTGCACGGCCTCACCGGTCTGGCCGGCTTCGGAAAGGGCCGCCATCAGCAGCTGGTTCCAGTTGTCCTTCGGCTCGGCAGCGCCCGCGATGGCCTGCTTCAGCACCGGGATCGCTTCCTGGTAGCGCTCCAGCTGGTACAGCGCCTGGCCCTTGGCAATCAGCTCTTCCGGCTTGGTCGACTTGCTCTCGGCGAAGTACTTGTCCAGGGTGGCCAGGCCTTCGGCAGTCTGGTCTTCCTGCAGCTGCAGCTGGCCCAGCATCAGCATCGACTGGAAGTGGCCGTTGTTGTCCAGGCCGTTGAACTGGATGACCTGCTTCAGGTAGGCGATGGCGGCCGGGGTGTCGTCGGTCTGGTAGGCGGCCTGCGAGGCCAGCTGCGCGGCCAGCGACTTGTCGTACTCGTTGGAGGCGCTGTCAGCCAGGATCGCGTCAGCCTGCGTGCGCGTCTCCGGGAACTTTTCCTTGTTGTAGCTGTCGATCATTTTCTGCAGCTTGCTGCCCATCTTGGCCGAGGCCTTGGCGGTCGGCTCCTGGCGGGTCGCATTCGGGTACAGCGGTTCGGCCTTGGCCTGCTTGCTGCTGCCGCCGCGGCTGCCACGGTCGGAGGAACGCGAGGACTGCGCGAAGGCATCGGTGACCACGGCGCCGGTCAGGGCGGTCGCGACGAGGACGGAAAGCACAGCTTTGTGGTTACGGAAAATCATCGTTCACCTCGATCGAACCGCCGGATAGCGGCAAAGTCGGACTGTCAGAAAAATCTGAGCCGCCAAACGTATCAGAAACAGATGGCGTGAGAAATCGTTTTATGTGCTGCAATACAGCATAGAACTGCGCACTCATCCGCACTTTGGCCGCAGCCCGGCCGCCTGGGCCTGCTGATAGACCGGCGCCAGGCCCGGCGCGTCGCGTCGCAGCTCCTGGATCCGGTTGGCCGGATCGGGGTGGGTGGACAGCCATTGCGGGCTTCGACCGCCGCTGGCGGCCATCATGTTCTGCCACAGATCCACGGCCTGGGCCGGGTTGAATCCGGCCTGCGCCATCAGCCGCTGGCCGATCACGTCCGCCTCGCTTTCCTGGGTCCGCGAGCCGGGCAACAGGAAGGCCGCCTGCGCGCCCATGCCGCCCAGCTGATTGACCGTATTGGCGGCACCATCGCCATAGGCGGCACCGGCCAGCGCGCCCAGCACGGCCAGGCCGGTCTGCGCGCCCATCTGCCGGGTAATGCGTTCCTCGTGGTGACGCGCGATCACGTGGCCGATCTCATGACCGATCACGGCAGCCAACTGGTCCTGGTTCCTGGCGACGGTGAAGATGCCGGTGTTCACGCCCACTTTGCCGCCGGGCAGGGCAAAGGCGTTGGGTTCCTTGTCGACGAATACGGCAGTCTCCCACCGTACCCCACGGTACTGAGGCGGCAGCTGTGCGACCAGCGCATTGACCACGCACTGCACGTAGCCGTTCTGGCGGCCATCGGTGCTGATCTTCTCTTTCTGCTTGGTCTCGGCAAACGCCTGCGCACCGAGCTGGTCAAGCTGTGCCTGCGACACACCGCCCACCATCTGCCGTCGTCCGGTTGGCGAGGTGGTGGTTGCACAGGCACTGACCAAGGTGGTGATGACTAGAGCCAGCAGCAGTTGTTTCATGGGTCCGCCCCCGTGTTCATGTGCGCAGTGTGTAGCGTACCTGCTTAATCTTTCGTCAAGCGGGCACGGCGTTACGTTGACCCCAGGAACACCATCGCGGCGAGCGCAACCGCGTTGTTCAGCGCATGCGCGGCAATCGCCGCCCACAGGGTGCCGGTGCGGCGGTACAGCCAGCAGAAGGCGGCGCCCATGCCACCGTACACCAGCCACAGCTGCGCCATGCCGAGCAGCGAGTTCTTGCTGACACCGGGCACTTCATGGACCAGGGCGAACGCCAGGCTGCTGAGGATCAGGCCCAGCCAGGGGCGGCCGGCTTGCCACAGGCGCCCGAACAGGACGCGGCGAAACAGCAGCTCTTCGTAGGCGGGGGCGAGGACGACCGCAAACAGCACCAGGAACAGCGGGAAGCGAGCGATCGCGCTCTGCATCAGTTCCACGTTGGTGGGCACCGGCTCGATGCCGAACTGCTTGGAAAGGAAGGCGATGCCGTTGCTGCCGAGCACGATCAGCGTGGCCACCAGCAGGGTCCAGCCCCAGGTGGACGGCCGCAGCAACGCCTGTCGCGACGCCATGCGTTCGCCGGCGCTTGCCGGGCGTCGCCAGAAGTACAGCAGCAGCGCGGCGCCACCGGTGGCGATCAGGGCCATCAGGATCTGCGCCAGGGCACCGGGCTGGCCCACTGCCGCGCCGACAGCGTCAGGTGTCAGTCCGCCATTGGCCTCGGCGTTGGCGCGGCTGACCACGATTGCACGGTAGAAGCCCCAGAACAGGCCGGAGACCATGCTCAGGCCGACCAGGGTAACGGCGGCGATGCCCAGGTCGATGAAGAAGCCTGCCAACGGTGCCACGGCGCGCGGTGGGGTAGACACCGGCGGAACCGGGGGCGGGGCGGCGGAGACCGGGGTGGATGCGGACATCAGGTACCTGTGTTCAAGGGACGAAGGCCGGTGCAGCTCCCCGCGCACCGGCCAGGTCCCGATTGTGTCAGATATCCAGGTTGGCGACTTTCAGCGCATTGTCTTCGATGAAGTCGCGACGCGGCTCGACGACATCGCCCATCAGGGTGCTGAAGATCTGGTCGGCAGCGACCGCATCCTCGATGCGCACCTGCAGCAGGCGACGGGTCTCCGGGTTCACCGTGGTATCCCACAACTGCTCCGGATTCATTTCACCCAGACCCTTGAATCGCTGGATCTGGCGGCCGCGCTTGGCCTCCTCGAGCAGCCAGTTCTGCGCCTTCGCGAAGCTGTCGACTTCGATCGACTTGGCGCCGCGGGAAATCGTTGCACCTTCGCGCACCAGGCCGTGCAGCAGCTTGGAGGCCTGGTGGATCGCACGCAGTTCGCCACTCTCGAACGCCGACATCGGCAGCACCTGGATGTGCTCCTCGCCCATGTGGCGACGGGTCACCAGCACAGCGGCGGGGCGTTCCTCGTTGGCGTCCTGCAGTTCCAGGCTGAAACGCGGGCTGCCCAGGCTGCCCTGGTTGAGGCGCTTGGCCAGCGCATCCAGGCCTTCGCCTTCGCCCGCATTGCGCAGGCTGTCCATGTCCATCGGCACGAAATCGACCAGCGCTTCGAGCAGGTTGCGGTCATAGCGGTGCGCGTTGCGTTCGATGGAATCGAGCGCGGCGGCGTACGCCAGCAGCAGCTTCTCCAGTGCCAGGCCTTCGATGCCCGGTTCGCCGGTGGCCGGCACCAGCGCGGCGTTTTCCACCGCACTGCTGGCCAGGTAGCTGTCCAGCGCCGGATCATCCTTCAGGTACAGCTCCTGCTTGCCCTGCTTGATCTTGTACAGCGGCGGCAAGCCGATGTAGACGTAACCGCGCTCGATCAGCTCCGGCATCTGACGGTAGAAGAACGTCAGCAGCAGGGTGCGGATGTGGGCGCCGTCGACGTCGGCGTCGGTCATGATGATGATCTTGTGGTAACGCAGCTTGTCCGGGTTGTACTCGTCGCGGCCGATGCCGGTGCCCAGCGCGGTGATCAGCGTACCGACCTGGTCGGAGGACAGCATGCGGTCGAAGCGCGCGCGTTCCACGTTGAGGATCTTGCCGCGCAGCGGCAGCACCGCCTGGTTCTTTCGGTTGCGGCCCTGCTTGGCCGAGCCACCTGCCGAGTCACCCTCGACGATGAACAGTTCGGACAGCGCCGGATCCTTTTCCTGGCAGTCGGCCAGCTTGCCCGGCAGGCCGGCGATGTCCAGCGCGCCCTTGCGGCGGGTCAGGTCGCGGGCCTTGCGGGCGGCTTCACGTGCACGCGCGGCGTCGACGATCTTGCCGGCAATCGCCTTGGCTTCGTTCGGGTTTTCCTGCAGGAACTCTTCCAGGCGCGCACCGAAGGCGTTTTCCACCGCCGGACGCACGTCGGAGCTGACCAGCTTCTCCTTGGTCTGGCTGGAGAAGCTGGGATCCGGCACCTTCACCGACAGCACCGCGATCATGCCTTCGCGCATGTCGTCGCCGGTCAGGTTGATCTTGGCCTGCTTGGCGATGCCGTTCTGCTCGATGTAGTTGTTGAGCACGCGGGTCAACGCACCGCGGAAACCGGCGAGGTGGGTACCGCCGTCCTTCTGCGGGATGTTGTTGGTGAAGCAGTACATCGTCTCCTGGTAGGAGTCGGTCCACTGCAGCGCCACCTCCACGACGATGCCGTTGTGCTCGCCGGTGACGGAGATGACATTCGGGTGCAGCGGGGTCTTCAGCTGGGCCAGATGCTCCACGAAGCTGCGGATGCCGCCTTCGTAGTGGAAGTCATCGCGACGGCCGTCGCCACGCTCGTCGGCAAGGACGATCTTGACGCCGGAGTTCAGGAACGACAACTCGCGCAGACGGCGGGCCAGGATGTCGTAGTGGAATTCCACGTTGTCGTGGAAGGCGACGGTGGACGGCCAGAAGCGCACGGTGGTGCCACGCTTGGTGGTGGCTTCCAGCTTGGCGAGCGGGGTCACGGCTGCGCCGTTGCTGAATTCCTGCTGGTAGTGGGAGCCGTTCTGGAACACGTCCACCAGCAGCTTCTGCGACAGCGCGTTGACCACGCTGACGCCGACGCCGTGCAGGCCGCCGGAAACCTTGTAGCTGTTGTCGTCGAACTTGCCGCCTGCATGCAGGACGGTCATCACCACCTCGGCGGCGGAGACCTCGCGACCGAGCTTGGCGCTCATCTGCTCGTGCTTGCCGGTCGGAATGCCGCGGCCGTTGTCGGACACCGAGACCGAGCCGTCAGCGTGGATCGTCACCGCGACATGGTCGGCGTGGCCGGCCAGCGCTTCGTCAATCGAGTTGTCGACAACCTCGAACACCATGTGGTGCAGACCGGTGCCGTCATGCACGTCACCGATGTACATGCCGGGTCGCTTGCGGACAGCCTCCAGGCCTTCCAGGGCGGTAATGCTGTTGGCGTCGTAATTGCCGTTGTTTGCCGGGGTGTTCTGTTCGTCGCTCATTGCGCTTGCCGTAGGCTCCGCAGGTCGGGCACCGCTTGGGGCGATGTGCCGAGAATGAAAGGATTCCAACCCGAATTATACCAGCCGGGGTCGAGTGGCCCTGATGTGCCCACTATGGCACAGCCACGATCTGTGCATGTTCCACGTGGAACCGGGCGATCTGGGTCAATTCCTGCAGGGCCGCCGGAGGCTCAGTAGCGGTGACGAAGATCTGCGCCGGGCCGGTGAGCAGGCGCTCCAATACCCGCGCCTGGTGGGTCCGATCCAGTTCGGAGGCCAGATCGTCCAGTGCGATCACCGGCCATTCGCCGCGCTGTTCTGCATAGTCCTCGGCCTGCGCCAGCAGGCACGCCAATGCGGTCAGCTTGGCCTGACCGCGTGACAGTGCATCGCGACCAGGAATGCTGTGGAAATCCACGCTCCAGTCCGCCCGGTGCGGCCCAACCGAGGTGTACCCGGCCTGGCGGTCACGATCCCGGGCCAGAAGCAGAGCATCTGCCAGGGGAAGCTCATGCCGACGCCAGCCCGGACTGAGTTCCAGGGCCTGGATGCCGAGTTGCGGCGCCAAACTGGCAGCCAGCGCCACGGCACGCTGCTGCAGCCGCTCGAGGTAGTGCTGACGCCGGCTGGTAAGGGGCTCTCCGGCCTCAGCCAACTCGTGATCCCAGGTGTCCAGCATCCGCGACGGGCCGCCCTGCTTGAGCAGGGCATTGCGCTGCTTCAGCGCCCTTGAATAGCGGCGCCACAAGGACAGGAAATCAGGTTCCACGTGGAACAAACCCCAATCCAGAAAGCGACGGCGGGGCTCGCCACCGCCGCTGACCAGCGCATGGCTGCCGGGCTCAAACGTCACTACCGCCAGCGCTGCGCAGAGGTTGCCGAGCTGAGCCACATCTTCACCGTCCAATCGTCCCTTCCAGTCCTGCCCACTGTGGCGCAGGCCGGCCTTTCGGCGATGCGGCGCGTGGTCGGCACGCTGTTCGTCCCATTCCACGAAGATCTCCAGCGCCTCCTGGCCCTGGCGCACCAGTCCATCGCGAACCCTGCCGCGGAAGCTCCGGCCATAGGCCATCAGATGCAGGGCCTCCAGCACGCTGGTCTTGCCGGCACCGTTGTCGCCAGTGAGCAGGTTCAGCCCCGGCTGGGGCAAGAGATCCACCGCACTGAAGCGACGCAGTTGGTGCAAGGCGAGGCGGCGGATAAGCATGGGGCGCGAACGACCATCCGCTCGAGGCGGTAGAGGGGCAGGGAATCCATCAGCTTACTGCATCGGTCAAGCCGGACGCGCTGCACCCGCATCGATGCGGAGCAGAAGCTCCCGCTCACCAACTGATCGCGGGTTCCACGTGGCGCCGGTTCACCGGCATGCCCGTTTCCAGCTCCGGACGCAGCTGAAATTCCTTCAATTCTGCACAGGGTTGCGGGGCGTGGCCCGCCAGATTTCAAGATTTCAGGACCACGGCCGCAGGTGTTTGATGAGCGCTTGCCCGGCCGGGTGAGCGGGCGGGCGCCCGGATTCCTCCAAATCTGAGATCCGATGCCCCGGGAGGTTCCACAGATTTCAAAGAATCCGGACCATTCGTTTCACGCTGTCCACAGCGGGACTGTATGACTTATACACAAGGTATGGGCAATCTGTGGATAAAAAGGCCCTTTTGCCTGGGTCTGGAAACTATCCACAGGTTCCCCCCCAGCCTGAGGCGCCTCTATACAGGGGGTTTCACCCTAATAAATTCCTTTTAAATCATGCAGATAACACATTTTTCCACGAAATCTGGCTCTACCATCACCACCATGCTTTAGATTTATACCCAGATTTAGAAGCTAGGCTTGGCCCGATCTGTCCCGAATGGGTCCTGTGGACAGAGAGGATTTCAGGAACAGCGAGCACGGTCGCCGCAGCGTGGATGCGCTTCGGCACCCGACCAGACAGGTCCATAGCAACTGCGTTGAGACCCCAGGTACCGGCCCCGATCAAACATGATTCGGAGGCAGTCCCTGGCATCGACTCAAAGTCCCGTCGCCAGTTCGGCCTGGGAAGCAAAGCGCACGCAACCGGGTCCATCAAGGAAGATGGTGTCCGTTCGAATTCCGTGCTGGAAAGGGTTCAGCCCGATGATCCACGTGGAACGTAAAAAAAAACGCCCGGGAGCTTCCCGGGCGTCGTTATGTTCCACGTGGAACCGGGCTGATGTCAGAGACGCAGCGGCATGACCACGTGGCGCGACTTCTCGCTACTGGACTCACGCACCAGCGCCGAGGAGTTGGAGTCGCGCAGCTGGATGATGACTTCCTCATCGCGCAGGGCGGAGAGGGCATCCAGCAGGTAGTTCACGTTGAAGCCGATGGCCAGATCGCTGACCGTGGTATCGGCTTCGATCTCTTCCTGGGCTTCCTCCTGCTCCGGGTTGTGCGCGCTGATCTTCAGGTTGCCCGGCGACACTTCCACGCGGATGCCGCGGTACTTCTCGTTGGACAGGATCGCAGCGCGCTGCAGCGAGGCGCGCAGCGCTTCACGATCAACCTTCACTTCACGGTCGGCACCGATCGGAATCACCGCTTCGTAATCCGGGAAGCGGCCATCGATCAGCTTGGAGGTGAAGGTGACATCGTCGCGCTTGACGCGGACGTGGCTGCGGCCGACTTCCAGCTCGATCTCGCGATCACCGCTTTCCAGCAGGCGCTGCAGCTCGGTCACGCCCTTGCGCGGCACGATGATCTGGCGCTTGGAACCGCTCGGCTTGGCCAGGTCGGTTTCACACAGCGCCAGACGGTGGCCGTCGGTGGCAACGGTACGCAGGGCGTCACCGCGCAGATCGAACAGCAGGCCATTGAGGTAATAGCGCACGTCCTGCTGCGCCATCGCGAACGCGGTGCGCTCGATGAGCTCCTTCAGAGTCGCTTCGCCGATGGCCACGCGCTCAGTGGCTTCCACTTCGTCAACCGACGGGAAGTCATTGGAGGGCAGGGTTGCCAGGGTGAAGCGGCTACGACCAGCCTGCACGGTGATCTTGTCTCCGGTCTGCGAGACGGTGATCCGGCTGCCATCGGGCAGGGCACGGATGATCTCGAACAGTTTGCGGGCGGGAATGGTGGTTTCGCCGTCCTGGGCGTCTTCAACCGCGATCCGCGACACCATCTCCACTTCCAGGTCGGTACCGGTCAGCGACAGCTGGCCGTTCTGCACCTGGACCAGGAAATTGGCCAGAACCGGAAGGGTCTGGCGGCGTTCGACCACGTTGACGACCTGTGCCAACGGCTTGAGAAAGGCTTCGCGCTGCAGTGTGAAACGCATGTGGTTCCGTGCCCCTATGCTTTAAAAAATGTGGAATAAATCAAAAGCTTGGTGGTGCTGGTAGAGACAGAATCGCTGGAAAACAATGCTAAGTCTTTGTAAATAAAGGAGTTTCAGGCATCGAAACCCTCTGTATTACCGACCCCCAAGGGGTGGGGAAAGCTGTGGATAAATTCGACGGGATTTCAGACGCCATTTTTATCCACAACGTGTCCCGCGCTTGCTACCGGATTCTGCACCGTTTTGTGCGATGACGCCTCATCGGCATCCGTGCATCATTCGCTCAGCTTCCGGATCAGCTTGTCCCAGTCTTCGCGGAGCTTGCCGTCGGTTTCCATCAGGGTCCGGATCTGGCGGCAGGCATGCAGCACCGTGGTGTGATCGCGACCGGCAAAGGCGTCGCCGATCTCGGGCAGGCTGTGCTCGGTCAGTTCCTTGGTCAGGGCCATGGCGACCTGGCGGGGGCGAGCGAGCGAGCGGGTCCGACGCTTCGACAGCAGATCCTTGATCTGCAGGCCGTAGTAGTCGGCAACGGTCTTCTGGATGTTGGGAATGCTGATCGCCTGCTGCTGGGCGCGCAGCAGGTCGCGCAGGGTTTCCTGGGCGAATTCGGTGGTGATCGCGCGGCCGGTGAAGTTGGCGCGGGCGGTCAGGGTATTGAGCGCGCCCTCGAGGTCGCGCACGTTGGAGCGCATCTTCTTGGCGATCAGGAACGCAACATCATCGGGAATCTCGGCACCGCGTTCGCGCGCCTTGGCCAGCACGATCGCGGCGCGGGTCTCGAAGTCCGGCGGTTCGATCGCGACCGACAGGCCCCAGGCAAGCCGCGACTTCAGGCGCGCTTCCAGGCCTTCGACCTCGCGCGGATAGCGGTCGCAGGTCAGGATGATCTGCTGCTTGCCATCGAACAACGCGTTGAAGGTGTGGAAGAACTCTTCCTGCGTGCGGTCCTTGCCGGCGAAGAACTGGATGTCATCGATCAAGAGCGCGTCCACCTGCTGGAACTGGCGCTTGAACTGATCCATGGTCTTTTCCTGCAGGGCCCGGATCATGGCGCTGAAGAACTGTTCCGAACGCAGGTACAACACCTTTGCACCTGGATTGGCCTGGCGCATGGCGTTGCCGGCGGCGAACATCAGGTGGGTCTTGCCCAGGCCCGTGCCTCCGTACAGCAGCAGCGGGTTGTGCGCCCGGTCGCCCGGCTTCTGCGCTGCCTGGAAGGCGGCGGCCAGGCCCAGCTGGTTGCTGCGGCCTTCGACGAAGTTGGCGAACGTGTAGTGGCTGTCCAGGTTGCCGGCGAACGGCACCTGCGGTTCGCTGGACACATGCGCCGACGGCGTGGAAACCGGCGCGTTCTGCGCCTCCACGGGGCGCGGGCGCGAGCCGATTTCAAGAAAAACGTCGCTGAAACCGGCGAAATGCGCCAGCAGCTCGCGGATCCGGGCCAGGTACAGCTCGCGGACCTGGTCGACGATGAAGGCATTCGGTGCATACAGCACCAGGCTGTCCACGCGCAGATCGGCCTGCAGCGGCTTCAACCAGGTATGAACGTCTTCCGGCGGGAACTCCGCTTCGAGGCGCTCGAGACTACGGGACCAGGCATCCATCAGCAATAATCGTCCGGTGGCCGGGGCATGGACGCGACAAGGCGCCCAAACACAGGCCGGAAAGGGGGGAAATGGATGGCTCAGACTACCACCGAGCGCCCGCCTTCGGAATGCTTGTCCCCTACTTATTCACAAAAACATCCACAGCTATTGCACAGCCCGGTGAATTCGCGTAGTCCCCAGGGGTTGACGTGAGGGGGGAGACCTCTCTAGAATTTCCGGTTCTTTCCGTCCCATTCATACGAGAGGCCCCCAATGGCCACGAAGCGCACCTACCAGCCCAGCAACCTCAAGCGTAAGCGCGACCACGGCTTCCGTGCCCGTATGAAGACCGCTGACGGCCGCAAGATCCTGTCGCGTCGCCGCGCCAAGGGCCGCAAAGTCCTGAGCGCCTGATTGCCATGCCGCACCCTGCGGCAGACGCAATCCCTTCGACAGTGAATACTGCAGACCCGCGCAAGCGATTCCCTCGCTCTGCGCGGGTTCGCACGCGTGCCGAATACTCAACGGTCTTCAACGGCGCCCGCCGTGTGTCCGATCCGCTGATGACCCTGCACTGGCTGCCGGCTGACCGGCCGGCCAGGCTGGGTCTGGCGGTTTCCCGCAAGGTCGATCCGAACGCCGTTGGGCGTAACCGGATCAAGCGCGTCCTGCGCGACATCCTGCGTCAGACACGTACCGATATCCAGCCAGGCGACTTCGTCGTCGTGGCCCGTAGTGCTGCGCGTTCCGCCAGCAACGACGAGATCCGCCAGGCCTTCCTGCGCCTGCTGCGTCGCCTGCGTGCATTGCCCGCGCCGGGCGTGGACGGCACAATGCCGCCGCCTGATGGCATCGCAACTCCTTCTTTGACCGAGCCGGCATCGCGTCCCGGCCCCGCCGAGCCTGTCCGCTGATGAACCAGACCCGCGTATTCCTCATTTTTGCCTGGCTGATGGTGGCCGTGCTGCTGTGGATGGAGTGGAGCCGTGAAAAGGCTGCTCCGACCCCGCCACCGACGACCACGTCGGCCCCGGCTGCCGTACAGAGTGTTCCGGGCGCTGCCTCGGGCAGCATTCCCAGTGCACAGGTCCCGGGCGCCCCGGGCCAGGCCGCTGTGCAGGCGCAGGCCAGTGCCACCCCGGCCAGCCAGCGCGTGACCGTCACCACGGACGTGCTGCGCCTGGTGCTTGATGGTGGCCGCGTGCTCGACGCCGAGCTGCTGCAGTTCCCGCAGACCAAGGACGAAGGCAGCCCGCCGGTTCGCCTGCTGACCGAAGACCCCGCGCATCCGTACAGCGCGATCAGTGGCTGGGCCAGCGAAGACAAGAACACCCCGGTTCCCGGCGCCGACGGCTTCAAGCTGGTCGGTGACACCAAGGACTTCGTGCTGGCCAAGGGCCAGAACGAGCTGCAGATCCCGTTCGTGTGGACTGCCGACAACGGCGTGACCATCAAGCGCACCCTGACTGTCTCGCGCAACGAGTACGCCGTGCGCTTCAAGGACGAAGTCAGCAATGCCGGCGCCGCGCCGTGGAACGGCTACGTCTACCGCACCCTGGACCGCACCCCGACCATCCTGTCGCGGAGCATGACCAACCCGGACTCCTTCAGCTTCAACGGTGCCACCTGGTACGACAACGACAAGAAGTACCAGCGTCGTGCGTTCAAGGACTACCTGGAAGACGGCACGCTCAACCAGAACATCACCGGCGGCTGGCTGGCGATGCTGCAGCACCACTTCTTCACCGCCTGGATCCCGCAGAAGGACCAGACCGCACACTACGTACTGTCGCAGGTGGCCGGTCGTGACCTGATCGAAGCGCGTGGCCCGGCCTTCACCGTGGCCCCGGGCCAGTCCACCAGCACCGAAGCCCGCCTGTGGGTCGGCCCGAAGCTGGTCAACCTGATTGCCAAGGAAGACGTGCCGGGCCTGGACCGCGTGGTCGACTACAGCCGCTTCTCGATGATGGCGGTGATCGGCCAGGGCCTGTTCTGGGTGCTGAACCAGGTGCACAAGCTGGTCGGCAACTGGGGCTGGGCGATCGTCGGCCTGGTGGTGCTGCTGAAGCTGGTGCTGTACCCGCTGTCGGCGACCCAGTACAAGAGCGGTGCCAAGATGCGTCGCTTCCAGCCGCGCATCGCGCAGCTGAAGGAACGCTATGGCGATGACCGCCAGAAGTTCCAGACCGCGATGATGGAGCTGTACAAGAAGGAAAAGATCAATCCGATGGGCGGCTGCCTGCCGATCCTCATCCAGATGCCGATCTTCTTCGCCCTGTACTGGGTGCTGGTGGAATCGGTCGAACTGCGCCAGGCGCCCTGGTTCGGCTGGATCCAGGACCTCACTGCACGCGACCCGTACTTCATCCTGCCGGTGATCAACGTGGCGGTGATGTGGTTCACCCAGAAGCTGACCCCGGCACCGGGCATGGACCCGATGCAGCAGAAGATGATGCAGTTCATGCCGCTGGTGTTCGGCGTCATGATGGCCTTCATGCCGTCCGGCCTGGTCCTGTACTGGGTGGTCAACGGCGGCCTGGGCCTGCTGCAGCAGTGGTGGATGACCAAGCGCCATGGCGGCGAGCCGGTCCCGGCCACCACCGCTCCGGCCCCGGTCAAGAAGAAGTAATCGGCAGAGCCGGCCACGGGCCGGCCGACCCCAGCAGAAGCCCGCCGCAAGGCGGGCTTTTCGCATGCGGCGTTAGAATCGCCTGCATACCGTTCCTCCCATCTTCGAGTCCGCCATGCGTGCGTCGTCGTTCCGCCTGTTCCTGCCCTCGCTGCTGTTGACCCTGGCCGTAGCGGGCTGTGGCGACAAGGACGCGAAGGTGCCGGCGAGCACGGTCACCCAGGCGAGCGCGCAGGCTGCGGCCGCCGCCGATCCTGCCGCTGCGCCGTTGCTGGCGGCGCTGCAGAAGCAGCTCGATGGCTACCGCCGGATCATCGTGCTGCTGGCCGACGAGGAGCAGCAGTCGACCGCCGACCGCGGCACCTCCACGCGTGTGGGACAGCAGCTGTTCCACGATGGCCTGGAACAGCGCACGACCATCGCCGCGCAGTTCGACACCCTGCTGCGCGGTTCCAGCCCGCAGCGCTTTGCCACTCTCGGCACGGTGCTGGACTACATCGAGTCTGCGCCGGAACTGTTCGACGCCGATCGCCTGGCCTTCCGTGAAGTGCTGCGTGACCTGCATGAGCGGGTCGGCACCGATTCCTCGCTGCCGGCGGTGAAGCTGCACCAGCGCATCGGTGAGGATCTGGAAGCGCTCGATGAGATCGAGCGCAACTACAACCAGGAACTGACCCGCATCTTCAGCCGCTTCGAGCGCACCCGCGCCATCGAACTGAAGCGCGAGAAATGGGACGACTACATCGCCCACCTGCACAAGGACTACAGCCGTGAAGCGATCCTGCGCGACTACGGGGTGATCGAGCCGTATCCGATGTCGATGAAGGACAGCGACCGTGAGATCTTCGGCCGCGACCTGCCGGCCAAGACGGTGGTGCTGACCTTCGACGATGGCCCGCACAAGGCCTACACCGATGAAGTGGTGGCCATCCTCAAGCGTTACGACGTGCCGGGCGTGTTCTTCGAAGTGGGCCGCAACCTGGGCAAGGTCGAGGCCGATGGCAAGGTCAGCCTCGGCCCGATGGCGAAGATCAGCCGCAACCTGATGGAACAGGGCTATGCGGTCGGCAACCACAGCCTGACCCACGCCCAGCTGTCGCGCACCACCGGCGACGCCCTGCGCCAGCAGGTGCTGGACACCGACACGCTGCTGAAGGATGTCGACAGCAAGCGCGCGCCGCTGTTCCGCTTCCCGTACGGCGCGCGCAATGCCGAAGGCCTGCAGCTGCTCAACGAAGCCGGGCTGAAGTCGATCATGTGGAACATCGACTCGATGGACTGGGCTGACCCGGTGCCGGAATCGATCGTGCAGCGCGTACTCGACCAGGTGAACAAGGAGCAGCGCGGCATCATCCTGTTCCATGACATCCACGATCGCGCAGTGAAGGCGCTGCCGCAGATCCTCGACCGGCTGATCGCCGAGGGTTACCAGTTTGCCGGCTGGAACGGCCGCGACTTCACCGTGGCCCGTGCGCGCAAGGGTGATGCCGCTGCCGCCACCGTCACCACCGGCTACGAGAAGTCGTGGGCGATCGTGGTCGGCATCGACAACTACGCCAAGTGGCCGAAGCTGGAATACGCCAGCCATGATGCGCAGGCGGTGGCCGATACCCTGACCGGGCAGTTCGGCTTCCCGTCCTCGCAGGTGATCGTGCTGAAGAACGAGCAGGCCACGCGCAACAACATCCTCGCGGCCTTCCACGACCGCCTGGCTGACGATCGCACCGGGAAGAACGACCGCGTGTTCGTATTCTTCGCTGGCCACGGCGCGACCCGCCAGCTCGCCTCCGGGCGCGACCTCGGCTACATCATCCCGGTCGATTCGGATCCGAAGGAATTCGCCACCGACGCGATTGCGATGACCGACATCCAGAACATCGCCGAAAGCATGCAGGCCAAGCATGTGTTGTTCGTGATGGATGCCTGCTACAGCGGCCTGGGCCTGACCCGTGGCGGCCCGTCGTCGTCGTCGTTCCTGCGCGAGAACGCACGTCGCAGCGCGCGGCAGATGCTGACCGCCGGCGGCGCCGACCAGCAGGTGGCCGATGCCGGCCCCAACGGCCACTCGGTGTTCACCTGGGTGCTGCTGCAGGCGCTGGCCGGCAAGGGTGACCTCAACGGCGATGGCCTGATCACCGGTACCGAGCTGGCCGCCTACGTGGCGCCGGCCGTCTCAGCCGTTTCGCACCAGACCCCGGCCTTCGGCAGCCTGCCCGGTTCGCAGGGCGGCGAGTTCGTGTTCCAGGTGCCGGACAGCCAGGAATTCCTCAATGCCGATACGCGCCAGCTGACCGCCGATGCGATCGCGCTGAACAACAAGGTGGAGGCCGCCAGCGAGGCCAAGGGCAGCCAGGCACCGGTGACGGTGGCTGACCTGCAGGGCGGCAAGGCCAAGCTGGTAGTGCCCTCCGCCGGACCGGCGTCCGACCGCCAGCGCGCGCAGCAGGCCAACGACCGTGGCCTGCAGCTGTACCGCGAGAAGCAGTACGACGAGGCAGCCGCGCAGTTCACCGAAGCGCTGAAGCTGCGTCCGGACTTTGCCCAGGCCGCCAACAACCTCGGCTTCGTCTACTACCGTCAGCAGCGCTACGCTGAAGCCGCACGCTGGCTGGAGAACACGCTGAAGATCGATCCGTCGCGTGCGGTGGCCTATCTCAACCTGGGCGATGCCTACTTCAACGCCGGCGACAAGGCCAAGGCGAAGCAGGCCTACACGACCTACCTGGCGCTGCAGCCGCAGGGCAGTGGTGCCGCGCAGGCACGCGCGCAGCTGGAGAAACTCTGAACCATGAACGACGCGATCCGTACCGACACCATCGTGGCCATCGCCAGCGCTCCGGGCGCTGGCGGTGTCGGCCTTCTGCGCCTGTCCGGTTCGCGCGCTGCGGCGATCGCCCGCGCGCTGGGTGCGCCTGCACTGCGCCCGCGCCATGCACACTATGCGCGCCTGCGCGACGCCGATGGCGACGTCATCGACGATGGCATCGTGCTGTGGTTCCCGGCGCCGAACAGCTTCACAGGCGAAGAGGTGGTGGAACTGCAGGGGCACGGCAGCCCGGTACTGCTGCAGCAACTGGTCGCGCGCTGCATTGCGCTCGGTGCGCGCCAGGCGCGGCCGGGTGAGTTCAGCGAACGCGCGTTCCTCAACGGCAAGCTCGACCTGGCCCAGGCCGAGGCCATCGCCGACCTGATCGCGGCCGGCGACAACCGCGCCGCACGCGCCGCGCGACGTTCGCTGGATGGTGTGTTCTCGCGGCGCATCGACGCCGTGGTCGAGCAGTTGGTGCTGTTGCGCATCCACGTGGAAGCAGCCATCGACTTCGCCGACGAACCGCTGGATACCCTCGGCGGTGCGCAGGTGCGGCGTGGGCTGGAGCAGGCGCGCAGTGATCTGGCCCTGCTGCGCCGCGACGCCGAACGCGGCCGTCGCCTGCGCGATGGCCTGCACGCGGTGCTGATCGGTCCGCCGAACGCCGGCAAGAGTTCACTGCTCAATGCGCTGGCCGGCAGCGAGCGCGCCATCGTTACCGACATCGCCGGCACCACCCGCGACACGCTGCGCGAGACCATCCGCCTGGATGGCCTGGAGCTGACCCTGGTCGACACCGCCGGCCTGCGCGACGGTGGCGATGCCATCGAACGCGAAGGCATGCGCCGCGCGCACATGGAAATCGAGCGCACCGACCTGGCGTTGATCGTGCTGGATGCGCGCGATCCGGCGGCCGGGCAGGCGGCGTTGGGTGACGCCGTGGCAGCGGTGCCGCACAAGATCTACATCCACAACAAGTCGGACCTGCTCGGTGTGCTGCCGGCGCTGGACGACCCGGACCGCGTATTCGTTTCGGCAGCCACCGGCGCCGGGCTGGACGACCTGCATGCGCGCCTGCGTTCGATTGCCTCGGCCGGGGCAGGGGAGCAGGTGGATGGCGAGTTCTCCGCGCGCACGCGCCATGTGGACGCGATCGAGCGAGCGCAGGAACACGCGCAGCGCGCCGATCGCGAACTGGCGCATGAGCACCTGGAACTGGCCGCCGAGGAATTGCGGCTGGCCCATGACGCACTGGGCGAGATCACCGGGCAGATGAGTGCGGATGATCTGCTGGGAAGGATCTTCTCGAGCTTCTGCATCGGCAAGTAACTGCAGAGCCGAGCCCGTGCTCGGCTCTACAGGTGCAGGCTTCCCCCACCTGTCACATTGCCGCCGCATACTGACGGCCATCACATACCGCTTGGGGAAGTCGCAGTGAAGTCGTGGGGTTGTGCGTTGCTGTTGTCGCTGGCCGTGGCACCATCGGTAGCCATGAGTGCTGAATCCTCCACCCCGGCCGCACCCAAGGTGTCGGTCTACGGCCATCGCGGGGCAAGCGCACTGCTGCCCGAGCACACCCTGGCGTCGTACGCGCAGGCGATCGCCGATGGCGCCGACTACATCGAACCGGACCTGGTGATGACCAGGGACGGGGTGATGGTGGCCCGCCACGAGAACGAGATCGGCGGCACCACCGACGTCGCTTCGCATCCAGAGTTCGCCAGCCGCCGCACCAGCAAGGTGATCGATGGTCAGAAGGTCGACGGCTGGTTCACCGAAGACTTCACACTGGCCGAGCTGAAGACCCTCTATGCGCGCGAGCGCCTGCCGGAACTGCGCAGCACTGCCTACGACGGGCAGTTCCGCATCGCCAGCCTGGACGAGATCCTGGCCTTCCTGGTGCAGCAGGCCGGGCGTGCCAACCGCGGCATCGGCCTGGTGCCGGAGATCAAGCACCCGACCTACTTCCAGTCCATCGGCCTGCCGATGGAAGACAAGCTGCTGGCCGCACTGCGTGGCAACGCGTACACCAATGTCGGGCCGGTCACGATCCAGTCGTTCGAGACCGCCAACCTGCGCTACCTGCGCGGCAGGATCGGCCGGGGCAGCAACATCCGGCTGCTGCAGCTGCTGTGGAAGGGCGATACCCAGCCGGCCGACATCGCCAAGGCCGGCGGCACGCTGACCTATGCGCAGATGATGGCCCCGGCCGGCCTGAAGGACATTGCCGGCTACGCCGATGGCATCGGCCCCGAGCTGCGTTCGATCATTCCACTGGATGCCAAGGGCGCGCTGGGCACGCCGACCTCGCTGGTACGTGATGCGCATGCCGCTGGCCTGATGGTGGTTCCGTACACCTTCCGCCCGGAAAACCACTTCCAGCCCAGCAACCTGCGCAAGGGTGCCGACAGCGCGCGCAATGCCGAGGGATCGATCGCCGAGATGCGGGCTTACCTGGCGACGGGCATCGATGCGTTCTTCACCGATGACCCGGCGCTCGGCCGGCAAGCGGTGGATGGGATGGGCGCGGCGGGGAACTGAGCGATCCACGCGCCGGGCATGGCCCGACGCTACCCGGGGGCCGGTGTGCTCTGGTAGGTGCCAACCTTGGTTGGCACACAACAACCGCGCCGACCAAGGTCGGCCACTACCGATTCATGAGGTTGCCGGCCAGCGGCCGGCACCACCCTCACCTCAACCGCGCGGTTCGTCCGGGCGGCGGAACGGGATCACCACGTAGTCCTGGCCCTCGCGCGGCTGCCACAGTACCGGCACGCGCTGCGGTGACGGCGGCTCCAGCTCGTCGTCGGACAGCGGCTCGGCCTCGTCTTCTTCGTCTTCCCAGCTGTAGCGCTGGCGCGGTGGCAGTGGGTCGGCGTTGCGGAACAGCAGCGCGGCGATGATGCCGGCGAAGGCGCCGCCCATGTGCGACTGCCAGGACACACCATCGGCGTGCGGCAGGATGGTCATCAGCATGCCGCCGTAGAACAGCATGCCGATCAGACCGGTGGCGATCGCCGCACGGTCGCGGCGCAGCAGGCCGAGGCTGGCCAGCAGGAACATCAGGCCGTGGGTCACGCCACTGGCGCCCAGGTGCACGCTGCCCGGATTGCCCAGCATCCACGCGCCGAGGCCCGAACCCAGCCACAGCAGGGGCAGCGCGCGTACGGTGGCCTTCGGATACACGCTGCCGGCCAGCGTGCCGAGGATCAGGATGGCGATGCTGTTGGCGGCGATATGCTCGACCGAGGCATGCAGCATCGGGCCGCCGATCAGGCCGAGCAGGCCCTTGGCTTCCAGCGGTGCGACCGCCCACGGTCGCCAGTCGAACGTGCCCTGCAGGGCGAACACGGCCACCAGCACCAGCACGGCGGCCAGGCTGACATTGAACGCCCGCAGGATGCGCGAGCGATCATTGCGGGGGGCCGGCACGTCGTCGGCGGGCAGGGGAGCGTTGTTGTCCATACCTCAGCAATGGCGGTGACTGGCGCGAAACCAAGGCCACCGTAACGGGAGAGTGGAGGCGGCCGGCGGGACAATCCCACCGGCCGCACCGTTCAATGGATCACGCTCAGGCCGGGCCTTCGCCTTCCTTCGGCGGGTACTTCAGGCTCAGCACCACGGTGGCGGCGATGATCACCGCGACCACGCCCAGCGAGACCGGGGTCGGGATCTTGAACAGGTCGATGATCATCATCTTGATGCCGATGAAGCCCAGTACCAGCGCCAGGCCGTACGGCAGCAGGTGGAAGCGGTCGGCCATGCCGGCCAGCAGGAAGAACATCGCGCGCAGGCCCAGCACCGCGAACACGTTGGAGGTGAGCACGATGAACGGGTCGGTGGTGATCGCGAAGATTGCCGGGATGCTGTCCACGGCGAAGATCACGTCGGTGACCGCGATCAGGATCAGCACCGCGAACAGCGGGGTGAACCAGCGCACGCCATCACGCTTCACGCTCAGCGCGTTGCCGGCGTAGTCCGGCAGCAGGCGCAGGTGCTTGCGCATCCAGCGCAGGGCCGGATTGGTCTCCAGGTCCGGCTCCTGGCCGGCGGCGAACCACATCTTCCAGCCGGTGAACAGCAGGAAGGCACCGAACACGTAGAGCAGCCAATGGAACTGGCTGATCAGCACGCTACCAGCGAAGATCATGATCGTACGCAGCACGATCGCACCCAGGATGCCGATGATCAGCACCTTCTGGCGCTGCTCTTCCGGCACCGCGAAGTAGCTCATGATCATCAGGAAGACAAAGATGTTGTCGACCGCCAGCGCCTTTTCGACCAGATAACCGGTCAGGAACTCGAGGCCGACCTTGTTGGCCACGACCTGGCCGGCGGTCTCATTCAGGTAGTACCAGAGGCCGGCGTTGAACAGCAGGGCCAGCGCGACCCAGCCGATGGACCACCACAGGGCCTCCTTGAAGGTGACCTTGTGCGGTCCACCATGGCGCATCAACACGAGGTCGACCAGCAGGGCGATGACCACCACCGCTGCGAAGCCGCCCCACAACCACACGTTACCGATCGTCTGCATTGGGAATGTCCGTTGGAAAGATGAATGCCAGGCCGGACGGCGAGGATCTGCAACGGAGGATCGGGAGGGGATCCAGGGACAGAGCTTCGCCAGTACGGCGAAGGTCTCGCTCGCAGTTCCAGTCGGCTGGAACTGCCGTTGCACCGGAGCCTGCGGGCTCGAAATGACGGCGACAACGTCTGGGAGCTACTCCCCTTCTGGGGCCGATTCTGCCGTCTGGCCCCGCCGCCGTCAAATGGGGAGGCCAGGGGTCGGATCCCCAAAGGGACTCCGACCTCATCGTCGCCACACTGGGGTCAGAGCCCCTGCGGGGATCCGACCCCGGCGCCCGGTTTACAATGGGTGGATGAATACCCCCCTTCCCGTTGTCCGCCTCAAGAATGCGTGGCGCTCCAGCCACCCGTGGATCTTCCAGAAACTGGTCGAGAAGCCGACCGTCCGGCCCAAGCCCGGTTCCATCGTCGACGTGGTCGGCATCGATGGCGAGTTCATTGGCCGCGGGTTCTACAACGGGCACTCGCGCATTGCCGTGCGCATCCTTGAAACCGACCAGAACGTACCGGTGGATGCCGGCTGGTTCTCGCGCAAGATCGCCCAGGCAGTGTCGCTGCGCCGTGAGGTACTCAAGCTCGATGCGGTGTCCGATGCCTGGCGCGTCGTGCACAGTGAAGGCGACGGCCTGTCCGGCCTGGTGGTGGACCGCTACGGCGACCTGGTGGTGGTCGAGTTCTTCGCCGCCGGCATGTTCCGCCACCGCGAATGGATCTACGATGCGCTGCGCGAGCAGTTCCCCGGCTGCCGCTTCCACAGCTTCGCCGACGAGCACGTGCAGAAGCAGGAAAGCTTCGACTTCCACGGCAACACCACCACCGAAGCGTCGGTGATCACCGAGTACGGCATCAAGTTCCGCGCCGACCCGGCCGGTGCGCACAAGACCGGTTTCTTCGCCGACCAGCGCGAGAACCGCGAGTGGCTGAGCCAGCAGGTGGAAGGCAAGAGCGTGCTCGACCTGTGCTGCAACACCGGCGGTTTTGCCGTGTACGCGGCGGCGCGTGGTGCTTCGGAAGTGATCGGCATCGACATCGACGAGGACGTGATCCAGATCGCCAAGGGCAATTCGCGCCTGAACAACGTGCGTCCGAAGTTCATCCAGTCCGATATCTTCCCGTGGCTGCGCGACGCCGCCAACCGCGGTGAGCAGTACGACGTGGTGATCCTGGACCCGGCGAAGATGACCCGCGACCGCGACCAGGTCATCACCGCACTGAAGAAGTACCTGGACATGAACAAGCTGGCGCTGGGCGTGGTCAAGCCGGGCGGCCTGTTCGCCACCTTCTCCTGCACCGGCCTGGTGGCCGAGGACCAGTTCCTCGACATGCTGCGCCGCGCGGCCTATTTCTCCGGCCGCACGATCCAGATCCTGAAGGTGGCCGGCGCCGGTCCGGACCATCCGTTCATGGCCCACGTGCAGGAATCGCGTTACCTCAAGGCCGTGTTCTGCCGCGTGGTGGACTGACTGCGGGACGCTGTAGAGCCGAGCCCATGCTCGGCTGATCTGCCTGACAGCCTCAAGATCCGCCGGACGTGGCCCGGCGCTACCCAATGCGCGGCCACGGCGCTATGGTCGGGCTCTTCCCCATGCCGGTGAGAGCCCATGCCATCGTTGCGCCACCTGTCCGTCGTGCTCGCCCTGGCGCTGTGCGCGCCGCTGTCCGTCCACGCCATCGAGTTCAGCGCGCAGGAGCTGGCCCGCGCCAAATCCCTGCAGCAACGCCTGGTCACGCTCGACAGCCACCTGGATACGCCGGCCAACTTTGGTCGCAGCGGTTTCGACATCGAGCAACGCCACGACCGCAACGCCCTTTCGCAGGTCGACTACCCGCGCATGGTCGAAGGCGCGCTGGACGGCGGTTTCTGGGCGATCTACACCGACCAGGGCGACCGCACCGCTACCGCCCATCTGGCCGAGCGTGACCACGGCCTGCAGCGACTGATGGAAATCCGCGAGATGCTGGCGGCCAATCCCGAGCGCTTCGCGCTGGCACTGACCGCCGATGACGCAGCGCGGATCAAGGCTGCCGGCAAGCGCGTGGTCTACATCAGCATGGAAAATGCCAGCCCGCTGGTGGCTGACCCCAGCCTGCTGTCGTTCTATCACCGCGCCGGCCTGCGCCTGCTCAGCACCGTGCACTTCGCCAACAACGAGTTCGCCGATTCGGCCACCGATCCCAAGGGCGCGGAATGGAAAGGACTTAGCCCGGCCGGCAAGGAGCTGGTGCGGCAGGCGGTCAAGCTGGGCATCGTGATCGACCAGTCACATGCCTCGGATGCGGTGTTCGACGATCTGCTGGCGATGATGCCGGTGCCGTTCGTGCTGTCGCACAGCTCGGCCAAGGCGGTCTACGACCATCCGCGCAATCTTGACGACGCGCGGCTGCGCAGGCTGGCCAAGGCCGGCGGCGTGATCCAGGTGAACGCCTATGGCGGCTACCTGATCGACACCGCAAAGACGCCCGAGCGCAAGCAGGCCGAGGAAGCGCTGAGCAAGCAGCTGGGCGGCTGGGAAGGCATGGGCATCGAACAGGGCGTTGCCCTGCTGAAGGCCGAACAGGCGCTGGACCATGAGCATCCGGTTCGCCACGCCAGCCTGGACGACTTCTTCGCCCACTTCGAGCACATCCTCACGGTGGTCGGCCCCGAGCACGTGGGCATCGGCCTGGACTGGGATGGGGGTGGCGGACTGAGTGACCTGCCCGATGTCAGCCAGCTGCCGAAGATCACCGCGTGGCTGCTGCGCAAGGGCTATACCGAGAAGCAGATTGCCGGCATCTGGGGCGGCAACCTGCTGCGGGTGATGCGCCAGGCGCAGGATTACGCCGCAAAGCAGCGCGGTTGAAACGCCCTGCGGTAGTGCCGGCCGCTGGCCGGCATTGCCCCTGTCAAGAGGATGCGGGTTGCCGGCCAGCGGCCGGCACTACCGGTGATCGGTTTACTTCGCGATCAGTGCGTGGCGGCGGCTGTACAGGAAGTACAACACCAGGCCGACCACGTTCCACAGCAGGAAGTACAGCTGGGTCGTGTGCGGCAGGCTGATGAACAGGTAGATGCAGCCCAGTGCGGCCAGCGGGCCGACCACGAAAGCCACCGGCGTGCGGAAGGTGCGCTCGCGGTTCGGCTCGCGCAGGCGCAACACCACCAGACAGATGCCCACCGCAGTGAACGCGGCCAGGGTACCGGCATTGGCCAGCGCCGCGATCTCGTCCAGGCGCGCCACACCAGCCAGCGCCGACACCACCACCGCAGTGAACAGTGTGGTCGCCACCGGCGTGCCGGTGCGTGCGTTGACCTTGGACAGGCCACGCGGCAGCAGGCCATCGCGGCTCATCACAAAGAAGATGCGGCTCTGGCCGTACAGGAAGGCCAGCAGCACCGTCGGCAGGGCGATGATCGCGATCACGCCGATCACCATTGCCGCGGTCGGATGGCCCAGCTGGCGCATGATCAGCGCCAGCGGCTCGGCGCTGTGGCCGAACACCGCGTAGCTCATCGCACCGACGGCCGCCAGCGCCACCAGCACGTAGACGATGGTGCAGCCGATCATCGAACCGATGATGCCGATCGACAGGTCGCGGCCCGGGTTCTTGGTCTCCTCGGCGGCGGTGGAGATCGCATCGAAGCCGTAGAAGGCGAAGAAGATGATGGCTGCCGCCGCCATCACGCCGTGCTCGACGCCATCGGGGCCCATCGACTTGGCAAAGCCGTACGGCATGAACGGCTGCAGGTTGGCGCTATCGAAGGCGGGCAGGGCCACGGCCACGAAGATGGCCAGCGCGATCAGCTTGAACACCACCAGGATGGCGTTGAGCGTGGCGCTTTCCTTGGTGCCGGCCATCAGCATGCCGGCCACCAGCCAGGTGATGATGATCGCCGGCAGGTTGATCATGCCGCCTTCCACGTGCGGGCCGGCGGCCAGCCAGGCCGGCAGGTGCACATTCCAGCCGAACTGGGTATGGACCCATTCGAGGAAGCCGACGAAGTAGCCTGACCAGCCCACCGCCACCGTACTCACCACCAGCGAGTACTCCAGGATCAGGCTCCAGCCCACAACCCAGGCGAATACCTCGCCCAGCGCGCTGTAGCTGTAGGTGTAGGCACTGCCGGCGGCCGGCATCATCGTCGACAGTTCGGCGTAGGACAGTGCCGCGCAGGCGCAGACCGCACCGGCAATCGCGAAGGAGATCAGCACGGCCGGGCCGGCCAGGTTGGCACCCACGCCGATCAGCGTGTAGATGCCGGTACCGACGATGGCGCCGATGCCCAGCGCGATCAGGTGCGGCCAGCTGAGCGTCGGGATCAGACGCCTGCCGGCTTCGTGGACGGTGACGGAATCTAGGGACTTGCGCCGGAACAGGGACATGCAGGCCTCGGAAGGGGTGACTAAGAACGACAAGTTCCCGAGTGTGACCGAACGCAGCGCAGCATTACCACTGACGCGGGTCATACCCGACGCGCCGCGCGCTGCACCGCGATCAGGCTGCCGGAATCGGCATAAAGCAGGCCGGACCCCCGCGCCGGGCGACGTCAGGGCATGGCGGGCCAGTGGCAGCCGTCTTCCTGCCAGGCCTCGACGTCGTCGTGAAAAGAGCTCCTGCGCCCGTCACGGGCACGCTCATAGCGCAGGTCCAGCACCAGCGCGCCCTGGGTACTTAACAGGTAGCGGCCGTTGAGGCGGCCATCGATGCGCTCTTCCCAGACGCTGTCGAACTGGTACGGGCGATCTTCGGCCAGCACCGTGCTTTGCATCGAGATCCGGCGCAGGGGCAGGCGCTTGCGCTGGCCGGCGTAGCGCACGTCGGACTGTCCGTCCTCCAGCCAGCGCCATTCCAGGTGGATGCTGCCGTTGCGACCGCCGGTCAGGCAACGATGGTCCTGTACGGTGGCGCCAGAGGCGGTGCCGGCGAACAGCAGGGCCAGGCCGAGCAGCGGCAGCCGCCCGTTCATCCGTTCAGCCCCAACCGGATGCCAAACCCCACCAGGAACAGGCCGGCCACGCGGCGCAGCGCGTCGCTGATCCGCGGGTGCTGGATCAACCGGCGACGGGCCAGGTTGCCCACACCGATCAGCATCGAGCAGTAGGCGATGCTGACCACCAGGATGATGCCGGCCAGTGCCGCGAAGGTGGCGATGCCCTGGTGTGCCTTGGGATCGATGAACAACGGCAGGAAGGCCATGTAGAACAGGATCGCCTTTGGGTTGAGCAGGCTGACCAGGATCGCCTGCTGGAAGTAGCGGCCCGGCTGCATGCGGATCGGGCCGGCATCACCGCCTTCGTGCTTCGGCGTGCGCAGCAGGCCGATGCCGACCCACACCAGGTAGGCCGCACCCAGGTACTGCACGGCGTGGAACACCAGCGGGTTGGCCTTGAGCAGCGCGGCCACGCCGGCCAGCGCGAGCCACATCAGGATCTGGTCGCCGACCAGCAGGCCGGCCAGTGCGGTGTAACCGCCGCGCACGCCACCACGGCCGGTGGCGGTCAGCAGGGTGAAGGTACCGGGGCCGGGCAGGGCGAGAAACACCAGCACGGCGACCAGAAACGTCCACAGGTCCTGGATGCCCATCCACGGCATGGCGGCGTTCTCTCTTACGGGGGGCCGCCATTGTCGGCCAGCGCCGGGACTGGCGACAGGGGGCCGGCAGGACCCTCGGGCATGCCAGACAGCAGAGGTTGCAGGTGCTGGCGCAGCTGCGCGTGCAGCTGCCGCACCGCCGGCGAGAACTGCTTGCGGTGCGGGCAGACCAGCTGCAACGGTATGTGGCTGCCGATGCCGTCGAGCAGCAGCTGCAGGCGCCCTGCGAGCACATCCTCGCGCAGGTCCAGCCAGGATTTGTAGGTGATGCCTTCGCCGGCCACCGCCCAGCGCCGCACCACATCGGCGTCATCGCAGACCAGCGGGCCGCGCACCGGAATCACGCTGCGGCGCCCGTCGACCTCGAACGACCAGCGATCATAGGCGCGGCCACTGAGCTGGTAGACCAGGCAATGATGCTCGCGCAGATCGTCCAGGCGCGTGGGCGTGCCGCGCCGCTGCAGATAGTCGGGCGACGCCGCGAGTACGCGCCGATTGCCTTCCAGCAGGGGCAGGGCGACGTAGTTGGCGTCGTCGAAGTGGCCGATGCGGATGGCCACGTCGACCGGGTCGCGGAACACGTCGGCCACTTCGTCGGACAGGCGCAGGTGCAGGCGCAGCCGGGGGTGCGCGGCGCGAAAGGCGCTCAGCCAGGGCAGCAGCAGATTTCGACCGAAGTCCGACGGCGCCGACAGCTGCAGGGTGCCGTGCAGTTCGGCGTCTTCGCCCTGAACGCGCGCCTGGCCCTCGCGCAGGGTGGCCAGCACCTCCTGCGCATACGGCAGGTACAGCGCCCCCTCGCCGGTCAGGCGCAGGCTGCGCGTGGTGCGCACGAACAGGCGCAGGTCCAGCTCGCGTTCCAGCCGCGCCACCGCCGCAGCAACCTGCCCCGGCAGCAGGTCGGCTTCGCGGGCCGCCTGCGAGAAGCTGCCCAGTGCGGCAGTACGGACGAACAGCTGCAGATCGTCGAAGCGGATCATCTTCATCGCCAGAGTGAAAGTGCTGCCCGATTCTGCGCCTTTCCGAGGGACCGCGCGCGGCGCAACCTGTCGCCTCCTTCCCCACTGGACCGCTGCCATGCGCGCCATTGCCTACACCCAAGCCGGCCTGCCGATCGATGATGCCCAGGCCCTGATCGACATTGAACTGGAACTGCCGCAGCCCGGCCCGCGTGACCTGCGCGTGGCGGTACGCGCGGTGGCGGTGAACCCGGTCGACACCAAGGTCCGCCGCGGCGTGGCCACCGATGGCCCGCGCGTGCTGGGCTGGGATGCGGTCGGCATTGTTGATGCGGTGGGCAGCGAGGTGACCCTGTTCCAGCCCGGCGACGCGGTCTACTACGCCGGCGTCATCGACCGCCCGGGCAGCAATGCGCAGTACCAGCTGGTGGATGAGCGCAGCGTCGGGCGCAAGCCGGCCAGTCTCGACGATGCCGCCGCCGCAGCGTTGCCACTGACTGCAATCACCGCCTGGGAGCTGCTGTTCGACCGCCTGCGCATCCCGGAGGGTGGTGGCGAAGGCCAGACCCTGCTGGTGATCGGTGCTGCCGGTGGTGTCGGTTCGATCCTGGTGCAGCTGGCACGGAAGCTGACCAGGCTGACCGTGATCGGCACCGCCTCGCGCCCGGATACCCAGGACTGGACGTACGCAATGGGGGCACACCACGTGATCGACCACAGCCTGCCGCTGGCCGAGGGACTGGCGCGGCTCGGCATCAGCGAGGTGCAGCATGTCGCCAGCCTGACCCACTCCGACCAGTACTACGCGCAGATCGTGGAACTGCTGGCACCGCAGGGCCAACTGGGGCTGATCGATGACCCGGGCCAGGTGGACGTGATGGCGCTCAAGCGCAAGGCACTGTCACTGCACTGGGAGTCGATGTTCACGCGGCCGCTGTACCGCACCGCCGACATGCAGCGCCAGCACGACCTGTTGAACCGTGTGGCCGAGCTGATCGATACGGGCGTGCTGCAGACCACCCTGGGCGAGCACTTCGGGCGCATCGACGCGGCCAACCTGCGGCGCGCCCACGCGCTGCTGGAAAGCCAGCGCGCCAAGGGCAAGATCGTGCTGGAAGGCTGGTAACACCGGCGGTTCCCGCGCCCCCTTGGGGTCAGATCCCTTTCCCCCCAGGGAAAGGGATCTGACCCCTGCCTCAGGCCACGCCGTTGTCGACGTGGGTGGTGAAACCGGGCTGCTCGCGCAGCCGTTCGAACCACGCCGAGAGGTGTGGCAGCACGGGCTTGTTGCCGGGCGTGCTGCGCCAGCGCTGGGCCGATAGCCCGAGCACGATGTCGGCCAGGGTGAAGGCGTTGCCCGTCACGTGGCAGTGGCCACCGGCCAATTGTGTGTCGAGTACGCCCATCAAGTGGTTCCACTGCGCCAGGCTGGCCTCGGCGCGGGCATCGTCCGGGTAGTCTGGGTGCCGCCGCACGCGCGCCATGAACACGTGCCGCCAGGCGCTGTTGAGGTCGCTGGCCTGCCAGTCCATCCACTGCTCGACCCGGGCGCGATCCTGCGCCGTACCGGGCAGCAGGTCATCACGGCCAGCACGTGCGGCCAGGTAGCGGCAGATGCTGTTCGATTCCCACAGCACGAAGCCGCCATCGCGCAGGACCGGCACCTGCCGGTTCGGATTCAACGTGGCCAGCAGGTCCGCCGGTGGTTCTGGCTCGTGTTGGAGTGGCAGGTCGAGGCCGGCGCACAGCCACAGCACCTTGCGCACGTTGATGGAGGTGGGCTTTCCGTACAGAGCGAGCATGGTCCTGACGCAGCAGCTGAGACTCGGCCAGCCTACACTTGCCCCATGCAAACCGAATACCTGCTCATTGCCGGCCTTCTATTGGCCGTGCTCATCCTGCAGCTGGTCGCCCTGCTGCGCCGCCCGCCGCATGAACGCCTGGAACAGGCCGTGCGCGAGGAGGCGCGCGCCGGGCGCAGCGAACTGCGCGAACAGCTCGATGGCTTCGCCCGCGCGCTGACCGATCTGTCCACCCGCACCGATCAGCGCCTGGACCTGCTGCGCGAAGCGCTGGGCGAAGATGCCCGCAAAGCGCGCGCTGAAGTGGCCGACAGCCAGCAGCGCGGCGCAGCATTGATGGGGCAGCGGCTGCAGGAACTGCGCGGCCAGCTGGAGACCTTCGGCCAGCAGCAGGAGGCACGCATCCATGCGTTTGGCCAGCAGCTGCAGGAGCTCACTGCGCGCACCGATACCCAGCTCGGGGCGCTGCGCCAGACCCTGGTGGACGATGCACGCAAGGGCCGCGAGGAGGGCGCGCTGTCGCAGCAGCGCCTGACCGACAGTCTGGGCCTGCGCCTGCAGGAACTGACACAGCGCAACGAGCAGCGCATCGCCGAGATGCGTGCCACGCTGGAGGAACAGCTGCGCGCGCTGCAGAACGACAACGCGCAGAAGCTGGAGCAGATGCGCCACACCGTGGACGAGAAGCTGCAGTCGACGCTGGAAACGCGACTGGGCAATTCCTTCAAGCTCGTCTCCGAGCGCCTGGAACAGGTGCAGCGTGGCCTCGGCGAGATGCAGCAGCTGGCCACCGGCGTGGGCGACCTCAAGCGCGTGCTGACCAACGTCAAGAACCGCGGCAGCTGGGGCGAAGTGCAGCTGGAGAATATCCTCGAGCAGACACTCACCCAGGAGCAGTACGCGCGTGCGGTGAGGGTGCGCCCGGATAGTGGCGAGATGGTCGATATCGCCGTGCGCCTGCCGGGCCGCAGCAGCGACGACACGCCGGTGTGGCTGCCGATCGACTCCAAGTTCCCGCGCGAGGACTACGAGCGCCTGCTGGACGCACAGGAACAGGGCGATGCCGAAGGCGTGCGCCTGCAGGGCATCCAGCTGGAGCGCGCGGTGCGCGTGCAGGCCAAGTCGATCTGCGACAAGTACATCGCACCCCCGCATACCACCGATTTCGCAGTGATGTTCCTGCCCACCGAGGGGCTGTACGCCGAAGTGATCCGCCGCCCGGGACTGGTCGATCTGCTGCAGCGCGAGCACCGCGTGGTCGTGGCCGGGCCGACCACGGTCACCGCGCTGCTCAACAGCCTGCAGATGGGGTTCCGCACGCTGGCCATCGAGCAGCGCTCCAGCGAGGTATGGAGCCTGCTGGGCGCAGTGAAAAGCGAGTTCGGCAAGTTCGCCGGCATCCTGGAGAAGGCCGAGAAGCAGATCACCACCGTCGGGCGCAGCATCGGCGAGGCCAGCCGCAAGACGCGCACCATCGAACGGCGCCTGCGGGGTGTCGAGTCGCTGGCTGCCGAGCAGGCCCAGTCGCTGCTCGGCGACCTGGCCGAGGGAGATGCCACGGCCGAGGAAGAGGCGAGCGACGGCGAGGAGGCCTGACCGGCGCCGACACGCCGCCTGCATCGCCGGTGCGTATGCTGGCGGCCTGCCCGCCCGATCCGGTACCACGATGCGCCTGCCCCTTTGCACCAGCCTTGTCCTGACCGCACTGCTTGCTGCCTGCAGCAGCGCGCCACCGAGCGTGGACACGACCGCGCAGGCCACGGCCACCAGCCCTGAAGCTGCCGAGGCCTATCGCGAAGCGCGCGACGTCGACTGCCAGGCCGCCGGTGGCACCCTGCAGCGGCTCGGCCGGCTGCAGCGCGAGCAATGCGTGATTCCCTATGCCGACGCCGGCAAGGCCTGCAGCCGCAAAAGCGACTGCACGGGCCAGTGCCTGGCCGCAGGCGAGGCAATGGCCGGTGATGTGGCGTCCGGTACCTGCCAGCGTGATGCCAGCCAGAACTTCGGTTGCCGCCAGCGTATCGATGACGGCAAGGCGCAGGGCACGATCTGCGTGGATTGAGGATGCCTGTAGAGCCGAGCCCATGCTCGGCTGCCATGGCATCAGCCGAGCATGGGCTCGGCTCTACAACAGCGCGCGCGGCGCTATGCTGGTGGGCCATTCCCGCCGTAGCCGGAGCCCCGCGTGAGCACCCCGATCCAGGACATTCCCCTCACCACCATCGACGGCCAGCCGTCCTCGCTTGCCGACTACCAGGGCAAGGTGCTGCTGCTGGTCAACGTCGCCTCCAAGTGCGGCCTGACCCCGCAGTACGAAGGCCTGCAGGCGCTGTATGCGGAAAAGCACGCGCAGGGCCTGGAAGTGCTGGGCTTCCCCGCCAACAACTTCCTCGGCCAGGAGCCGGGCAGCGAGGCCGAGATCCAGCAGTTCTGCCAGCTTACCTACGACGTCAGTTTCCCGATGTTCTCCAAGATCAGCGTGGCTGGCGAGGACACCCACCCGCTGTACCAGCGGCTGACCGCCGCCCAGCCGCAGTCGATCGGCGAAGGCCCGCTGCGTGAGCGCCTGGCGAGCAAGGAGATTCCGATCCACGCAGCACCGGCGGTGCTGTGGAACTTCGAGAAGTTCCTGGTTGGCCGCGACGGCAAGGTCATCGCGCGCTTCGCCCCGGACGTGGCTGCCGATGACGCGCGCCTGCGCGAAGCCATCGAGGCCGCGCTGGCGGCCTGAGGAAAGCGTGCCAACCGAGGTTGGCACCTACCGGAAAAGAAAAACCCCGCCGAGGCGGGGTTTTTTCATGCACGGGCTGCAGCGATCAGTTGCTCCAGTTCGGCATCGGCATGGCATCGACCGGGATCGGCGAATTGGCATCATCATGGCCGCGGTCGCGCTTGCTGCGCAGGTCGTTCTCGATCTGGTAGTTGCGGCGCTGCATCCACGCATCGCGCACCAGCGAGTACTCGTCCACGGCGGTGTCGCGCAGATCATCGATCGCCAGCAGCTGTGCGCGGGTGTCGACCAGCTGCAGGCCCTGCAGGCCGATGCGGACCTTGTCTTCCTCGATGCGGCGGATCGGCGACAACGGGATGTCACCGGCCAGGCCGAACACGTCGCGCACGGTACGCGGGCCGAAGAACGGCAGTTCCACGTAGCGCGAACGACGCCAGCCCCAGGCTCCCAGGGTCTGGCCGAAATCTTCATTGCGACGCGGCACCATCGCCTTGCTGGCCGGATCGAACAGGCCACCGATGCCCAGCGTGCTGTTCATCAGGAAGCGGCCGAGGCTGTCCCACGCATCGGCACCGCGGCCCTGCAGCAGCTGGTTGGTGATGGTCACCGGCGCACGCAGGTTGCTGAAGAAGTTGCTGACGCCGGTACGCGCGAAACGCGGCACCACGTGGGTATAGGCGGTGGCCAGCGGGCGGGCCACACCGCGGTCGACCGCATTGTTGAACTTGTGGACCTTGCGGTTGAACGGTTCCCACGGATCGTAGGCCGCGGCACTGCCGGTGTTGCCGGTGCCACCATACAGGGCGTCGAAATCATCGTCGCTGGCGGCGGTGGATGCTGCGGTCTTCGGTGGGCTGGCCTCTGCGCCCTGCGGCGCAGTTGTCGGCACCGCAGCGGCAGGCGTTGCCGGGTTGGCCACGGGAGCGACCGGAGCAGTACCGACCACCCCGGTATCGGCCGTTGCGGCCGTCGCTTCGGCAGCAGGGCCGGGCGCGACCACGGTGCTGGCGACCGGTGCGTCGCTGCGCGCGGGCTTGCCGGCACAGGCGGTCAGGGCGGTGGCCAGGAGGATCAGGGGGAAAGTGCGTACGACGTTCATGTCAGCTCGCAGCAGAAGTAGCGTTGAAGTCCAGGTCGGGCGACAGCCGGTAGGCTGCGCTCAGCTCGTTGAAGCCGGCCGGCGCGCCGGAAATGGCCAGCGCATGGCCCGCCTTGCGTGCCCGGGCGGCCAGTTCGGCCAGCAGGGCCAGGCCGGCGCTGTCCACGCGCTCGACCTCGCCCAGCTCCAGCCGCGCCAGCTGGGCTGGCAGGGCCTGCAGTTGCGGCCACAGTGCAATCACCGCGGCACGGTCGAGCACCCCGCGCAGGCGCAGGGTGTCGCCTTCCAGCAGCGCCAGTGCGTTACTTGCCATTGCCCGCCGGCCCGGCCTGCAGGCTGCCGCTGTGCAGCTCGCTGGCCACCTGCTTGATGCCCTTCTGGCGCAAGGGCGTATCGAACTGGTTGCGGAAGGTCTGCACGTAGGAAATGCCTTCGATGTTGACGTCGAAGATCTTCCACTGGCCGTTCACGTTGCGCATCCAGTACTCGACCGGGGTCGGTTCGTTGCCGGCGCGCACCAGTTCGGTGCTGACGCGCACGCCACGGTTGCCCGGCAGCGGGCTTTCACCCTTCAGGCGGAAGCTCGGCTTGCCCTGGATGTTGAGCAGGGTCGAACCGTAGCGCTGCATCAGGCTGTCGGCCATCGCATCGGCGAACAGCTTGATGTCGCCGTCGGAGGCGCCGCGGGCGTGCGGGCCCAGCACCAGGCGTGCCGCATAGTCGCGGTCAAAGGTGCGGTTCAGTTCGCTGTCGATGTAGCTGCGCAGGCTGGCCGGGTTGCTGCTGAACTCGCTGCGGCGCTGCTGCAGCGTGGTGAGAATGCGCGTGCTGGCATCGATCACCACCTTGCCGGCCTGGCCCTGCGCTGCGGCAGCGGCGGGGGCGGCCGCCTGGGCCTGGGCAAGGAACGGGGTGGCCATCAGCAGCGCCGAGGCGAGCAGGGCGGGAATCAGTTTCATTTTCATGGTTGCGGTTCCGTTGCAGGCGCCTGCGCGCCATCGTTGGGCTTCTGGGCAGGGCCACCACCGGCGCCGCCACTGAACATGTACTTGCCGACCAGCTGGATCAGGTCCACCGCCGGTTGGGTGAAGACGATCTCGTCACCGGCCTTCAGCACGTCCGGGTCACCGCCCGGCTGCAGACCGATATAGCTCTCGCCGAGCAAACCACTGGTGAAGATGCCCGCCGAGGTGTCCGCCGGCAGGTCCTTGACCTTGCTGTCCATGCGCAGGGTCACGATGGATTCGAACTTCACCGGATCCAGGTCGATGGAGGCGACCTGGCCGACGGTGACGCCGCCGATCTTCACCGGCGCCTGCTTGCGCAGCTGGCCGACCTGGGAGAAGCGCGCCTTCAGCTCGTAGCCCTGGCTGCCCCAGCTCCAGCGCTGGTTGGTCGAGGCCACGGCCAGCACCATCAGCGAGGCCAGGGCCAGCAGCAGGAATGCGCCGACAGAGAATTCGAGTCTGGGACCGCGGATGGCCATGTGGATTACCTGATCGAGTCGTGGTGGCCGCGCGCGCATGCGCACCGCCGGTGGAGGGGTTAGGTGAACAACATTGCCGACAGCACGAAGTTGAACATCAGCACCAGCAGCGAGGCATTGACCACCGCACGGGTGGTCGCCACCGAGGTGCCCTCGATGGTCGGCTCGGCGTGGAAACCAACATAGGCGGCGACCAGCGCTGCGGTGCCGCCGAAGATCGCCGACTTCAGCATCGCCACGCCGAAGTCGTCCCAGAAATCGACGCTGTTGCGCAGTGCCGACCAGAACACGCCATTGTCCAGGCCCAGCACATGCACCGCTTCGAAGTAGCTGGCGCTGATCGCCAGCGAGCAGAAGATGCCGGTCAGCAGCGGCACGGTCAGCACCGCCGCCCAGAAGCGCGGCGCGACGGCCTTGGCCACCGGGTCGATCGCCATCAGCTCCAGTGCCTTGATCTGGTCGGTGGCGCGCATCAGGCCCAGTTCGGCGGCGATCGAGCTGCCGGCGCGGCCGATGAACAACAGCGCGGTCAGCACCGGCGCCAGTTCCCGGTACAGCGACAGGCCGAGCAGGGTCGACAGCGCGTCGGCCGCACCGAAGGTGGTCAGCGTGCGGTAGCCCTGCAGGGTCAGCACCAGGCCGACGAAGGCACCACCGACGGCGATGATCGGCAGCGAGCGTGCGCCGATCTTGTAGATCTCGCGGGTCAGCTCGGCCAGGAAATCACGGGTCGGCAGCGAACCACGCAGCACAGTCAGCGAGAACAGGCCGGCGCGACCCAGCGAGCGGGTGGCTTGGACGAACGGCATCAGGCGACCCTCGCGCGCGGCGCGGCATCGAACGGAATGGGGCCATCGGGCTGGCCGTGCAGGAACTGCCGAAGCAGCGGGTCCTGACTGGACTGCAGCGCCTCGGGCGTGCCCTGGAACACGATGCCGCCATTGGCGATGGCGATCACCTGGTCGCAGATCGGCAGGGTCTCGTGCACGTGGTGGCTGACAATGATGCTGGTCAGGCCCAGGCTGTGGTTGAGGCGCTGGATCAGGCTCATGATCACGCCGGAGGCGATCGGGTCCAACCCGGTCAGCGGCTCGTCGTAGATCATCAGTGGCGGATCCAGTGCCAGCGCGCGGGCCAGCGCGACGCGGCGCGCCATGCCGCCGGACAGTTCGCGCGGCCAGGCATCGGCAGCGGCCAGCAGGCCCACGGCATGCAGCTTCATTTCCACCAGGCGGCGCAGCACGGCGGTCGGCAGGCGGGTATGCGTGCGCAGTGGCAGCGCGACGTTTTCGGCGACGGTCAGATCGGTCAGCAGGCCGTTGCCCTGCAGCAGCACACCCACGCTCTTGCGCATCTCCAGCAGCGCGCCGCTGTCATGCGGAACCGGCCTGCCGAACAGGGTGACCTCGCCGGCGACCGGACGCAGTTCGCCGGTCAGTGCCGCCAGCAGGGTCGACTTGCCACTGCCCGACGGGCCCAGCACGGCCGTGATGCTGCCCTTGGGCACCTGCAGCGACACGTCACGCAGGATCGTGCGCCCGCTCCGGTCGATGCGGACGTTGGATAACTGCACCAGACTGGAGGCGGAAGCCGACATGGGCACCATTAACGTTTTTTAGACATCGAAGGATCGGGCCCATCGGCTGAACATAAGCAGACTGGACGGTCCAGTATTGTGGCACGGCATGACCCTTGCCAGGCCGGGACAATCGGCCGGCAGCGCGGAACAATCCGTACCGGCGATGGGCTGGCCATTGAATACTGCCTGCCGTGCTGCACACTGTGCATGATGAGTGACCCGGGCAGCGATTTCCGCCTCTACCATTCCAACTCCCTGGACGTGCTGGCTGCGCTGCTGGCACGCAACGTGCGTGTGCCGGTTCCGGGCCAGCCGTTGCTCGCGCCGGAGGTGGTGCTGATCCCGCAGGTGGCGATGCGGCGTTGGCTGCAAGCGACACTCGCTGCCGAGTATGGCGTGGCCGCCAACCTCGAGTTCCTGACCCCGGGCGAGTTCGTTGCCCGTGCACTCAATGCCAATGTGCCGGGCGAACGCGACGACCTGGACGCGGCGGGCCTGCACTGGAAGCTGTACCAGGCACTGCGCGACCCGGCGCTGCTGGCGCAGCCACCGATGCGCGCGCTGCAGTCCTATCTTGCCGGCGGCGACGCCCTGAAGCCGTGGGCACTGGCCGGTGAACTGGCGTCGGTGTTCGAGAAGTACCAGGCCTGGCGCCGCGACTGGTTGCTGCGCTGGGAGGCCGGCGCCGACCCGGCCGACCCGCAGGCGATCCTCTGGCGCACCATCGCCCATGGCCGCGACTACCGCGCGCGCCGCATCCAGGCGTACCTGGATCGCTTCGAGGGTGCCGGCCAGCCGCTGCCGCAGGGCCTGCCACCGCGGATGTCCGCGTTCGCGACGCTCAACATCTCGCCCGACGTGCTGCGGGTGATGGCCACCCAGGCGCGGGTGGGCGAGCTGCACTTCTATATGCCCACTCCGGTGCAGTCGTACTGGGGTGACCTGCAGACGCTGGCCGAGCGCCTGCGCAGCGGCGCGCCCGATCCCTTCGGTGAAGCGGCCGGTGAGAACCGCCTGCTGGAGGCCTGGGGTGCGGCCGGCCGCGACTTCATGGCGGTGCTGGGCAGCTACGAGGTGGTGCACCCGGCCGGCGAGATTGCCGCGTATTCGGATCCGGAAGAAGACACCCGGCCGACCCTTGACGAAGGCGGCCTGTCCGACAGCCTGCTGCATCGCCTGCAGCGCGATCTTTTCCATCGCCGCGCGTTGCCCTCGGGCGAGCTGCGCGATGGGCTGCGCAGCGACGACCCCAGCCTGCAGGTGCATGCCTGCCACACCCGGCTGCGCGAGCTTCAGGTGCTGCACGACCAGCTGCGCAGCCTGCTGCAGGACCCTCGCTTCGACCCGCCGCTGCAGGCGCGCGAGATCGCGGTGCTGGCGCCGGACATCGATCCCTATGTGCCGTACCTGGAGGCAGTGTTCGGCGGCCGCGGCGGCGAGGAGGAGCACATTCCCTACGCGCTGGCCGACAGCAGCCCACTGGCAGGAGAGCCGCTGGCCGATGTGTTCGTGCACCTGCTGGGCCTGCCGGTCTCGCGTTTCGGCCTGAACGAAGTGCTGGACCTGCTGGCCAGCGCGCCGCTGGCCGAAGCGGCCGGACTGGAGGCGGTGGACTTCGATCGCCTGCACGGCTGGCTGCAGCAGGCCGGCGCACGCTGGGGCCTGGATGCGAAGCACCGCAACCAGCACCAGGCGCCGGCCGACGACGCCTACACCTGGCAGTTCGCACTGGACCGCCTGGTGCTCGGTCACGCCACCGGCAGCGAGGCGGACCTGGCCGGCGTGGCGCCGTGGATCGAACTGGAAGGCGGCGCGCTGGAAGCACTGGACCGGCTGCTGCGGCTGCTGCGCGTGCTGGCGGTCTACCAGCGTCGCCTCGGCGAGCTGCTGACCCCGGCGCAGTGGCGGCAACGGCTGCTGTCGCTGCTGGACGCGCTGCTGCCGACCGCGCCCAGCTCGCCCAACAGCCAGCGTGCCCTCGAGCGCCTGCGCAAGCTGCTGAATCAGTTCGCCGACGATGCCGCCAAGGCCGGTTTCGAAGATGGCGTGCCGCCTGAGGTGGTGCGTTCGCACTTCGCCGGCGTACTGGGCGAGGCCGATACGCGCGCGCCGCTGCTGACCGGTGGCATCAGTTTCGGCCGCATGGTGCCGATGCGCCTGCTGCCGTTCCGGGTGATCTGCGTGCTCGGTCTCAATGACGGCGATTTCCCGCGCCGTGACCCGGCCGCGGGCCTCAACCAGCTCACCGCCGAGCTGGACACGCCACGCCGCCGCCCGGGCGATCGCTCCACCCGCGAAGACGACCGCTTCCTGTTCCTGCAGCTGTTCGCCGCCGCGCAGGAGGTGTTCTACCTCAGCTACCTCGGCGCCGATCCACGCGATGGCAGCGTGCGTGAGCCGTCGGTGCTGGTCAGTGAACTGATCGATGCCGCCGCCGCGTATCACCTCGATCCGCCTGCGGCGGTCCGCGACTTTACCGTGCGCCATGCACTGCAGCCGTTCTCACCGGCGGCGTTCGGAGAGGGTGATCCACGCCGCTTCAGCTATCGGCGGCAATGGCATCCCGCTGCCGGCCGCCTCACCGGCCAGCGTGGTGGCCTGCAGCCGTGGTTCGATGCCCCGCTGCCGCCGCCGCCCGACGATGCCGTGGAAGACGAGCTCGCGCTCGACACCCTGCGCCGCTTCCTGTGCGACCCGGCCGGGCAGTTCCTCGCACAGTCGCTGGGTCTGCGCCTGGCCGACGATGCCGGGGAAGTTGATGACCTGGAACCGCTGGTGCTGTCATCGCGCGGCCCGGAAAAGCGCAGCGTGCAGGCGGCGGTGGTGCGCGCCACGCTCAGCGGTGATACCGAGCCGTTGTACCCGCGGCTGCGCGCGCGTGGCCTGTTGCCGTCCGGTCCATTGGGCCAGCGCCAGTTCGAGGTGGAGCAGCTGAAGACGCGTCCGTATGCCAGTGCGCTGCTGGGCTGGATGCAGGGCGAGCCATTGGAAAGCCGTCGCTACGAAGTGGACATCGATGGCGTGCGCCTGCACGGCCGCGTGGCCGATCGGCATCCCGAAGGCCTGGTGCGGCTGCGCGCCGGCACGCTCAATGGCAATGCAGTGATCCGCCAGGGCCTGGACTGGCTGCTGGCCAACGCCGCCGGCGACGCACTGCCCCTTGTGCAGTTCCACGATGGCGGCGACGCCGGTCCTGGCCCGCATGTACTGCCGGCACTGAGCGCGCCTGCTGCACGCGCGGCGCTGCGCGCGCTGCTGCAGTTGCGCCAGCGCGGCCTGCGTGAGCCGCTGCGCTTTGCCCCGTATACGGGCTGGGCGCTGTACAACGCGCCGGCAGAGAAACAGCGCAGCGAGGGCTGGAAGCAGTGGCACGGCAGCGACCGCAGCTGGGGTGAATCCAGCAGCGACGCCTGGCAGCTGCTGCTGCGGGGGGCCGACCCGTTCGCCTCCGATGCCAGTTATGCCGACCTGCTGCGCAACAGCCAGGTGGTCTTCAGCGCGGTGCGCGAAGGCCGCACCCTCGGCGCCGAAACGCGCCAGGAGGGCAGCGCATGAGCCCCGCCTTCATCGATGAGCGAGCCCAGTGCATGGCGGTCGATCCCTATCTGGCCCTGCCGCTGGATGGCATCCGCCTGATCGAAGCCAGCGCCGGTACCGGCAAGACCTTCACCCTGGCCACGCTGTTTACCCGCCTGGTGGTAGAGCAGGGCCTGCGCATCGGCCAGATCCTGGCGGTGACCTTCACCGATGCGGCTACCCAGGAACTGCGCAAGCGCATCCGCGAGCGCCTGGCGCTGGCGGCGCGACTGGTCGATCTGGAACCGGTCGAAGGCGAAGCACCGGACGTGCGGCTGACCCGCGAGGTGCTGCAGCGCCATCTGCAGGGAGGTACCGAGCGCGCCACCGCACTGAAGCGCCGCCTGCAGGTCGCCGCCGATGAGATCGACCTTGCGTCCATCTTCACCATCCATGGCTTCTGCACCCGCGTGCTGCGCGAGCATGCGCTGGAGAGCGGCCACACCTTTGATCCGCCGGAGCTGCTGGCCAGCGACCGTGAGTTGCTGGAAGCGCTCGCGGCCGACCTGTGGCGGGTATATGCCAATGACCCGGCCACGCTGGAACCGCTGACCTGGCTGTGGTCCACCCCGGACGCACTGGCCGCCGATCTGCGCGCGCTGCTGGCCGCGCCGCCGCTGCACCCGTTGCCACAGGCGGTGGCGCTGCCCGATCCGCAGGCCGCCCTGCAGAGTGTTGCCGAAGAGCTGTCCGCAAGCGTGCGCGAGCATGGCGAGCAGTTCTTCATCGACCTCTGCGATGCGGTCGACAACAAATGGATCAACGGCGTGTCGTACAAGCTGGGCTGGCTGCACCCGCTGGGCCGGCAACTGCTGGGCTGGGCCGAACGCGCCGACCCGCGCGAGCTGCTGACCAGCGAGCGCCTGCCGGCACTGCTGCCGGAGGCGCTGGCAGCCAAGACCAACAAGAAATTCGCCGAGCGCACGCCATCGTCGCCATTGCAGGCGCCGTTGGCCCGCTATGTCGCGCTTCTGGCCGAACGCGATGCCTGGCTCCGTGCCACCGCGTTGAACTTCCTGCACGTGCTTCGCGACGAAGCCAGACAGCGCCTTCAGGCGCTCAAGCGCACCCGCCGGGTGCAGACCTACGACGATCTGATCGATGGCGTCGCACTGGCCCTGGAAGGCCCGCAGCGCCTGGCATTGGTCAAGCAGCTGCGCGCGCAGTACCGCATCGCGCTGGTCGATGAGTTCCAGGATACCGACGACCGTCAGTGGGGCATTTTCCACACCGTGTTCGGCGATTCACCGGAAGTGCGCGAGCTCGGCCTGGCACCGGCGCTGTTCCTGATCGGCGATCCCAAGCAGGCGATCTACGGTTTCCGCGGCGGTGATATCCACACTTACCTGAAGGCCAAGCGGGTAGCGCAACAGGCGCCGGTGCTTGACCAGAACTTCCGCTCGCGACCGGCCGTGCTGCGCGCGCTGCAGGCGCTGTACGACAACGGTGGCGAAGACGCCTTCCTCGAGCGTGGCATCCAGTTCGAGCCGGTGCGGCCCGGTGGCGTGCGCAGCGATGCGGACTACCAGCGCGACGGCCATGCTGCCCCGGCACTCACTCTGCGCGTGCTGCGCAGTGGCGGTGACAAGGCGATGAGTGCCGATGCCTCGCGCGAAGCAGCCGCCCAGGCCTGTGTGGCGGCGATCCACCAGATCCTGGTCGAGGCGCGCGCCGGCAATGCGGTGCTGCGTGGGCGCCCGGTACAGCCGGGTGACATCGCGGTGCTGGTGCGTTCGCATCGCGAGGCCACGCTGGTGCAGCGCGCGCTGGCCGCGGTCGGCATTCCTGCCGTGGCAGCGGGCAAGCAGAGCCTGTTCGCCACCAGCGAAGCGCGTGATCTGCGTGCACTGCTGCTGGCGCTGCTGCAGCCGGCTGACGAAGGTCGCCTGCGCGCAGCGCTGGCCACAGTGCTGCTCGGCCAGCGCGCCAGTGCGATCGCGGCGATGGAGCACGAGGGCGACCTGCAACGCGGGTTCCAGGCGCAGCTGCTGCATTGGCGCGAGCGCTGGCAGCGCGGCGGCCCGTTCGCGGTGATCGCCGACGTCTGCGCCGCGCAGGGCGAGCGCCTGCTGGCGCTGATCGATGGCGAGCGCCGCCTGACCAACTACCTGCAGCTGGGCGAACTGCTGCAGGAAGCCTCGGCGCAGGCGCTGGGCATGCACGGCCTGCTGGACTGGCTGCAGGGCCAGATGGCCAGCGCCGACCAGGATGACGAGCAGCAGCTGCTGCGCCTGGAA
Source organism: Stenotrophomonas sp. AR029 (assembly GCF_047520695.2). Lineage (NCBI taxonomy): Bacteria > Pseudomonadati > Pseudomonadota > Gammaproteobacteria > Lysobacterales > Lysobacteraceae > Stenotrophomonas > Stenotrophomonas sp. AR029. The sequence goes on along the minus strand of NZ_JAXBQQ020000003.1, from coordinate 26,549 downwards.
TCGGATGCGCGCCGCGTGCAGATCATCACCCTGCACAAGAGCAAGGGCCTGGAGTACCCGCTGGTGTTCCTGCCCTTCGTGGGCATCGACGGCGGTGCGCCCAACACCGCCTCGCACTGCACGGTGCATGTGGGCGGCCAGCGCCAGCTGCACTGGAAGCTGGGCAAGGACGAGGCCTGGGAAGCGGCCACTGCGCAGCGCGAGCGCGAGCAGCGTGCCGAGGATGCCCGCCTGCTGTATGTCGGCCTGACCCGCGCCGAGCACGCGCTGTGGATCGCCGTGGGTGATCTGGCCGGGCTCGGCAGGACGCGGCTGGCACCGCTGCTGGGTGACCTGCAGGCGCTGCGCGCGCATGCCGATGTGCGCATCGATGACAGTGAGGTACCGGCTGCGCTGCCGCAGCTGGCGGCCGAAGTGGAAGGGGATCTTCCGGCGGTGCGTGCACTGACCCGGCGCGTTCCGCACGACTGGTGGGTGTACAGCTTCACCCAGCTGGCCCACGCCGATGCCGGCGCGGGCAGTGACATCGAAGCCGCTGCCACCGCGCTGCCGGCGCCGGCAGCCGACGAACCCACCGGCCCGGAGCTGCCGCTGGAACCGGCACTGCCGGAAGCCGCCGCGGAGGCCGAGGACAGCGCGCCGCTCGACCCGCGTTTCATGGGCAGCCGCTTCGGCAACGTGCTGCACGAGGCAATGGAAAACGTCGACTTCGCCGCATGGGCTGACTGGCAACCAGGCCGGGAAGCTCCCGAGGGCCAGGCCGAGGTGCTGCGCAAGGCGCTGCACGATGAGGGCTATGCCGACGTCGATCTGGACGATGGCGTAGCGGTGCTGGTGCCGCTGGTGGGCCACACGCTGACCGTACCGCTGCCCGAAGGCGGTGCGCTGTACAGCCTCGGTGAAGGCGAGCGCCGCGCCGAAATCGACTTCCATTTCGCCATCGAGGCGACCACCGTGCCGGCGCTGCTGCAGGTGCTGCATGCGCACGGTATTTCCAGTGGCCGCCGCGGCTTCGGCCAGCGCCGCCGCCTGGAGGGGCTGATGACCGGCATGATCGACCTGACCTACGTGCGTGATGGCCGGTGGTACGTGCTCGACTACAAGTCCAACCGCCTGCCCGGCTACAGCCCGGACCTGCTGGCCATTGCCATGCGCCACAGCGAATACGATCTGCAGGCGCTGATCTACACCGTGGCCCTGCATCGCTGGCTGCGCTTCCGCTTGGGCGCCGCCTACGACTACGAGCGCGACATGGGCGGCATCCGTTACCTGTTCTGCCGCGGCCTGGATGGCACGGGCAACGGCGTGCACGTGGATCGTTTCCCGTTCGCGCTGGTGGATGCACTCGACGCGCTGTTCGCCGGCGGCGAGCAGGCCCAGGCCCAGCTCGCCGCGCGTGCCCGTGGAGCCAGCGCATGAGCCTGCTGAAGGAACTTCATCAGAAGGGCCTGCTGCGTACCCTCGACCACGCATTGGCGACCAGCCTGCAGCGGCTGCGCGACGACACGCCCGACAGTGTGGCACTGGCGGCGGCGCTGGCTTCGCTGGCGGTGTCCCAGGGCCACGCCGCGTTCGATCCGGCACAACCGCAGCGGTTGCTGGAAGGCGTGCCCGAGTGGCCCGCCGCGCAGGCCTGGCTGGCGCAGCTGCGCGCATCGCCATGGGTGGCCACACCGGAGCAGGCTGACGCCATCGCCGGGGATGCCCCCTTGGTGCTGGAGAACGGGCTGCTGTACCTGCGCCGCTACCGCGAGTACGAGCGCCAGTTGGCCACCGGTCTGCAGCGCATCGGCCGGCATCCGCTGCCGGCGCCGGACATGGCAGCGTTGGCGCCATTGTTCGCGCAGCTGTTCCCGCACGCATCGCACGGCGAAGATCACCAGGCACGCGCAGCCGGCGTGACGCTGCGCCATCCGCTGGCGCTGGTCACCGGCGGCCCCGGCACAGGCAAGACCACCACCATCGCACGCCTCTTGCTGCTGCTGGCCGCGCAGGCCCGGCACGCCGGCCAGCCGCTGCCCGAGGTGGCGCTGGCCGCGCCCACCGGTCGCGCCGCCGAGCGGATGGCCGAGAGCCTGCGCATGGCCGTGCAACGCCTGCAGGAACAGGGACTGGATCCGACGCTGTGCGCGGCACTGCCCAGCAGCGGCACCACCCTGCATCGACTGCTCCGCGTGATTCCCGACTCACCACGCTTCCGCCACCACACCGACAATCCGCTGGCGGTGGACGTGGTGGTGGTCGACGAAGCGTCGATGATCGATCTGCCGATGATGGCCAAGCTGGTCGATGCAGTTGCCAGCGGCACCCGCCTGATCCTGCTCGGCGACCCCGATCAGTTGCCGTCGGTCGAAGCCGGTGATGTGCTCAGCGCGATCCTGCGCGCCAGCGGCGATGGCATCGGCACCCGCGCCGACGATGCGCTGGCGCTGCATGGCCTGCTGGCACCGGCCACCTTGCAGCCGCAGGCCGCACCACGCGCCTTCGCCGGCCGTCGCGTGCAGCTGCAACGCGGCTACCGGCAGAGTGATGCGCTGGACCTGGCACCGCTGGCGCATGCCGTGCGTGAAGGTGACAGCCGCACTGCATTGCAGCTGCTGCGCGGTGGTGGATTGGCTGGCGTGCACTTCCACGAAGGTGAGGCGGACCCGCTGCGTGGCCAGCGTGAGCACCTGCTGGGCCACTGGCGTGCACTGGCCGAGGCCGCGGATCCGGTACGTGCCCTGCAGCAGGCCGGTCGCCTGCGCGTGCTGACCGCGCTGCGCGAAGGCCCGCAAGGTGCGCGCGGGCTGAACAGCCGTATCGAGCAGCTGCTGGCCGGCAATACCCCGGGCTACTTCCAGGGCCGCCTTCTGCTGGTCACCGAGAACAGCTACCGGCACCGCCTGTTCAACGGCGACATCGGTATCTGCCTGCGCGACGACAGCGGCGCGATCGTGGCCTGGTTCCCGGGCGACACCGTCGAGCAGCCACGCGCCTTCCACCCGGCCGCACTGCCCGCGCACGAAAGCGCCTTTGCGATGACCGTGCACAAGGCACAGGGCTCGGAGTTCGATGAAGTGTGGCTGCAGCTGCCACGCCAGGACAGCCGCGTGCTGTCGCGCGAGCTGGTCTACACCGGCCTGACCCGCGCCCGCCAGGTACTGCATGTGGCCAGCAGCGCCGACGTGCTGCAGGCCGCACTGAAGCGGCACGCCAGCCGGTTGGGCGGCCTGGCCTGGCGGTTGGGTGCCGAAGATGTGGCCGAACAACCGGCACCCATCGAACAGCCCACGGTGCAGGGCACGTTGTTCTGACGCGGGCGTGATGCGCTGCCTGTAGAGCCGGGCCATGCTCGGCTGATGGGCCACGGAGTCGAGCGTGGCTCGACTCTACAAAAGCGCGCTTCGATCGTTCTGGTGGTCATCCACGCATGGCGTGGATCTACGCGATGAGTACCAACCCATCAGGAAACACGATCGCCGCTTCATCCGCACTCACGTCGAAGAAGCCCACGCCGTGCTTCTCGGCCAGATCCTGCACCCGCCCGTGCGCGCGCTCGGCCACCGAGTAGGCGAACGCGCCGTAGATCACCTGCCGGCCGATGCTGTACTCGGTCACCTCGGCGCGGTCGTCATCGTCGTTGCTCAGTGGTCCGTTCAACGGCGGGAATTCCTGCGCCATCTCCGTAAACCACGCCTGCAGCGCCGGGCTGCTGACTGCCGGGTCGTCGTACTCGTGGCGCTCGTTCCACTGCGTCTGCTTTTCGAACCAGGCGATGAAAGCCGCCGCCTCGCGTGGCGCGGCGCTGGCCTCGAACACCATCATGTCGTAACTCATTGGAGCTTCCTGTGCAGAGCAGGGGTCAGAGCCTTCGCCCGCGGCGAAGGATCCGACCCCGGCAACGGGGTCTGTGGACGCACAGGGTAGCGCGCTACGGCTGCGTCGCCGTGTCCATGGCCAGGCCCGGCGCCAACGCCTTGGCCTCCGGGAACAGCGCGAAGCGCAGGCCGACCAGGCCCATCAGCGCCTCGTCGCGGGCCTTGCACGCCGCCACGCTGCCAACCCGGCCCAGCGAGGTATCCAGCCGCTCGCGCAGCGCCTGGTCTGCAGCAATCGGCCTGCGCGCCGCGATCTGCCGCCGGTAGTGCCCAGCGATCTCTTCCAGGATGTGCTCGACGGCTTCGCGGCTGCGCTCGGGCAGTTCCAGCCGTGCACGACGCAGCTGCAGGATGTTCAGGCCGATGCGCGCCTCGTTGAGCATGTCCACCGAGGCAATGTCGCTGCCCTCCGGCGTCGCTGCCAGGCGCGGTGCGAGCAGGCCCAGCAGGTCGAGCATGCGTGCGGCGAAGCGCTGCCGATCCTGCTGGCCACGTCCTTCGGCGGCTTCGGCCAGCGTGGTCCAGCCCTGCCGCACCAGCCGGCGCGCGGTCCACTCGGCACCTACCGAACGGAACAGGCGGGTCATCACCACTGCAAAGCCAATGCCGATGAACATCGCGATCGACGAATTGAGGAAGGTCTGGATGTTGGCGCTGTAGGTGTTCTGCAGGCTCAGCAACGCAGCCAGATTGACTGTCAGCGGCAGCGCGAACAGCGCACTCTTGGGATGATGAAGCAGCAGTCCCAGCGGCAGGAAGGCCACCGCCAGCACAAGCGCCAGCAGGCCGAAGTCGTGCACGGCTGGGAACACGCCGAACAGGTACACGCCCGCCACCACCGAGGCGACCATCGCCCACACCAGGAACTGCACCATGCTGGGGGCCGGATCGTCCTGTGCGGCGAAAAATGCGGCCGTCACCGCCGCCATCATCGCGCCGTTGCCGCCGCCTTCCCAGCCCAGCGCGATCCACAGCACGCAGTAGCTCATCAGCGCTACGCCGGCACTGAGCGCGGAGAACAGCGCCATGCCGTAGTCGACGTGCTTGTCGGCGGCCACGCGTTCGGTGCGGATGCGGTAGTGCGCGCGATCCAACGGCGCCGTGCCCTGGTCGATCGCGTGCTGCAGGGTGCGGCAGTCCTGCCACAGGTCCACCAGTTCTTCCAGGCGCAGCAGCAGGCTGGCCAGCTGCAGGTGCTGCAGGTCGCGGTCCACCTGCGGCTTCAGCGCGCTGATGCGCGCGCGCAGCCGCGCGTACTCGCTGGCGTTGGTCGGGCCATCCAGCCACTCGCGGATGTCGTCGACCAGCGCCGGCAGCCCATCCGGCAGGGCCTGCCCATCGCTGCGCAGCGCGCTCAGGCGATCGGCGATCGACGACAACACCGGCAACAGCAACAGCATGCGCTCGCGCAGCCGCTCCATCGACACCGCAGACCCGGCATGGCGTGGATCGTCGCGGCGCAGGAACTCGATCAGTGCCTCGAACTGCACCAGGTCGGCAGCCAGCCGGTTGCGCGGCGCATGCGCGCGGCCACGCTCAAGGATCTGCCGGCACCACTGCGCAGCGTCCTCCATCCAGTTGCCGATCCGGGCGCGCAGCATCGGCCGCACCGAGGCCGGGAACAACAGCGAGGCGAACAGCACGGCCACCACCGTGCCGAGGATGATCTCCTCGCTGCGCGCCACCACGGTGTCGAAGATGGTCTCCGGCGAAGTTACCGCCGGGAAGCCGATGAAGGCGGTGGTGTAGCCGGCCAGCAGGAACGCGTAGCCGCGAGGGCCGCGATTGAGCAGGGCCATGAACAGGCAACCGGCCAGCCAGATCGACATCGCCGCACTCAGCACCAGCGGGGTTTCCACCAGCGCCGGCAGTACCAGCAGCGTGGCCAGCCCGGCCACCAGGGTGCCGACAATGCGGTACACGCCCTTGGCGCGGGTCGGGCCCAGCAGCGGCTGGCTGACGATGTACACCGTGCCCATCGCCCAGTATGGGCGCGACAGGTTGCCGGCCATGGCGATGTACAGCGCGGCCACCGCGGCCAGGTAGGTCTTGATCGAGAACAGCCAGGCCTGGCGATCGGTCAGCGCGTTCATGGCTTACTTCGCCGTGGCCTGTGCGGTGGACGGTGCAGCCGGGGCAACCGATGCCTGCCAGCCGCCACCCAGCACCAGGAACAGGTGGATCTGGTCGCGCGAGACCTGCGCTTCGGCGGCGGCCAGGGTGGCGTCGCTGCTGGCCAGGCTGCGGTCGGCATCCAGGCTGGACAGGTAGGGTGTGCGGCCGCCCTGGTAAAGCCGGCGGTTCTGCTCGGCGGCCAGCGCGGCCTGCTCCTGCGCCACGCGCAGCGATTGCAGCCGGCGCAGGTCCTGCGCATAGCGGTCCAGCGCGGTCTGGGTCTCGCGCAGTGCCTGCAGCACGGTGTGGTCGAACTCGGCCAGGGCCGCGTCGGCACCGGCTTCGGCGGCGTGGATGCGGGCATGCGTGCCCGAAGAGGGCAGTGTCCACGAGATCAGCGGGCCGATCGACCACTGCTGGGTCATCGGCGTGCCGAAGTCTTCCAGCAGGCCGGCGGCGCCCACTGAGGCACCCAGACGGATGTCCGGATACAGCTCGGCGGTGGCCACGCCAATCCGCGCCGTGGCCGAGGCCAGCTTGCGTTCGGCCTGGCGCACGTCCGGGCGGCGCTGCAGCAGCGCACGGCCATCACCGACCGGCAGCGGCTGCGCCAGGCCGGGCGCGTGCGCGCAGTCGATCACCCCGGCCGGCAGCTGGCCCGGGGTCTGGCCCAGCAGTGCGGCCAGCGAATAGGCCGCGGCCGAACGCTGCGCGCGCAGCGGCGGCAGTGCCGCCTCCAGCAGCGCCACCTGCGCATTGGCCCGGGCCAGTTCCGGCGGTGTGCCGCGGCCGGCGGCGATCAGGCGCTCGGTAACGGTGCGGCTGCGCTGCTGCAGCTGCAGCGAATGCTCGGCCACGTGCAGCTCGTGGTTGGCGTGGCAGATCTCCAGGTAGCTGTCGGCCACCTGCGCGACCACGCTGACCTGGGCCAGGTCACGTGCTGCGGCAACCGACTGTTCGTCGGCTCGCGCCGCTTCGGCGCCGCGCTTGAGCTTGCCGAACAGGTCGAACTGGTAGCTGACCGCGAACTTGCCATCGGCCAGGTTGATCACCGGCAGCTCGTGCTCCTGCAGGAACGATTCGGCCGACAACTGCGCGCGGCTGACGCCGGCCTCGGCCTCGTACTCGAAGCCGCCCGCGTCCAGCGCCTGTTCGTACACGGCGGCAGCGCGGCGCAGGTGCGCATCGGCGGCCTTCAGTTCCACGTTGTCACGCAGTGCCTGGGTGATCAGCCCGTCCAGCACCGGGTCGTTGTACAGCGACCACCAGCGGTCGGGCAGCGCCTGGTTGGCGGCAATCTGCGGGTTCTGCGTATCGATGAAGGCCGCATTGGCCTCCGGGCGCTTGAACGCCGAACCTTCCGGCAGTGCATAGTCCGGGCCGACGGTTTTGCACGCGGCCAGGCTGGCCAGTGCGACGATCAGGCCGAGACGGGGCAGGGCGGCGTTCACAGGCCCGCCTGTGTCGGCGAAGTGCCGGCCTTGCCGTTGTGCGGATGGCGGCCGGTGTCCACGGTCACCGTGGCGGTACGGCCGGCAATCAACTCAACGCCCTTGGGCACTTCGTCGATGGCGATGCGCACCGGGATGCGCTGCGCCAGCCGCACCCAGTCGAAGGCCGGGGTCACGTTCGGCAGCAGGGTGCTGCCGTTGCTGCGGTAGCGGTCCTCGATACCGGCGGCAATGCTCTCGACATGGCCGTGCAGCGGTGCCGATTCGCCCATCAGGCGGATGTCCACGCGCTGCCCCGGCGCCACGCCGCGCAGTCGGGTTTCCTCGAAATAGCCATCAATGCGGAACGAGCCGGTATCCAGCAACGCCAGCACCGGCTTGCCGGCCACCACGTAGTCGCCCACGCGCATCGTGCGGTCGTTGACGCGGCCATCGGCCGGCGCGCGCACCTCGGTGCGGCCCAGGTTGAGCTCGGCCAGGTCGACCGCGGCCTGTGCGGTGGCCAGCGCCGCCTGTGCAGCCTGCAGCTTGGCGCGGCGCACTTCGGCATCCTCGGCGGCGACCAGGTCCTGCAGGCTGCGGTCGCGGCCGATCTCGCGGCGCAGCTGTGCCACCGAGGCCTGGCGCTCGGCCAGGCTGGCCTTGGCCTGCTCCAGCGCGATGCGGTAGCGGGCGCGATCGACGACGAACAGCAGGTCGCCCTTCTTCACCGCCTGGTTGTCGGCCACGTTCACCGTTTCCACCAGCCCGGACACGTCCGGCGCCACCTGCACCACGTCGGCGCCGACGTGGGCGTCGCGGGTCCAGGGTTCATCCATGTAGTAGACCCACAGCTGGCGCAGCACCAGCAGGGCGACGATCACGGCTGCGCTGGTGAGCAGCACCGGCAGGGTCTTCTTCACGATCTTGTTCACGATTGCATCCAACGCAGGAGGTGGAACAGCAGGCCAAGCACGATCCCGTACAGCGCTAGGTTGAACAGCGCCGGGTGCCATACATGGCGGTAGGCGCCGGCACGCTGCAGCAGCGCGTGCAGGCCGCTGTTGACCAGATAGGCCAACACCATCAACCCAAGCAGGGTCGGGACGAACACTCCGTGGAGACTGAATTCACCGGGCATCGGTAGGGGGCGGGGACGAGGTGGGGGAGGGGAGGGACAACGAAACAACAGCAACGGGCAAAAGCCGCTGGCGTGTGCACGGCAGCGGCGGTGTTCGGGGGCAGCGCTCTTACGTGATGCTGTCGGCGGCCTCGGCCAGCAGGCGCCATGCCTTCAGCACGGCGTGCAGTTCATCCATGGAAAGCTCGCCGAACACGTCCTGGCGCAGGCCGATCAACTGATCTTCCAGTTCGCTGACCAGCGCATGGCCCTCGTCGGTCAGCCACAACAGATTGGCGCGGCGGTCGCTGGCGTCGCTCTCGCGGCGGACCAGGCCACTGGCACACAGCTTGTCCAGCAGGCGTACCAGCGAAGGCCCTTCCATGCCCAGCTGCTGGGCCAGCGCCACCTGGCGGATGCCACCGCCGGAGCGGCCGATCATCAGCAACGGCATGGTGCAGGCGGTGGAGATGCCGTAGCTGCCGAGCCGGCTGTCGGCAAGGCGCTGCCACTGCCGCCCTGCATAAAGCAGGCCGGAGCTGAGCTGCATCTGCAGCACGGTGCGCTCGTCGAGGGGTCGGTCCATAAGAGATAGATAGGATACTACTAATTTCATTCCTATCAATAGGTTTTTCTGAATGGGTGGGGTGTTAGGAAAGCGTTGCGCCTGCCTGGTGTCGGGTGGGGCAGCGGGCGCCGGACGGTGCAGGACACGCCGTGAACCCCCCTCCAGGGTCCGGCCCAGCCGCTGGCGGCTGTGCGTTCGGGCGCTTGCGAGGCATGCCTCGCAAGCAAAGCGCCCTCACCCTTGGGGGGCTCGGCCGCGGCATCCATGCCGCGGACGGTCCTGCCCCGCCCGGCCCCCGCTTCCCTCCCATCAGCCCGCGGACGCGGTGGGTTGGCTCTTTGGAGGCAGGAGCAGCAGCCAAAGCTGTGCGGACCAACGGTCCGCACCTACCACAGCAGTCGCGCAGTCGCGCGGCGCTTCCGAAGCCATGAACCCAAGCTTTTGACCCCGCTTTCGGGCGGTTCGGCCGCGCCCGCAGGAAACCGTCAAGGAGGGGGGAGAGGGGGCTGCGCAGGACCGTTGGCGCCATGGATGGCGCCATCGAGCCCCCATGGACGGGTTTACGGCGTGTCCTGCGCAGCCCCCTCTCCCCCTCCAAACCGATAGCAACGAGGCGCCGCAAGAACCCCCCGATGAACCGTCCCAACAGGACGACCCACCCCCCGGTCGGGTACGATGCTCGCCCCCCGTTCGGGACGCTGTACGCAATGAGCAAGAACAACGAAAAGGCCGCCCAGCAGGGCGACGTGACCCAGGACCAGGCCGAGGATGCCGTGCGCACCCTGCTGCGCTGGGCCGGTGAGGACCCGTCCCGCGAAGGCCTGCTGGATACCCCCCGCCGTGTCGCCGAAGCCTATGGCGACTGGTTCAGCGGTTACCGCGATGACCCGCGCGCCTACATGGAGCGCACCTTCGAGGAAGTGGCAGGCTATGACGAACTCATTGTCCTGCGCGACATCGAGTACGAAAGCCACTGCGAACACCACATGGCGCCGATCATCGGCCGCGTGCATGTCGGCTACCTGCCGGCCGGCAAGGTGGTGGGCATCAGCAAGCTGGCCCGCGTCGTCGAAGCCTACGCCCGCCGTTTCCAGGTGCAGGAGAAGATGACCGCGCAGATCGCCCAGTGCATCCAGGATGTGCTGCAGCCGATCGGTGTCGGCGTGGTCGTCGAAGGCGCCCACGAATGCATGACCACCCGTGGCATCCACAAGCGCGGCGTCAGCATGGTCACCTCCAAGATGCTGGGCAGCTTCCGCGACGACGCGCGTACCCGCGCCGAGTTCCTGCGCTTCATCGAAGTGGGCGGCAAGCGCTGAGCCGCCTGCCCGCACCCCGCCGGCCCCTGCGGGCCGGCATGCCCACGGATGCCGGCGCGGCCGCCGTGCGTGGCTGCCCCTCCCCGCCAGCCCTCATGACTCCTTTCGCTGCATGAAGCATCGCGAACGCATCTCCCGTTACCGCCATCTGCGCGAACAGCCCCAGTGGAAGCTGCTCGCCGCCGACCACGCTCCGGAAATCATCGGCCTGCTGCAGGGGCTGTTGATGGACGGCGAGCGCACCCTGCCTTCGTCGGTGCTCAACGAGCGCCTGCAGCGTGCGCTGGATCAGCTCAATAGCGACGAACTGTCGCGCGAGCTGCCGCGTACCGCGCAGGCCTACATCGCGCACTGGCTGGCCCAGGGCTGGCTGGAACGCCGCCTGCCCGAGGGCGCCGACCAGGAGCAGTACGAGCTTTCGACCGCGGCGCTTCAGGCGATCCGCTTTGCCGACGGCCTCGAGCAGGCCCGTGTGGCCGCCACCGAGAGCCGGCTGGCGCTGGTCATCGAACAGCTCTCGCAGCTGGCCGCGCAGACCGAATCCGATCCGGACGCCCGCCTGTCGGCGCTGCGCGACGAGCGCGACCGGATCGACGCCGAGATCGCCCGTGTCGGCGCCGGCCGTGTGATCGCGCTGGACGGCAAGCGCGCGCTGGAACGTGCGCGCCAGATCATCGGCCTGGCCGACGAGCTGACCGAGGACTTCCGCCGCGTGCGCGACGACTTCGAGCAGCTCAACCGCGAGTTCCGCGAACGCATCATCGACGACGAGGGCGAGCGCGGCGATGTGCTGTCGCAGCTGTTCGAAGGCGTGGACGTGATTGGCGAAAGTGATGCCGGGCGTAGCTTCCAGGCCTTCTGGCGCCTGCTCAACGACGCCGAGCAGAGCGCCCAGCTCGATGCCGCGCTGGAAGCGGTGCTGGCGCGTGGCTTCGCCCGCCGCCTGGACCGCAACGAACGCAACTTCCTGCGCGGCTTCACCAGCACCATGCTCGAGCGCGGTGGCCAGGTGCACGATGTGCTGCAGAACTTCGCGCGCAGCCTGCGCGGCTTCGTGCAGAGCCGTGGCTATCTGGAACAGCGTCGCCTCAACCAGCTGCTCAAGCAGGCGCAGTCCGAAGCGCTCGCTCTGCGCGACGAGTTCCCCGCACAACGCGGCATCGGCCGCGACCTGCAGCTGACCACCAGCCGCCTGCGCTCGTGGTCGCAATGGAAACTGCACGATCCGCGCAGCGCCCAGGTCGATGGCAACGTCGAATACAACGACGCAGCCGCGATCAGCCTGGAAAGCGTTGGCGATCTGGTCGCTTCGTCCGAAATCGACTTCCGTACCCTGCGCCGCGACCTGCACGACCTGCTCGATGCACAGCCGCGGCTCAGCATCGCCCAGGCCCTTTCGCAGCGCGAAGCGCCGCAGGGTCTTGGCAGCGTCATCGGCTACCTGTCGCTGGGCACGCGCTTCGGCAACGTGATCGCCGGCGAGCAGGAGCTTGCGCAATGGCGTGGTGGCGACGGCCAGATCCGTCGCGCCCGCATCCCGCTGGTTTGGTTCACCCAGGAGAGACGCCATGAGCTGGCATGAAGATCCCATCGACGCACCGCAGGCCGACGTGGCGGAAGACGCCTACGAGGCCGAGCCGGTGGCGGCCGTGGCGCAGCCCCGCCGTGGCAACGACGTGTACTACCTCGGCGATACCGGGCGCCTGCCGCTGGATGCGCGCCGTGCGCTGTGCCAGCTGCTGATCGGCCCCAGCATCGACCAGCTGCGCCACGCCAAGCTGTGGCCGGCGCTGATCCGCAGCGAGGCGGCCATCCGCTCGTCGCTGGCCGACCTGTTCCTGGAACTGGTGCTCGACCGCGACAGTGGCGTGGCGTTCACCCGCCAGGCCGATACCGAAGACGTCGATGCGCCGGTGCTGCTGCGCACCTCGCCGCTGACCTTCATCGACTCGGTGCTGCTGCTGTACCTGCGCCAGCAGCTGGCCGAGGCCGATGCGCGCGGCAACCGCGCGGTGGTCGCCGACGCCGAGATGGCCGAAGCGCTGGCCATCTACGAAAAGAACCTGTCCACCGACCGCGCCGGCTTCAACCGTCGCGTCGCATCGGCGGTGCAGAAGATGAAGGACAACCACATCCTGACCCGCCTCAGCGGCCAGGAAGACCGCCACGAAGTCTCGCCGGCGCTGAAGCTGCTGTTCTCCGCCGAAGACGTGTCCCAGCTTTCGGCGGTCTACCGCCAGCTGCGTGAAACCCCGGCCGCCGAGGCCTGAGAGACCCGACCATCGCATGGCTATCTCCAAGCACACTCCCGCCCTGTTCAACGAAGGCCTGCCGGACCCGCGCCTGCAGCAGTTCCGCATGCGCCGCCTGCAGGTGCACAACTGGGGCACCTTCAACGGCCTGACCGAAGTACCGATCGCCGAGCGCGGCTTCCTGTTCGTCGGCCGCTCCGGCTCGGGCAAGTCGACCCTGCTCGATGCCATGTCCGCGCTGCTGACGCCACCGGCCATCGTCGACTTCAACGCCGCTGCACGTGAAGCCGAGCGCAGTGGCCGCGACCGCAACCTGGTGTCCTACGTGCGCGGCGCGTGGGCCGACCAGCAGGACAGCGGCACCGGCGAAATCGCCACCCAGTACCTGCGCAAGGGCGCGACCTGGACCGCGCTGGTGCTGGAATACCGCGCCGGCGATGGCCGCGTGGTCAGCCTGGTGCGCCTGCTTTGGATCTCCGGCAACGGCACCTCGGCCGGCGATGTGCGCAAGCATTACATGATCGCCGAGCGCCCGTTCGACATCGCCAAGGACCTCGGCGGCTTCGACCTGGACCTGCGCAAGCTGAAGCAGAAGCTGCCCGACCTGCACCACTTCGACACGTTCTCCGGCTACGCCGAGCGTTTCCGCGACCTGCTCGGCATCGACAACGAGATGGCGCTGCGACTGCTGCACAAGACGCAGTCGGCGAAGAACCTGGGCGACCTCAACGTCTTCCTGCGCGACTTCATGCTCGACACGCCGAAGACCTTCGACGCCGCCGAGCGCCTGGTCAGCGACTTCGCCGAGCTTGATGGCGCGCACCAAGCGGTGGTCACTGCCCGCCGTCAGGTGGAAACCCTGTTGCCGGCGCGCGCCTACTACAACGATCTGAAGGAAATGCACCGCCGTCGTGGCGACGACGAAGCGCTGAAGCTCGGTGTTGACAGCTTCCGCGAAAGCCGGCGCCAAGCGCTGATCGAGGCGCGCCTGCGCGAGATGGACGTGCGTGACCGCGGCCTGCTTGGCGAAGAAGCCCAGCGCCGTGCCGCACTGGACAATCACACCGAGCGCCTGGCCGAACTGGAGCTGCAGCGCCGCCAGCAGGGCGGTGAGCGCATCGAGGAACTGGAACGCGAGCAGGGTCGTGCCGAAGCTGAGCGCGACCGCCGTCAGGCCAAGCGCGAGCAGGCACGCCAGGCGGCGCAGCAGCTGGGGGCCGAACTGCCGGACGACGCCCATGGCTTCGCCGAACTGGTCGAGCGCGCACAGAACGAGCTGCAGGACCGCCAGCGTGCCTCCTCGGCACTGGACGACGCGATCAGTGACCGCCTGGGCGGCAAGCGCGATGACGAGCGCCGCTTCGGCGAGGTCCGTGCCGAACTTGAAGCGATGCAGCGCACGCCCTCCAACATCCCGGCGCCGATGCAGAAGCTGCGCGCACGCCTGGCCGAGGAAACCGGCATCGCCGAGGCGGCACTGCCCTTCGTCGGCGAACTGATCCAGGTCCGCTCGGAAGAGCAGGGCTGGCAGGGTGCCATCGAGCGCGTGCTGGGTGGCTTCGCGCTGTCGCTGCTGGTCGACGACAAGCATTACAACGACGTCGCCGAATGGGTGAACCGTACCCACCTTGGCATGCGCTTCACCTACTACCGCGTGCGCCGCAACGATGATGCATTCGCCCGTGAGCCGTCGGCGAAGTCGCTGCTGCACAAGCTTGAACTGCGCGAGCATGTATTCGAAAGCTGGCTGCGCCGCGAGCTGGGCAAGCGCTTCGACTACGAATGCGTGGATGCCAGGCAGCTGCGCAACGTCGACCGCGGCATCACCCGCGAAGGCCAGGTCAAGCATCCCGGCGACCGTTTCGAGAAGGACGACCGCAGTGCGGTGGGCGACCGCCGTCGCTGGATCCTCGGCTTCAACAACCACGACAAGGTGGGCGCCTTCGAGCGCGAAGCACAGGAACTGGCCAAGCGCATCGCCAGCTGCGAGACCGACATCGCGCGCCTGCGCGGGCAGCGTGATCGCGACAACGAACGCCGCCTGGCATGCCACGAGCTGGTCAGCATCAGCTGGAACGAGATCGACATCGCCGCTCCGCAGCAGCGCCTGAGCGATATCGAAGCCACCCTGCGCGACCTGCGTGAAGGCAACGCCGATCTCGCCAAGCTGGCCAAGCAGATCGACGCCGTGCGCGCCGACATCGAGCAGTCCCGCCGCACCTATGAAGACGTCCGCGTCGAGCGCGGCCAGCTGGTCAAGGAACGTGATCGCCTTGACCGCGCACGCCAGCAGAGCCGCGCACTGGTGCTGCCGAGCCTGGCCCAGGAGCAGGAAGCCGGCCTCGCCGAGCGCCTGCAGGAACAGGGGCCGCTCAGCCTGGAAACGCTCGAAGCGCACATGCGCCAGGTCAGCAACGCGCTGAACGAGCAGTTGTCGTCCTCGCAGCAGGACCTCAACCGCATCGAGAACCAGCTGATCGGCTGCTTCCGTCGCTTCATCCAGCAGTGGCCGGAGGAGTCGGGCGACTTCACCGTGTCGGTGGCCTCGGCCGAGGACTTCCTCGCACGCCTCGAACGGCTGGAACGCGACGGCCTGCCACAGCACGAAGAGCGCTTCTTCGACCTGCTGCAGAACCAGAGCAAGAACAACCTGCTGGCCCTGCAGCGCCACAGCGCAGAGGCCCGCAAGTCGATCGGCCAGCGCCTGGACGAGGTGAACGCCAGCCTGGAGCAGGTGCCGTTCAACCGTGGCACGCTGCTGACCATCGAACTGAGCGACCGCCGCCTGCCGGAGGTCGCTGAGTTCCACCTGCAGCTGCGCGAGGTGCTGTCGCAGCAGCAGACCGAGCAGCGCGAGCTGGCCGAGTCGCAGTTCACCGTGCTGCGCCAGCTGGTCAACCGCCTCGGCTCGCAGGAAGGCGAGGACAAGCGCTGGCGCGAGCTGGTGCTGGACGTGCGCATGCACGTGGAGTTCATCGGCGTCGAGCTGGATGCGGAAACGCGCCAGCAGGTCGAGATCTACCGCAGCGGCGCCGGCAAGTCCGGTGGCCAGCGCCAGAAGCTGGCCACTACCTGCCTGGCGGCTGCGCTGCGCTACCAGCTCGGCGGCGCCGACAGCCAGCTGCCCAGCTACGCCGCGGTCGTGCTCGACGAGGCCTTCGACAAGGCCGACAACGAGTTCACCGCACTGGCAATGAACATCTTCGACAACTTCGGCTTCCAGATGGTGGTTGCCACCCCGCTGAAGTCGGTGATGACGCTGGAACCGTTCATCGGCGGCGCCTGCTTCGTCGAAATCAGCGGCCGTCACGACTCCGGCGTGCTGCTGATCGAGTACGACGAAGAGGGCAAGCGCCTGAAGCTGCCCGAGCGCAGCCGCCAGCAGGCCAACGAACCGGAAGAAGCTGAGGCCTGACCCGGCCGATTGAAGGGGAATGCCGGCCAGCGGCCGGCACTACCCATGGGCGGGGTTCGGTAGTGGCGGGCGCCGGGCGGCAACCGCATTCACGAACCGCGGAACGTATCCCACGCCATCCGCGCGATCAGCACCACCACCAGCCCCACGAACAGCTTGCGGATGAACGGCGTGCCGCCCTTCAGCGCCAGGCGCGTGCCCACCACCGAGCCGATGATGTTGGCTGTGGCCATCGGCAGCGCAAACAACCACAGGATGTTGCCGGTCGGCACGAAGAACGAGATCGCCGCCACGTTGGTCGCCAGGTTCACCACCTTCGACGCCGCCGAGGCGCGCAGGAAATCCAGGCCGAAGAAGCGCACGAACAGGAAGATCAGGAAGCTGCCGGTGCCCGGCCCGAAGAAGCCGTCGTAGAAGCCGATCGCCGCACCGATCGCCAGCGCGATCACCAGTTCACGGCGGCCGATCTCCTGGGGCCGGTGCAACGCGCCGAAGTCCTTCTTCCACAGCGTGTAGGCCAGCATCGCGATCAGCAGCACCAGCACCAGTGGGCGCACCGCGTCCTTGGGCAGCAGGCTTACCGCAGTGGCCCCGGCGAAGGAGAAGATGAAGGCCGTGCCGGCCGCGAACAGTACCGGTTTCCACGGGAAGCGCACATTGCGCGCATAGCGCCACGCAGCCGCACCGGTACCGAACATCGAACTGAACTTGTTGGTACCAAACAGCATCGCCGGCGTCTGCTGCGGCAGCACCGTGAACAGGCCGGGCAGCTGCACCAGGCCACCGCCACCCACGGCGGCATCCACAAGACCGGCGATGAAGGCGATCACCACCAGCCACCACAACTCAGGGGGAACCAGATCCAGCACGGCGATCAATCAAGGTGGGGGCGCGACAGCATACGCCTGTCCTGCTCCAGGTGACTCCCGCCGCGCGTGCATCAATCCCTGCAACCCGGCGACAATGCCGGCATGAGCCGAAAATCCGCCGATCCCTGCCCCTGTGGCCTTCCCGCCGACTATGCCGCCTGCTGTGGTCGTTTTCATGCCGGTGAAGCCGCGCCCGATGCCGAGCACCTGATGCGTTCGCGCTACAGCGCGTATGTGCGGGGCCTGGCCGACTACCTGCGCCACACCTGGCATCCGGATACGCGTCCGGCCGAGTTGTCGCTGGGCGATGCGCCAGGCCAGCGCACCCATTGGCTGGGCCTGACCGTGCACGACCACGCGGTCACCGGCGCAGACAGTGCTGAAGTGCGCTTCACCGCGCGCTACCGCATCGGCGGCGGCAGCGCGGTGAGAATGACCGAGCACAGCCGATTCCGGCGCATCGACGGCCGCTGGTATTACCTCGACGCGGTCTGAGCCCTACGCACTGGATGCAGCCAGCAGGCGCTGGCCGCCGTGCGCGCGGACCTGGTTGCGACCTCCGTCCTTGGCCATGTACAGCGCCTGGTCGGCGGCCTTGAGCACTGCCGTCGGTCGCGGATCCACGCGGCTGTCGGCCAGCCCGATACTGACCGTCACCTGCACCACCTGGCCGGTGCCGCCGCGTCCGCGCTGCTGACGGCCAGCTTCGTCGTCACGGCTGCGGGTGCTGCGGTCGCGCAGTTGCATGCGGGTGTCCTCGATGCTCTGCCGCAGTGCTTCGACGGCCTCGATGCAGGCCGCCGCTGGGCGGTCCAGGAACACCACCGCGAATTCCTCGCCGCCATAGCGGAACGCTCGGCCACCGTCGCCGACACGCGCCAGCCGCGACCCCACCAGGCGCAGCACGTCGTCGCCGGTATCGTGGCCGTGGGTGTCGTTGAACGACTTGAAGTGGTCCACGTCCACCATCGCGATGCTGTAGGTGCCGCGCGCCCGCTGCAGGGTCTCGTTGAACGCCCTTCGCCCGGGCAGGCCGGTCAGCTCATCGCGGAAGGCCATGTGGAAGGATTCCTGCAGCATCGCGCCCAGCATCAGCAGCAGGGCGGCGCTGCTCAGCGCCGGCAGCAGTACCGGCTGCAGGAAGATCCGCGGCAACATCCACCACAGGCACAGCAGGGCCAGCAGCATCGCCGTGTGCAGTGGCCGCGGATGCCGCCACGCCTGCCAGCCCAGCGCTGCGCTCGCCAGCAGGAACAGCAGCGCCGGCAGCTGCGCCAGCGCATTCCAGTCGGCGGGAATCCAGGCCCAGTGACGGCTCGACAGCAGATCGTGCATGCCCTGCGGCTGTTGTGCCGCAAGCAGCAGGAAGATCACCAGGGCCGCGCCGCAGACCACGCTGCGCAGCAGCAGGTCCTGGCGTCGGCGTCCGCGTTCCGGCCACACTGCCAGCCCGGCAAACAGCAGCGGCACCCAGGCCGAGATTGCGTGGAAGCGCAACGGAGTCAAGGCGTCGACATGGCCGCTGCGCAGGTAGCCCCCGACGTCCCGGTGCAGCAGGGCGAACACCACCGCCACGACCAGCAGCAGGCACAACGTGCGTATCTGGTGGTAGAGCAGGGCCAGGCCCGCGCCGAGGCAGGCCAGCAGCCAGGGCAGGATGCGTTGGGCGGGGCTGGCCACATCCTCGGTGCCCAGTGCCATCCACAGCACCAGGACGACCAGCACGGCGGGCAGCACGAACAGGTAATGCGCAGGCTGGCGGAGTGGATGCAGGGGCACGCAGGAAGTCCAGTGCGGTGACGATGCGGCCGCAACACTGCCGTTAGCGGCGTCCTCACCCGCTTCTTGAACACGCGCTTCTTGAAAAGGTACGCCCGCAACCATGTGAATGGGGCAGTGTGCCGCCATGACGTCGCACTCACCGCACTGCGCCGATGCTGTAGGCATGGACAGCGTACCCACCGCCGTCGCTGCCCCGCAGCACGACCTCGCCCACCACTTCGCACGTGTTCGTGCCCGCAGCCTGCAGTTGGCCGCACCGCTCAGTGCAGAGGACGCCATGCTGCAGAGCATGGCCGACGCCAGTCCCAGCAAGTGGCACCTGGCCCACACCACCTGGTTCTTCGAACGCTTCGTGCTGGCAGGATTCGCCAGTGCGCCGGCGCGTGATCCAGCCTGGGACTATCTTTTCAACAGCTACTACAAAAGCATCGGTCCGGCGCACGCGCGGCCGCAACGCGGTCTGTTGTCGCGGCCCTCGCTGCAGCAGGTGCGCGACTACCGCCAGCAGGTCGATGCACAGGTGCAATCGCGACTGGCGGCAGGCGACCTTGATGAGCAGGCGCTGCAGCACCTGCAGTTGGGCCTGCAGCACGAACAGCAGCACCAGGAACTGCTGCTGACCGACATCAAGCATGCGTTCTGGTGCAATCCGTTGCAGCCAGCCTACCGTGATGACCTGCAGCCTGCCACCAGCGCTGCCAGTGCGCAGGGCTGGATCGAATCACCCGAACGCATCATTACCATTGGCGCCGCAGCCTGGCCGCAGCACACCGCCTTCGCCTACGACAACGAATCGCCGCCGCACCGCGTGCTGCTGGCTGCACACGCACTGGCAGAGCGTCCCGTCAGCAATGGCGAGTACCTCGCCTTCATCGAGGCTGGCGGCTACCGCGAGCCGCGCTGGTGGCTGAGCGAAGGCTGGGCGTTGCGCGAAGCCGAGGGCTGGCAGCACCCGCTGTACTGGGACGATGCCCTGCAGCGCGAGTACACCCTCGGCGGTTGGCGAGAACTGGACCCGCATGCGCCGGTCTGCCATCTCAGCTATTACGAGGCCGATGCCTGCGCCCGCTGGGCTGGTGCGCGCCTGCCCAGCGAGTTCGAGTGGGAAGCCGCCGCTGCGTCGCAGCCCCTGCGTGGCCATTTTGCCGACGACGATCAGCTGCACCCTCGGGCGGGGCAGGGCAGTGGGCTGCGGCAGCTGTTCGGCGATGTATGGGAATGGACCCACAGCGCGTATGGCGCCTATCCGGGCTTTCGCCCTTTTGCCGGCAACCTCGGTGAATACAACGGCAAGTTCATGTGCGGGCAATGGGTGCTGCGCGGTGGCAGCTGCGCCACGCCGCGTGGCCACGTGCGTGCCAGCTACCGCAACTTCTTCATGCCCCCGGCGCGTTGGCAGTTCTCCGGGCTGCGCCTAGCCAGGGATCTCGCATGAGTACGGTGCAGGACGCGCTGCAGGCGCTGACCGATCTCACTCCCGGCCGCCAGCAGATCCTTGCCGACGTGGTGGCCGGGCTGTTGCGCACGCCCCGCCAGCTGCCGTCCAAGTACTTCTACGATGCACGCGGCTCGCGCCTGTTCGAGCAGATCACGCATACTCCCGAGTACTACCCCACGCGTACCGAGCTGGCCCTGCTTTCACGGGTACTGCCGGACATCGCCCGAAGCGTCGGGCCGCACCTGCACGTGGTGGAGCTGGGCAGCGGCAGTGGCCGCAAGACCGCGTTGCTGCTGGCCGCCCTGCACGACCCGGTGGCCTACACGCCGATTGAAATCTCGCGTGCCGCGCTGCTGTCCAGCATCGACCATCTGGCCCCGGCGCTGCCCGAGGTGGAGATGCTGCCGGTCTGTGCCGACTTTACCCGTCCCGTCGCCGTACCCATGCCCGAACGCGAACCCGCGCGACGGCTGCTGTTCTTCCCGGGTTCCACGCTGGGCAACTTTGAAGGCGAGGACGCGGTCGCGCTGCTGCGCGCGATGCGCCAGACCATGGGGCGTGATGGCCTGGCCCTGGTCGGCATCGACCTGCACAAGGACCCGGCGTTGATCGAGGCGGCCTACAACGATGCGCAGGGCGTCACCGCCGCATTCACCCTCAACCTGCTGGCCCGCCTGAACCGCGAAATCGGCAGCGACTTCGATCTCGATGGCTTCCGTCATCGTGCACGCTACAGCTCTGCGCGGTTGCGCATCGAGACCGATCTGGTCAGCCAGCGGGCACAGGACGTCCACCTGGATGGCCGCATTTTCCACTTCGCCGCCGGTGAACCCATCCGCGTCGAGTACAGCCACAAGTACACCGATGACAGCTTCGACGCGCTGTTGCGGCAGGCGGGCCTGCAGGTGGCGCAGCGATGGGATGCCGAAAGCCCCGCCTATGGCCTGCGCTTGCTGCGGCGCGCCTGAGGTGGTGGCCAGCCGGTGCCCCTTCAGGTTCGGCGGCATCCCTACCCCTAAGATGGCCGTGCAACGGCAACACGGAGGACGCCATGCCTGTTCTGACCACGCTCGGCCTGGCGGCCGCCCTTGCGTCGAACCCGACGCTGCCTGCGGCTTCGGCCGCCAGCACCGATCCGGCGTTCAGCCGCTGCTTGGCGGGCCTGCAGGCCACCGCCGCGACCCAGGGCATCGGCGCCGACCGCTTCAACGAGATCACCGCCGGGCTCACCCCGGACCCCAGCGTGCTCGGCCTGCTCGATGCACAGCCCGAATTCACCACGCCGATCTGGGACTATCTGGCCGCGCTGGTTGATCGCCAACGCGTCGCTGATGGTCGCGCCCTGCTGCAGCAGCACCGCGACCTGCTCGATCGCGTGTCGGCCCAGTATGGCGTCGATCCGGCCACCATCGTCGCGGTCTGGGGCGTGGAGAGCGACTACGGCCGCGTGTTCGGCAAGCGCCCGCTGCTGCAGTCATTGGCCACGCTGTCGTGCGCCGGCCGCCGCCAACCTTTCTTCCGCGGTGAGCTGCTGGCGCTGCTCACGCTGATCGACCGCGGCGACCTGCAGGCACAGGGGCTCACCGGCTCCTGGGCCGGTGCCTTCGGGCACACCCAGTTCATGCCCAGCACCTATGCACGCATCGCCGTGGATGGTGATGGCGATGGCCGCCGCGATCTGGTCGGCAGCATTCCCGATGCACTGGCCTCCACCGCCAACTATCTCAAGCGTGCCGGTTGGCGCAGTGGCGAACCATGGGGCATGGAGGTGCGTGTGCCCGCCGGCTTCAACGCCAGCCAGGCCGGCCGCACCCAGCGTCGCGCCCTGGCCGACTGGCGCGCGCAGGGCGTGACCGCGCTGGATGGCAGCGCGTTGGCTCCGGCCAACCTGCCGGCGGATGCGCGCGCCGCCCTGCTGCTGCCGGCCGGCAACAACGGCCCGGCGCTGCTGGTGTTCCGCAACTACGACGCGATCTACAGCTACAACGCTGCCGAAAGCTATGCGCTGGCGATCGCGACGCTTGCTGACCAGCTGCGTGGCGGCACCGGGTTGGCTACCGCCTGGCCGACCGACGATCCAGGCCTGGGCCGCGATGAGCGCCGCCAGCTGCAGACCCTGCTGCTGGCCCGCGGCCACGACATCGGTGCCGCCGACGGCATGATCGGTACCGCCACGCGTCGCGCGATCCAGGCCGAGCAGCAGCGCCTGGGCTGGAGCGAGGTGGACGGCCGCGCAGGCCAGCGCATCCTGCGCACGCTGCAGGAAGAGGCGGCCGCCATCGCACCCGCTGGGCAGAATGCCTTGCCGGCGGCACGTTGACCGCGACATCATCGCCGCGGTCTTCAAGGAGCGTCATCGCATGCAGTCGAATCCGGACATCAGCACCGGCCTGTATCACGGCCTGGAGGCCTGGCAGGTGCGAACCGCCAATGCCACAGCGGTCGTGAGTGTGTTTGGTGGCCAGCTGCTGTCGTTCATTCCCGATGGGCAGCCCGATCTGCTGTGGCTTTCGCCCACGCGCGCCGAGCTGCCCACGCCTATCCGCGGTGGCGTTCCGGTGTGCTGGCCGTGGTTCGGTCGCCAGGGCAAGAGCGCCGATGCACCGGCGCATGGCCTGGTACGTACCGCACGCTGGGAGCTTCTGCAGGCCACCCGGAGCGATGACGGCGAGGTAGAGCTGCAGTTGGCACCTGCGCCCTGCGCCGATCCCGGCCTGCGCCTGCAGATGCAGCTGCGCGTCGGCCGCCAGCTGCGCCAGCAGCTCGCCACCGAAAACACCGGAACCTCGCCGGTGACCTTCACCCAGGCCCTGCACAGCTACTTCCGGGTCGGCGATGCCACTCGTGTCGAGGTCGATGGCCTCGACGGCCTGCACTACCTGGACAAGTACGAGGACGGCGCGCAGCTGCGCCAGCAGCAGGGGCCCTGGTCGCTGCGTGATCCGCGCGATCCGGGGCGCAGCGACCGCATCTATACCGGTGTCGGCGGCCACTACGTGCTGCGCGATCCCGTCCTGCAGCGGCGGATCGAGATCCGCAGCGAAGGCAGCCAGACCCTGGTGGCCTGGAACCCGGGCATGGAGGCAGCGGCGAAGATGGCCGATGTCGGCGACGGTTGGCACGATTACGTGTGCCTGGAAGTGGCCAACGCCGGGCCAGAGCAGATTACCCTTGCACCCGGCGCGCGCCACCAGCTTGTGCAGGTGCTGGCCAGTGAACCGCTGCAGGCCGTGGCGGGAGTTTCAGAGTAGCGATGGGATCGACAGGAATGGATGGCATGCAGGAAGCACAGTGGTGGTACGCCAACAGCAAGCAGAGCGAAGGGCCGGTGGACCTGGCCGGGTTGCGCCGGTTGCAGCAGGACGGCACCGTAACCGCACGCACGCTGCTGTGGCGCGTAGGGATGGCATCGTGGCGGCCACTGGCCGAACTGGATCCTTCGCTGGCGCAGATGGCTCCGAACCCCTCGCCGGTTGAACCGGTGCCGGCGGTCACCGTCAGCGATACCCGGACCGCTGATCCGTCCGACCCCTACCGTGCACCCGCCGCTTCGCCCGTGGCCGCGACCGTACCGGAGCTGGAAGGCGACATCGCCTTGTACGCCGCCGTGGTCGGCGGCAACTTCCCGATCTATCGACAACGCTGGCGGCTGGACCAGGGCATCGCCGAGGGCAACGGCACCTGGCACTGGCCGGCCTTCCTGGTCGGCGTGATCTGGATGGTGTACCGGCGGATGTACCGGCTGGCGGCGATCTGGGCTGGCATGCTGGTGTTCTTCAGTATCGCCGAGGCGTTGCTGGGCGTACCGGAAGGCGTGTCGATGGTCATCACCCTTGCGATCAACGTCACCGCTGCGGTGTATGCCAATCGCTGGTACCTGGCGCATTGCCAGCGTGAGATCGCCCGCGCGCGCGCCTTGGCGGGCGATGACGAGGCACGCCTGCGCAGCGAGCTGTCCAAGCGGGGTGATACCAATGCAGCGGCCGCAGCCATGGTTGCCATCATTGTCGTTGCGGCGATGTTCGTCGGCCAGGCAATGGCAGGCTGAGACCGGAGCAGCTTCAGATTCACCGATGCCTGCCGCTACTGCGGGTTCATCCCGGGCATGGAATCGCCGACATGAATCATCTGGATACCCCGCCGGTTTCTCCGACGGATGACAATCCCTATCTCGCGCCTGTTGCAGAGGTGGACGGTGCGACCGCTCCATCCGACGCGGACGATCTGAACCTCCTCGTGGGGCCCAACGCAGCGCTCTACCGCCAGCGCTGGCACCTGGACAGCCCAGTGCCGAAGCCGCCGCGGCCGTGGCACTGGCCCGCCTTCCTGGTGCCGACCTACTGGCTGCTGCACCGGAAAATGTACCTGGCGGCCATCCTCTTCGAGCTGGTCCTGTTCGGCATCGCGCTGCTGGCGGCCCGTGCCAATCCGTTGCTCATGGTGGTGTTGCTGGCGGTGCCACGGTTTGCCATCGCGATGACCGCCAATGCCCTGTACCTGCGCTATTGCACGCGGCTGCTGGGCAAAGTGAAGGCTGCTCACGCCGGGCAGCACCACCGCATCCGTACCGAACTGCAGCGTCGTGGCGGGACCAGCGTCTGGGCGGTGGTGATCGGCATGGCGGCTGTCGGGGTGATCAACACCGTCGCCCGCATGGCGGCCTGACACGTTTGCTCAGGCTGGTGCCCGTGCCCGCAATACCAGCAGGCACAGCGCACCGGCCACCAGCCCCCAGAACGCCGAGCCGATGCCGGCCAGTGAGACGCCCGAGGCGGTGACCAGGAAGGTGACCAGTGCCGCCTCGCGGTCCCGCTCTACCGCCAGCGCACTGGCCAGGCTGTTGCCGATGGTGCCGAACAGGGCGGTACCGGCCACGCAGGCCACCAGCTCCTTGGGGAAGGCCGCGAACAGTGCGGCCACCGTGGCGCCGAACAGCCCGACGACAATGTAGAAGGCACCGGCCGCCATCGCCGCGGTATAGCGGCGTGCCGGATCCTCATGTGCATCACGGCCCATGCAGATCGCGGCGGTGATCGCGGCCAGGTTCAGCGCGTACGCACCGAACGGCGCCAGTAGTGTATTGACCACACCGATCCAGCCGATCAGCGGTGACACCGGGGCGTCGTAGCCGGATGCGCGCATCACCGCCACGCCGGGAATGTTCTGCGAGGCCATGGTGACCACGAACAGGGGCAGGGCGATGCCGGCCACGGCGGTCCATGACAGGGAGGGCGTCACCCACTGCGGGATCGCCAGCTGCAGATGCACCTGCTGGGCGTGCAGCAGGCCGTGGCTCGCGGAGACGGCGATGCCGACCAGCAACGTGGCGATCACCGCATAGCGCGGGAACAGCCTGCGCCCGGCCAGCCAAGTGGTGAACATCGCCAGTGCCAGCACCAGCTGGGTATTCATGGCCACGAACACATCCAGCCCGAAGCGCAGCAGGACACCGGCCAGCATGCCGGCGGCCAGCGCCATCGGCACCCGTTGCATCAGTCGGGCGAAGATGCCCGAGAAGCCCGCCAGCAAGCTGAGTACGGCGGCCAGCAGGAATGCGCCCGTGGCCTCGGCGAGCGACGCGCCGCCGGCACCCACCACCAGCATCGCCGCGCCCGGCGTCGACCACGCCGTCACCACCGGCACGCGATAGCGCAGTGACAGGCCAATGCAGGTCACGCCCATGCCCAGCCCCAGCGCCCACATCCAGGAGGCGATCTGCGCCTGGTCGGCGCCGACGGCCTGTGCCGCCTGGAACACGATCACGGCTGAGCTGGCGAAGCCGACCAGCACCGTAATGAAGCCAGCGACGATGGCTGGCATCGAAAGATCGCGCCACCATGCGCGCCGCACCTGCATGCTCATTGCTCTGTCTCCACTGTGCATCCCTGCATTGATAGGGGGTGCGGCGTTGACCGCGCAACGCGCGGGCAACGCCGCAGTGATCTTCGAGCGTACGTCATGCGTGATGTCGCGATGCTTCTGTCATCACCGTGCAAAAAAAAGCCTTGACGAAATCTGCAGGATCTCTAGAATTCGCCCCCTTGCTGCAGCGCATCGCTTCTCCGGAAACGACACGCGAACAGCGACGCCACCACCGACGAACGAGTTGATCGAACGAAGGTGTTGACGGACTCGAAAAGTCCGGCATAATAGGCGGCTCGCAACGACGAACGGCTCTCGGGCCCAACGACGAAGCAGCATCGGCAACAACGTCCACTCCGGTGAGACGGCCTTGAAAAAAGGTGTTGACGAAGCGGAAAAGCCGGCTATAATGGGCGGCTCGCTGCGAAGGAAACTTCGCAGCACACGGGAACGGCGCTGAGGCCACTTCCCCGGATCTTTGAAAGTATGCGCAGGTATCTTGTGAAGGCGCCTGCAGGA
>NZ_JAXBQQ020000002.1:1173729-1228595 GCF_047520695.2 Stenotrophomonas sp. AR029 | reverse complement strand
TACGAGGTGCAGGCCGGTGCCGAGCTGAAGCTTGGCCAGCGCTGGGGCGCGTGGGGCGGCGTGAGCGTGCAGCGTGGCGACGGCGGCTATCGCAACGTAGGTGGCCAAGTGGGTTTGCGCATGGCTTGGTAATCGGGCGTGCAGCGGGGTCGGATCCCATTGCCACGGCAATGGACTCTGACCCCTGGCTGCTGCCGTAGAGCCGAGCCTATGCTCGGCTCATCGCGATCTGAACGAAGAGCAGCCGAGCATGGCTCGGCCCTACAATCGCGTCACTCCGGGACCGGACCTGAACGATGTCCATGTCTGTCGCGATCGTCCATTGAATGACTGCGCAAACGGTAGCGATGCTGCCGGATCGCTCGCTGCCGGTCACCCGCATGTCTGCTCCCGAACGCTCCCACAACGCTGCCATCGACGGCCTGCGTGCATTGGCGGTGCTGGCCGTCATCCTGTTTCACACCAACGCAGCCTGGTTACCGGGTGGCTTCACCGGTGTGGATCTGTTCTTCGTGGTCTCCGGTTTCGTGATCAGCCAGTCGTTGGCTTCGCGCGCCCATGCGTCGCTGGGCGCGATGCTGCTCGATTTCTACCGGCGCCGCGTGCTGCGCCTGCTTCCCGCGCTGCTGGTGATGTTGATGGCCACCTTCGTGCTGTCGGCGCTGTTCATTCCCCGCGCGTGGCGCAATGAACAGTTCGACCAGACCGGCTGGGCCGCGCTGGTCGGCTTCAGCAACATCGTGCTGGCTGGCCAGCAGGACGATTACTTCTCACCCGGCGCGGAACTGAACCCGTTCCTGCACACGTGGACGCTGGGGGTGGAGGAGCAGTTCTACCTGGTCTTCCCGCTGCTGTTCTTCGTCTGGCTGCGCGGGCGTGAGCGCTGGCCGTGGTCGCGTTGGCTGTTGCCGGGGCTCACCGTGCTGTCGCTGGCGTGGGCGGGCTGGCAGGCGCAGACGGCACCGGCGGCAGCGTTCTATCTGCTGCCGGCGCGGTTCTGGGAGCTGGCTGCGGGCGCGCTGCTGTACCAGTGGATGCGTACTCGTACGCCGGGCCAGAACGGTGGTGCGGTTGCAGCGGCCGGCCTGACGCTGCTGGCCGCAGGCGTGGTGATCGCCCCGCAGCTGGCGATGCCGGTGCCGGGTGTGCTGGCCACCGTGGCCGGTACCCTGCTGCTGTTGGCAAGCGTGTCGGCGCCGGGGACATCGCGCCTCGCCCGCGCGCTGGGCTGCGCACCGCTGGCCTACCTGGGCCGGTTGTCCTATTCGCTGTACCTGTGGCATTGGCCGCTGCTGGTGCTGCTGCGCTGGACCTACGGCCTGCACGGTGCTGCGCTGTGGCTGTATCCGGTACTGCTGCTGGCGGTGTCGGCCGCGTCCTACCACTTCGTCGAACGCCCATTGCGCAGTGCGGCGCCGCTGCTGCGGCTGGCACCGGCCAAGGTGCTGGCGATGGCATTGCCGCTGGTGGCGCTGTGTGGTGCGGGCGCATGGGCCATGGTGGAGTACCACGAGCAGGTCTCGCTGAGCGTGACCCGCGACGGCTATGCGTGGCAGGCGCGTCGCTACCCCGCGTGGCGCCCATTGGAGCCGGTGAGTGCGCCGGCGCTTGAAGGGCGGCGACTGTTCGTGTCCGGCGATTCGCACGCGGCGGCGTATCGCACCATGACCAGCATGGTCGCGCGCCAGACCGGCATGGAGGTGCGCCAGCAGGATCGCGGCGGCTGCAGCTTCGTCAACCTGCTGCGGGCCAGCCCGTCCGACTGCCAGGGCTTCATTGAGGACGCGTTGTCGACCATCGAGCGCGAGGCACGCCCCGGTGACATCGTGCTGCTGGCGGCCTTGCGCATGCCGGAGCTGCGTGGATTCGACTGGCAGCGTCAGGATGCGCAGGAAATCTATCGTCAACTGCTCGCCGAGCGCACCCCGACCGATGCGCAGGCCGCGCGTGATGAGGCTGATCATGTTCTTGGACGCCTGCAGAAGCTGGGCGTGCAAGTGGTTTTGGATGCACCGCTGCCGTTGTTCAAGGCCGGTGCGTACCGCTGTTCGGACTGGTTCAACCGCCGCAACCCGGCGTGTGCCGGTGGCCTGAGCATGCCGCGCGATGATCTGGAGAGGCTGCGTGCGCCGCAGATGGCGTTGCTGGCCGAGCTGGCAGCGCGCTATCCATCGCTCACGGTGTGGGATCCGCTGCCGCTGCTGTGCGGGCCAACGACCTGTTCGGCGGTGGAAGACGGGGAGCCGCTGTTCTTCGACAACGACCACCTGAGTGGGCATGGCAACCGCGTGCTGTTGCCCAGTTTCCGGCAGACCCTGATCGATATTGCAGGCGACACGCCGGTGTAGAACCGAGCTCACGCTCGGCTTGCCACGCGGTGCGGGCTTCATCGCGATCTGGTCGAAGCGCAGCCGAGCATGGGCTCGGCTCTACAGGAGTGCGAAGGAGTGCGCGCGGTCTATGCCGGCGGCAGTACCTTGCCCGGGTTGAGGATACCGTCCGGGTCAAGCGCGGCTTTGATCGCGCGCATCGTCGCCAGCGTAGCCGGTGTGAACGCCCGCGCCATGAAATCGCGCTTGGCCAGGCCGATGCCGTGTTCGCCCGACAACGTGCCACCCAGTGCCAGCGTCAGCTCGAAGATCTTCGGCAGCGCGGCATGCGCGCGCGTGTTTTCATCTGCATCCTCCGGGTGATAGAGGATGTTGACGTGCAGGTTGCCGTTGCCGGCGTGGCCGAAGGTGACGATGGTGAGCGCGTAGTCCCGTGCCAGGGCCTGCACGCCGGCCACCAGTTCCGGAATGCGCGACACCGGAACCACCACGTCTTCATTGATCTTGCCCGGCGCGACGCTGCGCAGCGCAGGCGACAGCGCCTTGCGCGCCGCCCACAGCTGGTCGCGCGCGCGGCCTTCCATCGCCACGTCCAGCTCGATCATGCCGTTGCCTTCGGCGGCGCTGGCCAATGCCTGCAACAGATAGGGCAGGGTGTCGTGGTCACCATCGGCCTCGACCAGCAGCATCGCCCCTGCTTCCGGCACATCAGCACCATTCAGCCGCAGCAGTTCCAGGCTGCGCGCATCCATGAATTCCAGGCGGGTGGGTACCACCGGCTGCGACATCAACCGCGACACGGCGGCCGCAGCAGCATCGGCATCGCGGTACAGCACGCGCAGGCCGGCCTGGCTGACCGGCAGCGGGGTCAGTTTCAGCGTGGCTTCCACGATCAGTGCCAGCGTGCCTTCGCTGCCTACCAGCAGGTGGGTGAGGTCGTAGCCGGTGGCATCCTTGGTGTAGGCGCCACCGCAACGGATCACGTCGCCGGTTCCGGTCACCGCCACCAGGCCCAGCACGTTGTCGCGGCTGGTGCCGTACTTCACCGCGCGCGGGCCGCCCGCATTGCAGGCCAGGTTGCCGCCGATGCTGCAGATTTCGGCGCTGGACGGGTCCGGCGCCCAGAACAGGCCGTGCGACGCCAGCGCCTGCTGCAGCGTGCCGTTCAACACGCCCGGCTGCACGACCGCGCAGCGATCACCGGCGCGGATCTCGACGATGCGGTCCATGCGGGTGAACGAGAGTACGATGCTGCCCGGCTGCGGGACCGCGGCACCGGCGGTACCGGTGCCGGCACCGCGCGCGACCAGCGCCACGCCATGCGCGCGGCATGCACGCACCAGCGCCTGCACCTGCTCGATGTCCGCCGGAAACGCCACTGCAGCCGGCCGCTGATGGCGCCATGAGTTGTCCTGTGCGTTGGCCTCCAGCGCGCCGTCATCCATGCGCCAGCCCTCCGCGCCCAGCAGGGTGGACAGTTCAGTAACCAACGCGGTGGGCAGGGCAGGACTCATGACGGATCTCGTGGGGCAGCAGGAACGGGTTGGATCAGTTTCCAGGCGACAACGGCGCCGGCCAGTGGCAGCCACACCCAGCGCAGTTCGGAGAGCAGGGTAGCCACGCCGCGTGCGCTGAAGAACTGTGGCGCGAACGGTGACACGCGGATGGGGCGCCACGGCGCGAAGAAGCGGTGTTCGCTCCACGGCCAGGCCAGCGCAACGCCCAGGCCACCGGAGGTCATTGCATCCAGCAGCGGATGGCTGGCGGCGCAGACGAAGACGAATACCGCCGCTTGCACGGTAGATGCCAACCTTGGTTGGCACACATCCGCCGACCAAGGTCGGCGACTGCCCAAGAACGCCAACGCCGCGGCCAATGCTGCCAGCACGCCGGCGAACAGCAGTGAGTGGCTGGCGCCGCGATGGCCGAAGGCATCGGCATAGGGAATGTGCAGGGCAAAGGCCAGTACATCGGCATCGGGCAGCATGGCGGCGATCACGCCGGCGGCCAGCAGGCGCGGCGGGATGCGGCCACGATCCGCGGCGCACCACAGCGCCAGCGGCACAGCGGCATGGGTGATGATCGAAGGCATCAGTCACGCACCGTGGTCGTGCCGGCCGAGGGCCGGCTGCAGGTCCGACGGGTAGTGCCGGCCGCTGGCCGGCAAAGAGTAGCCATCAGCAGTCATCCAATCGGAACGCATCCCGCAGCCAGTGCAGCTGCGGCGGTTCGCCGGTGGCTTCCACCACATCGAAGCGGCAGGGTGCATTGGCCAGCGCCGGGTTGTCCTGCAGGTACAGTTGCGCGGCATGGGCCAGGCGCCGGCACTTGCGCGCATCCACCGAGGCCGCGCCGCCACCGAAATCGGATCGCGCGCGGTAACGCACTTCCACGAACACCACGGTGCCGGCATCGTCCATCACCAGGTCCAGTTCACCGCCGCGATAGCGCACATTGCGCGCACGCGGCTGCAGTCCGGCCTGTTGCAGATGCTGCTCGGCGGCGGCTTCCACCGCCGAGCCCCGTTGGCTGCGTTCAGCGACCACCGACGATCGGCATCGGCCGGCCGCCATTGAAGGTCGACCAGGCCGGCTGGCGCAGGATGTTGCCGTTGCTGTCCAGGAACAGGGTGCCGGTGGCACCGTCCAGGCCGCCTTCGTTGGACAGCTTGTCCAGGTAGGCGGTGATCTTCCAGGCGTCGGCACCGAAGGCGAACAGGCGGCCGGCCGCACCGCGTGCGCTCGGCAGGGTGCTGGCCACCTGGCTGGCCGACGGCAGGCCGGACACGCTGCGCACGTTCCAGGCTTCGTTCGGGTAGACAATGCCGTCCAGCGCCACGTCTTCTTCCACCTTGCCGCTGCCAACGGTCAGCTGCGAGGTGCCGACGCGGGTCGCGCCGCCTGCACCGGCCAGCGCCAGCTGCGGCGCCAGCAGGCGCGCCTGCGGCGCACGCACGGCGAGGAACACGGCATCGACCTGGCCGGCGTTGCGCACCTGCGCGCCGACATCGCCGACGGCATCGGTGACGCCGATCGTGGCCACCACCTGGCCACCGCGCTGCGCGAAGCGCTGGGCAAAGGCGGCGGCGGCACGGCGGCCGGTGTCGTCAGCGCTGTTGATCACCAGCGCCTTGCCGCGCTCGCGGCCACGCAGGTACTCGGCGGCGACGATGCCATCGTCTTCCGGTGCCAGCGAGAAGCCGGCACTGCCAGCCGGCGGTGCGTCCTTGCCGCGGTTCAAGGCCAGCACCGGCACCTGCAGCTGCTGGCGGCCGTACACCGCGTCCACTTCGTCGCGGCCCAGCGGGCCGACCACGAAGTCGGCACCGGAGGCGACGGCCTTGTCATAGGCGGCCAGGGCACCGGCCGGGGTGCCGGCGGTGTCGAAGAAGTTGATGTCCGGGCGGCGCCGGCTTTCACCGTAGTAGGCGCTCAACAGGCCATCGCGCACCGGCTGTGCGGCAGTGGCCAGGCGGCCGCTGAGCGGCAGCAGCACGGCCAGCTTGGCCGGCGGGCGGTAACCGTCGCTCATCGCCGGCGGGCGCTTGCTGGTGTCGAACTGGGCCGCGCCATCGCGGTCGAACGGGCGCGGCAGCGGCAGGCCGCGCGCGATCAGTGCACGGCCGGCGAAGTTGTAGAGCGGGTCGTTGGCCGGCAGGGCGGCGGCACGGCTGCGCAGGGTGGCGTCGTCGAGGGTGCCGAGCAGGCCGGCAATGGCGGCCTGGTTCTCGCTGCGCGCGCTGCCGGTCAGGCTGGAATGGGCGCGGGCCCGTTCGGTGGCGGCACCGAAGGCATCGCCGGTGCCCTGCAGGGCACTGGCACGGGCCAGGTACCAGCGTGTGCGCAGGGCCGGCAGCACGTTGTCGCCGTGGTCCTTCAGCAGGGCCAGCGCCTGCGCCGGCTGCTTGTCGGCCAGGGCCAGCTCGGCACTGGTCAGCTGGTAGCGCTGCAGGCTGGCGCCGGACAGCTGGCGTGCGGTGAGCTGGCCGAGCAGGCTGCGCGCGCGGGCACTGTCGCCGGCGAGGTGCCAGGCCCAGGCCGCATCGGCCAGTGCGTTGCTGCGGGCGCCGCCGCGCAGGGTGGAGGCCAGGCCTTCCAGCTGCAGCGCGGCATCGCGCGGCTTGCCCTGTTCGATCAGCGCCAGCGCCTGGCTCTGGGCCGGCGACTCGGGCGTGCTGGTCAGGCTGGTGGTGGCACAACCGGCCAGCAGCATCAGCGACAACGACAGGGCGGAGATCCGTGCGGCGGGCTTGTTCATGATCGGGTCCATGCGATGGGGGCAGCGGCCTTGGCCGGGTACACGCTACGATTCTACCCTTGCCCCGTGAGTACCGCTGAAATGAGTGTGCCAACCCTGTACGTCGTCGCCACGCCGATCGGCAACCTGGCCGATCTGAGCCCGCGCGCGCAGGAGGTGCTGCGTTCGGTGGCGGCCATCTGTGCCGAGGACACCCGCCGCAGCGGCCAGCTGCTGTCCCATTTCGGCATCCAGCAACCGCTGGTGGCCCTGCACGAACACAATGAAGAGGCCCTGGCGCAACGCCTGGTTTCGCGATTGCAGGCCGGCGAGTCGCTGGCGCTGGTCAGCGATGCCGGTACCCCGCTGGTCAGTGACCCCGGTTTCCGCCTGGTGCGTGCCGCGCGCGCGGCGGGCATCAAGGTCAGCCCGGTGCCCGGCGCCTGCGCCGCCATTGCCGCGCTGAGCGTGGCCGGCCTGCCCAGCGATCGATTCAGCTTCGAAGGTTTCCTGCCGGCCAAGGCCAGCGGTCGCCGCGACCGCCTGCAGGCGCTGGCCGGCGAAGTGCGCACGATGGTGTTCTACGAATCCTCGCACCGCATCGCCGAATCGCTGGCCGACATGGAGGCGATCTTCGGCGGCGAGCGCCCGGCGGTGCTGGCCCGCGAGCTGACCAAGCTGTTCGAGACCGTGCTTGATGGTGACCTGGCGGGCTTGTTGGCCAAGGTCGAAGCCGACGACAACCAGCGCAAGGGCGAGTTCGTGGTGATGGTGCAGGGCGCCGGCGACGACGAGGAAGCGCAGCTGGCGCATGGTCGCCGCGTCTACGCGAAGCTGAGCGAGCACCTGCCGCCGTCGACCGCCGCCAAGCTGGCCGCGGAACTGACCGGTGCGCCGCGCAAGGCGCTGTACGGCAGTTGATCGCTCGCTCCGGGCCATGCCCGGGCAGCGCGCGGCGCGAAATGCAAAACGGTTCGGATCCGCCGGAGGGTCGCCGATCTCTGGCGCGTGAATGTGCTCACGTGCGCAGCTGAGGGGCGAATCAGGGGCTAGGGAATGTCGTGATGAGCATCAATGACCGACCCACTGATGATCGTACGAACCCAGCAGCCTTTGGCAGTACGGGACGTCCTGCAGAGCGACATTGAGATCAGTCGAGCCCGCGCGGATACTCCCGATGCGGAAGGGTGTCCGTAGTGTGACCCCATTTCCGAGGCCTCTGACGCGTGAGGACCGGTGCTCGGGATGTCTTCAAATGCCTGTCCTGGGCGAAGACGCTCCGGCACACGCCTCTTCATTCCCCACTTGGGAGCAATTGTTCGAGATGGCATTGACAGCCTACCTTCAGGCTCATTTCCTGCCAAAGGATGTGTTCGCCGCATTCTGTAATGTGTCAGAAGAAAGGCTAAGTCGCCTGATTGCAGTGGGCGCGGTGCCGGAGCCCACCTGCACCTGCGAGGAAGGCACCATCTATGCGCGTGCGTCGATGCCGTTCTCGCCGGCCGAGTATGACCGTAGCAGTAGAAAGCGGTTGGTCGACGATCTTCGCCGGGAGCTGGGCGAAAAGTCCTGAGAAGCGTGCAGGCTGCATGGGTCATTCACAGCCTGGGACGCTGGAATGCGAATGAGCGGCGGAATTCTGGGGGGGGAAGAAATGAAGCTCTCAAATTTACTTGAGGGAGGGAAGACAGATGCTGGAAAAGGGACTGTTCCTGCTGTTCGCTCTGGCCGACGTGCCAGCTCCTGCAGCTGAAGCGCCGCCACCTGCAGCCATTACCGAAGCCGATCTGGGCCCGGACTATGTCGGCTACCTGCTGTTCGATCCGGGGTTGGTCGAGTTCAATCGGCTGCAGTCGGTTCGCGATTACGGCAATTACCTGACCTACCGCGCGGCACGTGACGCGTTGGAGAGCTACGAGGCATGTCTGCAGGTGGGGGCCGACAACCACGCACAGATCGAGGCGGCCTACCAGCAGTTGGTGAACAGCCAGCAGCGGTACGTCAGCGCGGCGCAATGGCGCGACCTGCGGCAGGCCCTGCGTGCGAGGCGCGAGCCGGTGCCCGAGCGCGCGTCGTGGCAATGCGCCGCATTCGTGGACAACGCGCCCTATTTCGATGCGGGGTTGGACGATGCACTGCTGGGCGCCACCGAATTGGCGCGCGAGCAGGCCGGGGAAGGGGATTCGCGTAGCGACGCGCTGCGCCCGGTCCTCGGCGTTCAGATGGGGGGCGCGACCGTGATCGAATCCGAGCCTGACGAGGGTCCGGCCCATCGCGCCGGCCTGCGCAAGGGGGATGAGGTGCTGGCCGTGGCGGGTACCCGAGTGAAGACCGTCTTCGGTGTCGGCCAAGCATTGAAAGCCTACGCGCCGGGCGATCGCGTGGACGTGCGCGTTCGCCGCATTGAATGGGACGGTTCGCAACCGCAGGTGCGGGAATTGATCGTAGGTGTGGTGCTGGAGTCGCGGGCGGTGGTGATGGCGAGGGCGAAGGGTCGCTAGAGCCACGCCACGCGTGGATGAACCGGCCGCCGCGATCGGCACGGCAGGAAGGGCGTGCGTACGCTAGAATACGCGCTGGCGGAGCCGGCCAGACAGTCGCGTCATCCCTTCGGGGGTGCCGAGGAAAGTCCGGGCTCCATAGGGCAAGGTGCCAGGTAACGCCTGGGCGGCGCAAGCCGACGGAAAGTGCAACAGAAAGATACCGCCTACGTCTTCTTCGGAAGGCCGGTAAGGGTGAAATGGTGCGGTAAGAGCGCACCGCGAGTCTGGCAACAGACCGGCACGGCAAACCCCACCTGGAGCAAGACCAAATAGGGATCCTTTGGCGCGGCCCGCGTTGGATCCGGGTAGGTTGCTTGAGCGTTGCGGTGACGTAACGCCTAGAGGAATGACTGTCCACGACAGAACCCGGCTTATCGGCCGGCTCCGCCTCTTTTTCCGGTAAGCCGAGCACGGCTCGGCTCTACAGTACAGCCGAGGCATGCTCGGCTGCTTTCCGTCCAGACGCTCGGGATGTTGTTCAGCCCGGCGTGCGGTACTGCCCGGCGGAAATGAACTGCGAGAAGCGCTCGCACCACACCACCACCGTGGTGTAGTCGTCCACGTCCACGTTCGCGGGCACATCCACCAGGAAGCGGTTGAAGGTCTTCACCTCGCCGATGCGTTGGGCCTGTGCCTTGATCTTCAGGAAGTCGGCCTTGTTGTCGACGAAATCGCGGACCAGGTACACCTTGTAGTCAGGGCCCGGGCCCATCTTGCCGTCAAAAGCGACCTGACCCGAGCTGACGCTGATCTTGCCTTCCGCCCAATGCACTGCATCGCTGCCCTTGAGGTCGCGGCGAAACGTGGTGCGGTAGGGGGCCTCATCCATGGCGGCCTGCACCTGCGCGACCGGCGGGTCATCGGGGGCGATCAGGATCGGCAGCAGATAGACGCCCAGGCCGAAGCCAAGGCCGAGGGTGAGCAGGTGGGTGGCAAGCAGAATGAGGATGCGGCGCATGGGGCCTCCTTGGGGTTGCGGTCGATTTGCGCGGCGCGGTGCCGGGCGCGACCACCCTGGGAGGTCGAGGGCGACATTTATAGACACAGTGCCGATTGCGAAAAGGGCACAGTCGGGTGGCGGCGATACTGAAACCCCTGGGGTGCGGACGGATCGTGGTCGCGGCTGGAAGCTGAATGACGTTTCAGGCCCGCTGCGATGGCGACGGCCGTCACGTGGATCGCGACAGCAAGCTGCGGGTAGTGCCCTCCGCTGGCCGGCAGCTTCATGGCGAATCCGAGCATCCAAAGGTTGCCGGCCAGCGGCCGGCACTACCCCGCTGGCAAGAGAATCCGCCCAGTGGCCGGGACGGCCTGGTCAGAAAATGACGTGGCTTTGTCCGCTCGGTGCACCCTGCGGGCCGAAACGGCGTTCGTGGATCTCGCCGTGGCCGTCGGCGTCGATCAGCAGTACGGTGCTGGCGCGGGTGCCGTAGTCGTCGCCGCGGATGAAGGCCGGGCTCAACCAGCGCTCGCGTTCCAGGCCAATGCCGGTGTCGGGCAGGTCGCTGTCGGCAGGGCGGTGTTCGTTGGCCAGCGCATTCCAGAGCGGGGTCAGGTTCGGGGTCAGATCCCTTTCGCGCTGCGAAAGGGATCTGACCCCATCTTCCTCAAGCCACGCCGAGAGCGCAGCCATCAACCTGCGGGTCTTCGGCCAGGGCGCGTCCAGCGCGCCGTTGGACATGCCGTGGACCCCCGGGCCAAGCGTCTGCCGTTCGGCGGGATGGTTGCCCAGGTACTCCAGGCTGTCGCCATCGGCCAGCAACAGATTGAATGGGGCGTAGGCACCCGCCACGGTTGCCAGCCGCTCGATATGCACGGCGGCCGGGTCGCGGCCGCGCAGGAAGTCGGCCACCAGCGCGCCCCGCGACGGTCCGGTCTGGGCCGCCAGCGGGTCGCGGACGTTGGTGACCACCGCCATCCGGCCCGAGGCGCCGACCCCGGCCCAGCCACCGCCGGAGCGCAGGTCGCGTCCCCCGATGACGGAGGTCTCATCCTGCCAGGGGGCCAGCGCCGCGGTGGGGCGGGCGTGGAACTCATCACGGTTGCCGGTCATTACCAGCCGCCAGCGCGGGTGGTGCATCCAGCCAAGAGCGAGCAGGCACATGGCCTCATTGTGCACCGTTTGCGCATTACGGCGCCGTTTCCGGCCAGGCCGGGATGAATGCGCGGTCGATGTTTCACGCCCCGTCCACGCCCCTGAACTTCCGTTCAATCTCAAAAATTGAGACGGATCAGCAACTTGTGGATAAGCCTTGAACAATTCTCTAAAGGTTGTTGCAAGCCATTGATGCGGCTGGCGATTTCCCTGCTGAAAAGTTGTTGACAACCCTCGGCCCGCTGCTAAGGTGGGCATCAGAGGGAAATCCGGGTGTTTTGTGGGTTTTCGTGGTTCAATGTTTCACCGGGCGAAGGACAAGGTGCAGGCGTCGTGTTCCAGGGCGAGACGGCCATCACAGTTGACGACAAGGGGCGCATGGCGGTTCCCACCGCTTACCGCGACCTCGTCGCGCGCGCCAGTAACAACCGTCTCGTGCTGACCTACAACCCGTTCGAAGCCGGCTGCCTGTGGCTGTACGCAGAGTCGGAATGGGAACGGGTCCGCGACGATGTGATGTCCAAGCCCAACACCCAGCGCGTCGTGCGCCTGTTGCAGCAGAAGCTGGTCGGCTCGGCCGCCCATCTGGAACTGGACGGCAACGGTCGCATCAGCATCCCCGCCAGCCACCGCGGTGCGGTGGGCATTGAGAAGAAGGCGGTATTGCTCGGCATGGGCGACAAGTTCGAATTGTGGAGCGAGCAGGCGCATCGGGCCCTGATCCAGCAGACGTTGTCTGACGAGGATCTGGGTGATGGGTTGCTCGACCTGAAGTTGTGAGCCGGGGTGCCCGGATGCGCCCAGAAGCGCAGACCGGTCACCTTCC
The DNA here is from genome assembly GCF_047520695.2 of Stenotrophomonas sp. AR029. Lineage (NCBI taxonomy): Bacteria > Pseudomonadati > Pseudomonadota > Gammaproteobacteria > Lysobacterales > Lysobacteraceae > Stenotrophomonas > Stenotrophomonas sp. AR029. Next base: position 1,216,565 of record NZ_JAXBQQ020000002.1, on the reverse strand, counting down.
GGTGTCGCAGTCGCCGGCGGTGCACCTGCCGGTCCTGTACACCCAGGTCCTTGAAGGCCTGAGGGTGATCGAAAACGGACGTTATCTGGATGGCACGTTCGGTCGTGGCGGTCATGCACGTGGCGTGCTTACCCAGCTCGGTCCCGAGGGGCGCCTGCTGGTCATGGACAAGGATCCGGAAGCCATCGCCGTTGCCGAGCGCGATTTCGCGCCGGATCCGCGCGTGTCCATCTTCCGTGGCAGCTTCGCCCAGCTGCTGCAGTGGGATGCCACGGCCGAAGGCCTGGACGGCGTGCTGTTCGACCTGGGCGTGTCGTCGCCGCAGCTGGATGTGGCCGAACGTGGCTTCAGCTTCGGCAAGGACGGCCCGCTGGACATGCGCATGGACCCGGACAGCGGTGAAAGCGCCGCGCAGTGGATCAACCGCGTGGAAGAGCGCGAGATCGCCGATGTGCTGTGGACCTACGGCGAAGAGCGCCAGAGCCGGCGCATCGCCCGCGCCATCGTGGCCCGCCGCGAGAAGCAGCCGTTCTCCCGCACCGCCGAACTGGCCGAGCTGATCGCCTCGGTGATGCCGCGTGGCAAGGACAAGATCCATCCCGCCACGCGCAGCTTCCAGGCCATCCGCATCCACATCAACCGCGAGCTGGCAGACCTGGAAGCGGGGCTCGATGCGGCGGTGGAACGGCTCAAGCCCGGTGGCCGTCTGGCGGTGATCAGCTTCCATTCGCTGGAAGACCGCATCGTCAAGCAGTACATGAACCGCCTGGCCAAGGCGCCACCGGCCAACCGCCGCCTGCCCGAGGCCGTTGCGTTCGTGCCGACGCTGGACCTGATCGGTGGGGCCATCAAGGCCACCGACGAAGAGCTGGCCGCCAACCCGCGCGCCCGCAGCGCGGTGCTGCGCGTGGCCCAGAAGCGGGAGGCCGACGCATGAGCCGGTTGCTGCTGATCATCCTGTTGGCCTGCACCGTGGCCTCGGCGATCGGCGTCGTGTTCGTGCGTCACCGTCATCGGCAGACGTTCATCGAGCTGTCGCGCGCCGAGCGCAAGCGCGATGACATCAACCTGGAATTCGGCCGCCTGCAGCTGGAGCAGGCCACGTTGGCCGAAGCCAACCGTGTCGATCGCATCGCCCGCGAAAAGCTCGGCATGAAGTTCCCCGAGGCCGCCGACATCGTGGTGGTGCGCCCATGAGCAAGGCCGGTCGCAACCGTCCACGCAATGCCTTCAACCTGCGCCAGCGCCTGCGCTGGGTCGCGCTGGCGCTCGGCCTGTGCTCGGTGTCGCTGGTCGGCCGCGCGGCCTACGTGCAGATCATCAACAGCGACTTCTACCAGCGCCAGGGCGAGGCCCGCTATCTGCGCGAGCTGCCGATCAAGACTTCGCGCGGCATGATCACCGACCGCAACGGCGAGCCGCTGGCGGTGTCCACGCCGGTTGCCTCGATCTGGGTCAACCCGCAGGACCTGCTGCGTTCGCCCGAGCGCATCCCCGAGCTGGCCCAGGCGGTCGGCATGTCGGTGGATGAGCTGAGCAGCCGCCTGTCGCAGAAGTCGGACAAGGAATTCATGTATCTGCGTCGCCGGATCAATCCGGACGAGGCAGAGAAGGTGGTCGCGCTGAAGATTCCGGGCGTGGCGGCTCAGCGCGAGTTCCGCCGCTTCTACCCGCAGGGTGAGGCGATGGCGCACGTGCTGGGCTTCACCAACATCGATGATCGCGGCCAGGAAGGCCTGGAACTGGCCTTCGACGAATGGCTGCGCGGCAAGCCCGGTGCGAAGCGGGTGATCCGCAACCGCAAGGGGGAAACCGTCGAAAGCGATCTGCTGCGTGCCGCTGAGCCGGGCAAGGACCTGACCCTCAGCATCGACCGCCGCATCCAGTACCTGGCGTTCAAGGAACTGCGCAACGCGCTGGTGGCCAACAAGGCGGCCGGCGGCTCGATGGTGATCATGGACGTGACCACCGGCGAGATCCTGGCCATGGTCAACCTGCCGACCTACAACCCGAATTCGTTGACCGGCGCGATCCCTGATACGCGCCGCAACCGTGCGGTGACCGACCTGGTCGAGCCGGGTTCGACGATGAAGCCGCTGACCATCGCCACCGCGCTGCAGGCCGGTGCGGTGACCAAGGACACCATCATCGACACCAACCCGGGCTACATGACGCTGGGTCGCTTCACCATCCGCGACGTGCCACGCAACAACGGCGTGCTGAACGTGACCGGCGTGATCACCCGCAGTTCGAACGTGGGTGCAGCCAAGGTTGCGGCGAAGATGCCGGACCAGACCTTCTATGACGGCGTGCGCCGCTTCGGCTATGGCTCGGCGCCGCACAGCGGTTTCCCCGGTGAATCGGCTGGTGTGGTGATGCGTCCGGCGCGCTGGTCGGGGACCACCAAGACCACCATGTCCTACGGCTACGGCCTGTCGGTCACGCCACTGCAGATTGCCACCGCCTACTCGGCGCTGGCCAACGGCGGGCGCCTGATCGCGCCGACCTTCGTCAAGGGCCAGCGCAACGAAGGCCAGCAGATCATCGACGAGAACGTCGCCAGGCAGGTGGTGGCGATGATGGAAACGGTGGTCACCCAGGGCGGCGCCAAGCAGGCGGCGGTGCTGGGCTACCGCGTGGCCGGCAAGACCGGCACTGCACGCAAGGCTGGCCCGGGCGGTTACGAGCGCGGGCATTACAACGCGCTGTTCGCCGGCGTGGTGCCGGCCACCAACCCGCGCTTCGCCACCGTCATCGTCATCAACGATCCGCAGGCCGGCAAGTTCTACGGCGGCCTGGTGTCGGCGCCGGTCTATCACAACGTGATGGAAGGCACCCTGCGCCTGATGGACGTGCCGCTGGATGACCTGCAGTCGTGGCTGGCCGCACAGCAGTCGGGCAAGGTCGGCCATTCGGCCTCGATCCTGCCCGCACCGCCGGCCGAGACCGCGCTGCCGGTCGATGCCGCCGCTGAATTCGATGCTGCGCTGCCGAGCGCGCAAGCCCAGACGCCGCCCGTTACGGGAGGCACGCAATGAGTCCTTCGATGTTGCTTTCGCAGTTGCTTCCGGACGTGGCCCTGGCGGGCCATGATCCCGTTCTGACCGGCCTGGTGCTGGACAGCCGCGCCGTGCGCCCCGGCAATGCCTTCGTCGCGATCGCCGGCTTCGGCGCGCATGGGCTGGGCTTTGTCGAGCAGGCCCGTGCGGCCGGTGCCAGCGTCATCCTGTTCGAGCCACCGGCACCGGCCGAGCTGCCGGCGCCGGCCGATGCGATCGCCGTGCCGGGCCTGCGGGCGCGCATGGGGGCGATGGCCGACCAGTTCCATGGCGCGCCGTCGCGGGCGATGGCGATGGTTGGCGTGACCGGTACCAACGGCAAGACCTCCACCGTGCAGCTGCTGGCCCAGGCCTGGCACCTGCTCGGAACGCCCAGTGGCAGTATCGGCACGTTGGGCGCCGGACTTTATGGTGCGGTCGAGCCGACTGGTTTCACCACGCCGCTGGTGCTGCAGATGCATGCGCTGCTGGCACAGCTGCGCGACGCCGGTGCGCGCGCGGTGGCGATGGAAGTCAGCTCGCACGCGCTGGACCAGGGCCGCGTGGATGCCGTGCACTACGACGTGGCGGTGTTCACCAACCTCACCCGCGATCATCTGGACTACCACGGTGACATGGCCAGCTACGGCGCGGCCAAGGCGCGGCTGTTCCATCGCCCGGGCCTGAAGGCGGCGGTGGTCAACCTGGACGACGCCTTCGGTCGCCAGCTGTTCGCTGGCCTGCCTGCTGGCGTGCAACCGATCGGCCTGAGCTCGCGCGCTGCCGCTGACGCCAGCGTGCGCGCCGAGGCGCTGCAACTGGATGGACGCGGCATTGCCTTCGAGCTGGTCATCGACGGCCAGCGTGCTGCGGTGCAGTCGCCGCTGCTGGGCCGCTTCAACGTGGACAACCTGCTGGCCGTGGCCGGTACTCTGCATGCGCAGGGCCAGCCGCTGCCGCGCATCGCCGAAGTGCTGTCGGCGCTGCAGCCGATCCGTGGCCGCATGAACCGCCTGGGTGGTGAAGACGGTCTGCCGACAGTGGTGGTCGATTACGCCCATACCCCGGACGCGCTGGAGCAGGCGCTGGACAGCCTGCACGGCCATCTGCAGGGCACGCTGTTCTGCGTGTTCGGTTGCGGTGGCGAGCGCGATACCGGCAAGCGTCCGCAGATGGCGGCGATTGCCGAGCGCCTGGCCAACCAGGTCATCGTCACCGACGACAACCCGCGCGGCGAGGATGGCGACGTGATCGTGGCCGACATCCTGGCCGGCTTCCAGCACGCCGATGCCGTGACCGTGCAGCGCAACCGCGCGCGTGCGATCGGCCTGGCGGTGAAGCGTGCCGGTGCCGGCGACATCATCCTGATTGCCGGCAAGGGCCATGAGCCGTACCAGGAAGTGAATGGCGTGCGCCATGACTTCGACGACACCGAAGTGGCTGCGGCTGCACTGGCGGCCAAGGCCGGTGTTCTGCAGGCAAAGGCCGGGGAGGGCGCCGCATGAAGCGCACTCTGCTTTCGCTGATCGCACACTGGGCCGGCGGCGAGATCCATGGCGACGACGTGGCCATCGATGCAGTCAGCAATGACACCCGTAGCCTGGGCCCGGGCAGCCTGTATGTGGCGCTGCGCGGCGAGCGTTTCGACGGCCATGACTTCGCTGCCGACGCGCAGGCGCGCGGTGCCAGTGCGCTGCTGGTCGAGCGGCTGCTGCCGATCGAGCTGCCGCAGGTACTGGTGGCCGACAGCGAGCTGGCACTGGCGAAGATCGCCACCGGCATGCAGCGTGACCGTGGCACCGAGGTGTTCGCGATCACCGGCAGCAATGGCAAGACCAGCGTGAAGAGCCTGCTGCTGTCGATCCTGCAGCAGGTGGCCCAGCACGCGCACAAGGTGGTCTACGCCAACCCGGGTAACCGCAACAACGAGATCGGCCTGCCGCTGGCGGTGATCGACGCGCCGGAAGATGCCGACTACGCCGTCTACGAGATGGGCGCTGGCAAGCCTGGCGATATCGCCTACCTGACCGACATCGCCCGCCCGCGCTATGCGCTGGTCAACAACATCGCCCCCGCCCACCTGGAGCGGATGGGCAGCCTGCTCGGGGTGGCGGTGACCAAGGGCGCGATCTATGCCGCGCTGCCGGCCGATGGCGTGGCGGTGATCAACGCCGACGATGCCTACGGCCGCTGGTTCGAGCAGCACTTCGTCGGTCGCCCGCAGCGTTGCCGCGTGCTGCGCTATGGGCTGGAACACTCGGCGGACGTGACCGCGCGCGACATCCGCGCCGGTGCACAGGGCAGCCAGTTCACCCTGGTCGCCCCGACCGGCGAAGCCCGCGTGGTGCTGGGCCTGCCGGGTCGCCACAACGTCAGCAATGCGCTGGCCGCCGCCAGCCTGGCGCTGGCGGCCGGTGTCGATCTGGCGCTGATTGCGGCCGGTCTGGCCGAGGCGCAGCCGGTACCGGGCCGCCAGATTGCCCATCAGCTGCGCAACGGCGCGGTGCTGGTGGACGACAGCTACAACGCCAATCCCGGCTCGCTGGCTGCGGCCATCGATGCCCTGGCCGCTGCCCCGGAAGAGGGCTGGCTGGTGCTGGGTGACATGCGCGAGCTGGGCCCGGACGCCGAGGCGCTGCATGCGCAGGCCGGCATCCGCGCACGCGCCGCCGGCCTGAAGCGCCTGTACGCGCTGGGCCCGCTCAGTGCCGCCGCCGCCACCGCCTTCGGCGACGGCGGCCGTCGTTTCGCCACCCACGACGCGCTGTCGCAGGCGCTGAAGGACGGGCTGCACGCCGGCGTGCGCTGCCTGGTCAAGGGTTCCCGTGGCAGCGCCATGGACACGATTGTCAAAGCGCTGCTGGCGCAAGGAGAGGAATCCCCGCATGTTGTATGAACTGGCTCGATGGTTGCAGCAGTTGGAGAGCCTGTTCGGGCTGTTCAACTACCAGACGTTCCGCGCCATCCTTGCCGCGCTGACGGCCCTGTTCCTGTCGCTGTGGCTTGGCCCGGCGATGATCCGCAAGCTCGCCCAGTTCAAGGGCGGCCAGCCGATCCGCCAGGACGGCCCGCAGACCCATTTCTCCAAGGCCGGCACGCCGACCATGGGCGGTTCGCTGATCCTGCTCACCATCACCCTGTCGGTGCTGATGTGGGCCGACCTGCGCAACCGCTACGTGTGGCTGGTGCTGGCGGTGATGCTGTGCTTCGGCGCCATCGGCTGGTATGACGACTGGATCAAGATCGTCCGCCGTGACCCGAACGGCCTGAAGTCGCGCTGGAAGTACCTGCTGCAGTCGATCTTCGGCCTGGCCGCGGGCCTGTTCCTGTTCTACACGGCCGACGTGCCGGCAGCGCTGACCTTCTACATCCCGATGTTCAAGTCGGTCGCGCTGCCGCTGGCCGGCATCGGCTTCGTGGCCATCGCCTACTTCTGGATCGTCGGCTTCTCCAACGCGGTGAACCTGACCGACGGCCTGGACGGCCTGGCAATCATGCCGACCGTGCTGGTGGCCTGCGCGCTGGGCGTGTTCGCCTATGCCTCGGGCAACGTGGTGTTCGCCAACTACCTGCAGATCCCGCAGATCCCGGGCGCCGGCGAGCTGGTCATCATCTGCGCGGCCATCGCCGGAGCCGGCCTGGGCTTCCTGTGGTTCAACACCTATCCGGCCATGGTCTTCATGGGCGACATCGGCGCGCTGGCGCTGGGTGCGGTGCTGGGCACCATCGCGGTGATCACCCGCCAGGAACTGGTGCTGGTGATCATGGGCGGCGTGTTCGTCATCGAAACCCTGTCGGTGATGATCCAGGTCGCCTCGTTCAAGCTGACCGGCAAGCGCGTGTTCCGCATGGCGCCGATCCACCACCATTTCGAACTGAAGGGCTGGCCGGAGCCGCGCGTGATCGTGCGCTTCTGGATCATCTCCGTCGTGCTCGTGCTGATCGGCCTGGCCACGTTGAAGGTGCGCTGAGATGAACGACCTGTCCCGCCAGGCAACACGCCTTGAAGCCATCGAAGGCAGCTACGACAAGTGGCTGCTGGGCGCGATCATCGCGCTCACCGGCGTGGGCGTGGTGATGGTGGCGTCCAGCTCGATCGCCTTGATGAGCAGCCCGTTCTACTACCTCAACCGCCACCTGATCTTCCTGGCGGTGGGTATCGTGCTGGCGGTCATCGCCGCCCGCACCGAGCTGAAGTCCATCGAGCAGTACAACCAGATGCTGCTGCTGGGCTGCTTCGTGCTGCTGCTGGCGGTGTTCGCGCCGGGCCTGGGCAGCACGGTCAACGGCGCACGCCGCTGGATCAACCTGGGCATCTCCAAGTTCCAGACGGTCGAGGCGGTGAAGGTGCTGTACATCGTCTGGCTGTCCAGCTACCTGGTGCGCTTCCGCGACGAGGTCAATGCGACCTGGCCGGCGATGCTCAAGCCGCTGGGCGTGGCCGGTGCGCTGGTGGTGCTGCTGCTGCTGCAGCCGGACTTTGGTTCTTCGACCCTGCTGCTGGCGATCACCGCCGGCATGCTGGTGCTGGGCGGGGTGAACATGCCGCGCATGTCGATGCCGGTGGTCATCGGCCTGGTCGGCATGAGCGCGCTGGCGATCATCGAGCCGTACCGCATGCGCCGCATCACCTCGTTCCTGGACCCGTGGGCCGACCAGCAGGGCGACGGCTACCAGCTGTCCAACGCGCTGATGGCGGTGGGCCGTGGCGAGTGGACCGGCGTCGGCCTGGGCAATTCGGTGCAGAAGCTCTACTACCTGCCGGAAGCGCATACCGACTTCATCTTCTCGGTCACCGCTGAGGAATTCGGTTTCCTGGGTACCTGCGTGATCGTGGCGCTGTACGCGCTGCTGGTCGGCCGTACCTTCTGGCTGGGCATGCGCTGCGTGGAAATGAAGCGCCACTTCTCCGGCTACATCGCCTTCGGCATCGGCCTGTGGATCAGCATGCAGACCTTCGTTTCGATCGGCGTGAACCTGGGTATCCTGCCGACCAAGGGCCTGACTCTGCCGCTGATCTCCTCCGGCGGCTCGTCGGTGCTGATGACCTGCGTGGCGATGGGCCTGCTGCTGCGCGTGTCCTATGAGCTCAAGCGCGCCGAGCGTCGCCAGGCCGTGCGCATCGGTGGCGCCGAAGAAACCGCTGCCGAGCCGATGGACGCCGCCGCCACGCCGGTGGCCGCCAGCGTGCCGGCGAGCGCCGAGCCGACGGCTGCCGCTGCGGCGAACGCAGCGCGCGGCACCAGCCGCCTGCAGTCGCGCATCGAACCGACCTTCGGGAGGCTGTCATGAGTGCAGCCAACGAGAAGGTGCGCCCGGTGATGATCCTGGCCGGTGGTACCGGCGGTCACATCTTCCCCGGCCTGGCCGTGGCCCGCGTGCTGCGCGAGCGTGGCGTGCCGGTCACCTGGATGGGCGCCGAAGGCGCGATGGAAACCCGCCTGGTGCCGCAGCACGACATCGCCATCGACACGCTGGCGATCACCGGCCTGCGCGGCAAGGGCAAGCTGGCGCTGCTGGCGGCGCCATGGCGGCTGATGCGCGCGCTGCGCGCGGCCGGCATGATCATCCGCAAGCGCCAGCCGCGTGCGGTGGTGGCCTTCGGTGGCTTCGCCTCCGGCCCGGGTGGCATGGCCACGCGCCTGCATGGCCTGCCGCTGATCGTGCATGAGCAGAACCGTGCACCGGGCCTGACCAACCGCATCCTGTCGCGCTATGCGCGCCGGCTGCTGACCGGCTTCCCGGGCACCTTCGCCCAGCGCGAGGAGTTCGTCGGCAACCCGGTGCGTGCGGAGATCGCCGCCATCGCTCCGCCGGAACAGCGCTTCGCCGACCGCAACGGCCCGCTGCGCGTGCTGGTGGTGGGCGGCAGCCAGGGTGCGCGCGCACTCAATGCCGGCGTGCCGCAGGCGATTGCCGCGCTGGGTGCCGGCGTGCCGGTCCAGGTGCGCCACCAGAGCGGCGAGAAAATGCATGCCGAGGCGGTCGAGGCGTATGCCAAGGCCGGCGTGCAGGCTGAAATCACCCCGTTCATCGCGGACATGGCCGAGGCCTTCGCCTGGGCCGATCTGGTCGTGTGCCGCTCCGGTGCGTCGACCCTGGCCGAGCTGTGCGCGGCCGGCGTCGGCAGCGTGCTGGTGCCATTCCCTGCTGCCGTCGACGATCACCAGACCCGCAATGCGGAGTACCTGGTCGAGCGCGGCGCGGCGGTGTTGCTGAAGCAGGACGGAACGCTGGCCGACGGCATTGCCGCACTGCTGCGCGATCTGTCCGAAAATCCCGCCCGCCGCATGCAGATGGCGCAAGCCGCGCGTGCCCTGGCCAAGGTCGATGCCGCCGAGCGCATCGCCGATATCATTCTCGAGGAAGCTGTATGAAGAAGGCATGCCACCGCGCCTGCCCTGCGCGAGGCCGCGCATGATCCGTCGCCTGCACGACACCAACGACCTGGTGCGCGCGTTCCCGCGCGTGCATTTCGTCGGCATCGGTGGCACCGGCATGAGTGGCATCGCCGAAGTGATGCTGACGCTGGGCTACGAAGTGTCCGGCTCGGACAACGCCGACAACGTAGCGACCCGCCGCCTGGCCAGCCTGGGTGCGCGCATCATGCGCGGCCACTCGGCAGCCAATGTGCTGGGCACCGACTGCGTGGTGGTCTCCAGCGCCATCCGCGAGGACAACCCGGAGCTGATGGAAGCGCGCAGCCAGCGCATTCCGATCATGCCGCGCGCGGCGATGCTGGCCGAGCTGATGCGCTTCCGCCGCGGCATCGCCGTGGCCGGTACCCATGGCAAGACCACCACCACCAGCCTGACCGCAGCGGTGCTGAGCGAAGGTGGCCTGGACCCGACGTTCGTGATCGGTGGCCAGCTGCTGGCTGCCGGTGCCAACGCCAAGCTGGGCGGTGGGCAGTGGCTGGTGGCCGAGGCCGACGAAAGCGATGGCAGCTTCCTGCGCCTGAACCCGCTGATGTCGATCATCACCAACATCGATGCGGACCACCTGGAGAACTACGGCAACGACTTTGCCCGCGTGCAGGCGGCGTTCGCCGAATTCCTGCAGCGCCTGCCGTTCTACGGCCTGGCGGTGCTGTGCATCGACGATCCGGAAGTGGCCGCGCTGGCTGCCAGGACCCCGCGCCACGTGATGAGCTACGGCATGAGCCCGCAGGCCGACGTGCGCGCCGAGAACGTGGTGCAGGAAGGATCGCGCATGCGCTTCACGCTGCGCCTGCCGCAGGGCACCAGCCAGGAAGTGGTGCTGGCGCTGCCGGGCAGGCACAACGTACTCAACGCGCTGGCCGCCGCCGCGGTGGGCTGGCAGCTGGGCGTGGCACCGGACGCCATCGCGCGCGCGCTGGAAGGCTTCGCCGGTGTCGGCCGCCGCTTCAATGACCTGGGCGAAGTGACCACCGCCAGCGGTGCCAAGGTGCGCATCATCGACGACTACGGCCATCACCCGAGCGAGCTGGAGGCGGTGTTCGCCGCCGCTCGCGGCGGCTGGGCTGACAAGCGCCTGGTGGTGGCCTTCCAGCCGCACCGCTACAGCCGCACCCGTGACCAGTTCGACAAGTTTGCCGCAGTGCTGTCCAGCGTCGACGCGCTGGTGCTGAGCGAGGTCTATCCGGCCGGTGAGGAACCCATTGCCGGTGCCGACTCGCATGCGCTGGCCCGCGCCATCCGCGCGCGTGGCCGCAGCGAGCCGGTGGTGGTGGGCAAGGCCGCCGAGCTGGCCAGCGTGCTGCCGGACGTGCTGCAGGACGGTGACCTGCTGCTGATGATGGGGGCCGGCGATATCGGTGCCGTGGCCGCCCATATCGCGGTGGAAGGCTTCCAGGGGGAGGGCCAGGCGTGAGCGCGCTGACTTTCCCGCCGCTGCGCGTGACCGACCCGGCCGTGTTCGGCCGCGTCGCCGTGCTGCTCGGCGGCAGTTCCAGCGAACGCGAGGTGTCGCTGGATTCGGGCCGCAACGTGCTCGAAGCCCTGCAGTCGCGCGGCGTCGATGCGTTCGCCGTCGATGGCATTCCGGCGCTGGCCAGCGCGCTCGCCGCCGGTGGCATCGACCGCGTGTTCAACATCCTGCATGGCCACAACGGTGGCGGTGAGGACGGCATCGTGCAGGGCCTGATGGACGCCTTCGGCGTGCCGTACACCGGCTCGGACGTGCTGGGTTCGGCGCTGAGCATGGACAAGATCCGCACCAAGCAGGTGTGGCTGTCGCTGGGCCTGCCAACGCCGCAGTACCGCAAGGTCGACGCGTCGAACGTGCATGCGCTGGCCGCCGAGCTGGGCCTGCCGGTGGTGGTGAAGCCGGCCAACGAAGGCTCCAGCGTGGGCATCAGCCGGGTCACCGACGAGGCCGGCCTGGACGAGGCCGTGGCCCTGGCCGCGCGCTACGACGGCCAGTTGCTGATGGAGCAGATGGTGGTGGGCGATGAGCTGACCGTCGCCATCCTTGGCGACGTTGCCCTGCCGTCGATCCGCATCGTGCCCAAGGGCCAGTGGTACGACTACAACGCCAAGTACATCGCCGAGGACACCCAGTACCTGTGCCCGGGCCTGGACGGTAGCGACGAAGACGAGATCCGCCGCATCGCGCTGGCCGCATTCCGCGCCGCCGGCTGCCGTGGCTGGGGCCGCGTGGACGTGATGCGTGACCGCGCCAGCGGCCGTTTCTTCCTGCTGGAAGTGAACACCGCGCCGGGCATGACCAGCCATTCGCTGGTACCCAAGGCGGCCCGCCAGGCCGGCATCGGTTTCGAGGAACTGGTGTGGCGCGTGCTGGAACAGACCCTGGAGGCCACGCACGCATGAACGCGCTGCTGCGCATCTTCGTCTGGCTGTTGGCACTGTCGGTGGTTGCACTGCCGGTGGTGGCCGTGGTCAATGGCTGGGTCGGCGCCGAGCGCTGGCCGCTGGCGAAGCTGCGCGTGCATGGCGAGTTCAAGCGGGTACCGGCCGAGCAGCTGCAGCAGGTGCTGCTGCCGTACGCGCGCGCCGGGTTCTTCGCGGTCAAGCTGCAGGATGCGCAGGACGCGCTGGAAAAGCTGCCGTGGGTGGAAAGCGCGCAGGTACGCAAGCAGTGGCCGGATGTGCTGGAAGTGACCCTGGTCGAGCACAAGCCGTTCGCACGCTGGGGCAACGACCGCCTGGTCTCCGAGCAGGGCAAGCTGTTCCCCACGCCGAAGAAACTGTCCGACCTGGAACTGCCGGAGCTGGATGGCCCGGACAGCCAGACCCAGGAAGTGATGAAGCTGTACAGCGACTCGCGTGCCTTGTTCGCACCGGCCGGCGTCGACGTGCGCCGGGTGACGATGGATGCTCGCGGCAGCTGGTCGCTGGTGCTGAGCAACGGCACCGAAGTGGTGGTCGGCCGTGACGACGCGCGCTCGCGCATGCAGCGCTTCGTCAAGGTGCTGCCGCAGCTCAACCGCCAGGACGCGCCGATCGAGCGCGCCGACCTCCGTTACACCAATGGTTTCACGCTGAGCTGGGGTACCCCGGCCACGCCGGCGAAAACGCCGGCGACCCCGGCCAGAAGCACGCAGGAAAGGACATGAATCGCAAGGGTGACAAATCGCTGATCGTTGGCCTGGACATTGGCACCTCCAAGGTGGTGGCGCTGGTGGGCGAGTATTCGCCGGGCAACCCGATCGAAGTGATCGGCATCGGCTCGCACGAATCGCGCGGGCTGAAGCGTGGCGTGGTGGTGGACATCGAATCGACCGTGCAGTCGATCCAGCGTGCGGTGGAAGAAGCCGAGCTGATGGCCGGCTGCGAGATCCGTTCGGTGTACGCCTCGATCTCCGGCAACCACGTGCAGTGCAAGAACTCGCCGGGCATCGTGCCGATCCGCGACGGTGAAGTGACCTGGGGCGACCTGGATCGCGTGCTCGACGCAGCCAAGGCGGTGGCGATCCCGGCCGACCAGAAGATCCTGCACGCGATTCCGCGCGAGTACGTGCTGGACGATTCGCAGGAGGGCATCCGCAACCCGGTCGGCATGACCGGCGTGCGCCTGGAGGTACATGCGCACCTGGTGGTGTGCGCGCAGTCGGCGGCGGCCAACATCAGCAAGTGCGTGCAGCGCTGCGGCCTGCAGGTGGACGACCTGGTGCTGTCCTCGCTGGCCTCCAGCGTGGCGGTGCTGACCGCCGACGAGCGCGAGCTGGGCGTGGTGCTGGTCGACATGGGCGCCGGTACCACCGACATCGCGGTGTTCGTGCAGGGCGCGATCTGCCACACCGCCTCGCTGCCGATCGCCGGCGACCACGTGACCAACGACATCGCGCACATGCTGCGCACGCCGACCCCGGAAGCCGAGCAGATCAAGGTGCGCTATGCCTGCGCTCTGGCCCAGCTGGCCACGGCCGAGGAGAGCATCCAGGTGCCGTCGGTCGGCGACCGCCCGCCGCGCCGCATGCCGCGCCATTCGCTGGCGCAGGCCGTGCAGGGCCGTTACGAGGAGATCTTCGAGATGGTGCAGGCCGAACTGCGCCGCTCCGGCTTCGAGGAACTGGTGCGCGCCGGCATGGTGCTGACCGGGGGCGCATCGAAGATGGAAGGCGTGGTCGAACTGGCCGAGGAAATGCTGCAGATGCCGGTGCGCGTGGGCATCCCGCAGCACGTCACCGGCCTGGGCGAAGTGGTCGGCAACCCGGTGCACGCCACCGGCGTGGGCCTGCTGCTGATGGGCAGCCAGATCGAGCACCCGCGGCGGCCGTCGCTGCCGACCGGGCGCGCTGGAAGCATGTTCAAGAAACTCAAGACCTGGTTCCGCGGCGAGTTCTGACGCGGAACCCGTAACTCCGGGCCCGGCCCGGCGCAACACCCGCAGTACCCGCATCACAACGCAACAACGCACTACACAACCCACACAGCCGCAACGGCAACATGACACGCGAAGGCAGGAGGCCCGACCGTCCATGCCACCGACAAGCGGATACAACGAGGACACGGACATGGCGCATTTTGAACTGATCGAAAAGATGGCACCCAATGCGGTGATCAAGGTGGTTGGCGTGGGCGGCGGCGGCGGCAATGCCGTGGCGCACATGGTCAACTCGGCGGTGGACGGCGTGGAGTTCATCACCGCCAACACCGACTCGCAGGCCATCAAGAATTGTGGTGCCAAGCTGCAGCTGCAGCTGGGTACCAACGTGACCAAGGGCCTGGGCGCAGGCGCGAACCCGGAAGTCGGCCGCCAGGCCGCGCTGGAAGACCGTGAGCGCATCATGGACGCGCTGCAGGGCGCGGACATGGTGTTCATCACCGCCGGCATGGGCGGCGGCACCGGCACCGGCGCTGCGCCGGTGGTGGCGCAGCTGGCCAAGGAAATGGGCATCCTGACCGTGGCCGTGGTCACCAAGCCGTTCCCGTTCGAAGGCCGTCGCCGCATGCAGGTGGCGCTGAAGGGCATCGAGGAACTGAGCCAGCACTGCGACTCGCTGATCACGATCCCGAACGAGAAGCTGATCACCGTGCTGGGTCGCAACGCGACCATGATCCAGGCCTTCCGCGCCGCCAACGACGTGCTGCAGGGCGCCGTGCAGGGCATCGCCGACCTGATCGTGCGTCCGGGCCTGATCAACGTCGACTTCGCCGACGTGCGCACCGTCATGTCCGAAATGGGCCTGGCGATGATGGGTACCGGCACCGCACGGGGCGATGACCGCGCCCAGGCCGCTGCCGAATCGGCGATCCAGAACCCGCTGCTGGACGATGTGAACCTGGCCGGTGCCAACGGCATCCTGGTCAACATCACCGCCGGCGCCGACTTCACCATGGCCGAGTTCGACGAGATCGGCCGCACCATCGACGGTTTCGCTTCGGAAGACGCCACCGTCGTGGTCGGCACCGTGCTGGACCCGGACATGCAGGACGAAGTGCGCGTGACCGTGGTGGCCACTGGCCTGAACCGCGTCTCGGCCAGCAAGACCCAGCGTCCGGGCGAGCGTGCACCGATCAAGCTGGTCCGTAACGCCACCACTGGCCAGCCGGAGTTCGGCGAGTTCGACAACGGCGGCGATGCCGTGTCCAAGGCCGTGGGCGGCATGGGCCTGGGCCTGCGTCGCGCCAGCAGCGATACCGCGGCGGCGTCGGCCCCGTCGGCCCCGTCGGCCCCGGCGGCTTCGGCCCCGGCAGCGGCGGAACTGCCGAACGACTACCTGGACATCCCGGCCTTCCTGCGCCGCCAGGCGGACTAAGCGGGGCGGCCCGGGGTTGTCCTCCCCGGGTTGCGCCACCATGTCCTGAAAATGCGGGCGCCGGGCCAGGATGGGCCCGGCCGCCCTGCTTCACGCGCTTTCCCAGCGGCGTGCCGGTGTGTCCTGCCGGTGGCTGTCACTGGCGTTTCAGCCAGGGTAGGGGAGTGCGCGTGTTAATCTAATGTGTCACTTCCGGTCCATCCCCATGATCCAGCAACGCACCCTCAAGAACACGATCCGCGCCACCGGCGTTGGCCTGCATAGTGGTGACAAGGTCTACATGACCCTGCGCCCGGCACCGGTCAACCATGGCATCGTGTTCCGCCGCGTGGACCTGGACCCGGTGGTGGAAGTGCCGGCCAAGGCCGAACTGGTCACCGAAGTGACCCTGTGCACCGGCCTGACCTGCAACGACGCCAAGATCCAGACCGTCGAACACCTGATGTCGGCGCTGGCCGGCCTGGGTGTGGACAACATCATCGTCGAGCTGTCCTCGGCCGAGCTGCCGATCATGGACGGTTCGGCCGGCCCGTTCGTGTTCCTGCTGCAGTCGGCAGGCATCGTGGAACAGGATGCGCCCAAGCGCTTCATCCGCGTGCTGAAGACCGTGGAAGTGACCGAGGGCGACAAGGTGGCCCGCTTCACCCCGTACGAGGGTTACAAGCTGGGTTTCACCATCCAGTTCAACCACCCGATGATTCCGGCCAAGCAGTCGCGCCAGGAAATCGAGTTCTCGACGCTGGCCTACACCAAGGAAATCTCCCGCGCGCGCACCTTTGGTTTCATGCGCGACCTGGAGTACATGCGCGAGCGCAACCTGGGCCTGGGCGGTTCGATGGACAACGCCATCGTGCTGGACGAGTTCCGCGTGCTCAACGAAGACGGCTTGCGCTACGCCGACGAATTCGTGCGCCACAAGATCCTTGACGCCATCGGCGACCTCTATCTGGCCGGTGGCCAGGTGTTGGGTGCCTACGAAGGCTTCAAGTCCGGCCACGCGCTCAACAACAAGCTGGTGCGGGCCCTGATGGCCGATGCCAGTGCCTGGGAATGGGTCAGCTTCGACTCGCCGGCCACCCCGGATCCGGTGGAATACGCCACCCCGGCGTACGCATGATTCCATAGGTTGTTGAATTTAAAGATAAAAACGCCGCCTTCCTGGGCGGCGTTCTTGTTTCCGGCGTTGGCGACGCATTCAGCGTGCTTGAAAGACGTCAAGGCTGGTTCAAGGTCACGGTTTTGTGAACCTGTTGGATCAGAAGCCTGAATTTAACGCAGTTTTAACAACAATCTAACGACAGGCCCCCGGATGGCCGCTAGGATGCGACCCGGCCCCCGAAATGTTTCACGCCGTGGTGACACGCGCGACGGGGAGCGGAGCCGGATGCTCCGTTGCCATCAGGACCGTTTCTTCGGCTTCGAGGGAACGTCCTGCAGGCAAGCCAAGGCGTCGCGTAGCCCTTTGTGCGTGGCGGCTGAAACTGCGTGGGGTCCATTCCGGTTGTCGAGCGCTGGGGAGCGCGTGGGAGTGGGAGACGCAGTCTTGATGGTCACCCTGGTGGCCTTCAGCCCGATGGAACGGGCCGCGTCGAGCAGCTGGGCTTCGGCAAGCCGCAACTTGGCATGCCAGACCGGGGACTCGACGAGAAAAACGAGGTGTTCCCCGTCCACATTGGCCAGCCGGCAACGGCTGCGCAGAGGTGGCGGCAACTGGGGGCGCAACTGACGGTCCAGCGCGTCGAGCCACAGGGCACGCCGCAGCGGGTTCCCGCTTTTGTCCGCCATTACCGCATCCAGCGCCGGTTTCGGTGCCGACGCGGGGCGAACGCTGGATTTCGGCTCAGACATGAAAACTCACTGATGGCATTCAAAAAGATCGTAATCAAAACGCGTGAAGGACAGGCCAAATCGTCGCCGATCACGCGTTTGCGGTTCTATTTCGAGGACCGCCCCCGCGCCCTGCTGGGCAGCGTGCTCGGGGTAGGCTGCATTATCGGCCTTGCTGGCGGCATTGGCGCCAGCGCGCTGAATGATTCCCGGCTGCAGGCCAAGGTCGAGCGCCAGGATGCGGAGCTGGCCAAGGTCAAGCGCGATGCGCAGACCCAGGTCAATGCGCTGGCGGCCCGCCTCGGCGAGCTGCAGGCCCAGGCGACCCGCCTCAACGCCCTCGGCGAACGGCTGACTCAGATGGGCAAGCTGGAGGACGGCGAGTTCGACTTCAACGAGACCCCCGGCCTCGGTGACGGTGACGCAGGCGGCCCGACCAGCGACATCCCGGTCAAGGACGTCAACGCCGACTTACAGGTGCTGGAGCAGCGCTTCGCTGCTTCAGGCCGCCAGCTGTCGGTGATGGAATCGCTGATGTTCGACCACCAGCTGCAGCAGAACGCCGTGCCGTCGCGCATGCCGATCCGCAACAGCTATGTGACGTCCGGCTTCGGCACCCGTGCCGACCCGTTCGGCCGCGGCGCCGCCACCCACAAGGGCATGGACTTCCACGCAAAGGTCGGTGACCCGGTGATGGCCGTGGCCGAGGGCGTGGTCAGCTTCGCCGGCGTGAAGGGCGGCTACGGCAATGTCGTCGATGTCGACCATGGCAATGGCTATGTCACCCGCTACGCGCACAATTCGCGCCTGGTGGTGAAGGCCGGCGACCTGGTCCGTGCCGGCCAGGAAGTGGCCAAGGCCGGTTCCACCGGCCGTTCGACCGGTGCCCACGTGCACTTCGAGGTGTGGGAGAACGGCAACGTGGTCAACCCGCGCAAGTTCCTCGGCGACGGCGGCAACACGCCGGTCGGGCGGGTCAGCCGCGGTTGATCCCCGGGTCGGATCCCTTCCGCGCCGCGCAAGGGCTCTGACCCGACTCGGTTGATCTGGTAGTGCCGGCCGCTGGCCGGCAACCTCATGGATTTCGGCAGCATCGCGGATTGCCGGCCAGCGGCCGGCACTACCGGGAATGTTCGGATGCCATTGCCGCCAAAGGGTTGAAACCCCTTGCGGCCGTCCCAAGCTACAATGGGTGTTGCCATCGACAGGGCGCCAGGCGCCCTGTTTCGTTTGCGGCGGACGGATCCCCAAGGGGAGGCCGGGCGTCGTGTCCATCCAACCCGGTTCCTTCAATGATCAACAGCCTGCTTACCCGCGTATTTGGCAGTCGTAACGAACGACAGCTGCGCCAGCTCAACCGCATCGTCGCCAAGATCAATGCGCTGGAGCCGGAGATCGAGAAGCTGTCCGACGAGCAGCTTCAGGCCAAGACGCCGGAGTTCAAGCAGCGCATTGCTGGCGGTGAAGCCCTGGACAAGGTGCTGCCGGAAGCGTTCGCGGTCTGCCGCGAAGCCGGTCGCCGCGTGCTGGGCATGCGCCACTACGACGTGCAGCTGATCGGCGGCATGGTGCTTCACCTGGGCAAGATCGCAGAAATGCGCACCGGTGAAGGCAAGACCCTGGTGGCGACCCTGCCGGTGTACCTCAACGCGCTGGAAGGCAAGGGCGTGCACGTGGTCACCGTGAACGACTACCTGGCCCGCCGCGACGCCGCGCAGATGGGCAAGCTGTACAACTGGCTGGGCCTGAGCGTGGGCGTGGTGTACCCGGGCATGCCGCACAGCGACAAGCGCGAAGCCTACGCTGCGGACATCACCTACGGCACCAACAACGAATTCGGTTTCGACTACCTGCGCGACAACATGGCGCTGTCCAAGGCCGACCGCTACCAGCGCGGCCTGCACTACGCCATCGTCGACGAAGTCGACTCCATCCTGATCGACGAAGCGCGCACCCCGCTGATCATCTCCGGTCCGGCCGATGATTCCCCGGAGCTGTACATCCGCGTCAACCGTGTCGTGCCGCACCTGGTCAAGCAGGAAGCGGAAGACGGCGAAGGCGATTTCTGGGTCGACGAGAAGGGCAAGCAGGTGCACCTGTCCGAAGCGGGCATGGAGCACGCCGAGCAGCTGCTGGTCGAGGCCGGCATCCTCGATGGCGAGACCGAAGGCCTGTACGCGGCGCAGAACCTGACCGTGGTGCACCACCTCAACGCCGCCCTGCGCGCGCACGCGATCTACCAGCGTGACGTGGACTACATCGTGCGCGATGGCGAAGTGGTCATCGTCGACGAATTCACCGGCCGTACCCTGGCCGGCCGCCGCTGGTCCGATGGCCTGCACCAGGCGGTGGAAGCGAAGGAAGGCGTGCCGGTGCAGCGCGAGAACCAGACGCTGGCGAGCATCACCTTCCAGAACCTGTTCCGCATGTACAAGAAGCTGTCCGGCATGACCGGTACGGCCGATACCGAAGCGTTCGAGTTCCAGAGCATCTATGGCCTGGAAGTGGTGGTGATCCCGACCAACCGCCCGACCATCCGCAAGGACAGCCCGGACCAGGTGTTCCTCAACCGCAAGGGCAAGTTCAATGCGGTGCTGGCCGACATCGAAGAGTGCGCCAAGCGCGGCCAGCCGGTGCTGGTGGGTACCACCTCGATCGAAACCTCAGAAATGCTGTCCGAGCACCTGAGCAAGGCCGGCGTGAAGCACGAAGTGCTCAACGCCAAGCAGCATGACCGCGAAGCGACCATCGTCGCCAACGCGGGCCGCCCGGCGGCGGTGACCATCGCCACCAACATGGCCGGTCGTGGTACCGACATCGTGCTGGGCGGCTCGCTGGAAGCCGAGATCCACGCTCTGGGCGAGGACGCAACCGACGAGCAGAAGGCGGCGGTCAAGGCCGAATGGCAGAAGCGCCACGACGCAGTGAAGGCCGCTGGCGGCCTGCATATCGTCGGCACCGAGCGCCACGAGTCGCGTCGTATCGACAACCAGCTGCGCGGCCGTTCGGGCCGCCAGGGTGACCCGGGTTCGTCCCGTTTCTACCTGTCGCTGGAAGACAACCTGATGCGCATCTTCGCCTCCGACTGGGTGCAGAAGGCCATGCGCATGATGGGCATGAAGGAAGACGACGTCATCGAGGACCGCCTGGTCAGCCGCCAGATCGAAAAGGCGCAGCGCAAGGTCGAGGCCCACAACTTCGACATCCGCAAGAACCTGCTGGACTTCGACGACGTCAACAACGATCAGCGCAAGGTGATCTACGCCCAGCGCGACGAGCTGCTGGACGCCGAATCGGTGAAGGACAACGTCGACGGCATCCGTGACGACGTGATCTTCGACATCGTTGCGCGCTTCGTGCCGCCGAACTCGATCGACGAGCAGTGGGACCTGCGTGGCCTGGAAGCGACCCTGGAGTCGGACTTCGGCCTGCAGATGTCGCTGACCGACCTGGTCAAGCAGCATGAGGAACTGGACGCCGAGGCCATCGCCAGCAAGGTCCAGGAGCGCGTCAACCAGCACTTCGCCGAGAAGGAAGCCAGCCTGGGCGAAGAGACCATGCGCGCGCTGGAGAAGCACGTGATGCTGACCGTGCTGGACCAGAGCTGGAAGGAGCACCTGGCGCGCATGGATTACCTGCGCCAGGGCATCTACCTGCGTGGTTACGCGCAGAAGCAGCCCAAGCAGGAATACAAGAAGGAAGCCTTCGAGCTGTTCTCGGACATGCTGGAGAACGTCAAGCGCGAAGTGGTGACCCTGCTGGCCCGCGTGCGTATCCGCAGCGACGAGGAAGTGCAGGCCCTGGAGGCCGCCGAGCGGCAGCAGGCGCAGGCTCGCCTGAGCCAGTCGCAGTTCCAGCACCAGGATGCGGGCGGCTACAGTGCCGACGAGGAAGCCGCGCAGGTGCAGGCTGCGCAGCAGGGCGTCGCGCAGATGCAGCGCGACGAGCCGAAGATCGGCCGCAACGATCCGTGCCCGTGCGGCAGTGGCAAGAAGTACAAGCACTGCCACGGCCAGCTGAGCTGATCCCGAAGAGCCCCGCGAAAGCGGGGCTTTTCGTTTGTTGCGGGGGAGTTGCACCGGATCCGTGATTGCGCCGGCCGCACTGTTCTGGGCATGCTTCCCCCATGCCTTCCCCCACCCGATCGATCCACGTCGTGGCCGCCGTCATCACCGACGCCCGTGGCCGCGTGCTGCTCAACCGCCGTACCGAGAACCGCGACATGGCCGGCCTGTGGGAGTTCCCCGGCGGCAAGCGCGAATCCGGCGAGACCTCCGAACAGGCGCTGGCGCGTGAACTGCGCGAAGAGCTGGGCATCGAGGCCGATGTCGGGCCCTGGCTGATGGACGTGCCGCAGCGCTATCCGGACAAGCACCTGACCCTGGAAGTGCGCCATGTCCGCAGCTGGAAGGGCACCCCGCGCGGCCGCGAAGGCCAGGCGATCACCTGGGTGGCGCAGGACAAGCTGGGCCGCTATTCGATGCCGCCGGCCGACCTGCCGGTGGTGGCCGCACTGCGCCAACCGGACCGCTACCTGATCACGCCGGCGCCGGCTGACGATGCCAGCGGCGTGCAGCACTGGCATGACTGCCTGCAGCGCGCGGTCGCGGCGGGCCAGCAGCGCATCCAGCTGCGCCTGCCACCGGAACACCCGCAACGGCAGGCAATGATCGAACAGGCCGTGCGCGCGCATCGTCGCGGCGTGCAATGGCTGGTCAACCGCGATGTCGCGCTGGCACGCGCACTGGGCGTGGGTGTGCACCTGGGCAGCGAGCAGCTGCAGGACCTGCAGGAACGGCCCTTGCCGGAAGGGCAGCTTGTCGCCGCGTCCTGCCACGACCTGGAGCAGCTGCAGGCGGCGCAGCGGCTGGGCTGCGACTTCGTGGTGCTCGGCCCGGTGCAGGCCACGGCCAGCCACCCCGGGGCAGTGCCGCTGGGCTGGGAGGCCTTCGCCGCGCTGCGCGCGCAGGTGTCGCTGCCGATCTACGCGTTGGGTGGGATGGTTGCCGGCCATATCGCCGAAGCCCGTCGCCACGGTGGGCAGGGTATCGCTGCGATTGGCGGGTTGTGGCCGGCGTAAAGCCGCGTCGGTCGCCGGGCATCGCCCGGTGCTGGCGTGGAAGGGAGGCAGTAGATCCACGCCATGCGTGGATGGATGCCTGCGATCACAACGTGATCCAGAAACACCCGTACTGCCGCCGTAATCCCACCACCGTCGAGGCACGCGCCACGCTGCCTGGCAGGGTCTGCTCCAGACGCAGTCCGACCGGATGGCGAACATCCGTCGGCTCAGGGGCGGATCCCTGCGCAGCAGGGCCCTGACCCTCGTCAGTCACTGCGTCCTGGCCCTGTCCTGGATACACCGGTACCACGTCTACCAGCGGCCGCCGCGCCAGCGATTCCAGTTGACCGAGGATGCGCTGCGCACCGGCATCGGAGACCGCGCCCCACAGGTACAGCGACGACAACCGGTTCACATCGTTGCTGAGGATGCCGATGCGCAGCGCGTCCACCAGCTCGCTAAGGCGCCGTGGGCAGCGCGCCCCCAGGGTGTCTCGCCGCAGGGTGCTGCCGGTGGGCGCGGGCGGTGGCAATCGTGATCGGGCGCCGACGCTGTCGCAGGGCCGGTCGGTATACACGCTCTGGCCCTGCGCATCGGTGCAGCGGTTCAAGCGCGTGGACTGCGCATGGACAACGCTCGATGCCGAGCACAATGACAGCAGCAACAGCAGGAAGGAAAGCCGGTTCATCGACGCAGGGTAGCGCCGATCGCGGTGGCATGGCGTGCTTTCAGCCGTGCAGCAGCTTCAGCACCGACGTGGTCGGCTTGGCCAGGTTCAGGGTGTAGAAGTGCAGGCCCGGCGCGCCGCCCTCGACCAGGCGCTGGCACAGCCTGGCGACCACTTCGGTACCGAACGCCCGCACCGATTCGGCGTCATCGCCATAGGCCTGCATCTTGCGGCTGATCCAGCGCGGGATCTCCGCACCGCACTGCTCGGAGAAACGGCGCAGCTGGCTGAAGTTGGCGATCGGCATGATGCCGGGCGTGATCGGTACCTGTACGCCGAGCCGGCGCACGGCATCGACGAAGTGGAAGTACGCATCCGGGTTGTAGAAATACTGGGTGATCGCCGCGTCGGCGCCGGCATCGATCTTGGCCTTGAAGTGCTTCAGGTCGGCCAATGCATCGGAGGCCTGTGGGTGGGTCTCCGGGTAGGCACCTACCTCGATGCGGAACGCATCGCCGTGTTCGGCGCGGATGAACTCGATCAGCTCGGCGGCATAGCGCATGTCGCCGGGGAAGCCCATGCCGGAGGGCAGGTCGCCGCGCAGCGCGACCAGGCGATGGCAGCCGATGGCGCGGTACAGCTTGAGCAGTTCGCGGATTTCCTGGCGGGTGCCGCCGACACACGACAGATGCGGTGCGGCCTCGAAGCCATGGTGCTGGTTGAGATGGCGCACGGTCTCGGAGGTATAGCTCAGCGTCGAGCCACCAGCGCCGAAGGTACAGGACACGTACTCGGGGCCGTAGTCCTTCAGCTTGGCTGCGGCGCGATCGAGCTGGCTGCGCTGTTCGTCGGTCTTGGGCGGATAGAACTCGAAGCTGATGGCAGTCATGGCACGGGCGGCGGCGGCGGGTGTGGATCAGTATATCGCTTCATCAAGATGGATGTGCGCGAATATGTGGAAGCGTGGCCGCTGCCGGGCGCTCGCGCGGGACAGGCTGCTACAGCTCAGCGCTGACCGGGCTGGTGATGAAGCCCCACAGCAGGCGCGCCATCACCGCCGGCGAGCGTGCCTGTGCACGGGCGTACGCCCACAGTGCGTCCAGGCGCGGGCGGTCGTACAAGTGCCCGGCCAACAGCACGGCGTGGATGCGGCGCGTGTTGCCGGTGTCCAGCAGCGGATCGCCATCGAGCAACACCAGGTCGGCGGCCCGGCCGACCTCGACGCTGCCATGCGATGCCTGCAGCTGCAGATGACGCGCGGCCTGCAGCGTGGCCGCACGCAGCACGTCGGCCTGGCTCAGCCCCGCCTGCCGCAGCCACTGCAGTTCGTCGTGGTAACGCAGTCCACCCAGTCCGGTATCGGTGCCGACCAGTACGGTCACGCCAGCCCGATGGGCGGCGCCGGTGAGCGCCAGGCCATGGGTGAAGTAGGCCTTCAGCGCCTGTTCGCCGCGCGCGCCGGGATAGCGCGCCACGGTGGCCTTCAGATCGTCGCGCCATGCCCAGCGCGAGAGCGGATCCAGGTAGGCCAGGCGCGGGTCGTCGACGAACGCCGGATCGCGCGCGCGTGCATCCTCTTCGCGGGTGACATGGGTCGGTACGAACGCTGCACCGCTGGCCTGCATCAGGTCGAACGCCTGGGCGCAGAGGGCGGGCTGGTAGTCACCCACCATGGCTTCGGCGAGCGCGGTCGGGTTCCTGTCATCGAGCGAGCCTTCGCGCCAGGCGGCGGCACTGTCCACGCAATGGCGCACGAACAGATGGCCGTGCTCGAAGCTGCGCTGGCCCGCGTGCAATGCGGCTTCCAGCGGGACCGCCCTGGGCAGGTGTCCGACCAGGGGCAGATGCAGCTGCCGCGCTTCGCTGGCCAGCCGCTGGTAGGTCTCGGCGCGAAGGCGGTTGTAGACCTTGAACGCATCGACGCCGCGTGCGCGGTACGCGTGTGCACGTTCGCCCGCTGCATCCGGCGTCAGCGCCGGGTCTTCAAAATAGAAGCTGGCGATCTGTACGAAGCGCGGTGCAACCTGCTGCCCGGCAATGGCCTGTGCGGTCCAGCGGCGCTTGTCGGCCACGCAGGCGATCAGCGGATCGGTGGCCTGTGGGCAGTCCATCATGTCGCGGGTACCGGTGATGCCGTTGGCCAGCATCAACGGAAACTGCAGTTGCGGTGACAGCTGCAGTGCATGGGTGTGCATGTCCCAGAAACCGGGCAGCAGCCAGCGTCCGCCCGCATCGAGAACCGGCAACGTGGTCTCCGGCGGGTCTTCACCGATGGCGGTGATGGTGCCGTTGCGCACGGTCACCGTGGTGGGTTCGCTGGCCTGGCCGCGGGCGATGTCCACCACGCGTGCGTTGACGATCACGTGACTGTTGCCGGGGTGGGGCAGCGGTGGTGCAGACAGCGGCCAGAGCAGGGCGGCGGTGAACAACAGGGGTGGGACCAGCAGGAGCACGGCCAGCACGCGCGGCCAGCGGCGACGACGGGCGGAGCGGGGTAGTGCATCCATGAACCGGCAATCCTTGCATGGGGTCGCCTGCAGGGTGCGCCAACACGGGTGCCGATGCCAGTGACCATCGGCATCCCGCCCTCCATGCCGCGTGGGCAGGTACCCTGTGCAGCAGATTCCCTGATCACGCCGCGCCATGTCCATCGTTCTCACCGATTTCGCCCGTCCCCGCCTGTTCCCGCGCGTACCGCGTGGCAACACGATCCAGGACTGCACTGCCGAACAGTTCGAAGCGCACCTCAACGCGCACGCGCCGATGAAGGTACTGGACGGCTATGCGCCGTTCTGCAAACTGTTCGTCTACGAGAACTGGACCAGCACGCGCTGCCTGACCGTGCCGATCACCGAGGCCAACCGCCATCTGCTGCGCAGTGGTTACGAGGCACGCAATCGCGACGAACTGCCGGTGCTGGTGCGCTGGTTCGAGGGCGTGGAGTCGCCGCGTGCGAACTATCTGGTGGTGATCCTGTACAGCGCCGAGCAGCTGGCGAAGGAAGGCTCGCCGATCGAGGCCGACTGGGGCATCGTCGGCTGTATCTATACCGCCGAGCCGGAAGAGGTGCCGATGGCGCCGATCACGATGATGCGCAATGCGCTGGGCGTGGAAGAGGGCGGTTCCGGCGTGCCGTTGGACCGCGATGCCTACCGGCGTTCTGTCGAGTTCTGGGAGAGCAACGCGAACTGGCGGCCGTGAGCGATATTGGTCATCCACGCATCGCGTGAGTGTACGGACCGCAGTAGAGCCACGCCATGCTTGGCTGCCTGGCCTTCAGGCAGTTTTCCATTCCCACCACGGGTAGTGGTACTCGCGGTCGATGGCCTGCCAATGCTGGCCGCAGTGCATGCAGGCAACGTTGTGGCAATCGCCCCAACCATCCTCGGCCTCCTGCAACGCGAGCAGCTGCATCTGCCCTTGTTCGATCAGGCGGCGCGGATCGAAGAACGGGTAGCCGGGATTGAGCGCGCACAGGCAGCCTGCGTGCGCCTGCCAGTGACGCAGCCGTTTCAGGGCCGCCTCCAGATGCGCCTGGTTGCTGATCAGCATGCCGCCGAGGGTGATGCCGTGGCAGCTACGTTCAATCAGGTCCACATGCGCGGCCAATGCGTCCAGCGACGGTGCACTGAACAGTCGTGCGACGATGCGGGCGGCGTCGGTGATGCGCGTCGCGTCGCGCGATAGCAGGTCCTGCAGCAGCACATCGGCCTGCGCGTCTTCCAGCCTGGGCGGCGGTGCCGCAGACCACGGCCAGCGCATCAGCGTGCCTTGCCGATGGCAGCGTAGTGGCCGGCGGTCAGGCGCAGCAGGTCGGCCGGCGCCAGTTCCACTTCCAGGCCACGGCGGCCGGCGCTGACGTGCAGCGTGGGCAACACCTGCGCGCTGGCATCCAGGAACGTGCGCAGGCGCTTCTTCTGCCCCAGCGGGCTGATGCCGCCGACCAGGTAACCGGTCGCACGCTGCGCGGCGTCGGCGGCGGCCATCTCGCACTTCTTGCAGCCGGCCGCTTCGGCCAGCGCCTTCAGGTCCAGGTGGCCGGCCACCGGCACGATCGCCACCAGCAGTTCATGTGCTTCAGTGCTGGCCAGCAGGGTCTTGAAGACCTGGGCCGGGTCGAGGCCGAGCTTGTCGACGGCTTCGCCGCCATACGATTCGGCGTGGGCGTCGTGCACATAGCTGCGCACGGTGTGGGCGATCTTCTCGCGCTTGAGCAGGTTGATGGCCGGGGTCATGGACGCAATCCTAGCGCGGGGCAGGGGCGTTGCCTTGACCGAGACTCGCGCATCAACGCAGAACGGGCGCCCGAAGGCGCCCGTCCCGGCTGCGATCGGCTGCATCCAGCATCAGCGCGACATCGACTGCTGCGTCTGCATCTGTTCCTGGGTCTGTCGCTGCGACAGTTCGTTGTCCAGGGCCTGGCTCTGCCGCGTGCTGTCCTGCAGATTGTGGTTCACCGCCTGCGACAGGTCCACGTAGGTGCGATGCATGGCGGGATCGCCGAGCTGGCCCTGCACCGCGAACACGCCCTGGTTGTCCGGCCGCGCCAGCACAGTATCGACCTGGCTCATGCCGGCCAACTTTGCCTCGTAAGCCACCTGGCCTGCGGCGTTCTCGAGCTGGCTGCGGTCATTGAACAGCGGCGACAGGCCGCCCTGGCGCCGCTGTTCTTCCAGTGCTTCCAGCTTTTCCACGACCTGCTGGTAACGCGGGTTGTCGGCGTGGCCCGGGGAGGCCATGGTCGGTTCGGCAGCCGGTGCGCGCTGCTGCGTGGCCGCATCCAGTGCGGCCAGGGTAGTGCCGCCAGCCTTGCCGTCTACGGTGAGGTGGTGATCCCGCTGGAACTGCTTGACCGCTTCCAGGGTGCCGGGGCCGAAATCGCCATCGGCCACCAGCGGCTTGCCGTCCTTGCCCAGATAGCCCAGGTCGGACAGCTTCTGCTGCATGGCCTGCACCTCATCGCCCTTGCTGCCGTTGACCAGCACGCCGTTGCCCGCAGGCGTGCCCGGTGACCCGTGCGAGGGAGCATGGGTGGGGGTGATGCCGATCTGGACCATGGCCCGGTCGAAGCGCTCATCGCGGCTGGCTACGGCGGCCTGCGACTGGATGCCGTATTTGGTGGCATCGACGAAGTTCTGCACGTCGCCGCGCGTCGGCGGATTGCCGGCCTGGACCGTGCCGCCCTGCAGCTTTTCCGCATTGCCGGCCAGATAGCTGATGAACTGCGGGCCCATGCTGCCGAACTGGTTGTCATAGTCCGCCATGGCCAACTGCAACTCCGGGTTGGCGGCGATGGCATCGGCCGCGGCCGGATTGGTTGCACGCACCTTGGCGATGGCCTGATCGACACGCTCGATGGCGCTGTCCAGCTTGGCGTTGGTGAGCTCGTCCATCCTGGCCTGCGGAATGGCCTGCAACTTGGCGTCGAGCGCCGCCAGCTGCTGGGTGCTCAATCCGCCCTGCTGGGACAACAGTGCGATGTCACCATCGGTGAAGCCGTTGTCGCGCAGGAAGCGCCTGGCCTGCGGATTGCCGCCGACATCGAACTGCACCAGCCCGAACGAATAGGTGCTTGCGCCCTTCTGTGCGTATGAGAAGTGGTCCAGGTGGCGGGTGTCGCCGCCCAGCTCGGTGTTGAGGAACAGCGTGGACAGCTGTTCGCGCGTAAGGGTGGAATCCGTTGCCATGGTCATCGTCCTTCAATGAGAGAAAAGCGCCGGGCGTGCCCGGCGATTGTCAGCCGGCGCAGTGCTGCTGGGTGAAGCCGAGCAGCTGGCGGATAGCCTGGGTGCCGTAAGCAGCCGGCGCCGGTTCGAGGGCGAACTGGCCAACCATCTGGTTGCTGCACAGCTGTACGGTGCGCCTGCCGGCGGAGGTTTCCTGGGTGCAGTTGGCTGCGAGCAGGGCGTTGGCGCCGCCGCCCATGTTCGTGGCGGCCGTGCAGCCCAGCAGGCGGCCTTCCTGGCCGTTCTCACCCAGCAGCGCGTTGAAGTTAGCCAGCTGGCTGTTGGGATCGCGCAACACCAGCAGGTCCACGCACTGCTGCTGGCCGTCAGGGGCTTCGCATGCATCCTGATCGACCAGGCCGTCACGCGTAGCGGACAGCACCTTGAGGCGATCGGCGTACACCTGCCGCAGGCACTGTGCATCGGTGCACAGGTCGCGGGTGTGCTCCTGCCAGCGCTGCTGTTCGGCGTGCAGCTTGCTCTGCCCTGCTGCATCGAGCGTGGCCTGTGCGGCAGTGACCGCCTTGCCCATGTCCGCATCCAGGCCGGTCAGGGTCGGGTCCTTGCAGACCAGGGTCTGTGCCGGCGACGCTGCATCGGCGCAACCAGCGCTTGTGTCGGCAACCGTGGCGGGCGCGTCGGCGGCCTTGCCTGCGGGGCTGGCCTGTCCGCTGGCCGCAGCCGGAGCCGTAGCGCCGGCGTCGCCGGCAGGTGGGGTGCAGGCGGCCAGCAGGGCCACCCAGCACAGGGTCATCAGGGGCTTCATGGCCCGGTTCAGTCGTTCACGGTTGCGCGGCATGTCCTGTCCTTTGGTGTCTGCGTCCCGGCGCATGGCCTGCCGTTGGCAGCCCACGCGGGCGTAAAGCCTAGCAAGCAGCTTCTTAGTGCTCCGTGACAGGGTGCGCGGATCAGTTGCCGGGTGCCGCAACGCAGAACGGGCGCCCGAAGGCGCCCGTCCTGTCTGCATCCGTTGCCGGGGTCAGAGCCCTTTCATGCGGAAAGGGATCCGACCCCGCGTACGCCGGTAGTGCCGGCCGCTGGCCGGCACCCCATAGGCATCAGTAGCGGTAGTGGTCCGGCTTGAACGGGCCTTCCACCGGCACGCCGATGTAGTCGGCCTGGTCCTGGGTCAGGGTGGTCAGCTTCACGCCGATCTTCTCCAGATGCAGGCGGGCCACTTCTTCGTCCAGCTTCTTCGGCAGCAGGTAGACCTTCTTCTCGTAGCTGTCCTTGTTCGCCCACAGGTCGATCTGTGCCAGGGTCTGGTTGGCGAAGCTGTTGGACATCACGAAGCTCGGGTGGCCGGTGGCGCAGCCCAGGTTCACCAGGCGGCCTTCGGCCAGCAGGAAGATCGCGTTGCCGTTCGGGAAGATGTACTTGTCCACCTGCGGCTTGATGTTGACGTGCTTGATGCCCGGGTAGGACACCAGTGCGTCGACCTGGATCTCGTTGTCGAAGTGGCCGATGTTGCAGACGATGGCCTGGTCCTTCATCGCGCTCAGGTGCTCGATGCGGATAATGTCGCGGTTGCCGGTGGTGGTGACGTACAGGTCGGCACGGCCCAGGGTCGATTCGATGGTGTTGACTTCATAGCCTTCCATCGCCGCCTGCAGGGCGCAGATCGGGTCGATCTCGGTGACGATCACGCGCGCGCCGTAGGCACGCAGCGAGGCCGCGCAGCCCTTGCCGACGTCGCCGTAGCCGCAGACCACGGCCACCTTGCCGGCCAGCATCACGTCCATCGCGCGCTTCAGGCCGTCGGCCAGCGACTCGCGGCAGCCGTACAGGTTGTCGAACTTGCTCTTGGTGACCGAGTCGTTGACGTTGATCGCTGGGATCAGCAGGGTGCCGGCCTGGGCCAGCTGGTACAGGCGGTGCACGCCGGTGGTGGTCTCTTCGGAAACGCCCTTCCAGTCCTTGACCACGCGGCCCCAGTAACCCGGGCGCTCCTTGGCCACGCGCTTGAGCAGGTTCTTGATGACCTGTTCTTCGTGCGAGGCGGACGCGGTGTTGACCCAGTCGCTGCCGTTTTCCAGCTCGTAGCCCTTGTGGATCAGCAGGGTCACGTCACCGCCGTCGTCGACCACCAGTTCCGGGCCGGTCAGGGTGCCGTCGGCCAGGGTGAAGGTCAGCGCGTCCAGGGTGCAGTCCCAGTACTCTTCCAGGGTCTCGCCCTTCCAGGCGAACACCGGGGTGCCGGTGGCGGCGATGGCGGCAGCCGCGTGGTCCTGGGTCGAGAAGATGTTGCACGAGGCCCAGCGCACATCGGCGCCGATGTCCTTCAGGGTCTCGATCAGCACTGCGGTCTGGATGGTCATGTGCAGCGAGCCGGTCACGCGCACGCCCTTCAGCGGCAGCTCGGCCTGGTACTTGCGGCGGATCGACATCAGGCCCGGCATTTCGTGCTCGGCGATGTCCAGTTCCTTGCGGCCCCAGTCGGCCAGCGTGATATCGCGGATCTTGTAATCACCTTCGGTGGAGAAGGTCTTGGCAACAGCGTTCATTCGTGTGCTCCGGTTGTGGGCGAGCGGATGCTCGCATCTAGCCGGGCGCCGTTGTTACAAAGCCACCTTACCGAGCCTGGCCGGGCCTCGTGGGATCCGGTCGCAGCGCCCCTCGGCAGGGGAGAACCCCCATTATATCGCGGCCCCAGCGTGACATCGGCATGACCCAACCATCGGCAGATGGGGCCACGTGCACGGCCTGTTAAGGTCGGAGTTTTCACGCATCACACAGGTGGAACGATGAGCATGCACGCGCGCCGCACACGGCGCTGGACCGGCCTGGTCCTGTCGATGGGGCTGCTGGCGGTGGCCCCGCTGGCCTGGGCGGCCGCCTCGCAGCCAGCTCCGGCGCAGGCGCAGGGCGTCAATGGCTACGAACTGCCATCGGCCGCACTGCAGGCAGTGGTCGACGCCCCGCGCGCGCCGTCGCTGTTCCTGTCGCCGCGCCGCGACGTGGCCGCGATGATGCAGATGCCGTCGCTGCCGTCGATCCAGGTGGTGGCGCAGCCGGAACTGAAGCTGGCCGGCCTGCGCATCAACCCGCGCACGTTCTCCGACAGCCGCTTCAGCTTCGGTGAGAAGCTGTGGCTGATGAACGTTGCTGACGGCAAGGAGCGGCAGATCAGTGGCCTGCCGGCCACGCTGTCGATCGCCAGTGTGATGTGGTCGCCGGACCAGAAGTGGCTGGCGTTCAACCAGGTCGACGCCGCCAGCGGCGCCAATGAACTGTGGCTGGTGGATGTGGCCGGTGGCAGCGCCCGCCGCCTGGTTGCCGGCTTGAACACGGTGATCGGCAGCGGCTACCAGTGGCTGCCGGACAGCCGCGGGCTGGTGGTGTTCACCCGCCCGGCCAACCTGGGGCCGGCCCCGGCCGCCGACGGCGTCCCGACCGGCCCTGCCGTGCAGCAGACCAGCCAGGGTGGCGGCGTGGTGTCGATCCGTACCTATCAGGACCTGCTGAAGAACGAAGCCGACGCCCGCCAGTTCGATTACTACGCGACTACCCAGCCGATGGAAGTCGGCCTGGATGGCAGTACCCGCGCGATCAGTGCGGCCGGCATCTTCATGGGCTTCTCGGTGTCGCCTGACGGCCGCTTCGTGCTGCGCCAGCCGGTGCAGCGTCCGTACTCCTACGTGGTGCCGGTAAGCAGTTTTCCGCGCCGCATTGAAGTGATCGAGCGTGCCACCGGCAAGCTGGTGCATACCGTGGCGGTGCGCCCGCTGGTGGAAGGCCTGCCGACCGGCAACGATGCCGAAGTGACCGGCGTGCGCGACATCAGCTGGCGCGGTGATGCCGATGCCACCCTGGTCTGGGCCGAAGCGCAGGACGGTGGTGATCCGAACCGGGAAGCCAAGGTGCGCGATGCGGTGCTGATGCAGGCTGCGCCGTTCGACAAGCCGCCGGTGACCCTGGCCCAGCTTGGCAGCCGCCTGAGCGGCATCAACTGGGGCCGTGGCGACCTGGCCCTGCTGACCGAGTCGTGGTGGAAGACCCGCAGGACCAGGACCTGGCTGATCGCCCCGGACAACGCCGGTGCCGAGCCGCGCCTGCTGTGGGATCGTGACGCGCAGGACCGTTATGCCGATCCGGGGCGGCCGCTGCTGGCCAGCGATGAACGTGGTCGCTCGCTGCTGCAGACCAGCCCGGAAGGCAGCAGCCTGTACCTGGCCGGTGCCGGCGCTTCGCCGGAAGGCGACCGCCCGTTCGTGGACCGCTTCGACATCGCCACGGGCAAGGCGACGCGCCTGTTCCATTCGCAGGCGCCGAGCTATTCGCTGCCGGTGGCATTGCTGGACAACCAGGGCAATTCGCTGCTGCTGAGCCGCGAGAGCCCGGACGAACCGGCCAACTTCTACGTGCAGTCGCTGGCCGATGCCGGTGCCGCACCGCGCGCGCTGACCCGTTTCGCCCATCCGCTGCCGCAGCTGAAGGGCGTGCAGAAGGAGCAGATCCGTTACCAGCGCAAGGATGGCGTCGACCTGACCGCGACACTGCTGCTGCCGCCGGGCTACGATCCCAAGCGCGACGGCCCACGCCCGCTGCTGATGTGGGCCTACCCGGGCGAGTTCAAGAGCGCGGCCGCGGCCAGCCAGGTGACCGATTCGCCGTACCGCTTCAACGCGGTCAGCTACTGGGGCCCGCAGGCGTTCCTGGCCAAGGGCTATGTGGTGCTGGCCAGCCCGTCGATGCCGATCATCGGTGAGGGCGACAAGGAGCCGAACGACACCTACATCGAACAGCTGGTGGCCAATGCGCAGGCGGCGGTGGATGAAGTGGTGCGGCGTGGCGTGACCGATCGCGAGCACATCGCCATCGGCGGCCATTCCTACGGTGCGTTCATGACCGCCAACCTGCTGGCACACACCCGCCTGTTCAAGGCCGGCATCGCGCGCAGCGGTGCCTACAACCGCACGCTTACTCCGTTCGGTTTCCAGGCCGAGGAGCGCAACTACTGGCAGGCGCAGGACGTCTACCAGAAGATGGCGCCGTTCAATTACGCCGACAGGATCAAGGATCCGATCCTGTTCATCCACGGCGTGGACGACAACAACTCCGGCACGTTCCCGATCCAGAGCGAGCGCATGTTCGCCGCGGTGAAGGGCCTGGGTGGCACCGCGCGGCTGGTGATGCTGCCCAACGAATCGCATGCTTACCGGGCACGCGAATCGATCATGACCATGCTGGCCGAAAGCGAGCGCTGGCTGGAGCAGACCATCGGCCCGGCCGAGCAGGGCAAGGCGAAGAAGAAGCGCTGATACCTGCATGAGGGCGGCCCCTGTAACAGGGGCCGCCTGTGCGGCTGCGCCGCCGCCCGAGCGTGGGCTCGGGCGCTACACGGTGTCACGCGCCACGACGCTTGTAGAGCCGAGCCCATGCTCGGCTGCGTCCGCCAGGGATGCGTGCAGATGAAACCATTTTTGCATCGCAGCACGCTGCCCGTTCTGGTTTAGGCTTGGGGTCTGGATCCGTTGACCGAGGCCTGTGCGTCGCCGATGAACGAGTACCGCAGCAGCATCGAGTTTGCTTCCCCCGATCTTCCGCTTCGCGATGACGTGCGCCGGCTCGGCGCACTGGTCGGTGACCTGCTGGTCGAGCAGGTATCGGCGGCCTTCCTCGACGAGGTCGAGGACGTGCGCACCCGCGCCATCGCCCGTCGCGAGAACCAGGCGCCGCTGTCGGAGCTGGCCGAAGGGCTGGCCGGGCGCACGCCGCAGCAGGCCGAGACCATGGTGCGGGCCTTCAGCACCTACTTCCAGGTGGTCAACATTGCCGAGCGCGTGCATCGCATCCGCCGCCGCCGTGACTACCAGCGTGCCGGTACCGCAGGGGCGCAGCCCGACGGCCTGCAGGATGCGCTGCAGCACCTGAAGGCGCAGGGCGTGGGCCTGGACGAGCTGGCGCAGTGGCTGCCGCGCATCGACATCGAACCGGTGTTTACCGCGCACCCGACCGAAGCGGTGCGCCGTGCGCTGCTGGAGAAAGAGCAGCTGATGGTGGCCAGCCTGGTCGACAACCTCGACGGCCAGCGCACGCCGGGGGAAGCGGCCGCCGATGCTGCGCGCTTCCGCATGGCGCTGACCGCGTCGTGGCAGACCACTGATTCCTCGCCGGTGCGGCCCACCGTCGATGACGAGCGCGAGCACGTCGGCTTCTATCTGGTGCAGGTGCTGTACCGCGTGATTCCGGTGCTGTACGAATCGCTGCAGCAGGCGCTGCGCGATACCTATGGTGAAGAGCTGCCACTGCCGCGCCTGCTGCGCTTCGGTACGTGGGTGGGCGGGGACATGGACGGCAACCCGAACGTGGATGCCCACACCATCCGCACTACGCTGGATGCGCAGCGGCAGGCGGTACTGGCGCGCTATCAGAAGGAACTGCTGCAGCTGGCCAGCCTGCTCAGCCAGTCCACCGAGCGGGTGGGCGTGAGCGATGCGCTGCAGGCGCGCGTGGCGCACTACCAGCAGCTGCTGCCGCAGGTACAGTCGCGCCCGCGCCATGCCGACATGCCCTACCGCCTGCTCAACGATCGCATGCGCGCGCGCCTGCAGGCCACGCTGGAAGACGGCGAGGGCGCTTACGCCGGCCCGGATGAACTGATCGACGACCTGCAGCTGATCCTCGACAGTTTGCACGCCAATCGCGGCGAGCACGCTGGCGGCTTCGCCGTGCAGCGGCTGTTGTGGCGGGTGAAGACGTTCGGCTTCCATCTGGCGCGGTTGGACGTGCGTCAGGAATCGAGCGTGCATGCGCGCGCGCTGGCGGCGGTGCTGGGCGGCGACCCGGCGTGGGAGGGCCTGGATGCCTTGGGCCGCGCGCGCCTGCTGGCACCGCATGCCAGTGGCGAGGTGCCGTTGCCGAAAGGCGACGACGAAGGCAACCGGCGGCTGGACGCCGTGTTCGCTGCATTGGCCGATGCCCGTGCGCGGCATGGCGGCGATGCACTGGGCAGTTACATCATTTCGATGGCGCACGACCGCAGCGACGTGCTGGCGGTGCTGGCGCTGGCGCGGCGTGGTGGCCTGGTCGATGCCGATGGCGGCGTGCCGCTCGATATCGCGCCGCTGTTTGAAACTGTGGACGACCTCAAGCGCGGCACCGCCACGCTGCGCGACCTGCTGGAGGATCCGGTGTACCGCGCGCACCTGCGTGCACGCGATGATGTTCAGATGGTGATGCTGGGCTATTCGGACAGCAGCAAGGATGGTGGCATTGCTGCTTCGCGTTGGGGCCTTCAGCGCGCGCAGGTGGAACTGCTGGAGGTGGCGGCCGAGGCCGGCATCCGCCTGACCTTCTTCCATGGCCGGGGCGGCTCGATCAGCCGTGGTGGTGGCAAGACCACCCACGCCGTGGATGCGTCGCCACGCGGCAGCATCGATGGCCGCCTGCGGGTGACCGAGCAGGGCGAGGTGATCCATCGCAAGTACGGCATCCGCGCGCTGGCCCTGCGCTCGCTGGAGCAGGCTACCGGTGCAGTGCTGCGCGCCAGCCTGCGCCCGCGTGCCGCCGAACCGCGCGAGGATGCGTGGCGGCCGGTGATGGATGCGGTGGCTGCGGCCAGCAGCGAGGTGTATCGCGGGTTCGTTGGCCAGGCCGGTTTCATGGATTATTTCCGTACCGCCACGCCGATCGACGTGATCGAGCGGATGACGCTGGGCTCGCGGCCGTCGCGCCGGCTCGGCCAGGACGCAGCGCTGGGCAACCTGCGTGCGATTCCCTGGGTGTTCGCCTGGAGCCAGGCGCGTGCGGTGATTCCCGGCTGGTACGGCGTGGGCAGTGGCCTGCAGGCCGCGGTCGATGCCGGCCACGAACAGACCCTGCGCGATATGGCGCGGGACTGGCCGTTCTTCCGTACCTTCCTGGATGACATCGCGATGGTGCTGTCCAAGGGCGATATCACCATCGCCGAGCAGTTCTCGCTGTTGTCGGGTGAACTGCATGGGCGCTTCTTCCCGCAGGTGCAGCGCGAACTGGAGCTCACCCGGCGCTGGCTGCTGGCGTTGATGGACCAGAAGACGCTGCTGGACCACGACGCGCGGCTGGCGCTGTCGATCCGCCTGCGCAATCCCTACGTCGATCCGATCAGCGTGCTGCAGGTGGAACTGCTGCAGCGCTGGCGGGCCAGCGGGCGCGAGGATGACGATCTGCTGCGCGCGCTGGTGGCGTGCGTGAACGGCGTTTCGCAGGGCGTGCAGAACACAGGGTGACCTGGCGTTGGTAGTGCCGGCCGCTGGCCGGCAACCTCATGATGTTTGGCAGCACGCGCGAGGTTGCCGGCCAGCGGCCGGCACTACCTCATTCTTCCGGCGACGGCGGGTTCGACGCCAGCAGTTCCAGGTGGCGCTGTTCCATTTCCTGGCGCAGCTGGCGGCGGATCTGTGCTGCGGCCTGGCGGCGCTTTTCGTCGGACGTTGCCGGCTGCAAGGGCGGGACAGGCGTCGGCCGGCCTTCTTCATCCACTGCGACCATCGTGAAGAAGCAGCTGTTGGCGTGGCGCACGCTGCGCTTGAGGATGTCCTCAGCCACCACCTTGATGCCGATCTCCATCGATGAGGTGCCGGTGTAGTTCACCGAGGCCAGGAAGGTGACCAGCTCGCCCACCGCGATGGGCTGGCGGAACATCACCTGGTCCACCGACAGGGTGACCACGTAGCTGCCGGCATAGCGGCTGGCGCAGGCGTAGGCCACCTGGTCAAGCAGGCGCAGGATGGCGCCACCATGGACCTTGCCGGAGAAATTGGCCATTTCCGGTGACATCAGCACGGTCATGGACAGCTGGTGGGTTTTCAGTTCGGTCGACATGCGGCGATTGTATCGGCAACCGGTCGTGCCGGACGCTGGCCGGCAACCACGCGGTTGTTTCCGGAGGCCATGAAAAAGCCGGCCAGCGGCCGGCTCTACCAGAAGCAGAAGGGCCGCTTGCGCGGCCCTTCGTGTTGCTTACTTCAGCTTCGCATCGGCGCGCAGGGCGGCGGCGCGGTCGGTCTTCTCCCAGGAGAAGGCCGTGGCGTTGACGGTCTCGCCTTCGCCGTTGAGGTAGCTGAACTCCTTCGGCTTGCGGCCGAAGTGGCCATAGGCCGCGGTCTGCTGGTACATCGGGTGGATCAGGTCCAGCATCTTGATGATGCCGTACGGGCGCAGGTCGAAGTGCTTGCGGATCAGCTTCTCGATCTTGTCGTCGCTGATCTTGCCGGTGCCGAAGGTGGTGACCGAGATCGAGGTCGGCTCAGCCACGCCGATGGCGTAGGAGACCTGCACTTCGCAACGGTCGGCCAGGCCGGCGGCAACCACGTTCTTGGCGACGTAGCGGGCCGCGTAGGCGGCCGAACGGTCGACCTTGGACGGGTCCTTGCCGGAGAACGCGCCACCGCCGTGACGGGCCCAGCCGCCGTAGGTGTCGACGATGATCTTGCGGCCGGTCAGGCCGCAGTCGCCCACCGGGCCGCCGATCTCGAACTTGCCGGTCGGGTTGATGTGGAACTTGGTGCCCTTGTGCAGCCACTTGGCCGGCAGCACCGGCTTGATGATCTCTTCGCGGACGGCCTCGATGAGGTCCTTCTGCTTGATGCCCGGGGCGTGCTGGGTCGACAGGACCACGGCGTCGATGGCCGAGACCACGCCGTTTTCATAGCGCAGGGTGACCTGGCTCTTGGCGTCCGGGCGCAGCCACGACAGCGGCGAGTTCTTCTTCTTGCGGATCTTGGCCTGCTGCTCGACCAGGCGGTGCGACAGGTGGATCGCGGCCGGCATGTAGCTGTCGGTCTCGTTGGTGGCATAGCCGAACATCAGGCCCTGGTCGCCAGCGCCCATTTCTTCCGGCTTCTTGCGGTCCACGCCCTGGGCGATGTGCGGCGACTGCTTGCCGATCAGGTTCAGCACGCCGCAGGTGGCGCCGTCGAAGCCGACGTCGGAGCTGTCGTAGCCGATGTCCGTGATGACCTTGCGGGTCAGCGCTTCCAGGTCGATCCAGGCGCTGGTGGTGATTTCACCGGCCACGATGGCAACGCCGGTCTTGACCATGGTCTCGCAGGCCACGCGGGCGCGCTGGTCCTGGGTCAGGATCGCGTCCAGCACCGCATCGGAGATCTGGTCGGCAACCTTGTCCGGATGGCCTTCGGAGACCGACTCGGAGGTGAAGAGATAGCTGGACATCAGGCGTAATATCCCTTGATTCGGATGGAAAGATGGGCGCGCATGATACACGGGGTGCGCCGCCTGTGCATTGTGAACCGGTACCGGTTGCCGGTGGTTAAGCCCGCGTAGGCCCGGCAGGGGCCGTCACGACGGGATTGGGGGCCAGCCTCGAGGCCCAGTGTTCCACCAGCGTGACAACAACAGACGGGGCTGCCCAACCCCCGACCGCGCAGGCCGCGACCCGGCCGTCAAGGGGGCCGGCCGTCATCGTTCTGCCCCGAAACCGCCATCTGGCTGCCGCCTGCCGGGTGCAGGCTGTCGGCCAATCCGGCCGCCGGGCATCAGTGGATCCGCCATGCAGGAACTCGAACAGCGTCTCCAGCAACGTTTCCCCGATTGGTTCCATGGCCGTCGCGGCCAATTGGCGCGGCCGTTGCTGCGCAGCGTCGGCCGCTGGTCGCGCCTGGACCAGATCGAAGCCTTCCTGCAGCGCAGCTCAGGCCTGCGCGGCTTCGGTTTCGTCGCCGCCGGCCTGGAGTTCATCGGCGGCCAGTACCAGGTGGATCCGGCCGCGCTGGCGAAGATTCCGGCCACCGGCCGCCTGCTGATCGTCGCCAACCACCCTTCCGGGGCTCTGGACGCATTGGCCTTGCTGGACGCGGTCGGCCGTATCCGCCGCGATGTGCGGATCGTGGCCAACGACCTTCTGGGGGCGATCGCGCCGCTGCAGGATCTGCTGTTGCCGGTGCGCATCCTGGGCGGCAAGGCGCAGCGCGGCAGCCTGCATGCGGTGGAGCAGGCGTTGGCCGCCGAGCAGTGCGTGATCGTGTTCCCGGCTGGCGAGGTCTCGCGCCTGTCGCTGCGCGGCATCCGCGATGGCCGCTGGCAGCGGGGATTTGTCCGCTTTGCCCGCGCGGCCGGCGCGCCGGTGCTGCCGGTGCGGGTGGAAGCGCGCAACTCGGCACTGTTCTATGGCGCCTCGACCCTGTTCAAGCCGGCCGGTACCGCGCTGCTGGCGCGCGAGATGTTCACTCGTCGTGGCCGCCCACTGCGGCTGAGCATCGGCGAGCCGATGCGGCTGGGCGACGGCGGCGATCCGGGTGCCCAACTGCTGGCGGTACGCCGCGCACTCTATGCGCTGGGCCGCAATGGCGCGGCCGGCAATGCCGCTGCCTGCGCAGGCCCTGAGCCGCTGGCCGCTCCGGTGCCACCTTCGCAGGTCGCCGCTGGCATCGCAGCCGCCACCCAGCTGGGCCAGACCGCCGACGGCAAGCAGATCCTGCTGGCCACCTGCACTGCCGATTCGCCACTGCTGCTGGAACTGGGCCGCCTGCGCGAACTGACCTTCCGCCAGGTGGGTGAGGGCACCGGCCGCAGCCGTGACCTCGACAACTACGACCCGCAGTACGAGCACATCGTGATCTGGGACGCCGCCGCGCAGCGCATCGCTGGCGCGTACCGGATCATGCGTGGTGCCCACGCGTTGGCCCGGCACGGCCTGTCCGGCCTCTACAGTGCGTCGTTGTTCCGCTATTCCGACGACGCCATCAGCCACATCGCCGAAGGCCTGGAACTGGGCCGCAGCTTCGTGGTGCCCGACTACTGGGGCAGCCGCAGCCTGGATTACCTGTGGCAGGGCATCGGTGCCTACCTGCAGTGCCGGCCGGGGATCCGCTACCTGTTCGGCGCGGTGTCGATCAGTGCGGCGCTGCCGCGCGATGCGCGCGAGCAGCTGGTGGCGTACTACCAGCGCTATTACAGCGGCACCGCCGGCATGGCCGAATCGAACCGGCCGTTCCAGTACTTCGCCGCACCGCCCAGTTTCGGTGAGCTGGATGCAGGCGCCGCGTTCGACGTGCTCAAGGCCAACCTGGCTGCACTCGGTACCGGCGTACCCACGCTGTATCGCCAGTACACCGATCTGTGCGAACCGGGCGGCGCGCGCTTCCTCGCCTTCGGGGTGGATCCGGACTTCAGCGATTCGATCGACGGCCTGATCGAGGTGGATCTGTGTGCGATCCGGCCGAACAAGCGCAAACGTTACCTGCGCGACGCGGGGACGCCGGCATGAGCACGCTGGCGAACCTGTCGCCGCACCGGCGCGCAGTGTTCGTCTCCGACGTGCACCTGGGATCACGTCACTGCCATGCCACCGAGCTGGCGCGCTTTCTCTCGCAGCTGCGC
Organism: Stenotrophomonas sp. AR029; assembly: GCF_047520695.2. Taxonomy (NCBI): domain Bacteria; kingdom Pseudomonadati; phylum Pseudomonadota; class Gammaproteobacteria; order Lysobacterales; family Lysobacteraceae; genus Stenotrophomonas; species Stenotrophomonas sp. AR029. The sequence goes on along the minus strand of NZ_JAXBQQ020000002.1, from coordinate 1,175,719 downwards.
TGTGAACGGCTGTACCTGGTCGGCGACATCATCGACCTGTGGTGGATGGCGCACCGCCGTGCCAACTGGCGGCAGTCGCACAGCGAGGTCATCCAGGCGCTGCACGCATTGCGTCGCGCTGGCACCGAGATCATCTACATCCCCGGCAACCACGATGCATCGCTGCGCCAGGTGTGCGGGCTGATGCTGCCGGCGATGCAGGTGCGCCGCCGCGCCATCCACGTGACCGCCGATGGCCGCCGGCTGCTGGTCGCGCACGGCGACGACTACGACGGCGTGACCCACTTCGGCGGCCTGCAGGAAAAGTTCGGTGACTGGCTGTATTACCGCATCCTCACCGGCAACCAGGCATTGAACGCGGTGCGCCGCCAGCTTGGCATGCGCTACTGGTCGCTATCGGAGTTCCTGAAGAAGCGCAGTGGTGCGGCTGAACGCTACATCGAGCGCTTCGTGCAGGCCGGCCTGGACGACGTGCGCCGGCGCGGCCTGGACGGCATCGTCTGCGGGCATATCCACCGCGCCGCGCTGGTCGAACGCGATGGCCTGGTCTATGCCAACGATGGGGATTGGGTGGAAAGCCTGACCGCGCTGGTCGAAGACCACGACGGCGCGCTGCGCCTGCTGGACCACAACGGCCAGACGCTGGTGGAGCTGCCGGGCGCGCGGTTGTCGCAGGCGGCATAGCCCGCGTGTGTCCCGCTGTAGAGCCGAGTCCATGCTCGGCTGTCGTTGCGCGCAACGAAGAGCAGCAGAGCATGGGCTCGGCTCTACATACACCGCGCGCAAGCCGCTAGCATCGGCCCATGGATTCATTGACCCAGATCGTGCTCGGTGGCGCCGTCGCTGCTGCCATCGCTCCGCCCGGCCATCGCCGCGCGGCCCTGCTGGCCGGTGCCGCGCTCGGCACCCTGCCGGACCTCGACGCCCTGTGGCTTGGCTTCACTGCGGCCGACCCGGTGGCGAACATGACCGAACACCGCAGCTTCAGCCATTCGCTGCTGGTGCTGCCCTGGGTGGCCGCACTGATCTGGTGGTTGTTCAAGCGCTTCGGCAATGGTCGCGTCGCGCAGTCACCGCTGCGCTGGTTCTGGGCGATCCAGCTGGCGCTGGTTACCCATCCCGTGCTGGATGCGTTCACCGTCTACGGTACCCAGTTGTGGTGGCCGCTGCGGCCACACCCAACCATGGGCTCCAGCGTCTTCATCATCGACCCTGGCTACACGGTGTGGCTGCTGCTGGGCTGCGTGCTGGCCTGGTTTGGTCGTGCGCGGCCCTGGGCGGGCAAGGTGCTGGGCGCGGCGTTGCTGTTCAGCAGTGGCTACCTGGGCTGGGGGCTGATCGCCAAGGCGCAGGTCGATCGGGCCGCCCAGCAGAGCCTGGCGGCGATGGGCCTGGGTGACGCGCCGCGCTTCTCGGTGCCGATGCCGTTCAATACGCTGCTGTGGCGGGTGGTAGCGATGACGCCCAATGGCTACGTGGTGGGTGATCGCTCACTGGTGGCCGACCATGGGCCGATGCGGTTCGAAGGCCATGCGTCCAACGTGCAGGCCTTGCGCGAAGCGCGGGCCATCCCGGCGGTGCAGCAGCTGCAATGGTTCAACCGTGGCTTCATGCGTGCGCAGGTCGTGGACGGAAGGCTTGTGCTGAGCGATCTGCGCATGGGGCTGGAACCGGACTACACCTTCAACTTCGTCGTCGCCGAGCAGGCGGACGGGCAATGGCGGGCGATCGTGCCCGAGCAGGTGCGGGCGGACTACAGCAGCCCGGCCGCGCGCGCTGATGCCGGGCGCCGGCTGGCGGCGATGTGGCAGCGGATCTGGCATGCGCCCGAGTAGATCCACGCCCTGCGTGGATGAAGGGACATCGGCGGTGGCAGCCACGCGTGGCGTGGCTCAACTGCGTCGATCAGCGCCCGCAGCCGGTGCCGTTGAGTAGATCCACGCCATGCGCGGATGAAGGGACATCGGCGGTGGCAGCCACGCATGGCGTG
>NZ_JAXBQQ020000002.1:1099934-1173629 GCF_047520695.2 Stenotrophomonas sp. AR029 | reverse complement strand
CAGCCACGCATGGCGTGGCTCTACTGCGTCGATCAGCGCCCGCAGCCGGTGCCGTTGAGTAGATCCACGCCATGCGTGGATGAAGGGACATCGGCGCTGGCAGCCACGCATGGCGTGGCTCCACTGCGTCGATCAGCGCCCGCAGCCGGTGCCGTTGAGTAGATCCACGCCATGCGCGGATGAAGGGACATCGGCGGTGGCAGCCACGCATGGCGTGGCTCTACTGCGTCGATCAGCGCCCGCAGCCGGTGCCGTTGAGTAGATCCACGCCCTGCGTGGATGGCGGGACATCGGCGGTGGCAGCCACGCATGGCGTGGCTCTACTGCGTCGATCAGCGCCCGCAGCCGGTGCCGTTGAGTAGATCCACGCCATGCGTGGATGAAGGGACATCGGCAGTGGCAGCCACGCATGGCGTGGCTCTACTGCGTCGGTCAGCGCCCGCAGCCGGTGCCGTTGAGTAGATCCACGCCATGCGTGGATACGGGAGCATTGGTGCCGCGTCGGCTCAATACACCGTCGCGCGGCCCTGCACGAACGAATAGAAGAACACTGCATTCGGGTCGTTCTGCACCAGCCGGAACTCGCGGCGCATGCCTTCCACGGTGTCCTCGTCCACCGAGCCGGCCTGCAGCAGCTGGTCGGCCGCCGACAGCAGCAGCTGCTCCCAGAACGCGATCATGGTCTTGCGACGGGCAGGCTCGCGGTTGTCCAGGTGGATGGTCTTGATCTCGGTATGCACGTCGCGGAAGCCGCCGGCCAGCAACAGGTTGCCCAGCTTGGCGCCGACGAACGGGTCGCCACCGTGGTCGTACTGGAAGTCGTTGAAGGCCATCCAGTAGCGCCAGATGTGCGGCGAGTACGGATCAAGCAGGAACGAGGCATTCATCACCTCGGTGATGTAGACCGGTGAACCCGGCGCCAGCACGCGGCGCACTTCACTCAACACGCGTGCCGGTGACGGAACGTGTTCCAGCACCCAGCACAGGAAGGCCGAATCGAAGCTGCGCGCCTCGAACGGCAGTTCGCCGGCATCGGCCTGCTGCAGGGTGTAACGGTCGCTGCACCAAGGGGTGCGCGCCAGGTTCTCGCGCGCGGTGGCCAGCTGGGTCTCGCTCAGGTCCACGCCGGTCACGTGCAGCTCGGGGAAGCGGCGCAGCAGGATCTCGGTCTGCGCACCCACGCCGCTGCCGACTTCCAGCAGGCGCCGCGCGCCGCTGTAGTCGATCTGGCCGAAGATGCTCGACTCCAGCAGGCGCGCCTGGGTCATCAGGCGCTGCTGCTCGGTGCCGGAGAACCCGTGCAGGTAAGTCGGGGAGGAAATCGGCGGGGTCATGGGGCGGGCTCTCGGAGTTCAATTCGGTCGAGCAGGCTCGACGTTGCGACGCGGCAGGGCGGTCAGGCCGCCGAAGACAGCGCCGGTTCCCCGTCAATCAAGCGGTCGAAGTACTCGGTGGTCAGCGCGATCTGGCTCTGCGGATCCTCCGCGCGGTTGACCACCGCGCGGAAGGCGGCGTTCTCCGGCCGGTCCTTGGCATACCAGCCCAGGTGCTTGCGCGCGATGCGCACGCCCTGCGGTTCGCCATAGAAGGCATGCAGTGCGTGCAGGTGGCCAAGCAGGATGTCGCGCACTTCGGCCAGCGACGGTGGCGGCAGTTCCTCGCCGGTGGCCAGGTAATGCGCCACTTCGCGGAAGATCCACGGCCGGCCCTGTGCGGAACGGCCGATCATCACCGCGTCCACGCCAGTTTCCTTCAAAACGTGGGCAGCCTTCTGCGGCGAATCGATATCGCCGTTGGCGATCACCGGAATGCGCAGGGCGGCCTTGATCTCACCGATGGTGGCGTACTCGGCCTGGCCGGTGTAATGCTGGTCGCGGGTGCGGCCGTGCACGGCCAGTGCAGCGATACCGCTGTCCTCGGCGATGCGCGCGATCAGCGGGCCATTGCGGTGGTCACAGTCCCAACCGGTGCGGATCTTCAGGGTGACCGGCACGTCCACCGCGTTGACCACGGCTTCGAGGATGCGCGCCACCAACTGCTCGTCGCGCATCAGCGCCGAGCCGGCCCAGGCGTTGCACACCTTCTTGGCCGGGCAGCCCATGTTGATGTCGATGATCTGCGCGCCGTGGTCGACGTTGTAGCGCGCCGCCTCGGCCAGCTGCTGCGGCTCGGTACCGGCGATCTGCACGCTGATCGGCGCCGGCTCGCCCTCATGGTCCATGCGGTGGATCGACTTGCGCGTGTTCCAGAAGCGCGGGTCGCTGATGGTCATTTCCGAGGCGGCCAGGCCCGCGCCCAGCCGTTTGCACAGCAGGCGGAAGGGCTTGTCAGTGACGCCGGCCATGGGCGCCAGCACGACGTTGGGGGCGATGGTGTACGGGCCGATCTGCATGCGCCCATTGTAGGGCGCGGGCGGCGGTACGGCCGTGTCGGGTACGGTCCGGTTCAGGCCGATCGGCACCGACCTCATGCCGTACCGGCATCAGCAGATGCTTGACGGTTGCTTCCGTCGCCCCCAAGGGCGGGCGATGGTGGCCGGCTAACCCAGGCTCTGCCAGGCCTGGCGGGTACCCAGGGCGAAGGCCAGCCCCAGGCCCAGGCAGGCCAGCGAACTGACCACCCAGAAGCGCCGGCCGTTGTACCCCGGCCGGAACAGTGCCAGGCCGAAGCCCGTCGCGGCGCGCAGCAGCAGCAAGGCAGCGATGGCGGGCAGGACCAGGCGGCTGGCCGGCAGCGGCGAATGCCAGCCCGCGGCGGCCAGTGCGTACAGGGTCCAGGCCACCAGCACGGCCGTGATGCCGGCGGTCATCAACGGTGGCCACCAGTGCCCCGCATGCGCGAGCCGGACTACGCGCTGGCCGGCACCGAAGTATCTGTACCACGCGGCGCCGAAGGCGATGCAGCCGATATGCAGCAGCGCCGCAGCGGCACTGCCTGCGGCCGCGACCAGCAACCAGGGGAATCCGTCCATGTCCTGCCCGTGCAAGGAAGCTGCGCGGATCGTGAGCGAGGGGCAGGATGTGGGCAATGCGACAGGCGGTCGCAGGGGCTGGGCAATGGGCAAAAGAAGGGCCCAGGTGCCTGTGCACCCGGGCCTTGTCATCCACGCGTGGCGTGGAATTACTTGGCTTCGGCGTCGGCCGGGGTGAAGCGCGGCATCGCCGCTGCAGCGCCTTCCTTCTCGGTCGAGCGACCGGCGAACTGGTTGGCAAAGCGCACGTGGCGGGCGAACGGGGCGTCGGCCACCTGCGCCAGCGACGCGGCCAGCGCACCGTTGAAGGCATCACCGGCACCGGTGGTGTCGATGGCCTGCACCTGCTCGGCGCCGACGCGGTAGTACGGCTGGGTATCGCCGCGCAGGTTCTCGTCGGCATGCGAGACGAACACGCCCACCGAACCCAGGGTCACCACCACGGTACCGTTGCCGACCAGCTTGCGGCACAGCGCATGCAGGCTGGCGCCATCCAGCGCGGCGACATCGTTGGCATCCACGCGCTCACCGACATGGCGGCCGAGCAGCGCGGCGAACTCGGTCTCGTTCGGGGTGATCACATCGGCCAGCTTGAGCAGGCCGATGGTCGAGGGCGCGTCGGCCGGTGCGGTGTTGAGCACGGTGGTGACACCGGCCTCGCGGGCCGTGGCCAGCGCCGCTTCGATGGTCTGCACCGGCGATTCCAGCTGCACCAGCACCACCTTGGCGCTGGTGAGCAATGCCTGCTGCTGTTGCAGGAAGTCGGTGCTGAGCGCGGCGTTGGCGCCCGGGCCGATCACGATGGTGTTGCGGCCACGCGCGTCCACGTAGATGCCCGCAGTGCCGGTCGGCTCGCTGCTGGCTTCGGCAATCAGGCCGAAGCCATCCTGCGCGGCCAGTTCACGTGCGGTGGCGCCGCCGGCGTCATCGCCCAGCGCGCACACGAAGTGCGTCTCGGCGCCGGCGCGGCAGGCGGCCACGGCCTGGTTGAAGCCCTTGCCTCCCGGGCCGGTGCTGTAGCGGCCGGCAATGGTCGCACCCGGTGCCGGCAGCGACTCGCACCGCCACACGTGATCGACATTGAAGGAACCGACGACAACGACACTGCTGCTCATAGGAAATCTTTTCTCAACCAGGGGTTCAACTGAAGTGCGTCAGCACGCCGGCGATGGTCGCCGTCATGAAGGTGGCAATGGTACCGCCCAACACCGCGCGCAGGCCGAACTTGGCCAGATCGTGGCGACGTTCCGGCGCCAGGCCGCCGATGCCGCCGATCTGGATCGCGATCGAGCTGAAGTTGGCAAAGCCGCACAGCGCGTAGGTGGCGATCAGGCGGCCTTCGTCGGACAGGCTCACGCCCGCCACCTGGCCGTTCACGATCTGCGACAGCTCGGTGTAGGCCACGAACTCGTTGATCACGACCTTCTGGCCGATCAGCGAACCGACGGTGGTGGCATCAGCCCACGGGGTACCGATCACCCAGGCGATCGGGGCCAGCACGTAACCGAAGATGGTCGACAGGTTGGTCGGCTTGCCGATGGCAGCGGCCAGGCCGGTCACTTCGCCGAACCAGGTGAGCGGTGCATTCAGCAGCGCGATCAGGGCGATGAAGGCCAGCAGCATCGCGCCGATGTTCAGCGCCAGCTTCAGGCCGTCACCGGCACCGGCAGCGGCCGCGTCGATGATGTTGCTGGAGGTCTTCTCCACTTCCATCTTCACCGTGCCGCGGGTCAGCGGGGTGCCGGTTTCCGGAATCAGCAGCTTGGCCACGACCAGGGTGGCAGGTGCGGCCATGATGCTCGCCGCCAGCAGGTGCTTGGCGTAGAAGGCCTGCTGCGCCGGGTCGCCACCGCCGAGCATGCCCACGTAGGCCGCCAGCACGCCGCCGGCGATGTGCGCCATGCCGCCGATCATCATGGTCAGCAGCTCGGACTGGGTCATCCTGGCGATGTACGGGCGCACGGTCAGCGGCGCCTCGGTCTGGCCGATGAAGACGCTGGCGCAGACGCTGGTGGTTTCCGCGCCGGACACGCGCATCACCTTGGTGATCGACCAGGCCATCACGCGCACGATCGCCTGCATGACGTTGAGGTGGTACATGACCCCCATCAGCGCCGAGAAGAAGATGATGGTCGGCAGCACCTGGAAGGCGAAGATGAAGCCGTAGTTCTTGGTGTCCATCAACGAGCCGAAGATGAAGCCCGAGCCCTCGTTGACGAAGCTCAGGACCTTGACGAAGCCCTTGCCCAGCGCATCGAACACGTCGCGCCCGCCCGGCACCAGGATCACCAGCGCCGCGAAGGCGATCTGCAGGGTGATACCGGTGGCAACCAGCTTCCAGTCAACCGCACGCTTGTTGTTGGAAAACAGCCAGGTGATGCCGATCAGCACCGCCAACCCGAACAGGCCGAAGCCGATCCTGCCCAAACCTTCGACCATGTGAGTGACTCCCCTGGGGCGTCGCGAAAAACGGGAAGCCTAGTGCAGGGCAGGGGCCGGGGCAAGAAAAAGCAGCGTGCGCGCGCCCATCGGTACCGATCAGGCCAGCAACGGCAAGGGCTTGCGGCCGGCGGCGGCAGGTAGAATGGGGCTCGATCCCGGCCCGGATGCGGGCCCGCAGCAGGAGATTCGCATGCAATACCGTCGCCTGGGCTCCACCGGCCTGCCGATTTCCGCCCTGTCCTTCGGCGCCTGGGTGACCTTCGGTGACCAGATCCCGCGCGACGAGGCCCGCAACCTGGTGGCTGCCGCCTGGGACCACGGCGTCAACTTCTTCGACAACGCCGAGGGCTATGCCAACGGCCGCGCCGAACAGGTGATGGGCGATGTGATCGCCGACCTGCGCCTGCCGCGCGATGGCATCTGCGTCTCCAGCAAGGTGTTCTTCGGCAGCGCCAAGGACCCACGGCCGACCCAGCGCGGCCTGTCGCGCAAGCATGTGACCGACGCCTGCCATGCCGCGCTCAAGCGCCTGCGGGTGGACTACCTGGACCTTTATTACTGCCATCGCCCGGATCCGGACGCGCCGATCGCCGAGACCGTGCATGCCATGGATACCCTGGTGCGGCAGGGCAAGATCCTCTACTGGGGGACCTCGGAGTGGTCGGCGGTGCAGATCCAGCAGGCGCTGGACATCGCCGAAGCACGCAACCTGCAGGGCCCGTCGATGGAGCAGCCGCAGTACAACCTGCTGCACCGCGAACGCGTCGAGGTCGAGTATGCGCCGCTGTATGCCGGTGCCGGCCTGGGCACCACCATCTTCTCACCGCTGGCCTCGGGCCTGCTGACCGGCAAGTATGACCAGGGCATTCCGGCCGATGCGCGGCTGGGCCGCGAGGGCATGGAATGGCTGCAGGCGCTGGTGCTGGGTGACGACGCCGAGGCCCGCCTGGCCCAGGTGCGCCGCTTCAGCGAAGCAGCGCGTGAGCTGGGCCACGCCCCCGCCACGCTGGCGATTGCCTGGTGCCTGCGCAACCCGAACGTCTCCAGCGTGATTCTCGGCGCCAGCCGGGTCAGCCAGCTGCTGCAGAACCTGCAGGCGCTGGAGGTGCTGGAGCAGGTCGATGCGGCTGGCTGGGCGCAGGTCGAAGCCGCCTTCGCCTGAAACCCGGGGCCGACCGGGCCTGGGCCTCGGTCGGGCCGGCCCGGCCGAGGGAACGGGAACGGTAGAGTCGACTGTTGATTGACTGCTTCGAGCAACAGCAGTCGACCAACAGTCGACGCTACACGGCTGCGCCGCCATTTGATTGACAGGATCTATCGAATTGCAGAATTCGATCATTAATCCCATCGATCAAATTGAGAATGGTTGTTGATTGTCAACTGAGAATCATTATCATTTGAATCATCCCTCGCACGAGTCCAGATGCTCATGAATGCTCAACCTGTACTGCTGCGCCCCGAAACGCTGACCCTCCGCGATCGTCCGGTCCGTGTCGTTCCGCCGGAAGAGGTCATCGACAGCGAAGCCCTGCTCAAGGGCCGTCGTGAAATCCTGATCCAGCACGGCGACCGCTTCTACCGCCTGCGGCACACCAGCAACGACAAGCTGATCCTGACCAAGTAATCGCGGCCTGGTCGCCCGCCTCCCTCCCTCCTGCCGGCAGCGCCGGCAGGGTGGGCGACCCGTCCGCGCCCGCTCTCTCCCCCTCGGTCTACCGCGTGCACCTCCCGGGTGTGCCGGTAACCGGGGGTTCCCCTGCCTGACCGAACGAACCCGATGACCCGCCCTACCGCCCTTTGCCTCGCCGTCTGGATGGCCCTGCCGCTGTCCGCCCATGCTGCTGCCGCGGCCACCGCCGCGCCTGATGCGCGCGACTTCGACCGCGTGCAGGTCACCGCCACCCGCACCGAGCGGGCAGTGAGTGACGTGGCGGCCACCGTGGATGTCATCGACCGCGAGCAGATGGACCGGCACCTGGTGCAGGACATCAAGGATCTGCTGCGCTACGAGCCGGGCCTGTCGGTCAGCCGCAGCGCCGCGCGCTTCGGCCTTGGCAGCATCCGCATCCGTGGCCTGGACGGCAACCGCGTGCGCGTGCAGACCGATGGCATCGCCATGCCCACCAGCTTCAACATCGGCTCGTTCTCCAACGCCAACCGCAACTTCACCGATCTGGACACGCTCAAGCGCGTGGAGATCGTGCGTGGCCCGGCCAGCTCGCTGTACGGTTCCGACGCGCTCGGGGGCGTGGTGGCCTTCGTCACCAAGGATCCGGCCGATTACCTGAAGGATGGCAAGGACAGCTACGTCGGCCTGAAGTTCGGCTACGACGGTGAGTGGAAGGGCCTGCTCGGCGGCGTGACCAGCGCGTTCGGCGGCGAACACTGGAGCGGCATGGTCAACATCAACCATCGCCAGGGCCAGGAAACCGGTAACAAGGGCGATGTTCGCAGCCTCGACAACACTCGTACCGCGCCCAACCCGCAGGACCGCGACGGTCGCAGTGGCCTGGCCAAGCTGGTCTATGCACCGAGCGAGGACCAGCGCTTCCGCCTGACCGTGGAAGGCAACGAAGACAACACCGATACCAGCGTGCTGTCCTCGATCGACCGCACCACCACCACCGGCATGAAGGCGCGCGACACGCAGAACCGCACCCGCGTGTCGTTCGCCCATGAAATGGATGCGCTGGACAAGGGCTTCGCCGACAACCTGCATTGGCAGCTGTATACCCAGCACAGCGAGACCAACCAGATCACCGACGAAGACCGCGCCAACCGCAGCCGCCGCCACCGCGAGTTCAACTTCGACCAGCGCGTGTACGGCCTGCAGGCACAATTCAACAAGGCGTTCAGCACCGGCAGTGTCGAACACGCGCTGACCTACGGCTTCGAAGGTGCGCGTACCGAGATCCGCCAGAAGCGCGACGGCTATCAGGTTCTGGCCAATGGCCAGACCAGCACCACCATCCTGCCCGACGCCTTCCCGGTACGCGATTTCCCGATCAGCAAGACCACCGAGCTGGGCCTGTACGCGCAGGATGAAATGCGCATGGCCGGCGGCAAGCTGTCGCTGGTGCCGGGCGTGCGCGTGGATCGCTACGAGCTGAAGCCGGAAGTGGACAGCATCTTCGCCGACGACAATCCCGGCGTTGCGGTGGCCAGGCTGACCAAGACCAGCGTCTCGCCGAAGCTGGGCGTGGTCTATCGCTTCACCGACGAATGGTCGTTGTTCGCCGGCTACTCGCATGGTTTCCGCTCGCCGCCGTACAACGACGTCAACCTGGGCTTCACCAACTTCGCCTTCGGTTACACCGCCATCCCCAATCCGGACCTGAAGCCGGAAACCAGTGATGGCATGGAGCTGGGCCTGCGCTTCCTGTCACCGGCCGCCTACGTCAGCGTCAGCGGCTACTACAACGAGTACAAGGATTTCATCGAGTCGCAGTCGCTGGTCGGCACCAACGCCCAGGGCCTGATGGTGTTCCAGTCGCGCAACATCGCCGATGCGCGCATCTACGGTGCCGAACTGAAGGCTGGCGTTGACTTCGGCCAGATCAACCCGGCGCTGCAGGGCTGGGCGCTGCGCAGCTCGGTGGCCTGGTCGCGCGGCGACAACAAGACCGAGGACACTCCGCTGGATTCGGTCGACCCGCTGCGCGGCACCGTCGGCCTGATGTACGACACCGACGCCTGGGGCGTCGAACTGGCCGGTACCTTCGTCAAGCGCAAGGACCGCGTCACTGCAGCGACGGTGTACCGCCCGGCCGGCTACGGCGTGGCCGACCTGATGGCGCACTGGAACTTCGCCCCGGGCGCGACCTTCAACGTCGGCGTGTTCAACCTGGGCGACAAGCGCTACATCGATTGGTCCAACGTGGGTTCGACGCTGTCGGCGACCAGCCGCGTGCTGGATCGCTACACCAGCCCGGGCCGCACCCTTTCCGCCAGCCTTGCCGTTTCCTGGTGACCTCATGAGCCGCGCCTTGTCCGCACGCAGGAATGACGCCATCGCCGTGCAGGGCAGCGCGGCCTGGCCGACCCCGGCACAGCTGGCCACGCTCGGCACCGTGTTGTGCCTGTACCACGCCGACGGCAACGAGCTGGGGGGCTGGCGCCAGGCGGTGCGCGTGCACGCCTGCCAGGGCGTGGACAGCGAGGGCATACGCGAAAGCCTGTGTTTCCTTGATACCCGCGGCCGCTGCGTGTGGCGCCTGTACCTGCTGCCCGACAGCGATTTCCTGGCCTGGGACCGGCTGGTCGCGGCGCTGCCGCCGGGCCCGGAGCACGACAGAGATGGCAGTGTCGGCGAACGCCTGTGGCGTCGCCTGGCCGGGCACCTCGGTGGCCAGCGCTGGCGCCTGTGCACGCTGCGCCTGCATGCCGCGGACGAGGGCCGCACGCTGGCAGCCAGCCTGTCGACCCTGTCCTCGCTGGGCGCGGCCACCGCGCGTCGCATCGCGCGGTTGGAAGGTGCCGAAGGCGAGCTGGCGATCGACGATTGCTGCTGCGCCGACGCCGCGCGCCGGCCGACACCGCGTATTCCCGGCGACCTGCCGCTGATCCGCCTGTGATCCTTTCCTGATGGAACGCCCGCCGGCCCTGGAAGGCCTCTCAACGAACCTGCAACCCCGAAGGAAGACCCGATGAAGTTCCAGACAGCCAGCGTCATGCTGTTGCTCGCTGCCAGCGGCGTGGCCAGCGCGCAGCCCTCCGACATCGCCCGCGACCACGACAGCATCCTCGCCATGCAGGGCGAGTACACCGTCGACTTCGCGTTCGACGAGACCGTGCTGCTCAAGCCCGGCTACGAGCGTGCGCCGGCGATGCGCAGCGGCGGCAGCGAAGTGGTCATCGTGGTCGAGGACACTCCGCAGCGCATCGTGCTGCAGCACCTGTTGCTCGATGAGAAGAGCGGCCACATCACCAAGCACTGGCGCCAGGACTGGGTCTACGAAGCGCCCAGCCGTTTCGAGTTCAGCGCCGACCAGACCTGGCAGGTACGCCGCATACCCGCAGCGGTGAACCAGGGCGCCTGGACCCAGTGCGTGTATGAAGTGAGCGATGCACCGCGCTACTGTGGCACCGGCAAATGGACATACACCAACAATGTGCCGAGCTGGACCAGCGACCTGAGCTGGCGCCCGCTGCCGCGTCGTGAATACACAAAGCGCAGCGACTACAACGCGCTGGCCGTGGTCAACCGCCACACGCTCACGCCCAATGGCTGGACCCACGAGCAGTTCAATACCAAGGTGCAGCGCAACGCCGACGGCAGCCAGGTGGAGATCGCCCGCGAGTTCGGCTTCAACGACTACGTCAAGACAACCGAGGTCGACTTCACCCCGGCCCGCGCCTACTGGAAGGCCACCGCCGGCTACTGGGCCAAAGTGCGCCAGCGCTGGGACGGCTTCCTCGGCCAGGCCCCGGGCGTGCACCTGAAGACCAAGCTCGATGGCATGGCGATGATCATCCCGCTGTTCACCCAGGCCGAAGAGATCCAGTCCGGCAAACAGGTGAAGGACGCGCAGATCGACGAGGTCTTCGCCAAGTACGTGGAAAAGGCGCAGTAGATCCACGCCATGCGTGGATGTGCTTGTTCCTTGAACACTGGCAACGCCGTCATGTGCTTTTGGCAGGTGCCGAGCTTGCTCGGCACACGCTTTCCCGCATCCACGCATGGCGTGGATCTACCGGCAAGTGCCGAGCCTGCTCGGCACGCCGTCCGGAGGCGCAACCGATTCAGGCCTCGCGCAACGCCAATGCCGGCGGCGTATGCAGGATCGCCCGCGTGCCCCACCAGCCCGCCAGCAGGCTCAAGCCGATGCCGACTACGCCGCCAATCAGCAGCCCTGGCCACGGCGGCAGCAACGGCAGCTCGAACACCTTCTGCGAGACCGCCACGCCGATGGCAGCCGCTGCGCCCACCGCCAGCATCGCCGCCAGCGTACCCAGCGCGCCGAACTCCACCAGCACCGCACCGCGCAGCTGGCGCCGGGTCGCACCCAGGGTGCGTAGTACCGCGCTGTCGTAGCGGCGCTCGCCGGCGGTGGCCTGCAGCGCGGCCAGCAGCACCAGCACGCCGGCCAGCAGGCTGAACACCATCACCAGCTGCACCGCCTGCGCCACGCGCTCCATCACACCGCGCACCTGCGAAATCACCGCATCCACGTCCAGCAGCGACAGGTTCGGCTGCGCGCGCACCAGTTCGCCCAGGCCCGCCGCCTTGCCGGCCGGCAGATGGAAGGCCGACAGCAGGTTGTGCGGGGTTTCGCCCACCGCATTCGGGTTCAGCAACACGAAGAAGTTCGGCCGGAAGGTGTTCCAGTCCGCCTTGCGCACGCTGGTGACGGTGAACTCGCGCTCCTGCTCGCCCACCGCAATGGTGATGCGGTCGCCGGGGTACAGGCCGTAGCGTTTGGCCCAGCCGATTTCCACCGAGGCTTCCGGTGCGGTGCTGTCGGTTTTCCAGAACGTGCCATTGACCAGCGTATTGGCCGGCGGGAACGTGCTGCGCCAGCTGAAATTCAGTGGCCGGTTCTCGTCATCGTCATCGCGCTGACCTTCGCCTTGTGCCGCTTGTCCGTCCTGACCGGGCTCGCGGTCCACGCGCAGCGGTGGCTTGCCATTGATCGCGATCAGGCGGCCGGTGGCCATCGGTTCGATGCTGGCGTCACCGGCGCCCAGTCCACGCAGCGTGGCCAGCACGCTGTCGCGCTGTTCGGGCTGGATGTTGATCAGGAAGTAGTTGGGCGTGTCCGCCGGCAGGCGCTCGCGCCATTGCTGCAGCAGGCCGGGGCCGGTCACGGCCAGCAACAGCAGCGCGCACAGCGACAGCGACAGCCCGACCAGCTGCATTACCGCCAGCATCCGGCGCCGGGTCAGCGCGGCCAGGCCCAGCCGCCAGTGGCCGTGCAGGCGGTGCTGCAGGCCGCGCAGCAGTTGCAGCAGCACGAAGCCGACCACCCCGGCGGCCAGTGCCAGCGTGGCCAGGCCGCCCAGCACCCACAACGCCAGCTTCAGGTCGCCGGTGACTTGTACCGCCAGCAGCAGGCTGGCCGCCAGCGCTGCCACATAGGCCAGCAGTGACGCCGGCGGCAGGGCAGCGAAGGAACGGTTGAGCACCCGCATCGGCGGCACCCCGCGCAGGCGCAGCAGCGGTGGCAGGCCGAAGCCGAACAGCAGCAACAGGCCGATGCCGGCGCCGGTCAGCGCAGGCATCGCCTCGGGCAACGGCAGGCGCTGCGGCACCAGGCTGCCCAGTACCTGCACCAGGCCTTCCTGCGCGGCCATGCCCAGGCCGATGCCGAGCGCACAGGCCGGCACCGCCAGCATCAGCAGCTGCAGTGCCAGGCCAAGCAGGATGTCGCGCTGGCGCGCACCCAGGCAGCGCAGGATCGCCACCTGGTCGATGCGGCGCAGCGCGAAGCGGTTGGCCGCCAATGCGGTGGCCACGCCCGCCAGCAGCACCGCCAGCAGCGCGCTCAGGCCGAGGAAGCGCCCGGCCAGATCGAAGGCCTGGCGCACGCCGCGCTGGGTGTCATCCACGCTCAGCAGGCGCAGGCCCTTCACCTGTGGCAGCAGCCACTCACGCAGGGACGCGACCAGCCCGGGCGGTCCTGCAAACATCAGCCGGTAGTTGATGCGGCTGCCGGGGCCAAGCAGTCCCGTGCCTTCCACATCGGCGCGGTTGACCAGCAGGGTGGGGGACAGCGTCAGCAGGTCGCCACCGGTGTCCGGCTCGGCCTCGATGATGCCGGCGATGCGCAGCGTGCCGGCGCCGAACTCGAGATCATCGCCGGCCTTCAGCCCGAGCCCCTGCAGCAGGCGTGGGTCGGCATAGGCCTGGCCCTTGGGCGGCATGCCGGCATCGGTGATCAACGTACCGCCGGGCGTGGCCCGTACCCGCAGCGTGCCGCGCAGTGGATAGCCCGCCTGCACCGCCTTGATGCTCGCCATCTGGCTGGCCTCGCCATGGAACAGCACGCTGCCGAAGCTGGCGATGCGGGTGTAGGCCAGTCCACGCCGTTGTGCCTCGTCGGCGAATGCCTGCGGCGGGTCATCACGCCCGGCGATGCCGAGATCGCCACCGAGCATTTCCGCCGCGCTGCCGGTCAGCGCCAGGTTGACCCGGTTCACCAGCGTGCCCACCGCGGTCATCACCGCCACGCCCAGCACCAGTGCGGCGAACACGGTGAGCAGGTCGCCGGCCAGCGCCTCGCGACGCAGCGCGCGCCACGCGTGCCGCAGCACGTTCATGCCTGGGCTCCGCGCTCAACCGGCAGCAGGCGACCGTCGTCGATACGATGGATGTACTGGCAACGCTGCGCCAGGCGCATGTCGTGGGTGACCAGTACCAGGGTAGTGCCGCTGCCGGCGTTGAGTTCGAACAGCAGGTCGCTGACGTGCTGGCCGGTGGCATGGTCCAGCGATCCCGTCGGTTCGTCGGCGAACAGGATGCGCGGCCGGGTGACGAAGGCACGCGCCAGTGCCACGCGCTGCTGCTCGCCACCGGACAGCTGGCGCGGGTAGTGGCGGGCGCGATGGGAGAGGCCGACCTGCGCCAGCACTTCATCGACCCGCGTGCGATCCTCGCGCCCGGCGAGTTCCAGTGGCAACGCGACGTTCTCGGCGGCGGTCAGCGCCGGCAGCAGGTGGAAGCTCTGGAACACGAAGCCAACCTCGCGCGCGCGCAGCTGGGCCCGCGCTTCTTCATCGAGGTCGCCCAGGTCCTGGCCCGACAGCGCAATGCGGCCCCGACTGGGCAGGTCCAGCCCGGCCAGCAGGCCGAGCAGGGTGGTCTTGCCCGAACCGGAGGCGCCGACGATGGCCGCGCTGGTGCCTTCATGGACGGTCAGGGTGATGTTGTCCAGTATGTGGACTTCACCCTCCGGGCCCTGCACGGATTTGCCGACCTGGTCGACGGCGATGGCGACGGGCGCGCTGCGGGGGGACAGGCTGTCGATGAGGAGACTCCAATGCGCAAGACGGGATGGAGCCGGCGAGCCGGCGCGATGATGGTGCTGCTGCTAGGGTTCCTGCTGTTGCCGGGGCTGGCCTGTGCCAAAGGTCCGGCTGGCACCGTGCTGGTGCTCGGCGACAGCCTCAGTGCCGCCCACAATATCCCTGCCGACGCCGGCTGGGTCAGCTTGCTGCAACAGCGGGTCAGGCAGCAGTCGAAAACCCCGGCGCGCATCGTCAACGCCAGCATGAGCGGGGAAACCACCGCCGGCGCGCTGACCCGCCTGCCGGGCCTGCTGGCCAGGGAGAAGCCGACCGTGGTGGTGATCGCGCTGGGCGGCAATGACGCGCTGCGCGGGCTGACCCCGGCGCAGGTGCAGGGCAACCTGGAAAAAATGGTGCAGGCCAGCCAGAAGGCCGGTGCCAAGGTGCTGCTGCTGGGCATCGACGTGCCGCCCAACTACGGACCGGCCTACCGCCAGCGCCTGGCCGCGGCCTACAAGGCGCTGGCCACGCAGTACAAGGTGCCGCTGCTGCCGTTCCTGCTGGAGGGCGTGGCCCTGCAGCCGGGCATGATGCAGGGCGACGGCCTGCACCCCACGGCGCAGGCGCAGCCGAAGGTGCTGGACAACGTCTGGCCGCTGCTCAGGCCGCTGCTCTGAACCGTTTGTGTACCTCTTGACGGAACTTCACATCGCGTCCACCGTCGATCCGGCATGTTTCACAAAGCTGAAGTTAGAGGGAATCACATGCGTCAGACGAAGGAGACCTCCGGCTTGGTGCTGGTGGTCGAAGACAACCGCAACATCTCCGAGATGATCGGGGAATACCTGGAAGGTCGCGGCTTCGAAGTCGACTATGCACAGGACGGCCTGGATGGCTACCGCCTCGCGGCGGAGAACAGCTATGACGTCGTGGTGCTCGATCTCATGTTGCCGCGCCTGGATGGCATCGAAGTGTGCCGTCGCCTGCGCAACGATGCGCGCAAGTCCACGCCGGTGCTGATGCTCACGGCACGCGACACGCTGGACGACAAGCTCACCGGCCTCGGGTTCGGTGCCGATGACTACCTGACCAAGCCGTTCGCGATCCAGGAGCTGGAAGCCCGCCTGCGCGCGCTGATCCGTCGCGAACGCCGCCAGGTCGGTTCGGAGGTGCTGAAGGTCGCCGACCTGGTGCTCGATCCGGTCAGCATGCGGGCTACCCGTGCCGGTACCGAGCTGCAGCTGTCGCCGATCGGCCTGCGCCTGCTGACCATCCTGATGCGCGAATCGCCGCGCGTGGTCACCCGCCAGGAGATCGAACGCGAGATCTGGGGCAATGGCCTGCCGGATTCGGACACCCTGCGCAGCCATCTGTACAACCTGCGCAAGATCATCGACAAGCCGTTCGACCGTCCGCTGCTGCACACTGTGCAGAGCGCCGGCTATCGCATTGCCGATATTGCCCAGCCGATGGCCTGATCGGGGCCCGGCCTGTGCAGCATCAGGCCCGGCCGGGCAACGACCCCGCACCGGGCACGGATGACCGGCCGGCGCTGCCGCCGGTCAGCGTCCGTGCACGACTACGGCGCAGCGCGCTGCCTATAATCGCAGCGCTCTGACCGGGACCCCGCAATGCCGCACGGCCTGCCGCGCAAGATCCGTATCGCCTTCATCCTGCAGGCAGTCCTGGCCAGCCTGGGCATCCTGCTCGGTGCCTGGCTGGTCTCGCTGGTGATCAAGCACAGCCTGGTCGGCGCCGCCCTGCGCGAGGAAGCGGCCTATTACTGGACGCTGCACGAGGCGTCGCCGGTGCAGCCGCCGCCCAACACCCACAACATCCGCGGCTACCTGCTGGAAAGCGGGCAGTCGGCACTGTCATTGCCGGCCAACCTGCGCACCCTGGAGCCTGGCTTCCACGAGCTGCCCCAGGACGACCAGCTGGTGCTGGTCGACGTGCGCCCTGCCGGTCGCCTGTACCTGGTGTTCCTGCGCTCGCGCGCGGAGATGCTGGCGTTCTGGTTCGGCATCGTGCCGGTGCTGCTGACCCTGTTGGCGGTGTATGGCGCCAGCTGGGTCACCTACCGTGCCTCCAAGCGACTGGTGTCGCCGGTGAACTGGCTGGCGCGGCGCGTCTCGCGCTGGGACCCGGGCCACCCCGAAGCGGCCGATCTGGAGCCGAACAAGCTGCCGGCGGACATGCAGGGCGAGACCCGCCAGCTGGCGGCCGCACTGCATTCGCTGGCCAACCGGGTCAGCGCGCACGTGGCGCGCGAGCGCAACTTCACCCGTGATGCCAGCCATGAGCTGCGCACGCCGTTGACCGTCATCCGCGTGGCCAGCGACATGGCCCTTGGCGATGAAACCCTGCAGCCGCGCCTGCGCCGCAGCCTGCAGCGCATCCAGCGTGCAGGCCGTGACATGGAGGCGGTGATCGATGCGTTCCTGATCCTGGCCCGCGAGGCCGATGTCGAACCGCAGATCGAGCTGTTCGACGTCAACGACATCGTCCGCTACGAGGTGGACAACGCCAACGAGCTGCTGGGCAACCGGCCCGTATCGGTGCACCTGCACGGCGACGGCCCGGTACAGCTGCACGCACCGCCGCGGGTGCTGCAGGTGGTGGTCAGCAACCTGGTGCGCAATGCCTGCAGCTACACCGACGAAGGGCGTATCGACGTGCACGTGCTCAATGACCGGGTGGTGGTGCGCGATACCGGCATCGGCATGTCCGCCGAGGCGCTGTCGCGCGCGTTTGAACCGTTCTACCGCGCCGAGCCGAGCCGTCCGCAGGGCACCGGCCTGGGCCTGTCGATCGTGCGCCGGCTGTGCGACCGCTTCGGCTGGAAGGTCAGCCTGGCCAGCGAGCCGGGCAAGGGCACCGAGGCTACGGTGATCTTCCGGTAGAGGGATTTTGCCGGGCTGCGCCCGGCACCCGCCGAGGCAACATCAACATCAGAAGCGGGCATTCCGTGGAATGGCGGGGCGGTGTGGGTTTGCAGGACACGCCGTAAACCCGTCCATGGGGGCTCGATGGCGCCATCCATGGCGCCAACGGTCCTGCAAACCCACACCGCCCCGCCTTCGACAGTTTCCCGCGATCCGCAGTAGATCCACGCCATGCGTGGATGGGGTTGCTCAGTTGCAGTTGACCTTCGGCGCCAGCGCCCTGGTCCAGATCGCATAGCCGGCCGGGGTCATGTGCAGCATGTCCTCGCGGAACAGCGTCGCATCCGGCTGGCCGTCGGCGCCGAGCATCGGCGTGTAGATGTCGGTGAAACCGGTGTTGGGCAGCTTGGCCAGCGCGGCCTTGATCAGCGTGTTGGCCTCGTTGATCGCCGGCAGCAGGTGCGCGCGCGACGGGCTCGGCTTGATCGACAGGTACTCCACCTTGGTCTTCGGCAGGTCGCGGTGCACGCGCTGCACGAAGGCAACCACGTCGTCGCGCACCTGCACGGCGCTGCGGCCACTGTTGAGGTCGTTGTCGCCCGCGTAGAAGAACACTTTGCATGGCGCATACGGCACCACGATGCGGTCGGCGTACCAGGTGCTGTCGCGCACTTCCGAGCCGCCGAAGCCGCGGTTGAACACTGGCTGGCCAGGGAAGTCGGTGGCCAGGCTCTCCCAGAAGCGGATCGAGGAGCTGCCAATGAACTCGATGCCACCGCGCGGCGGCGGGGTGGACTGGTCGGCGCTGGCGAAGCGGGCCATGTCGCCGGCCCAGGCCGCGTTGGAGACCTGTTCTGGCACCCGGGGCGACTCGGCCGGGCTCAGCGCCTGGGCCAGCGGTGCGGCAGTCAGCAGGCCCAGCATCAACAGGCAGGTACGGCGACGGGACATCAGGCGCTCCAGCAGGCAAGGGGCATCCATCATAGGAGCATGCCCGGGCCGTTGCTTGCCCCTGGCAGGCCGTTCAGCGGGCCGGCGCGGGCTGCGGTTGGCGGCCTTGTGGCAAAATGGCCGCCATCTGCCTATTCCTGTGCACCCATGATTCCCTGCCGTGCGTCTGAGCGGTCGCTGCGCCGCGCCCCCGTTGCTGGATGTTCCACCCGTGGCTGATCAGTTCGGCCACCTGCCGCGCGGCCCGCGCCGCATCTTCCAGGCCGCCCGCTGGTCCTGGCAGGGCCTGCGCGCTGCCTGGCTGCACGAGTCCTCGTTCCGGCTTGAGGTCTACCTGCTGATCCTGCTGACGCCGATTGCGATCTGGCTGGGCCAGACGCCGGTCGAACGCGCGCTGCTGATCGGCTCGATGCTGCTGGTGCTGGCGATGGAGCTGGCCAACTCGGCCATCGAAGCGGTGATCGAACGCTACGGCAGTGAGATTCACGAGCTGGCCGGCCGCGCCAAGGACATGGGCTCGGCGGCGGTGTTCGTGCTGATGATGAACGTGTTGCTGTGCTGGGCGCTGGTCGTGGTTCCGCACGCGCTGGCCGGCAACTACGGCTGAAACCCCATTCCCCCACTGCCTTGAAGAGTTTCCATGTCCTTTGAGTTCCTCGCCGACCCCAATGCCTGGGTGACCCTGTTCACGCTCAGCGCGCTGGAAATCGTGCTCGGCATCGACAACCTGGTGTTCATTTCCATTGCTGTCAGCAAGCTGCCGGAAGAGCGCCGCCCGTTCGCCCGCAAGCTCGGCATCGCGGTGGCCTGCATTACCCGCATCGGCCTGCTGGTATCGCTGGCCTACCTGGCGCACATGGCGGCAAACCTGTTCACCGTGGCCGGCATGGGCATCTCCATCCGCGACCTGGTGCTGATCGTTGGCGGCCTGTTCCTGATCATCAAGGGCTGCATGGAGATCAAGGAACTGATCAGCGGTGGCGAGGATGAAGATCCCAGCACCACCAAGGCCTCGGCCGTGTTCGGCTACGTGATCGCGCAGATCGCGGTGATCGACATCGTGTTTTCGCTGGACTCGGTGATCACCGCCGTCGGCATCGCCGACCACATTCCGGTGATGGTCGCCGCGATCCTGCTGTCGGTGATGGTGATGCTGCTGGCCGCCAACCCGCTGGGCCGCTTCATCGATGCCAACCCGACCGTGAAGATGCTGGCGCTCGCCTTCATCCTGATGATCGGCGCGGTGCTGATCCTGGACGGCCTGGACGTGCACGTGCCCAAGCCCTACATCTACGCCGCGATGGGCTTCTCGGTGCTGGTGGAGTGGCTGAACCTGCTGATGCGCCGCCGCGCCCGCGAGCACAACGTGCCGGGCGCCGGCAACTGGTAAGCGCGCCACTGGCGTGTGAGTCCCTCAGAACCCCCGGCATTCCGGGGGTTCTGCGTTGTGGGGGCGAGGTCGGTTCTGCAACGGCATTGTGGTTTTTGCACTTGTGGCTGCGTTCCGGCTTCCACTTGTGAACCAGGATCAACAGTGTTTTCCCGGGGCGAGGCTTAATCCGGCGCAGCAAAGCGCGCAGGCTACGCACTCCCGATTCCCGCCCCCAGGACCCCCCCATGAATTCCAGAGCCGCCTTGCTGGCGCTTGCCGTTGGCGCCTTCGCCATCGGAACCACCGAGTTTGCCCCGATGGGCCTGTTGCCGGTCATCGCCGACGGCGTCGGCGTTGGCATCCCCACTGCGGGCATGCTGATCACCGCCTATGCCGTGGGCGTGATGCTGGGCGCGCCGGTGATGACCCTGCTGATGGGGCGTTTCGGCAAGCGCACCGCGCTGATGCTGCTGATGTCGATCTTCGTCGCCGGCAATCTGTTGTCTGCGCTGGCGCCGAACTACGGGATGCTGCTGCTGTCGCGCCTGGTCACCAGCCTCAACCATGGTGCCTTCTTCGGCATCGGTGCGGTGGTCGCTGCGAGCCTGGTGCCGAAGGAAAAGCAGGCCGCTGCCGTGGCCACCATGTTCATGGGCCTGACCATCGCCAACATCGGCGGCGTGCCGCTGGCGACCTGGGTGGGGCAGCAGCTGGGCTGGCGCCTGTCCTTCGCCGGTACCGCAGTGCTGGGCCTGGTTGCGATCACTGCGCTGGGTTTCGCGCTGCCGGCATCTGCACCGGGGCCGCGCCCGGACGTGCGCCGCGAACTGAAGGCGATCCTGCAGCCGCAGGTGCTGCTGGCGATGGCCACCACCGTGCTTGGTGCGGGTGCGATGTTCACCCTCTATACCTACGTCGCACCGGTGCTGACCGAATTGACCGGCGCCTCCAATGCCTTCATCGCAATGTCGCTGGCCCTGATCGGCATCGGCTTCACCTTCGGCAACGGCATCGGTGGACGCATGGCTGACTGGTCGCTCGATGGCGCCACACGGATCCTGCTGGCCGTCCTGGCGGTGCTGATGTTCGTGCTGCCGCTGGCCTTCATGAGCCACGCCACCGCGGCGCTGGGTGTACTGCTGTTCGGTGCGGCGACCTTCGCCCTCGTGCCGCCGCTGCAGATCCGGGTGATGCAGGTGGCCAGCGAGGCGCCGGGCCTGGCGTCGTCGATCAACGTGGGTGCATTCAACCTGGGCAATGCGGTAGGTGCTGCGCTGGGTGGTGCGGTGATCAGCTCGGGACTGGGCTACGCCGCGATTCCGGTGGCCGGTGGCCTGCTGGCCGCGTCGGGCCTGCTGCTGGCATGGCTGGGGCGTCCGCGCACTGCGGTGGCTGAGGCCTGCTGAGGGTGAGGGGTTCCGGCAGGGCTGCGCCCTGCACCCGCAGAGGCAACGTCAAAAGCTGGGCTACTGAGGGATGGCGGGGCGGGTCCGGTGGCGGGGGACGCCGTAAACCCTTCCCTGGGGGCTTGGCCGCGGCATCCATGCCGCGGACACCCCCGCCACCGGACCCACCCCGCCTTCGACAGTCTTCCGCGATCTGTCGGAACGCGTTCTGCGCTGCTGTTGGTAGGTGTCGATCTTGGTCGACACGGTAGATCCACGCCATGCGTGGATGGCAGACACCAGGAATGTCTGAAGGGTCGGCTTTTGCCTTTGATTTTTCTTTTGATCTTCCCGCGGTGCGCAGAAAACTGTCCATGGCCGGGAGGGTGGGTCGGCTGGGGGCGTGAGCCGCATGGATGCGGCGACCGAGCTTACATGGACGTACTTGCAGCGGCCCCCAGCCGACCCACCCTCCCGGCCCATCCCCGAGCTGGCTGGACCACACCGCGGAGGGGGCGGCGCCCGATGGCCGGTCTTTCACCCGAACCATGGCATGCTCGGCGCCAAGCCCACCCGGAACCCCCGCCATGCGCCTGTTCACCCGTGTCCTGCCCCTGATGCTGCTGGCCTCCCTGTTGTCCGGCTGCGGCTACAACGCCATCCAGCAGAAGGATGAGGCGGTCAAGGCCAGCTGGTCCGAAGTGCTCAACCAGTACAAGCGCCGCGCCGACCTGGTGCCCAACCTGGTGCAGACCGTCAAAGGTTTCGCCAGCCAGGAAGAGCGCGTGCTGACCGAAGTCACCAACGCCCGCTCGCGTGTCGGCCAGATCAACGTCAACGCCGATGACGAAGCCTCGCTCAAGCAGTTCCAGCAGGCCCAGGGTGAACTCGGCAGCGCGCTGTCGCGGCTGCTGGTGGTGACCGAGAACTATCCGGTGCTGAAGTCCGACCAGAACTTCCGCGACCTGCAGGCCCAGCTGGAAGGCACCGAAAACCGGATCACGGTTGCGCGTGGTCGTTACATCCAGCAGGTGCAGGACTACAACACCTACATCCGTTCGTTCCCGCAGGTGATCACCGCCAAGATCTTCGGCTACAAGACCAAGCCGAACTTCACTGTGGAGAACGAGGCGCAGATCTCCAACGCACCGGCGGTGGATTTCGGCAACGCGCCGCAGCAGCAGCCGGCACCGCAGCCGGGCCACTGACCGATGCGCCTGGCCACTGCGCTGCTGGCCCTGCTGCTGTGGCTGCCGCTGGCGGCGCAGGCCCAGCAGCTGGCGCCGATTCCGGCGCTGGATTCGCCGGTGGTCGACACCACCGGCACGCTGGATGCCGCGCAGAAGCAGGCGCTGGTGCAGCAGGCGCTGGACCTGCAGCAGCGCAAGGGCAGCCAGCTGCAGGTGCTGGTGGTACCCACCACCCAGCCGGAGGACATCGCGCAGTACACCACGCGGGTCTTCGACCAGTGGCAGATCGGCCGCAAGGGCGTCGATGACGGCGTGCTGCTGGTGGTGGCCAAGGACGACCGGCGCGTGCGGATCGAGCCGGGTTACGGCCTGGAAGGCGCGATTCCCGATGCCATCGCCAACCGGGTCATCCAGGAATACCTGGTGCCGCGTTTCCGCGCCGGCGACTACGCCGGGGGCATCACCGATGCCACCGCCGTGCTGGTCAAGCTGATCGATGGCGAAACGCTGCCGGCACCGGTCAGCGGTCATCGCGGGCGCGAGCCCGGCGGTGGCGGCGACACCTGGTTCCTGGCGCTGTTCATCGGCGTGTTCGCCGGCAGCATCCTGCGCGGCGTGTTCGCGCGCGTGCCGCGCCCGCTGCGTGGCCTGCTCGGCGGCGCTGGCGCAGCCGTGGCGGCGTTCCTGTTCACCTCCACCCTGCTGGCCAGTGGCCTGGCCGGCGTGGTTGGCCTGATCGTGGCGATGCTGTCCGGCCATCCGGGGCGCTTTGCCGGCGGTGGTGGCTGGGGCGGTGGCAGCTGGGGCGGGGGAGGCGGCTTCGGCGGTGGTGGTGGATTCGGCGGCGGAGGCGGCTGGGGCGGCGGCGGTGGCCGTTCCGGTGGCGGTGGCGCTTCGGGAGGCTGGTGATGATCCAACGTCTGTTCCGCCATGTATGTTCGCCGTCGGTACGGCGCGCGTTCCCGCCAGCCACGCTGCAGGCGATCACCGAGGCCATCGCTTCCGGTGAGCAGCGCCACGGCGGTCAGGTGATGTTCGCGGTGGAGGCCGATCTGCCGCTGGCCGCGTTGTGGCACAAGGTCACCCCGAGGCAGGCCGCCGAGCATGCCTTCGCACGCCTGCGCACCTGGGACACCGCCCACAACAACGGCGTGCTGATCTACCTGCTGTTGGCCGACCATGCCATCGAGATCGTCGCCGACCGCGGCCTGCATGGCCGGGTCAGCCCAGCGCAGTGGCAGCGGGTCTGCACCCATCTGCGCGAGGGCCTGCGTGGTTCCAACCCGGTGGAAGCGCTGCAGGATGCCATCGACGAGGTCTCCAGCCTGATCGAAGGGCACTTTCCGGCCTCGACGCGGTCGAACGATGACGCGTTGCCGAACTCGCCGCAGATCCTTGGTTGAGCCGGGGCGGCACTGGCCCGAGAATAGACGTTCAACCGCAAGGCACCTTCCATGATCTACTTCCACGACATCGACCCCATCGCCCTCTCGCTGGGGCCGATCAAGGTGCACTGGTACGGCATCATGTACCTGCTCGGCTTCACTGCGGCCTGGCTGCTGGGCCGCACGCGCATCGCCGCCGGGCGCCTGCCGGGCGTCGATGCCAACGGCTTCTCCGACCTGTTGTTCTACGCCATGCTCGGCGTGGTGCTGGGCGGCCGCATCGGCTACATGCTGTTCTACGCGCTGGGCGATTTCCTGCACAACCCGCTGCTGCTGTTCAAGGTGTGGGACGGCGGCATGAGTTTCCATGGCGGCCTGCTGGGCGTGCTGGGTGCCTGCTGGTGGTGGTCGCGCAAGCACGCGCTGCACTTCTTCGACACCATGGATTTCATGGCGCCGCTGGTACCGCTGGGCCTGGGTTTTGGTCGCATCGGCAACTTCATCGGCGCCGAGCTGTGGGGCAAGTACACCGACGGCACGTGGGGCGTGGTGTTCCCGTCGGGCCTGCCGGCGCCGCTGAACCAGTTGGACCACGCGACCCTGCAGGCGCAGTTCGCCACCGGCGCGCTGAACCAGTTCGCCCGCCATCCCTCGCAGCTGTATGAAGCGTTCCTGGAAGGCCTGGTGATGTTCGTGGTGCTGTGGACGGTGTCGGCCAAGCCGCGCCACCGTTACCTGGTCGGCGGCCTGTTCGCGCTGATGTACGGCCTGTTCCGCTTCGCCGTCGAATTCGTACGCATGCCCGACAACGGCGTCTACGTGGCCTTCGACTGGCTGACCCGTGGCCAGATCCTCAGCCTGCCGCTCATCGCCTTCGGCCTGGTGCTGCTGGCGATGTCGCGCCGCGCGCCGGTGCTGCAGCCGCAACCGGTGATGGCTGCGGAGGGCAAGGCATGAAGGCCTACCTGGACCTGCTCGCGCATGTGCTGGAACATGGCGCGGAGAAGAGCGACCGCACCGGCACCGGCACCCGCAGCGTGTTCGGCTGGCAGATGCGCTTCGACCTCAATGAAGGTTTCCCGCTGGTCACCACCAAGAAGCTGCACCTGCGCTCGATCATCCACGAGCTGCTGTGGTTCCTGAAGGGCGATACCAACATCGGCTACCTGAAGGACAACCAGGTACGCATCTGGGACGAGTGGGCCGACGAGAACGGCGACCTCGGCCCGGTCTACGGCAAGCAGTGGCGCAGCTGGGCCACCGCCGATGGCCGCGAGATCGACCAGATGCAGTGGCTGGTGGACGAGATCAAGCGCAACCCCGATTCGCGCCGGCTGGTGGTCAGCGCCTGGAACGTGGGCGAGCTTTCGCAGATGGCGCTGATGCCGTGCCACAATCTGTTCCAGTTCTACGTGGTGGACGGCAAGCTCAGCTGCCAGCTGTACCAGCGCAGCGGCGACATCTTCCTCGGCGTGCCGTTCAACATCGCCAGCTATGCGCTGCTGACCCACATGGTGGCGCAGGCCACGGGCCTGGGCGTGGGCGACTTCGTGCATACGCTGGGCGACGCGCACCTGTATTCGAACCATTTCGAGCAGGCGCGCGAGCAGCTTTCGCGTGAACCGCGCGCGCTGCCGAAGCTGTGGTTGAACCCGGAGGTGAGCGACCTGTTCGGCTTCCGGTTCGACGACATCCGCATCGACGGCTATGACCCGCACCCGGCGATCAAGGCGCCGGTGGCGGTGTGAGTGATGTTTGGCATGCTGCGTATCAGCTGGTGAGACCTGACTGATGCAGATTGTTTCTCGGATTCACCAAGTGGAGAAGCAATGAGCAAACATTCACGAAAGGCACGGGAAAAGCTGGCGGAAGGCTTGATGTCGATGTCCGGCTCCCTGGCCGTTGCATTGACTGTTGGTGTGTTAATTACTCCTCTCCTGGCAGTCGCCAATGCGGCGGTCGCGGGAAAGGATGTGGACCTTTGGGTCATGATTACTGACCTCAAACCGACTACTGCGGCAATACTGTTCCTGCTCTATTGCTCAGCGGTTGCGACAGTACTCGGTGGACGTAGCGCGGCGATGAAAATCTTCAACGAGTTGTATCCGGACAAATGAAGCTCTCGATGATCGTGGCGCTGGACCGCAACCGTGGCATCGGCCAGGGCAATGCCATGCCCTGGCACCTGCCGGATGATTTCAAGCACTTCAAGGCGCTCACCCTGGGCAAGCCGATCCTGATGGGGCGCAAGACGGCCGAGTCGATCGGCCGCGTACTGCCGGGGCGCACCAACCTGGTGCTGACCCGCAGCGGCCAGGTGCCGTTCGCGGGCATGCGCGCGGTGGCGTCGCTGGACGAGGCGAAGGCGATTGCCGAAGGCGAGGGCGCCAGCGAGCTGTGCATCATCGGCGGCGGCGAGATCTTCCATCAGCTGCTGGACCAGGCCAGCGACCTGTACCTGACCTGGGTCGATGCCGAAGTCCCCGCCGACACCCATTTCCCCGAGGTGGCCGTGCAGGACTGGCGGGAAGTGAGCAGCGAGCCGCATCCGGCCGATGACCGCCACGCCTATGCGTTCCGCTTCGTGCATTACGTGCGCCGCTGAGGATGGTTTTCTGTAGAGCCGAGCCATGCTCGGCTGCTGTTGCCTGATACCTCCCGTAGCTGAGCATGGCCCGGCTCTGCAGGTGCCTACGGCATCCGGTAATGCCCGATGATCGCGTGCTGGAACAGCAGGTTCTCTTCACGCGTGCCGCGCGCGATGTTGTGCAGCACCAGCGGTGTGCCATTGGCCAGCCTCCGGTCGGAGACGATGCCGACATGCAGCAGACCGTTGCCGTTGAGCTTCCAGGCCACGATGTCACCGGCCGCATAGTCGGTGGCGAGGGCGGTGATCGGTTGCTGCCAGCCCTGCCGTTCGAACCAGCGCATCAGGTTCGGCACACGTCGATGATCAATGTTGCGGTCCGGCCGTGACAGGCCCCAGATCGCGGGATACGCGCTGAAGTTGCCGCGCATGTCTTCATGCACGCGCGCCTGCAGGTCCAGGCCCTGGCTGCGCAGGGCGCGCACCACCACGTCGGTGCACACGCCGCGATCAAGCGGGACGTCGCCGCCGGGATAGGACAGGACCTGGTAGGCGGGATCGTAACGGGTGGTGACGCCGATCTGTGCGCGCGCTGCGGCCACCAGTGGCGGTGAAGGGGCCTGCGGCTGCGATGGCGTGGGGGCGGCATTTCCGCCGCCGGTGGGAGCCGGGGGCGAAGCAGGCTGGCAGCCGCTGGCCAGGGCCAGCGTCAGCAGCAGCACCCTCCATGGTGCCCAGCCGCGTCGCGTCATGCCTGCGGCGCGGCGCCGTTGTTGTGGGGTCCACCGGAGCCTCCACCGCCACCACCTCGACGGCGACGACGGCGCGGACCACGGTTGCCCGGGTTGGCAGCAGCGGCGTTGCCGCCGCCCTGTTCCTTGCCCTGCACCGCAGCGGCGGAGCGCTCGTGCGCCGGTCGCGCCGGCGGGCGGGCGTGGGGTACGGGTGCCGGTACATCACGGCCCGGTACCTGCACCACGCGCAGCTCGTCGGTATCGAGCTGGATCGCGGTCAGCTTGCCGCCCCAGACTGCGCCGGTGTCGATGGCGTGCACGCCCTGGGTGATGGTCAGGCCCAGCGCCGACCAGTGGCCGCAGACGATCTTGAGGTCGCGCTCGACCCGTCCAGGTACTTCGAACCAGGGGTAGAGTCCCTGTTCCTGCGTGCCAGGGGTGCCCTTGTCCTCGATGCCGATGCGCCCGCGCGGGGTGCAGTAGCGCATGCGGGTGAGCACGTTGATGATCGCACGCGAACGGTCGTAGCCGGACAGGTTCGGCGCCCAGCTTGGCTTGTCGCCGTACATGTTGCGGAACAGCTTGCGGTAGCCGGCGCCGTGCAGCTGCACCTCGACTTCGGCGGCGTGCTTCTCTGCCATCTGCGTGGTCCACTTCGGCGCCAGGCCGGCGTGCACCATCATCCAGCCCAGCTCGCGATCCACATGCACCAGCTTCTGCAGGCGCAGCCAGTCCAGCAGTTCGTCGCGGTCCTCGGCCTGCACGATGCGCAGCAGGTCCGGGTTGACCTTGCGCTGCTCCTCTTCGGTGCGTGCACCGACGGCCAGCAGCGAAAGATCATGGTTGCCCAGCACCACCACGCTGTGCTCGCGCAGCGAATGCACCAGCCGCAGCGTTTCCAGCGACTGGCCGCCACGGTTGACCAGGTCGCCGCAGAACCACAGGGTGTCCTGGGCCGGGTCGAAGCGGATCTTCTCCAGCAACCGCTGGGTCACGTCGTAGCAGCCCTGCAGGTCGCCGATCGCCCACACACTCATCGTTCGGCCTCCGTGTCAGTGCAGGGTACGCGGGACGGCCAGCACGAACGGTGCGACCGGCGCGGCAAATTCGGTGCCATCGTCGGCGACCATGTCGTAGTGCCCCTGCATGGTCCCGTGATCGGTCCCCAGCATGACACCGGACGTGTAACGGAAGTCTTCACCGGGGCGCAGCCGCGGCTGCTCGCCGATCACCCCGTCGCCATCGACATGCTCGACACGGCCATTGGCATCGGTGATGCGCCAGTGGCGTGCGACCAGGCGTGCGGCGACCCGCCCCTGGTTGTGGATGCGGATCGTGTAGGCGAACGCAAAGCGACCGTCTTCCGGCGCGGATTGATCGTCGAGGAAGCGCGGCGCGACTTCGACGGAGATGGCATATACGTCAGCGTCTTCCATACCGGCAGTGTAATCAGGAGACATTGGCCAAAGCGATGAATTCGGCCACGTCCAGCTGTTCGGCGCGGGCATCGGGACGCACGCCGGCAGCGATGAACTGCTCGGCGGACACCACGTTGTTCAGAGCATTGCGCAGGGTCTTGCGGCGCTGCCCGAAGGCGGCCTTGACCACC
This sequence comes from Stenotrophomonas sp. AR029, assembly GCF_047520695.2. Lineage (NCBI taxonomy): Bacteria > Pseudomonadati > Pseudomonadota > Gammaproteobacteria > Lysobacterales > Lysobacteraceae > Stenotrophomonas > Stenotrophomonas sp. AR029. The sequence continues at coordinate 1,145,172 of NZ_JAXBQQ020000002.1, read as the reverse complement.
TCGGCGAAGCGCGTGTGGTCGTTGATGCTGATCGAGGCCGGGTCACGCGGCACCAGCCGCACCACGGCGGAATCGACCTTCGGCGGCGGCCGGAACGCGCCCGGCGGAACCACGAACAGCGAGGTCACCTGGCAGTAGGCCTGCAGCATCACGCTGAGGCGGCCATACACCTTGCTGCCGGGGCCGGCGGCCATGCGGTCGACCACCTCCTTCTGCAGCATGAAGTGCATGTCGCGGATCACTGCGGCATGCTCCAGCGCATGGAACAGGATCGGCGAGGAGATGTTGTAGGGCAGGTTGCCGACCAGGCGGATCGGCTGGCCATTGGCCAGTTCGGTGAAGTCCACGCGCAGCACGTCGCGATGGACGATGGTCAGCTCGCCCAGCGGCTCGGCGGCGGCGGTCAGCGGCGCGATCAGGTCGCGGTCGAACTCGATCACCGTCAGCGTCGGGTGCACGCGCAGCAGCGGCAGGGTGATGGCGCCCTGGCCGGGTCCGATCTCGACCAGGCGGTCACCATCTTTCGGATTGACCGCCATCACGATCTTGTCGATGTAGTGGCGATCGGCCAGGAAATGCTGGCCAAGCTGCTTCTTGGCCGGTGCGGTGAACACCGGGCCGGAGGGGGAATGCGGGGAATTCATGCGCTCAGTGTACGTTGCCGCGCCAGCTGCGCACACAGCGTCGTTGCCGCCTGCAGGCTGGAAGGATCGGCGATGCTGCGGCCGGCCAGGTCCAGCGCGGTGCCATGGTCGACCGCCACGCGCGGGTAGGGCAGGCCGAGGGTCAGGTTCACCGCCTGTTCGAAGCCGGAATACTTCAGCACCGGCAGGCCCTGGTCGTGGTACATCGCCAGCACGGTGTCGAAACCGGCCAGCTTGGCCGGCAGGAAGGCGGTGTCGGCCGGCAGCGGCCCGACCAGGTCCATGCCCTCCGCGCGCAGGCGCTGCAGCAGGGGGATGACCAGGTCCAGTTCCTCGCGTCCCAGATGACCGTCTTCGCCGGCATGCGGGTTCAGCCCGAGCACCGCGATGCGCGGCGCAGGCAGGCCGAACTCGCGGCGCAGCGCGGCATGCACCGTGCGCAGGGTGTGTTCCAGGCTGGGCGCGGTGATCGCATCGGCCACCTCGCGCAGCGGCAGGTGGGTGGTGGCCAGGGCCACGCGGACAATGTGATTGGCCAGCATCATCACCACCTTCACTCCGGCCTGGTCGGCCAGCAGTTCAGTGGTGCCGCTGTAGGCGATGCCGCCCTCGTTGATGACCGCCTTGTGCACCGGGCCGGTCACCACACCGTGCAGCTCACCGGACAGGCAGGCCTGGCCGGCGCCGAGCAGGGCGCCGATGACCGCGCTGGCATTGGCCGGATCGGCCTGGCCGAAGTGGCTGGGCGCCGCGTTGCGGACGGCGCGCAGGCGCAGATCGCCGGGGACGCGTGCTTCGGCGTGCTCGGGCAGCAGTTGCAGGGGCAGGTTCAGGGCGGCCGCAGCCGCGCGCAGGGTGTCCGGGTCGGCGAAGGCCAGCAGCCGGCAATCTTCACGCGGCTGCTGAACGAGGCGGACACACAGCTCCGGGCCGATCCCGGCGGGCTCGCCCGGTACCAGAGCGAGCTCGGGGCGCATCGGTCAGGACTGCGGCGGCGTGGCGGTGTTTTCCGCGCGGTCGCCGCTGCGGAAGCTGACGTAGGCTTCGCCACGCAGTTCCTGCAGGAAGCGGTTGTACTCGTCTTCCAGCTTGCGGCGGCCGATGGTCTCGCGGACCTGGGCGCGCTGGTTGTCGGTGGTCACGTCGGTCTGGCGGGTCGCCACGCGCTGCACGATGTGCCAACCGGCGTCGGTGCGGAACGGCTGGCTGACGCCACCATCCTGCAGGCCACTCACCTGCTGGCCGAAGGCCGGACCGAACGCGTCAGCCGGGAACCAGCCGAGATCACCGCCCTGGCCCTTGCTGTTGTTGTCCTCGGAGGACTCCCTGGCAACGGTCTGGAAGTCGGCGCCGCCGGCAATGCGGGCGCGCAGGGTATCGATCTTGGCCTTGGCAGCGGCATCGGTCTGGTGGTCGTCCACGCGGACCAGGATGTGGCGGCCGTGGAACTCGGTGACCGTCTGCTCACCGGCGGCGGAACTGCTGTCACGCACTTCCACCAGCTTCAGCAGCTGGAAGCCGCTCGGGCCGCGGATCGGGCCGACCACCTCGCCCGGCTTCATCTTTTCCATCAACTGGGCAAAGGCCTGCGGGATTTCATCCAGGCTGCGCCAGCCCAGATCGCCGCCTTCCAGCGCGTTCGGGCTGTCCGAATAGCGCACGGCCGCCGCGTTGAAGTCCAGCTCGCCCTTGTCCAGCAGGGCCTTCACGCCATCGGCCTTCTTCTGGCCGGTGGCGATCTGGTCGGCGTTGGCACCGTCGGGCAGGGCGATCAGGATGTGCGCCAGGTGATACTGGTTGCCTACCGTGGCCTGCTGCTTCAGCGCGGCGTCGACTTCACCCTCGCTGACGCTGATGCGGCTCTGCGCGAAGCTCTGGCGCAGGCGCTGCACGGTGATCTCGTCACGCACCGACGCGCGGAAATCGTTGAAATCGATACCGTCATGGGCCAGGCGCTGGCGAAGGGCATCCAGGTTCGAACCGTTCTGCTGGGCGATGGCGTTCATCGCCTGGTTCAGCTCCTGGTCGCTGACACGGATGCCGCTGCCCTGGGCGCGGGCCACCTGCAGCTTGACCAGCACCAGGCGTTCGAGCACCTGGCGGCTGAGCACGTCTTCCGGCGGCAGCTGGTTTTCGCGACCGGCATACTGCGCCTTGATGTTGGCGATCGCACGCTGGAGCTCGCTCTGCAGGATCACGTCCTCATCGACGACGGCAGCGATGCGGTCAAGCGGCTGCGCCTCCTGGGCAAGCACCTGCAGGGGGGCGGACACGCTGGACACCGCCAGCAGCGAGGCGAGAAGAACGGGGAAGCGCTTGGTCATGGGATCAGGTTCGGATCGTAGTCATCCCGGGTCGCCCCGGTGTTGCTCGGCGGCACGAGATAGAGGTCGTCGCGGTTGTAGCCGAGGATAGCACGGCGCAGGGTACGGTCCGTGTCCTGCCCCAGGGAGCTCAGGCCCTTGAGCACGAACTCCACCTGGATGGAGTTGTTCATCTCGCCTTCGCGGTTGCGGACATAGCGGCGGCCGACCACACGCACGGCCAGGCAGCAGCTGTCCCACTGGACACCGCCGATGATTTCCAGCGGCTCCTTGTCCTGCAGCGAGTAGTAGTAGCGACCGACCAGGCTCCAGCGCGCATTCAGCGGGTACAGGAACGACAGGTCGGCCTGTTCCAGCAGGGTACGGTCGTGCTTGTTGGCGTTGGCCGGGGCGCCCGAGTTGATGCGGTAGCGGTAGCTGAGGTTGATCACGCCATCGTTGGGCATCAGATAGCGGGCACGGACGCTGGCCAGATCCTCACGCTTGTACTTCGGGTCCCACTGGTAGGTGGCACCCAGGGTCCAGCGGTCGTTGATCATGTAGTTGCCGTCGGCGATCCACGCCGACTTGCCCTTTTCCACCGGCGCGCCGCCCGGGGTGACGGTCACCCGCGACTCGTCGAAATACTGGATCTGGCCGATGGCCGCCGAGAAGCGTTCCTTGCCGGTGGTCTGGTCGATGAAGCGGGTGCCCAATGCCAGGGTCAGCTGGTTGGCATCGTTCTGGCGGTCGGCGCCGGTGTAGCGCGAGTCGCGGAACAGCTGGCCCCAGCTGAACGTGAAGTCACGGGTGTCGAAGATCGGAAGGTCGTCCTGGTTGCGGTACGGCGTGCGCAGGTAGAACAGGCGCGGTTCCAGCGTGTGCAGGAATGACTTGCCGCCGATCGTGGTCTCGCGATCGAAGAACAGGCCGGCGTCGATGCTGCCGATCGGCAGGCTGCGGCTGGGCGATTTGTTGCCGCGCAGCTGCTCCGGCGTGGCGGTGTTCGGGTCGACGCCCTGCGAGGCCAGCACGTTGCGGCGGACGCTGTCAGCCAGGCCCTGGTCCAGGTCGTAGCCGGTGTAGCGGTAGGCCAGGGTCGGGGTGACGTACCACGCCGCGCCACTGATCGGGAACGACACGTACGGCTTCACGTCCAGTCGCGAGCCGCCGTACATGCGTTGGGTCTGGCCGTTGCGCGTGTACTGCAGGTCGGGTCCCGCATCGGCGCCGTACTTGAAGTTGATGTCGTCGTGGGTGAAGCGCACGGCTTCGGCATAGATGCCGGTTTCCAGCCACGGCAGGACCGGCTTGTCCCAGTTGAAGTACAGGCGCGGCTGGCGGTTGTACGGCAGCGCGCTTTCATTGAGCGTGTAGTCGGTCAGCTGCCAGCGGTCGGCCATGATGCCGGCCGTCCAGTTCCTGCCGGTGCCGTACAGGCCCACGGTGCTCTGCAGGTTCGAGGCAGTCACCCCGACCAGGCGGTTGGCGAAGTCCTCGACATAGCGCTCGTCGCTGACCCAGGCCAGGTTCGCACGGGCCTGCCAGTGGCTGTCCACGTTGTGGTAACCGCTGAACATCACCCGGCCGCGGTCGCGGTCGCGCAGCTTGTCGTTGGGCATGAACGCGGTCAGCAGTTCGCCGCGGCCGCCGTTGTAGAGATAGCGGAACTCGTTGTCGAGCATCAGGCCGCGGCGGCTCATGTAGCGCGGGGTCAACGTGTCGTCGTAGTTCGGCGCCAGGTTGAAGTAGATCGGCTGTGCGTAGTCGAATCCGTTGCGCCCGGACATACCCAGCTGCGGGAACAGCAGGCCGGTCTTGCGGCGGTCATCGATCGGGAACTTGAAGTACGGCGCCCACAGCACCGGCACCTTGCCGATCCGCAGCACGGCGTTGCGGGCGGTGCCGAAGCCCTCGTCGTTGTCCACTTCGATCTGCGGCGCCGACAGCTTCCACACCGGCTGTGACGGGTCGCAGGTGGTGTAGGTGGAGCGGTGCATCTGGCCGACCGCGCCCTGCAGGTCGACCGACTCGGCATCGCCGTTGCCGCGGCGCGACACCAGCTGGTACTTGATGTCGGTGATCTTGTGGGTGTCGCTTTCCTGGTTGCCCTCGGCGCGCTTGGCGACCATGCGGATCGAGGAGTCCTGGTAGCGGACATTGCCGTCGGCGATGTAGTTGCCGCTCTCGGTATCGAAGCTGAGCTTGTCGGTGCCGACGAACTGGTCGCCGCGGCGCAGGGCCACGTTGCCTTCGTACTGCGGCACAGTGGTCGTGCCCAGCAGCTGGTCACCCTCGATGTCGGTCGGCTGCTGCTCGCGCGCAGCGCTGGCGGCGGCCTTGTCCTGCCCCGGGACCGGGGTGGGCGCATCGGTGAACGCGGGAATCACGTCGGTAGCCGGGCACAGGCCCCAGTTGAGCGGCTTTTCATCGGCCATTGCCGGCAGGCAGATGGCGATGCTCAGAGGCAGGGGAAGCAGGCGGAGGGCTCGGCGCACGCGGTTCGGATTCGGGCGAAAACGGACGGTAGCTTGCCCCATCCCTTGCATAGGGGCAATGAAGGACGCCGCAGCCTGCCGGTTCGGGTTCATCCGGAGACGCTGCCGGGAGGGGGCAGCAGCAGGGCCCGGACATGGGCCACGCTGCACTCGGCAAGGGCCTGCAGGTCATAGCCGCCTTCCAGCATCGAGACCACCCGGCCGGCCGCATGACGGCGCGCCAGCGCATGAAGCTCCCGGGTGATCCAGGCGAAATCGTCGGTTTCCAGCATCAGGTCGGCCTGCGGGTCACGCAGGTGGGCGTCGAAGCCGGCCGAGATCAGCAGCAGCTGCGGACGGAAGTCGTCGATGGCCGGCAGCATTTCGTCGGCCCACACGTTGCGGAAGCGGAAACCGCCACTGCCCGGGGGCAGCAGGATGTTCATCAGGTTGCCGGCACCGCGGTCGCGGCGCAGGCCGGAATTGGGGAACAGGCCGGCCTGGTGGGTGCTGTAGTACGAGACCCGGGCGTCGTGCTGGAAGATGTCCTGGGTGCCGTTGCCATGGTGGACATCGAAATCGACCACCGCGATCCGCTCCAGCCCATGGCGGTCGCGGGCATGGGCCGCGGCAATGGCAATGTTGTTGAGCAGGCAGAAGCCCATCGCGGTGCTGCTGGTGGCGTGGTGGCCCGGGGGCCGCACCGCGCAGAACGCCAGCGGATCCTCGCCCAGCATCACTGCATCGACCGCGGCCACCCCGGCGCCGGCGGCGTGCACGGCGGCACTGGCCGAGCCCGGCGAGGTCCAGGTGTCCATGTCCAGCTGGCGCAGCGGCGCGGTCTGCGGCTGCAGCACGAAGTCGAGCAGGGCACTGTCGTGGACCCGGGTCAGTTCGCCGAACTTGGCCGGCGGCGCCTCGCGCCAGTCGAGCTGGCCGGGGAACGCGGCGTGCAGGGCATCGAGTACTTGCTGCAGGCGTTGCGGGCACTCCGGATGGCCGGGGCCGGGGTCATGCAGCAGGCAGGACGGATGGGTGAAGACCAGCATCGTGCCGACTCAGCGCTGGCGCTGCTGTGGCTGCCACAGCGCTTCGCCATGGCCGTCGGCGCGGGCCAGTACGCGCGCCAGCACGAACAGCAGGTCCGACAGCCGGTTGAGGTACTGCAGCGCCTCGCTGCGCACGGGCTCAAGGCGGGCCAGGGTGACGGTCTCGCGCTCGGCGCGGCGGACGATGGTGCGGGCCAGGTGGCATCGTGCGGCGGCCTCGCCACCAGCCGGCAGGATGAACTCCTTCAAAATCGGCAGGTTGGCGTTGTAGTGGTCCAGCTGCTGTTCCAGTGCCGAGACATCGGCGGCGTGGATGGCGGCGTGGCCCGGGATGCACAGCTCGGCACCCAGGTCGAACAGCTGGTGCTGCAGATGCACCACCAGCGCACGGACATCCTCGGGCAGCGCGGTGGCAAGCAGCAGGCCGAGCGCAGCGTTGGCTTCATCGACGGTGCCGTAGGACACCACCCGGGCGTCGTCCTTGGCCACGCGCTGGCCGTCGCCGAGGCCGGTACTGCCGTCGTCGCCGGTGCGGGTATAGATGCGCGAGAGGCGATGACCCATGGCGCGGCTCAGTGCCGGATGTCGCGGCGGGCCTGCTGGAGCTTCAGTACCTGCTCCACGGCCAGCTGCAATGCCGCCGCCAGCGCCACGTAGATCGCGGTGGTGCGCAGGTAGGGGCCGAACCATTGTGCGTAGTTCTGCGCCCAACCGGCCAGCGTCGGCTCGGCCACGTTGCGGGTGGTCCAGTAGAAACCGCCCTGCGCCAGCAGGTGGCAGACCGCCACCGAGGCCACCAGCAGCAGTGCACCCTTGGCCAGCACCGGCCAGCGTGCGCCCTGGTAGTTGCGGCCCAGCAGCATGCCGCCGGCCCACAGCGAGAAATACGCCGGCAGCAGCAGCCAGTAACCCGGCGACACGCAGTAGTGCTGCCAGAAATCCAGGCCGCTGCTGCGGATCACGATCCAGTCCACCAGCACGGCGAACACCATCAGCAGCGGAAACGCCCAGCGTGTCCACGTGGCCAGGTAGAAGCCACCGATGAAGAACACCGCCCAGGAGGCATCGGGGATCGCCGCGAAGTGGTTGACCCGGGTCGCCGCCAGCAACAGCACGAGGACGGACAGGACGAAGGCGCGGTTGGCGGTGGCGGACATGGCAGCGGGCCCGGAGCGGATTCAGGTTTCATTCTAGCCCGCCGCGCCGGTTGGCGCAGGTCGGGTGGTGTTGGGCGTTCGGGCAGGGCGAGCGCGTATCATGAACATCATGAGTGAACGACATGACGTGCTGATCGTCGGTGGTGGCCTGGTCGGTGCCAGCCTGGCCATCGCCCTGGACCGCCTGGGCCGCGATGTGGGCCTGTTCGAGGCCAGCCCGGCCGGCGAGCTGCCGGCGGTGTTCGACCAGCGCAACCTCAGTTTTGCCGCTGCCACGGTCAATGCGCTGACCGCGCTGGGGGTCATGCAGAAGCTGGCGATGGCGCCGGGCCCGATCCGCCGCATCCACGTCAGCCGCGCCGGCGATTTCGGCCGCGTGCAGCTGGAGGCTTCCGACTATGACCGGCCGTGGTTCGGCCAGGTGGTGGTGGCGCGGGACTTCGGCCAGGCGCTGGAAGCGCGCCTGCAGGAGCTGCCGCGGCTGCGGCGCTACCGGCCCATGCGTTTCCTGGGCCTGGGCGAGGTGGTCGACGGCTACCGCCAGGTGCGGGTGGCCGACGAGACCGGCGAACGCGTGCTGCAGGCCCGGCTGGTGGTGGGGGCCGATGGCACGACCAGTGGCGTGCGCGGCGCGCTCGGCATCGAGGTCGACCGCCATGATTTCCAGCAGACCCTGTTCGTGGCCCGCGTGCGCAGCCAGCGCGCGCCGGACGGCACCGCCTGGGAGCGCTTCACCGATACCGGCCCGACCGCCCTGCTGCCGCGTGGTGATCGCCACTTCGGCACCGTGCACGGTGTTGCGCGCGACCAGGCCGATGCGGTGATGGCGCTGGACGATGCGGCTTGGCTGCAACGCCTGCAGAACGCGATCGGCTGGCGCGCCGGCCGGCTGCTCGAATCCGGCCCGCGCAGTGCTTATCCGCTCATCCAGGTGCTGGCGCGCGCGTTGGCCGGAGAGCGCGCGGTGCTGCTCGGCAATGCCGCGCAGACCATCCATCCGCTGGGTGCGCAGGGCTTCAACCTGGGCCTGCGCGATGCGCTGACCCTGGCTGAACTGCTGGAGGATGCGCATGAGGATGCCGGCAGCGATGCACTGCTGCAGGCCTATGTCGCGCGCCGCGAAGAGGACCGCCGGCAGACGGTGGCGTTCTCCGGCGGGCTGGCGCGCCTGACCAGCAATCCGGCGCCGTTGATGCGGCCGCTGCGCAGCCTCGGCCTGGTGGCCGCGCAGCGCGCCTCGGTGCAATCGATGCTGGTCGGTGGTGCGATGGGCTTCCGCGGCGAGGTGCCGCGGCTGTGCCGTGGAGAAGCGGCATGAGCCGGCGCGCGCGTCTTGATGTGGCCATCATCGGCGGTGGCGTGGTCGGTGCCGCGTGTGCGCTGGCGCTGGCTGATGCTGGCCTGTCGGTGGCGCTGGTGGAAGGTAGCGAACCGGCGCCGTGGCAGGCCGCACAGCCGGACCTGCGCGTGTTCGCCTTCGCTGCCGACAACGTACAGCTGCTGAATCGTCTTGGTGTGTGGCCGGCGATCGCGCAGGCCCGTGCATGGCCCTACCGGCGCATGCAGGTGTGGGACGCTGCCGGTGGCGAGGATCTGCTGTTCGACGCCGATCGCTTCGGCCGTCGCGAACTGGGCTACATCGTCGAGAACGGGCTGCTGCAGGACCGCCTGTGGTCGGCGCTGCCGGCGGCGGGTGTGCAGCTGCACTGCCCGGCACGGGTGGACGCGCTGGAGCAGGACGAGGACGGCGTGCGCCTGCGCCTGGATGACGGGCGTCGCCTGGAAGCGGCGTTGGCGGTGGCCGCCGACGGCGCCGAATCGACCCTCCGCCAGCTGGCCGGGATAGAGGTGGAGCGCCATGACTACCACCAGCGTGGCGTGGTGGCCTACGTGGACAGCGATCTTCCCAACCAGGCCACGGCCTGGCAGCGCTTCCTGCCAAGCGGGCCGCTGGCGTTGCTGCCGGTGGCCGAGCGCCGCAGCTCGATCGTCTGGACCCTGCCCGAGGACGAGGCGGCGCGTGTTCTGGCACTGGACGAGGACAGCTTCAACCGCGAACTGACCCGCGCCTTCGCGGCACGCCTGGGTGAGCTGCGGTTGGCCTCCCCGCGAGCGGCATTCCCGCTGCGCCGCCAGCTGGCCCGTCACTACGTGGCCGGTCGTGTACTGGCGTTGGGTGACGCGGCGCATGTGGTGCATCCGCTGGCCGGGCAGGGCGTGAACCTGGGGCTGCGTGATGTCGCCGCCCTGCAGCAGTGGCTGGCACCCTCGGCAGAGCGCCGCGGCCAACCGCGGCTGTCGCCGCAGCGCCTGCAGCGCTGGGCACGCGAACGGCGGAGCGACAACCACATCGCCGCCTACAGCTTCGATGCGATCAACCGCCTGTTCTCCAACGACGAAATGCACCTGACCCTGGCCCGGGGCCGTGCGTTGGGCTGCGTCGGCCGATGGCCGCCGCTGGTGCAGGCGTTCTGGAAGCGCGCCGCCGGCGTCTGAAGCAAAAAGGGGACGGAGGGGATTAAGTCGTATGTGCACATACGACTTAATCCCCTCCGTCCCCTTTTTCAATCCACCAGCCAGCCGGCCAGGTCGGTGCGGTCCAGCTTGCCGCGATGCCTGCGGTCCAGCGAATTGAATTCGTCGGCCAGCGCCGGGTTGGCCTGCGCTTCCTCGCGGCTGATGAAACCATCGCCGTTCACATCCAGCGCGGCGAAGTGGATGCGGTACTGGCCAACCACGCTGCTGGGCTCCAGCGAACGCACCGTCACCTGTGCCTCGCCGGCCGGCTGTGCAATCTCGACGCTGCCGCTGACCCGACCGGCATCCAGTGGCTGCTGGCGGATCGCGCCGCCGGTGGGGCCCAGCGGCTGGCTCTGCGCAGGGGTGTGCGGCAGTTGCTGGGCCATGGCCGGTGCGACTGACAGCAAAGTGATCAGCAGGGTGAGCGAGTGGTAGCGCATGGTTCCGTTCCCCGGTAGCGCCGGGCCATGCCCGGCGGATGCAATGGGATCAGCGCAGCGGCGAGGCCAGCACGGTGATCTCTTCACGATCGTGATAGAGCTGCTTGGCGCGCACCACCAGCGGCTTCCCGGCCTGGTCCTGGAACAGGTCCAGGCACAGCCGGGTCTCGTCCCAGCGCTTCTTCATCGGCAGCTTCAGATTGAAGATCGCATGCCTGCACCAGCCTTCGCGGAACCAGGTGGCCATGCGTTCGGCGACGCGGCGCGGCTGCTCGACCATGTCGCAGACCATCCAGTCCAGCGGTTGTTCCGGGTGCCAGTGGAAGCCATCGGCGCGCAGGTGCTCGACCAGGCCGGTGTCCAGCACGTGCTGGCGCAGCGGGCCATTGTCGATGCTCAGCACGTGCATGTGCTGCCGGGTGAGCACCCAGGTCCAGCCACCGGGGGCGGCGCCAAGGTCGGCCGCGCGCATGCCGGGCTTGGCCAGCGCCTCGCGTTCTTCAGGCGTCAGTAGGGTCAACAGCGCCTCGTCCAGCTTCAGCGCCGAACGCGAAGGCGCTTCGGGCAGCAGCTTCAGGCGCGGAATGCCCAATGCCCACGGCGCGCTGTCGCCCGGGTCGGCCACGCAGACGAAGGCATGGGTACCGTCGACGAACACCACATGCAGGCGCGGCAGGCGGGTGTTCGGCTTGTCGCTGAGCTTGCCGGCCTTGCGCAGCGCCGGGCGCAGTGCATTGCCAAAGGAACGCGCCAGGCCGGACAACGGCTTGCCAGCGTCGGAATCGGGATGCTCCACCCACAGGTCGCCGAAGCGCGGCGCATCGGCCAGCACCTCCAGCATCGGCGTGATGCGGTCGGCCGGATCCAGCTGCGGCAGCTCGGCCAGCACCACCAGCTTCTGCCGCGCGAAGATCAGTTCGCGCCAGCGCAGGCGCGGTGCCAGCGCCGCGGCCTCGTCGCACATGAACAGCACGTAGCCGTCATTGCGCTGGGTACGCGCATAACCGGCGAAACCGGCTTCGCCGGCACGGAACTGCAGTTCGCCGGCCAGCTCGGGCTCGAAACCCTGCCGGCACAGGCACAGCAGGCCGATGCCGGTTTCAGTAACGGGCGCCATCGCTTTCCCCATAGGCACGCAGCACGCTGCGCGCGGCGTCGCGGTTCAGGCCCTGCACCACTTCGATGCCACGCTTGTTGAGCTCGCCGACCCAGTCGGCCGGCAGCGGGCCTTCGTCAAACGGAGTCAGTTCTTCGACGTCGGCTGCACTGGCACCGATCAGCAGGCGGTCGATGCCGGCCCACACGGTGGCGCCGTAGCACTGGCAGCACGGCTGCGAGCTGGTGGCCAGGGTGACCGGCGACAGCACCGCGTTCAGGCGCGGGGTCTGCAGGCGTTGCTGGGCCAGCATGTAGGCCATGTTCTCGGCGTGCGCCAGCGAGGTCGCGTGTGGCATCACCCGGTTCACGCCGGCAGCGATCACCTTGTCGTCCGGGCCGAACACCACGGCGCCGAACGGGCCGCCACTGGCGTGCTCGACGTTCAGCCGCGACAGCTCGATCGCCAGCGCGACCTTGGCCTCATCGCCCGGATATCGACGATCCAGGTCGATCTGGTCGTGGATCCAGGCGGGAAGGGTCAGGTGGACTTGCGCGTACAGCATCGCGGGGGTGCCTCGTAGGGATGGAAGAAAGTGCGGTTGCTTGGGAAACCGGCGCGCAGTGTAGCCGCACCGGCCTGTATCGGGTGTGGCGGTGGGTCAGCCGGGCGAGCCGGTGCGGATCACCACGTACTGCTTGCGGAACTCCAGCCCGGCCTGCGGCCAGCTGGCTGCATAGGCACGCAGCAGGGGCAGGGCGGCGGCGAAATCGTGGCCGTTGACCCGGCAATCGGCCTCGCACAGGCCATCGGCATCGCGCGAGGCGAACAGGCGGATGGCCAGGAACGGGCGCGCCTTCAGCAGCTCGTCGAAGGCGTCCATGCTCCTGGTGAACAGGCAGCACGGACAGGACCCATGGTCGTCCTCGCTGCAGGTGCTGGCGTCCACCTCGTGCTCGCGGTAATGCGCCAGCGGACCCAGCACCACGGTGCGTTCGTGTTCCCGGCCCTCATCGCCGGCCGGATAGGTCAGGCCCATCATTGGCAGGGCCTGTGCGTCTTCGGCGCCGATCGCGGTCTGCAGGGTCACCAGGTCCACCCGTGCCCAGGCCTGGAAGCCGGCCAGCAGCGATGTCTGTTCATCGGTACCGTTGGCGTGCTGGTACTCGAACAGGCCGTCAGCGAACAGCAGCGGATGCTGGCTTTCGATGACGGTGGAGGTCTGCCAGCCCCCGTTGTCGCGCGCGTGTGCGGCCATCGCATGCGGGGTCAGGCGCAGTCCGCTGTCCAGCAGCAGCGCGTTGCCGTCGATGCGGCTGGCGACGCTGGCGTCCTGCAGGGCCTGCTGCAGCAGTGGGAGGAGGGCGGTGGACGTCGTGGTCATGTCAGGCCTGTGGATGGATCGGGTGGAGCATCCAGGCCGGGCCTGGTGCTAGCGGTCGAGCGCGTCAAGTTCGGCGCGATAGCGCTGCGCGTCGGACTGCTGCTGCGGGTCGTTGCCGTGGTCGCGCAGCCAGCTTTCCAGTTCGCGGCGATACTCCGCGCGGAAATCGGCATTGCCCGGGCTGAAATGCAGCTTGCGTGCTGCCACCTCCACGCGCTCGCGCGCGCTGGACCGGGCCTGGGCGATGCCGTGGGGTGATTCGTTGGTGAGGATGACGAAGTTGCGCGGGAAACCCGGCGTGTACTTGACCACGAACGGCTGGTCGCGCGCCGGGATGCGGATGGCGTTTTCCAGCGGCCACAGCGAAGCGGTGTTGGTGTGGAACACCACGTCCACGTCGCGGCCCTCGGCGGTACGCAGCACCCCTTCGTAGCGCCAGATGTACTGTTCGTTGAGCGTCGAGCTGGTTCGCTCTGCCTTGACGATCACCGCTTCGCCGCGCTCGCCCACCAGGTTGAGGAAGGTGGCGTTGAGGAAGTGGCCGAAGAACATGTTGAGCATCGCCAGCGGGAACACCACGATGGCGTAGCCTGGAAAGCGTCGCCACCACGAGACCAGCCCGGCCAGCACCATCGCTGCAAAGAACGTCAGCAGCGGATGCTGCGAGATGAACCAGAGCAGGACGGACAGGGCGGTGATCATCGTCGGGGGCGTGCGGGCGCCGTGTGGGCGCCCGCGCAGGTCCTCAGGCCGACCAGGTGTCGCGCAGGGTCACGCTGCGGTTGAACACCGGCTTGGCTTCGGTGTGATCGCGGCGGTCGGCGACGAAATAGCCGGTGCGCTCGAACTGGAACGACTGCTCCGGTGCGGCGCTGGCTGCGGCCGGCTCGACATAGCCGGTGACGGTACGGCGCGATTCCGGGTTCAGGTAGTCGCGGTAGGTCTTGCCTTCCGATTCGTCGTCAGGGTTCGGCACCGAGAACAGGCGGTCGTACAGGCGGATCTCGGCCGGCACGCCGTGCACGGCGCTCACCCAGTGGATGGTGCCCTTGACCTTGCGGTTGGCGCCTTCCATGCCCGGACGCGATTCCGGATCGAGCCAGCCGCGCAGTTCGATGATGGTGCCGTCGGCATCCTTGATCACTTCGTCGCAGCGGATGATGCCGGCGCCACGCAGGCGCACTTCGCCGCCCGGCACCAGGCGCTTCCAGCCCTTCGGCGGCACTTCGGCGAAGTCCTCGCGATCGATCCACACTTCGCGGGCGAACGGAACTTCGCGGCTGCCGAAGCTCTCGTCCTTCGGGTGGTTGCTGAAGGTCAGCAGTTCTTCGTGGCCTTCCGGAAGGTTGGTCAGCACCAGCTTGACCGGGTCGACCACGGCCATGCGGCGTGGCGCGGCGCTGTCGAGGTCCTCGCGCAGTGCGCCTTCGAGCACGCTGAAGTCGATCAGCGAATTCTGCTTGCTGATGCCCACGCGCTCGGCGAACAGGCGCATCGCGGCCGGGGTGTAGCCACGGCGGCGCAGGCCCTGCAGGGTGGGCATGCGCGGGTCTTCCCAGCCGTCCACCAGCTGTTCGGTGACCAGCGCCATCAGCTTGCGCTTGCTCATCACCGTGTAGTTGATGTTCAGGCGCGAGAACTCGATCTGGCGCGGCTTGGCCGCTTCGCGTGGCAGCCCGGCATCGACCAGCGGCTGGGTCAGCGCGTCGTCATGGGCGAAATCGACGTTGTCCACGCACCAGTCGTACAGCGGGCGGTGGTCTTCGAATTCCAGCGTGCACAGCGAGTGGGTGATGCCCTCGATCGAATCACCCAGCGCATGGGCGAAGTCGTACATCGGGTAGATCGGCCACGCGTTGCCGGTGTTCTGGTGCTCGACGTGCTTGATGCGGTACAGCGCCGGATCGCGCAGGTTGATGTTGCCGCTGGCCATGTCGATCTTCGCGCGCAGGGTGCGCGCGCCATCCGGGAACTCACCGGCGCGCATGCGGCGGAACAGGTCGAGGTTTTCCTCGACGCTGCGGTCGCGCCATGGCGACGGACGGCCCGGCTCGGTCAGGGTGCCGCGGTAGGCGCGCACTTCCTCGGCCGACAGGTCGCAGACATAGGCCTTGCCCTGTTCGATCAGCTTCTCGGCGGCCAGGTAATAGGCCTGGAAGTAGTCCGAGGCGTGGCGCAGCTCGTTCCAGCTGAAGCCCAGCCAGCGCACGTCGTCCTGGATCGCGGCCACGTATTCCGGATCTTCCTTGGCCGGGTTGGTGTCATCGAAGCGCAGGTTGCAGACGCCGCTGAATTCACCGGCGATGCCGAAGTTCAGGCAGATCGACTTGGCGTGACCGATGTGCAGGTAGCCGTTCGGCTCCGGCGGGAAGCGGGTCTTGATCGCCTGGTGCTTTCCGCTGGCCAGGTCCTCGCGCACGATCTGGCGGATGAAATCGCGCTTCTCGTGGCTGTCGGCGGGGGTCTCGGGGCTGGCGGGGGTGTGCTCGGACATGAGTCGGCGAAAAGAAAGGCAGAAAGACCAACAGTCTAGCGCGTACCGGGCAGGGCTGCCCGGTGGGGTGTGGGGATGCCGGCCAGCGGCCGGCACTACCCAACTGCACGGCGATCCACATTCCGCCGGCCCGCTGCCGGCGCTACCGGAAGGTGGATGGGTAGTGCCGGCCGCTGGCCGGCAGAACGGTCATGCGCCGTCACCACCACCATTCAGCCCCCAGGCGTATGCTGGACCCTTGCCCCGAGGAGCCGCCACATGCACATCGTGTACAAGGCCGACAACCTGTTCGACGCCCATCTGGTCAAGCACGCCTTGGAAGACGCCGGTATCCCCGCGTTCGTGTTCGGAGAGCAGCTGCTGGGCGGGATGGGCGAGCTGCCGCTGTTTGGCGTGCTGCGGGTCGGCATCCCCGATGCGGCGCGGCCGCAGGCCGAGGACATCGTAGCGGCGCTGGACTTGGGCCAGGCCCCGTCCGACCCCATTTCCGATGCAGACGACATTGCCGGTCTTCCGGCGTAGGAGCGCATCATGTTGGGAGTTGGCCAGGGCATCCTCGGCATCGGCGCCTTCAAGCAGCGCCTGCCGCGCCCGGAAGAGGCGCTACCGGGGCGTGACCAACCGCTGCCGCTGCACAGCAACCAGCACTTCGTGAACAGCCATCCGCTGAAGGACCGTTTCGCCGGCCTGCAGCAGATCCGCTTTGCGCTGGGCTGTTTCTGGGGCGCCGAGCGCAAGTTCTGGACCGAGCCGGGCGTGTACAGCACCTCGGTCGGCTATGCAGGTGGCATCACGCCGAACCCGACCTATGAAGAGGTCTGCTCGGGCCTGACCGGCCACACCGAAGTGGTGCAGGTGGTGTTCGACCCGGCGGTGGTGAGCCTGGAGCGGCTGCTGCAGCTGTTCTGGGAAAGCCACGATCCAACCCAGGGCATGCGTCAGGGCAACGACACCGGCACCCAGTACCGCTCGGCGATCCATGCCACCGACGAGGCCCAGTACAAGGCCGCGCTGGCCAGCCGCGAGGCCTACCAGACGCAGCTGGCTGCGGCCGGCTACGGCCCGATCACCACCGAGATCGTGTACCCGGCACCGGCGTACTACTACGCCGAGGACTACCACCAGCAGTACCTGGCGAAGAATCCGAACGGCTACTGCGGCATCGGCGGCACCGGCGTGAGCTGCCCGATCGGGTTGGATGTGGAGGCGCCGCGCTGACGCGCGGTGGTCCGCCTGCGGCGGGCTGAAGCTGAAAGCAACTGCCAAAGCCAAAGCCAAAGCGGCTCTGGGTTGCTGATGGTTTGGCGGGACGGGTACAGATGGCGGGACACGCCGTAAACCCGTCCCTGGGGGCTCGGCCACGGCATCCATGCCGTGGACGGTCCCGCCATCTGTACCCGTCCCGCCTCCGATCATTTCCCGGTGACGGTGGGCAGGAGCAGTGGATTACTGACGAACTGAAGGAAAACAAAAAGGACGCGGCGTTCGCCGCGTCCTTCTTGTTTGATCCTGCAGTGCTTTCTGTAGAGCGGAGCCATGCTCCGCTCCAAGCAAGCGAAGCGCGCGACCCGCTGTTGCTCTTCTTTCTTTCTTCCGTGGCGGGTGGCCACCGGAAACTGTCAGAGGGCGGGCGGGTTGGGTTCGCGGGAGTGTCCGCCGCATGGATGCGGCGGCCAAGCCTCCAGGGATGGATTCACGGCGTCTCCCGCGAACCCAACCCGCCCGACCCAGCGCGGCTTTTTGCTCTTTGCGGCCAACCGACCTGCCACGAGGGGCTCAGCCGTTGGCCGGAATCCTCACAGTGCCGCGCGGATCCGCTCGCGCAGCACTTCCAGATCCTTGGCAAACGCATCGATGCCGGTCGCCAGCTTCTCGGTGGCCATCGGATCGGCCGCCAGATCCGCCGCGAACTTGGCCGCATCGATCGGGGTCACCGCCGCGCCATCGGCGGCACCGGCCACCAGCTTGCGCGGCAGCTCGCCGTGGTCGGCGTCCAGCTTCTCCAGCAGGTCCGGCGAAATCGTCAGGCGGTCGCAGCCGGCCAGTGCTTCGATCTGCGCGGTCGAACGGAACGAGGCGCCCATCACCACCGTCGGCGAACCGCGACGCTTGAATTCGGCATACACGCCGCGCACGAACTTCACGCCCGGGTCTTCATCGATGGTGGCCGGGGCCTGTCCGTTGGCCACGTACCAGTCCAGGATGCGGCCGACGAACGGCGAGATCAGGAACGCCCCGGCTTCGCTGCAGGCCAGCGCCTGGGTCGGGTTGAAGATCAGGGTCAGGTTGCAGTCGATGCCCTCGGCCTGCAGGATGCGTGCGGCTTCCACGCCTTCCCAGGTCGCGGCGATCTTGATCAGGATCTTCTCGCGCGGCACGCCGGCATCGGCGTACATCTGGATGAACTGGCGGGCCTTGGCCACGGTGGCAGCGGTGTCGTGAGCCAGGTCGGCATCCACCTCGGTGGACACCCGGCCCGGCACCAGCGTGCTCAGCAGCGCGCCGACGCCGATGGTCAGGCGGTCGGCCACGGCGTGCACCACGGCTTCGCGGTCGCCACTCTGCTGGCGGCCCCAGGCCAGTTCGCGTTCGATCAGCTCGGCGTAGACCGGCAGGTCCAGCGCCTTCTTCACCAGGGTCGGATTGGTGGTGCAGTCCACCGGCTGCAGGCGCTTGATCGCCTCGTAGTCACCGGTATCGGCAACGAC
Organism: Stenotrophomonas sp. AR029; assembly: GCF_047520695.2. Classification (NCBI taxonomy): domain Bacteria; kingdom Pseudomonadati; phylum Pseudomonadota; class Gammaproteobacteria; order Lysobacterales; family Lysobacteraceae; genus Stenotrophomonas; species Stenotrophomonas sp. AR029. Next base: position 1,126,900 of record NZ_JAXBQQ020000002.1, on the reverse strand, counting down.
CACGGACAGTTCGCGCAGCTGGGACAGTTTGGACGGGGTACTCATTACGGCTCCTGGGGCAGGGGGATCGAATCGCGCGCGGTGCGCAGCGGTAATCAGGGGCGGTCGTTGTGGACCGCGGTCACGCGCAGGCGCAGCTTGCGGCCGCCGGGCGCGTTCCAGTCGATGCTCTGGCCGATCGAAAGGCCGAGCAGGGCACTGCCGACCGGGGCCAGCACGGAAACCTTGCCTTCATCGACGTTGGCTTCGCGGGGGAAGACCAGGGTCAGGACGTGCTTCTCGCCCGACACTTCATCTTCGCACTCCACGCGCGAATGCATCATGACGATGCCTTCGGGAATCTGGTCCGGTGCCAGCACGGTGGCCCGGTTGAGTTCTTCAGCAAGCGCGAGCGCGGCAGGCGTCTGGCTCAGCGCGGGAGATTCGAGCATGGCGTCCAGGCGGTCCATGTCGAAGGTGGAAACGGTGATCGACGGCGGCAGGCCGCTGGCGGTACTCATGGTGAAGCTCCTTGGTTGAAAGCCATGCAAAAGGCGGCACCTGCTGGCGCCGCCTGTCTGTATTGTGGGGACAAATGCGGCCGGAATCGACTCCTGCCGATTCCAGGCCGGTACTGCGGGGGGCTCAGCCGTTCAGCGCGGGGCCGGGCAGGGCCGGTGCATCGCTGCCGGCATCGAGCGCCTCCAGGGTGAACAGCGCCTGCGGCAGGCGCTTGAACTGGTCGGCCAGGTCCATCAGGAAGTCGTTCATGGCCGAGCTGCGGCGCCAGATCATGGCGATGCGGCGGCTGGGACGGCCTTCGCCGGTGAAGTCGAGCAGGCGGATGTTGTTCGAGCGCGGCACTGGCGGCTGCACCGACAGACTCGGCAGCAGGGTGATGCCGACGTCGGCGGCGACCATCTGCCGCAGCGTTTCCAGGCTGGTGGCGCGGAACTCGGACTTCTCGTTGGCGCCGAACAGGCGGCAGACTTCCAGCGCCTGGTCGCGCAGGCAATGGCCGTCCTCCAGCAGCAGCAGCTTCTGCGTGGCCAGTTCCTGCACGTCCAGGTGCTCGCGACGTGCCAGCGGGTGGCGACCGGAGACGGCCAGCAGGAACGGTTCCTCGAACAGGAACTCGGCATGCAGCTGGTCGTCGATCACCGGCAGCGCCAGCAATGCAGCGTCGAGCTTGCCTTCGCGCAGGCGGTCCAGCAGCACATCGCTCTTTTCCTCGACCAGCAGCAGTTCCAGCTCCGGGAAGCGCTCGCGGATGCGCGGGATCACATGCGGCAGCAGGTACGGACCGAGGGTCGGGAAGATCCCCAGGCGCACCGTACCGGCTTCCGGATCGCGGCTGCGTCGCGCCGCTTCCTTCAGCTGTTCCACTTCGGACACGATCACCCGCGCCCGTGCGGCCGCTTCCTGGCCGGCCGGGGTCAGCATCACCTTGCGCGGTGCGCGTTCCACCAGCGGCAGGCCGAGCTCTTCCTCCAGCTTGCGGATCTGCGTGGACAACGTCGGCTGGCTGACAAAGCAGGACGCGGCAGCCCGGCCGAAATGCTTGTGGTCGGCCAGGGCTACCAGGTACTTCAGATCACGTAGGTTCATCCTTACACCCCAGGGGTAACGGACCGGCTGACGGCGTGGTTACCCGACAGGCAGACAATGTTCCCGGTGATCTGGGAACGGTGGATCAGGCCGCTTCAGCAACGGCACCGCTGCTGTTGCTCACCGACGAGCGGATCAGGTGGTCGAACGCGCTCAGTGCGGCGGTGGAACCGGCGCCCATGGCGATGATGATCTGCTTGTAGGGCACCGTCGTGCAATCGCCAGCAGCAAACACACCCGGCAGGTTGGTCTGGCCGCGATCGTCGATGACGATCTCGCCACGCGGCGACAGCGCCACCACATCCTTCAGCCACTCGGTGTTGGGCAGCAGGCCGATCTGCACGAAGATGCCTTCCAGCTCGACGCGGTGGGCATCGCCGCCGATGCGGTCCTTGTAGACCAGGCCGGTGACCTTGCTGCCGTCGCCGAGCACTTCGGTGGTCTGTGCGCTGGTCAGCACGGTGACGTTGCCCAGGCTGCGCAGCTTCTTCTGCAGCACTTCGTCGGCACGCAGGCTGGAATCGAACTCCAGCAGGGTTACATGCGACACGATGCCGGCCAGGTCGATGGCCGCTTCCACACCGGAGTTGCCGCCGCCGATCACCGCCACGCGCTTGCCCTTGAACAGCGGACCATCGCAGTGCGGGCAGTAGGCCACGCCCTTGTTGCGGTACTGGTCCTCGCCCGGCACGTTCATCTGCCGCCAGCGCGCGCCGGTGGACAGGATCACCGAACGCGACTTCAGCACCGCGCCGTTCTCCAGCTGCACCTGCACCAGGCCGTCTTCGCCGGCCGGCACCAGCGCACTGGCGCGCTGCAGGTTCATGATGTCCACGTCGTACTCGCGCACATGCTGCTCCAGCGCCGTGGCCAGCTTCGGGCCTTCGGTTTCCTTCACCGAGATGAAGTTCTCGATCGCCATGGTGTCCAGCACCTGGCCACCGAAGCGCTCGGCAGCGATGCCGGTACGGATGCCCTTGCGCGCGGCATAGATCGCCGCTGCGGCGCCAGCCGGGCCACCACCGACCACCAGTACGTCGAAAGCATCCTTGGCGGCGATCTTCTCGGCATCGCGCTTGCTGGCATTGGTGTCCAGCTTGGCCACGATCTGCTCCAGGGTCATGCGGCCCTGGTCGAACACTTCACCGTTGAGGTACACGGTCGGCACCGACATGATCTCGCGCTTCTCGACTTCGTCCTGGAACAGCGCACCATCGATGGCCACGTGCTGGATGCGTGGGTTGAGTACCGCGGCCAGGTTCAGCGCCTGCACCACGTCCGGGCAGTTCTGGCAGGACAGCGAGAAGTAGGTTTCGAACTTGTATTCACCTTCCAGGTTCTGCACCTGCTCGATCAGCTCGGCGGTGGCCTTGGACGGGTGGCCGCCGACCTGCAGCAGGGCCAGCACCAGCGAGGTGAACTCGTGACCCATCGGCAGGCCGGCGAAGGTCAGGTGGATGTCCTGGCCCGGCGTGCCCAGGTCGAAGGACGGCACGCGGCCCTGGCCATCGCGCAGGACCTGCAGCGTGATCTTGTCCGACAGGTTTTCCAGGGTCTGCAGCAGTTCCAGCATTTCCTGCGACTTGGCGCCGTCGTCGGCGTGCGCGGTGATCTGGATGGGGCGGGTCACGCGCTCCAGATAGGTCTTCAGCTGCGACTGCAGGTTGGCGTCCAACATCGGGTCATCTCCTGGCTTCAGGCAAACAGGGGGCGTGGCACCGCTGTAGAAGGTAGCGGACCAGCAGGGGGTAGGGGTGAACCCAAGACAGCGACCGTGGAAGGGGCTGGCTGGCCAAGGCGGGCGAGCGTTGGCTGTCTTGGGTTCACCCCCACGCCGGCGGGGGGACCGGCACGGGGATGAAGGGCGCGCCGTGGCGTGGGGCCACGGCAGGCCGGTACTGCTTTAGATCTTGCCGACCAGGTCCAGCGACGGGGTCAGGGTCTTCTCGCCTTCCTTCCACTTGGCCGGGCAGACCTGGTTCGGGTTGGCGGCGGTGAACTGGGCAGCCTTGAGCTTGCGCAGGGTCTCGGACACGTCACGGGCGATCTCGTTGGAGTGGATCTCCAGGGTCTTGATCACGCCTTCCGGGTTGATGATGAAGGTGCCGCGCAGGGCCAGGCCTTCTTCTTCAATGTGCACGCCGAAGGCGCGGGTCAGCTGGTGGGTCGGGTCGCCGACCAGCGGGAACTGGGCCTTGCCGACGGCCGGCGAGGTCTCGTGCCACACCTTGTGCGAGAAGTGGGTGTCGGTGGTGACGATGTAGACCTCGGCGCCGGCCTTCTTGAACTCGGCGTAATGGTCAGCGGCGTCTTCGATCTCGGTCGGGCAGTTGAAGGTGAAGGCGGCCGGCATGAAGATCAGGACGGACCACTGGCCCTTCAGGCTGGCGTCGGAAACCTTGATGAACTCGCCGTTGTGGTAGGCGTTGGCTTCGAACGGCTGGATCTGGGTATTGATGAGGGACATCATTTTTCCTCTTGGTGAAGGGGAGTGGGTGAATCGACAGGAGCTAGCTTACCCATTCGCTCGCGATAAGAACAATCCATTGATTGCATCTATTTGATAGATGGAGCCTATCAAATGGCCACGAGCAGGCACTGAACCCTGCCGCTCCCATCCTGCAACTGCTTGTGTGACAAGGAAAATCGACCGGGACGTGTTAAGAGGGCTGATAGCCCCTCCTTATACCCTCTTGCGAAACCTGAACGGATTCCAGCTTTTTGTAGCGTCGAGCCATGCTCGACGGTGGATCTGTAGAGCCGAGCCGATGCTCGGCTGTTCCAGCAGCAGCCGAGCATCGGCTCGGCCCTACAATTGAGGCATGTCTTTCCAACCCGAACCCACCCTGCGTCAGGTCGTAGCCGACGCCAGTGCCCGCTTGGGCGGTGTCGACGCCCGCCACGAAGCCGAACTGCTGCTGCTGCATGTACTGGAGCGCCCGCGCAGCTGGCTATTCGCCCATGCCACCGATCCGCTGGCCGCCAATGACCAGGCCGCCTTCGAAGCCTTGCTGGCCCGCCGTGTGGCCGGTGAGCCGGTTGCCTACCTGACCGGGCGCCGCGGTTTCTGGACGCTGGACCTGGAGGTCGACCCGGCCACGCTGATCCCGCGCCCGGAAACCGAGCTGCTGGTCGAGTTGGCGCTGGAGCGACTGCCGCCGGACCAGGCGTTGCAGCTGGCCGACCTCGGTACCGGCAGCGGTGCGATCGCACTGGCACTGGCCAGCGAACGGCCCCGGGCACAGGTGCTGGCCACCGATGCCAGCCCGGGCGCGCTGGCCGTGGCCGCGCGCAATGCCGCCCGCCATGAACTGGACAACGTCCGTTTCGCCGAGGGCGGGCACGACTGGTATGCGCCGCTGCAGGGCGTGCGCTTCGACCTGATCGCCAGCAATCCGCCGTACATCGCCAGCAACGACCCGCACCTGGAACAGGGCGACCTGCGCTTCGAACCGTCTACCGCGCTGGCCTCGGGCATGGACGGCCTGGATGACATCCGCCGCATCGTCGATGGTGGCCAGGCCCACCTGCGGCCCGGCGGTTGGTTGCTGATCGAGCACGGTTGGGACCAGGGCGCGGCGATCCGGGCACTGTTCGAGGCGACGGGATTTGCCGAGGTGCAGACCGTGCAGGACCTGGAGCAGCGCGACCGCATCACCCTGGGCCGGCGTCCGGCCTAGAATGGCAGTTCTCCTGCCCCGGCAGGGCATCACCCTGGAGCTGCAAGCATGCGTACGCTGTACCCCGCCATCACCCCCTACGACGTCGGCACCCTGAAGGTCGACGACCGCCACACGCTGTACTTCGAACAGTGCGGCAACCCGGAAGGCAAGCCGGTGGTGATGCTGCATGGTGGCCCGGGTGGCGGCTGCAGCGACAAGATGCGCCAGTTCCACGATCCGTCCAAGTACCGCATCATCCTGTTCGATCAGCGCGGTGCCGGCCGTTCCACCCCGCACGCGGACCTGGTGGACAACACCACCTGGGACCTCGTCGCCGATATCGAGAAGCTGCGCGAGCACCTGAAGGTCGATCGCTGGCAGGTGTTCGGTGGCAGCTGGGGCTCGACCCTGGCGCTGGCCTATGCCGAGACCCATCCGCAGCGCGTGACCGAACTGGTCCTGCGCGGCATCTTCATGCTGCGTCGCTGGGAGCTGGAATGGTTCTACCAGGAAGGCGCCAACCGCCTGTTCCCGGATGCGTGGGAGCACTACCTCAAGCCGATTCCGCTGGTGGAGCGTCATGACCTTATCTCGGCCTTCCACCGCCGCCTGACCAGCGAAGACGAGACCACCCGCCTGGAAGCGGCCAAGGCGTGGGCGGTGTGGGAAGGCGCGACCAGCTTCCTGCACGTCGATGATGACTTCATCAACAGCCACGAAGACCCGCATTTCGCGCTGGCGTTTGCCCGCATCGAGAACCACTACTTCGTCAACGGCGGCTTCTTCGAGGTGGAAGACCAGCTGCTGCGCGACGCACACCGCATCGCCGACATTCCGGGCGTGATCGTGCACGGCCGCTACGACGTGGTCTGCCCGCTGGCCAACGCCTGGGACCTGACCAAGGTGTGGCCGAAGGCGAAGCTGGAAATCACCCCGGCTTCGGGCCATTCGGCGTTCGAGGCCGAGAACGTGGACGCGCTGGTGCGCGCCACCGATAGCTTCGCCTGATCGGTAGTGCCGGTCGCTGGCCGGCAACGCTTCACCATTCGCGCCGGGCATCGCCCGGCGCTACCGGCCTCATCCACGCATGGCGTGGATCTACCAGTCCCCAGCCAGCAACGCGTCGGCCAGTACCTGCAGTTTCGGCGAATGCTGGCGCGACGGCGGGTAGATCAGTGACAGCGCGCGGCTGCGGCCCTCGAACGGCTGCAGCACGCGCTGCAGGCGGCCATCGGCCAAGGCGTCGGCCACCGCGAAATCCATCACCTGCACGATGCCGATGCCGGCGATCGCCGCTTCCACCAGCGGATCGCCGCTGTCGAACACCATCCGCGCCGGTGGCGTGAAATCATGAAGCTGGCCGTCCTGCAGGAACTGCCAGTCCACCAGCCGGCCACTGCGCAGGTTGCGCACCGCCAGGCAGGCATGATCCCGCAAGGCGGCCACATCGTCGGGCGCGCCACAGCGGTCGAGGTAGTCCGGGCTGGCCACCGTCACCCAGCGCAGCGGCCGCAGTGGCCGCGCGACGATGCGCTGGTCGGCGATGACGCCGGTGCGCAGCGCGGCATCGAAACCTTCCTCGACCAGATCGACCAGGCGGTCGTTGAGCACGGCTTCCACCTGCAGTTGCGGGTGCTGCTGCAGCACCGGCCCCAGCAGCGGTACCAGCACCTTGCGCCCGAACATCGAGGGCGCACTGATCTTCAGGGTGCCCGAGGGCGTGCACGGACGGTCGGCCAACTGGCGTTCGGCATCCTCGAGGCCGCACAGCAGGGGCGCGACCTGATCGACGAACTGGCGACCATCCGGGGTCAGTGCCACGTTGCGGGTGTTTCGCTGCAGCAGCTTCACCCCCAGCGTGGCCTCCAGCCGACTGATCGCGCGCGACAGGCCTGACTGGCTCAGGCCCAGTTGCCCGGCGGCGGCGGTGAAACTGCGTGCTTCGGCCACCTGCACCAGCATGCGCACGGCATTGAGGTCCATCGAGGTTCCATTCATGCTGAAAATCATGACAGATATGGACGGAAAGGGGTTTATTGAGCGCGCTGCATCAATGAGACTGCGCTCCCCCACAGCACCGGAGCGTCGATGCCTCCCCTCAAGTACCCGCGCTGGGCGCTGGCCCTGCTGGCCACCGCCCAGCTGATCATCGCCCTGGACGCCACCATCATCTTCGTCGCCCTGCATGACATGGGGCGCGCGCTGGAGATCAACGCACAGCAGCTGCAATGGGTGGTCAGTGCCTACACCGTGGCCTTTGGCGGCAGCCTGCTGCTGGGGGGCCGTGCCGCCGACCTGATCGGCCGTCGCCGCTTCTACCGGCTGGGCATGCTGCTGTTCGCACTGGCGTCGCTGCTCGGCGCGCTGGCGCCGAACGCCACCCTGCTGATCATCGCGCGTGCGGCGCAGGGCATCGGCGCGGCATTGCTGTTCCCGGCCACGCTGGCGCTGATCAACACGTTGTATGCGGAAGGTCCGGTGCGCAACCGTGCACTTGCGATCTGGAGCATGGCCAGCGCGGTGGGCCTGGCGCTGGGCACGCTGCTCGGCGGCGTGCTGACCCAGGCGTTCGGCTGGCCGGCGGTGCTGGCGGTGATCGTGCCACTGGCCACCACCTGCGCGGTGGCTGCGGGTGCGTGGTTGCCGGCCGATGGCCCGCGTGCGCGGGGCCGCTCGTTCGATCTGGCCGGCTGCATCACCGTCACTGCCGGCGGCAGCCTGCTGGTCACTACCCTCGTGCAAGGGCCGGAGTGGGGCTGGACTGCGCCGGCCACGCTGGGCTGCCTGCTGCTGTCGGTGCTGCTGCTGGTGGCGTTCGTGCAGATCGAACAGCGCAGCCGCGATCCGCTGATGCAGTTCGCGTTGCTGCGGCTGCCCGGACTGCGCGCGGCACTGGGCCTGACCTTCGCCTTCATGAGCAGCTATGGGGTGCAGTACTACTTCATGGCGCTGTACTTCCAGGACGGCTACGGCTGGAGCCCGCTGCAGGCCGGCCTGGCGTTCCTGCCCGCCACTGCGGTGTGCACGGTCGGCATCCAGCTGGCCGAGTGGACGCTGCAGCGCTGGAGCGCGCGCAAGGTGCTGGTGATCGGGCAGCTGGCCGGCGCCATCGGTATCGCCTGGGTGGCCGCGACGCTGCCGCACGGCGCGAACTTCTGGCCGCTGCTGCCGGGCGTGGTAGTGCTGAGCATCGGCCAGGGCATGACCTGGACCTCGATGTGGATCGTGGCCGGGCAGGGCGTGCCGTCCGCACAGCAGGGTGTTGCATCTGGCATGGCGGCGACCGCGCAGCAGATCGGTGGTGCGCTGGGCCTGGCCGTGCTGGTGATGGTGGCCAATACCGATGCCGGTACAGCCGGTTCGCCGAGTGCACTGGCCGGGCTGGTGCGCGCCGAATACGGTGCCGCCTTGTTTTCACTGTTCGGCGTGGTGATCGCGCTGGGCCTGCGCCCGGCACCGGCCGAATCGGCCGCCACCGTCTGCCCGGCCAACGAGGCATGATTGAAGGCGCTGCCGTGGAAGGATGTGCCGGCCAGCGGCCGGCACTACCGGTTCGGCATGGATGCACGCGCGTTCAACCCAGCGCCAGCAACTCCGGTTGCAGCGCGCTGAAGATCCGCGCCAACCGCTCGGCCCACGCCTGCTGCCCTGCCATATCGGCAATGAGGTCCTGGCGGATCTCCAGTTCCACGTGCACCAGCCCGCGGCCTTCGCCATGCACCGGCACCGCGTAGTCGCTGGTACTGCTGACCGAATACGGTTCGTTGTCCCCCACCACCAGGTCGCCTTCGTCGCGCAATGCCTGCAGCAGTGCATGGGCAAAACGCATGTCCTGGTGGTACAGCACGCCGGCGTGCCAGGGCCGCTGCGTGCCGTTCATCACGGGGGTGAAGCTGTGCATCATCACCAGCAGGGTGGGCTGGCCGGCATCACGGCGCGCATCAAGCTCGGTCTCGATGCGTGCATGGTACGGCGCGTGGACCGCATCGATGCGCTGCTGGCGCTGCGCCGCCGACAGCCCGGCATTGCCCGGCACCACGGTGTGGTCGCTCACCTCCGGAATCAGCGTCGGTGAGGCCAGTGGGCGGTTGCAGTCGATCAGCAGCCGCGAGTACGTCTGTTCGATCGCCCAGGCATCGAGCCGTTCGGCCAGTGCACGGGTGGTGCCGGCGATGCCGATGTCCCAGCCGATATGGCGGTCCAGCTCGGCCTGGGGCAGGCCGAGCCCGGTCAGCGCACGCGGCACCTGCTGGCCAGCGTGGTCGGCCAGCAGGAGGTAGGGCGAGACGCCCTGCGCCCGGTGGATCGTGTAGATCGCCGGGTCGTCGGCGCCGAGCAACGCAGGCAGCCTGTGCAGGTCAGCGTCAGCCACGCGGGCGCCCGTCCAGGTGGTGCTCGATCATCCACAGCCCGGCCCAGAGCTTGGCGTCCAGCTCGTAGCCTTCGCCCATCTTCTGCACCAGCCACGCTGCAGCCTCATTGCGTGGAATCTCGTGCACGGTGATGTCCTCGCTGTCATCACCGCCCCCTTCGCCGATGCGGCGCAGGCCGGTGGCGCGCACGAAGGCGATCTTCTCGCTGCTGGCGCCGGAAGACGTCGGGCCGATCATCAGCACTTCGGCGTGATCGGCGGTCCAACCTGTTTCTTCTTCCAGTTCACGCACCGCCGAGACTTCGATCGATTCGCCGGCGTGGATGTCGCCGACCAGGCCGGCCGGCATTTCGATGGTGGGCGCCTGCAGCGGTACACGGAACTGTTCGACGAACAGCACCTTGTCCTCCGGGGTGACGGCGATGATGATCGCGGCCAGGCCACCGGCATGGGTGCGTTCGCTGTATTCCCAGGTACCGCGCACCAGCATGCGCTGGTACTTGCCTTCGTAGACGACGCGCGGGGCTTCGGTATTGCGCTGGCTCATGCGGGCTCGCTGTGGGAGGGAAGAGGATCGGCCACGCCGGCGGCGTCGAACAGCCGGCGGCGGGTCATCGGGCCGAAGCGCAGGGTCTGGCACAGGCCACCGAGCAGCTCTGGATCGGCCGATTGGCGCAGCAGTCCGGGCTGGCTGCCCTCCAACGGCGCGTCCAGCGCGATGGTGGTCAGCTGGCGCCAGAGCTGGGCGTGCTCGCGCTGCTCGCGCAGCCGCACTGCCATCTGTGCAGCGCCACGCAGGCGCAGGAACGGCACTTCGTCCAGTCGTTCGAACAGCGCATCCATGCTGCCGAAATGGGCCAGCAGCACGGCGGCCGATTTGCTGCCGACGCCACTGACACCGGGAATGTTGTCCACCGCATCGCCACACAGCGCCAGGTAGTCGGCGATCTGGTGCGCGTGCACGCCGTGCCGCGCCTTCACCCCGGCCACGTTCCAGCGCTGGTTGCGGGCGTAGTCCCACTGCTCGTCATGGTCGACCAGCAGCTGCGACAGGTCCTTGTCGGCGGAGATGATCACCCCGCGATGGCTGCCCCGGTGTACGTGCAGGGCGCTGCCGATCAGGTCGTCGGCCTCGTAGTCGTGGTGGGCCAGGACCGCAAGGCCCAGCGCCGCGCACAGCGCCTTGCAGTGCACGAACTGGCGCTTGAGCGCCTCCGGTGCCGGCTCGCGGTTGGCCTTGTAGGCCGGATACAGCCGGTGGCGGAAACCGCTGTCGAGCGCTTCGTCGAAGGCGATGGCGATGTGCCGCGGGCGCTCGCGCTCGAGCAGGTCCAGCAGGAAGCGGGCGAAGCCGTGCACCGCATTGGTGGGCCAGCCCTGTGCGTCCTGGAACTGGTCTGGCAGTGAATGCCAGGCACGGAACACGTAGATGCTGGCATCAACCAGGTACAGCGACGGCGGGGCGGCCGGCAGGGTCATGCCGGGGGCGTCCAGTCGCGCAGCAGGGCCGCCGGGTCGGGGCGCTCGCGCTCGGGTACGTCGGCCTTGGGCGTACCGATGTGGATGAAGCCGGCGATGCGTTCGCCGTCGACCAGGCCCAGGTGGGCCTGCACGGTTGGATCGAAGGCCATCCAGGCGGTCAGCCACTGTGCGCCGAAACCCAGCGCCTGCGCGGCCTGCAGCAGGGCGAAACAGACGCAGCCGGCGGTCATCAGCTGTTCCTGTTCGGGCACCTTCGGGTCCGGCCGCGGGCTGGCCACCACCACGATCACCAGCGGTGCGTGGCTGAAACGCTGGCGGTCCTTCTCGAACACGGCCTCGCCCGCATGTGGGTCGCGCTGGCGGCTGCGTTCAGCCAGGAACTCGCCCAGAGTGTGACGTGCATCGCCTGCGATTTTCAGGAAGCGGAACGGCACGCGCTTGCCGTGGTCGGGCACGCGCACCGCTGAGGCCAGCATCCGCTGCAGGGTGGCCGGGTCCGGCCCGGGCTCGCCCAGTTGCCGCGAGGGCACCGAGCGGCGGGCATCCAGGGCGAGCAGGGCGGCAGGATCGGGCATGGAGGCTGAACCGGTCATCACGGGCGTTTGATTATAGTCGGGGTGGTCAATGACGCCGTCTGTGTCGCGTCCGGCCCCTGAATACCAAACTGTGATGAACATCATGCCACTGGCGGGAAACGGACAGCCGCTTCCCCTCGCCTCGTGGGCCTTGCACGGCTTACGATATCTGTCTTGCCGGGCCGCCGGTCATGAGGTTTGAAGTGAGGACTGTTTCACTGTCCGTGACGGGCTGGCCGGCCTACCATCGACGTTCCGGTACATGGGGTGTGCCGGAAGCCGCGATGTCCATGCTGTCTGTCGTACCAGAGAAGGTGGGGAGCCTTCCCGAATGATGAGCGTGCCCACACCGATGGGATCGCCGGGCCGTGACCCGGCCCAGCTCCAGCGTGCCCGGGACATGGTCCTGCCCGCGTTGTGCCAGGCCTTCGGGGCGGCACTGGCGCGTTTCGACGATGCCCTGTTCGACCGCGCCGGCAATGCCGGCTCGTCGCAGTTGCTGTTCCTGGACGCGATGCGCGAACTGCGCCGGCGCCGTGAGGACATCGCGGCCGCTTTCGCCGGCCACCTGCAGCAGGCCTGGGCCGCATTGGAGGCTGGTGAGCCGCTGTCAGCCGAGGCGACCCTGTCCGGGCCGGCCGAGGATGGGCTCAGCCTGCTGGCCGAGCATGTGCTGGAATCACGGTTGGCGGTGCGCAATTTCGCCACTGTATTGCTGCGTGACTTCAAGCCGGTGCTGGCGCGGCTGGATCGCCGCCTGGGCCGGTTGATCGGCGGCGCGGAACTGGACGCGGACCACAATCCGATCAGCCCCGAACACCTGGGCGTGGCCATCCACGAAGCCTTTGCCGGCTGTGAACTGGCCCCGGAAGTGCATCTGGTGCTGATCAAGCTGTGCGAGCGCGACCTGCGTGCACCGGTCGGTCGCATCTACGAGAAGCTGGACGAGCAGCTGGCCGCAGCCGGCGTGATGTCGCAGATGGGGGCTCCGCAGCGCCCACAACCGCCGGCACCGGATCCGCGCATGGCCGGGATGCTGGATGACCTGGTCGAGCATCGCCACGGCGCGGGCGTCGATCCGGGGTTCAGCGATGACGAGCAGGCCGCACCGGCCTGGGCGCAGCGCTTTGCTGCCCGCTGGTCCGAGCGCCGCGGGCATATGCAGCAGCACCTGGGCGGCGATGACGGCGCCACCGGCGAGGCCTACGCTGGCCAGCAGGGCATGCTGCTGGAAGCGCTGCACGAACTGCTGCAGCAGACCCGCCATGTGCGTGAGGACGCCACGTCTGCGGCACAGGTGGCGGTTGGCCAGCAGCGCCCGCTCAGCCAGCGCGAAATGATGTCGGTGCTGTCGCTGCTGCAGGCCACGCCCAGCGCCACCCTGCGCGCGGCCATCGGCGAGGACGGCGAATCGCTGGCGCAGCGCCTGAAGAGCGAAGTGCTGTCCAGCGCCACCCAGCTTGGCGTCGATCCGGGCCAGACCCGGCTGGACCCGCAGGATGAGGATGCCATCGACCTGGTCGGCATGCTGTTCGACGTGATGCTGGACGAGCGTGAACTGGAAGGCCGCTCGCGCGAACTGATCGGCCGCCTGGTGGTGCCTTTCGTCAAGGTCGCCATGCTCGACCGCCGCATGTTCGTGCAGAAGACCCACCCGGCGCGCAAGCTGCTCAACTCGCTGGCCGAGGCCTGCGAGGGCAACACCGGCGAGAGCCAGGCCGAGCGCATGCTGATGGCCAAGGTCGAAGAGATCATCGAGCGCCTGGTGGCCGAGTTCAACGAGAACCTGGCGATCTTCCTGACCCTGGAAGAGGAATTCCGCGAGTTCCTGGTGCAGCATCGCCGCCGCGTGGAAATCGCCGAGCGCCGTGCCGCAGAAACGCAGCGCGGCCAGGAAAAGCTGGAAATGGCCCGCAGCCGGGCCGGTGCGGAACTGGACCGCCGCATCGGTGACGCCACGCTGCCGCCGGCCATTGCCGAGTTTCTGCGCCAGCCGTGGCAGCATCATCTCACCTTGGCGTTGCTGCGCGAGGGAGAAGAAGGCGCGTCGGTGGCCGAGGCATTGAGCCTTGGCGATGGCCTGCTGGAGGAAGTGGCCGAGGCCCGCCGCCAGATCGTCGGCAAGCCGTGGCTGCAGGCCTGGCAGCCGGTGCTGGCCAAGGTGTTTGCCAGCGTCGGCGTGCACGGCGATGCGGCAACCGCCGCCATCGATGCCCTGCATGACACCCTGCAGGGCATCGCCGAGTCGCGGCCGGAACTGCAGCGTGCGCTGCCGGAGCTGCCGCAGGTTGCCTTGCCGGCCCCGCCAGTGGCTGAATCGCCGGCGGTTGAGCTTGGCGGGCAGATCGACGCCGACGATTTCGACAACGCCGATGCCGACCGCTTCCGCCGCATGGAAATCGGCAACTGGCTGGACTTCGTCGACAAGGATGGCAAGGTGCAGGCGGGCAAGCTGTCCTGGGTCAGCCCGATTTCCTCGCGCCTGCTGTTCGTCAACCGTCGCGGCGTGCGCTTCTGCGTGGCCTCGCCGGAAGAACTGGCGGTGATGATGCGGCTGGGCCGCCTGCGTGCCCACGTTGATGATGGCGCCTTCGACAGCGCCATGCAGGGCGTGATCGATCGCCTCGACCCGGGCAGCGCCACGCTGCACTGAGCGGGTGCTGCCTGCTAGGATCGGGAAACTCACCGATCAGCGGGGACCTGCATGGCCGTGGCGTTGCTGGGGATCAAGGAGACCGCGCCGGGCGAACGGCGCGTGGCACTGACGCCGGAGACCGCGCGCAGGCTCGGGGCCTTGGGCATTGCCGTCTGGTATGAGGCGGGCGCGGGTTTGGCGGCTGGTTTCACCGACGCCGCCTATGACGATGCCGGTGCACGCGTCTTCGACGCGGGCCGCTGGGCCGAGATCGATATCCTGCTGTGCGTGCAGGCCCCCCCTGCGGCGGTGCTGGAACAGCTCAAGCCCGGCGCCAGCGTGGTCGGCCTGCTGGCCCCGGCCAGCGATCCGGCGCTGGCCGCGCTGGCGGCCGATGGTCGCCTGCAGCTGTTCCCGCTGCAGCAGCTGCCGCGCACCACCCGCGCGCAGGCGATGGATGTGCTCAGTTCGCAGGCCGGCATGGCCGGCTACAAGGCGGCGCTGATTGCGGCCGAACGCGCGCCCCGTTTCTTCCCGATGCTGACCACTGCGGCCGGCACCGTGCGGCCGGCCAAGGTGCTGGTGATCGGTGCCGGCGTGGCGGGCCTGCAGGCCATCGCCACCGCGCGCCGCCTCGGTGCACAGGTGGAAGGCTTCGACGTGCGCCCGGAAACCCGCGAGCAGATCCAGTCACTGGGCGCACGCTTCCTCGACCTCGGGGTCAGCGCGGCGGGCGAGGGAGGCTATGCGCGGGCGCTGACCGATGACGAGCGCGCCGAGCAGCAGCGTCGGCTGGCCGACCACCTGCGCAGTGTGGACGTGGTGATCTGCACGGCTGCGGTACCGGGCCGCCCGGCACCGACCATCGTGACCGCCGCGATGGTGGAAGGCATGGCCGCCGGCAGCGTCATTGTTGATCTGGCGGCGGAAAGTGGCGGCAACTGCGCACTGACCCTGCCGGGGCAGTGCATCGAACACCAGGGCGTGACCATCGACGGTCCGCTGGGCCTGGCCAGCCGCGGCGCGACCCAGGCCAGCGAGATGTATGCACGGAACCTGCTCAACTTCGTTGCGCTGTTCGTGCGCGACGGGCAGCTCGGTTTCGATTGGGACGACGAACTGCTGGCGAAGACGCGCTGGCAGGCGTGAGTGATACGGGGTCAGATCCCTTTGCCTCTGGCAAAGGGATCTGACCCCGGTATCCCGAAGGCTTACCGTGGCTTCGCCGGCGGCGGGTTCTCCCGCACCCAGTCCTTGCGTTGCTCCGGCGTCATCTGCGACCAGCGCTCGCGCAGTGCGTCGCGCTGCGCGGGCGGCAGATCCCGCATCTGACCGAACAGGGCCCGGGCCTGCTCACGCTGTTCCGGGCTCATGTGCTCGAAGCGGCGCAGGCCGCGGCGGGCCTTGTCGCGTTCCTCCGGGCTCATCGATTGCCAGCGCTGGCCATGCGAGAGCATCCGCTGGCGCTGGCCGGCATCGGCGCTGTTCCAGCGGTCGCGCAGCGGCGCCAGCAAGGATTCCCGCTGCGCTTCACTCAACTGTTCCCAGGCCGGCAGCGGTGGGGCTGGCGCGGGGCGTGCGGCAGGGGCGGGCGCGGCGTTCTGCGCCAATACCGGGAAGGCCGGCAGCAGCAACAGGGTCAACAGCAGCGGCAGGGTATGCAGTCGGGACATGGTTCACTCCATCGCCAGGTCGGTATCGCCCAGCCACAGGTACAGATCGGGATTTTCGTCGTACAGCGCGTTGTTGTCTTCCACCGAGGCCAGCACCGGTGCCGGCACGGCGGGCGACAGGGGGCTGTGGCCGCTGAACTGCAGGCCGATCCCCAGCGCCACCACCAGAGAACAGGCGCTGGCCAGCCACCAGCGCCAGCGCCCGTGACGAGCCGCGCTGGCGCCGTGGCGGGCCTGGCGCAACCGTGCCAGCGTGGCCGGCGACAGCGCCTGCAGCGACTGCGCGTGCAGGTTGCGCAGCATGTCATCGGAGGGCAGGGAGCGGTTCACGGGTGGGTCTCCAGGTAGTCCTGCAGCGCCTGGCGGGCGCGTGCCAGATGGGTTTTTACCGCGCCTTCGCTGCAGCCCATGGCGCGGGCAGTGGTGGCTCCGTCCAGGTCCTGCAGCACCCGCAGGGTGAAGGCCTCGCGCTGGCGTGCGGGCAGGGTACGCAGCGCCTGCACCAGTTGCTGGTACTGCTGGCGCTGTTCGTGCGCCTGCGCCGGGTCCGGGCCGGTGTCGGCCCAGTCGATCCCGCCTCCGTCGGCGTCCTGGTTGTCGCGCCAGAACGGCAGGCGGAAACGGCGCCGGCGCTGCAGGTCGATCACGCGGCGGCGCAGGATGCTCCAGAACAGGGGCGCCCATTCGGCCGCCGGCTTGTCGGCGTAGTCCAGCATGCGCATCAGCGCGTCCTGCACCGCGTCCATGGCGTCTTCGCGCTGGCGCAGGCCGGCCTCGGCGAAACGGAACGCGCGCGGGCCGACGCTGGCCAGGAACGCCTCCAGCGATGCTGGCAGGGCATCGGTGTCGGCGCTCGGGGGGACGGGGCTGCTCACCAGCACAGGGTACGGTTCCTCGCTCGGGGTCACCATCGACAACGCGTGAGCGTCACCGCGGTTGACGCCGGGTGCGCGCCGGGTTCAGCCCGTGGTTATGATGGGCCGACGAAGACAGAGCGGGAGCGTTGCCAGTGAGTGACGGGTTCGTAGCGCTGTACATCTTCATGCTGGCGGCCATCGCCGGCCACGTGATCATTTCGCGGGTGCCGGTGATCCTGCATACCCCGCTGATGTCGGGTTCCAACTTCATCCACGGCATCGTGCTGATCGGCGCGATGGTGGTGCTGGGGCACGCGCAGACGCCGCTGGAAAAGGCGCTGGGCTTCCTTGCCGTGGTGCTCGGTGCCGGCAATGCCGCCGGTGGCTACGTGGTCACCGCGCGCATGCTGGAGATGTTCAAGCCGAGCGCGCCCAAGGGCGGCAGGGACGAACCGAAGGAGCCACAGGCTTGAACATCAGCACCGTCGAACTGCTCGACTTGCTGGTCAAGGCCAGCTACCTCGTCGCCGCCACGCTGTTCCTGCTGGGTCTGCAGCGCATGGCTTCGCCGCTGACCGCGCGCAGCGGCATCCGCTGGGCCGGGCTGGGCATGCTGCTGGCCACGGTGGCGACCTTCTTCCTGCCTGAACTGCACAACGTGCCGCTGATCCTGGTCGCACTGCTGCTGGGCGCGGGCCTGGCCTGGTGGTCGGCCGGCAAGGTGGCCATCACCGACATGCCGCAGATGGTGGCGTTGTACAACGGCATGGGCGGTGGTTCGGCCGCGGCGATCGGTGCGGTGGAGCTGCTGCGCTATGCCTTCCTTGCCAACCGCGATACCCGCCATTGGAGCGAGCAGGCGCTGGCCGACCTGGCCGCGCGCCAGCCGTCGGGCATGGTGCTGCTGCTGGCGGTGGTCGGCGCGGCGATCGGTGCGGTCTCGCTTTCCGGTTCGGTGATCGCCTGGGCCAAACTGGACGGACGACTGGACAAGCGGGTGACCTGGCCCGGCCAGCAGGTGATGAACCTGATGGTGGCACTGGCAGTGGCGGTGCTGGCGATCATCGCGGCCAGCACGCTCAGCACCTCGGCAATCGTCGCCTTCTTCGTGCTGGCGCTGGCACTGGGCGTGCTGATGACGTTGCCGATCGGTGGCGCCGACATGCCGGTGGTGATCTCGCTGTACAACGCATTCACCGGCCTGGCGGTGTCCTTCGAAGGTTATGTGCTGGGCAATGAGGCGCTGATCATCGCCGGCATGATGGTCGGCGCGGCCGGCATCCTGCTGACCCGGTTGATGGCCAAGGCGATGAACCGGCCGATCCGTAACGTGCTGTTCTCCAACTTCGGCGGCGGTGCCGGAGGCGAGGCACAGGCGATCACCGGCGCGCAGAAGCCCATCGAAGCGTCGGACGTCGCGGCGATGATGGCCTTTGCCGAGCGCGTGGTGATCGTGCCCGGCTACGGCATGGCGGTGGCACAGGCCCAGCACAAGATCTGGGAACTGGCGCAGCGGCTGGGCCAGCGCGGCGTGAAAGTGAAGTTCGCGATCCACCCGGTGGCCGGGCGCATGCCCGG
Source organism: Stenotrophomonas sp. AR029 (assembly GCF_047520695.2). Lineage (NCBI taxonomy): Bacteria > Pseudomonadati > Pseudomonadota > Gammaproteobacteria > Lysobacterales > Lysobacteraceae > Stenotrophomonas > Stenotrophomonas sp. AR029. The sequence goes on along the minus strand of NZ_JAXBQQ020000002.1, from coordinate 1,108,479 downwards.
GCACATGAACGTGCTGCTGGCCGAGGCCGGCGTGCCCTACGACCTGATCGCCGACATGGACGACATCAACCCCGAATTCGCCAATACCGATGTGGTGCTGGTGATCGGTGCCAACGACGTGGTCAATCCGGTGGCGCGGACCGACCCGGCCAGCCCGATCTACGGCATGCCGGTGCTGGACGTGGTCAACGCGCGCAACGTGGTGGTGATCAAGCGTGGCAAGGGCACCGGTTTTGCCGGCATCGAGAATGCGCTGTTCTACGCCGACAACACCCGCATGCTCTATGGCGACGGCGCCGAAGCGGCGGCCTCGCTGGTGAGCGAACTGAAGGCGCTCGACGGCGGGCATTGAGGACGGGGGTCGGATCCCTTTCCGCAGGAAAGGGCTCTGACCCCTTTGCCGGCCAGCGGCCGGCACTACCGAATCCAAGGATCTCTACGCGCTCAGCGCGCCAGCCAGGCACCTACGGCCACGGCCACGGCCAGCCACAGCCATTCCACCGCGCCATTGGCCAGGCTGATCAGGGTCCAGGCCAGGTGCGGGCCCATCCGCGTGGTGGCATCCCACAGGTCCAGGCCGATCGAGCCGCCCATCCAGGCGCTGGCGATGGCCCAGTTGGCCACGGCGGCCACCAGCAGGGTGCCGAGCACGACCAGGGCGACGCGCAGCCGGCCTGGGCCCAGCGTGCCCAGGCGCAGCATGAACACCAGTTCCAGGGCGGCCAGCACCGCCATCCAGCCGACCTGCCGGCCGGTCATCAGCGCCAGGACCATCCAGGCGAGGGGAGCGACAAACAGGCCCAGCAGCAGCATGAGGGGCCAGAGCCAGGTCACGGTCCTGGCACGCGCGGCATTGGAGGACATCGAAGCTCCCAGAAGATCACCCACAGGATACTGTGGTTTGCCGCAGTGCACCGGCGGTGCGGGGGCGGCTGGGCTAGAATCCCGTCTTGCGTGGCCTCGGCCACGGCCCCATATCGGTCCCCATGTATTCCCGTAGCAGCGAACCTGTCCACTTCGAACGCGATTGCGAGGCCGTGATGGTCCCGCAGGGCGATACCGTGACCCTGCCTGCCGGCAGCTATGGGTACATCACCCAGGCGCTGGGCGGCAGTTATTCGGTGTTCGTCGAGGGCAACCTGTTCCGCATCGCCGGCAAGGACGGCGATGCCATCGGCAAGGAGGCACCGGCGCCGCTCGAGCTGCCGGCCGACGCCACCGATGAACAGGTGGAGCAGCTGGTGTGGCAGCAGCTGCGCACCTGCTTCGATCCGGAAATTCCGGTCAACATCGTGGAACTGGGCCTGGTCTATGAAGTCGAGATCAAGCACCTGGATGAGGGCAAGCGCGAGATCGACGTGAAGATGACCCTGACCGCCCCGGGCTGCGGCATGGGCGAGATCCTGGTCGACGACGTGCGCAGCAAGCTTGAAATGATCCCGACGGTGGCCGAGGCCGACGTCGACCTGGTGTTCGACCCGCCGTGGAACCAGCACATGATGTCCGAGGCGGCCCGGCTAGAGACCGGCATGCTTTGACCCAAGGCCCGCAGTGACGCGGGCCCGGCACTACCCGCAACCAGAACAGGAATCCTCCGGTGTCCCAGTCCATCCCCAGCTTCGCCGTCACCCGTTCGGACCACCCGCGCAGCGCTGAAGAGCGCGCCAAGATCCTGGAGAAGCCGGGCTTCGGCCTGCACTTCACCGATCACATGGTGGAAGTGCGCTGGGACAAGGATGCCGGCTGGCACAATGCCAATGTGCGCGCCTACGGCCCGCTGCAGCTGGACCCGGCCGCCGCAGTGCTGCATTACGGCCAGGAAATCTTCGAAGGCATCAAGGCCTACCGCCACGCCGACGGTTCGATCTGGACCTTCCGCCCGGATGCCAACGGCCGTCGCCTGCAGCGTTCGGCGCAGCGCCTGGCGTTGCCGGAACTGCCGGTGGAGATCTTCGTCGAATCGCTGAAGCAGCTGATCGCCGTCGACAGTGACTGGGTGCCTTCGGCCGATGAGTCGAGCCTGTATTTCCGTCCGTTCATGATCGGCGACGAGGCCTTCCTCGGCGTGCGCGGCGCGCACAAGGCCGGCTACTACGTCATCGCCAGCCCGGCCGGCCCGTACTTCGCCAAGGGCGTTGCCCCGGTGTCGATCTGGCTGTCCACCGAGTACGCGCGTGCGGCCAAGGGCGGCACCGGTGCTGCCAAGTGCGGTGGCAACTACGCCGCCTCGCTGCTCCCGCAGCAGAAGGCGCAGGCACAGGGCTGCTCGCAGGTGCTGTTCCTCGACCCGGTCGAAGGCAAGTACCTGGAAGAACTGGGCGGCATGAACGTGTTCCTGGTCTACAAGGACGGCACGCTGGTCACCCCGGAACTGTCGGGCAGCATCCTCGAGGGCATCACCCGCGAGAGCATCCTGCAGCTGGCCCGCGACCGTGGCATGAAGGTCGAAGAGCGCAAGGTCAGCATCGACGAGTGGAAGGACGGCGTCACCTCCGGTGCGATCAGCGAAGTGTTTGCCTGTGGCACCGCCGCGGTGGTCACCCCGATCGGCCAGCTGAAGGGCGAGGGCTTCTCGGTGGGCGACATCAACGCGCCGGCCGGCGAAGTGACCATGTCGCTGCGCAAGGAACTGACCGATATCCAGTACGGCCGACTGCCGGACCGCCACAACTGGCTGGTCAAGCTGGGCTGATCGCCCACATCGAATCGTAGAGCCGAGCCCGCGCCCGGCTGCGCTTCTGGAAAGCCCGTCCCCGCGACGGGCTTTCTGCGTTTCAGGCCAAGGGTCAGATCCCTTTCCGCGTGAAATGGGATCTGACCCCGGATCGGTGGACGCCGATGTCGGCAAAGTCATTCCAGGACACGTGACGACCCAGTCAGGTCTGTGCAGGGCACGAGAAAGTTCCTTCACCTTCACAAACCTTCGACCCGAAAAGTCTCAGAACGAACATTTCATCTTGCTGAAAAGACGCTGAAAATCTTGTGGTGTCCGGTTTCGGCCATTAGCGTCATCTGCACGGCGGATCGTTAGGGGGATCCGCTGACTCGCCGGACTTCGAACCTCGCCAACGCAAGCCAGCCCAGGGTTCGGGCCGGTGCTTCTGCCGATTCCGGCATTCACACCACAAGAAAGGGAAATACGATGTCCCAGGTAACGCAACCGCGTGTGCGTCGAGTGTGGGTGGTCCTTGGTGCGTCCGTTCTGTCATCGCTGCTGCTGGCCACGCCTGCGCTGGCCGGTGACGTCCAGCTCAGCGGCCTGCAGTCCGCGCCGACGCACCAGCGCTTCATCGTGAAGTACCGCGACGGTAGTGCGCCGGTGGCCAACACCACCGTACTGGCCTCTTCGCTGAAGAGTGCCGCCGCCGGCCTGGCCAGCAGCCAGGGCCGCGCGCTGGGCCTGCAGGAGGTCCGCAAGCTGGCCGTTGGCCCGACCCTGGTCAGGACCGATCGGCCGCTTGACCAGGCCGAATCCGAGCTGCTGATGCGCAAGCTCGCCGCCGACCCGAACGTGGAATACGTCGAAGTCGACCAGATCATGCGTGCGACGCTGACCCCGAATGACACCCGCTTCAGCGAGCAGTGGGGCTTCGGTACCTCCAACGCGTCGATCAACGTGCAGCCGGCCTGGGACAAGGCTACCGGCACCGGCGTGGTGGTGGCCGTGATCGATACCGGCATCACCAACCATCCCGATCTCAACGCCAACATCCTGCCTGGCTATGACTTCATCAGCGATGCCGCGATGGCGCGCGATGGCGGTGGCCGCGACAACAACCCGAATGACGAGGGCGACTGGTACGGCGCCAACGAGTGCGGCTCGGGCATCCCGGCCTCCAACTCCAGCTGGCACGGTACCCACGTCGCCGGCACTGTGGCGGCGGTGACCAACAACAGCACCGGCGTGGCCGGTACTGCGTTCAATGCCAAGGTCGTCCCGGTGCGCGTGCTGGGCAAGTGCGGCGGTTACACCTCAGACATCGCCGACGCGATCGTGTGGGCCTCTGGCGGCACCGTCAGTGGTGTGCCGGCCAACGCCAATCCGGCCGAAGTCATCAACATGTCGCTGGGTGGTGGCGGCAGCTGCTCCACCACCTACCAGAACGCCATCAACGGCGCGGTCAGCCGTGGCACCACCGTGGTGGTCGCCGCCGGCAACAGCAACACCAACGTGTCCTCGTCGGTGCCGGCCAACTGCCCGAACGTGATTGCCGTGGCGGCCACAACCTCGGCCGGTGCGCGTGCCAGCTTCTCCAACTACGGCACCGGCATCGACATCTCAGCACCGGGCCAGAGCATCCTGTCCACCCTCAACACCGGCACCACCACGCCTGGCAGCGCCAGCTACGCGTCGTACAACGGCACCTCGATGGCGGCGCCGCACGTGGCCGGCGTGGTTGCGCTGATGCAGTCGGTCGCGCCAAGCCCGCTGAGCCCGGCGCAGGTCGAAAGCATCATCAAGAGCACTGCACGCCCGCTGCCGGGCGCCTGCTCGGGTGGCTGCGGCGCCGGCATCGTCGACGCCAACGCGGCCGTGGCTGCGGCGATCAACGGCGGTGGCAACCCGAACCCGGGTGGCAACGTGCTGCAGAACAACGTGCCGGTGACCGGCCTGGGCGCCGCAACCGGTGCCGAGCTGAACTACACCGTCGCCGTTCCGGCCGGTAGCAGCCAGCTGCGCGTGACGATCAGTGGCGGCAGCGGCGATGCCGACCTGTACGTGCGCCAGGGCAGTGCCCCGACCGATACCAGCTACACCTGCCGTCCGTACCTGAGTGGCAACAGCGAGACCTGCACCATCAACAGCCCTGCCGCCGGCACATGGTATGTGCGGGTGAAGGCCTACAGCACCTTCTCGGGCGTGACCCTCAACGCCCAGTACTGAGCCCAAGTCCCTCTCCAAGGGCACGCCCTGGCTTCGGCCGGGGCGTTTTCGCTTCTGCAGAGCCGAGTCCATGCTCGGCTGCTCCGGCTGCCGACCGTTGTGCCACGCTGGCACGCGGTTGCCGAGCATGGCCCGGCACTACAAGGACAGTGCTCTGGCAGGTGCCGACCTTGGTCGGCACGCGGTTCCTCAGACCGACTCGAAGCGGTTCGCAGCCACGTTCTTGCGCACGTGCTGCGGGTCGAAGATCCGCCCGTTCATCGCGATGTACACGCCGCTCGGCAGCGACTGCACCGCACCGATCGCGCAGCCGATGTTGAACTCGGCATCCGAGCCGCGGAAGCGTGCCGGGCTCAGTGCGCCGGTCATCACGATGGTCTTGTCGGGGATCGTCGCCAGCACCTTGCCGGTGTGCACCATCGAGTCGGTGCCGTGGGTCACCAGGACGTGCCGGGTCGGCTGCGCGGCGATGGTGGCGCGGATCAGTTCGCGGTCCTCATCGTTGATGTGCAGCGAATCCTTGCGCAGGATCGGAATCACGTTGAAGCGGAACGTCACGCCCAGCTCGCGCAGGATCATGCCGATCTGCGGATCGCCGATCTGGTAGTCCGACTTGTCGTCGAAGTAGATCTTGTCGATCGTGCCACCGGTGGTGACGACCAGGAGCTCTTCCATCATGTGCATGCGCGAAACCAGGACAGGTACTGCGGCGCGGGGCCAGGAATGCAGATGATACGACCCAGCGGGCGCAGCGTCAGCGTTGCTTGCCGAAGCGGGCGCGCAGGCCGGGCAGGCTGGCGCTGAAGATCACCAGGAGGGCCAGCGCGATCTCGATCAGCGCCAGCCAGCGCGTTTCCGGGTGGCTCCAGGCGCTCATCACGCCGTGGCTGAACCAGCCCAGCGCCAGGACCGAGGCCCAGAATCCGGCCTTGCGCCAGCCCAGGCGCACGGCGATGGCCAGCGCCAGCGGCGGCGCGGTGAACACCAGCTGGGTCGCCAGCCAGTGCTTGTCATTGATGAACCAGCCCGCGAACAGCGCGGCCAGCCCCATCAGGGCCAGCAGCAGGACCGTGCGCGGCGCGGCGCTCATCGGGCCAACCGCTGCGCGATGCCGGCCACCCGGCGCCCCAGCGCGCGCGCCAGCACGGCTTCGTCGTCGGTCGGCTGCGGGTCGTCGGCGGCACCGGCTACGTGGCTGGCGCCATAGGGTGTGCCGCCACTGGTGGTATGGCTCAGCGCCGGTTCGGTGAACGGGATGCCGACGATCACGCAGCCATGGTGCAGCAGCGGCACCTGCATCGACAGCAGGGTCGATTCCTGGCCGCCATGCATGGATGCGGTGGACGTGAACACGCCGGCCGGCTTGCCGGACAGGGTGCCATTGACCCATTCGGCGCCCAGCCCGTCCAGGAAATGCTTCACCGGCGCGGCCATGTTGCCGAAGCGGGTCGGGCTGCCGAGCAGCAGGCCCTGGCATTCGACCAGGTCCTGCACGCTTACATAGGGGGCGCCATCTTCGGGTACCGGCGGCTGCGCGGTCTGGGTCACTGCGGCCACCGGCGGCACCGTGCGCAGGCGCGCGGTCATGCCCGGCACTTCGCCGATGCCCCGCGCGATCTGGCGCGCCAGCCGTGCCACCGAACCGCCCCGGCTGTAATACAGCACCAGAATCTCGCCCATCGTGCCCGCTTCTCCTCGTCGTGTGGCCACCAGTATGGCTATCCTGCGAGCATTCCGCATCGGGTACCCTTCCACCGATGGAACCTTTGGATACGCTCAACCTGTGGATGGAGCGCGCGCGGGATCGCGCACGGGCCATCAGTTTCGGCCGCTTCCTGTGGCATCGCTTCCTCGACGACCGCCTGTTCCAGGCAGCGGCGGCGCTGGCGTACACCACGGTGTTCGCGCTGGTGCCGCTGGCCATCGTGGTATTCGGCGTGCTCTCGGCCTTTCCCGTTTTCGACCGCTGGAGCGATCAGCTCAGCGACTACGTGTTCTCCAACTTCGTGCCCTCCGCGGCGCGCGCGGCCGAGGGTTACCTGCGGCAGTTTTCGGCCAGTGCCGGCCAGCTGACGGCCGCCGGCTTCATCGCACTGGTCGCCTCACTGCTGATCACGCTCAACAGCGTGGAAGAGACCTTCAACCAGATCTGGCGGGTCGGCTCGAGCCGGCCCAAGCTGACCCGCTTCCTGGTCTACTGGACCGTGCTGACCCTGGGCGCGATGCTTGCCGCCGCATCGCTGGCAGTATCGGCGAGGGTGTTCGCGATGCCGTTGTTCGGTACCCAGGAGGGCCGTTGGTTGGCCGAACTGGCGCTGCGGCTGGCACCGATCCTGATCGAGTTCGTCTGCATCACGCTGATGTTCCGCGTGGTGCCGCACCACACGGTGAAATGGCGGCATGCCGTGCCCGGCGCGATCCTGGCGGCGGTCATCCTTGAACTGGTGAAGTGGGGCATCGGCGCGTATCTGGGCAGCTTCCAGTCCTATCAGAAGCTGTATGGCACGGTCGCCTTCGTGCCGATCCTGCTGCTGTGGATCTACCTGTGCTGGGTGGCGGTGCTGCTGGGTGCGTCGCTGGCCTCCTCGATGGCCGCCTTCCGCTACCAGCCGGTCGAGCTGCGCCTGCCGCAGGGGTACGAGTTCTATGGGCTGCTGCGCCTGCTTGGCCGCTTCCAGCATGCACGGGCCAAGGGCAAAGGCCTGGCCGATGACGAGATCCTGCGGCTGGAGCCGATGCTGACCGATTCACTGCTGCAGGACCTGATCTGCAACCTGCAGGAGATCGACCTGCTGCGCCGCGATGAGCGCGGCGAGTGGCTGCTGTCACGCGACCTGGACCAGGTCAGCCTGGCCGATCTGTACGAATGCACCCAGCTGCGCATCCCAGTAGCCGAGCAGCACCTCCCGTACCGCGACGACAGCCTGGGCCGTGCCGCCTTGGCGGCGCTGGATGACCTGCGACTGCCCCTGCGCGAACGCCTGAAGCGCAAGGTCAGTGATATCTATACCGACTCTGGAGACACCCCATGACCCGCAAGACGTCGTTGCCGCTGCTGCTCCCGTTGACCCTGCTGCTGGCCCTGGCGGCCTGCAAACCGGCCCAGGAGCCGGCACCGGCCAGCAGCCAGCCACCGGCGCAGGCACCGACGCCGAGCACGCCGGCACCGGTCGAGGAAACCCCGGCCGAGCGCACCACCGCCGAGTTCCCGACGCTGAAGATGAAGGCGGTGGATGGCAGCGACTACGACCTGGCCGCGCATCGCGGCAAGTGGGTGGTGGTGAACTTCTGGGCCACCTGGTGCGCGCCGTGCCGCAAGGAAATGCCCGAGCTGTCGGCCCTGCATGCGATGCGTAGCAACATCGAAGTGGTCGGCTTGGCTTACGAGGACATCGAAGTGCCGGAGATGCAGTCGTTCCTGGCCAAGCATCCGGTGACCTATCCGATCGTGATCGTGGACCCGTTCGATCCGCCGGCCGACTTCGCCACGCCGCGTGGCCTGCCGCTGACGCATCTGCTGGACCCGCAGGGCAAGCTGGCGCACACGTTCCTTGGCCCGGTGACCGCCGCCGACATCGAGAAGCAGATCGCGGCTGCCAAGTAGTGGGTTTGTCGGCAGGGCCTGCGGCCCTGCACCCGCGGTAGTGGGGGGCGGCGGGC
>NZ_JAXBQQ020000002.1:980341-1099924 GCF_047520695.2 Stenotrophomonas sp. AR029 | reverse complement strand
CCCGCGGTAGTGCCGGCCGCTGGCCGGCAGCAACAGCAACAGCCGAAGCAACAGCAACAGCGGGCTATCCGTGGGGTGGCGGGGCGGTGTCGGAGTGCGGGGACGCCGCAAGTACGTCCATGTAGGCTTGGCAGCCGCATCCATGCGGCTGACACCCCGCACTCCGACACCGCCCCACCTCTGACAGATTCCTCATGTCTGGTAGATCCACGCCATGCGTGGATGATTCTCCAGACAAATCGAATATTTCGAATTGAATTCGAAGAGCATCCACGCATGGTGTGGATCAACGACAGATCGCGGAAATCTGTCGAAGGCGGGGTGGGTCCGGGTGCGGGGGCGTGAGCCGCATGGATGCGGCGACCGAGCTTACATGGACGTACTTGCAGCGCCCCCCGCACCCGGACCCGCCCCGCCATCCCTCAGGAAGCCCGCCGTTGCTGTTGCTGTTGCCGTTGCTCTGGCTTCGGCAGGTGCAGGGCCGCAAGCCCTGCCGACCCACCCTATTCCTCGACCGGGAAATCCTCGATCGGCTTCAGCACATCGTAGTGCTCGCGATGCAGCTTGCCCTTCAGCTTCGGCAGCTCCGGCAACGGTGCGTCCACCCGCGTGTCCGGCAACCGGTCCAGCAGGTTGCGCACCAGCGTCAGCCGCCCCAGCCGCTGGTCGTTGAAGTCCACCAGCGTCCACGGCGCCGCCTCGCGATGCGTCGCGCGCAGCATCGCCTCGCGTGCCTCGGTGTACGCGCTGTACTTGCTGCGCGATTTCAGGTCGACCGGTGAGAGCTTCCAGCCCTTCAGCGGATCGAGATGGCATTCGGCGAAGCGCTTTTCCTGTTGCTCCTGGTCCACGCACAACCAGTACTTGAACAGCAGGATGCCGTCGTCCACCAGCAGCTGTTCGAACACCGGCGCCTGGCGCAGGAACTGCTGGTACTCGGTTTCGCTGCAATAGCCCATCACCCGTTCAACACCGGCGCGGTTGTACCAGCTGCGGTCCATCAGCACGATCTCGCCGGCGGCGGGAAGATGCGCGGCGTAACGCTGGAAGTACCACTGCGTGGCTTCACGGTCGGTGGGCTTGGGCAGCGCCACCACCCGGCATTGGCGCGGGTTGAGATGCTGGCTGATGGCCTGGATCGCGCCGCCCTTGCCGGCTGTATCGCGGCCTTCGAACAGCACCAGCAGGCGTTGCCCGCTGTACTGCACCCAGCGCGCCATTGCAGTCAGTTCCAGCTGCAGCGGCAGCAGCAGTTCGTCGTAGTCCTTGCGCTTGAGCTTGGCCATCGTCACACCACGCGGGGAGGAAGCCGGAGCGTAGCGCACGGGTTGCTCAGGGGGTGTCGACGCCCTGCCAGCCCTGCTCGCCCGCCAGCGTCTGCAGCAGGGCGGAAAGGTCATGGGCAAAACCTGCCATGTCGAATACACCACTGTCTTCGCGTGCCTGCGCCAGTTCGGCACGCAACGCTGCCAGCGCCACCGGGTCGTTGCCCAGCGCGCTGGCGGTGGCGATGAACGCCGCATCGTCGGCAACGTTCATCCGCGAGAGACCCAGATGATGGTTGAGGCTGCCGGCCACGCGCGCGGCGAAGGTATCGCCCGGGCAGGTCAGCACCGGGCAGCCGGCCCACAGCGCATCGGAGGCTGTGGTGTGCGCGTTGTACGGATGCGTGTCGAGGAACAGGTCGGCCAGCTGATAGCGGGCCAGGTACTGCGGATGCGGCAGCTTGGCCATGAACACCAGGCGCGCCGGGTCCAGGGCTGCGGCCTGTGCGGCTGCACGTAGGCGGGCGTCGGCCTTGCCGGGCCCGGACAGCAGCCACAGCACGCTGCCGGGCACGGCCTGCAGCACCGCGAAGGCGCGGCCCATGCTGCGCGGGTTGAGCTTGTAGCTGTTGTTGAAGCAGCAGAACACCACGCCGTGTTCGGGCAGCCCGCACTCGGCGCGGGACGGTGCCGGTTCCAGTACGCGGGTGTTGTCCGAGGGTTGGAAGGCACGTGGCAGGCGCAGGACGCGTTCGCTGAAGTGAGGTTCCAGCGATGCCGGCAGCACGAATTCGTCGGCGACCACGGCATCCAGCCAGCGCGCACCTGATGTGCCGGGGTAGGCCAGCCAGTTCAGCTGCAACGGGGCCGGGCGCATGGCCAGCACTTCGGGCGTGCCGCCGCCCCCCCAGCCGCGCAGGTCGAACAGCAGGTCGATGCCCTGTGCACGGATGCGGACCGCGATGTCGGCATGCCGCAGTGCGGCCACGTCATGCAGGCGGGCCGCAGCCTGCAGGCGTTCGCGGATGCGGCTGCCATCGGCGCGGTTCAGCGCGAACAGGTGCAGCTGCAGCGCCGGGTCATGGCGCAGGTGTTCGAGCAGGGCCACGGTCAGCAGCCCGGTGGGATGGGCGCCGAAGCCATTGGAGAGGAAGCCGACGCGCAACGCGCCGTGCTCGCGAACCTTCACTGCAGGAAGGGGGCGCACCGCCGACGCAACGACCGCGGCGCGTGTGCGCGCACAGGCCAACTGCTCCGCAGCGCCTACGTCTTCACTGAGGAAGGCGAAGGGTTCCACTGCACCCTGCCCGGAAGCGAGCGCGGCACGTACCTGCGCAGCCAGCGTGTCCACGTCCTGCCAGTCACACAGGCGGCGCTGCCAGGCCAGGCGCTGGGCCGCGATGTAGGGTTCGCCCGGCATCAGCGCGTGCGCGCGGCGATAGGCCGCTGCTGCGCCTTCGGCATCATCGGCATCTTCCAGCGCATGGCCCAGCCACAGCGCGATGCCCGGGTGCTGCGGGGCCAATGCCGAGGCCTGGCCGAGCAGCTTCGCCGCGTCGGCGTGCGCGCCGGCCATCCACGCCACGCGCCCCAGCCGCGCCAGCGCTTCGGGGTGGTTGGGGCGCAGCTGCAGGGCGCGTCGTGCGGCCTGCTCGCCGGCAGCGATGTCGCCGGCTTCCAGTTCCAGGTCGGCCAGCATCACCCAGGCGACGAAGTCGCCGGGCTGGCGTGCGATCGCCTGCTGCAGGTGCTGCCGCTGCTGCCAGGCCGTCATCGTGCTCAGCCCGCCGACAGCTGGGCCAGGGCGTCGACCTGGTGTTCGTGGCTGAGCCGCTGCAGCAGCGGGTCGAGGTCACCGGCCAGGATGTTGGGCAGGTCGTACAACGTCAGGCCTTCCACGCGGTGGTCGGTGATCCGGCCCTGCGGGAAGTTGTAGGTGCGGATGCGCTGGCTGCGATCGCCGCTACCGACCTGCAGGCGCCGCGACTCGGCCTGTGCCGCGTCCTGGCGCTGGCGCTCGGCATCGAGCAGCTGCGCCTTCAGGCGCTTCATCGCCTTGTCGCGGTTGGCGTGCTGGCTGCGCTCGGTCTGGCACTCCACCACTACGCCGGTTGGCACGTGGGTGATGCGGATCGCGGACTCGGTCTTGTTGACGTGCTGGCCACCGGCGCCGGACGAGCGGAACGTATCCACCTTCAGGTCGGCCGGGTTGATGACGATGTCATCGACTTCGTCAGCCTCGGGAATGATTGCCACGGTCGCGGCCGAGGTATGGATGCGGCCCTGCGATTCGGTGGCCGGCACGCGCTGCACGCGGTGCGTGCCCGATTCGAACTTCAGGCGCGAGAACGCACCCCGGCCGACCACACGCGCCACCACTTCCTTGTAGCCGCCATGCTCGCCGGGGTTGTCCGATTCGATCTCGACCTTCCAGCCCTGGCGTTCGGCATAGCGGGCGTACATGCGGAACAGGTCGCCGGCGAAGATCGCGGCTTCGTCGCCGCCGGTGCCGGCGCGCACTTCCAGGAACAGGTTGCCTTCGTCGCGCGGGTCACGCGGCACCAGCAGCAGCGCAAGCTCCTGCTCCAGTTCCTGCAGGCGCGCCTGCGCGGCGGCGATTTCCTCGTCGGCCAGCTCGCGCAGGTCGGGGTCGGCGCGCATGCCTTCGGCGGCGGCCAGGTCGGCCTTGGCACGGGCTTCATCGGCCAGTGCAGTGGCGACCGGTTCAAGTTGGGCGAATTCGCGCGAAAGGTCGCGGAAACGGGTGTTGTCGGCGACCACGTCGGGTTCGGCGAGCAGGCGTTCCAGTTCTTCGCGGCGCTCGGCCAGCGCTTCCAGCTTACGGCGCAGGGTCGGCGTCATCGGGTCTCACGGGTGGGTGGTGGTAGCCCGGCGTGGCCGGGAACAGGCGCTCGGCGGCGCGGGTCAGGTCGGCATCGCCACTCAGCGCGGCGGCGCGCAGTGCGGCGGTCGGCGGGTGCAGCAGGCGGTTGGTCAGGCCGTGGGCCAGCAGTTCCAGCACTTCGTCGGCGGGCTTGCCGTTGGCCAGCTGCTGGCGTGCGCGCTCCAGCAACTCGGCGCGGGTGGCCTCGCCGAACGCACGCAGCTGCCGCAAAGGCGCCTGATGGGCACTGGCCTGCTGGGTCTCGACGTAACGCGATACCTGCAGGTCGATGATCGCCTCGGCTTCGGCGGCGGCCTCGCGGCGGCCACGACGGTTGTCTTCCACCGCGCGTTCCAGATCATCGACGGTGTAGAGGAAGGCATCGTTGAGCGTGCCGACCTCGGCTTCGATGTCGCGCGGAACGGCAAGGTCGAACAGCAGCATCGGCTTGTGCCGGCGTGCACGCAGGGCCTTGGCCACCATCTCGCGATGGATCACCGGCTCGCGCGCGGCGGTGGCCGAGAACACCACGTCGGCCTCGCCCAGGTGGCGGTCCAGTTCGGTCAGCGGCAGGGCCACGCCGCCATGGCGGCTGGCCAGTTCCTGCGCGTGGGCCAGGGTGCGGTTGGCGATCAGCAGCCGCCGCACCTTGCCTTCGCTCAGGTGCCGTGCAGCCAGCTCGATGGTCTCGCCGGCCCCGACCAGCAGCACGGTGGAGTCGTCCAGCCGGGCGAACGCGTTCTGCGCCAGGCGCACCGCGGCCGACGCCACCGATACCGGGTTGGCACCGACCTGGGTATCGGTGCGCGCCCGCTTGGCCACCGAGAAGGTCTGCTGGAACAGGCGGTCCAGGCGCTGGCCGAGCAGGCCATGGTCGCGCGCGGTCGACCAGGCGTCCTTCACCTGGCCGAGGATCTGTGGTTCGCCCAGCACCATCGAGTCCAGCCCGGTGGCGACCCGGAACAGGTGGCGCACGGCCTCGGCATCGGCATGCTGGTACAGATAGCCCTGCAGGTCGCCGGCCTGGCTGCGCAGCCACTGGTCCAGCGCCTGTGCCGACTCGGCCACGGCGTACAGCTCGGTGCGGTTGCAGGTCGACAACAGGACCGCCTCGGCGATCTGCGGGGTATCGCGCAGCGAGCCCAGCGCACGCGGCAACGCCTCACCGGCGAAGGCCGCGCGCTCGCGCAGCTCTACCGGTGCGGTCTGGTGATTCAGTCCGAGCACCCACAGGGTCATTGTTCAGTTGCTTGCGATAAGCTGCTGGCCATTGGACGACATTTTAAGGCCCCGATGCCGACGATGCCCGCATTGATTCGCATCCCCAGTGTTCTGCTGCTGTCCCTGGCCTGCGCCCAGGCCCTAGCGGCGGTGCCGGCCAGGGTCCCCGTGCGGGCCGCGGCCACCGGGGAACTGGCGCTGGAGCCGGTGATGGCCGGTGAGTTCGCCCTGCAGGCCGGCAAGCTGGCCGAGGCCGCGCGCTGGTACCTGCAGGCCGCGCAGCAGACCGACGGCGACGCTGGCCTGGCCGAGCGCGCGACCCGTATCTCCATGCTTGCCAATGATGACGCCAGCGCCGCCAAGGGCCTGGCCCTGTGGCAGCAGCGCGCCCCGCGTTCGTTGACCATGCGCAGCGCCGCCGGTGCGCTGGCCATGCGCCAGGGCGATGTGAAGGCCGCCCGCACTGAATTGCAGGCGCTGCTGGCCGACCCCGACGAGCGCGGCTGGAAGTTCGCCCTGGCCGCGCTGATCGGCGGTGGCCGCGACCCGGCGGTGCCGGCGCAGGTGCTCGGCGAGCTGGTCGATGCCAATGCGATTCCGCCGAAGATCGAGGCCTGGCAGGAGTTCGGCCGCCTCGCCCTGCGCATGGACAAGCCCGACCTGGCGCGGCGCATGATCGATGAAGTGGTCAGGCGCTTCCCCGAAGAACCGCGCGTAGCGTTGCTGCGTGCCAGCCAGCTGCAGCAGGCCGGCGAGACCGACAAGGCCTTGTCGCTGCTGCACGACGTCGAGCCGAAGACACGGCAGGACCCCGAGCTGCGCAATGCGGTGGCCATCGCCTACGACAGCCTGGGGCAACCGGCTGCGGCCGAGCGCGTACTGGCATTCGGCCCGCAGGATGTGCAGACCTGGGGCATGCGCGCTTCACTGTTGGCCAAGCAGGGCGACAAGGCGGCGCTGTCCAACCTCTACAACGAACTGTCGCGGCAGGCGGCCAAGCCGGACCCCGCGCAGCGCCTGTTGCTGGGCAAGATCGCCGAATACCTGAAGCGCTATCCCGAGGCGGTGCAGTGGTACCACAGTGTGCCCGGCGGTGATGAGCTGAGCGAGGCGCGCCTGCGTGCGGCCAACGCCCAGGCCCTGGCCGGACGGCTGCCGCAGGCACTGGATGAGGTGCACGCGATCCAGTCCGACGCGGTGGTCGATGATGATGTGCGCCGTGACGCGTATCTGCTGGAGGCCGAGCTGCGCCAGCGCGGCGATGACAGTGCTGGCGAGCTGGATGCGCTGGCCCGCGGCCTGGCCGCCTACCCGGATGACAATGGCCTGCTGTACGCCCGCGCGCTCACCTGGGAGCGTCGTGACGATATTCCGCGCGCCGAGGCCGACCTGCGCAAGATCCTGGTGACCGACCCGGAAAACGTGCCGGCCCTGAATGCCTTGGGCTACACCCTGGCTGACCGTACCGGGCGCCTGCAGGAGGCGCTGGAGCTGATCGACCGCGCCCGCGTCGCCGAGCCGGACAACGCCGCCATCGTCGACAGCTATGGCTGGGTGCTGTATCGCCTGGGCCGCAAGGACGAAGCGCTGGTGCAGCTGCGCCGGGCCTGGACCCTGGCCAAGGACCCGGAGATCGCCGCCCATGTCGGCGAGGTGCTGTGGGTGCTGGGCAAGCATGACGAGGCCCGCCACTTCTTCGACGAAGCGGCCAAGCTCGACCCTGAAAACCGCGCGCTGCTGCGCGCCCGCGAGAAATTCAATCCATGAGTGTTTCCCTGATCCGGCCGCTGCTGTTGGCGGCTGCGACCCTGGCGGTGACCGCCTGTACCAGCGTGGGCACGCAGAAGACCCCCCCACCGGCGGTGGTCGAGACGGTCTCGGCCGAAGCGGCGCAGGCCGAAGCGGCGCGCGTGGCCGCCCTGCATGCACAACCGGACTGGGCCTTCCAGGGCCGGGTCGCGGTCAGCAAGGGCAAGGACGGCGGCAGCGGTCGCATCGACTGGAAGCAGCAAGGCCGCCGCTACGTGGTGGAGTTGAGCGCGCCGGTGACCCGGCAGAGCTGGAAGCTGACCGGTGACACCCATTCCGAAGCTGGCCGCCTGGAAGGACTGGCAGGCGGTCCGCGCGACGGCGAGGACGCCCAGCAGCTGTTGCTGGAAGCGACCGGCTGGGACATTCCGGTCAACCAGTTGCCGGAGTGGATCCGTGGCCTGGTGGCCGGCGACGCCGCCGGCCCCGAGACGGTCGAACGCGACGGTGAAGGCCGGCCGCGCCGCATGCAGCAGATGGGCTGGCAGGTACAGTACCTGGACTGGTACCCGGCCGACGCCGGACGGCCGGCGCTGCCGCGCCGGATCGAGGCCAGCAACGGTGACGCCAAGGTGCGCCTGCTGGTGGACGAGTGGGGGCAGGGCACGCCATGAGCGGGGCAGTCGACGACGCGGGCTGGTCCTGGTGGCCGGCCCCGGCCAAGCTGAACCTGTTCCTGCACATTACCGGCCGCCGGGCCGACGGCTACCACGAACTGCAGACCGTGTTCCGCCTGCTGGACTGGGGGGACCGCATCGGCCTGCGCCTGCGTGAAGACGGCCAGGTGCGCCGGCAGGGCGAGGGCCTGGCCGGCGTGGCCGAGGCCGATGATCTGGCGGTGCGCGCCGCGCGTCTGCTCCAGGAAGCGGCGAAGGTTGCGCAAGGTGCTGACATCATCGTCGAAAAGCACGTTCCTGCCGGTGGTGGATTCGGCGGCGGTTCGTCCGACGCGGCCACCGTACTGGTGGTACTGAACCGGCTCTGGCATGCCGGCCTGGATGAAGATGCCCTGGCCGCGCTGGGCCTGCGCCTGGGCGCCGACGTGCCGGTGTTCGTGCGCGGCCGCAACGCCTGGGCCGAAGGGGTGGGCGAGCGCCTGCAGCCGATCACGCTGGCGCCGGCCTGGTATGTGGTGGTTGAACCGGGCGTTCATGTTCCCACGCCGGCCCTGTTTGCAGACCCGGATTTGACGCGCGACAGCCCAGTGGCGAAAATAGAGGACTTCGCTTCCGGGACCCTGGTCGGGAACGCGTTCGAACCGGTGCTGCGCCGCCGTGAGCCTGCCGTCGAGGCAGCGCTTGCCGCGTTGAGAGACATCGGCACGGCGCGGCTGACCGGTTCGGGAAGTGGTTGTTTCGTCGAATTCGCGTCGCAGTCTGCTGCAGAGCAGGGACGGTCGAAATTGCCGAAGGAGTTGCGGGCAAGGGTGGCAGCGGGCGTTGCGCGTTCGCCACTGCTGGATGCACTCGAGCAACACTGATTTATCAATGCAGGGGCGTCGCCAAGAGGCCCAAGGCACCAGGTTTTGATCCTGGCATTCGTAGGTTCGAATCCTACCGCCCCTGCCAATAGCGGCTGTGTCCGCGCCTTCCAGCGCATCGCCCGCGCGGGACGTGGAAACAACCGCGGTGTTGTCAGCAGCAAGGGTCCATCCGGGTCCTTGCCGCCCCCGGATCCCCGCCACTCGTCCCCGCCCGAGACAATCATGATGCAAGAGTCCCCGAACCTGCTGGTCTTTTCCGGCAACGCCAACAAACGTCTGGCGCAGAACATCTGCAAGGAACTGGGGGTTCGCCCGGGCAAGGCGCTGGTCTCGCACTTCTCCGATGGTGAAGTGCAGGTGGAGATCGAAGAGAACGTCCGCAAGCAGGACGTGTTCGTGATCCAGCCGACCTGCGCGCCGAGCGCGGAAAACCTGATGGAACTGCTGGTGCTGATCGACGCGCTCAAGCGCGCATCGGTGGCCAGCGTGACCGCCGTGGTGCCGTACTTCGGCTACTCGCGCCAGGATCGCCGCATGCGCTCCTCGCGCGTGCCGATCACCGCCAAGCTGGCGGCCAAGATGTTCAGCACCGCGGGCGCTGATCGCGTGCTGACCGTCGACCTGCACGCCGACCAGATCCAGGGCTTCTTCGATATTCCGGTGGACAACGTGTATGCGTCCCCGCTGCTGCTGGCCGACATCTGGCGCGCCTACGGCACCGAGAACCTGATCGTCGTCTCGCCGGACGTGGGCGGCGTGGTCCGCGCCCGTGCGGTGGCCAAGCGCCTGGATGACGCCGACCTGGCGATCATCGACAAGCGCCGCCCGCGCGCCAACGTCTCCACCGTGATGAACATCATCGGCGACGTCGAAGGCAAGACCTGCGTCATGGTCGATGACATCGTCGATACCGCCGGCACCCTGTGCGCCGCTGCCGCTGCGCTGAAGGCGCGCGGTGCGCTCAAGGTCGCCGCCTACTGCACCCACGCGGTGCTGTCGGGCCCGGCGGTGGACAACATCACCAATTCCCAGCTCGACGAACTGGTGGTGACCGACACCATCCCGCTGAAGGACGCCGCGCGGGTGTGCAGCAAGATCCGCCAGCTGAGCGTGGCGGAAATGCTGGCCGAAACGATGCGCCGCATCGCCTTCGGCGAGTCGGTCAGCTCGCTGTACGTGGACTGAGTTTTTCGTCCCTGCCGGCAACGGCGGGGACATACCCCGGGTGCTTCTGGTCGCGGAAGCATCTTCAACCGCCAAGCCGCAAGGCGAGGCAACAACCTGAGTAGTCGAAAATGTCGAAGACCCATGAAATCAAGGTCACCAAGCGTGAACTGCAGCGTAAGGGTGCGAGCCGCCGCCTGCGTCACGCTGGTGTGATCCCGGCCATCGTGTACGGCGGCAACGCCGAGCCGGTCGCCATCAGCCTGGACCACAACGAAATCTGGCTGGCCCAGCAGAACGAATGGTTCTATGCCTCGATCCTGGACCTGAACCTGGACGGTCAGGTGCAGAAGGTCCTGCTGCGTGACATGCAGCGCCACCCGTACAAGCAGCTGATCATGCACCTGGACTTCCAGCGCGTGAACGAGAACGAAGCCCTGACCGCTTCGGTCCCGCTGCACTTCATCAACGAAGACACCTCGCCGGCTGGCAAGGCTGCCGACGTCGTGGTCACCCACGAACTGAAGGAAGTGACCATCACCTGCCTGCCGAAGGACCTGCCGGAGTCGATCGAAGTCGACCTGGGCGAGCTGAAGGCCGGTGACGTGGTGTACCTGTCCGACATCAAGCTGCCGAAGGGCGTGGAAATCCCGGCGCTGGCGCTGGGCAAGGACCACGACGACGCCATCGTCACCGCCAAGGCCGGCAAGGCCGACGCGGCTGACGAAGAAGCGGCTGCCGCCGAGTAATACCGTTACGGTGCCTGCCTCCGGGCAGGCACCGTACTGGAAGGAACCATGGCAGGACTGCGACTGATCGTCGGTCTGGGCAACCCCGGATCTGAACACGCCCGGACCCGGCACAATGCCGGGTTTCATTTCGTTGAGGCCCTGGCGGAAAAAGCCGGTGCGCGATGGAATGTGGACAGCAAGCTGTTCGGCGAGACCGCCAAGGTCGAGATCGCCGGGCAGACGGTGTGGCTGCTCAAGCCCGCCACCTTCATGAACCTCAGCGGCAAGTCGGTCACCGCCGCCCAGCGGTTCTGGAAGATCGAGCCGGAGGAAACCCTGCTGGCCCACGACGAGCTGGACCTGCCGCCCGGCGCGGCACGGCTGAAGTTCGACGGTGGCCACGGCGGCCAGAACGGCCTGCGCGACACCATCCGCCTGCTCGGCCACGGCAGGTTCCATCGCCTGCGCGTGGGCATCGGCCATCCCGGTCACAAGGACCGCGTGGTGGGTTGGGTGCTGGGGCGCCCGTCGAAGGACGACGACGTGCTGATTGCACGCGCCATCGATGATGCGATCGACGTGATGCCGCTGGCGGTGCAGGGCGATTTCAACGAAGCGATGAAGCGGCTGCACACCCCGAAGTAGCCGGTAGGTACCGACCGTTGGTCGGTACGGAACCAACCAATCCGGTAGGTACCGACCGTTGGTCGGTACGGAGAATGATTGGAAAAGCAGCGCCCAGGTCGCTGTTTCCCCAATCACTTTCACCCCAGAGAGCTGTCACCCATGGGTATCAAATGCGGCATCGTCGGCCTGCCCAACGTCGGCAAGTCGACCCTGTTCAATGCGCTGACCAAGGCGGGTATCGCCGCGGCGAACTTCCCGTTCTGCACCATCGAGCCGAACGTCGGCATCGTGCCGGTACCGGATCCGCGCCTGAACGAGCTGGCGGGCATCATCAACCCGCAGAAGGTCATCCCGACCGCAGTCGAGTTCGTCGACATCGCCGGCCTGGTAGCCGGCGCCGCCAGCGGTGAAGGCCTGGGCAACAAGTTCCTGGCACACATCCGCGAAGTCGATGCGATCACTCACGTGGTGCGCTGCTTCGAGCACGGCGACATCGTGCACGTGGCCGGCAAGGTCGATCCGATCTCGGACATCGAAACCATCGATACCGAACTGGCGCTGGCCGACCTGGACAGCGTCGAGAAGGCACTGAACCGTGCCGAGCGTGCGGCCAAGGGCGGCGACAAGGATGCAGCGGCGCGCAAGCCGGTACTGGCCAAGCTGCAGGCGGCGCTGTCGGAGGGCAAGGCCGGCCGCTCGGCCGGCCTGGACGAGGAAGAGAAGGCGCTGGTGCGCGACCTGTTCCTGCTGACCCTGAAGCCGGTGATGTACATCGCCAACGTGCTGGAAGACGGTTTCGAGAACAACCCGCACCTGGAAGCCGTGCGCGCGCATGCCGCCGCAGAAGGCGCGCAGGTGGTACCGGTGTCGGCCGCGATCGAAGAAGAGCTGTCCCAGCTCGACGACGAGGACCGCGATACCTTCCTGGCCGACCTGGGCCTGAGCGAGCCGGGCTTGAACCGCGTGATCAACGCGGCCTACAGCCTGCTCGGCCTGCAGACCTACTTCACCGCTGGCGTGAAGGAAGTCCGTGCGTGGACCGTGCGCAAGGGCGCCACTGCCCCGCAGGCCGCCGCGGTCATCCACACCGACTTCGAGAAGGGCTTCATCCGCGCCGAAACCATCGCGTATGACGACTTCATCAAGTACAAGGGCGAAGCCGGCGCCAAGGAAGCAGGTCGCCTGCGCCTGGAAGGCAAGGAATACCGCGTGCAGGAAGGCGATATCCTGCACTTCCGCTTCAACGTCTGATCCGGCGGCAACGGATCGACCCCGGACGCCCCGCCCTGTGCGGGGCGTTCGCGTTTCCGGCGATGGACAAAAAATCACCACACTGCGAAACGCTTGCGGCGTGACGTTCGCCGGCACTTGTCCACAGCAAACTCCCATCGCTTTCCACGCCACATGTGGAAAACCGCACAGCTCCCCTGTAGAGCCGAGCCTACGCTCGGCTCAGGGGGTATCAGCAGAGCGTGGGCTCGGCTCTGCCAGGTTGCCTGTGCAATATGGACAAATTTTCACCACGCTTCGAAACGCCTGCGGTGCAATGCTCGCACCCACTTGTCCACACCAAATCCCAACCACTCTCCACGGCGGATGTGGAAAACCGCGCATGGGCGTGGACAAAAAAACGCCACACCCTGAAACGCTTGGTGCGTGGAGCTCACCGCCACTTGTCCACACCAAACTCCCACCGCTTTCCACGCGGCATGTGGAAAAAGCGCCCGGCACTCCCTTGCCGGGCACTTCCCGCATCACCAGGTGTACGACACGCCCAGCTGGGCACCGACGTCGCGGAAGCCCATGCCGCCGCTCTGCCGGCTCAGTTCGCCCCAGCCGCGCCAGCCGCCGGACAGATCCACCTGTACACCGGCCTTGGCCTCGTAGATGTCGCGCGGCAACTGCCGCTGCAGCCGTTCACCGTCCATCGCCAGGCCCGCGCCATTGCCGCCGGACCACCAGTTCACTGCCACGTACGGATGCACCTGGCCCTGCGCCGCGCTCAACCCACGGCTGTACAGGCGCAGGCCGAGGCGGGTGCTGGTCTCGTCACCACTGCGGTCTTCGACCACCGTGCCGTTGGCCTCGACCACGCGGTCGCTGTCATAGCGGCTGTGCACTACCTGCAGTTGCGGTTGCAGGTAGATGCCGCGCTGCGCGGTGCGCCGCAGGGGCAGCACATAGCCAGCTTCGGCCGATGCACTCCAGTTGCGGGCGTCATAACGTTCCTTCTGCAGTCCATCGCCCTGCACGCTGTTGCGGAAGCGGCCGTACTGCAGCCAACCATCCACATAGGCGCCGCCTTGCATGCGTGCATCCTGCAGCCAGGTGGCATAGGCACCCACACTGGTGCCGGTGACCACGCCACGCGCGGTGTAGCCGGTCACCTGCGAGCGGCTGTCATTGCGCGCGCGGCCGTGGCCGAGCATCGCACCTGCCTGCAGTTCGCCCGCGCCGCCCACCTCGAAGCGACGGCCGACGCCGACCAGCACGCTGCTGATCTGCCCATCGACCTGGACCTGGCGGTTGCGGTCGTGGCTGTCGGGCTGCGCGCTGCGAAGGTGCATCCAGGCCACGGCATCGCTGCTGGCGCCGGCCTCGGCGGCGGGGTCACCGGCGCGGTCGTGCAGGCTGTGCCGGAACATGCCCAGCGCGGCGTTGCGGTTGGCCAGGTAAGCCGCCGGTTCCGGGCGTTCCACCTGCGGGCGCGGCGGGTCGATCGGCGGTTCCGGCGGCAACGGCGGGTCGACCGGCGGTTCCGGCGGTGACGGCGGGTCGACCGGCGGCTCCGGCGGCTGCGGCGGATCAATCGGCGGTTCCGGCGGCTCCGGCGGATCGACGGGTGGCACGTATTCCGAACGCAGGTACCAGTTGCCATCATCCGGGGTCGACACGCCGCCCTTGAACAGGAAGTAGTCGTAGGCACCGGCGACCGCGCGTCCCTGCAGGCTGAACTGTGCATCGGACTGGCCGCCAACGGTGATCAGGCGGATACCCTCCTGCGTCAGTGCACCGGCACCGCCGGCATTGCGCACGCTCACGCTGGCAGTGCCGCTGCTGTTGCCATTGATGACCAGCTGGTCGCCCAGCGAAGTGTCGTCACCCAGTGCACGGTTGAAGATCCACTGGCCCCCGTTGCCCACATAGTCGCCGCTGACAGTGACGGTCTTGAAGCCGCTTGCCCCCGGGGTATCGAAGGCGATGGTGCCGGCGTGTTCGAGCGCGCCGACGCTGGAACTGGCACGCACGTTCCACTGGCTGCTGCCATCCAGCGCAAGGTGTGCGACCTGGTAGCCGGAGTCGTTGCGCAGAGCACCGCTGAACGTGGTGCCGTTGCCCAGCACCATGCGTACGTCAGCCGTTGCGCTGTCGACCACCACGTCACCGCGCAGCGTGCTGGCGTCGGCGCTGAAGTCGATGCGGCTGGTCGCCACGCTGCTGCCATCGGTGAACACCGTGTCGCTGACGCGCAGCAGGCGCCCGCTGCCGTCGCCTGCGGTCACATCGCTGCCATTGACGGTCAACGCATGGTTGCTGCCCTGCAGCCAGAACGCGGCGCCGCTGGCGGTCTCGATGTGGCTGTCATTGAAGGTGGCGCGGTTCCAGTACGGGCCGAACGCGGTCAGGTAGGAGCGGTAGCCACCGCTGTTGCTGCCGGTCATGCGGATGTCCAGGCGATCGGCCTGGGTCAGCCGCGCGGTGTTCATGTGCACGATGCCGAACACGTTCTCGCCGTCGCCGCGGATCGCAACGGTGTCGAGCAGCGCGGTGGCGGTGGAGCCACCGATGAACACGCCGCCACCCCCGTTGCCGCGCATGTCGATCACGCTTCCGGTGGCTTCAATGCGGCTGGCGGTGCTGCCGGTGGAACCGGTCACGCGTACGCCATAGGTCGCATCGCCGTGCGTGGTGATCCGGCCGCCCTGCACGGTGGCGACACCGCCAGCGATCTCGACACCGTAGCCGTAGGTGTCGGTCCAGGTGTCGATGGTGCTGTCGGTCAGCTGCAGGCGCGACTCATCGCTGGCCAGCCAGAATCCGGAGTAGCCATCACGCACATCGAACGCGGCGTCGCGGGCGGTCAGCTGCCCCCAGCTGTTGATGTTCACGCCATAGCCGCCGACGGTGTAGAAGCTGCCGCCGTTGATCACTGCGCTGGAATAGGTCTTGCTGATGCGGCTGCCGAGCAGGCGCATGCTGCCACCCACCGAGTGCGCTTCCACGTTCTCCAGCAGCACGCTGCCACCACTGTCGATATCGAACCAGCCGCCTTCCATGTAGGTGTCATACAGCTCGGCGCGGCTGCCCGCGCCATCGACGGCAACGCCGGCGAGGATGCCACCGGGAGCGAGGGTGATGCGGCTGTTGCGGATCGTCAGCAGGCCCGCGCTGTCGGCGCGCAGGCGGGCACCACCGTCGGCGCTCATCTGCAGATCGGCCAGGTGCAGTTCACTGCCCTTGCCGGACGCACCGGCCAGCGCCGCACCGGTACCTGTCACTGAAAGACGGCCCCCGGTGTAACGGATCACGCCACCGTTGTAGGCCTGCACGCTGCCGAATCCGCTGCCGTTGCGCGTGGCATCGATATCGACATCGCGCGCATCGATCACGCTGCCGGCGCCATTGGCATACAGTGCGTAGAAGCCAACGCCGGTAGCGGGTGCGATCGACATGGTGGCACCGCGCAGCTGCACCTGGCCGCCACTGGCAGCAGACACGGCGCTGCCATTACCGGTCACGTTGATGCGGCTGCCATCGATCAGTGCGCTGCTGCCAGCGCCGGTGACGGTCAGTGCGAAGCTGCCCGCGCCATGGGTGAGGACATCATCGGCACCCAGCTGCAGGTTGTTGCCGTCGCTGACCTGCAGGGGCCCGGTCAGATCGGCGGCGTGGACTGGCAGTGCCGCCCACAGGGCGGTTGCCAGCAGGCTGGGAAGGAGGGGAGCAGGCGCGAGGCGCGCGCGCCCGGACGCTCGGCGGCGCCGAGTGGGGGAGGCGTACATGCTGTTGGACTTCCTGTGGCAGGGCGCAGCAGGGCTGCGCGGACTGGCGCGGCAGGGCCGCGTCGCTGCGGAAGCCACACGCGATAGCAGCTGCAGGCGCCATCGGGCTTCCGTCCCCCACGGCGACGCGGTTGCTGCCGGCAGGCGCACCATGGCGGGATGCGTCCAGCCTAGAAATCGGCACTGTCCTATGGAATCAGGCGTTTCCTAAAGCCGTCGCAGGCCCTCGTACGGGGCCCGCAGGATTCAGCCTGGAGTGGGCCTCAGGCGAACAACGAGGCCTGCAGGCAGTACTCGATCAGTGCCTGGTCACTGTCCACGCCGAGCTTGCGCATCGCACTGATCTTCTGCGTGCTGACCGTCTTGGCGCTGCGCTGCAGCTGGCGTGCGATGTCGCCCACGCTCATGCCGCCGGTAAACAGCCGGATCACTTCCAGTTCGCGCGGCGACAGGCGTGCACGGACCGCATCGGCATCGGCTGGTTCGCTCGCCGCGACCGGCAGCAGGCCCGGTGGCCGGTAGACGCGGTCGGCCAGCACCACGCGCAGGGCCTGTACCAGGCTGCCCAATCCATGGCTCTTGAGCACGACGCCGCCGGCGCCGGCGGCATACATCGCTGCAACCAACGACGGATTGGACACCATCGTCAGCACCAGCAGGCGCGTCTCCGGGAAGCTGCGGCGCAGGAACGAGATCAGCTTGATGCCGTCACCGAAGCGGTCGCCCCCCGGCATGCTGTAGTCGGTGATCACGACCTGTGGGCGGGTGCGGGTCATCAGTTCGATCAGCGTCGCCGGGTCGGCCGCCTCACCCACCACGTCCAGGTCCAGTTCCCCGGCCAATACGTCGCGGATGCCGGCAAGCACGATCGGGTGGTCGTCGGCGATGAGGATCCGTGTGGTCATGGCAGGGTCGGGTCGTCAGGTGGGGAAGGGGAGGCCGCATCAAGCAGCGGATGCAACAGCTGTTCGAGGCGTCGCTGGAAGTGGGCAAGCGACGCCGCCTGGGTGGTCAGGTCATCGCCGCTCGCAAGGCTGTGCTCGATCTGCAGGCCGCTGTCCACCAGGGCGGGTGCGCCCACGATGACCAGTGCGCCACGGATGCGATGCAGTACCTGCACCACGCGCGCGGGATCGGCGCTGGCAATCGACTGGCGCAGGCTGTCCAGGTCGGCCTGCATGGTCTGCACGAACAACGCCTGCATCCTCGCGGGAACCTGCAGCGGGAGATCATCATCGCCCGTATCGGTGGATTCCGGTGCTTGCGATGGCGCGGGAACCGTTGCGTCGCCCCGGGTTATCCCGATCAGCAGGCGTTGCAGCGCTTCCAGCGTGATCGGCTTGACCAGCACGCCCTGCATGCCCGATTCCTGGCAGCGCTGGCGTTCGGCCGGGTCGGCATTGGCGGTGGCGCCGTGGATCGGCACGCTGACACCGCGCGCCCGCAAGGCGCGCGCCAGGCCATAGCCATCCAGCCCGGGCATGTTCAGGTCGGTCAGCACCAGCGCGAACTCGTCCTGCTGCCAGTAGCCCAACGCTTCATTGCCGTCGCTGGCGACCACGGCGCGGCAGCCGAGCTGTTCCAGCTGGTCGCGCAGGATCGCCTGGTTGATCGGGTTGTCCTCGGCCACCAGCACCTGCAGGCCGAAACGGCGCGTCGCCGGCAGGCGCCCTTCGGCGCTGGCCGCCAGCGGCTGGCCACTGGCGGCAGCCAACGCGAGCACGATCGCGTCGAACCGGTGCAGGCCAACCTGCCAGGCGCCATCGATCTGCCGTGGCCGCACGCCGCCGTCGCGGCAGGCAACCGCACGCGGTCCATCCACCCACCCGGGCAACGCGTCGCCCAGGACCAGGTCGAGCAGCACGGTGGACGACGGCAAGCCCGCCGCGCTTTCATCGCGGTACACGCTGGCCAGTGCACCGCGCTGCTGCAGGCGGTCGCACAGTGATTGGACCAGCTCGCGCACACCACCCCGCACCTGTACCTGCAGGCCCGCAGGCAACTGCGGCGCAGGAGATTGCTGCGGATCGGCCGGCGCCGGGGGCAGCGGCAGTTCTACGCTGAAGCTGCTGCCCAGGCCGCTCTCGCTGACCACGCGCAGCTGGCCTTCCATCAACGCCACAAGATGCGCGCAGATGGAAAGGCCCAGGCCGGTGCCGCGCATCGCATCGGTGCCCGGGTTGGCCTGGAAGAACGGCTCGAACAGGTGTGCCTGGTGCTCGCTGGCAATGCCGATGCCGGTATCGGCGACCTGCCACTGCAGCCAGCAGCGCTGCTCTTGCCAGCGTGCCGAGACGCGCACCACCACGCGTCCGCTGTCAGTGAACTTCAGCGCGTTGCTGATCAGGTTGTTGAGTATCTGGCGGATCCGTGCCGCATCACCGCACACCACGGACGGCACGTCGGCATCGATGCAGGCGTAGAACTGCAGCCCTTTGCTGGCGGCCGCGGCAGCATACGAGTCGAGCGCATCCTCGGTCAGATGCACTGGATCGAACGGGCTGGGTTCCAGGCTCAGTTGCCCGGCCTCGGCCTTGCTGACATCGAGGATGTCGCTGATCAGTTGCATCAGCGTCGAGGACGAACGCTGGATCGTCCCCAGGTAGTCCCGCTGACGCGCATCCAGTGGCGTGAGTCCGAGCAGTTCGAGGGTGCCGAGCACGCCGTACAGCGGCGTGCGGATCTCGTGGCTCATGGTGGCCAGGAACTGGCTCTTGGCCCGGTTGGCCTGGTCGGCGGCACGGCGCGCCTGCTGCAGCACCTGCTCGGCTTCGTGCTGGCTGCTGAGATCGATGAACAGACACAGCACCGCCGGCTCGCCGCGATAGCGCGCCGGCGTCGCGGTCACCAGCAGGTGGCGGCCTTCGGGCGTGGTGTAGGCCAGCCCATCGCCGAGCGTGGTGCCTCCAGCGGACAGCACGCTGCGCCGCCAAGGGCCATGCCAGCCTCCGCTGTGGTGGTCTTCGCCCAGCCAGCGGCGGGCGAGGGTGTTGTCCAGCAGCACATTGCCATCGGTACGGTGCAGCAGGCACAGCCCGATCGGCGCGTTGTCCAGGATGGTGCGGCTGAAGGCTTCGCTTTCCAGCAGCCGCGCGTGGTTGCTGCGCAGCGGCTCGATGACCGAACGCCGATACGCGCGCAGCACCAGCGTGCCACCCAGTGCCAGCAGCAGGGCCACCACCGTCGCACCGAGCAGCGGCCCCTGCGGGTGCTGGAATACCTGCCGCCAGCTGACGTGGTAGACCGCCAGCCAGCCGCGCTCGCTGCGCATGCGGAACTGCAGGCCTCCCAGGCCTGCCTGCCAGGAGGTGCCAGCGTTGCTGGCATCTGCAGCATCGCCCAGCAGGCGCTGGCCATCGGCATCGAACAGCGACAGCCGTTGGAACACCGGAACACCCAGCACCTGCCGGTAGTCATCGACGCGTGCCGGATCGAGCAGGCACGCCAGCGCGGCCTGCGAATCCTTGCCGTCCTCCCCCCACAGGCGCGCATCCTGCGGAGCGTGGGCGATGGCGAGCAGCCAGGTCTGCCGGTCGCGCCACGGCACGCTTACCCAGGCGATGCCGCCGCGCTGCAGCGTGGGCCGCGTACCCAGTGCGCGGTGGATGTCGGCGATCGCCGGTCGCAGGTGATGCGGGCTGTTCTGGCTTGCATCGGTACCGACGGTCTGTACCGGTGCCAGCAGCCCGCGTGTGCCCTGGCCATCGACCAGCAGGCATTGCGGTGGTGGGTAGCGCGAAGCGGACCAGAACGTGCCGTAGAAGCGCAGGAACCGGTCGCCCAGCTCGGTCGGTGGCGAACGACCGGCCCCCTCGCTCCCGATCACCGCGAAGTTGGCATACAACGGACCGCGTTGCAGTTCCACGCTGGCATCGGCAACCGGCTGGCCTCGTACGCCGACATCATGCAGCCGCCACTGGCGCAGGAAGCGCTCCTGCTCGCGCAACGTGCCGTCCAGGCGGCGGAAGTGGTACTCGATCTTGCTGCGCTCTTCGTTCAACAGTTGCGAGCCGGCCGACAGCAGCAGTCCGGCCTGCAGGGTCGCCAGCACCACCACGCCGATCAACAGGGCATGGACGCGGAGCGAGCGGCGAGCGAGTCGGCGTACAGGAGCGGCCTCGGCCGGCATGGCAGGTCTCAGGGCATGGGGCGGACATCGGCACCGGTGGCGGCGCGAAGTCCGCCGCTACTGCATAGACAGGATCATCAATGCCGCTTGATGTTTTTGTGAAGCCGTCGTGGAATCCGCGTCAGCGCAGGGCGGCCTGCGGTCTTTCGTCCAGTTGCGGTGCTTCCTCGTCCAGCAAACGGTTGAATTCGTCCGACGGCAGCGCCTGCGAGATCAGGAACCCCTGCACCTGGCTGCACCCTAACTGCCGCAGTGCGGCCAGGTCGGCATCACTTTCCACGCCCTCAGCCACGATGATCAGGCCCAGCTGGTTGGCCAGTGCGATCACCGTCGACAGGGTCAGGTGCAGGGCCGGGTCACGGGCGCAGCCACTGACCAGCGCGCGGTCGATCTTGACCTCGGTGAAGGGGGTATTGACCAGGTTGTGGACCGAGCTCAGGCCCTGCCCGAAATCATCCTGGGCCAAGCCGAAGCCCTTCATGCGCAGCCGGCAGGCACCGGCATAGAAGTCGCTGACGTGCCGCGTGGTGCTGTTCTCCATCAGTTCGAAGCACAACTCGCCGGGCGTCCCGCCGTGGGCCAGGGTCAGCGCCAGCAGCTCATCGGGCAGGTCCGACTGCTCCAGCAGATGAGGCGGCAGGTTGATCGACACCGGTACCCGGAAGCCCTGCTTGCGCCAACGCGCCTGTGCGCTGATGCTGGCCTTGAGCATCATCCGCAGCAGGTCGCCCTCCAGCCCGTAGCGGCAGATCGCCGGCAGGAAGCTGCCGGCGGCCAGCGTGCCCAGCTGCGGGTGGCGCCAGCGCACCAGTGCTTCGGCCGCCACCACCCGTCCGGACTGCAGTGACTTCTTGGGTTGGAACCACGCCGTCAGGCTGCCATCGGCCATCGCCTGGCGCAGCTGCGACGCATCCGGTTCGGGGACTGCCGCTGCCGCGAGTGAGGGGGCCTTGTCGGTGGCCGGGCGCGCCTGCGCCAGCGCCTCGAACAGCGCGTCCACGTCGGCGGCCGCCACCGGCTTGGGCAGCAGGCCGATCACATCCAGCCCCAGCGATTCGGCCATCAGCCGTGCCGAGGTCATCATCCGCCGCGGGGCCGCGCTGACCACGGCAAGGCGCGGCGGGCGTGGTTGCGCCGCCAGTGCCTGGATGAACTGGATGCCGTCCTGCCCGGGCATCAGCAGGTCACTGACCACCAGGTCGTAGGGCTGGCAGGCACACAGTGCGATGGCGGCATCCACGTCTTCGCAGGCATCGACCTGGACACCGGCGCGGCTGCCGAACAGATTGGCCAGGAAACCACGTTGGAAGGGCTGGTCTTCCAGGATCAGGACGCGCTGGGTCATGCGGGGTCTCCTTGGCGCAGGGCGGTGAGCGCCTTGCGCAGGCGGGCGATGTCGACGGGTTTGCTGAGGTAGCCCTGCATGCCACTGGCCAGGCAGCGCTCGCGCTCTTCGGCGGTGGCATTGGCGGTGGCGCCGATCACCGGTACCGGGTTGCCGTCATCGCGCAGCTGGCGGGCCAGCGCGTGGCCGTCCATGCGCGGCATGTTGATGTCGGTCACCACCAGATCGAAGCACTGCTCGCGGCACCGCTGCAGCGCTTCCATGCCATCCTGTGCCAGCTCCACGTCGCAGCCGAGGGTGCGCAGCTGCTCGGCCAGGATCACCCGGTTGATCGGGTTGTCCTCGACGGCCAGCACGCGCAGGCCCAGAGGCATCGGTGGTGCCGTGCGCGTGGCCTCCGGCTGCGCCGCGCGCTGCTGCTGCACGCTGGCCAGCGCCTTGCCGATCGCGGTCATGCCGTGCAGGGTCACCACCAGGCTGCCGTCGGCGGCAGTGATCGGCTGGTCACCGCCCTCGATCGATGCCACCACGCGCGGGCCCGACCAGGCCAGCGGCATCCCGGCTTCGCCATCCATCAGGATCGCGCCGTCATGGTCCAGCAACGCCGGGTCACCAAGCAGGGGCTGCGCGTTGGCGCCCCAGCGACACAGCCAGCCACAGGCACTGTCGACCAGCTCGCGGTCGCGGCCGCGCACCAGGATCGGTGGTTCCGGCAGCAGTGTGGGGCCATCCTCGGCAGCGGCCAGCACCGGCAACGGCAGGCGGACGCTGAAGCTGCTGCCCAGCCCGGGTTCGCTCACCACCTGCAGCTCGCCGCTCATCAGGCGTACCAGGCGGTCGCTGATGGACAGGCCCAGGCCGGTGCCCTGCGCGCTGGCTGCGCCGCGGACCTGGCGGAACGGTTCGAACAACCGCGCCTGTTCCTCCGCAGCGATGCCCACGCCGGTATCGGTCACCTGCCATGCCAGCACGCTCGATTCACCTTCGCGCTGCACCTGGCGCACGCGCAATACCACCCGGCCATGCTCGGTGAACTTGATCGCGTTGCTGAGCAGGTTGCCCAGCACCTGGCGGATGCGGTCGGCATCACCGAGCACCCGTGTCGGCAGGCGCGGATCGGTACAGACCAGGATCTGCAGGCCCTTGCAGGTGGCCGACGCGGCGAAGCTGCGCAGCACGCTCTCGGTCAGCTCGCGCGGCGAGAACGCCGTCGGCTCCAGACTGAGCTGTCCTGACTCGATCTTGGAAACATCCAGCACATCGCTGATCAACTGCAGCAGGACCGACGAGGAACTCTCGATGGTGCGCAGGTACTGCGACTGCCGGGCGTCCAGCGAGGTGTGCCCCAGCAGCTCCAGCGTGCCCAGCACGCCATACAGCGGGGTGCGGATCTCATGGCTCATGGTGGCCAGGAACGCGCTCTTGGCCTGGTTGGCCGCATCGGCGGCCTGGCGTGCCGACGACAGTGCGGCCTGTGCCTGGCGGTGCCGGGAAATATCATGGAAGACGCATAGCAGCACGTCATCGCCCTGGTAGCGGCAGGCCGCGTGCAGCACTTGCAGCTGGCGCCCATCGCGGGCGGTGAATTCAAGTCCACGCCCGCGTTCGCCGGCATGTCCGCGCCATGGTGCCTGCCAGTCGCTGTGTTCGCCTTCTTCGCCGAGCCAGTCGCGCAGCAGCTGGTTGGAGAGCAGCAGCGCGCGGTCGCTGCGGCGCAGGACGCAGATGCCGACCGGCGCCATGTCGATCACCGTCGAACTGAAGTCCAGGTTCTCCAGCAGGCGGCGGTGCTGCTGCAGGGCCGGCTGGATCAGCTGGAGGTCAACGCGATGCCGTAGCAGGCGCAGCGCAACACCGGCCAGCAGCAGCAACAGCACGCAGACCAGCAGGGGCACGGCCAGGTCGCCCAGCAGCAGCGGCGGCGGCAGGTGGTAGACCAACCGCCAGCCGTCATTGCCGACACTTTTCACCAGCGCTACGCCGCGCGGCAGGCCGCCGCTCCACAACGTGCCGAAGCTGTCGTCCTGGCGCTCCCGCAGGGTCTTCCAGCCCGCACCATCCAGCCGCGGTGCCTGGCTGGACAATGCAGGCTGCCCCGCACGGTCGAGCAGCGCGTAACCGCCAATGCCCTGGCCGTCGATCATGCTCGCCGCCGCCGCGCCATCGAGCAGCAGCACCAGCCACTGCGCCGGTTGGGGGCCCGCCTGTACCGGCTGCGCCAGCGCAACGCCACTGTCACCCGGCCGCAGCCAGTACACCGGGTCTGCACCCTGGAGGCTGCCGCTGCGTGCCTGCAGCGCACGCAGTGATGGCAGGTGCACCAGGTCGACGTCGACCTCGCCCCCGGCCAGCCAGTGCGCGCCGCGTGCATCGATCAGCAGCAGATGCGTCTGCAGTGCCTGCAGCGTGTGCTCGGCGCGCGCTGACAGCAGCAGCCGCTGGCCCGGCTGGCCACCGGGACCATCCAGCGGCAGCTGGCGCACGCCCTCGCTGTCTGCGGCCGGTGCATTCGGGTTGCCGGCCAGTACCGAATCCCCCAGGTAGCGCAGCAGGGCTTCGCGCTGGTCGAAATAGATCTGTGCCTTGTAGGCCGCTGCATTCATCTCGCGGCGATGGGTCGAGATGTCTTCGGTGAATGCCGTGAGCAGGTAGAACCCGGCCGCGGCGGCCAGGCAGATGAAGACGCAGACGGTCAGGCAGCGCAGCAACACCGACGCGGTGGTCGATGGCACGGCCTGCTGCAGCGAAGGGCGGGGAAAGCGGAACATGCAACGATGCTAGGGAGCGGCGCTGATGGCGCGGAATCAGCTGTTTCCTAAAATCCCCCGCTGGCCGGTCAGGCCGGAGCCTGCGCGTGGGTACCGTTCAGGCGGCGGAAAAGAGAACCCCCGCCGAAGCGGGGGTCTCCTGTATCGGCGCTGGCCAGGCACTTACAGTGCGCTGCCACCGAACTTGTGGGTGTACTGCAGGTTGATCGTGCGGCCGACGCTGTCGAACCAGGACACGTCGTAGTACGGGTAAGCGGTGTAGGTACGGTCCTTCGGCGGCATCTTGTTGAACACGTTGACCACCGACAGCGACAGGCGCGAGTGGTCGTCGACGCGGTACTGCAGCGAGGCGTTGTAGCGATAGGTCGCCTTCACGTACGGGCTGTCGCCGCTGTCCCAGTCGAACACCTGGTCGTAGCTGTCCGAGGTCGGCAGCTTGCCCAGGCGCGAGCCGTACACCGTTGCCGACCACGCATCCTTCTCCCAGGTTACGCTCAGGCTGGTCTTGGTGCGCGGAATGTCGAAGCCACTGTTGACCGCGAACTGGTCTTCGGTGCGGTCGCCGGGGTAGCGCTGGAAATCATGCTTCTTCACCCAGGTGTGCGTGCCGTTGAAGATGAAATCGCCGATGCCCGTCTGCAGGCGATAACGCAGGCCGGCGTCGATGCCGGAGGTGGATTCGCGGGCGACGTTGATCGGCTCCACGCGCACGCCATACAGGCGTCCGTCGTTGCTGCGGGTGATGCGGGCGAGCGCGTCCACGCAGGTCGGCGAATTGATGTCGGCGCTGCCCAGGCGGCAGTTTGCTTCGTTGGCCAGGAGCGTGCGCACGTCCATGTCCTGCACCTGGTTGCGCATATCGATGTCAAACCAGTCCACCGACAGGTCCAGGCCGATCGCCGGTGACCAGACAAAGCCGGCGCTCCACGAGGTGCTGGTTTCCGGGTCGAGCTGGCGGTTGCCGGTGCGGCTGCGGATCAGGTTGCGCTCGTAATCGGAACAGTCGCTGGCCTCCTCGAGGCGGCAGGTGTACAGATCCTCGGCGCTGGTCTCGTCGTTGCCCGGTCCGGCAAACACATAGTGCAGGTCCGGTGCACGGAATGCGGTGCCGTAGGAGCCGCGCACCAGCAGGGTATCGATCGGGCGCCATTCCAGGCCGCCGCTCCAGGTCTCCTTGCCGATGCTGTGTCCGGAATAGCGGTACTGGTCGTAGCGGCCCGCCACGCTCAGGTTGACCGTGTCGTGCAGCGGCATGCGCAGCTCCGCAGCCGTCGCCCAGCGGTTGCGCGAACCCTTGCCGTCCGAATCCTTCCAGCTGTAGTAGTAGTACCCGGTCGCCAGCGGATCGGGGTTCAGAGAATAGGCCTGCTGGCCCACTTCCACGGTCGCGGCAAACCCGGCATCGCCACCGGGCAGTGCGAACAGTGCTGCGTTGGTCAGGGTGAAGGCGGCGGTTTCCGTGCGCGACTTCGGAGTGTAGGTGGTACGCGCGGCGATCGAGTCGTACTCGGCGCGGGTCAGTGGACGGTACAGGCGTGACGGATCGGCGTTGTAGACCGGGAAACCGTCGTCATCCACGCCCAGCTGCGGGCCGAGGAACAGGTCATTGGCCTTGGCGGCAATGATCTGTGCCCAGCTGATGCGCGACTGGTACTGCGAATGGCTCAACGCCGCTTCGTAATCCCAGTTGCCAATCAGGTTGCCCTTGAAGCCGATGGTCACGCTGAAGGTCTTCTGAGTGCTGCGCACCATGGCGTTGCGCAGGCCGCCCATTTCCTCGGGCGAGAACTGTCGCTGCCAGAACTCGATCTCGCCAGTGGCTTCGTTGTTGAAGTAGCCCGACTCATCACCGTTGGCATCCATGCGGCCCCACTGGGTGACGTCGCGCATCAGCGACATCGTGTGGTAGCCGAGCTGCACGTCGGCGAACCACTGCTGGCCATTGTCGAAGTCGTAGCTCAGCGACGCGTAGCCGTTGGCGCCGCGGCGCTTGCTGAGGATGGTGCCGTAGCCGATCGAGCTGTCGCTGCCGCAGTAGTAGCCGTACTTCGGGCGGTAGGCACGATAGGTGCTGCCCTGGTTCTGGCCGGACAGCGCTTCGCAGGTGGCGGCGCCCGGGCCCAGGTAGTCATCGTTGTAGTCGGTGCGAAGATAGGCACGGCGCGCGATGCGCGAACCCTCGGTGGGGCCATCCTGGGTCGAGTCCTGGATGTCACGGTCATAGGCCCACAGCGGGGTCTGCGACTGCAGCTCGACGCTGTACACGGCGTTGAAGTTGCCACGGCTGAAACCGCTGGCCAGGCTCATGTCGAACGACTCGCCGCCGCCTTCGCTGGTGGTGCCCATGCGCATGTCGATCGTGGTGCCGTCGGCCTTCTTCTTCAGGATGAAGTTGACCACGCCGGCGATCGCGTCCGAGCCGTAGATGGCCGAGGCGCTGCCGGTCAGTACTTCGATGCGCTCGATCATGCCCAGCGGGATGTTGGAGACATCGGTGAAGTTGCTGCGGCCCTTGAACGGCATCGGGAAATCGGCAATACGCCGACCATTGACCAGCACCAGCGTGTGGTTCGGGCCCAGGCCGCGCAGGTCCACCTGCTGGGCGCCCGGCGAGAAGTCGGCGCCACTGGAAGACTGCTGGCTCTGCGTCTCACCGCCGTTCTGGGTCATTGCACGCAGCACGTCCGGCACGGTGGTGAAGCCACTGGAGCGGATCTGCTCGGCATTGATCACCGTGATCGGAGCGGGGCCTTCCACCTGGGCGCGCGGAATGCGCGAGCCGGTGACCTGCACCGCGTCCAGTTGTTGCACCGAAGAGGAAGCCGGTGCCTGGGCCGCCGCGGAAGCAGCCACGCCCATCAACGCCAGCTGGATCGACCACGCCATCGCCTGTCTACGCATGAGGAATTCTCGGAAATGAAGCCGGCCCGCAGAGGAGGGGCCCTGTCCCCCATTCAGACTTCCGGAATGGGCGCGCGCATTTAACGCCTTTTTCATGTCCTTGACTACTGGGCCCCTATCTGGCAAAGAGTGAAAACGCTTGCAAGTCGATTTTGTTCAGGGAGATCAAGATGCGACGCCTCGACCGGATCCTGCCTGGCCCCTTCGCCTGGCTGGCGCTGCTGGTGCTGGCCTGGCCATTGGCCACGCCCGCGCAGGACCTGCAGGGCCCCGGCTTCGCCTATTACGAAATCGGCGATCTGGAATCCCCGCGTCCCGGTCCGCGCGCGCCCGCCATGATGCTGATGGGCGGTGGCGAGTGGGTGCCGGAGGCCTTCCAGTGGTGGCTGAAGCAGGCCGGCAATGGCCGTGTGCTGATTCTGCGCGCCTCCGGTGGCGACGAACTGCAGGACCGCCTGTACCGCGAGATCGGCGGCACTACCGCAGTGCAGACCCTGGTCTTCGACAGCCGCCGCGGTGCCGATGATCCGGCGGTGCTGCGCGTGGTCGCGGCGGCCGATGCCATCTTCATTGCCGGCGGCGACCAGTCCCGCTATATCCGCTTCTGGAAGGGCACCGCACTCAACCGTGCACTCAACGCCCATGTGCGCGCCGGCAAGCCGATTGCCGGTACCAGCGCTGGCCTGGCCATCCTCGGCGGCTATGCCTATGGCGCCATGGATGGCGGCAGCATCACCTCGGCCGGTGCGCTGGCCGACCCGATGGGCAGTGCCGTGACCCTGGACAGCGGCTTCCTGCAGATGCCCTACCTGCAGCGCGTGGTCACCGACACCCATTTCGACAAGCGTGACCGGCTCGGTCGCCTGATCGTGTTCGTGGCACGTGCCGCCCAGGACAGCGGCGACCCTGACATCGTCGGCATCGGCGTCGATGAGGACACCGCCCTGTGCGTTGAGCCCGATGGCCGGGCCCAGGTCTACAGCGCAGATGGCGAAGGCAAGGTCTGGGTGGTCAGCCCCGGCCGCGACGCCGACCGCCTGGTGGAGGGCGAGCCGCTGCGCTTCCATGCGGTGCCGGTGACGGTGGTCGCCAGCGGCAGCCGCATGCGGCTGGATGATTTCCAGGCCGAGGCCGATTACCAGGCCGTGGCCGACGTCAGCGACGGCGAGATTGAGTTCACGCTTCGGTAGTACCGGCCGCTGGCCGGCAACCCACCTTCCTGATGCGACCGGTGCCGGCCAGCGGCCGGCACTGCCGGTGCAATCCATTCACTACACCTGCTGGAGATGTACCCGATGAAACTGCGCCTGGTGCTGTCCGCGCTGCTGTCCCTGCCGTTGCTTGCCCAGGCCGCCCCGGCCGCCTCGCCGTTGCTGGTCATCCACGGCGGTGCCGGTGTCGAGCGCAAGGACCTGTCGCCGGCTGAAGAGAAGGCTGCGCGCGACGCGTTGCGCGCGGCGCTGCTGAAGGGCCATGCCGAACTGGCGGCCGGTCGCCCGGCGCTTGCAGCCGTCACTGCGGCAATCACCGTGCTGGAGGACGATCCGACCTTCAACGCCGGCAAGGGCGCGGTGTTCACCCATGACGGCCACAACGAACTGGATGCCGCAGTGATGGATGGCGCCACCCTGGCTGCAGGTGCGGTGGCCGGCGTGCAGCGGGTGCGCAACCCGATCCTGCTGGCCCAGGCCGTGATGCAGAAGTCCAGGCACGTGATGATGGTCGGGCAGGGTGCCGAGGCATTCGCGGTGGAGCAGGGCATCGGCCTTGTCGATCCATCCTACTTCCGTACCGACAAGCGCTGGCAGCAACTGCAGCGCGCATTGAAGGAAGAGGCCAGTGGCCAGGCGCACGCCGACCTGGAGACCGCAAGGCACTTCGGCACGGTGGGCGCGGTTGCCTTGGATGCGCAGGGGCAGCTTGCCGCCGGCACCTCCACCGGTGGCATGACCAACAAGCGCTATGGCCGTGTGGGTGATTCGCCGATCATCGGCGCCGGTACCTGGGCCGACGCGGGCTGCGCGGTATCGGGCACCGGCTGGGGCGAGTACTACATCCGGACTGCGGCCGCGCACGAGATCTGTGCGCGCATGCGCTACCAGCGGCAGACGCCGGAGCAGGCCGGCAGGGGCGTGATCAACGAGATGATTCCGAAGATGGGCGGCGACGGCGGCGCGATCGTGCTTGCCGCAGACGGAAAAATGGCCATGCCGTTCAACACCCGGGGCATGTATCGGGGCTGGATCGGCGCCGATGGCGTCCCCCATGTCGCAATTTTCGCCAGCGAGACCCTGTCGGTCCCTGGGCAATAACCTTGCGTATCAATGGGTTTGCGACAACGTGTGAAAAAGATGGAAAAAAGCGTTGACAGCCCCCCGCCTGATCAGCAGAATAAGCGGCTCACCACCACACACCGCAACGCTTCGGCGGCAACGGGTTGGGGTGGTAAGGAGGGATACCCAAGCGGCCAACGGGGGCAGACTGTAAATCTGCTGGCTTACGCCTTCGGTGGTTCGAATCCACCTCCCTCCACCAGTTTCACGTTGTGACATTCCCGGCGCGGGAGTAGTTCAATGGTAGAACCTCAGCCTTCCAAGCTGATGGTGCGGGTTCGATTCCCGTCTCCCGCTCCATTGAATGAACTTTGAATATTATCGAGTTCATGTCATAATGCAAAACTCGGCTCACGTAGCTCAGTCGGTAGAGCACTTCCTTGGTAAGGAAGAGGTCGAAGGTTCGATTCCTTTCGTGAGCACCATCTTAAGCATCACCTCTCAGACGAATTCGAGATAAGCAGCCATGGCCAAGGGTAAGTTCGAGCGCACCAAGCCGCACGTCAACGTCGGCACCATCGGTCACGTCGACCACGGCAAGACCACGCTGACCGCCGCACTGACCAAGATCGGTGCCGAGCGCTTCGGTGGCGAGTTCAAGGACTACTCCTCGATCGACGCCGCGCCGGAAGAAAAGGCGCGTGGCATCACGATCTCGACCGCGCACGTCGAATACGAATCCCCGACCCGTCACTACGCCCACGTTGACTGCCCGGGCCACGCTGACTACGTCAAGAACATGATCACCGGTGCCGCCCAGATGGACGGCGCGATCCTGGTGTGCTCGGCCGCTGACGGCCCGATGCCGCAGACCCGTGAGCACATCCTGCTGTCGCGCCAGGTCGGCGTGCCGTACATCGTCGTGTTCCTGAACAAGGCCGACATGGTGGACGACGCCGAGCTGCTCGAGCTGGTCGAGATGGAAGTGCGCGAGCTGCTGAGCAAGTACGAGTTCCCGGGCGACGACACCCCGATCATCGCCGGTTCGGCCCGTCTGGCGCTGGAAGGCGACCAGAGCGACATCGGCGTGCCGGCCATCCTGAAGCTGGTCGACGCGCTGGACAGCTGGATTCCGGAGCCGGAGCGTGCGATCGACAAGCCGTTCCTGATGCCGGTGGAAGACGTGTTCTCGATCTCGGGCCGCGGCACCGTGGTGACCGGTCGTATCGAGCGCGGCGTGATCAAGGTTGGCGACGAAATCGAAATCGTCGGCATCCGTCCGGTGCAGAAGACCACCGTGACCGGCGTTGAAATGTTCCGCAAGCTGCTGGACCAGGGTCAGGCAGGCGACAACGCTGGCCTGCTGCTGCGCGGCACCAAGCGTGACGACGTCGAGCGTGGCCAGGTGCTGGCCAAGCCGGGCACGATCAAGCCGCACACCAAGTTCGAAGGCGAAGTGTACGTGCTGTCGAAGGACGAGGGCGGCCGCCACACCCCGTTCTTCAACGGCTACCGTCCGCAGTTCTACTTCCGCACCACCGACATCACCGGCGCCGCCAAGCTGCCGGAAGGCGTCGAAATGGTGATGCCGGGTGACAACGTCAAGATGGAAGTCACCCTGATCAACCCGGTGGCCATGGACGAAGGTCTGCGCTTCGCCATCCGCGAAGGCGGCCGTACCGTCGGCGCCGGCGTGGTCTCGAAGATCATCGAGTAAGCCTGCAGTACCGGTGGTTGCATAGCGCCGCCGGTTACGCGAATGGCGGGCCGGGAACCTCGGTCCGCCTTCGCCGTCTAAGGGAAGGCAAGTTTTCAACGTACGCCAGTAGCTCAATTGGCAGAGCAGCGGTCTCCAAAACCGCAGGTTGGGGGTTCGAGTCCCTCCTGGCGTGCCATCTGCCCACCTTATCCAGCGGCCTGGGCCGCTAAAGCAGACACAGCCGGATGAATAGCAAGATCGAACACTCCAAGGACAACTCCGCCAACGGTGGAGATATCGTCAAGTATGTCGCCGCATCGCTGCTGGTGCTGGCCGGTCTGTTCGTCTGGTTCTGGTTCTCCGCGGACTCCGGTCGCGCCGCCCAGCTGGGTGCGTGGGCGGGTCAGTTGCGTGCATTGGCGGTCGTGGTCGGTCTGGTTGGCGGTATCGGCGTGTTCATGC
Source organism: Stenotrophomonas sp. AR029 (assembly GCF_047520695.2). Lineage (NCBI taxonomy): Bacteria > Pseudomonadati > Pseudomonadota > Gammaproteobacteria > Lysobacterales > Lysobacteraceae > Stenotrophomonas > Stenotrophomonas sp. AR029. The sequence goes on along the minus strand of NZ_JAXBQQ020000002.1, from coordinate 1,068,160 downwards.
TGACCGGCAAGGGGCGCGACACCCGCGAATTCCTCTCCGAGTCGCGCTTCGAACTGCGCAAGGTGGTCTGGCCGACGCGCCAGGAAGCCGTCCGCATGACCTGGGTCGTGATCGTCGTGGTGCTCATCCTCAGCCTGCTGCTGGGTGGCTTCGACTTCCTGATCCAGAAACTGACTCAGTGGTTCCTGAGCCGCTAAGGAGAATTGCATGAAGCGTTGGTACGTCGTTCACGCCTATTCGGGCTTCGAGAAGTCGGTGGCGCAGGCTCTGCGCGATCGCATCGTCCGTGATGGCATGGAAGAGCGCTTCGGCGACGTCCTGGTCCCGACCGAGGAAGTGGTCGAGATGCGCGCCGGCCAGAAGCGCCGTTCCGAGCGCAAGTTCTTCCCGGGTTACGTGCTGGTCCAGATCGAGACCCACGAGGAAGCCGGCATTCCGCGCATCGACAACGAAAGCTGGCATCTGGTCAAGGAAACCCCGCGGGTCATGGGCTTCATCGGCGGCACCGCTGATCGCCCGCTGCCGATCGCCGATTCCGAGGCCGAGGCCATCCTGAATCGCGTTCAGGAGGGTGTCGAGAAGCCGCGTCCGAAGGTGCTGTTCGAGCCGGGCCAGATGGTTCGCGTCACCGACGGTCCGTTCAACGATTTCAATGGCGTCGTCGAAGAAGTCAACTACGAGAAGAGCCGTCTGCGCGTCTCGGTGCTGATCTTCGGTCGTGCCACTCCGGTCGAGCTCGAGTTCGGCCAGGTCGAAAAGGCCGTCTGACCTGTGCTGTCGAGTCGAGCCATGCTCGGCTCCGGGGTATGGATGGTGCGGTAGTCGGGCAAGGCTCGACTCTCCAAAGGGAACCGGGCCTGGCCCGGTTCCGTTCGTTTACCTGCCGCTTCAGGCATGTGAAGAAAAAACCTGTTATAGTGCGCGGCTCCCCGCTGGGAAAGCCAGCAGGACGAGGCCGCCGCAAGGTGGCCTTCAGCATGATTTCAAAACGCGATGCCGGGACGCGTGATTCCCGGTCCGATGGGGAGCCTGTTGTCGAAAGGCGCTAGCACCCGGAGAGCACTCACATGGCAAAGAAAGTTGTCGGTTACATCAAGCTGCAGGTGAAGGCCGGTCAGGCCAACCCCTCGCCGCCGGTCGGTCCTGCGCTGGGTCAGCGTGGCCTGAACATCATGGAATTCTGCAAGGCGTTCAACGCTGCCACGCAGAAGCTCGAGCCGGGTCTGCCGGTTCCGGTGATCATCACGGCCTACTCGGACCGTACGTTCACCTTCATCACCAAGAGCACCCCGGCTACCACCCTGCTGAAGAAGGCCGCTGGCATCTCGTCGGGCTCCAAGCGCCCGAACACCGAGAAGGTCGGCAAGGTCACCCGTAAGCAGCTGGAAGAGATCGCCAAGGCGAAGGAACCGGATCTGACTGCCGCCGATCTGGACGCCGCCGTGCGTACCATCGCTGGCTCTGCCCGTTCCATGGGCCTCGTGGTGGAGGGTTAATAAGATGGCACAGACCAAGCGTGAGAAGGCCATCAAGGCCGCCGTCGTTCCGGGCAAGGCATACGCCTTCGAGGACGCGATCAACATCCTGAAGACCGCCACCAAGGCCAAGTTCGTCGAGTCGATCGACGTCGCCGTGCGCCTGGGCGTCGATGCGAAGAAGTCCGACCAGCAGGTCCGTGGCTCCACCGTGCTGCCGGCCGGTACCGGCAAGTCGGTCCGCGTCGCCGTGTTCGCTCCGGCCGGTGCCAAGGCTGACGAAGCCCTGGCTGCTGGCGCCGACGCCGTCGGTATGGATGACCTGGCCGAGAAGATGCAGGCCGGCGATCTGAACTACGATGTCGTCATCGCGACCCCGGACGCCATGCGCGTCGTCGGTAAGCTGGGCACCGTGCTGGGCCCGCGCGGCCTGATGCCGAACCCGAAGGTCGGCACCGTTTCCCCGAACCCGGGTGAAGCCGTGAAGAACGCCAAGTCGGGTCAGGTCCGTTACCGCACCGACAAGGCCGGCATCATCCACTGCACCATCGGCAAGGCCGACTTCGCCGAAGACGCGCTGAAGTCGAACCTGACCGCGCTGCTGCTGGACCTGATCAAGGCCAAGCCGGCCACCTCGAAGGGCACCTACCTGCAGAAGGTTTCGGTCAGCTCGACGATGGGCCCGGGCGTCACCGTCGACCAGTCGTCGCTGACCCTGAAGTAATTGTTTCAAGCGGTCACGGTGCCCCGGGTGCCGTGACCGTGACATTTGAAGGCATCGCTGGCAGTGCATCGCCCGCGGTAGCCGTCAAAGACCGCAGGCGCGGTCGTGGCAATACCGGCGACGGGCATGGAAGCTCGATCTGGCAAGGAGTCGCCGCCGGAGCAGTCAGGAGCGCTTAATCGATTCCCCGGAATCACCCTGCGTAGATGGTGCCCTTCTGGAGTTTTTCTGGTTCACGCACGTCTGGGTTTCCCAGGTTGGCCCACTCCAGGTCTAGAACGGCCCACCCCCGGAACATCATCCCGATGTTCCCGGCGTCCAGGATGGATGCCGCACAGGACCGCACACGGCAGGAGCCGTAAGCGGAGTTCAATAGGAGGAGTGCAATGGCTCTCAATCTGTCCCAGAAGCAAGAAGTAGTCGCCGAGCTGGCAGACGTCGCCGCCAAGGCCCACTCCTTGATCGCAGCCGAATACGCTGGCACCACGGTCGCCCAGATGACCGCGATGCGCAAGCAGGCTCGTGAAACCGGTGTTTTCTTGAAGGTTGTCAAGAACACCCTGGCTTCGCGCGCCGTTGAAGGCACCGAGTTCGCAGTCGCCCAGGACCAGATGGTTGGTCCGCTGCTGTACGCGTTCTCGCTCGAGGAGCCCGGCGCTGCCGGTCGCCTGATCAAGGAAGCCGCCAAGGGCAACGACAAGCTGAAGGCTAAGGTCGTCGCCATCGGTGGTGAAGTGTTCCCGGCGAGCCACGTCGACGTGCTGGCATCGCTGCCGACCCGCGACCAGGCCCTGGCCATGCTGGCCCGCGTCCTGACCGAGCCGGTCACGATGTTTGCCCGCGCCATCAAGGCCGTTGGCGAGAAGCAGGGGGGTGGCGATGTCGCCGCTGACGCTGCCGAGCCGGCCGCCGAGACCGCCTGAGTTTCGACTTACCGTGGTTCCTGACGGAACCTCAATCCAGAAAATCATCCAAAGGTATTAATCATGTCCCTTACCAACGAACAGATCGTCGACGCCATCGCCGAGAAGTCCCTGATGGAAGTGATGGAGCTGGTCAAGGCCATCGAAGAGAAGTTCGGCGTCTCCGCCGCTGCTCCGGTTGCCGTGGCTGCTGCCGCTGGCCCAGCTGCTGCTGTTGAAGAGCAGACCGAATTCGTCGTCACCCTGAAGACTGCCGGCGAGAAGAAGGTCGAAGTCATCAAGGCCGTCCGCGCCATCACCGGCCTGGGCCTGAAGGAAGCGAAGGACCTGGCCGAAGCCGGCGGCGTCCTGAAGGACAACGCTTCGAAGGAAGAAGCCGAGAAGATGAAGAAGGACCTGGAAGCTGCTGGCGCGACTGTCGAAGTCAAGTAAGCAGTTACCTTGCATCGTCACCGATTCGCGGCGATGCAGCCAAGGCTGGGGGCGTAAGCCCCCGGCCTTTGGTCGTTGTTGCGGTGTTGTAGATCCGCGCCATGCGTGGATGTGAAAAAAAGCAGGAAAAAGCCCAACACGGGCTGCAGTCAAACCCCGGCAGGCCAGCGCCGAGCGCGGCAGCGGGGGAGTGGTAGCAGACGAGTTGGCAGTTGGAAGTAGCGGGAGAAGGCGTGCTGGTGCCGGCAATACCAGCGACTTCCAACTGACAATTTCAAGTTCCCTTCGGATCGTGGGCGCACGATCCGCACAACAAGGTGGAAGACCTCATGACGTCCTATTCGTTCACCGAAAAAAAGCGTATCCGCAAGGATTTCGGCAAGCAGCGCTCGATTCTCGAAGTGCCGTTCCTGCTCGCCATCCAGGTGGATTCCTATCGTGAATTCCTGCAGGAAAACGTCGATCCGGCCAAGCGCACGGACCACGGCCTGCACGCTGCGCTGAAGTCGGTCTTCCCGATCGCCAGCTACAGCGGCAACGCTGCCCTGGAATACGTCGGCTACAAGCTGGGCGAACCGGTCTTCGACGAGCGTGAGTGCCGCCAGCGCGGCATGAGCTACGGCGCCCCGCTGCGCGTGACCGTGCGCCTGGTGATCTACGACCGTGAGTCGTCGACCAAGGCCATCAAGTACGTGAAGGAGCAGGAGGTCTATCTGGGCGAAATCCCGCTGATGACCGAGAACGGCACCTTCATCGTCAACGGCACCGAGCGCGTCATCGTCTCCCAGCTGCACCGCTCGCCGGGCGTGTTCTTCGACCACGACCGTGGCAAGACCCACAGCTCGGGCAAGCTGCTGTACAGCGCCCGCATCATTCCCTACCGCGGCTCCTGGCTGGACTTCGAGTTCGACCCGAAGGACGCGCTGTTCACCCGTATCGACCGCCGCCGCAAGCTGCCGGTGTCGATCCTGCTGCGCGCGCTCGGCTACAGCAACGAAGAGATGCTGGCCGAGTTCTTCGAGATCAACACCTTCCACATCAACCCGGATGAAGGCGTCCAGCTGGAGCTGGTGCCGGAGCGCCTGCGTGGCGAGACCCTGGGCTTCGACCTCGCCGACGGCGACAAGGTCATCGTGGAAGCCGGCAAGCGCATCACCGCGCGTCACATCAAGCAGCTGGAAGCCTCGGGCATTGCCGCCCTGGCCGTGCCGGACGACTACATCGTCGGCCGCATCCTGTCGCACGACGTGGTCGATGCCTCGACCGGCGAACTGCTGGCCCAGGCCAACGACGAGATCACGGACGAGCAGCTGCAGGCCTTCCGCAAGGCCGGTGTGGATGCCGTGGGCACCCTGTGGGTGAACGACCTGGATCGTGGCCCGTACCTGTCCAACACCCTGCGTATCGACCCGACCAAGACCCAGCTGGAAGCCCTGGTCGAGATCTACCGCATGATGCGTCCGGGCGAGCCGCCGACCAAGGATGCCGCGCAGAACCTGTTCCACAACCTGTTCTTCACCTTCGAGCGCTACGACCTGTCCGCGGTCGGCCGCATGAAGTTCAACCGTCGCGTGGGCCGCAAGGAAACCACCGGCGAAGCCGTGCTGTACGACAGCAAGTACTTCGGCGAGCGCAACGACGAAGAGTCCAAGCGCCTGGTCGCTGCCCACGGCGAAAGCTCCGACATCCTGGACGTGATCAAGGTCCTGACCGAGATCCGCAACGGTCGCGGCGTGGTCGACGACATCGATCACCTGGGCAACCGTCGCGTGCGTTCGGTCGGCGAAATGGCCGAGAACGTGTTCCGCGTCGGCCTGGTCCGCGTCGAGCGTGCGGTCAAGGAGCGCCTGTCGATGGCCGAGTCGGAAGGCCTGACCCCGCAGGAACTGATCAACGCCAAGCCGGTCGCCGCTGCCATCAAGGAGTTCTTCGGCTCCTCGCAGCTGTCGCAGTTCATGGACCAGAACAACCCGCTGTCGGAAGTGACCCACAAGCGTCGCGTCTCGGCCCTGGGCCCGGGCGGCCTGACCCGTGAGCGCGCCGGCTTCGAAGTGCGCGACGTGCACCCGACCCATTACGGCCGCGTCTGCACCATCGAAACCCCGGAAGGCCCGAACATCGGCCTGATCAACTCGCTGGCCGTGTACGCCCGCACCAACAAGTACGGTTTCCTCGAGACCCCGTACCGCAAGGTCGTGGACGGCAAGGTCTATGACGAAGTCGAGTTCCTGTCGGCCATTGAAGAGAACGAGTACGTCATTGCGCAGGCCAACGCGCTGACCGACGCCAAGGGCACCCTGACCGAGCAGTTCGTTCCGTGCCGCTTCCAGGGCGAATCGCTGCTGAAGCCGCCGGCGGAAGTCCACTTCATGGACGTTTCGCCGATGCAGACCGTCTCTATCGCGGCCGCGCTTGTTCCGTTCCTGGAGCACGATGACGCGAACCGCGCACTGATGGGCGCCAACATGCAGCGTCAGGCCGTGCCGACCCTGCGTTCGCAGAAGCCGCTGGTCGGCACCGGCATCGAGCGCGCCGTGGCGCGTGACTCGGGTGTGACCGTGAACGCCCGTCGTGGTGGTGAGATCGTGCAGATCGACGCGGCCCGCATCGTGGTCAAGGTCAACGAGGAAGAGATCGTTGGCGCCACCGACGCCGGCGTGGACATCTACAACCTGGTCAAGTACACCCGGTCGAACCAGAACACCTGCATCAACCAGCGTCCGCTGGTCCAGGTGGGTGACGTCATCGCCCGCGGCGACGTGCTGGCCGACGGTCCGTCCACCGACATCGGCGAGCTGGCCCTGGGCCAGAACATGCTGATCGCGTTCATGCCGTGGAACGGCTACAACTTCGAAGACTCCATCCTGCTCTCCGAGCGCGTGGTGGAAGAGGATCGCTACACCACGATCCACATCGAAGAGCTGACCTGCGTCGCGCGTGACACCAAGCTGGGGCCGGAGGAAATCTCCGCCGACATCCCGAACGTCTCCGAGCAGGCGCTGAACCGCCTGGACGAGAGCGGCGTGGTGTACATCGGTGCAGAAGTGCGCGCTGGCGACATCCTGGTCGGCAAGGTCACCCCGAAGGGCGAAAGCCAGCTGACCCCGGAAGAGAAGCTGCTGCGCGCGATCTTCGGCGAGAAGGCTTCGGACGTTAAGGACAGCTCGCTGCGCGTTCCGCCGGGCATGGACGGCACCGTCATCGACGTGCAGGTCTTCACCCGCGACGGCATCGAGAAGGACAAGCGCGCGCGCCAGATCGAAGAGTCCGAAATCAAGCGCGTCAAGAAGGACTTCGATGACCAGTTCCGCATCCTGGAAGCGGCCATCTACATGCGTCTGCGTTCGCAGATCGTGGGCAAGGTGGTCAATGGTGGTGCTGGCCTGAAGAAGGGTGACGTGATCACCGACGCCTTCCTCGACGGCCTGAAGAAGTCTGACTGGTTCGCCCTGCGCATGAAGGACGAGGACGCCTCGGAAGCCATCGAGCGCGCCCAGAAGCAGATCCAGGCGCACGAGAAGGAATTCGAGCGTCGCTTCGCCGACAAGCGCGGCAAGATCACCGCGGGCGACGACCTCGCCCCGGGCGTGCTGAAGATGGTCAAGGTGTTCCTGGCGGTGAAGCGCCGCATCCAGCCGGGTGACAAGATGGCAGGCCGCCACGGCAACAAGGGTGTGGTGTCCAACGTGGTGCCGGTCGAGGACATGCCGTACATGGCCTCGGGCGAGACCGTGGACATCGTGCTGAACCCGCTGGGCGTGCCGTCGCGTATGAACATCGGCCAGATCCTGGAAGTGCACCTGGGCTGGGCCGCCAAGGGTCTGGGTCGCAAGATCCAGGCGATGCTGGAAGCCCAGGCGGCGGTCGCCGACCTGCGCAAGTTCCTGGACGACATCTACAACCACGACGACACCAACGTGGCCAACCGTGTCGACCTGTCGCAGTTCAGCGACGAGGAGCTGCTGCGCCTGGCCCGCAACCTGACCGACGGCGTGCCGATGGCCACCCCGGTGTTCGACGGCGCCACCGAAGCGGAAATCAAGCGCATGCTGGAACTGGCCGACCTGCCGAGCAGTGGCCAGACCCAGCTGTACGACGGCCGCACCGGTGAAGCCTTCGACCGCCATACCACCGTCGGTTACATGCACTACCTGAAGCTGAACCACCTGGTCGACGACAAGATGCACGCCCGTTCGACCGGTCCGTACTCGCTCGTCACCCAGCAGCCGCTGGGCGGCAAGGCGCAGTTCGGCGGCCAGCGCTTCGGTGAAATGGAAGTCTGGGCGCTGGAAGCCTACGGCGCGGCCTACACCCTGCAGGAAATGCTGACGGTGAAGTCCGATGACGTGCAGGGCCGCAACCAGATGTACAAGAACATCGTCGACGGCGAGCACGAGATGGTCGCGGGCATGCCGGAATCCTTCAACGTGCTCGTGAAGGAAATCCGCTCGCTGGCCATCAACATGGAACTGGAAGACAACTGATCCATGCCGGCGCGGCGGTCCGCCGCCGCGCCGCTGGCAGTGAACTGAAAGCCCATCGACACAGCATTCCTCCTTCTGGAGAACACCATGAAAGACCTGCTCAACCTCTTCAACCAGCAGCGCCAGACGCTGGACTTCGACGCGATCAAGATCGCGCTGGCCTCGCCGGACCTGATCCGTTCGTGGTCCTTCGGCGAAGTGAAGAAGCCGGAAACCATCAACTACCGTACCTTCAAGCCGGAACGCGACGGCCTGTTCTGCGCCGCCATCTTCGGCCCGGTGAAGGACTACGAGTGCCTGTGCGGCAAGTACAAGCGCATGAAGCACCGCGGCGTGGTCTGCGAAAAGTGCGGTACCGAAGTGACCCTGGCCAAGGTGCGCCGCGAGCGCATGGGCCACATCGACCTGGCCTCGCCGGTCGCGCACATCTGGTTCCTCAAGTCGCTGCCGTCGCGCATCGGCCTGATGCTGGACATGACCCTGCGCGACATCGAGCGCGTGCTGTACTTCGAAGCGTACGTGGTGACCGAGCCGGGCCTGACCGCCCTGGAGCGCCGCCAGCTGCTGACCGAGGAACAGTACCTGCAGGCGCGCCAGGAACACGGTGACGACTTCGACGCCGCCATGGGCGCCGAGGCCGTCTACGAACTGCTGCGCACGATCGACCTGCAGTCCGAGATGACCCGCCTGCGCGAGGAAATCGCCGCTACCGGTTCGGAAACCAAGCTCAAGCGCCTCACCAAGCGCATCAAGCTGATCGAAGCCTTCCTGGAATCGGGCAACCGTCCGGAATGGATGGTCATGACCGTGCTGCCGGTGCTGCCGCCGGACCTGCGTCCGCTGGTCCCGCTGGATGGCGGCCGCTTCGCGACCTCCGACCTGAACGACCTGTACCGCCGCGTCATCAACCGCAACAACCGCCTGCGCCGCCTGCTCGAACTGAGCGCGCCGGACATCATCGTGCGCAATGAAAAGCGCATGCTGCAGGAATCGGTCGATGCACTGCTGGACAACGGCCGCCGCGGTCGTGCCATCACCGGCACCAACAAGCGCCCGCTGAAGTCGCTGGCCGACATGATCAAGGGCAAGCAGGGCCGCTTCCGCCAGAACCTGCTCGGCAAGCGCGTCGACTACTCGGGCCGTTCGGTCATCGTGGTCGGCCCGTACCTGCGCCTGCACCAGTGCGGCCTGCCGAAGAAGATGGCGCTTGAGCTGTTCAAGCCGTTCGTCTTCGCCAAGCTGCAGCGTCGTGGCCTGGCCACCACCATCAAGGCTGCCAAGAAGCTGGTCGAGCGCGAAGAAGCCGAAGTCTGGGACATCCTGGAAGAGGTCATCCGCGAGCATCCGGTGATGCTGAACCGTGCGCCGACCCTGCACCGCCTGGGCATCCAGGCGTTCGAGCCGGTACTGATCGAGGGCAAGGCCATCCAGCTGCACCCGCTGGTCTGCACCGCGTTCAACGCCGACTTCGACGGTGACCAGATGGCCGTCCACGTGCCGCTCTCGCTGGAAGCCCAGCTGGAAGCGCGTGCGCTGATGATGTCGACCAACAACATCCTGTCGCCGGCCAACGGCGAGCCGATCATCGTGCCGTCGCAGGACGTCGTGCTGGGTCTGTACTACATGACCCGCTCGCTGGAGAACAAGAAGGGCGAGGGCATGGCCTTCGCCAACATCGCCGAAGTCAAGCGCGCCTACGACAACCGCGTGGTGGAACTGCACGCCAAGGTCAAGGTCCGCATCACCGAGGTGGTGACCGACGAAGACGGCAACAAGCAGAACAAGACCTCGATCGTGGACACCACGATCGGTCGCGCCCTGCTGGCTGAAATCCTGCCGGAAGGCCTGCCGTTCGCGCTGGCCAATGTCGAGCTGACCAAGAAGAACATCAGCCGCCTGATCAACTCCAGCTACCGCCAGCTCGGCCTGAAGGACACGGTCGTGTTCGCCGACAAGCTGATGTACACCGGCTTCGCCTATGCGACCCGCGCCGGCGTCTCGATCGGCATCGACGACATGCTGATCCCGGACGAGAAGAAGGGCATCCTCACCGAGGCCGAAGCCGAAGTGCTGGAAATCCAGGAGCAGTACCAGTCGGGCCTGGTCACCGCCGGCGAGCGCTACAACAAGGTGGTCGACATCTGGTCGCGCACCAACGAGCGCATCGCCAAGGCGATGATGGACACCATCGGTACCGAGAAGGTCGTCAATGCCAAGGGCGAGACCATCGACCAGAAGTCGATGAACTCGCTGTACATCATGGCCGACTCCGGTGCGCGTGGTTCGCAGGCGCAGATCCGTCAGCTGGCCGGCATGCGTGGCCTGATGGCCCGCCCGGACGGCTCGATCATCGAGACGCCCATCAAGGCGAACTTCCGCGAAGGCCTGAACGTGCAGGAGTACTTCAACTCCACCCACGGTGCCCGTAAGGGTCTGGCCGATACCGCGCTGAAGACCGCGAACTCGGGTTACCTGACCCGTCGCCTGGTCGACGTGGCGCAGGACGTGGTGATCACCGAAGTGGATTGCGGTACCACCGAAGGCCTGATCATGACCCCGATCGTGGAAGGCGGCGACGTGGTCGAGCCGCTGAAGGATCGCGTGCTGGGCCGCGTGGTTGCCGAGGACGTGTTCCTGCCGGGCAACGACGAAGATCCGATCGTCACCCGCAACACCCTGCTGGACGAAGCCTGGGTTGCCAAGCTGGAAGATGCCGGCGTGCAGACCATCAAGGTCCGCTCGACCATCTCCTGTGAATCGGCCTTCGGTGTCTGCTCGCGCTGCTACGGCCGCGACCTGGCGCGTGGCCACCTGGTCAACATCGGTGAAGCGGTCGGCGTCATCGCCGCCCAGTCCATCGGTGAGCCGGGTACCCAGCTGACCATGCGTACGTTCCACATCGGTGGTGCGGCGTCGCGAGCTGCTGCGGTCGACAACATCACCGTCAAGACCACCGGCTCGGTCAAGTTCAGCAACCTCAAGTCCGTGGAGCACGCCAACGGCTCGCTGGTGGCGGTGTCGCGCTCGGGCGAAATCTCGGTGCTCGATGCGCACGGCCGTGAGCGTGAGCGTTACAAGCTGCCGTACGGTGCAACCATCACGTCCAAGGACGGTGATGCGATCAAGGCTGGCCAGACCGTGGCCAACTGGGATCCGCATAACCACCCGATCGTGTCGGAAGTGGCCGGCTTCATCCGCTTCATCGACTTCGTCGACGGCGTCACCGTCATCGAGAAGACCGACGAGCTGACCGGCCTGGCCTCGCGCGAAATCACCGATCCGAAGCGTCGTGGTACCCAGGCCAAGGACCTGCGCCCGATCGTGCGCATCGTCGACGCCAAGGGCAACGACCTGTCGATCCCGGGCACCGACCTGCCGGCGCAGTACCTGCTGCCGCCGCGTTCGATCGTCAACCTGCAGGACGGCGCCCCGGTGGGCGTGGGCGACGTCGTCGCCAAGATCCCGCAGGAAGCGTCGAAGACCCGCGACATCACCGGTGGTCTGCCGCGCGTGGCCGACCTGTTCGAAGCGCGCAAGCCGAAGGATCCGGCGGTGCTGGCCGAGCGTTCGGGCATCATCAGCTTCGGCAAGGACACCAAGGGCAAGCAGCGCCTGATCATCAAGGACACCGATGGTTCGGAGCACGAAGAGCTGATCCCGAAGTACCGCCAGGTCATCGTGTTCGAAGGCGAGCATGTCACCAAGGGTGAAACCATCGTGGACGGCGAGCCGAGCCCGCAGGACATCCTGCGCCTGCTGGGTGTCGAGCCGCTGGCTGCCTACCTGGTCAAGGAAATCCAGGACGTGTACCGCCTGCAGGGCGTGAAGATCAACGACAAGCACATCGAGGTGATCACCCGCCAGATGCTGCGCAAGGTCGAGATCACCGACCAGGGCAGCAGCAAGTTCCTGAACGGCGAACAGGTGGAGCGCCAGCGCATTATCGAGGAGAATGCGCGCCTGTCGACCCGCAACGAACTGCCGGCGCGCTTCGATCCGGTTCTGCTGGGTATCACCAAGGCCTCGCTGGCGACCGAATCGTTCATCTCGGCGGCCTCCTTCCAGGAGACCACCCGAGTGCTGACCGAGGCTGCCGTCCGCGGTACCAAGGACAACCTGCGTGGCCTGAAGGAAAACGTCATCGTCGGCCGCCTGATTCCGGCCGGTACCGGCCTGTCCTACCACAGCAGCCGCCGTCGCGGCGCTTCCGGTCTCACCGACTCGGAAATGCAGACCCTGGCCGGCACCCCGGCTGCGGTCGAGTCCCCGGTGGTTGAAGCCGAAGCTGAACAGGCCTCGGGCGAAGAATGAGGTATCCGGTCCGGCCGCAAGGCCGGACCACCCCGTCGGTCCATCGATGGGATTGGGAAAGGGCAGGGGAGATCGTCCGCGATCGACCCAGCCAACCTGAACGGGGTACATGGAGGCCCCCCAGTAACGTCCCGGGATCAGGGACGGGCTTGACAGGAGGCGTTTGACTGCTTTCCTTGCAGGTTGCTACAATCGTCTGTCTCAGCAGGCCAAAATTTCGGCCTGCTTTAACATTTCCGCATCTCTGGCCGGATTTTCCGGCCACCAATCAGAAGAACCTACTGATGGCGACGATCAACCAGCTGGTCCGCAAGCCGCGGCAAGCGACCACCTACAAGAGTGCCTCGCCGGCGCTCGACAAGTGCCCGCAGCGCCGTGGCGTCTGCACCCGTGTCTACACCACCACTCCGAAGAAGCCGAACTCGGCTCTGCGCAAGGTTGCCAAGGTCCGCCTGACCAACCAGGAAGAAGTGATTTCCTACATCGGTGGTGAAGGCCACAACCTGCAGGAGCACTCCGTGGTCCTGATCCGCGGCGGTCGCGTCAAGGACCTGCCGGGTGTGCGTTACCACACCGTTCGTGGCTCGCTCGACGCCGCCGGCGTTGCCAAGCGTCGCCAGGCCCGTTCCAAGTACGGCGCCAAGCGTCCGAAGGCATAAGGAGAGAGCACTATGTCGCGTAAGGGTAATACTCCGCAGCGTTCCGTCCTGCCCGATCCGAAGCACGGAAGCGAAACCATCGCCCGTTTCATCAACATGGTCATGCAGAGCGGCAAGAAGTCCGTCGCCGAAAAGATCGTGTACGGCGCCATGGACGTGATCACCGAGAAGAACAGCAGCGCCAACGCCATTGAACTGGTGCAGAAGGCTCTGGACAACGTCGCTCCGGCGGTCGAAGTCAAGTCGCGCCGCGTCGGTGGTGCCACCTACCAGGTGCCGGTCGAAGTGCGTTCGTCGCGCAAGATGGCCCTGGCCATGCGCTGGTTGATCGACTCCGCGCGCAAGCGTGGTGAGAACACCATGCCGAAGAAGCTGGCTGCTGAACTGATCGACGCCTCGGAAAACCGCGGCGGCGCCATCAAGAAGCGCGAAGAAACCCACCGCATGGCCGAAGCCAACAAGGCATTCGCCCACTACCGCTGGTGAGTTTGACGGCCTTGTAAAACAGGCAGGGCAGCACCACTTCGGTGCGTGCTGCCTCGCGGTCCCAGAAGGACTGCGCCAATCCGAAGGCCGCCGAAAGGCGGCGTTCGGCCATCCGAAATCCAAGAAATCTGAGAGGCTCCCGTGGCCCGTTCCACTCCCATCGAGCGTTACCGTAACTTCGGCATCATGGCTCACATCGATGCCGGCAAGACCACCACGTCCGAGCGCATCCTGTTCTACACCGGCAAGAGCCACAAGATCGGTGAAGTGCACGACGGCGCCGCCACCATGGACTGGATGGAGCAGGAGCAGGAGCGTGGCATCACGATCCAGTCCGCTGCCACCACCGCGTTCTGGAAGGGCATGGACAAGTCCCTGCCGGAGCACCGCTTCAACATCATCGACACCCCCGGGCACGTCGACTTCACCATCGAAGTGGAGCGTTCGCTGCGCGTGCTCGACGGTGCCGTCTTCGTCCTGTGCGCCGTCGGTGGCGTGCAGCCGCAGTCGGAAACCGTGTGGCGCCAGGCCAACAAGTACCACGTGCCGCGCATCGCGTTCGTCAACAAGATGGACCGCACCGGTGCCAACTTCCAGAAGGTCGTCGGCCAGCTGAAGGCCAAGCTGGGTGCGGTTGCCGTGCCGATGCAGCTGCCGATCGGCGCTGAAGACAACTTCAAGGGCGTCGTCGACCTGCTGAAGATGAAGGCCATCCACTGGGATGAAGCTTCGCAGGGCATGAAGTTCGAATACAGCGACATCCCGGCCGAACTGCAGGGCCCAGCGGAAGAAGCTCGCCAGTTCATGGTCGAGACCGCTGCCGAAGCCAGCGAAGAGCTGATGGAAAAGTACCTGGGCGGCGAAGAGCTGGCCGAGGCTGAAATCATCAACGCGCTGCGTACCCGCACCCTGGCCACCGAAATCGTGCCGATGTACTGCGGCTCGGCCTTCAAGAACAAGGGCGTGCAGGCCATGCTGGACGGCGTGATCCAGCTGCTGCCGTCGCCGGTCGACGTGCCGGACGTGAAGGGCGTGGACGTTGACGACGACACCGTCGAAATGACCCGCAAGTCGGACGACAAGGCTCCGTTCTCGTCGCTGGCCTTCAAGATCATCACCGACCCGTTCGTCGGCGCGCTGACCTTCTTCCGTGTCTACTCGGGCACCCTGAACGGTGGCGACACCGTGCTGAACTCGGTGAAGGGCAAGAAGGAGCGCATCGGCCGCATCCTGCAGATGCACTCGAACAACCGCGAGGAAATCAAGGAAGTTCTGGCTGGTGACATCGCCGCTGCCGTGGGTCTGAAGGACACCACCACCGGTGACACCCTGTGCGCCGTGGACGCCCCGATCATCCTGGAGCGCATGACGTTCCCGGAGCCGGTGATCTCGATGGCCGTCGAGCCGAAGACCAAGTCGGACCAGGAAAAGATGGGCCTGGCCCTGGGCCGCCTGGCGCAGGAAGATCCGTCGTTCCGCGTCAAGACCGACGAAGAATCCGGCCAGACCATCATCTCGGGCATGGGCGAGCTGCACCTGGACATCATCGTTGACCGCCTGAAGCGCGAGTTCAACGTTGAAGCCAACGTCGGTGCGCCGCAGGTGGCCTACCGCGAAACCATCACCCTGGCCGACGTCAAGTCGGACTACAAGCACGCCAAGCAGTCCGGTGGTAAGGGTCAGTACGGTCACGTCGTGATCGAACTGTCGCCGATCACTGCTGCCGACCGTGCCGATCCGAAGATCGCTCCGATGATCAAGGACGACTTCCTGTTCATCAACGACATCACCGGCGGCGTGATCCCGAAGGAATTCATCCCGTCGGTCGAGAAGGGGCTGCGCGAAACCATCACCAGCGGCCCGCTGGCTGGCTTCCCGGTCGTGGACGTCAAGGTGAAGCTGGTGTTCGGTTCGTACCACGACGTCGACTCCTCGGAAATGGCGTTCAAGCTGGCTTCGTCGATGGCCTTCAAGCAGGGCTTCGCCAAGGCCAAGCCGGTGCTGCTGGAGCCGATCATGAAGGTCGAGATCGTGACCCCGGAGGATTACCAGGGTGACGTGATGGGCGACGTCAGCCGTCGTCGCGGCGTGCTGCAGGGTTCCGACACCACCGGTGACGGTTCGGCCAGCATCATCAACGCGATGATCCCGCTGGGTGAAATGTTCGGCTACGCCACTGCACTGCGTTCGCAGACCCAGGGCCGCGCCACTTTCACCATGGAATTCGATCACTACGAGCCGGCTCCGACCAACATCGCCGAAGCCGTCATGAAGAAGGGCTGAGCCTCGCTCAGCCTCTCTTGAAACCACTTACGAACAATCAAGGTATAGAACAATGGCAAAGGGTAAGTTCGAACGCACCAAGCCGCACGTCAACGTCGGCACCATCGGTCACGTCGACCACGGCAAGACCACGCTGACCGCCGCACTGACCAAGATCGGTGCCGAGCGCTTCGGTGGCGAGTTCAAGGACTACTCCTCGATCGACGCCGCGCCGGAAGAAAAGGCGCGTGGCATCACGATCTCGACCGCGCACGTCGAATACGAATCCCCGACCCGTCACTACGCCCACGTTGACTGCCCGGGCCACGCTGACTACGTCAAGAACATGATCACCGGTGCCGCCCAGATGGACGGCGCGATCCTGGTGTGCTCGGCCGCTGACGGCCCGATGCCGCAGACCCGTGAGCACATCCTGCTGTCGCGCCAGGTCGGCGTGCCGTACATCGTCGTGTTCCTGAACAAGGCCGACATGGTGGACGACGCCGAGCTGCTCGAGCTGGTCGAGATGGAAGTGCGCGAGCTGCTGAGCAAGTACGAGTTCCCGGGCGACGACACCCCGATCATCGCCGGTTCGGCCCGTCTGGCGCTGGAAGGCGACCAGAGCGACATCGGCGTGCCGGCCATCCTGAAGCTGGTCGACGCGCTGGACAGCTGGATTCCGGAGCCGGAGCGTGCGATCGACAAGCCGTTCCTGATGCCGGTGGAAGACGTGTTCTCGATCTCGGGCCGCGGCACCGTGGTGACCGGTCGTATCGAGCGCGGCGTGATCAAGGTTGGCGACGAAATCGAAATCGTCGGCATCCGTCCGGTGCAGAAGACCACCGTGACCGGCGTTGAAATGTTCCGCAAGCTGCTGGACCAGGGTCAGGCAGGCGACAACGCTGGCCTGCTGCTGCGCGGCACCAAGCGTGACGACGTCGAGCGTGGCCAGGTGCTGGCCAAGCCGGGCACGATCAAGCCGCACACCAAGTTCGAAGGCGAAGTGTACGTGCTGTCGAAGGACGAGGGCGGCCGCCACACCCCGTTCTTCAACGGCTACCGTCCGCAGTTCTACTTCCGCACCACCGACATCACCGGCGCCGCCAAGCTGCCGGAAGGCGTCGAAATGGTGATGCCGGGTGACAACGTCAAGATGGAAGTCACCCTGATCAACCCGGTGGCCATGGACGAAGGTCTGCGCTTCGCCATCCGCGAAGGCGGCCGTACCGTCGGCGCCGGCGTGGTCTCGAAGATCATCGAGTAATCTGGTAGTATCAGCGCCCCGATGTTGCCTGGGTAGGGCATCGGGGCGTATCAAATGGGAAAGCAGGCACAGGATGTGCCTTGTGTTCCCCGGACCAGGAAGGGTCAATGCCATTCAGGCGGCGTCAACAGGCGACTGTTGACAGCTGCCTTGCGTGCCATTATGCTTCTACGTCTGGGCAGGCCGGGTAACTGGTCTGCCTACGTTTTTGAGGTCCATGGATTGACCTTGGCGGCCTGCAGGACTGCGGGCCGTCCGTATTCAGGAATTTCATGGGACAAAGCAACCCAGAGGCTTTGTCTGTCGCTCTTTTAACGAAGGAACCTACCGCCATGGCGGACCAAAAGATCCGGATCCGGCTGAAAGCGTTCGATCATCGTCTGATCGACCGTTCGGCCAGCGAGATCGTTGAAACGGCAAAGCGGACCGGCGCGCAAGTGCGTGGCCCGATCCCGCTGCCGACCAAGATCGAGCGTTACACCGTTCTCGTTTCCCCGCACGTCGACAAGGACGCGCGTGACCAGTACGAGACCCGCACGCACAAGCGCGTGCTCGATATCGTTGACCCGAATGACAAGACCGTGGACGCGCTGATGAAGCTCGAACTGGCTGCCGGCGTCGACGTTCAGATCAAGCTGACCTGAGGACTACGACCATGACGAAGAAGTATTCGTTGGGCTTCGTGGGCCGCAAGGCCGGCATGAGCCGCGTGTTCACTGAAGATGGCCGCTCCATCCCGGTGACCCTGATCGAAGCAACCCCGAACCGCATCGCGCAGATCAAGACCGTCGAAACCGACGGCTACAGCGCCGTGCAGGTGACCGTCGGCGCGCGTCGCGCTGCCCTGGTCAACAAGCCGGAAGCCGGCCACTTCGCCAAGGCGAAGGTGGAAGCGGGTCGCGGCCTGTGGGAATTCCGCGTTGAAGACGCGCAGCTCGGCGATTTCGCCGTTGGCGGCGAAGTCAAGGCGGACATCTTCGAAGTCGGCCAGATCGTCGACGTCCAGGGTGTCACCAAGGGTAAGGGCTTCCAGGGCACCATCAAGCGCCACAACTTCCGTATGGGCGATGCAACCCACGGTAACTCGCTGTCGCATCGCGCGCCGGGTTCGCTGGGTCAGCGCCAGACCCCGGGTCGCGTTTTCCCGGGCAAGAAGATGTCGGGCCACATGGGCGCGGTGCAGCAGAGCACCCAGAACCTGGAAGTGGTCAAGGTCGACGTCGAGCGCGGTCTGATCGCGGTTCGCGGCGCCGTTCCGGGCGCGGCGGGTGGCGATGTGATCGTCCGTCCGGCGAGCAAGGCATAAGGAGAGATGACGATGGAACTCGTTATCACGGGTAGCAACAACAAGGTCTCGGTCTCCGAAGCCGTGTTCGGTCGCGATTTCAGCGAAGATCTGGTCCACCAGGTCGTCGTTGCTTACCGCAACGCCGGTCGCGCCGGCACCAAGGCACAGAAGACTCGCTCCGAAGTGGCTGGTACCACCAAGAAGTCGAAGAAGCAGAAGGGCGGCGGCGCGCGTCATGGCGCACTGACGGCTCCGATCTTCGTCGGCGGCGGTGTCACCTTCGCGGCCAAGCCGCGCAGCTTCGAGCAGAAGGTCAATCGCAAGCAGTACCGTGCCGCCATGTGCGCGATCCTGTCCGAGCTGAACCGTCAGGGCCGTCTGACCATCGTGGAGGCCTTCGACGTCGAAGCCACCAGCACGAAGGGTCTGATCGCCAAGCTGGCCGGCCTGGAAGTGGGCAAGCGCCCGCTGATCGTCACCGAGGAAGCGTCCGAGCACCTGTACCTGTCCGCCCGCAATCTGCCGTACGTGCAGGTGCGTGATGTGCAGGGTCTGGACCCGGTCTCGCTGGTGGGTGCCGACACGGTCGTCATCACCGCTGACGCGGTCAAGAAGGTCGAGGAGTGGCTGGCATGAACAGCAACGAAAAAATCTTCAGCGTGCTGCGTGCCCCGCGTGTCTCGGAAAAGACCGCGCGCCTGCAGGAACTCTCCAATCAGTATGTCTTCGAAGTTTCGAACGAAGCCACCAAGGCCGATGTAAAGGCCGCGGTTGAGCAGCTGTTCGACGTCAAGGTCGAAGCCGTCAACGTGGTCAACGTCAAGGGCAAGAACAAGTCCTTCCGTAACCGTGCTGGCCGCCGCGGCGATTGGCGCAAGGCGTACGTTCGCCTGGCCGACGGCCAGTCGATCGATGTAACGGCCAAGGCCTGAGGTACATCCCATGCCATTGATGAAATTCAAGCCCACCTCCCCCGGCCGCCGTTCGGCCGTGCGCGTGGTCACCCCCGACCTGCACAAGGGTGCTCCGCACGCCGCGCTGGTCGAGTCGCAGAGCCGCTCGGGTGGTCGTAACCACCACGGTCGCATCACCGTGCGTCACGTCGGTGGTGGTGCCAAGCAGCACTACCGCATCATCGACTTCAAGCGCAACAAGCTGGGCATCCCGGCGCGCGTGGAACGCATCGAATACGATCCGAACCGCACCGCCCACATCGCTCTGCTGTGCTACGTCGACGGTGAGCGTCGCTACATCATCGCCCCGAAGGGCCTGAAGGCTGGTGATCAGGTGATCGCTGGTTCGGACGCCCCGATCAAGGCCGGCAACACCCTGCCGCTGCGCAACATCCCGGTCGGTACCACCATCCACTGCATCGAGCTGAAGCCGGGCAAGGGCGCTCAGATCGCTCGCGCCGCTGGTGCGGCCGTGCAGCTGGTGGCTCGTGAGGGCATCTACGCCACCCTGCGCCTGCGCTCGGGTGAAATGCGCAAGGTTCCGGTCGAGTGCTGCGCCACCATCGGCGAAGTCGGCAACGACGAGCACAGCCTGGAAAAGCTGGGCAAGGCCGGTGCCAAGCGTTGGCGCGGCGTCCGCCCGACCGTTCGTGGTGCTGCCATGAACCCGGTTGACCACCCGCACGGTGGTGGTGAGGCCAAGGCCGGCCAGGGTAACCCGCATCCGGTCACCCCGTGGGGTGTCCCGACCAAGGGTTACAAGACGCGCCATAACAAGCGCACTCAGCAGTTCATCGTCCGCGATCGTAGGGGCTAATCGACCATGGCACGTTCACTCAAGAAGGGCCCGTTCGTCGATCACCACCTCGTCAAGAAGGTGGAGGCCGCTGCGGGCAGCAAGAAGCCGATCAAGACCTGGTCGCGCCGTTCGATGATCCTGCCTGACATGGTAGGCATCACCATTGCCGTGCATAACGGCAAGAACCACATCCCGGTTCTCGTCAACGAGAACATGGTCGGCCACAAGCTCGGCGAATTTGCCATCACCCGGACCTTCAAGGGTCACGGTGGTGACAAGAAGTCGGGCAAGTAAGGAGAGATGACAATGGAAGCGAAAGCCATCCTGCGCACTGCGCGCATCTCCCCGCAGAAGGCTCGTCTGGTCGCTGACCAGGTGCGCGGTCTGCCGGCCGAACGTGCGGTCAACCTGCTGAAGTTCTCGGACAAGAAGGCTGCCCACCTGATCAAGAAGGTGGTGGAGTCGGCAATTGCCAACGCCGAGAACAACCAGGGCGCCGACGTCGACGAGCTGAAGGTTCAGACCATCATGGTTGATGAAGGTCCGACCCTGAAGCGTTTCATGGCGCGGGCGAAAGGCCGCGGTACCCGCATCCTCAAGCGCACCAGCCACATCACTGTGGTTGTGGGCGCCGCCAAGTAAGCGGATAAGGAAAAGACCATGGGTCATAAAGTTCATCCGATTGGTATCCGCCTCGGCATTTCCAAGGACTGGAACTCCAAGTGGTACGCCAACAAGGCCGAGTTCGCCGGTTACCTGGCAGCCGACCTGAAAGTGCGCGACATGCTGCGCAAGAAGCTGGCTCAGGCCGGCATCAGCAAGATCCTGATCGAGCGTCCGGCCAAGACCGCTCGCGTGACGATCCACACCGCCCGTCCGGGCGTGGTGATCGGCAAGCGCGGTGAGGACATCGAGAAGCTGCGCAAGGAAGTGAGCGAGATGATGGGCGTCCCGGCGCACATCAACGTCACCGAAGTGCGCAAGCCGGAACTGGACGCGCAGCTCGTTGCCGAGTCGATCGCCCAGCAGCTGGAGCGTCGCATCATGTTCCGCCGTGCAATGAAGCGCTCGGTCGGCAACGCGATGCGCCTGGGTGCCCTGGGCATCAAGGTCAACGTCGGTGGCCGCCTCAACGGTGCAGAAATCGCCCGTTCGGAGTGGTACCGCGAGGGCCGCGTGCCGCTGCACACCCTGCGTGCCGACATCGACTATGGCTTCGCTGAAGCCAAGACGACCTACGGCATCATCGGCATCAAGGTCTGGATCTACAAGGGCGAGGTCTTCGATTTCTCCCAGGTTGGCCAGGAAAAGCAGGACGACACCCCGTCGCGCAACGATCGTCACGATCGCGGCGACCGCGGTGACCGTCAGCGCCCGGCCCGTGAAGCGAGGTAACGACAATGTTGCAACCCAAGCGAACCAAGTACCGCAAGGTACACAAGGGCCGTAACGATGGCCTGAGCTGGAGCGCCAACGCTGTCAGCTTCGGCGAATACGGCCTGAAGGCAACCGCACACGGTCAGCTGACCGCGCGCCAGATCGAAGCGGCCCGCCGCTCGATCAGCCGCTACGTCAAGCGCGGCGGCAAGATGTGGATCCGCGTGTTCCCCGACAAGCCCATCACCAAGAAGCCCATCGAAGTCCGAATGGGTTCGGGTAAGGGTAACGTGGAATACTGGGTGGCCCAGATCCAGCCCGGCCGCATGATCTATGAAATCGAGGGTGTTTCCGAGGAAGTGGCTCGCGAGGCGTTCCGCCTGGCCGCCGCCAAGCTCTCGGTCACCACCACTTTCGTGACCCGTACGGTGCGCTGATGGATATCAAAACTCTCCGTGAAAAGTCGGCTGACGAACTCAAGGCCCACCTGATCGACCTGCGTAAGGAACAGTTCTCTGTCCGTATGCAGCAGGTCACCGGCCAGCTGCCGAAGACCCACGACATTCGCCGGGTCCGTCGCGAGATTGCTCGCGTCAAGACCCTGCTCGGCAGCACGAAGTAAGGATGGCCGCTATGAGCGACAATACTGAAAAGAAGACGCTGCGCACGGTCGAAGGCCGTGTCGTCAGCAACAAGATGGACAAGACGGTTACCGTCCTGGTTGAGCGTCAGGTCAAGCACGCGCTGTACGGCAAGTACATCAAGCGCTCGACCAAGCTGCACGCCCACGATGCCGACAACGCCTGCAAGGAAGGCGACGTCGTCCGCGTGACCGAGATTGCTCCGATGTCCAAGACCAAGAACTGGCGCGTGGTGGAAGTCATCACGCGTGCGGCTGAATAAGGAGTCTGAATCATGATCCAGATGCAGAGCTACCTTGACGTCGCGGACAATTCGGGTGCCAAGCAGGTGATGTGCTTCAAGGTGCTGGGTGGTTCCAAGCGCCGTTACGCCGGTATCGGCGACATCATCAAGGTCACCGTGAAGGATGCGATTCCGCGCGGCAAGGTCAAGAAGGGTGAAGTGTATGACGCCGTCGTGGTGCGTACCCGCAAGGGTGTGCGTCGCGCCGACGGTTCGCTGATCCGCTTCGACGGCAACGCTGCCGTCCTGCTGAACAACAAGCAGGAGCCGATCGGTACCCGTATCTTCGGGCCGGTGACCCGTGAACTTCGTTCGGAGAAGTTCATGAAGATCGTCTCGCTCGCTCCCGAAGTGCTGTGAGCGACAGGAGATAATCATGGCTAACCGTATCAAGAAGGGCGACCAGGTTGTCGTCAACGCTGGCAAGGACAAGGGCAAGCAGGGCGAAGTCGTCCGCGTCGACGGCGACCGCGTGGTCGTCGCCAACGTGAACATCGTCAAGCGCCACACCAAGCCGAACCCGCAGGCAGGTGTTGCCGGCGGCGTGGTCGAGCGCGAAGCTTCGATCCATATCTCCAACGTGAACGTGCTGAACCCGGCTTCGGGCAAGGGCGAACGCGTTGGCTTCAAGGTGCTGGAGGATGGACGCAAACTGCGTGTGTTCCGCTCCAGCGGTGAGGCGCTCGACGCCTGAGGAATGTGAAGATGACTTCCCGTCTCGAAAAGATCTACAAGGAAGAAGTGGTGCCGGCGCTGATGAAGCAGTTCGGCTACACCAATCCGATGGAAGTACCGAAGCTCGTCAAGGTCACCCTGAACATGGGTGTCGGCGAGGCTGCCACCAACAAGAAGATCCTGGAAAACGCCGTCGCGGACATGACCAAGATTTCCGGCCAGAAGCCGGTTGTCACCAAGTCGCGTATCTCGGTTGCGTCGTTCAAGATCCGTGATGGTTGGCCGATCGGCTGCAAGACCACGCTGCGTCGCCACAAGATGTACGAGTTCCTGGACCGCCTGATCAACATCTCGCTGCCGCGCGTGCGCGACTTCCGTGGTGTTTCCGGTCGTTCCTTCGACGGCCGCGGCAACTTCAACATGGGTGTGAAGGAACAGATCATCTTCCCGGAAATCGACTTCGACGCCGTCGACGCGATCCGCGGTATGGATATCGCCATCACCACCACTGCGAAGACCGACGCGGAAGCGAAGGCGCTGCTGGCAGCGTTCAAGTTCCCGTTCCGTAACTGATCTGTCGAGGAAACCGAAATGGCAAAGACCTCCATGGTCAACCGCGACATCAAGCGGGAAAAGCTGGCCAAGAAGTACGCTGAGAAGCGTGCGGCTCTGAAGAAGATCGTGTCCTCCGTGGACGCGACCTACGAAGAGAAGATCGACGCCGCAACCAAGCTGGCCAAGCTGCCGCGCGATTCGTCGCCGAGCCGCCAGCGCAACCGTTGCGAGCTGTCGGGTCGTCCGCGTGGCGTGTACAGCAAGTTCGGCCTCGGCCGCAACAAGCTGCGCGAAGCCACCATGCGTGGCGACGTCCCGGGCCTGCGCAAGGCCAGCTGGTAATCCCAGCCGGCCCTGCGATCAGGAGCCCCCTCGGGGGCTTCTGAACCGGGGGAGGGAGGCGTTCAGCTTCCTTTCTGCGAAAAAACCCGAAGAGCCCGGCGCAAGTCGGGCTCTTTTGGCGTATACTCCCGCGTCTTGCCCTGCGCAAACGGGGTTGTAGGAGTGGGCCCCGGCCCGCTGCATCAAGGGACCTGGCCCGTTTCCAGGAGACAACAGATTTTCGCGAAAGCGGATATCGGTGCACTCAAAGGTACTCATATGAGCATGACTGATCCCATCGCCGACCTGCTGGTCCGCATCAAGAATGCGGCTGCGGTTGGCAAGCAGACGGTGAAAGCCCCGTCGTCCAAGATCAAGGTTGCGATCGCCCAGGTCCTGAAGGACGAGGGTTACATCACCGACCTGCGCGTGACCCAGCTGGAAAACAACAAGGCCGAGCTGGAAATCGTGCTGAAGTATTTCGAAGGCAAGCCGGTCATCGCGACCCTGAAGCGCTTCTCGCGTTCGGGCCTGCGCCAGTACCGCGGCAAGAGCGAGCTGCCGAAGGTCATGAATGGCCTGGGCATCTCCATCATTTCCACCTCCAAGGGCATCATGACTGATGCGCAGGCGCGCCAGCTGGGCGTCGGCGGCGAAGTCCTGTGCTTCGTGGCCTAAGGCGAAAGGAGTAGAACTATGTCCCGCGTAGCCAAGAAGCCCGTCACCCTGGGTAAGGTCGAACTGAACGTCCAGTCGGAAAGTGTCACCGTCAAGGGCCCGAAGGGCACCCTGTCGCTGGTCAAGCCGGCCGGTATTGCCATCAACGTCGACAGCGGCGTTGCCACCCTGAGCACCGAGAGCGCCGACCTGGTCGCGCTGACCGGTACCGTGCGCGCGATCCTGGCCAACATGGTCAAGGGCGTGTCCGAAGGCTTCGAGCGCAAGCTGGAGCTGGTCGGCGTGGGTTACCGTGCTGCCATGCAGGGCAAGGATCTGAGCCTGTCGCTCGGTTTCTCGCATCCGGTCGTGTTCGTGGCGCCGGAAGGCATCACCATTTCCACCCCGACCCAGACCGAGATCCTGGTCCAGGGCGCTGACAAGCAGGTCGTCGGTGAAGTCGCCGCCAAGATCCGTGCGTTCCGCAAGCCGGAGCCGTACAAGGGCAAGGGCGTGAAGTACTCCGACGAAGTCATCATCCGTAAGGAAGCCAAGAAGGCCTAATTAGGCGCTTCCGCTTTCAAGGAAAAAACATCATGAACAAGAACATCGCCCGCCTGCGTCGCGCCAAGTCGACCCGCGCCCACATCCGTGAGCTCGGCGTCGCCCGCCTGTCGGTGCTGCGCACCGGCCAGCACCTGTACGCCCAGGTCTTCACCGCTGACGGTTCGAAGGTGCTGGCTGCCGCCAACACCACCCAGACCGACGTCAAGGAAGGCCTGAAGAACGGCAAGAACGCCGATGCCGCTGCCAAGGTCGGCCGCATCGTTGCCGAGCGCGCCAAGGCCGCCGGCATCGAGAAGGTTGCCTTCGATCGTTCGGGCTACCGCTACCACGGCCGCATCAAGGCCTTGGCAGAAGCCGCCCGCGAAGCCGGCCTGCAGTTCTAAGGGACAAGGGCAGGGGGCCGATGGCCTCCTGCCTGCCTGCTCGCCAGCCTGAGTGAGGCTGGACGGCGCCGCTCTTCTGCAGCGGTCCACCGGAACAACGCGTCACTCCACAACCATAAGCGGCCTCGAGCCGTACATACCCAAACAACCAAGGAATCAACATGGCAGAAGAGCGTCAGCAGCGGGGTCGCGATCGCGACCGTAACCGCGAAGAGAAGATCGACGACGGCATGATCGAAAAGCTGGTCGCGGTCAACCGCGTCAGCAAGACCGTCAAGGGTGGCCGCCAGTTCACCTTCACCGCCCTGACCGTGGTCGGCGACGGCGAAGGCAAGGTCGGTTTCGGTTATGGCAAGGCCCGCGAAGTGCCGGTCGCCATCCAGAAGTCGATGGAACAGGCCCGCAAGAACCTGGTCAGCGTTGACCTGAACAACGGCACCCTGTGGCACACCATCAAGGATGGTCACGGCGCAGCCCGCGTGTTCATGCAGCCGGCTTCGGAAGGTACTGGCGTCATCGCCGGCGGTGCGATGCGCGCCGTGCTGGAAGCCGTTGGCGTGAAGAACGTGCTGGCCAAGGCCACCGGTTCGCGCAACCCGATCAATCTGGTGCGCGCCACCGTGAAGGGCCTGACTGCTGCGCAGTCGCCGGCCCGCATCGCGGCCAAGCGTGGCAAGAAGGTGGAGGAACTCAACCATGGCTAATGAGTCCAACAAGACTGTGAAGGTCCGCCTGGTGCGTGGCCTGCGTGGCACCCAGTCGCGTCACCGCCTGTCGGTGCGTGCCCTGGGCCTGAACAAGCTCAACGATGTGCGTGAACTGAAGGACAGCCCGCAGGTGCGCGGCCTGATCAACAAGGTTCAGTACCTCGTCCAGGTTGAGGAGTAATCGACCATGACTCTGCGTCTCAATGAACTGAGCCCGGCACCGGGCGCCCGCACCGAGCGCACCCGCGTCGGCCGCGGTATCGGCTCGGGCCTGGGCAAGACTGCCGGCCGCGGCCACAAGGGTTCGTTCGCCCGCAAGGGTGGCGGCAAGATCAAGGCTGGCTTCGAAGGCGGCCAGACCCCCATGCAGCGTCGTCTGCCGAAGATCGGCTTCCGTTCGCCGATCGCCAAGGACACCGCTGAAGTGCTGCTGTACGCGCTGGACAAGCTGCCGGCCGGTGAGATCGACTTCGCCGCCCTGCGTGCTGCCAAGCTGGTCCCGAGCACTGCCAAGAAGGCCAAGGTCGTCGTCAAGGGCGAAGTGACCAAGGCGTTCACCCTGAAGGGTATTGCTGCCACGGCTGGTGCCAAGGCTGCGATCGAAGCTGCCGGCGGCAGCGTAACGGAGTAAGAAAATCATGGCGCAAGCTGGCATCGGTAACCTCGCGGGCGGAATGGGCAAGTTCACTGAACTTCGCCAACGTTTGCTGTTCGTCGTCGGGGCTTTGATCGTCTATCGCATCGGCTGCTACGTGCCGGTGCCGGGCGTCAATCCCGATGCCATGCTTGCCATGATGCAACAGCAGGGCGGCGGCATCGTGGACATGTTCAACATGTTCTCGGGCGGCGCCCTGCACCGTTTCAGCATCTTTGCGCTGAACGTGATGCCGTACATCTCGGCATCGATCGTGATGCAGCTGGCCGTGCACATCTTCCCCGCCCTGAAGGCGATGCAGAAGGAAGGTGAGTCCGGCCGCCGCAAGATCACCCAGTATTCGCGCATCGGCGCCGTGCTGCTGGCAGTGGTGCAGGGCGGTTCGATCGCGCTGGCCCTGCAGGGCCAGGTTTCGCCGTCGGGCGCTCCGGTCGTGTACGCCCCCGGCATGGGCTTCGTGCTCACCGCGGTGGTCGCACTGACTGCCGGCACCATGTTCCTGATGTGGGTCGGTGAGCAGGTCACCGAACGCGGTATCGGCAACGGCGTGTCGCTGATCATCTTCGCCGGTATCGTCGCCGGTCTGCCGGGTGCGGTCATCCACACCTTCGACGCCTACCGCGACGGCAACATCCAGTTCATCCAGCTCCTGCTGATCGCCATCGTCGTACTCGCCTTCACCTTCTTCGTGGTGTTCGTGGAGCGTGGCCAGCGCCGGATCACGGTCAATTACGCGCGCCGCCAGGGCGGTCGCAACGCGTACATGAACCAGACCTCGTTCCTGCCGCTGAAGCTCAACATGGCCGGCGTCATCCCGGCGATCTTCGCCTCGAGCCTGCTGGCCTTCCCGGCCACCCTGGCCATGTGGTCCGGCCAGGCTGCCAACCAGAGCAGCTTCGGCCAGGTCCTGCAGAAGGTCGCCAATGCCCTGGGCCCGGGCGAGCCGCTGCACATGATCGTGTTCGCTGCGCTGATCACCGGTTTCGCGTTCTTCTATACCGCGCTGGTGTTCAATTCGCAGGAAACCGCCGACAACCTGAAGAAGTCGGGCGCTTTGATTCCGGGCATCCGTCCGGGCAAGGCCACCGCCGACTACATCGACGGCGTGCTGACCCGCCTGACCGCGGCCGGCTCGGCCTACCTGGTGATCGTCTGCCTGCTGCCGGAACTGATGCGCACGCAGCTGAATGCCTCGTTCTACTTCGGTGGCACGTCGCTGCTGATCGTGGTGGTGGTGGTGATGGACTTCATCGCCCAGGTGCAGGCACACCTGATGTCCCATCAGTACGAGAGCCTGCTGAAGAAGGCCAACCTGAAGGGCGGCAACCGCGGCGGTTTTGCCCGCGGCTGATAGGCCTGTTATACTTTCGTCTTCCTGACGTGATGGTCCCTCCGCTTCGCGGACTCCGGCCACACAAACGAAGGGCGGCCCCCGCAGCGGTTCCGGGTGGGGGTGTGATGAGGTGGTCCCGCGCTGGAGTAGCGCGGGCGGTCCCGGGGGAAACCCCAGGTCCAACCCCATCCGGCGCCGGAGCCTGGGCACACTCCCCAGGCCGGGTTCATGAAACCAATGGTTTCACGGGCTTCCATGTAAACCGGAACCTTGTTAGTATCGCTAGTTCACTTTTTTGATCCATCCTGCCGGATTGGCGTGCCCGAGGCGCGCTGTCGGCCATCACTCAGCTGGAGAACCGCGTCATGGCGCGTATTGCAGGCGTCAACCTGCCAGCCCAGAAGCACGTCTGGGTCGGGTTGCAAAGCATTTACGGCATCGGCCGTACCCGTTCGAAGAAGGTCTGCGAAGTCGCAGGCGTTGCTTCGACCACCAAGATCCGCGATCTGTCGGAGCCGGAAATCGAGCGCCTGCGCGCCGAAGTCGGCAAGTACATCGTGGAAGGCGATCTGCGCCGTGAGATCGGCATCGCGATCAAGCGCCTGATGGACCTGGGCTGCTACCGCGGCCTGCGTCACCGTCGTGGCCTCCCGCTGCGTGGCCAGCGCACCCGTACCAACGCCCGCACCCGCAAGGGTCCGCGCAAGGCGATCAAGAAGTAAGGGACTGAGAAATGGCTAAGCCCGCTGCTAAGACCAAGAAGAAGATCAAGCGCGTCGTCACCGACGGCGTTGCCCACGTCCACGCTTCGTTCAACAACACCATCGTCACCATCACCGACCGCCAGGGCAACGCTCTGTCGTGGGCGACCTCCGGTGGCGCTGGCTTCCGCGGTTCGCGCAAGTCGACCCCGTTCGCTGCCCAGGTGGCTGCTGAAAAGGCCGGTCGTGCTGCGCTGGACTACGGCGTGAAGTCGCTGGAAGTCCGCATCAAGGGCCCGGGTCCGGGCCGTGAGTCGGCCGTGCGTTCGCTGAACAACGTCGGCTACAAGATCACCAACATCATCGACGTGACGCCCATCCCGCACAACGGGTGCCGTCCGCCGAAGAAGCGTCGCGTCTAAAGGGAGCGATAAGAAATGGCTCGTTATATCGGTCCTACCTGTAAGCTCGCCCGCCGCGAAGGCGCCGACCTGTCCCTGAAGAGCCCGGCGCGTGCGCTGGACTCCAAGTGCAAGCTGGAGCAGAAGCCCGGCCAGCACGGCGCCACTGCCCGCAAGGGCAAGCTGTCCGACTACGCCACCCAGCTGCGTGAAAAGCAGAAGGTCAAGCGTATCTACGGCCTGCTGGAGCGTCAGTTCCGCAACTACTACAAGAAGGCCTCGACCAAGAAGGGCAACACCGGCGAGAACCTGCTGCAGCTGCTGGAAACCCGCCTGGACAACGTCGTCTACCGCATGGGCTTCGCCGTGACCCGTCCGGCTGCCCGTCAGCTGGTGTCGCACCGCGGCGTCACCGTGAATGGCAAGTCGGTCAACCTGGCTTCGTACCAGGTCAAGGCTGGCGACGCCATCGCTCTGTCCGAAAAGGCTGCCAAGCAGCTGCGCGTCCAGGAAGCCCTGACCGTCGCCGCCCAGCATGACCTGAGCCCGTCGTGGGTTGAAGTGGATTCCGGCAAGTTCACCGGCATCTTCAAGGCTGTTCCGGATCGTTCGGATCTGCCTGCGGACATCAACGAAGCGCTGATCGTCGAGCTGTATTCGAAGTAATTCACATTGGAGAGCCCCCGGCGACGGCCGGGGGTTCACTAGGAGAACCCGCAACATGACGGTTACCGCCAACCAGGTTCTGCGTCCTCGCGGTCCGCAGATCGAACGCCTTACCGACACCCGTGCAAAGGTCGTTATCGAACCTTTGGAGCGGGGTTACGGGCATACGCTGGGCAACGCCCTGCGTCGCGTGCTGCTGTCGTCCATCCCGGGCTTCGCCATCACGGAAGTCGAAATCGACGGCGTGTTGCATGAGTACACCACGGTCGAAGGTCTGCAGGAGGACGTCCTCGAAGTCCTGCTCAACCTGAAGGATGTGGCCATCCGTATGCACTCCGGCGACAGCGCCACCCTGTCCCTGTCCAAGCAGGGCCCGGGCGTTGTCACCGCTGCCGACATCAAGGTCGACCACAATGTGGAGATCCTGAACGGCGACCATGTGATCTGCCACCTGACCAAGGACACGGCAATCAACATGCGTCTGAAGATCGAACGTGGTTTCGGCTACCAGCCGGCTGCCGCGCGTCGTCGTCCGGACGAAGAAACCCGTGCCATCGGCCGTCTGGTCCTGGATGCCTCGTTCTCGCCGGTTCGCCGTGTCGCCTATGCCGTGGAAGCGGCGCGTGTCGAACAGCGCACCGACCTGGACAAGCTGGTCATCGATATCGAGACCAACGGCACCATCGATGCCGAGGAAGCCGTGCGCACCGCCGCCGACATCCTCAGCGACCAGCTGTCGGTGTTCGGTGACTTCACCCACCGCGACCGCGGTGCGGCCAAGCCGGCCAACAACGGCGTGGATCCGGTGCTGCTGCGCCCGATCGACGATCTGGAGCTGACCGTGCGTTCGGCCAACTGCCTGAAGGCTGAAAGCATCTACTACATCGGCGATCTGATCCAGAAGACCGAAGTGGAGCTGCTGAAGACCCCGAACCTGGGCAAGAAGTCGCTCACCGAGATCAAGGAAGTGCTGGCTCAGCGCGGCCTGTCGCTCGGCATGAAGCTGGAGAACTGGCCGCCGGCCGGCGTCGCCAGCCACGGCATGCTGGGCTGATATCGGTAATACCTGAAGGCTCCACCGTTCGCGGTGGGGCCTTCAACGCACCACACCATGCCACGGCGAACCGCAGGTTCGCGGGCAGGTCGTCCAGGACGGGCGGCCAGGACCATCCGCAGTCCGCGCAGCAACGCCAGGATGGCGACAACGATCCACACAGCCTCATCATTAACCAAGGAATATCACCATGCGTCACCAGAAGTCTGGCCGTAAGTTCAGCCGTACCAGCGCCCACCGCGAAGCGATGTTCAAGAACATGGCCGCCTCGCTGTTCAAGCACGAGCTGATCAAGACCACCCTGCCGAAGGCCAAGGAACTGCGCCGCGTTGCCGAGCCGCTGATCACCCTGGCCAAGGTCGACTCCGTCGCCAACCGCCGTCTGGCTTTCGCCCGCCTGCGCGACAACGAAGCCGTGGGCAACCTGTTCACCATCCTGGGCCCGCGCTACGCGAACCGTCCGGGCGGCTACCTGCGCCTGCTGAAGTGCGGCTTCCGCGCTGGCGACAACGCGCCGATGGCCTACGTCGAGCTGGTTGACCGTCCGGTCGTGGCCGAGGAAGTGGCCGAGTAATCGGACCGCTCCAATGCGACACAGCGAAAGCCCGGCCTCTGCCGGGCTTTTGCGTTTCTGCGGGATTTGACCCGCACCGTTCCGACAGGCGTCACCTGTGGCGGTTCGAATGGCATGCACTCTCGGTTACGCTTGGCGCCTGATCCATTCGAGCGTTGACGATGAATCCACTGCGCTGGCCCTTCCGCGCCCAGTTCTTCCTGGGCTTCCTGATCTGCGCCGGCCTGCTGGGCTACGCGATCTTCCTGCAGCTGAAGATGGGCCTGGAGCCGTGCCCGCTGTGCATCTTCCAGCGGCTGGCGTTCGCCGCGCTGGGCCTGCTGTTCCTGATCGGTGCACTGCACGGGCCCTCCAACCGTTCTGGCCGGGCAACCTACGGCGTGCTCGCCTTCATTGCCGCCGCGGTCGGCGTAGGCATCGCTGCGCGCCACGTCTACGTGCAGATGCTGCCACCGGAGATGGGGGCGACCTGCGGCCCGCCGCTGAGCTTCCTGCGCGAGACCATGGGGCCGCTGGAAGTGTTCCGCACGGTGCTGACCGGTACCGGCAACTGCGGCAATATCGACTGGACGTTCCTGGGCCTGACAATGCCGATGTGGTCGGGCGTGTGGTTCGTGCTGCTGGCGCTGTGGGCGCTGGTGGTGTCGCTGCGCAAGGTCAAGCGCTGAACGCAGGGTAGTGCCGGCCGCTGGCCGGCAACCGCATGAACGATGGCAGCGTTCCCGTAGATGCCGGCCAGCGGCCGGCACTACCACGGTCCGTTCTCAGAAATCCTGCTGCAGGCTCAGGTAGGCGCCACGGCGCGGCCCCCACTGCGGCGCGAACACGCCAACACCGCCGCCATCGCGCAGCTGGTAGCTGCGATCCAATGCGTTGATCACGGCCAGCTGCACATGCAGCGGATGGCCACTGTCGGCATTGAAGTCATGCCCGGCGCTGAGGTTCACCTGCAGGTAGGATGGCAGCTCGCCGCCGTTGGGCACGCCCTCGATGTCCGAACGCAGGCCGCTACCGAACACGTAGTTGGCGCCGACCCGGTTGTGGCCGGCGAAGGCGTAGCTGAAGCCGCCCGATGAGGTCAGCTTCTGGTCGTGGTCGAGGTGGATCCAGTGGTTGGCCACATAGGCCAGCGCTTCTGGATCGAGGTTGTACTGGCTGGTGATGACCTGGGTGCCGATGGCCTTGTTGTACGCCGCGTTGACGTAAGCGCTGAACGGACCGTTGCTGTAGTCGGCACTGAACTCCAGGCCACGGATATGGCCGCGGCGGTAGTTGAACGTCGAATAGATGTAGGCGGCACCAAACTGGCCTTCGTCCTGCAGGCGCGCAACACGGCGGTCGTACGCGTCCAAGCCCAGGGTCAGGTGTTCGCCCAGCTGATGCGATACGCCGATGTCGTAGTAGTCACTGCGCTCGGCCAGTGGCGTGTTGTTGCCGCCGCTCGGCTGCTGGTTGGTGGTGCCGTCGTACAGCGCGATATCGCTGCTGGCGATCAGCTCACTGGCCGGCGGCGTGAAGTAACGCGAATAGCCGGCATGCACGGTGGTGCTGTCGCTGGCATTCCAGGCCACGCCCAGGCGGGGGCTGAGCTGGCCCTCGGTGTGGCCAAAGGCCTTGTAGCGATCGCCGCGCAGGCCGTAGTTGACGGTCCAGTCGTCGCCGATCTTCCATTCATCCTGCACGTACAACGCCAGCGTGCTGGCATGGAAGGCACTGCGGTCAGGTATCAGCAGCGGCGTGGTGCTGGACTGCTGGCC
Organism: Stenotrophomonas sp. AR029; assembly: GCF_047520695.2. Lineage (NCBI taxonomy): Bacteria > Pseudomonadati > Pseudomonadota > Gammaproteobacteria > Lysobacterales > Lysobacteraceae > Stenotrophomonas > Stenotrophomonas sp. AR029. The sequence goes on along the minus strand of NZ_JAXBQQ020000002.1, from coordinate 1,034,793 downwards.
GGCGTCATCGACCGGGAACACCCAGCTGCTGTTGCTGGCCCGCGCGTTCTCGTAGTTGCCGTACAGGCCATAGCGCAGCGTGTGGTCGTTGCCCAGCGGGGTGGAGAAATCGGCCTGCAGCGTGTTGGCGCGGTTGCTGCGCTGCACCTGCGAGGCGACGCCACTGAATACCAGGTCGCCGATGACATCCGGGTTGAACGCCACATCGCTGTAGCGCTGCCCGGCGGACAGCTGGTAGGCGGTGCTGCCCAGCGCGCCCTGCAGCACCAGCATGCCGAAGCGGGTGGTTTCGCGCTGGGTTTCATCCAGCTGGCTGGAGTCGAAGGTGGTGGTGTCCAGGTAACCGAACTGCGGGGTCTGCCCGGGGTTGACCGGGATCTGGAAGCGGTTGTTGGCGAAGCCGGCGAACACGCTCAGGCGGGTGTTCTCGTTGACCAGGTAGGTGAGGTCAGCGAACGCTTTGCCCTGGTGGGTGTCGTCGTGCAGCGGCTTGCGCGAGCGGGTCGGGTTTTCCAGGCCAACCTCGTTCTGGTCGTAGTTGCCAGTCAGGAACCAGCTCCATCGCCCCTGGTTGCCCCACCACGAGGCGTTCGGATTGATCTTGCCGAACGAGCCTGCGGTCAGACCGGCGCTGCCGCCATTGCCGAGCTCGGCACCATTGCGGGTGGTGATGTCGACCACTGCAGCGGTGCGCTCGCCGAACTGCGCCGGCAGCGCGCCATCCATCAGGCGGATGCTCTTGACGGTGCGGGCATCCAGTGTCTGGCCGAAGCCGGAGATCGATTCGGGCAGCAGTACGCCATTGATGCGGTACTGCAGATTGGCGTGGTCGCCGCGCACGTGCACGCCGCCATAGGAATCCTGGACCACGCCCGGGGCCTGCAGCAGTACCTGGCTGAGCGGCGCGGAGGCACCCAGCGGCTGCTTCTGGATGTCCTCGGCGGTGATCTGGTACTGGCTGCTGCCGATGTCCGGCGACAGCGCGTTGCGGGCCTGGTCGAGCTGGGCGTGGACAGTGACTGCGTCCAGATCCTTGACGGAGGAAGAGGTGTCGTCGGTCGTTGCGGCGAAGGCGGGCAGGCTGGCCAAGGCCAGGGCGAAGGTAATACCGGTAGCGAGGGGCGAGGGCTTCATGGTGAGAGAGGGGGCGGCTGGGCGTGGAAGGGGCCGGTCCATGACGTGCAAGTGTTACTCCGTAACAAATCATGCGCCTGTCCCGTGCGGCTGGCCATGCCGGATCTGGCTGCTGGCGTTGGCCTTTCCCTGCCGTTCAGGTGGCCGGGGCGGTGGGGGTGGGCCTTTGCGTCAGCGGCTGGCTCTGCGACCATGGCCGCCCCCCACCCCGGAAGTCTGCAATGAGCCTGTCCGCCGTTCCGCCCGCCTCCGATTCCGACGCGACCACCGCTGGCGCTGCCTGGTCGCCGGAGAGCTGGCGTGGCAAGACCGCGCTGCAGATGCCGACCTACCCGGACCCGGTGGCGTTGGACGCCGCTCTGCACGAGCTGAAGCGGCTGCCGCCGCTGGTCACCTCGTGGGAGATCCTGGCGTTGAAGCAGCAGCTGGCCGAGGCCCAGGAAGGCAAGCGCTTCCTGCTGCAGGGCGGCGACTGTGCCGAGAATTTCAGCGACTGCGAATCGGGCACCATTTCCAACCGATTGAAGGTGTTGCTGCAGATGAGCCTGGTGCTGGTGCACGGCCTGCGCCAGCCGGTGATCCGCGTGGGCCGCTTCGCCGGCCAGTACGCCAAGCCGCGCTCGGCCGACACCGAGACCCGCGACGGCGTGACCCTGCCCAGCTACCGCGGCGATGTGATCAACGCGCCGGCCTTCACCGAGGCAGCACGCCTGCCGGACCCGAAGCGGATGCTGCAGGCCCACGCGCATTCGGCGATGACGATGAACTTCGTGCGTGCGCTGATCGACGGCGGTTTCGCCGACCTGCACCACCCCGAATACTGGAACCTGGAGTGGGTAAGCCACTCGCCGCTGGCGGCCGAGTACCAGAAGATGGTGGCCTCGATCGGCGATGCGGTGCACTTCATGGAGACCCTGGCCGGGGCCCGCGTGCACAACCTCAACCGCATCGACTTCTACACTTCGCACGAAGCCCTGCTGCTGCACTACGAGCAGGCGTTGACCCGCCAGGTGCCGCGCCAGCAGGGCTGGTTGAACCTGAGCACGCATTACCCGTGGATCGGCATGCGCACGGCCGCGCTCGATGGCGCGCACGTGGAGTACCTGCGTGGCGTGCGCAATCCGATTGCGATCAAGGTGGGCCCGTCGGTGACGCCGGACCAGCTGCTGCGCCTGATCGATGTGCTCAACCCACATGACGAGCCGGGCCGCCTGAGCTTCATCCATCGGATGGGCGCGACGCAGATCGCCGAGAAACTGCCGCCGCTGCTGGACGCGGTCAAGCGTGATGGTCGCCGCGTGCTGTGGGTGTGCGATGCGATGCATGGCAATACCGAAAGCACCGCCAACGGTTTCAAGACACGCCGCTTCGACAACGTGCGTGGCGAGGTGGAGATGTCGTTCGATCTGCATGCGGCCGCCGGTACGCGCCTGGGCGGTGTGCACCTGGAACTGACCGGCGAGGACGTGACCGAGTGCATCGGCGGCGCGCGCGAACTGACCGAGCGCGACCTGGAGCGTGCGTATCGTTCGACGGTGGACCCGCGGTTGAACTACGAGCAGTCGCTGGAGATCGCGATGGCGATCGTGCGCAAGCAGGAGCAAGTGCGGTAAGGATTTTTCGGCAGGGCTTTGCAGCCCTGCACCTGCTACGAGCCAGAGCAACGTCAACGTCAACGTCAAAAGCGGGCTATCCGTGGGTTGGCGGGACGGTGTCGGAGTGCGGGGACACCGCAAGTACGTCCTTGTAGGCTTGGCAGCCGCATCCATGCGGCTGACACCCCGCACCCCGACACCGCCCCACCTTCGACAGGTTCACTCGGCTGCTGGTAGGTGTCGACCTTGGTCGACACGGTAGATCCACGCCATGCGTGGATGCTTTTGGAATCCAATTCGAAATATTCGATTCCGATGGAGATTCATCCACGCATGGCGTGGATCTACTGCAGATCGCGGAGATCTGTCGTAGGCGGGGTGGGTCCGGTTGCGGGGGCGTGAGCCGCATGGATGCGGCGACCGAGCTTACATGGGTGAGGGCGCTTTGCTTGCGAAGCACTGCTTCGCAAGCGCCCGAACGCACAGCCGCCAGCGGCTGGGCCGGGCCCCGGAGGTGTACTTGCAGCGCCCCCCGCAACCGGACCCACCCCGCCATCCCACAGCAAACCCGCTTCTGCTTCGGCTGTTGCTGTTGAGGTTGCCGGCCAGCGGCCGGCACTACCGCAGGTGCAGGCTGCAAGCCCTGCCGACCAACACCCTTCTTACGAACGGCTGACGTGACGCTCATGTGCCATGCGCGAGGCTGTCCACTTGGCGGTTCGACTGGAGGTGACAAGGGTGCACTGGCAGAGCGCACAGGCCTACGCATGGCCGTTGGGATTGGCCGTGGTGGTGGGCGGTATCGGCGCGTGGCTGATCCTGTGGATCTATCATCGGCTGAAAGGGCGTGATCGGCGGCGCGCGCGCATCGGGCGTGTGCTCGGGCTGCCAATGGCCACCGCATGGCCGCTGCTGCTGTTGATTCCTGCGTTGCAGGCCACGCCGCTGCAGGATCCCCTTCTGGGCAGCCTGCAACGGGTGCTGCATATCGCACTGACCGCCTGCTTCATCTGGTTGCTGGTACGCGCAGTGGCAGCGGGTGAGCGGGCCATCCTGCGCAGCCATCCCATCGATGTCTCCGATAATCTGGAAGCGCGCCGCATCCAGACCCAGACGCGGGTACTCAGCCGCGTGCTGATGGGCGGCATCATCGTGCTGGGCACTTCGCTGGTGCTGCTGACCTTCCCCATGGTGCAGAAGATCGGCACCGCGCTGCTGGCCTCGGCGGGCCTCATCGGCCTGGTGGCCGGTATCGCCGCAAAGCCAGTGTTCGGCAACCTGATCGCTGGCCTGCAGATTGCAGTGACCCAGCCGATCCGGCTGGACGATGTGGTGATCGTCGAGGGCGAGTGGGGACGCATCGAGGAGATCGGCAGCAGCTACGTGGTGGTACGCATCTGGGACGAGCGGAGGATGGTGGTGCCGTTGACCTGGTTCATCGAGAACCCCTTCCAGAACTGGACGCGGCGTAGCGCTGACCTGCTCGGCACAGCCTTCCTGTGGCTGGATTATCGTGCCCCGATTGCGGCGATCCGTGCTGAACTGGAGCGCATCTGCCGGGGCGAAGCGTTGTGGGATGGCCGGGTCTGCGTGACCCAGGTGACCGAAACCAGCGAGCGCGCGATCCAGGTGCGCCTGCTGGTGAGTGCGCGCAGCTCCGGCGACGCGTTCGACCTGCGTTGCCTGGTACGCGAGCGCATGCTCGATTTCCTCGCGCGTGAGCATCCGCACTCGCTGCCGCAGCTGCGTGCGCGGCTGCAGCATGCTGACGAGCTGGACATGCCGCGTGGTCCACGCGCACGTACTGCAGATGTGCGTTCGCCGGGGGCTGAAGACGGTGAGGCGGCAATCGTGCCGATGGAGCCGGAACCCGAACGGTAGCGCCGGCCAGCGGCCGGCACTACCGGATCAAGGCTCGCCGGCGTCGATCAGCGTGTCGGTGCCGAAGTGCGGTGGCCGCCGCGCGCGGGTGCGCTGTTCGTAGGCGTACGCCATTTCGATCAGCTTCGGTTCGCTCCAGGCGGTGCCCATGAACAGCAGGCCGACCGGCAGGCCATCGATCTGGCCCATCGGCACGCTGAGGCTGGGATAGCCGGCGACGGCGGCGGCACTGTAGCTCTCGCCGGGGAAGTCGTCGCCTTCGCTGCGGATCGGCCACGCAACGCCGGTGGTCGGCGCGACCAGGGCGTCGAGCTGGTGGGCGGCGAGGGCCGCATCGATGCCTTCCGGGCCCGCCAACCGGCGCGCATCGCTGCGTGCGCGGATGTAGGCGGGGTCAGCCAGGCCGGCGGTGGCGTCGGCCTCTACCAGCAGTTCCTGGCCGAACAGGCCAAGCTCCTGCTTGCTGTGCGCCTGGTTGAAGGCGATCAATTCGGCCAGGCTGTGCAGGGGAGCGCGGTGGGTGCTGAAGTAACGCTCCAGCCCGGCCTTGAACTCGTACAACAGTACCTTGCGTTCGGCGTCGGCCCAGGCGCCCTGGTTGGGCAGCTCCACCGGCACCACGACGGCACCGGCCCGACGCAGCTCGGTGGCGGCGTGTTCGATCAGTGGCGGCATGCCGCGGTACTTCAGCAGCGGCGTCTGCAGCAGGCCGATGCGCTTGCCACGCAGTCCCTGCGGATCCAGCCGCGCGGTGTAGTCGTACACCGCACGGCCGGGCATGGTTGCGGTGGCCGGGTCGGCATCATCGCGGCCGGCAATTGCGGTCAGTACGGCCGCAGCGTCGGCGACGCTGCGTGTCATCGGTCCCGCAGTGTCCTGGCTGAAGGAAATCGGGATGATGCCATCGCGGCTGACCAGGCCGACGGTCGGCTTGAGGCCGACGATGCCATTGATCGCCGCAGGGCAGACGATGCTGCCGTCGGTTTCGGTGCCGATCGCCACGCTGGCCAGGTTGGCGGCCACCGCTACCGCGCTGCCGCTGCTGGAGCCGCAAGGCGAGTGGCTGAGGCGATAGGGATTGCGGGTCTGGCCACCGCGCGCGCTCCAGCCGGACACCGAATCGTTGCCGCGGAAATTGGCCCATTCGCTGAGATTGGTCTTGCCCAGCACCACGGCCCCGGCCTCGCGCAGGCGCCGCACCAGATACGCATCGTCAGGGCGGAACCCCTGCAGGGCCAGCGAGCCGGCACTGGTGGCCATCGGTGCGGCGTTGATGTTGTCCTTCAGCAGTACCGGGATGCCATGGAGCGGTCCGCGCAGGTGCCCATCGCGGCGCTCGCGGTCACGTTCGGCGGCTTCCTTCAGGGCATCGGGGTTGAGCTCGATCACCGCGCGCAGGCGGGGGCCGGCCCGATCCAGGGCGGCGATCCGCTGCAGGTAGGCCTGGACCAGGGTGGCGCTGTCCAGCTCGCCGGCGGTCATCTGCGCCTGCAGGTCGGTGACATCGGTTTCGGCGTACGGGAAGGGCACGTTGCGGCTCGCGGGTTCGGCCGCATGCGCGCTGGGCGTGGCCGGGCTGCAGCCAGCCGAAAGCAGCACAGGCAGCGTGGCAAGCAGGCAGGTCAGCAGAGGCGGCAAGGACGGGCGCATGGGGCGGCTTGGTCGGCTCCAATCCCCAGTGTAGCCGCTGCTCAGCGGTGGCGCTTGCGCAGATCGCGGGCGAGGACGTAGACCACGATCAGGTTGATCGCCAGGATCGTCCACGACGGCCAGCCGGGGTGGCGGATGATCGCAAAGATGTCGAAGGGCAGGTACAGCGAGGCAGTCAGGCAGCCCAGCCAGGAGGCCCAGGCCTTGGCCCGCCACAGGCCCCAGGCTTCGACCAGGTGCAGCAGGCCGTAGCCGATCATCCCCGCCGCGGCCAGGTGGACCGCGTCGGGGCTGATCATATGCAGCAGCGAGGGCAGGGTGCCATGGTCCGGATCCAGGCTGAAACGCCGGATCAGGACCATGATGCCGTGCCGAAGCGGCTGCGGTCCGAGCACTTCCAGCCCGGTGGCGGCCAACAGCGCCAGTAACGCCTTGCTCGCTTCGAGCAGGGCGATGACGTGCAGGCCCGGATGCCGGTGTGGATCCGGGTTGTAGCCGCTCTGGTTCACGGGGTGCAGGCTCAGCCGCCGCGCGAAGCCTTCTTGCGATCGCTTTCGGTCAGGAACTTCTTGCGCAGGCGGATCTCCTTCGGGGTGATCTCGACCAGCTCATCGTCTTCGATGAAGTCCAGGGCCTGTTCCAGCGAGTACTTGATCGCCGGGGTCAGCTGGATCGCATCGTCCTTGCCCGAAGCGCGCATGTTGGTCAGCGGCTTGGTCTTGATCGCGTTGACGGTCAGGTCGTTGTCCTTGGAGTGGATGCCGACCAGCTGACCTTCATACACGTTGTCGCCTTCGGCAGCGAAGAGCTTGCCGCGTTCCTGCAGCGGACCCAGCGAGTAGGCCGGGGTGACGCCCGGCGCATTGGCGATCATCACGCCGTTGATGCGCTTGGCGATGGCGCCCTGTTCCTTCGGGCCGTAGTGGTCGAACACGTGGAACAGCAGGCCCGAACCCTGGGTCAGGGTCTTGAACTCGTTCTGGAAGCCGATCAGGCCACGGGCCGGGATCTGGTACTCCAGGCGCACGCGGCCCTTGCCGTCCGATTCCATGTTCTTCAACTGGCCCTTGCGGGTGCCCAGCTTTTCCATCACGCCGCCCTGGTGGATTTCTTCGATGTCCACCACCAGCTGCTCGATCGGCTCCATCAGCTGGCCGTCGATTTCCTTGATGATCACTTCCGGGCGCGACACAGCCAGCTCGTAGCCTTCACGGCGCATGTTCTCGATCAGCACCGACAGGTGCAGTTCGCCACGGCCGGAGACCAGGAACTTGTCGGCGTCTTCCAGCTGCTCGACCTTCAGGGCCACGTTGTGGACCTTTTCACGGTCCAGGCGGTCCTTGATCTGGCGGCTGGTCAGGAACTTGCCACCGGACAGGTCCTTGTTGCCGGCGAACGGCGAATTGTTCACCTGGAAGGTCATCGAGATGGTCGGCTCGTCGACGGTCAGCGCAGGCAGAGCTTCCGGGAAGTCCGGTGCGCAGATGGTGTCGGAGATGGTCAGCTCCTGGATGCCGGAGATGGCCACGATGTCGCCGGCCTCGGCCGAATCCTGCTCGATGCGCTCCAGGCCCATGAAGCCCAGCACCTGCAGCACCTTGCCGTTGCGCTTCTTGCCTTCACGGTCAATGACCGCGACCTGCATGTTCTTCTTCAGGGTGCCGCGCTGGATGCGGCCGATGCCGATCACGCCCACGAAGTTGTTGTAGTCCAGCTGGCTGATGCGCATCTGGAACGGGCCTTCCGGGTCCACTTCCGGCTTCGGCGCGTGCTGCATGATCGCTTCGTACAGCGGGGTCATGTCGCCGTCGCGCACGGTGTCTTCCAGGCCCGCGTAGCCGTTCAGGCCCGAGGCGTAGACGATCGGGAAATCCAGCTGCTCGTTGGTGGCACCGAGCTTGTCGAACAGGTCGAAGACCTGGTCGATCACCCACTCCGGACGGGCGCCCGGACGGTCGACCTTGTTGACCACGACGATCGGCTTGAAGCCCATCGCGAAGGCCTTCTGGGTCACGAAGCGGGTCTGCGGCATCGGGCCGTCCATCGCATCAACCAGGATCAGCACGGTGTCGACCATCGACAGCACGCGCTCGACCTCACCGCCGAAGTCGGCGTGGCCGGGGGTATCGACGATGTTGATCCGGTTCTTGATGCCGGTCTTCTTGTCTTCCCAGGTGATGGCGGTGTTCTTGGCCAGGATGGTGATGCCGCGTTCCTTTTCCTGGTCGTTGCTGTCCATCACGCGCTCGGCGAGGACGGTGCGCTCGGACAGGGTGCCGGACTGCTTCAGCAGCTGGTCGACCAGGGTGGTCTTGCCATGGTCGACGTGGGCGACGATGGCGATGTTGCGAAGATTTTCGATGGACATACGAAAGGGGGCCAGTCGGCGCCGGATTTGGAAAAAGAAGTCCAACATTATACGTCGAACTTGACGATTCGCGAAAAGGTGGATTTCACACCGGCCCAGCGGCCCATTCAGCTGGCTGTCCGCCGCTTCGACCGAGGTCGCCAGGACGGGGCCCCCGGCTCACCTTCCGCTGGCTGAAGGCGGGGGCTCCACCGATGGTCGAAGGCACCGCCGCCACGAGGCAGGTGTAAACTAGGTGGCTAGACGCATTCCCCTTTGCACCAAGGATCTTCATGTCCCTCATCGCCACTTTCGACACCACCCAGGGCCCGATCAAGGTCGAGCTGTTCGCCGACAAGGCGCCGCTGACCGTGGCCAACTTCGTGAACCTGGTCAAGCACGGCTTCTATGACGGCCTGATCTTCCACCGCGTGATCGCCGACTTCATGATCCAGGGCGGCTGCCCGCAGGGTCGTGGCACCGGCGGCCCGGGCTACAAGTTCGAAGACGAGAAGAATGGCGTGAAGCACGAGGTCGGCTCGCTGTCGATGGCCAACGCCGGCCCGAACACCAACGGCAGCCAGTTCTTCATCACCCACATCAAGACCGATTGGCTGGACGGCCGCCACACCGTCTTCGGCAAGGTCCTGGAAGGCCAGGCCATCGTCGATTCGGTCAAGCAGGGCGACGTGATCCATTCGATCACCCTTGAAGGCGACGTCGACGCTGTGCTGGCCGCCCAGGCCGACCGCGTCGCGGAGTGGAACAAGCACCTCGCCGCCTGACCCCCTTCGAAACGGCCACCCACGGGTGGCCGTTTCCCTGTTCCCCGCCGCCTGCCCGGCCTGCGTGGCCATGCCCGCGGCGTCCCATCAAACGCTTGCAAGCAAGAGGAAACCCCCATGAAAGCACCCGTTCGTGTTGCCGTGACCGGCGCCGCCGGCCAGATCGGTTATGCCCTGCTGTTCCGCATCGCCTCCGGCGAAATGCTGGGCAAGGACCAGCCGGTCATCCTGCAGCTGCTGGAACTGCCGGTCGACAAGGCCCAGGCCGCCCTGAAGGGCGTGATGATGGAGCTGGAAGACTGCGCGTTCCCGCTGCTGGCCGGCATGGTTGGCACCGATGACGCCGAAGTCGCGTTCAAGGACGCCGACATCGCTCTGCTGGTCGGCGCACGTCCGCGTGGCCCGGGCATGGAGCGCAAGGACCTGCTGCTGGAAAACGCCAAGATCTTCACCGCCCAGGGCGCGGCGCTGAACAAGGTCGCCAGCCGCGACGTGAAGGTGCTGGTGGTCGGCAACCCGGCCAACACCAACGCCTACATCGCGATGAAGTCGGCCCCGGACCTGAAGCCGGAAAACTTCACCGCCATGCTGCGCCTGGACCACAACCGCGCGCTGAGCCAGCTGTCGGCCAAGCTCGGCAAGCCGGTCGGTGGCATGGAGAAGCTGGTCGTGTGGGGCAACCACAGCCCGACCATGTACCCGGACTACCGTTTCGCCACCGTCGACGGCGCCTCGATCGCCGATGCGATCAACGACCAGGAGTGGAACGCCAACACGTTCATCCCGACCGTCGGCAAGCGCGGCGCGGCGATCATCGAAGCCCGTGGCTCGTCCTCGGCCGCTTCGGCCGCCAATGCCGCCATCGACCACGTGCGTGACTGGGTGCTGGGCAGCAACGGCAAGTGGGTCACGATGGGCGTGCCGTCCGACGGTTCCTACGGCATTCCGGAAGGCGTGATCTTCGGTTTCGCGGTGACCACCGAGAACGGCAAGTACACCCTGGTCAAGGATCTGCCGATCGACGACTTCAGCCAGAAGTACATCGACAAGACCCTGGCCGAGCTGGAAGAAGAGCGCGCCGGCGTCGCCCACCTGCTGGGCTGATGCAGGCGGTACCGGCTCCGGTCGGTACGCAGAAAGCGGGGAAGCTTCGGCTTCCCCGTTTCTGTTTGGACGGATACAGAGCCGGATGATCCATCTGCACTACATCGACGACGCGCTGCTGGTGGCTGAAAAGCCCCCCGGCCTGCTGTCCGTGCCCGGCCGCAGCGCCGAGAACCAGGACTGCGTCGTCGCGCGCCTGCAGGCGCTGTACCCGGATGCGTTGACCGTGCACCGCCTGGACCAGGTGACTTCCGGGCTGCTGCTGCATGCGCGTGGCAAGGACATGCAGGCGGCGTTGTCGATGCAGTTCGAGCAGCGCCGGGTTGGCAAGCGCTATGAAGCGGTCGTCGAGGGGCTGCTTGAAGGCGATGCCGGCGACGTGGATCTGCCGCTGATCGTGGACTGGCCGAACCGGCCGAAGCAGATGATCGACCATGAGCGCGGCAAGCCGGCGCTGACGCGTTGGCGCGTGCTGGTGCGCGATGTTGAAGCGCGGCGCACGCGCGTGGCGTTGGAACCGATCACCGGCCGCAGCCATCAGTTGCGGTTGCACATGGCCAGTATTGGCCATCCGATTGTTGGCGACGTGCTGTATGACGCGGCACCGGCGCACCGCGTGCATCTGCATGCACGCAGCCTGCGGTTCACGCATCCGCTGACGGGCGAGGCGCTCGCGTTCGAGTCCGCGACTCCGTTCTAGGGATTCGGCAGGGCTTGCAGCCCTGCACCCGCAGAATCAACGTCAATGTCAAAAGCCGGCTATACGTGGGTTGGCGGGACGGTGTCGGAGTGCGGGGCCGCCGCAAGTACGTCCGTGTAGGCTTGGCAGCCGCATCCATGCGGCTGACACCCCGCACTCCGACACCGCCCCACCTTCGACAGGTTCACTCGGCTGTTGGTAACGGTGGCCGTTGTTCCGCGCAGCTGTTGGTAGGTGTCGACCTTGGTCGACACGCTTTTTCTGTCAGATATCGAATGAATCATTCACGCATGGCGTGGATCTATCGTGTCGACCAAGGTCGACACCTACCAGAACAATATGCCGTTCCGACAGATCGCGGAATCTGTCGAAGGCGGGGTGGGTCCGGTGGCGGGAGTGTCCGCGGCATGGATGCCGCGGCCAAGCCCCCATGGACGGGTTTACGGCGTCTCCCGCCACCGGACCCACCCCGCCATCCCCAAGTAAGCCAGCTTCTGCTGTTGCTTCGGCTTCGGCTTCTGCAGGTGCAGGGCGCAGCCCTGCATGAAAAACCCACCCCCTACCAAGGTAGGGCGGCCCGCGCGCCAGCGCCGGACTATCCTCGAACCCATGACTTTGTCTGGGAGGGCTGCGTCATGAACTACGAGGAAACCTACCGTCGCTCGATCGACGAGCCGGAGGCCTTCTGGGGCGAGGAAGCCAAGCGCATCCATTGGCACAAACCGCCGCAGCAGGTGCTCGACTACAGCAACCCGCCGTTCCGGCGCTGGTTCGTCGGCGGCGAAACCAATCTCTGCTACAACGCCGTCGACCGCCACCTGGCAACGCGCGCCGACCAGCTCGCGCTGGTTGCGATTTCCACCGAAACCAACAGCACCCGCGAGATCACCTATCGCCAGCTGTATCGCGAAGTGAACGACTTCGCCGCCGTGCTCAAGCATCTCGGCGTCGGCCACGGTGACCGCGTGGTGATCTACATGCCGAACATGGCCGAAGCCGTGTTCGCGATGCTGGCCTGCGCGCGCATCGGTGCGGTGCACTCGGTGGTGTTCGGTGGCTTCGCCGCGCACAACCTGGCGCTGCGCATCGACGATGCGAAGCCGAAGTTGCTGATCGCAGCGGACGCCGGCATGCGCGGTGGCAAGCTGATTCCGTACAAGCCGATGGTCGACGCGGCCTGCGCCGAAGCGGCGTCGCCGCCACCGCACGTGCTGATCGTGTCGCGCGGGCTGGATGCCGCCGAACCCCGCGTGCCGGGTCGCGACGTGGACTACGCCGCGCTGCGTGCACAGGTTGGTGAGGTCGATGTGCCGGTACAGTGGCTGGAAGCGAGCGAGCCGAGCTACCTGCTGTACACCTCCGGTACTACCGGCAAGCCGAAGGGCGTGCAGCGCGATGTCGGTGGTTACGCGGTGGCGATGGCGCAGTCGATGGAGACCGTGTTCGACTGCAAGCCGGGCCAGGTGATGTTCTCCACTTCCGACGTCGGCTGGGCGGTAGGCCACTCGTACAACGTGTACGGCCCGCTGATCGGTGGCTGCACCTCGTTGCTGTACGAGGGGCTGCCGACGAATCCGGACCCGGGTATCTGGTGGGCGCTGTGCGAACAGTACAACGTGCGCACCATGTTCTCCTCACCCACCGCCATCCGCGTGCTGAAGAAGCATGACGCGGACTTCATCCATCGCCACGACCTGCGCGCCCTGAAGTATCTGTTCCTGGCCGGAGAGCCGCTGGACGAGCCCACCGCGCACTGGATCAGCGAAGCGCTGGGGAAGCCGATCATCGACAACTACTGGCAGACCGAAACCGGCTGGCCGGCACTGACCCTGCTGCCGGGCCTGGAGATGAAGCCGGTGCGCTTCGGTTCACCGGGCTTCCCCAATCTCGGCTACCGGATGAAGGTGATCGACGAGAACACCGGCGAGGAAGTGGCACCGGGGCAGAAGGGCGTGCTGGTGGTGTCGCCGCCCTTGCCGCCGGGTTGCATGAGCACGGTGTGGAACGACGACAGCCGTTTCCTGCAGAGCTACTTCAGCCACTTCAAGGAACTGCTGTACAGCTCGCTGGACTGGGCGATCCGCGATGACGATGGCTATACCTTCATCCTCGGCCGTACCGACGATGTGATCAACGTGGCCGGGCATCGTCTGGGCACGCGCGAGATCGAGGAGGCCATCTCCAGCCATCCGCGCGTGGCCGAGGCTGCCGTGATCGGGGTCAAGGACGAGCTGAAGGGGCAGGTGCCGCTGGTGTTCGTCACCCTCAAGCAGGGGCTTGAAGGCGAGGATCCGGCGCCGGTGGTGGCCGAGATGATGGCGACGGTGACGACTTCGCTTGGTGCGGTCGCGCGCCCGGCGCATGTGCACGTGGTCAACGCGCTGCCCAAGACCCGTTCGGGCAAGCTGCTGCGGCGCTCATTGCAGGCGTTGGCCGAGCAGCGTGACCCGGGCGACCTGTCGACGCTGGACGACCCCAGCGCGCTGGAGGAGATCCGCCGCGCGCTGGGCCGTTGATCCGGTGGTGCCGGCCGCTGGCCGGCCCCCCATCAATCCCGAGGTTGCCGGCCAGCGGCCGGCACTACCCGCTGCACTTGCGCTAAGCTCGCCCTGTCATCGACCTGCAACACGCGGTGCGCGCCGGGGAATGCGCGCGCCGCCCAGGGGTGGCACACAGGGGGGCGTGCCCGTGAGGGTGCGCCGGCATGGCGCATCAAGGGAGGGGGATGCAATGGCATTGCTGCACGCCAAGACGGCTGCTGGCCGTCAGGAAATCGAAGACCGTGGCCGGCGCCTGCCGGCGGCACTGCGTTCAATCCTGCTGATGGTCGATGGCCATCGCGATGACACCGAACTGCGCGGCTTGTTCGATGGCCTGCGCGCACCTCCGGATGCACTGGAGCAGCTGGCCGCACAGGGACTGATCGAGGTGATCGGCGGGAGCGTAGAGGCCGCTCCGGCGCGTGGCATCAGCACCGGCCGCGAACAGGACCCGGCGCTGTACCAGCAGTTGTACGACGCGATGAGCGAGGCGGTGCGGCGCCATCTGGGGCTGAAGGGCTACTTCATGCAGTTGAAGATCGAACGCTGCACCGATGCGCTGGCGTTGGAACGCCTTTGCCCGGAACTGCTGGCGGCGGTGGGCAAGGCGCGCAGCCCGGCGCTGGCCCAGCGCTGGTGGCAGGAAACCCAGTCCGCCGTAGTAAACGCTGGCAAAGAGGTCGTGCAGGCCTGAGCCACCGCGTAAAGTGATCGGTTCACTTCCCCACAAGGAGTTCCGCGTGCAGGACGACCACGATGACACCGACACCCCCGGCTGGGACGCGATCAATGCGGCGCTTTCGCCGCTGTATGCCGGGCAGGAGCCGCGACACTACGGCACCGCGCTTCCCTACACGCTCGGCGGCCAGGATCCGCTGGATGGCATCAGCGTGTACTGGGCGGATGCGCCGGTTCCGCATTGGCACTACATCACCTACGGTTTCTCCGAGCTGTATGCCAAGGAGAGCAGTGATGCTGCCGCCAGCGGCTATGGTTTCGAGCTGACGTTCCGTCTCGCTGCCGAAGCCGCTGAGAACGCCGACAGCACGCCGCCGGTGTGGCCGATGAACCTGCTGCAGAACCTGGCGCGCTATGTGTTCGGCAGCGGCAACGTGTTCGAGGATGGCCACCATCTGAATGCCAACGGCCCGATCGCACTGGAGACCGACACGCGGTTGTGCCACCTGGCCTTCATTGCCGACCCGCAGTTGCCGGCACGCGACACCGCCAATGGCCACCTGCAGTTCCTGCAGCTGGTCGGATTGACCGATGAGGAAATGGAGGCAGTCAAGCGCTGGTCTACGCGCGGCGTGCTGCAGGCGCTGCAGCCGGCAATGCCGCTGTGGGTCAGCGACCTGCACCGCGGCAACCTGCTGGAGGACCCTGCGCTGGCGGCAGAGGTGCGGGCCGGCAGCGAGCGCGAAGGCTCCAGCACCGGCATGTTGTTCATCGAGACACTGGACTGGCGCCAGGAGGCGGGCATGATCACGCTGGTGCTTGGCGCCGGCCAGGTGGCGAGCGTGTGCGAACTGCTGCCGCTGCGCCTGCGCCACGGCAGATCGCTGGAACTGGTCAGCCGCGAGCGGCAGTGGGAGTTCATCGCCGACGGGGGCGGTGAAGTGGCGGACGTATCCGCCGACAGCGCGCGCTGGTCACTGGACGAGGCGGGCCTGCAGGCCCTGGCAGGGGTGCACGCCGAGCGCGGGGTCTACCCGCTGGCAGGAAGGTTGCGTATCGAGGTGGTGCCGACCTACCTGCGCGATGCCAAGGGGGAAGTGATCCGCCAGATCGGCTGATCGCGCCAATGAAATCGAGGGGGGCGGAGCCGCCTGGTAGCCGATGGGGTCAGATCCGTTCGCCACGCGAACGGATCTGACCCCTGACCAAGGTCAGGCCAGGCCTTCGGCCTTCAGCGCGGCCTGCACGCCGGCATCGGCGTCCATGCGTGCCTTGTAGGCGGCCAGGTTGTCCAGGCCGGACAGATCAACCTTGGTACCGGCGGCCCAGCGCAGGGTGATGTAGAAGTACGGGTCGGCGAAGCTGCGGAAGCCGGCCAGCCAGGGCTTGTCGGCCAGCTGCTTGTCAGCGGTCTCGAACAGGCCACGCAGGCGCTTGTGCGCGGCGGCGCGGATCGCGTCGTACTGGCTCTCGTCGGCGATGAACTTGCCCGGCGCGAACAGCGGCGAGAAGGCCGGGTGCACGTCGGAATTGACGAAGGCCAGCCAGCGGGTGGCTTCGGCGCGCTGGCGCGGGCTGCCATCACCGGCGAGGCCGGCCTGCGGGAAGCTGTCGGCGATGTAGCCCATGATCGCGGCGTTCTGCAGCAGCACGAAGTCGCCGTCGACCAGTGCGGGAACGGCACCGGCCGGATTGATCTTCAGGAATTCCGGACCCTTCAGGGTGTCCTTGTTCAGCAGTTCAACCTCGAACGGCTGGCCGGTCCACTGCAGGGCGATGTGGTCGGCGGTGGAACAGGCACCGGGCTTGCTGTACAGCTTCATGGGAACTCCAGGTGATGCGGGCGGGAAACGCCCACTATCCCAGAGCCCGGCGGCGGCCGGCAACGCTGCCGCCAGCACGGATCGTTACGATTGCCGTGGCTTGAGGTTCTGCACCTTGTAGAAGGTGTGATCGCCGATGGTCGCCACCTGGTAGGCGTTGCGCCAGTTCGGGCTGGCGATGGACAGCGCGGCGAAGTGGCTGGCACCGGGCACGATCTCGCGGCGTTCGCCGGCCGGCAGCGCCCAGTTGCGCTCGGCGTCGAAGGCCACGTTCATCGCTTCGCTCCACGCCGCGTCATTGCCCAGCTGGGTGCCGGGGGAGACGATGGTCGGTGCGAACTGCTTGCGCGCGGTGACCACCTGGCACATCGAGTCGCCCCACAGGCCACTGTCGAGACGGCGCAGGGCGACCTCGGCAACAGCCTGCTGGCCGCGCAGGGTCTGGTCGCGGGCTTCCAGGTAGACGGTGGTGCTCAAACACAGTGAATCAGCGGCCGGCTGAGGCAACAACTGCGACAGCCAGAGAATCCAGGCCAGTTTCATATAACTCCTTGCTCCGTATGGGCCGCACCCTCCGGTTCCGGCCGCGGGGCGACAGGAGGTGGGGGACGACTTGGCGTCATGGGGAGGCGGCCATCGGGGCCGCCCCGTGGGCAGCCCCAAAAGAAACGATCAGTACCGATCGTGGGGACTGCGCCGGCTCACCGGAAACTGGCTGGTGAGCGGAAAGATGGCGCAAGGTAGGGGGGCATAGCCGAACGCATCGTGAACCGCTCGGCTTGACATTCAGGTTCAACCGGGGTGACGGAAATCACATTCCGTCCCCCATTCAGGCGCTCATCAGAGCGCGGCGGCGACCCGGCTGCCCTGGTCGATGGCGCGTTTCGCATCGAGTTCGGCGGCCACGTCGGCACCGCCGATCAGCTGCGCGTTGATGCCGGCCGCCTGCAGTTCGGCCTGCAGCGTGCGGTTCGGTTCCTGCCCGGCGCAGATCACCACATGGTCGACCGGCAGCAGCTGTTCGCTGCCGTCCACGCGGATGCGCAGGCCCTCGTCGTCCACCCCTAGGTACTCGACGCCACCGAGCATGCGCACGCCCTTGGCCTTCAGCGTGGCGCGATGGATCCAGCCGGTGGTCTTGCCCAGCCGCGCGCCCGGCTTGCCCGGGCTGCGCTGCAGCAGCCACAAGCGTCGCGGTGACGGCTCGACCTCGGGCCGACCCAGCGAGCCGCGTGCCTCGAAGCTGGGGTCCACGCCCCATTCGGCCATCCAGCGCTGCGGATCCAGCGAGGGGGATTCACCGGCGTGGCTGAGGAATTCGCCGACATCGAAGCCGATGCCGCCGGCGCCGATGATCGCCGCATTGGCGCCCACTTCGACCCGTCCCAGCAGCACGTCCAGGTAGCTCACCACCTTGGCGTGATCGGCACCGGGGAAATCGACCTTGCGCGGGGTGATGCCGGTGGCCAGCACCACCTCGTCGAAGCCAGCCAGTTGGGAAGCGTCGACGCGGGTGCCCAGGCGCAGCTGTACGCCGGTCTCCTGCAGCGCGTGGCGGAAGTAGCGCAGGGTCTCGTGGAACTCTTCCTTGCCGGGGATGCGCTTGGCCACGTTGAACTGGCCGCCGATCTCATCATTGGCATCGAACAGGGTGACCTGGTGGCCACGCTGGGCAGCGACAGTGGCGCAGGCCAGGCCGGCGGGGCCGGCGCCGACCACCGCAACCGTCTTCGGCGTAGCAGTGGGACGATAGACCAGCTCGGTCTCGTGGGCGGCGCGCGGATTGACCAGGCAGCTGGCCAGCTTGTTCTCGAACACGTGGTCCAGGCAGGCCTGGTTGCAGGCGATGCAGGTGTTGATCGCCTCCGCGCGGCCGGCACGGGCCTTGTTCGGCCACTGCGGGTCGGCCAGCAGCGGGCGTGCCAGCGACACCATGTCGGCGCCGCCACCGGCCAGGATGCGTTCGGCAACGTCGGGCATGTTGATGCGGTTGGTCGCCACCAGCGGTACCTTCACATGCGGCTTGAGCTTGGCGGTGACGCCGGCAAAGGCCGCGCGCGGCACCGAGGTGGCGATGGTCGGAATGCGCGCTTCGTGCCAGCCGATGCCGGAATTGATGATCGTTGCGCCAGCCGCCTCGATCGCCTGCGCCTGTTGAACGATCTCGTCCCAGTCGCTGCCGTCGTCGACCAGATCCACCAGTGACAGGCGGTAGATGATGATGAAGTCCGGGCCACAGGCCTCGCGGATGCGGCGCACGATCTCGACCGCGAAGCGCATGCGCTGGCGCGCGTCGCCGCCCCAGGCATCGGCGCGCTTGTTGGTGCGCGGGGCGATGAACTCGTTGATGAGGTAGCCCTCCGAGCCCATCACTTCCACGCCGTCGTAGCCGGCCTCGCGGGCCAGCTTCGCGCTGCGAGCGTAGTCGGCGATATGGCGCTCTACGCCGCTGGCCGACAATGCGCGCGGGGTGAACGGGTTGATCGGTGCCTTCAGCTTCGACGGTGCCACCGACAACGGGTGGTAGGCATAGCGGCCGGCATGCAGCAACTGCAGGCAGATCTTCGCGCCGTGCTGGTGCGCGGCGGCGGTGAGCTGGCGGTGCGGCCGCACTTCCCAGGGCCAGGACAGCTTGCCACCGAATGGCTTCAGCCAACCGACCACATTGGGCGCGAAGCCGCCGGTGACGATCAGGCCGACGCCGCCCTCGGCGCGCTCGGCGAAGTAGGCCGCCAGCCGTGGGAAGTCGCGGGCGCGATCTTCCAGGCCGGTGTGCATCGAACCCATCAGGACGCGGTTGCGCAGCTGGGTGAAGCCCAGATCCAGCGGGGCGAACAGGTGGGGATAGGCGCTTTCGTTGGCTGGCGACATGGTCGATACGCTTGCGTACGGAAGCGCGAAGCGTGCCGCGAAACGGCGGCCGGGGCAAGGGCCGCTTCTTTGGAAGGGCTGGCCGCTGTCTGACGGTTTGGTAGTGCCGGCCGCTGGCCGGCATTCCGGTCAACTCAGGGCGATTGCGGTTGCCGGCCAGCGGCCGGCACTACCGGAGCAGGCCGACCGATCCCGAACCAGCCCAGCGTCACTCCGCACAGCGGCCCGATCAGCAGGGCGAAGGCGAGGGTGCCGAGGCCGACATTGCCGCCCAGGCACCAGCCCAGCAGTAGTACGCTGCCTTCGATCAGGCTGCGCACCTTCCAGATCGGCCAGCCGGTACGGGCATGCAGACCGGTCATCAGGCCATCGCGTGGCCCCGGGCCAAGGCGGGCACCGATGTACAGGCCGGTGGCCAGCGCCACCAGCAGCATGCCGGCACAGAACATCGCCACCTGCCAGCCAAGGCCGACGGCCGGCGGCAGCAGCCACAGCCCGAACTGTGCGGAGGGGCCGATCAGCATCACGTTGAGCACGGTGCCGAGGCCCGGCTTCTGCCGCAGGGGCCACCACAGCAGCAGCACCAATGCACCGATGGCATTGGTTGCCAGGCCGAATGACAGCGGCGTCTGCGCGGCGATGCCCTGCGACAGAACATCCCAGGGTGCCACGCCGATGGCGGCGCGGACCATCAGCGAGGCGCCGAAGCCGTACAGGAACAGGCCGGTGATCAATTGCAGCAGGCGCAAGGGCAGGGCGGCGGGCATGGCGGTCCGGGGGGGGGGCGGGGATCTGTTTCCACCGTATCGCCGTTTCTGCGTCATTCATAGATACAGATGCCGGCCAATCCGCCGCTACAGGTAGCGTCGATCCCGCGTAGAGGCTGTGGTGTAGAGCCGAGCCCCTGATCGGCTCCGCACTGCGGCGTCAGTCGTCCCAGCCGACCAGCGCCAGCTTGCCCACCGTGCGCCCGCTGGCCAGGCGCTGATGCGCGATGTCCAGGTTGGCCGCATTGATCGTGCCCAGCGTCTCATTGAGCGTACCGCGCAGCTGGCCGGCATCGATCATGCTGGCCGCACGGCTGAGGATGCGGTGCTGTTCGATGCAGTCGGCGGTGGCGAAGCGCGAACGCGCGAACATGAATTCCCAGTGGATGCCGATGCATTTGGCCTTGTAGGGATCGCCGATGCGCAGTGCACCCCGCGGCTCGACGATCAGGCCGACGTGGCCCTGCGGTGCCAGCAGCTGGCCCAGTTCATCCCAGTAGTGGTCGGTGTCGGCCAGATTGAGCGCGACCTGCACCGCATCGATGCCCAGCGCCTGCAACTGGGGCTGCAGTGGCTGCCGATGGTCGATCATATGCGCGGCCCCCATCTGTCGGCACCAGTCGATCGAGGCCTCGCGCGAGGCGGTGGCGATCACCTCGAAACCGGCATGGCGTGCCAGCTGGATCGCCATCGAGCCGACGCCGCCGGCGCCGCCGATCACCAGCAGGTGCTGGCCCACGTGGCGGCGGCCATCGAGCTGCAGCGGCATGCGCTGGAACAGCAGTTCCCAGGCTGTGAGAGTGGTCAGCGGCAGCGCGGCCGCTTCAGCGAAATCGAGCGTGGTCGGCTTGCGCGCGACCAGGCGCTCATCAACCCACTGGTACTGGGCGTTGCAGCCCGGTCGGGTCACGTCACCGGCGAAGTAGACCTCGTCACCGGAGGCGAACAGGCTGGCCTCGTCACCGATGGCTTCGACCACGCCGGCTGCGTCCCAGCCGAGCACCCGGGGAACCTCAAGGGTGGCTGGATCGGTGGCGGCCCGCTGCTTGCCATCGACGGGGTTGACCGAAACCGCTTCGATCCGCACCAGCAGATCGCGGCCGCGAGGAGGCAGCGGCGGTGGCAGGAGGACATCACGCAGGGCGGGCGCGTATTCACGACTCAGGGCGACGGCTTTCATCACGGCTCCGGCTGGGTTCGTGATCCCATCATAAGGTTCCTCACGTTTCCTCAGACGCGCTGAACCGTGTGATGCAGCACGTTGCGCAATATGTTGCTTCTCGCACCTAAACCCCGTCAAACCCTTGCAGCGTGTGGGTCTTGCGGATTTTCATCATCCTGTATAGGGTTTCAACGTCGGACCGGTGGACGGTCGGGCGCAACACTTCACATGTTACGGGACTGTTAACATGGCCTTCACCCGCCTGAGCATAATGTTCGCGGCGGTGGCGTGCTGAATCGGCTGTCGAACATCGACGCACTAGTGCTGGCCCATGCCTCTACCGGTTTCATACCCCCGAAATAGGAGCTGTATTCAATGAACAAGAAGATCCTTACTGCCGCGCTGCTGGGCGGCCTGGCTTTCGCCCAGGCAGCTTCTGCGCAGGAGTTCGATGACCGCTGGTACCTGACCGGTTCGGCCGGCTTCAACTTCCAGGACAGCGACCGTCTGACCAATGACGCTCCGTTCGTGACCCTGGGCCTGGGTAAGTTCATCAGCCCGAACTGGTCGCTGGACGGTGAGCTGAACTACCAGAACCCGAACTTCGACAGCAACCAGGACCTGAACTGGTCGCAGTACGGCATCTCGCTGGACCTGCGTCGCCACTTCATCAAGGAAGGCCGCGGCTGGAACCCGTACATCGTCGGTGGCCTGGGCTACCAGAAGTCGGAAGAAGAGTACGCTGCGCTCGACAACAACGGCCCGCGCCAGCGTAAGGACGGCAATGTTGCTGCCAAGCTGGGCGTCGGCCTGCAGACCACCTTCGACAAGCGCGTTGCTGTCCGCGCCGAAGTGGCCTACCGCGCTGACTTCGACGACCAGAGCATCGCCGCACGTGACGAAAGCTGGTTCGGCGACGTGCTGGCTTCGGTCGGCGTCGTGATCCCGCTGGGCCCGGCTCCGGTCGCGGCTGCTCCGGCTCCGGCTCCGGTTGCCCCGAGCTGCGCCGACCTGGACGACGACGGTGACGGCGTCAACAACTGCGACGACAAGTGCCCGAACTCGCAGCCGGGTCAGACCATCGGTCCGGACGGTTGCCCGGTTCCGGTCTCCATCGACCTGAAGGGCGTCAACTTCGACTTCGACAAGTCGAACCTGCGTCCGGACGCCGTGGCGATCCTGAGCGAAGCCACCGAGATCCTGAAGCGTTACCCGGATCTGCGCGTTGAAGTTGCCGGTCACACCGACTCGAAGGGTACCGACGCTTACAACCAGAAGCTGTCGGAGCGTCGTGCTACCGCCGTGTACAACTACCTGACCAAGAACGGCGTTGACGCCGGTCGCCTGGTCGGCCCGATCGGCTACGGCGAGAGCCGTCCGATTGCTCCGAACACCAACCCGGATGGTTCGGACAACCCGGAAGGTCGCGCCAAGAACCGTCGTACCGAGCTGAACGTCCAGAACTAAGTTCTGACGCTCTGCCCGTAGGACACAGCAGGACCCGGCTTCGGCCGGGTCTTGTTGTTTCTGCGGGCAGGACGCTCGCCTGTGACGGGGCAAGGCAACCGTTCGTCGGTCTTTTGTCCGTAAAACCAATAAGTTGTCGTATTCATTGAAAGTGGCGCTTGAAAGCTGACGCGGCATTGCTAAACTCGCCGCGTCACTTCCTTCCGTGGATGCCCCTCATGCTGCGCTCTGCATCGGCCGCCGTCCTGGCGCTGGCCCTGGTTCCCGCCGCCCACGCTGCGGTCGATTGCTCGGTCAACACCAGCGCCTCGCCGCTGCCGTTGCCGGCCACGACCATCGCGCCAGTGGCCGACGAGCTGTACATCCGTGGCAACCAGCTGGGCATGCCGGCCGGTGTGCTGAGCAGCAACTACGATCCGTCGCAGTCGCTGGACCAGGTGCTGCAGCGCCTGCGCATCGACGGCTGCCAGAACATCGCCAAGGCCATTCCGAGCGCACCGGCGGTGAAGCCGAACGATCCGGCGGCCTACAAGCCGCAGACCGAATTCGACAACACGCCCTGGCGCTTCGACATGAGCCAGAACGGCAAGCGCATGACCGCCGAAGAGTTCGACGCCTGGATGAAGGCGCGCGGCGTTCGCGTGGTCAAGGCGCGTCCGGCTCCGGCCGCCACTCCGGCCCCGGCCGAAGCACCGGCTGAGACCAAGCCGGTCGACAAGAAGTAAGCGCCGCGGGGAGCAGAGGCTTGCGCACGCGCCGCCCACCTGCCGCCCCCGCCTCCCGCTCCCGCGCACCGCGTGGGCGTGCGACTCCGGATGTCTCCAGTGGCGTGCGCCATGGCCTGGCGCGCGTGCTGTCCAAGGCGGGTGTGTGCTCGCGCAGCGAGGCCGCGCGCTGGATTGCCGAGGGCCGCGTACGCGTGTCCGGCCGCATCGTTCGTGATCCCGAGTTCCCGATTGCCAGTCCGCCCCCGCCGATCGAGGTCGACGGCCAGCCGATGGGGGCGCCGCAGCGCCTGTACCTAATGCTCAACAAGCCGCGCGGGGTGGTCACCACGGCGCAGGACGAGCGTGGTCGCGACACCGTGTATCGCTGCTTCGATGGTGCCGGCCTGCCGTGGATCGCGCCGGTCGGGCGCCTGGACAAGGCCAGCGAAGGCTTGCTGTTGTTCAGCAATGATCCGCAGTGGGCGGCGCACCTGACCGATCCGGAGACCGGCCCGCAGAAGACCTATCACGTGCAGGTGGATCGTCTGCCCGATGAGGACACCCTGGCCGCGCTGCGCGCCGGTGTCGAAGACGCGGGCGAGCTCCTCGCCGCCCGTGCCGTGCGCGTACTGCGCAGTGGCGACAAGACCGCATGGCTGGAGGTGGTCCTCGACGAGGGCCGCAACCGCCATATCCGCCGCCTGTTGGCGGCCTTCGACCTGCAGGTGCTGCGCCTGGTCCGGGTCGCGATCGGTGGGCTGGTGCTCGGCGATCTCGGCAAGGGCCAGTGGCGGGTTCTGCAGGTCAGCGACCAGCAGCGGCTGGGGGCCGCTGCATCGGGCTGATCATCGCCCGTGGCCGGCATTTGCCGGCCGCCGTTCCAGGCGTAGGGGGCGCCTGGCTGTCGACATTCCCGAACGGAGCCTGCCATGTACCACCCGACCCTCAATCAAACCCTGCGCTGTGCAGGCCTGCTGCTGCCGATGGTGCTGCTGGCCGCCTGCGGCGGCCACAAGAAGGTGGCCAAGGCGGAAACGCCTGCCGAGACCCCGGTGGTGGAAGTGAAGACCCCGGAGCTGGATGGTCGCGGCAGTTACCGCTTCCTGATGAGCAACGGCGACAAGAAGATGACCGCCGATGAGTTCGATGCCTGGATGAAGGCCAACGGCATCCGCGTTGCCAAGGGCAATGGCCAGGACGCTGCCGCCAAGCCGGTAGTGGTGGCCAGCAAGGAAGAGCCGAAGGGCAAGAAGAAAAAGAAGTGACGCCAGTGGGTGCCGACCTCGGTCGGCACGCTTTGACCGTGCGGGGTCAGAGCCCTTTCCTGCGGAAAGGGATCCGACCCCGGCCGTGATCAGCCCTTGACCACGCCCAGTTCGACACCGATGCGGGTGAACGCATCAATCGCCCGGTCCAGGTGCTCGCGGCTGTGCGCGGCGCTGATCTGGGTACGGATGCGGGCCTGGCCCTTGGGCACCACCGGGAAGAAGAAGCCGATCGCGTAGATGCCTTCTTCCAGCAGGCGCTCGGCGAACTTCTGCGCCAACGGTGCGTCATACAGCATCACCGGGCTGATCGGATGCACGCCCGGCTTCACGTCGAAACCGGCGGCGGTCATCTTCTCGCGGAAGTAGGCGGTGTTCTCGGCCAGGGTGCTGCGCAGGTCGTCAGCGGCAGCCAGCATTTCGAACGCCTTGATGCCGGCGGCCACCACGTGCGGCGGCAGCGAGTTGGAGAACAGGTACGGGCGCGAGCGCTGGCGCAGCAGTTCGATCACCTCGGCGCTGGCGCAGGTGAAGCCGCCCAGTGCGCCGCCCATGGCCTTGCCCAGAGTGCCGGTGATGATGTCGATCTTCTCCAGCACCCCCTTCACTTCGGCCGAGCCGCGGCCGGTGGCGCCAAGGAAGCCGGTGGCGTGGCATTCGTCGATGTGCACCAGGGCGTTGTACTTCTTTGCCAGCGCGGTGATCTCGTCCAGCGGCGCGATGAAGCCATCCATCGAGAAAACGCCGTCGGTGGTGATCAGCTTGGTCTTGCAGCCGGCGGCATCGGCGGCCTGCAGCTGGGCTTCCAGATCGGCCATGTCACAGTTGGCGTAGCGGAAGCGCTTGGCCTTGCACAGGCGCACGCCGTCGATGATCGAAGCATGGTTCAGTGCATCGGAAATGATCGCGTCGTTCTCGCCAAGCAGCGGCTCGAACAGGCCGCCGTTGGCGTCGAAGCAGGCCGCGTACAGGATGGTGTCCTGCTTGCCGAAGAAGTCGGCGATCTGCTTTTCCAGCTGCTTGTGCAGGTCCTGCGTGCCGCAGATGAAGCGCACCGAGGCCATGCCGAAGCCGTGGGTATCGAGTGCGTCCTTGGCGGCCTGGATCAGGTCCGGATGGTCGGCCAGTCCCAGGTAGTTGTTGGCACAGAAATTCAGCACCTTGCGGCCGTCGTCGAGGGTGATCTCGGCCGACTGCGGGCTGGTGATGATCCGCTCGGACTTGAACAGGCCCTGGGCGCGGATGGCGTCCAGTTCCTCGGCGTAGTGGCGGGTCAGGGCGGAGGAGGCGTCGGTCATGGCGTGGGCACGGCTCTGAACGGGAAACCGCTGATTCTAACGGGCATCGCCGCTTGCCGACCGGCCCGGGCGGGGCATCGCCACGGCCGGCACATGTTGCATCGCAATAGCAAAGTGGTTAAAAATTCGTGAACCGGAGCTGTCCCGTTCCGGCCGATACGCCCGCCCTCGGCCTTCCACGCCACCGCCCCCACCGGAGACGCTCATGAAGCACGCCCGTGCCTGCCTCGCCATTGCCGCTGCCTTGACCCTGGCTGCCCCGTTCGCCGCCAGTGCCCAGGAAAACGAATCGCCGTACAGCTGGAACGTCACCGCCGTGTCGGACTACCTGTTCCGTGGTGTCTCGCAGACCGACGAAAAGCCGACCCTGCAGGCCGGTTTCACCTACACCTCGCCGGTAGGCCTGTATGCCGGTGTCTGGGGGTCGGGCGTGGACTTTGGTCCGGGCGACCCGAACACCGAGGTCGACTACCA
Source organism: Stenotrophomonas sp. AR029 (assembly GCF_047520695.2). Taxonomy (NCBI): domain Bacteria; kingdom Pseudomonadati; phylum Pseudomonadota; class Gammaproteobacteria; order Lysobacterales; family Lysobacteraceae; genus Stenotrophomonas; species Stenotrophomonas sp. AR029. Next base: position 1,008,545 of record NZ_JAXBQQ020000002.1, on the reverse strand, counting down.
GATCGGTTACGGCGTGGACGTCACCCCGCGCGTCAACTTCGATGTGCTGCTGAACCGCTATACCTACATCGGTGCCAGCAACCAGAACTACAACGAGCTGGTGACCACCACCACGCTGGATGAGACCTACAAGCTGACCGTGGCCTACACCAATGACCAGTGGAACAGCGGCACCGACGGTTGGTACTACGGTGTCGGCGGCCAGTGGGGCCTGCCGCGTGACTTCACCCTCAACGCCAATGTCGGCCGCAGCAGCTTCGAGAAGGGCCTGGCCAAGGACTACACCGACTGGAACGTCGGCGTCAGCCGCCAGTTCGGCCTGTTCAACGTCGGCCTGGGCTACTACGGTACCGACGGCAACGGCCGCGACAACTCCGGCAAGCTGGCCCACAGCCGGGTGATGCTGAGCGTGGCCGTCGGCAACTAACCCTTGCTTCGGTAGGTGCCAGGCTTGCCTGGCATGCTTTACGAAAAAGGCGCCCATCGGGCGCCTTTTTCAATTCCGCAGTGTTCTTGATCCCATCTGGGGAAGAGCCCCCTTGTTGTTCAAGGGGGCGCGCCAAAGGCGCGGGGATAAGGAAACATGCGGGGGAATTGACCCTTCGGGTCAATTCCAGCTGAGCACGACCTTGCCGGCCTTGCCTTCTTCCATCAGGTCGAAACCCTTCTGGAAGTCGTCGATCGGCAGCTGGTGGGTCATCACCTTGCCGAGCGGGAAGCCGGACAGCACCAGCTGGGTCATCTTGTACCAGGTCTCGTACATCTTGCGGCCGTAGATGCCCTGCACGGTCAGGCCCTTGAAGATGATCTTGTCCCAGTCGCAGCCGGCACCCTTGGGCATGATGCCCAGCATGGCGATCTTGCCACCGTGGTACATGCAGTCGAGCATGTCGTTGAACGCACGAGGGTTGCCGCTCATTTCCAGGCCCACATCGAAGCCCTCCATGTGCAGTTCCTTCATCACGTCCTTCAGCGACTGGTTGGCGACGTTGACCACCCGGGTGGCGCCCATGTCGGCGGCCAGCTTCAGGCGGAAGTCGTTGACGTCGGTCACCACCACGTTGCGCGCACCGATGTGCTTGCAGATGCCGGCAGCGATGATGCCGATCGGGCCCGCGCCGGTGATCAGCACGTCCTCACCGATCACGTCGAATTCCAGTGCGCAGTGCGCTGCGTTGCCGTACGGGTCGAAGAACGCGGCCAGCTCCGACGGGATCTGGTCCGGGATCGGCCACAGGTTGCTGGCCGGCATCACCATGTATTCGGCAAAGGCACCATTGACGTTGACGCCGATGCCGACGGTGTTCGGGCACAGGTGCGGGCGGCCGCCGCGGCAGTTGCGGCAGTGGCCGCAGACGATGTGGCCTTCGGCCGAGACGCGCTGGCCGATCTCGTAGCCGGTCACGCCCGGGCCGATTTCGGCAATGCGGCCGACAAATTCATGGCCGATGGTCAGGCCCGGCTTGATCGTGCGCTGGCTCCACTCGTCCCACAGGTAGATGTGCAGGTCGGTACCGCAGATCGCGGTCTTCTCGAGCTTGATCAACACCTGGTTGGGGCCCGGAGTCGGCACCGGAACCTCTTCCATCCAGATGCCCTTGGCTGCTTCGCGCTTGACCAGGGCCTTCATCGTTTGCTGCGCCATCGGGGTGGAACTCATCAGGGGGAAAGCGCGGATTATAGGGTGCCGCGCGGATTTCCCATGTTGCGCTGCGGGTGCTTTGGCGGAACGAAAGGCGTGCGCCGACGGGCGTTTCGAACGTGCTGCAAACAGCAGCGCCTCCTTGATTCCGGGGGAGGGGGCGTGGTCACCCTGGCCGGGACACGCAAAAGCCCATCCATGGTGCTCGATGGCGCCATCCATGGCGCCAACGGTCCCGGCCAGGGTGACCACGCCCCCTCTGGACGATTCCATGTGCGCGGCCGACGTGCGCATGGCAGAGCAAGAAGTAGGCCCATGACTTCCGGGGTTCGGGCCGGGGCAGGGCAGCGGGCTACAATCGAGGGTTCCACTACCAGGGGCCGCTCCATGCGCTCGAACCTGCTTGCATTCTCCATCGTCGCCAGCCTTGGGCTGGTCCAGGTCGCCCACGCCGCAGAAGGCATGTGGGTGCCGCAGCAGCTGCCGGAAATCGCCGGGCCGCTGCAGAAGGCCGGCCTGAAGCTGTCCCCGGAGCAGCTGGCCAACCTGACCGGTGACCCGATGGGTGCGGTGGTTGCGCTGGGGGGCTGCACCGCCAGCTTCGTCTCGCCGCAGGGCCTGGTGGTCACCAACCACCACTGCGCGTATGGCGCCATCCAGCTCAATTCGACCGCGCAGAAGAACCTGATCAAGGACGGCTTCAACGCACCGACCCTGAAGGATGAACTGAGCGCCGGCCCGAACGCCCGCGTGTTCGTGCTCGACCAGATCACCGACGTCACCGCCCAGGCCAAGGCCGCCATCGCCGCCGCAGGCAACGACCCGCTGGCCCGCAGTCGCGCGCTGGACGCCTTCGACAAGGCCCAGGTTGCCGCCTGTGAAGCCGATGCCGGCTTCCGCTGCCGCCTGTACAGCTTCTCCGGCGGCAACACCTATCGCCTGTTCCGCAACATGGAAATCAAGGACGTGCGCCTGGTCTACGCGCCCCCGGGCAGCGTCGGCAAGTTCGGCGGCGACGTCGACAACTGGATGTGGCCGCGCCACACCGGCGATTTCTCGTTCTACCGCGCCTACGTCGGCAAGGACGGCAAGCCGGCCGCCTTCGCCGCCGATAACGTGCCGTACCAGCCCAAGCACTTCCTGAAGTTCGCCGACCAGCCGCTGGGCGCCGACGACTTCGTGATGGTGGCCGGCTACCCGGGCCGCACCAACCGCTACGCGCTGGCCGGTGAGTTCAACGAAACCGCCAGCTTCACCTACCCGACCATCGCCAAGCACTACAACGCCGTGCTGAAGATGATCGCCGACGCCGGCAAGGCCGACGCCGACGTCAAGGTGAAGTACGCCGCCACCGCCGCCAGCATGAACAACGTGGCCAAGAACTACCTGGGCCAGCTGGAAGGCTTCAAGCGCATCGACGCCGCCGGCCAGAAGCAGGCTGAAGAAGCTGCCGTGCTGGCCTGGCTGAAGAAGCAGGGTGCCGCCGGCAAGCCGGCCCTGGCGGCGCACGCGCAGCTGGTCAAGCACCTGGATACCAGCAAGGCGACCCGCGAGCGCGACCTGTTCGTCGGGCAGTTCAACAACACCTCGGCCGTTGGTGCGGCAATCACCCTGTACCGCCTGTCGATCGAGCGCAGCAAGCCGGATGCCGAGCGCGAAGCCGGTTACCAGGAACGCGACCTGACCACCATCGAAGGTGGCCTCAAGCAGATGGACCGCCGCTATGTGGCGAAGATGGACCAGCAGCTGCAGGCCTACTGGCTGGAGCAGTACGTGGCCCTGCCGGCCGCGCAGCGCGACAATGAAGTGCTGAACAAGTGGCTGGCCGGTAGCGATGCCAACGCAGTCAAGGCGCTGGTGGGCAAGCTGTCGGGCACCGAGCTCGGCAGCCTTGACGCACGCCTGAAATGGTTCAAGGCCGACCGTGCCGCATTTGAAGCCAGCAGCGATCCGGCCATCCAGTACGCCGTGGCTGTCATGCCGGCACTGCTGAAGCAGGAAGAGCAGAAGAAGATCCGCGAAGGTGAATCGCTGACCGCGCGTCCGCTGTACCTGCAGGCCGTGGCCGACTACAAGAAGAGCCAGGGCGAGTTCGTCTACCCGGACGCCAACCTGTCGCTGCGCATCACCTTCGGCAACGTCATGGGCTACGGCAAGGACGGCGTGAAGTACACCCCGTTCACCACCCTGGAAGGCGTGGCGGCGAAGGAAACCGGTGAAGATCCGTTCGATTCGCCGAAGGCGCTGCTCGACGCGGTCAAGGCCAAGCGTTATGGCGGCCTGGAAGACAAGCGCATCGGCTCGGTGCCGGTGAACTTCCTGTCCAACCTGGACATCACCGGCGGCAACTCGGGTTCGCCGGTGCTGGACGCCAACGGCAGGCTGGTCGGCCTGGCATTCGACGGCAACTGGGAATCGGTCAGCTCCAACTGGGTGTTCGACCCGGTGATGACCCGCATGATCGCCGTCGACAGCCGCTACATGCAGTGGATCATGCAGGAAGTGGCGCCGGCGCCGCAGCTGCTGAAGGAACTGAATCTGGCGAAATAAACCGGTTGCGGTAGTGCCGGCCGCTGGCCGGCAAACCCGACCCGATGGCCGGGAATTTCGAAACCCCGCGACCCACGTCGCGGGGTTTTTTCATGCCCGCCCCGACCCGGCGCGCCGAACAGGTATCATCCGTGTTCCGCGCACTTCACAGGATGTGAACGAAACGCGGGAACCTCCTCCCCCCCAGGACCCCTTGCACGCATGCGCATCCTGCTTGCCCGCCACGGTGAAACGCCGTGGAACGCCGAAGGCCGCTATCAGGGCCAGATCGACATCCCGCTGTCGCCGATCGGCGAAGCCCAGGCCCAGGCACTGGGTGCCCGCCTGGCCTCGGTCGACATCACCCGTGCCGTCGCCTCGCCGCTGTCGCGCGCGCAGCGCACCGCGCAGCTGGCGCTTGGCGCCGCCCGTGCCGACATGCTGCTGACCGAGCCGGAACTGCAGGAAATCGCCCACGGCGAATGGGAAGGGCTGCTGGCCAGCGAGATCCACGAGAAGGATCCGTCGCGCCTGCAGGCCTGGCGCGAGGAGCCGGATACCGTGCTGATGCCCGGCGGCGAATCGCTGCGCCTGGTGCTGGAGCGCAGCTGGCGCGGCCTGGCCCGCGCCACCGACGGCCTCGGCGAGCACGACACCCTGCTGGTGGTTGCCCATGACGCGGTGAACCGCGTGATCCTGTGCAAGGTGCTGGGCCTGCCGATCTCCCGCCTGTGGACCTTCCGCCAGGCACCGACCACGCTCAACCTGCTCGAAGGCGCCGACCTTGACAGCCTGGAAGTGGTGCGCCTGAACGACTGCGCCCACCACACGCCGTTCTTCGGCGAAGCCAAGCACCGCGCACTCTGATCGATCCCCTCGCACCAACTGCTTCTGCTGGAACCGCTGCCGTGACGAACACCCCGACCACCCTGGCCGACTGGCTGGACTACATTGAACGCCAGCATCCGGCGAGCATCGACATGGGCCTGGAGCGCGTGCGCGCCGTGGCCACGGCGATGGGCCTGGGGGCGCCGGCCAAGCGCACCATCGTGGTCGGTGGCACCAACGGCAAGGGCTCCACCGTGGCCTTCATCGAAGCCATTGCACGTGCCGCCGGCTGGAAGGTCGGCGCGTACACCTCGCCGCACCTGCTGCGCTACAACGAGCGCGTGCGCATCGACGGCCAGGACGTGGACGATGCCGCGCTGGTCGCTGCGTTCAGTGCGGTCGAGGCCGCGCGTGGCGAGACCACGCTGACCTATTTCGAGTACGGCACGCTGGCTGCGCTGCAGCTGTTCGCCGACGCCGGGCTGGACCTGGCGGTGCTGGAAGTGGGCCTGGGCGGCCGCCTGGATGCGGTCAACATCGTCGATGCCGACGTGGCGGTGATCACCACCGTGGACATCGACCACGCCGAATGGCTGGGCGAGGACCGCGAGGCGATCGGCACCGAGAAGGCCGGCATCATCCGCGGCTGGAAGCCGGTGATCCTGGGCGAGACCGACCCGCCCTCGAGCGTGCTCGCGCGTGCCTACCTGGTCGGTGCCAACGCGATCCGCGGCGGCAGTGATTACTTCTACGAGCCGATCGACGCCCAGCGCTGGCGCTGGCGCGATGTCGGCCTGCGCATGGAGCTGCCGACCCCGGCGCTGGCCGGCCCGATCCAGCTGGCCAATGCCGGTGCGGCCATCGCCGCGCTGCGCGCGCTGGACAAGCCGGTGCCGCGCGCGGCGTGGGCCGCCGGTATCGCGGCGGCGCGCATTCCGGGCCGCCTGCAGGCGTTCGAGCGTTGCGGTGTGCAGATCCGCGTCGACGTCGGGCACAACCCGCAGGCGGCGGGCCAGCTGGCGCGCGCGCTGAAGGCCGAGGCGTCGGCCGGGCGCACCTTGGCGGTGTATGCCGCATTGCAGGACAAGGACGCGGCGGGCGTGGTGCAGGCATTGCAGGGCGTGGTTGGCGAGTGGACCCTTGCCGGCCTGGACGGCCCGCGCGGCCAGAGTGCCGCCCAGTTGCAGGCGCGCCTGGCCGAGACCGCTGCTGGCAGCGCGCAGCTGGCCGCTTCGGTCGAACAGGCGCTGGCGCAGGTACTGGCCCGGGCCGAGCGCGGTGACCGCGTACTGGTGTTTGGCTCCTTCCATACCGCTGCCGCCGCGTTGCAGTGGTTGCAGGGCAGCGCCTGAGCCACGTTCAGCCAATCCCGACGCCGTCCGGTCCGGCACCCGTATAATCGACCGCAACCTCCGGACAGTTGCCGCCTCACGTGGATACGCCTCTGAAACAGCGTCTGATTGGTGCCATCGTGCTGGTTGCACTGGCCGTGATTTTCCTGCCGATGCTGGTCAAGGGGCCTGCACCGGACAGCGGCGTGGCCTCGGTGCCGATCGCCGCGCCGGATGCACCGGCCGATGGCCAGTTCGAAACCCGTGAACTGCCGCTGGTGGCCCCGGCCGGTGGGGCTACCGGCCTGCAGACCGGGCAGGCCAAGCCGCTGCAGGAGGCCGCCACGCCGGCCACGCCGCCGACCGTGGACACGTCCCCGGCGGTTGCCGCCGGCAACTACGCCGTCACTTTCGGCGCATACGGCAGCAAGGCCGACGCCGATGCCGTGATCGCCTACCTGCAGCGCTCGCAGCTGCCGGGCTTCGCAGAAGCGACTACCATCAACGGCCGTCAGGCATGGCGTGTGCGCGTGGGGCCGTATGCCGACCGTGCACAGGCCGAGGCGGCCCGGCTGCAGGCGGTGAAGGTCCGCGCCGATGTGAAGGCCGAAGTGATCACTCTGGATGCCGCAACGGGCAGCAGCGCCCCGGTGGCAGCTACCCCGGCACCGGCTACGCCAAGCGCCAGTACCCCGTCCGCAGCCACCTTGCCGTCCGCCAGCAGCAACCCCGTGCGCAGCGAAAGCCTGCCGCCGAGTACGCCGACTGCGACGGCCACTCCGGCGGCCAAGCCCGAGCCGCCGAAGCCGGCGCCGAAGCCCGAAACCCCGAAGCCCGAGCCGAAGCCGGAGGCCACCGCCAGCAAGCCGGCGACGGCACCGGCCACGCCGGCTGCACCGGCGGCCAGCGGCGTCGGCTTCGCCGTGCAGCTGGGCGCGTTCGGCCAGGCCAGCGATGCCAATGCGCTGCGTGACAAGGTCCGTGCTGCCGGCTTCAGCGCCTTCGTCGAGCAGGTGCGTACCGAAAAGGGCACCCTGCATCGCGTCCGTGTCGGACCGGTGGCCAACCGGGCTGACGCCGAACAGCTGAAGGCGCAGGTCGCCGCCAAGGTTGGCGTCGCCGGCATGGTCCGACCGCACCCATGACCGACGTGCAGGCCCGTTGCCAGCGCCGCCGAAGGAGCGGGGCGCCATGATCGACGTGGTGCTGCTGATCGTGATCGCTGCCTCGACCCTGCTCGGGATGCTGCGTGGCTTCGTGGGAATCGTCATCGGCACGTTGTCGTGGCTGCTGGCCGCGTGGGCGGCCTTCGCCTTCGGCAACGATGCCGCGCGCTGGTGGGCGGCACCCGCGGCACCTGGCGGCGAACATTTCGTCGGCGGCTACCTGGGCGTGGGTATTGGCGTGATGATCGTGGTCGCGGTGATCGGCATGGTCATCAAGGCGATGATCCACCGCAGCATGCTGACCAGCCTGGACCGGTTGCTGGGCGGTGTACTGGGGGCCGTGCGTGGTGGCCTGATCGCGGCGATCCTGGTGCTGCTGGCCGGCTTCACCCCGCTGACCGCCGAGCCCTCCTGGAAGCGCTCGGCGGTTCGCCCGGTGCTGAATCCGGCCGTGGCCTGGATGAACGGGAAGCTGCCGCGCTGGCAGGTACCCGGCGCCGATATGCTGCCCAAGGCCTTGCCGACCGACATGCTGTCCCCATCTGCATTGATGGAATTGGGGAAGAACGCAGGCGCCGGGTTGGGAAAGCCGGGCGCGGCAGGCGATAATGGCATCCTCAACCAGGTAGTGGCAGGCAGCGGATGGCTGCGGCCTGCGAAAGCGGAACAGGGCGATGCATACGATCCGGCCGAAGTGCGCCCGGACGCCCCAGCACTGCCGGACAGTATCGAGCCGGACGATCCGGCCAATGTCGACCGCAGGCGCGGCGACCACCGCGGCCAGGTACGGCCACCTTCCTTGTAACTGGGCACAGCCCAGCGGAGACCTCGCACCATGTGTGGCATCGTCGGAATCGTCGGCAACCAGAACGTCGCCGGGCAGTTGTATGACGGCTTGACCGTTCTCCAGCACCGCGGCCAGGACGCGGCAGGTATCGCCACCGCCAATGGCAGCCGCCTGCGGGTGCAGAAGGCCACCGGCCTGGTCCGCGATGTGTTCGACGCTCGCACCATGTCCACGCTGGAAGGCAGCGTCGGCATCGCGCACGTGCGCTATCCGACGGCAGGTTCGGAAGGCATGGACGAGGCACAGCCGTTCTACGTGAATTCACCGTACGGCATCGCGCTGGCCCACAACGGCAACCTGATCAACACCGAGGCGCTGCGCCAGCAGGTGTTCGAACAGGACCGGCGCAACGTCAACACCGATTCGGACAGCGAAGTGCTGTTGAACGTGTTTGCCTACGAACTGGAGCAGCAGCGCCAGCTCAGCCCGGAAGCCGCGATCCGCGCGGTGGCCGGCGTGCATCGCCGCTGCAAGGGCGGCTATGCAGTGGTCAGCGTGGTGCTGGGCCTGGGCCTGGTGGCCTTCCGCGACCCGCATGGCATCCGCCCGCTGGTGCTGGGCAAGCGCAGCCACGCAGAAGGCGAGGAGTACATCGTGGCGTCCGAGTCGGCCGCGCTGGACGTGCTGGGTTTCCAGCGCGTGCGTGACGTGCAGCCGGGCGAAGCGCTGGTGATCACCGCGCGCGGCGAGCTGTTCTCGGAAATCTGCGCCGAGCCGGCCGAGCACACCCCGTGCATCTTCGAATACGTGTACTTCGCGCGACCGGATTCGATGATCGACAACGTCTCGGTGCACAAGGCACGCATGCGCATGGGCATCAAGCTGGGCGAGAAGATCCTGCGCCTGCGCCCGGACCACGACATCGACACCATCATCCCGATCCCGGATACCTCGCGCGATGCCGCGCTGGAGATCTCCAATGTGCTCGGGGTGAAGTACCGCGAAGGCTTCATCAAGAACCGCTACATCGGCCGCACCTTCATCATGCCGGGGCAGGGTGAACGCGTGAAGTCGGTGCGCCGCAAGCTCAACCCGATCCACCTGGAGTTCCGCAACCGCGTGGTGCTGCTGGTGGACGATTCGATCGTGCGTGGCACCACCAGCCAGCAGATCGTGCAGATGGCCCGTGATGCCGGCGCGCGCAAGGTCTACCTGGCCAGCGCCGCGCCGCCGGTGCGTTACCCGAATATCTACGGCATCGACATGCCGGCGGCCGAAGAGCTGGTCGCGCACAACCGCACGGTGGAAGAGATCGAGGCCCACCTGGGCTGCGACTGGCTGATCTACCAGGACCTGGAAGACATGGAAGCGGCGGTGAGCGAAGGCAACCCGGCGCTGCGCAGCTTCGATTCGTCCTGCTTCAACGGCCACTACCCGACCGGTATCGAGCCGGGCTACTTCGAGCGCATCCAGCAGTTGCGTTCGGACGATGCCAAGCACAAGCGCCGCGCCTGAGGATCAGGCGTGGTGGATGTGCCCGACGTTGGTGGCGACCTGCTGCGCGCTGCGCAGCAGTGCCTGGCTGAAGCCGATCCGCTGCGCAAGGTCGCATTGACCCAGGCGTATGCGGCCGCGTTCCGTGCCGGCCGCCTGAAGGTGGCCGCGGATGCGCCGCCGCCGGATCCGATCTGCATGCCGGGTCGTCCGGGACGACTGGTGCTGGTGCATCCGCGCGAGGTGCCACGGCGTGGACTGGGTGGCGTGGAAGGGCGGGCTGCCTTCATCCACGCGATTGCCCATATCGAGCTCAACGCGATCGACCTGGCCTGGGACGCGGTGTACCGGTTCCGGGGCCTGCCGTCGGCGTTCCATGCTGATTGGGTCAGCTGTGCCGATGACGAATCGCGGCATTTCATGCTGCTGCGCGAGCGCCTGCAGGTGCATGGCCACGACTATGCGGATTTCCCCGCACACAACGGTCTGTGGGAAATGTGCGAAAAGACCGCGCATGACGGCCTGGCGCGCATGGCGCTGGTGCCGCGCGTGCTGGAAGCGCGTGGCCTGGACGTCACCCCGGGCATGATCGAGAAGCTGCGCAATGTCGGCGATGGCGAAACCGCCGATGTGCTGGAGGTGATCCTGCGTGAGGAAGTGGCGCATGTTGCCGCCGGTTCGCGCTGGTATCGCTGGTACTGCGACCGCGCCGGTGCCGAGCCGCGCACGCGTTTCAAGGAGCTGCTGGTGGAGTACGCCGGCGGCTACCTGCACGGGCCGTTCAACATGGAAGCGCGCCTGCTGGCCGGATTCGATGCGGACGAACTCGCCAACCTGGTCGAGCAGGCCGGTTGAAGAAAAGGGGACGGAGGGATCAAGTCGTTTGTGCCAAAACGACTTGATCCCTCCGTCCCCTTTTTCATGCGTTCGGCAGTACCACGCGCTTGCCATCCACCGTTGGCCGGTTGATGTAGAACAGGCCGGGGCCCGGCCGGTACGGCAGCTCGCTGACGCCGGCATCGGCGGCGTAGGTCAGTGCGGTGTCGCCCAGCGCGTCGAAGTTCCAGTGCGCCGACTGCATCAGGTAACGCCGCCGCAACAGCGCCTCCTGGGTTTGCGTCAGTGGCTGTCCGGCCACCAGTCGTCGTGCGATGGGTTGCAGGGCGGACGGCAGCTCCCAGCCGGGGACTGCGTTGGCATTGGCCGTCCATCGCACGCCGGCATCGATGGCATGCTGCTGCATCACCTGAAGCGCGATCAGCTGGTAGCGCCAGTCGATGCGCCGGCGCAACACCACGGCCGCCGTCACGTACAGCACCGGTGACAGCACTACGCTGCGGCTGCCGGCGCGACGCTGTTGCTGCCACTGGTGCCAGACATCCACCCAGACTTCCTTTTCGTCCAGGCCCAACTGCTGCCGCCAGCGCTCGGCGTCGGCCTGCGCCTCGGCGTAGGCCGTGGTCGCCTGCAGGATCGCCAGCGGTGGCGTCTGGTACTCGGCCACGCTCGGGCGGCGCAGCAGCTGCCGGCGCGGGCGACTGAGCAGCTTGGGCCCTTCTTCGAGCTGGTTGTAGCCGCCGCCGATGTTGGCGTGTACGCCGGGCAGGGCGATCTCGGTGAACGCTGGCGCCACGCTGGTCAATGGATAGTGCTGGCGATGCTCGTCACGCGCGCTCAGTTGCAGCACCTGCCTGGCAACGCCTGCATGCAGCGCGAGATGAGGTTGTTCGTCGGCACGGCCACCGCTGACCGCAACCACCGTGTCGAACAGGCCGATGAAGCGCAGCGGCGGATCGGCCGGGGCGAAGTCCGTTGTGCAGGACAGGCCAGCGGCCTGCAACAGCTGCCGCCAGCGGGTGCGATCCCAGGCCTGCAACTGGTTGGCCACATCGCGCGCGGCGGCCGCACCCCGTGAAAAGCCGAACAGATCCAGCTGCACGCCACGCAGTGGTCGCTGCCAGCGCGTAGCGAGTGCCCCCAGTGCTGCCGGCAGAAGCACCTGCAGCGCGCGTCGCACTTTGGCGCGCACACCGCTGGCGCCAATGCCGAACGCCAGTCCGATCAGGTCGTCGTCGGCGTCATCGCGGGTACCGACACCTTCCACGTAGATCGACAGGGACGGGGGCGCCGATGTCCCGCTGCGGCTGTCCGGGTACAGCTGCTGCAGGCGGGCGATGTTGGTCAGGCCATTGTCGTAGCTGCTGGTCAACCGGCTCTGGTAGGTCGAATCGTCATCCGCACGCAGCTGCGCCGGGCGCGGCTGCGGCGGCTGGGGCCTGCCACGGGCCAGGTTGTGTGCGTTGTTGCGGGTGCCATCGAAGAACAGCCCGATCCGCAGCAAGCCGACATCTTCGTCCGTGTCCAGCGATGGTGCCATGTGCATTCCCCGTCGTGGCTGCGTCACGGTAGCGCGAAAGCGGTGTGTTAGCGACGTGTAGTAACGCTTTTGACCTTACTTAACCCAGATGCGGTCGATCACAAATCCTGATTTTCACTTCTCTCGCCTATTGAATTCACACGACCCGCGCAGGCCATATGACCAGACCCGGCACACCGGGTCGTGCTGCATCAACGCTGTTCACATCATTCAAGGAGCGACGCAATGTTGTCCAGATCGATTGGCAAAGCGGCAGGTGGCCTGGTGTTGGGTTTGTCGGTGGCAGCGGCCGCGCATGCGGCACCGTTGTTCGAGCCGGTGACGGTCATCAGCCGCGCATCGGCAAACAGCGAGCCCGCACTGGGCAAGCTGCTGGCCACCCCGTCCACGGCGACGGTACAGGAAGTGCGTGTCGATGCAGCCGCCACTGCACAACCGCAGCTGGAATTCGAACTGCTCGGCCAGCGGGTGCAGGCGGTGCGCAGCAGGGTCGAAGCACTGCCCGATGGCGGCAGCATCTGGTACGGCCAGTTCCGTTCGCCCTCGGACAAGCTGACCGCGGCCACCTCCAACGGCCAGGACGACCCCGGCAATTCGCTGATCCTGGTGCGCTCGGGCGACACCATCACTGGCTCGATCCGCAAGGAGGGAAAGCTGTATCGCCTGCGCCCGTTGGGCAACCGCCACGTGCTGGTGGAAGTGGATGAATCGCGGATGCCGGCCGACCATCCGGCCGACTACAACCAGCTGCCGAAGATCCCGATGGGCAACAACGATCGCATCGGCATCGCGCAGGCTTCGTCCGGTACGCCGGCGACCATCCGTGTGCTGGTGGTGGCGACCAATGCCGCCGTCGCCGCCTATGGTGGCAACATGCAGTCGCTGGTGCAGCTGGCGGTGGCCGAGTCCAACCAGGGCTACGGCAACAGCAATGTCGGCCTGACGCTGCAACTGGCCGGTTACGAGACCACCAACTACAGCGAGTCCGGCAACTTCACCACCGACCTGTCGCGTTTCCGTGGCACCAGCGACGGCTACATGGACAGCATCCACACCAGCCGCAACACCACCGCGGCCGATGTCGGCGTGCTGCTGATCAACAACAGTGCCTACTGCGGCCTGGCCTCGGGAATCGGCTCTACCGCGTCGACGGCGTTCGCGGCGGTGTACTGGGATTGCGCGACCGGCTACTACTCATTCGCGCATGAGATCGGCCACCTGCAGAGCGCGCGGCATGACATCGCCACCGACCCGAGCACATCGCCCTACACCTATGGCCACGGCTACCGCTATGAGCCGTCCAGCGGCACCGGCTGGCGCACTATCATGGCCTATAACTGCACCCGCAGCTGCCCGCGCCTGAACTACTGGTCCAACCCGAACATCAGCTACAACGGCATCCCGATGGGCAATGCCAGTACCGCTGACAACCAGCGCGTGCTGGTCAACACCAAGGCCACCATCGCGGCCTTCCGCTGAGGCCAAGCGCCGACCAAGCGGCGGCGTCTACCCGGGCGCGTTCACCGGCTCGGGTAGATGCCAACCCTGGTTGGCATCCTGCAATCCATCAATCGCGGGCGAGCGTATCCAGCGACCAGCCGCTGGCATCCACGCGCAGCACCGAGCCCTGTTCGTACCAGTCACCCAGCACGATACGGATGCAATCGCGTCCACCGGCCTGCAGTGCGTGGATGGCCGGACGGTGCGTGTGACCGTGGATCATGGTGTCCACGCCGTGGCGTACGAAGGTAGCATCGACTTCGGACGGGGCCACGTCGGTGACGGTCTCGAACTGCGCGCGATCGCCCTGCTTCATTTCCGACTGGCGGGCCTGGCTCGCCTCGCGCGCCTTCTGCGCGAAGGCGATGCGTGCAGCCAGCGGCTGCGACAGGAACTGCGCCTGGAACACCGGGTCGCGGGTCTGCGCACGGAACTGCTGGTAGGGGATGTCATCGGTGCACAGCAGGTCACCATGCTGCAGCAGCACCGGGCGGCCGTACAGCTCGATCACGCACGGGTCGGGCAGGATGCGCAGGCCGGCACGGCGCGCATAGTCCTCGCCAAGCAGGAAGTCGCGGTTGCCGCGGATGAAGTACACGGGCACGCCGCTGTCGGACAGCACCTTCAACGCATCGGCCACCGCATCGGCGGCCGGAGAGGGCGTGTCGTCGCCGATCCAGGCCTCGAACAGGTCGCCGAGGATGTACAGCGCATCGGCGCCGGGCGCCTGCTCGCGCAGGAAGCGCAGGAACAGGTCGGTGATCTCCGGACGGCTGGGGTCCAGGTGCAGGTCGGATATGAACAACGTGGTCATGCCTGCATTCTAGGCCATCAATGATGATGGTAGCGCCGCCGGTATTGTGGGGGTCAGATCTCTTTTCCGAAGGAAAAGGATCTGACCCCGGGGCTACACCGGCAGCGGCAGCCAGGTCAGGCTGGCCGAAGCCAGCAGGACGGCGATGCCCGTGGCGGCGAGCACGTCGGAAGGATAGTGCAGGCCCAGCACCACCCGCGACAGTGCGACGCCGAGGGTGAACGGCACCAGCAAGGGTGCCAGCCAGGGGTAGTAGGCCAGTGCGACGATGGTGAACGACACTGCGTGCAGGGTGTGCCCGGAGGGGAAGCTGAATTCGTCCAGTGGTGCCACCCAGGCGCGGATGCGAAGATCGGCCGCGTAAGGCCGCGGGCGCCGCGTCCAGCGCTTGAGGCCCTTGTACAGCAGCAATGCGGCCAGGCCGGTGGCGGCCATGTGCACCGAGGCGCGCAGGCCATCGAAGCCATCCAGCACCACCAGCGCAGCCATCAGCACATACCAGAACACGCCATCGCCGAGACGGCTGATGGCCGAGAACAGGCGGCGCACGCGGCGGCGCCGGCAGTAGTGGTTCGCCCGCCGGCACAAGCGTGCCTCGCGCCCTGCCAGCAGTTCAAGCGGCGTGGTGCGCATGGCCGCTCCTCCGCGACTGCGCAAGCTCGGCCAGCAACGCATCGAACTCGGCCACCACCTGTTGTGGATGCAATCGCTTCATCGCGCGTGCGGCATTGCCGCCCAGTTCGTGGCGTTTCGCGTCATCGGCGGCCAGTTGCACGGCGGCCTCGATGAACTGCTCGTCGCTGTCCACCGCTGCGCCGTTCTCGCCGTTGCGCAGGTACTCACGCGCGGCGCCGTAGTCGAAGGCCACGGTGGCCACGCCGCTGGCCATGCTTTCCAGAGTCACGTTGCCGAACGTCTCACTGCGGCTGGGGAACAGGAACAGATCGCCGCTGGCGAAGTGGCGGGCCAGCGCATCGCCGCGCTGGATGCCACAGAAGATGAAATCGGGATTTTCATGTGCCAGCTTCTCGCGGGCCGGGCCGTCACCCACCCATACAAAGCGTGCCTTGGGCCGGATCTGCTGCAGGCGGCGGAATGCCTTCACCGCCAGGTCGAGGTTCTTTTCAGCAGCAATGCGGCCGACATAGATCGCCACCAGGCCGTTGCCATCCACGCCCCATTCCTCGCGCAGTGCAGGATCGCGCCGGCCTGGATCGAACTGCTGGCTGTCCACCGCACGGGCCAGCAGGCGCACGCGTTCGAAGCCCTGTTCGCCGAGGAACTGCTGCAATTCGCGGGTCGGCACCAAGGTAGCGTCCGCCTGGTTGTGGAAGCGGCGCATCCAGCGCATGGCCGCGGCCTGCAGCCATGCCACGCCATAGTCGGGCAGGTACTCGTCGAAGCGGGTGTGGAAGCCGCTGGCGACCGGAATGCCGAGGCGACGTGCGGTACGCAGTGCCGACCAGCCGAGTGGACCTTCTGTGGCGATGTAGACCGCATCCGGACGCTGATTCTGCCAATGGCGGCCCAGCCGGATCGGGGCTGGCAGTCCGAAGCGCAGGCCGGGGTAGCGGGGCAGGGCAGCGCCGGGAACCAGCAAGGTGCCGGGTGCCGAATCCAGCGCTTCGGTGGACTGGCGGGGGCGGACGAGGTCGATCTCGTGTCCGGCTGCACGCAGACCCTGCTCCAGGCCCTGTACGGTGAGGGCGACGCCGTTGACTTCCGGCGGATAGGTCTCGGTGACGATGGCATAGCGCATGGCGGGCCTCCCGGTTTCCGGCATGCTCGGCCCTGGCGATGTAGCCGACATGACCACTTTGCGACCGTCAGATGACGGGGGCGCCGGCCACCGCAGGGGCGCTGCGGCCAACAAAAAACCACGGCCCCGAAGGGCCGCGGTCCTGGTGCTTCATGTCACAGCGCGATGGATCAGAAGCGCTGCTGGTACTTCATGTAGACGAAGCGGCCGATGTCGTAGCCGCCGTAGTACGAGAAGGCCGAGTTCGGCTTGCTGTACATGATCGGGCCGGTCTTTTCAAACACGTTGTTGGCACCGACCGACACGGTGGCATCCCACGGCAGCGAGTAGCGCACCTGCACGTCGTGGAAGGTGACCGCACCACGCTCGTTGTAGTTGCGGGCGCCCTTGTACCACGGTGCATACACACCCGGATCCGAGCATTCGTCCGGGTACAGCGCGATGTTCGAGCAGGTTTCCTTCACGCCCGAGTAGTAACGCGCGGTCCAGCTCGCGCCGAAGTTGCCCCGCTCGTAGCCCAGCACCAGGTTGGAACGGACGCGGAAGGCGCTGCCGATGCCGTTGGTGACGATCGGGACGATCGAGTTGTCGTTGGAGGTGCGGTAGGTTGCACTGGATACGTAGGTGGTGGCCGAGTTCACGTTGAACTTGCCGAACCGGGTGTCCAGACGGTAGCTCACATCCAGGTCGTAGCCTTCGGTTTCCATGAAGCCCGCGTTGCGGTTGCCGAACTTCAGGTTGGTCACGATGCCGGTCACCGGGTCACGCTGGAAGCGCGAGCAGCGCGCTTCGATGCCCGACTCATAGCAGTCCTGCAGGATCTGGGTCGGCGTGTCGGCGATGATCGTGTTGTCGATGCGGATCTTCCACCAGTCCAGCGAGGCGTTGAAGCCCTGGATGAAGCTCGGGCTCCAGACCAGGCCCAGCGTCTTGCTGGTCGAGGTTTCCGGCGTCAGCAGCGGGTTGGACCCGGAGGTGAACGGCACCGGCGTCGCGTCCGTCGACGTGTTCACCGGGGTGCCGCCCTGGCGGAGCTGGCGGAAGGTATTCGCATTGGCGATGTCGCGTGCGCAACGTGCACGGACTTCGGCGCTGGAGGCCGAGGAACCGAAACGGGTGTCGCACGGATCGCTGAACTGCGCGAAGGTCTCCGAACCACCACCGAACAGGTCGCTGATGGTCGGTGCGCGGAAGCCTTCGGCCCAGGTGCCACGCACCATCAGCGAGTCGATCGGCTTCCACTTGAAACCGAACTTGCTGTTGAGCGTGTTGCCGAAGGTGTTGTAGTCCGAGAAGCGGGTTGCGCCATTGAAGGTCAGTTCCTTCGCGCCCGGCAGGTCGGCCAGCACCGGAACGTTCACTTCCAGGTAGGCCTCGTTGACGGTGTAGTCACCGCCGGTCGGGCCTGCGGCCAGGTTGGTGGTAGCGCCGGTCTGGGCCAGGGCATCCGGGGTGTACTTGCCTTCTTCCTTGCGGCTTTCCACGCCGAAGGCGAAGCCGAGATCGCCAGCCGGCAGGGTGACGATGCTGCCAGCGATGTTGGCAAAGAAGTTCTTGGAGGTGGTGCGGCCCTTGGTGATCTCTTCCGGGAACAGCCACGCCTGCAGTTCTTCGTTGCCGTACAGGCCATCGGCAGCCGTCGTGCCGTACGGAACCAACGGGTTCCACGGCTTGCACACGTCGTAGGAGATCGGTGCAGCTGCGGTACCGCACTGCACCTTGCCAGTGGCGGCGTTGTAGAACGACGGGCCGACGCCGCCGGCGACGCGACCCTTGTGCAGGTTGCCGGTGGCCACCGATTCCAGTTCATTGCGGTTGTACTGGTAGCCCACTTCCCAGTCGAAGTAGCGGCTGCCGATCTCGAACGAACCGTCGAACGACGCCACCGCGCGGTAGGTCTTCAGCTCGCTGGTGGTCACGCGCGGCACTTCCCAGGTACGGCGGTTCCAGGCCACGGCGGTCGGGTTGGCGTAACCGTGCTGGCGGCCGAACGGGTTGAAGTAGCTGTTGATCGACATCGAGCCGACACCGGCGGTGCTCGACTGCAGCGGATAGCCCGCGATCTGGCGGGTGGACTCACGCTTGTTGTAGCCCAGCTCGGTGCGGAAGTTGACGTTGTCGGTGATCTTGAAGCGGCCGTCGAAATAGACCGAGTCGCGCTTGACCGGATACATCACATGCATCTGGTCGTTGGCGTTGCTCACGTCACCGGTGAAAGGCGTGGTATCGGTGAGGTGGTAATTGGCCGGGTTGGTGGGATCCGCGCCGCGGTTGAGGGAATAGCCGCAACCCGCAGTGGCGGTACAGCCCGGGCCGCGCAGACCCGTGAACTGGCCGTACTGGCTGATGGTGGTCCAGTTGCTGCTGTCGTACGGATGGCGATCGGTCATGCCGTACTTGCTGAAGCCGCGATCGCGCGCCCACACGCCCTTCTCTTCGGCATGCTCGGCCGAGAGGGTCAACGACACGCGCTCATTGCTCCAGCCGGCGACAACGTCGAAGCGGTCGCGTGCACCGTCGCCCTGGCTGTACTGGCCGTGGTAGACGTTGGCAGTCACACCGGTGACATTGGAACGGGTGATGATGTTCACCACACCGGCCATGGCGTCGGAGCCATAGATCGCAGAGGCGCCGTCCTTCAGCACCTCGATGCGTTCCACGGCGGACACCGGCAGCGTGGAGATGTCCTGGTAGCCGGACGTGCTGATGCCCAGGCGCTTGCCGTTGACCAGCACCAGGGTGCGCTGGGTGCCCAGGTTGCGCATGTCGATGTAGGTGCCGCCCGCGTTTTCGCCTGCGGTCAGCGCATTGGCGCGGCTGATGGTCGGGCTGCCCATGGCGGTGACGTTCTGCAGAATGTCGGCAACCGAGCTGAACCCCTGCTTTTCGATGTCGTTGCGGCTGATCGCGAACACCGGCTGGGCGGTCTCCACGTCCACCTGGCGGATGCGCGAGCCGGTGATCTCGATGCGGTCGAGGTTGGTCGGGTTGGCGTTGCTGCCTTCCTGGGCAAACGCGGGCAGCGCTGCCAGCGCTGCAGTGGTAGCCAGGGCGTAGCGGATGGCCTGCCCCAGTGCGGTGGTGCGTGAAGTCATGGCGAGCTCTCTCTCTCAGGTCGTGCACAGGACGCCAAAGGGGGCGTCGAAGGAGCCAGCAGGGTCGATGACCGAGCCGGTGACCCGATAGTAGTCTCGTTAGTTAATGCTCTGTAAAGGGTTCGTATCCATTTATGTCACGCGGCCGCGCCAGCCTTCACAAAACGTGAACAAAAGCAGGTGCTTACGTGATGGCAGCGATTGCCCACAGCACGCCATTGTGTTGCGGAGCAGCACAAAAAATCGCCAGACTGCGCAAAGTGGGAGTGGGAAATGCGTCACCCCGGTTGTCCTGTGGACAACAGCGGACAGCGTATTCAGGCCACGAACGGACGGAACTGGATGCCCAGCCCGGCGATGCCATCGGTCTCGCCGATCAGGTCCGCGCGCAGCAGCGGGCGGGCATCGATGAAGGCCTGCGGCACGATCAGCGACAGCCGGTTGTCGTCGGCGGTCAGTTCCAGTGCCGGCAGCGGATCGTCTTCGTGGGCGCGGTTGAGCAGCACCGCCAGCCGCAGCAGGGCCGCCAGCCGGCGTGCGGTCAGCAGCAGTCGCTCGGGCAGGGCGTCGAAGGCGGTCTTGGTCACGCTGCGGCGGTGGCTGCGCACGAGAGCCGCCAGCATCTGCTGCTCCTGGCGCGAGAAGCCGGCGATATCCGAGTGTTCCAGCACATAGCTGCCATGCACGTGGTAGCCGCTGTGCGCGATCATCAGGCCCAGCTCGTGCAGGCGCGCGGCCCAGCCGAGCATGCGCGCATCGTCGGCATCGAGCCTCCAGCGCTCCTGCACCTGTTCCAGCAGGGATAGCGCGGTGTCCTGCACGCGCTCGGCCTGGACGGTATCGATACCGTAGCGCTGGCTGAGCGCAGCCACCGATTCGTCACGCAGGTCGTTTTCGCCGGCGCGGCCGACGATGTCATACAGGATGCCTTCGCGCATCGCCGCCTTGCTGACCAGCAGCTTCTGCAGGCCCAGCGCCTGGAATGCCGCTTCCAGCACCAGGATGCCGCCGGCAATGATCGGGCGGCGGTCGCTGGACAGGCCCGGCAGCTGGATGTCGTCGATCTTCTTGGCCTTCAGCAGTTCATCGCGCAGCTGCGGCAGGGCCTCGGCGGTGATGGCGCCCTTGCTCAGCTTCATCGTCGCGCAGATCTCGCTGATCGCCTTGTGCGTGCCCGAAGAGCCCAACGCTTCCTGCCAGCCCAGCGCGCGGTACTTGCTGGCGAAAGGCTGGAACTCGCGGCCAATCTCGGCCAGCGCGTCCTTCCAGCGCTTCTTGCTCAGCTTGCCGCCGGGGAAAAAGCGCCGGGTGCTGGCGATGCAGCCGGCCTGCAGGCTTTCGCGCTCCAGGGTCTGCATGCCCATGCCGATGATGAACTCGGTGGAGCCACCGCCGATGTCGATCACCAGCCGGCGCTGCCCGGGCTTGGGCGGTTGCGCGTGGGCCACGCCCAGGTAGATCAGGCGCGCTTCTTCGCGCCCGCTGACCACTTCGATGGCATGCCCCAGTGCGGTCTCGGCCGGTACCAGGAACGACTGCGGCGAGCGCAGCTGGCGCACGGTGTTGGTGGCCAGCGCGCGCACCCGGTGCGGCGGCACATTGCGGATGCGCTGGCCGAAGCGGGCCAGGCATTCCAGTGCACGTTGGCGTGCAGCGGAAGAGAGACCACCTTTGCCATCCAGGCCATCGGCCATGCGCACCGTCTCGCGCAGGCGGTCGATCACCCGCAGCTGGCCGAGCGTATAGCGCGCGATGACCATGTGGAAACTGTTGGAGCCAAGGTCGATGGCGGCCAGCAGGTCGCCATCCTGCAATGCGGGCGGAGTCGTGGTGGTATGCGGCATGGACGAATGTTAGCCGAAGGGGCGGTGTGCTCGTCACCGCGCGGCCTTCACATTTTGGAAGAGGGCGTGCCGCAGGACTGCAAGGGGTCAGATCCCTTTCCCGCAGGAAAGGGATCTGACCCCGTGGCGATCGAACCCCGACCAGCGGTCGGGATCTACCGGGGCAGGGTCAGAGCCCCTGCATCAACGCCATCTGCGCCGAATGCGGGGCTTCGTCGTGGGCTGGGGCACGCTTGTGGTAGATGCCGTGCGCGTCCAGTTCCCAGGCGTTGAGGTTGTCGTCAAGGTAGTTCTGCAGGACTTCGCGGTAGACCCGCTTGGCCAGTTCCGGATCGAGGATCGGGAAGCAGGTCTCGACCCGGCGCAGCAGGTTGCGTTCCAGCCAGTCGGCGCTGGCGCAGTACATTTCCGGTGCGCCGTCGTTACCGAACCAGTAGACGCGGCTGTGTTCCAGGAAGCGGCCGACGATCGAGCGCACGCGGATGTTGTCCGAGATGCCCGGTACGCCCGGTCGCAGCGTGCAGGCGCCGCGGATGATCAGGTCGATCTGCACGCCGGCCTGCGACGCGGCGTACAGCGCGCGCACCACCTGCGGTTCGTTCAGTGCGTTCATCTTGGCGATGATCCGCGCCGGGCGGCCAGCGGCGGCGATGCGCGTCTCGCGCTCGATGCGGCCGAGGATGCCGGTATGCAGGGTGAAGGGCGACTGCAGCAGGCGCTTGAGCTTCATCTTCGACGCCAGCCCGGACAGCTGCTGGAACAGCAGGTGCACGTCATTGCCGATGTCCGCATCGGCGGTGATCAGGCTGATGTCGGTATACGCGCGGGCGGTGCCGCTGTGGTAGTTGCCGGTACCCAGGTGCACGTAGCGGCGCAGCTTGCGGCCCTCGCGGCGCACGATCAGCAGCATCTTGGCGTGGGTCTTGTAGCCGACCACGCCGTACACCACCTGCACGCCGGCTTCCTGCAGGCGATCGGCCAGGCCGAGGTTGGCTTCTTCGTCGAAGCGGGCGCGCAGTTCGACCACCACGGTCACGTCCTTGCCGTTGCGTGCGGCCTGGATCAGCGCGTCGACGATCAGCGAATCCTTGCCGGTGCGGTACAGGGTCTGCTTGATCGCCAGTACGTTCGGATCTATCGCCGCCTGCCGGATCAGGTCCAGCACCGCGGTGAAGGCATCGAACGGGTGGTGCAGCAGCAGGTCCTGGCGCGCCGTGGTCTCGAAGATGCCGTCGCTGTCGCGCAGCGTGCGCGGTGTCATCGGCGGGTACTTCAGGTCCGGCTGCGCGATCAGGTCGTACAGCTGGATGATGCGATTGAGGTTGACCGGGCCGTCGATGCGGTACACCGCGTTCTCGGTCAGGCCGAAGTTCTGCAGCAGGGTGCGCACGATGTCGCGTGGCATGTCCTGAGCGATCTCCAGGCGCACCGCCGGCCGGTAGCCGCGGTCGACCAGTTCATCGCGCAGCGCCAGCGCCAGGTTCTCCACTTCCTCCTCGTCCACCACCAGCTCGGAATTGCGGGTGACGCGGAACTGGTAGGCGCCCTGGACTTCCATGCCCGGGAACAGCTCATCGACGAAGGTCGACAGCACCGACGAGAGGAACACGAAGTTCTGGGGCCCGCCGAGCTTTTCCGGCAGCTGGATGATGCGCGGCAGCGAGCGCGGCGCACGCACGATGGCCAGGTGGCCGGCGCGGCCGAACGCATCGGTGCCCTTGAGCACCACCACGATGTTCAGCGACTTGTTGAGGATCTTCGGGAACGGGTGCACCGGGTCCAGGCCCAGTGGCGACAGCACCGGCATGATCTCGTTGCGGAAGTAGGCGCGCAGCCAGCGCTTCTGGCGGTCGGTCCAGGAGTGGCGGCCGAGCACGCCGATGCCGGCCTCCATCAGCGCCGGCCGCAGCGTCTCGTTCCAGCAACGGTACTGCTGGTCCACCAGTTCGGCGGCGCGGTCATGGATGGCGCTCAGGATGGCCTGCGGGCTCATCCCGTCCGGTGCGGGTGGCAGGCCGTACTCCTGCGCGTGGCGCACGGCGGCGGCACGGATCTCGAAGAACTCGTCGAGGTTGGTGCAGGAGATGCACATGAAGCGCAGGCGCTCCAGCAGCGGCACCTGCGGGTCCATCGCCTGGGCCAGCACGCGGAAGTTGAAATCCAGCTGTGACAGTTCGCGATTGATGTACAGCGCCGGGTCGCGCAACGGATCGTTGTCCGGGCTCACGGGGAGGGGAAGGGATCCGAGGCTGCTCATGGCGTCATTCTTCGATGGAGGTCAGGGGGGCGGACTCGCGCGGGCGCACGTGGTCGGCATCGAAATGGCAGGAGAACACCGAGCCCTTGCCGACTTCGCTTTCAATCTCCAGCCGCGCGTGGTGCAGGCCGAGGATGTGCTTGACGATGGACAGGCCCAGGCCGGTGCCACCGCTTTCGCGGGAGCGGCTGCTGGAGACGCGGTAGAAGCGTTCGGTCAGGCGCGGCAGGTGGGTGGCCGGGATGCCGTAGCCGGAGTCACGCACCGCCAGCACCGCACCGTCGCCCTCGCGGCGGAACTCCACCGCGATGCGGCCACCGGCCGGCGTATAGCGCACCGCATTGGTGACCAGGTTGGAGAACGCGCTGTGCAGCTCCTTGGTCGAGCCCTGAAGGTCAACGCCTGCCAGGTCGTCGATGCTGATCTGGTGGCGGCCCTGGCTGTGCGCTTCGGCTTCGCGGCGCAGGGTGGCCAGCATCGGCTGCATGGCCACGGTCTCGTCCTCGCTGTGTTCCTGCGATTCGAGGCGCGACAGGGTCAGCAGGTCTTCCACCAGCTGGGCCATGCGCTGGCTCTGCTTGCGCATTTCTTCCAGCATCGGTCCGGTTCCCGGGAAATCCTCCGGGTCCATCATGTCCAGGTAACCGTGCACCACGGTGAGCGGCGTGCGCAGCTCATGTGAAACGTTGGCCACGAAGTCACGGCGCACCTGTTCCAGGCGCAGCAGCTTGCTGACATCGCGCGCGATCAGCAGCCAGTAATCGGAGGAATAGGGAATCAGCCGCAGGTTGAGGCGGATCGCCGGATCGACCGGCGAAGGTACGTCCAGGATGGGCTCGGCATTGCGGCCACCAGCCAGCCAGTGCGCCAGCGGCATTGGCTGCAGGCGCTCGACCAGGGCCTCGCCAAGGTCGCCGGGATGGTGCAGGCCGAGCAGAGCGGTAGCCGCTTCGTTGAACCACTGCACGCGCTGGCTGTTGCGATCCAGCACGACGACGGCATCAGGCAGCGCGGCGGCAGCAGCGCGGTAGCTGCGCAGCATGTCCAGCAGGCGGCGCTTGCGCACGCGCATTTCCACCTGGTTGCGGTACAGCAGGCGGTCCAGTTCGTTCCAGACGCCGGTGCCTTCTTCGGCGGTGTCCCAGCGCTGGCGAGCGGTCAGCCGGCGCAGAACGCTGCGCAGGCGCCAGTAATGCCAGGCCAGGGTCGCCAGCGCGCCCAGTGCGATGCACAACCACAGATGGCCCGTGAACCACCCCACCAGTCCGGCGAACAGCAGCACCGCGGCAACGGTGGCCAGGGTCTTCAACCAGGCAGAGCGGATGTGGCGGGGCATTGCGATCTCGTCGTTGAGGTGCGGCGGTTCACTGGGGTGAACCGAGGGTTATAGCAGAGTTGCCGGCACCGGCACCTGTAAGTGCGCGGTGCCGGCACGACGAGACTCAGGTGGCAGTGGAGAAGCGGTATCCGGCGCCGCGCACGGTCTGCACCATGTTCTCGGCGTTGAACGGCTCCAGCGTCTTGCGCAGGCGGCGGATATGCACGTCGATGGTGCGCTCCTCCACGTAGACGCTGCCGCCCCACACATGGTCCAGCAGCTGCGCGCGGGTGTAGACGCGCTCCGGGTGGGTCATGAAGAAATGCAGCAGGCGGTATTCGGTCGGGCCGATCGGCACCGGCTGGTCGTTGGCGAACACGCGATGGGCGGCGCCGTCGATACGGATCGGGCCGACGGCTACGCTGCCGTCCTCGTCATCTTCGCGGGCGCGGCGCATGACCGCGCGGATGCGGGCCAGCAGTTCGCGTGCCGAGAACGGCTTGACCACATAGTCATCGACACCGGCCTCGAGGCCACCGACGCGATCGTTCTCTTCGCCGCGGGCGGTCAGCATGATGATCGGCACTTCGCGGGTCAGCGTTTCCTTGCGCCAGCGACGGGCCAGGTCCAGGCCGCTGGTGCCGGGCAGCATCCAGTCCAGCAGGATCAGGTCGGGAACGCGATCGGCGATCGCGGTCTGGGCCTCCCGGGCATCGCCGGCGTGGACCGGTTCGTAATCGCCCTTGCGAAGGGCGAAGGCGACCATTTCACGGATCGCGGGCTCGTCATCGACGATCAGGATGCGTTTCTGCACGAGGACACCGTAGGGCTCGGTTACTGGACTGGTGCCAGTAGACTACGGTTTGATGACATGTTTGTGACTACCCGGCCGGAACCGGCCCGGATTGCCATCGGCCGGTCATGCGGTGCTCAGCGGCGGTCCAGATCCGGGTCCTGCACGCCCTGCCGGCGCAGCTCCAGCACCGTCGGGGTGATCGATTCGATGCGTGCGTCAACCCGCGCGCGGCCGATGTAATCCAGCGCCGGGTTGCGCTTGAGCGCCTGCAGCTGCATCAGTGCCTGTTCTGGCCGCCCGCTGAGGAAGGCGGCCTCGGCATAGGCCTCGCTGGCGCGCACGCTGTCGCCAGCCAACTCGCTGGCGCGGGCGAAACGCTGCTGGAAGACCGGATCGTTACCACTTTGCGACAGCAGGGGGCGCAGCATCGCCTGCGCACGCTGGCCGGCTTCGCGGCTGCCTTGTTCGTTCAGGATCTCGGCATAGGTCAGTGCCACCGGGCGGCTGTTGGGGTGTTCGCGCAACAATTGCTCGAAGCGGCTGTTGGCCTGGGCCGCCTGGCCTGCGCGCGACTCCGCCTCGCCCAGGCCCAGCGCCAGCCACAGGTTGCCGGGGTGGGTCTGCAGCAGGCCGGCCAGGGTCTGCCGGGCCTGGCCGGCACCGGCACGGCCACCGCGCATCACCGCCAGTGCCTGGCCGTAGCGCTGCGCATCGTTGAGGCCGTCCTTCTGCCGCTTGGCCAGGTCGGCGTACTCGCGCTCCAGCTCGGGGGTGGAGTCCGCGCTGAGCACGCGCAGGCGCTCACGCGCCCACTCGAAGTCACCGCTGGCGCCACGGTTGAGCTGGCCGATCGGCAGACGCAGCACACTGCCGGGCAGCAGCGGGTTGTTGCCGCGCAGCAGCGGCTCGCCCAGGCTGGGATCGGCCGGGTCCACCCGCTCCTTGCGCTCGCCGGTGGGGGTGCTGGTGGTGAGAAGCACCGTATCCTTCTTCATCTGCTGGGCGCGGGACTTGGCCTCGCTGATGCGGGTGATGTTGACCGGGTGGGTGCGCAGGAACTCGGGCACGCTGTAGCCGCCTTCGTTGCCGCGCATGGCTGCCGACATCCGCTCGAAGAAGCCGGCCATGGCATCCACGTCGTAGCCGCTGCGCGACAGGGTGCGGATGCCGAGGCGGTCGGCCTCGGACTCGTTGGAGCGGGTGTAGTTGATCTGCCGCTGCTGCATCAGGCCCATGCCCGAGCTGATCGCCGCCATCGTCGCGTTGCCGGACGACGTGCTGTTGCTGGCCTGGGCGGCCACTACCGCCGCCAGCATGCCCAGCAGGATCGGGATCTGGTCGCGCTGGGCGCGCTCGACACCGCGCAGCACGTGCTGCTGGGTGACGTGGGCGATTTCGTGGGACAGCACCGCAGCAACCTCGTCCTCGCGCTCGGCGGTCAGCACCAGTCCGGCATTGACCCCGATGTAGCCGCCCAGCGTGGCGAACGCGTTGATCTGGCGGTCGTTCATCACGAAGAAGGTGTACGGCTGCCGCGGCTGATCACTGTTGGAGCCGAGCCGGGTACCCATGGTCTGCAGCCAGTCGTTGACCAGCGGATCTTCCAGCAGGTAGCCGTAGTTGCGCAGCTCGCGCAGCATCATCGCGCCGTACTCGGCCTGGCGGGCCGGGGTCAGCAGCTCGCCGGCCGAAGAGCCGATGTCGGGCAGCTTCTCCTGGGCCTGGGCCAGCGGCATGGCCAGGGCCAGGGTGACGGCGGTAGTCAGCAGCAGGGCTCGCAAGCAGAAGGTCCTCGGGCGGGGCGCACCAAGCGTGGCAGGGCGGGGGGCAACCATTCGTTAATCCACAGTGTTGCGGCCGTGGCGTGGAAATTCCAGCGCACCGGTACCATATGTAGACCGTCGATCCATCGTGGAGTTTCCCGTGACAGCCCAGACCGCCGGCGGTGCCCCCGCCATCACCATCTATTCCACTGCCGTCTGCCCGTACTGCGTGGCCGCCAAGAACTTCCTGAAGAGCAAGGGCCAGCAGTGGACCGAGGTCCGCATCGACCTGGATCCGGCCGAGCGCGAGAAGATGATGGCGCTGACCCGTCGCACCAGCGTGCCGCAGATCTTCGTCGGCGACGTCCATGTCGGCGGCTACGACGACATGATGGCCCTGCACCGTGAAGGCAAGCTCGAGCCGCTGCTGGCCGGGCAGGGCCAGGCATGAGCGCGGCCGACGACGGCAGCAAGGACCGCATCGCCGAGTTCACCGAGTTCCGCAAGCGCATGAACGAGCGCATCCTGGGCGAACCGAACCAGGTGGTGCGCCGCTTCTTCGCGCTGGATACGCAGACCTACCAGGCCGGCGCGCTGGACGTGAAGACCAAGGAGCTGCTGGGCCTGGTGGCCTCGATGGTGCTGCGCTGCGACGACTGCATCAGCTACCACGTGGCCCAGTGCAAGGACGCCGGGGTGACCCGCGAGGAGTTCTTCGAGACCTTCTCGGTCGGCCTGGTGGTGGGCGGCTCCATCGTGATCCCGCACCTGCGCCGCGCGGTCGACTTCCTCGACCAGCTGGAAGGCGGCGCCGCCGCGCCAGCCGCGCACGAGCACTGAGGGTCGTGCCGGCCAGCGGCCGGCATCCCCTGAACCCGACATGGCCGGGGTTGCCGGCCAGCGG
>NZ_JAXBQQ020000002.1:754591-980331 GCF_047520695.2 Stenotrophomonas sp. AR029 | reverse complement strand
GCCGGCAACCCCGGCCATGTCGGGTTCAGGGGATGCCGGCCAGCGGCCGGCACTACCGGGCCCGCGAGGGGGCCTGTCCCGCGATCCAACAGCCCAGGAGCCCCTTCTTGTTGAAGGGGCGCGCCGACAGGCGGGGGTAGAGGAGGGATGCGCGGGCAATTCTGCCTGAGCCGGGGACTGGGACCATGGTCTATTTGGGACCTCGGCCCCGGCTCAGGCATAATTGCCGGTGAAACTTCCTTTGCGCCGGCGTTTCCGGGCACGTCCGGACGGCGTTTTTCCCCCTGTTCGGAACATCGATCAATGACGCAGAAAATTACGGTCATCCGCGGCGACGGCATTGGCCCGGAAATCATGGACGCCACCCTGTTCGTGCTCGACCAGCTCAAGACTGGTCTGGAGTACGAAGACGCCGACGCCGGCCTGGTGGCCCTGGAAAAGCACGGCGACCTGATGCCGGCGGTGACCCTGGAATCGATCGCGCGCAACAAGGTCGCGCTGAAGAGCCCGCTGACCACCCCGGTCGGCGGTGGCTTCACCTCGATCAACGTCAGCCTGCGCCGCCACTTCGACCTGTACGCCAACGTGCGTCCGGCCCACACCTTCCCGAACACCAAGTCGCGTTTCGACAACGTCGACCTGATCACCGTCCGTGAGAACACCGAAGGTGCCTACCTGGCCGAAGGCCAGGAAGTGTCGGCCGATGGCGAGACCGCCTTCTCCGGCACCCGCATCACCCGCAAGGGCTCCGAGCGCATCGTGCGCTACGCCTTCGAGCTGGCCAAGAGCACCGGCCGCAAGAAGGTCACCGCCGTGCACAAGGCCAACATCATCAAGTCGACCTCGGGCCTGTTCCTGAATGTCGCCCGTGAAGTCGCCGCGCAGTACCCGGACATCGAGTTCCAGGAAATGATCGTCGACAACTGCTGCATGCAGCTGGTGATGCGTCCGGAACAGTTCGATGTGATCGTCACCACCAACCTGTTCGGCGACATCATCTCCGACCTGTGCGCCGGCCTGGTCGGCGGCCTGGGCCTGGCTCCGGGTGCCAACATCGGCAAGGACGCGGCGATCTTCGAAGCCGTGCACGGCACCGCGCCGGACATCGCCGGCCAGGGCAAGGCCAATCCGTGTGCGCTGCTGCTGGCGGCCGCGCAGATGCTGGACCACATCGGCCAGCCGGAGAATGCCGAGCGCCTGCGCAAGGCCATCGTGGCGACCATGGAAGCCAAGGACTCGCTGACCGGCGACCTGGGTGGCACCGGTACCACCATGAGCTTTGCCCAGGCCATCGCCAGCCGCCTGTAAGCGGCCGGCCGACCTCGGTTGGATCCACAGCGGGGCGCCTTCGGGCGCCCCGTTGCGTTGTGGGCTGGCTCGGTAGATCCACGCCATGCGTGGATGACGGGGCCCCTACGGTCCGCAGCCACCCATGGGGTGCCTCTACAGGGGATTTTCTGTGCGTATATCGCACAGATCATGTGCCGCTGGGCGGCTGGTTCGTGCGTAATGTGATCGGCATCCTGTGCCCACTTCCCAATGCACCGGAGCTTGAACATGAACCTCACCGCCTTCGGCCTGGCCAGCCTGATCGGCATGACCGCCACCCTCCCGCTTGCTGCTGCCGAGCCGGCCCATCCCACCATCCGCCATATGGCGGGTGCGCCGGTCGCGACCTCGCTGGATGCGGCGAAGACTGCCGTGCTGGTGATCGACTTCCAGAACGAGTACTTCGATGCCAAGGCTGTACCGGGCTTTGCGGGTGGCCGCATGGTCATTCCCGATGGCGAGGCCGCACTGCGCCAGGCCAGGCGGGTAGTCGAATTCGCCGATGCCCACGGCATCCGCGTGATCCATGTCCAGCACGTGCTGCCAGCCGGCGCACCCCTGTTCGCGCAGGGCAGCGTCAATGCCGCCTTCCATCGCGACCTGCAGCCGCGCCAGGGCGAGACCGTGGTGCAGAAGGACAATGTCAGCGTGTTCGCCGGCGCGTCCGCCGCGGTGCTCGACCCGATGCTGAAGAACGCCGGCATCGACACCCTGATCGTCACCGGCCTGCAGACCCACGCCTGCGTGGCCGGTGCTGCGCGCGACGCGGCAGCGGCTCCGCGCGGCTACCGGGTGATCGTCTCGTCCGATGCCAGCGCCAGCCGCGATCTGGATCTGGCCGGCGGCCGTCGCATCGGCCATCGCGCGCTGCATGAGGCCTCGCTGGCGCAGATCGAAGACGCCTTCGGCGATGTCATGAGCACCGACGCGATCCTCGCGCTGCCGGTACGCAAGGCCGGTGACGGCGCTTGATAAGCTGGCGGGGCCCGCATGCCGTGGGCCCCGCCACGTGGAGCTGCCCGCCGATGGATCACTTCGCCGCCCTGCGTGCGCTGCGCGCCATCGTTGACGCGGGCAGTTTCACTGCGGCCGCCGAGCGCCTGGGGACCACCCACTCGGCGATGTCGCGGCAACTGCGGCAGCTGGAAGAGCACCTGCAGGTACGCCTGCTCGATCGCAACAGCCGTCGGCTGTCATTGACCGAGGCCGGGCGCGATTACTACCGCGAGGCGGCAACGCTGCTGGACCGCCTGCAGGAGGCGGATGATCGTGCTCGCGCCGGGCAGGCGCAGCCCAGCGGCAGCGTGCGGATCAGCGTGCCGCAGGTGGTGGCCAGCCAGGAGCTGCCCCACTGGCTGCCCTCGTTCCTGCAGCGTTACCCGCAGGTCACGCTGGACCTGTCGGCGGATGATCAGGTGGTGGATGTGGTCGGTGGTGGTTTCGACCTGGCGCTGCGCATTGCAGCTTCATTGCCGGACAGCCAACTCGTTGCGCGCGAGCTGGCCAGCTGCCCGCGCATCCTGGTCGCCGCACCGGTCTACCTGGCGCGCCATGGCCTGCCACGGCACGCTGTGGATCTGGAGCAGCACACGCTGCTGGGTTTCAGTCCCACGCCGTCAATGCCGCCCTGGCGGTTGCTGGGACCGCGCGGCGCCAGCGTGAGCGTTGAAGCCGGGCAGAGCCTGCGCGTGGATGCCACGCCCGCGCTGTACGCCGCCGCGCTGGCCGGAATGGGCATCAGCCTGTTCACCGCGCTGACCGTGCAGGAGGATCTGCGCGCCGGTCGTCTGATCCGCGTGCTGCCGGCCTGGCATGCCGGCCAGCGGCGCTACTTCGCGTTGTACCCGCATGCACGTGCGCTCGCGCCCAAGGTGCGAGCGCTGGTCGAACACCTTGCGGCGCACTACGCTGCACAGGCTGGCGTGGCTGGCTAGCCGGGAAATGCAGCCACGCGTTACAAAGAGAAAAGGGCGCCCCGAAGGCGCCCTTTGTCGTTCATGGCTCTGCCTGGTTCAGCGCTGCTGGATCTTCGACAGCAGGCGCAGGAACTCCACATACAGCCAGACCAGGGTCACCATCAGGCCGAATGCGCCATACCACTCCATGTACTTGGGCGCGCGCTGGGCCACGCCGGTCTCGATGAAATCGAAGTCCAGCACCAGGTTCAGCGCGGCCACGACCACCACGAAGAGGCTGAAGGCAATGCCCAGCCAGCTGGAGTCGTGGATCACCGGCACGTTGATGTTGAAGAAGCCCAGCACGAACGAGGCCAGGTAGAGCAGGGCGATGCCGCCGGTGGCGGCCACCACGCCCATCTTGAAGTTCTCGGTGGCCTTGATCAGGCCGCTGCGGTATGCGAACAGCAGGGCGGCCAGGGTGCCGAAGGTCAGCAGCACCGCCTGGAACACGATGCCCGGATACTTCATGTTGAACAGGGCCGACACGGCGCCCAGGAACAGGCCTTCGACCAGTGCGTACATCGGCGCGGTGACCGGCGACCATTCCTTCTTGAAGATGGTGATCAATGCCAGCACCAGGCCGCCGATCGCGCCACCGATGGCGTACAGGCTCGCGCTGCCGGAAATCTGGCCGTACTCGTCGACCGCCTGGCTCCAGGCGAACGCCGCGGTCAGCACGGTCAACAGCAGCAGGATGCCGGTCTTGTTGGCGGTGCCGTTGAGGGTCATGGCCTGGTCGGGGCTGGTCACTACCGAGCCACTGGCGAGGTCGAGGAAAGTCGACTCGGAAAGAGCCGGGTTGCCGCTGCGCATGCGTGTTCTCCGTGCGAATGAAGGTCGGGACGGCCATCCGGCCGATGGGCGTCAGCATAGCCGATGACTGCTTTCGGCGTTGTGGCAGGCCCGGGATCTGTGCATCCTTCGTTGACAGTTCCCAACGCGCTTGGCGACAATGACCAACTCCCCGGGCCCAACCCGAGGGGATTGCAAGACCGGGGTATAGCGCAGTCTGGTAGCGCGCCTGCTTTGGGAGCAGGATGTCGGGGGTTCGAATCCCTCTACCCCGACCAATCCCACGCCACGTCGGATTGGACACCGTTCCGGTTCGGGCGCCCGTAGCTCAACTGGATAGAGCACCGGCCTTCTAAGCCGGCGGTTACAGGTTCGATTCCTGTCGGGCGCGCCATTGGCGAGCACCGGGATCGCATCGACGGATGTGAAGAAGTGCTTGCAAAAGCGCAAGGACTCCACCAGAATATCGGACTCGCTTCGGCGGACCGCAGCTTCGGTGACAGTCCCCAGGCAATGTTCAAGGTTCCAGCGTCAGTGATATCGGCGATGGAGCGAAAGTTTCAGTGGTGGCTGTAGCTCAGTTGGTTAGAGTACCGGATTGTGATTCCGGTGGTCGGGGGTTCGAATCCCCTCAGCCACCCCACTGATTCAACCGCATCGGCGCAGCCGAAACGGTATTGCAATAAACAGAAGGCACGCTACAATGTGCGTCTGAGTTTCACGGGCCGTTAGCTCAGTTGGTAGAGCAGTTGACTCTTAATCAATAGGTCCAAGGTTCGAATCCTTGACGGCCCACCAAGACAGAAGCCACCTGGTACGCCAGGTGGCTTTTTTCTTATAGGTGTGACTCCCATCGTTCCGATGGATCACGCGTTGCAGAACCCGTTTGGCGTGGATCTGCAGCAGGAGCGGGCCCCGCAGTGCTGGTTTCAACCGCGTTGAAAAAAGTGCTTGCACCCACCGAGCGGATCGGGTCATAATTCGCGCCCCGATTTCGGGCTGTTAGCTCAGTTGGTAGAGCAGTTGACTCTTAATCAATAGGTCCAAGGTTCGAATCCTTGACAGCCCACCAGACAAAAGCCACTTGGTCCGCCAAGTGGCTTTTTTCTTGCCTGTTCGCTGAGGGGCATCTGCAGATGCCAGCGGTGCTGGCTGGAGTGGAGCCCCCTTGAGTCAAGGGGGCACGGCGAAGCCGCGGGGATGTGGCGGCTGATGAAGTGGGGCCCGCGCTTTGCCGCGCAAAGCGTGGGGCTGCGGCGCGAATGCGCGGCAGCTTCCCACTTGGTCCGCCAAGTGGCTTTTTTCTTGCCTGTTCGCTGGGGGGCATTTCATCCGCGCATGGCGTGGATCGACTGAAGCAATGCTGAAATCAGGGTCATACGCGTCATCAGTGTTATCAATGCTGTGCGCTGCATCTCACCGCATCGCATCCTGCATCGCACCCAATGGATCTTCCGCGCCGACGGCGCATGCACGAAGGACGATGTTGATGGCTCATATCAATCGATTGCACCGCACGCTGTGGGTTTCCTTCGCGTTGCTGGCACTGGCGGCCTGCGCGCCCGCCGACGATCCCGCGCAGACCGTCGAACGCGATGCTGGCACTGAAAGTGCTCCTGCACGCCCGGTCGGTGAGGCCATGCAGATGCAGCCGGCTCAGCCGGCAGAGCGGGAGGCCCTGCCCGATGCGGTGGACGTGCAGCGCAATGCGGATGGTTCGGTGGATGTGCGCAAGGCCACGCCGGAGTCGGCGGCCCTGCGGCGCACCGGCGACGGGGGCGTGGAGATCCGCGAGGTGGATCCTGCAGCCGGGCAGGGTGCCGATACGGCGTCGGCCAAGGCCAGGCCGCAGCAGTGAACCCCGCCACCCCGGATGAGCTTGCGCTCGCCGGGGTGGTTCAACGCGCGGGCTGCGCACAATTGCCATGTTCAGTTTTGTGCAGGCCTTCCGCTTCCCGTCATCGCCTGCGACAATGAACACCTGCGCCGGCCACGCGAAAGTGGCGGAATTGGTAGACGCCCTGGATTTAGGTTCCAGTGCCGCAAGGCGTGGGGGTTCGAGTCCCCCCTTTCGCACCAGTGCCGGCCTGTCCCCGCCCTGATCGGGCCATCTGCGCCCCCTTGACCGGCACGCGCTGGCAGTGCAGGCCGAATTGGGCGAAACTAAAGGGCTGCGGCAAGCAGGCGCGTCCCAGACGTCGCGTCCTTACAACCGTTTCATTCCAATCATCGAGCCGGGGGCCTGGGCCACCGGTGGCAGGAGTCAACATGCAAGCTTCGATCGAATCCACCGGCAACCTGGAACGCCGCCTGAGCTTCTCGCTGCCGGAAGAGCGTCTGCAGAGCCACATCGTCGGCCGCCTCGGCGAAATCGCCCGTACCACCCGCATCAAGGGCTTCCGTCCGGGCAAGGTGCCGGCCAAGGTGATCGAGCAGCGCTTCGGCGCGCAGGTCCGTGGCGAGGCGCTGGACGGCCTGCTGCGCGAAACCTTCGATGCAGCCGTGCGCGAGCACGACCTGCGCATCGTCGGCAGCCCGCGCATCGACAAGGGCGACGAGGGTGAGTTCTCCTTCGTCGCCACCGTGGAAGTGGTGCCGGACTTCGGCGACATCGACGTCAGCAAGCTGACCGTCGTGCGCCATACCGCCGAGATCACCGACGCCGACATCGACCAGATGATCGAGAACCTGCAGAACCAGCGCCGTACCTGGGCCCCGGTCAGCCGTGGCGCGCAGGACGGTGACCTGGTCGCGGTGGAAACCTGGTCGCAGGCCGGCGAAGAGCGCCTGCCGGCCGAGGGCACCGAGAAGGGTTCGATCGTGCTCGGCCAGGGCATGATGTTCGACACCATCGAGAAGGGCCTGGTCGGCCTGGCCAAGGGCGAAGAGAAGACCCTGGACGTCGAGTTCCCGGCTGACTGGCGCGTGCCGGTGCTGGCCGGCAAGACCGTGCAGGTCACCGTCAAGGTCACCGAGGTCTCCGAGCCGGTCGTGCCGGCGGTCGACGAAGCCTTCATCAAGAGCTTCGGCGTGAAGGGCGGCGATGTGGAGCAGTTCCGCAGCGACATCCGCGCCAACCTGGAGCGCGAGCTGAAGGGTGCGTTGATGAACCGCCTGCGCCGCGAAGTGGGCGAGCAGCTGATCGCGGCCTACTCCTCGGTCGAAATGCCGCCGCGCCTGGTCGAAAACGAAGCCCGCGCCATGCTGGCCCAGCAGGTCGAGCAGCTGCGCCGCAACGGCCAGAACGTCGGCGAGATCCCGGCCGATGCCCACGAAGGCTTCAAGGACGCTGCCGCCAAGCGCGTGCTGGTCGGCCTGCTGGTCGGTGAAGTGGCCCGCATCAACGACCTGCGCCTGGAAGCCAAGCGCCTGAATGAAACGATGCGTCTGATCGCTTCGACCTACGAAGAGCCGGAGCAGGTCATTGAGATGTACCGCAACGACCCCCAGTTGATGTCTGGCCTGCAGAACCGTGTGATGGAAGAGCAGGTGATCGACTGGATCGCCGAGCGTGCCCAGCACACCGAAGAGAAGCTGTCGTTCCAGGACGCGATCCGCCAGTAAGCCCGGGCGGATCACCGGATGCCCCGCGCCTTTGCCGGCGCGGGGTTGTTGCCCCCCAAGATAGGTACCTCACGTAATGGACAACCGAACCAAAGCCCTGAACCTGGTTCCGATGGTGGTCGAGCAGACCAGCCGCGGCGAGCGTGCCTACGACATCTATTCGCGCCTGTTGAAGGAGCGCCTGATCTTCCTCGTGGGTCCGATCGACGATCACATGGCCAACGTGGTGGTGGCGCAGCTGCTGTTCCTTGAATCGGAAAACCCGGAAAAGGACATCAACATCTACATCAACTCGCCGGGTGGCGTGGTCACCGCCGGCATGGCGATCTACGACACCATGCAGTACATCAAGCCGAATGTGAGCACCACCTGCATCGGCCAGGCCGCCTCGATGGGCGCCCTGCTGCTGGCCGCGGGCGAAGCCGGCAAGCGCTATGCGCTGCCGAACTCGCGCGTGATGATCCATCAGCCGCTGGGTGGCTACCAGGGCCAGGCCACCGACATCGACATCCACGCGCGCGAGATCCTGACCCTGCGTTCGCGCCTGAACGAGGTGCTGGCCAAGCACACCGGCCAGTCGCTGGAGACGATCGCCCGTGATACCGAGCGCGACAACTTCAAGAGCGCCTTCGAGGCGCAGGCCTACGGTCTGGTCGATCAGGTCCTGGAGCGTCGTCCGGATGAGTCGATCCAGGCCGGCTGACCGGCCTTCACGGGGCCAGGGAGGCCTCGTTCCTGCAGGGTCGGGTGGGACTGGTGTCCCCTCGGCCCTGTGCTATTCTCGAATCGAACCCCCGTTCAGCGGGGGGGGTAACTGGGTAAGCGAAGCATGAGCGAAGACCGCCAAGGTCGTTCCACGGACACCGGCAAGATCCTCTACTGCTCTTTCTGCGGCAAGAGCCAGCATGAAGTGCGCAAGCTGATTGCGGGTCCGAGCGTGTTCATCTGCGATGAGTGCGTGGAGCTGTGCAACGACATCATCCGTGAGGAACTTGAGGAAAAGGCGCAGTCGGCGCGCAGTTCGCTGCCCAAGCCGCGCGAGATCCTCGAGGTCCTCGACCAGTACGTGATCGGCCAGAACCGTGCCAAGCGCACGCTGGCAGTGGCCGTGTACAACCACTACAAGCGCATCGAGAGCCGGCAGAAGAACGACGACGTCGAACTGGCGAAGTCGAACATCCTGCTGGTCGGCCCGACCGGTTCGGGCAAGACGCTGCTGGCCGAGACCCTGGCCCGCCTGCTCAACGTGCCGTTCACCATGGCCGACGCCACCACGCTGACCGAAGCCGGTTACGTGGGCGAGGACGTGGAGAACATCATCCAGAAGCTGCTGCAGAAGTGCGACTACGACGTCGAGAAGGCGCAGCAGGGCATCGTCTACATCGATGAAATCGACAAGATCTCGCGCAAGAGCGAGAACCCGTCGATCACCCGCGACGTGTCCGGCGAAGGCGTGCAGCAGGCCCTGCTGAAGCTGATCGAAGGCACCGTGGCCAGCGTTCCGCCGCAGGGCGGCCGCAAGCACCCGCAGCAGGAATTCCTGCAGGTGGACACCAAGAACATCCTGTTCATCTGCGGCGGCGCGTTTGCCGGGCTGGACAAGGTGATCCAGGCGCGTTCCACCGACGTCGGCAGCATCGGCTTCGGCGCCAAGGTGAAGAGCAGCGAGCGCAAGCAGGAAGTGGGCAAGGTGCTGGCGGAAGTCGAGCCGGAAGACCTGATCAAGTTCGGCCTGATTCCCGAGTTCGTCGGCCGCCTGCCGGTGGTCGCGACCCTGGAGGAGCTGGACGAGCCGGCCCTGATCAAGATCCTGACCGAGCCGAAGAACGCCATCACCAAGCAGTTCAAGAAGCTGTTCGAGATGGAGAACGTCGAGCTGGAGTTCCGTCCGGACGCTTTGTCGGCCATCGCCAGGAAGGCGCTCAAGCGCAAGACCGGCGCCCGTGGCCTGCGCACCATCGTCGAATCGGTCCTGCTGGACACCATGTATGACCTGCCGTCGCAGGAGAACGTCAGCAAGGTGGTCGTGGACGAATCGGTGATCGAGCACAAGTCCGAGCCGTACCTGATCTACCAGACCCCGGCGGCCCCTGAACAGAAGGCCGCAGGCGCCGAGTGATCCTTCCAGGTTGTTGATTGGAAAGGATTTTCAAGGAATGCCTTGCATCTGAAAGCCGATGGCCCCATAACGGGGCCATCGGCTTTTTTTGTCTCCGGAAGATGCCCTCCCGGAGGCGGTTTTCCCCCTTCCCTGGAGCCCCCATGGCCCGTTCCCCAAGTGAAACCCTCGACCTGCCGGTCCTGCCGCTGCGCGACGTAGTGGTGTTCCCGCACATGGTCATCCCGCTGTTCGTCGGCCGTGACAAGTCCATGCACGCGCTCGAACAGGCAATGGAGGCGGACAAGCGCATCCTGCTGCTGGCGCAGAAGTCGGCCGAGACCGACGACCCGCATGCGGCCGACCTCTACCAGGTTGGCACGCTGGCGCAGGTGCTGCAGCTGCTGAAGCTGCCCGACGGCACCATCAAGGTGCTGGTTGAAGGCCTGTCGCGCGTGCAGGTCACCCACGTCGACGAGCGCGACGGCTCGCTGCATGGCCAGGCCGTGGAGATCGACGCCACCGACGAGCGCGAGGCGCGCGAGGTCGAGGCGATTGCCCGCTCGCTGATGTCGCTGTTCGAGCAGTACGTGAAGACCAACCGCAAGCTGCCGCCGGAGCTGCTGCAGACGCTGTCGGGCATCGATGAGCCGGCGCGCCTGGCCGACACCATCGCTGCGCACATCAGCGTGCGCCTGGCCGACAAGCAGCGCCTGCTGGAAACGCTGGCCGTCGGTGACCGCCTGGAGATGCTGGTCGGCCTGGTCGACGGCGAGATCGACGTGCAGCAGATGGAGAAGCGCATCCGCGGCCGCGTGAAGTCGCAGATGGAGAAGAGCCAGCGCGAGTACTACCTCAACGAACAGATGAAGGCCATCCAGAAGGAACTGGGTGACCTGGACGACGCGCCGGGCGAGCTGGAAGAACTGGCCCGCAAGATTGCCGAGGCCGGCATGCCGAAGGCGGTTGAAGCCAAGGCGCGCAATGAACTGAACAAGCTCAAGCAGATGTCGCCGATGTCGGCCGAAGCCGCCGTCGTGCGCAACTACCTGGAGTGGCTGCTGGGCGTGCCGTGGAAGAAGCGCAGCAAGGTGCGCAAGGACCTGAAGGTCGCGCAGGATACGCTCGATGCCGACCACTACGGCCTGGAGAAGGTCAAGGAGCGCATTCTTGAATACCTGGCGGTGCAGTCGCGCGTGAAGCAGATGAAGGGCCCGATCCTGTGCCTGGTCGGGCCGCCGGGCGTGGGCAAGACCTCGCTGGGCCAGTCCATTGCCAAGGCCACCAACCGCAAGTTCGTGCGCATGTCGCTGGGCGGCGTTCGCGACGAGGCCGAAATCCGTGGCCACCGCCGTACCTACGTCGGTTCCATGCCGGGCCGCATCGTGCAGAACCTCAACAAGGTCGGCAGCAAGAACCCGCTGTTCGTGCTCGACGAGATCGACAAGATGTCGATGGACTTCCGTGGCGATCCGTCTTCGGCGCTGCTGGAAGTGCTCGATCCGGAGCAGAACAACGCATTCAACGACCACTACCTGGAAGTGGACCTGGACCTGTCCGAAGTGATGTTCGTGGCGACCTCGAACTCGCTCAACATTCCCGGCCCGCTGCTGGACCGCATGGAAGTGATCCGCATCCCCGGCTACACCGAGGACGAGAAGCTCAACATCGCGACCCGCTACCTGGTGCCGAAGCAGGTCAAGGCCAACGGCCTGCAGCCGGAAGAGCTGGAGATCGGCAGTGATGCCATCCAGGACATCGTGCGCTACTACACGCGTGAATCGGGCGTGCGCAACCTGGAACGCGAGATCGCCAAGATCTGCCGCAAGGTGGTGAAGGAGATCGCGCTGGCTGGCCCGCAGCCGGCAGCGAAGGCGAAGAAGGGCGCGAAGAAGAAGGCGCTGGTGAGCGTGTCCAGCAAGAACCTGGACAAGTACCTGGGCGTGCGTCGCTTCGACTTCGGCCGTGCCGAGGAAGAGAATGAAATCGGCCTGGTCACCGGCCTGGCCTGGACCGAAGTCGGTGGCGACCTGCTGCAGATCGAATCGACCCTGGTGCCGGGCAAGGGCCAGCTGATCCTGACCGGCCAGCTCGGCAACGTGATGAAGGAATCGGCGTCGGCGGCGCTGTCGGTGGTGCGTTCGCGCGCGGTCGGCTTCGGCATCGACAGCGACTTCCTGCAGAAGCACGACGTACACCTGCACGTGCCCGATGGCGCCACGCCGAAGGATGGCCCGAGTGCCGGCGCGGCGATGGTCACCTCGCTGGTGTCGATGCTGACCAGGGTGCCGGTGCGCGCCGATGTGGCGATGACCGGCGAGATCACCCTGCGTGGTCGCGTCACTGCCATCGGTGGCCTGAAGGAGAAGCTGCTGGCTGCACTGCGTGGCGGCATCCGCACGGTCATCATCCCGGAAGAGAACCGCAAGGACCTGGCCGACATCCCGGCCAACGTCACCCGCGATCTGAAGATCGTGCCGGTGAAGTACATCGAAGAAGTCCTGGACCTGGCGCTGGAGCGTCCGTTGGCACCGAAGAAGGCGCGCAAGAGTGCGCAGCGTGTCACGGTGCGCAGCAAGGCCAAACCGAGTGGAAACGCGCGCGTCAAGCATTGACGCGCGCTGTCCAATGGCCCGAAACCCGCGTCGTTGCTGGCTTTCCAGCTTGCGTGGGGGTAGGGCCACTGGTATAAAAGCAGCACTCGCGAATGAGTGGTCGCAGTCTGGTGATCGCTGGAATTCGGCGAACCGTTTCCACATGGCGGCCGCATGCAGATGGCGTGCGGTTGCTTCCCTGTCGAATAAGCGGAACCCACCGCCAAAGGAGTTGTAGAGAATGAACAAGACCGAATTGATCGATGCCGTTGCTGAAGCTGCCGACCTGACCAAGGCAGAGTCCAGCCGCGCTGTCGATGCCGTCGTTGCTGCCATCACCAAGGCGCTGAAGGACGGCGATGCGGTCACCCTGGTTGGCTTCGGTACCTTCCAGGTCCGCGACCGTGCTGCCCGCACCGGCCGCAACCCGAAGACCGGCGACACCATCAAGATCGCTGCTTCGAAGAATCCGTCGTTCAAGGCTGGCAAGGCCCTGAAGGATGCTGTAAACTAAGCGGCTCGCTGGGGTGCTTAGCTCAGCGGTAGAGCGTCTCCTTTACACGGAGAGGGTCGGGGGTTCGAAACCCTCAGCACCCACCACAGCACCGCGGTAAAAGTTTGAGTGTGGAGCGGTAGTTCAGCTGGTTAGAATGCTGGCCTGTCACGCCGGAGGTCGCGGGTTCGAGTCCCGTCCGCTCCGCCAGTACATCGAGGCCCCCGGTTCAAGGCTGGGGGCCTTGTCTTCTCACCGAGAGGTTCGGGAGGAAGGCGAAAAGTCTTTGCAAGAACGGAGCGGTAGTTCAGCTGGTTAGAATGCTGGCCTGTCACGCCGGAGGTCGCGGGTTCGAGTCCCGTCCGCTCCGCCATTGCAGACTTCTTAAGTCCCTGTGAAAAAACTTTGAAAAAAGTGTTCATCGGGCTGGGTTTCCAGCGAGTCTTCGGATATACTGGGCACCTGCAAAGTTCAAGCGCGGAGCGGTAGTTCAGCTGGTTAGAATGCTGGCCTGTCACGCCGGAGGTCGCGGGTTCGAGTCCCGTCCGCTCCGCCAACTCTAAAAGCCCTCGGCGCAAGCCGGGGGCTTTTTCTTTGCGCCAGGATGGAGTTGGCCGATGCACTGATGGTGCGTGCCTGCGCAAGTGGGCGCAGGCCGCGTCGGTGCTGCTTTTGGTCCCTGCGGCGAAGCGGGTTACACTGCCGGGCTCGCCAATCAGGCCTTGTGATTCCTCACCATGCTGCAGAAACTCCGCGACAAGACCTCAGGCTGGATCGTCACCGTGATCCTGGGGCTGCTGATGATTCCGTTCCTGTTCGTGATCGACAACAGCTACCTCGGTGGCGTTGGCGCACAGAACGTGGCCAAGGTTTCCGCGCCGCCCACCTGGTGGCGTTCGGCGCCGTCGTGGTGGCCGGTGCGCATGCTGTGGCAGCACCATGAGATCAGCTCGCAGGATTTCCGCACGCGTTTCGAGCAGGAGCGCATGCGTGAGCGCCAGCAGCAGGGCGACAACTTCGACCCGCGCGCGTTCGAGAGCACCGAGAACAAGATGGCCGTGCTCGATCAGCTGATCGACGAACAGGTCGTGCGCCTGGTCGGTGAACAGGCGGGCGTGGTGATCGGCGACGGCGCTGTGCGCGAATACATCGCGACCATGCCGGCGTTCCTCGATTCGAACGGCAAGTTCAACGAGAACAACTACCGGCTGGCATTGGCCGGTGGCAATCCGCCGCGTACCCCGACCCAGTTCCAGGAACTGGTGCGTGAGAGCCTGCAGCAGTCGGTGATCCCATCGGGCCTGCAGAGCTCCGGCTTCGTCACCCAGGCCGAGACCGAGCGCCTGTTGAAGCTGCTGGGCGAAACCCGCGACGTCGAGCTGGCCGCGTTGCCGCCCGTACCGGCCGATACCGCGCCGGTCACCGATGATCAGATCAAGCAGTGGTACGACAGCCACGGCAAGGATTTCCGCCAGGCCGAGAGCGTGTCGCTGGAGTACGTCGAGATCAACGGTGCGAACCTGCCGGCACCGGTCCCGGCCGATGAAGCGACCCTGCGCAAGCGCTATGAAGAGGAAAAGGCAAAGTTCACCTCGCCGGAGCAGCGCCAGGCCTCGCACATCCTGATCACCGGTGACGGCGCCGAAGCCAAGGCGAACAGGATCGCTGCCGAAGCCAAGGCGGCCGGTGCCGACTTCGCTGCGCTGGCCAAGGCCAATTCGGAAGATCCGGGCTCCAAGGACCAGGGCGGTGAGCTGGGTTGGGTCGAGCGCGGTGCGATGGTCAAGCCGTTCGAGGACGCGCTGTTTGCGGCCAAGGCCGGTGACGTGATCGGCCCGGTCAAGACCGAGTTCGGTTACCACATCATCAAGGTGGCCGCTGTGCGCGGTGGCCAGGGCAAGTCGTTCGAGGAAGTGCGTGACACGCTGGCTGCCGAGCAGCTGAAGGCCGACGGCGAGCGCGGCTTCAACGAACT
Organism: Stenotrophomonas sp. AR029; assembly: GCF_047520695.2. Taxonomy (NCBI): domain Bacteria; kingdom Pseudomonadati; phylum Pseudomonadota; class Gammaproteobacteria; order Lysobacterales; family Lysobacteraceae; genus Stenotrophomonas; species Stenotrophomonas sp. AR029. The sequence goes on along the minus strand of NZ_JAXBQQ020000002.1, from coordinate 965,528 downwards.
GGCCGGTCGCCTGGTCGATGCCATCAACAAGAGCCCGAGCGACCTGGCGGCCGCCGCCAAGGAAGTGAACCTGCCGCTGCAGACCCTGGGCCCGATCACCCGCGCGACCGCCAGCGGCATCGCCGCTGACCCGGCCGTGCTGCGTGCCGCCTTCTCCGACGTGCTGGTGCAGGACGGTACCGCCAGTGACCCGATCGCCCTGGGCGGCGCGACCAACCACAGCGTGGTCATCCGTGTGGCTGCACACACCCCGGAACAGGCCCTGCCGCTGGACAAGGCCCGTGACCAGGTGATCGCTGCGATCCGTGCTGATCGCCAGCGCCAGGCCAGCGACAAGGCGGCCGATGCCATCCTGGCCAAGCTGAAGGCGGGCGCCACCCTGCAGTCGCTGGCCGCCAGCGAGAAGCTGCAGCTGAGCCCGATGCCGGGCCTGCCGCGCAGCCAGCCGGTGCCGACCCCGGAAATCAACCGCGCGATCTTCAGTGCGCCGGTGCCGGCTGAAGGCAAGCCGAGCTATGGCAAGGTCGACGTCAATGGCCACGCGCTGCTGTTCGCGGTGAACAAGGTCAATCCGGGCGACATCAAGGAAGTGACTGCAGAGCAGCAGAAGCAGCTGAAGGAACAGCTGAGCCAGATCGACGGCATGGCCGCAGCCAAGGCCTACATCGAAGCGATGCGCAAGAAGTTCATGATCCAGACCACCGAAGCGAACCTGTAAGCCTCGCGGCGGCACCCATGAGAGAGGCCCGGCAATGCCGGGCCTTTTTTGTGCCTGCCGATGCGTAGCGTCGAGCCATGCTCGACTGCGCCTGCTGGGCGCAGGCATGAAAAAAGCCGAGCGTGGGCTCGGCTCTCCAGAACAAAGGGGCGGGCAGGGCGCGGCGGTGCCGCGCCGGACTCAGTCCTCCACGCGCAGCACGGCGCCCGGCTTCAGCACGCTGCTGCCGCTCAGGCCGTTCAGCGACAGTAGCGCCTTGACCGGCATGCCATAGCGGCGGGCGATGGTCCAGGCCGATTCACCATCCCGCACGGTGTGGCGACGACTGCGCGGACGATCGGCGATCGCGGCCACGGTCTTGGCGACCTGTGGCGCTGGCGAGGCGGCGGCAACAGGTACGCTACTGGCCACCAGTGCGGTGGCGGTGTCCGCCACGGTCGCGCTGGCGGCCGAGACCGGCGCCAGCACGCGGGTGGTGCCGGACGAGACGCGCCCACCGCCCGCCAGGGCGGGGTTGAGGCGGACGATCCTGGCCGGGTCCAGGGCACGCTGTGCGGCCCACTGCTGGACGCTGGTGCCGGCGGGCAGGGTGTGGTCCTTCAGTACGGGCACGGTGCGGTCCAGCGAGGCCATGACACCTGGCTGGTCTTCCACATCTTCCAGCACGCAGGCCAGGGCATGCAGCTTCTCGACGTAGGCATGGGTGACCGGCGACAGGCCGGGCAGCGCCGAGGGCTTGGCGTTCTGCGCGTTCATGCCGGCCTTGCGCATCGATTGCAGCACGCGGTACTCGCCGGCGTTGTAGGCCATGGTGGCCAGGCGCCAGTCGCCGCCGAACATGCCGTGCAGGGTCTTCAGGTAGCGCACTGCGGCCTGGGTGGAATCGACCGCCGACAGGCGCCCGTCGTAGCCGTTGGCCATGGGCACGCGGTGATTGCGCGCAGTGGTGGCGATGAACTGCCACAGGCCGGTCGGGCCGCTGCCATTGCGTGCATTGGGCCGGTAACCGCTTTCCACGAACGGAATCAGCGCGAACTCGGTAGGCAGGTTGGCCTTGCGCAGCTCTTCGACCACATAGCCGAACAGCACCAGTGCATCGTCATCCTGGTTGGCCAGGCGCGACGGGGCGTGGGCGAACTGCTTCTGCCAGCGCGGGCTGGTGGCCTCGGCATTGCAGGTGGGCTCGGCCAGGCCGTCGCGGAAGCTGGAGAAGATCTCCTGGCCGTTGCGGACCGACGCGGCCGGCAACGCGGCCGGATCCAGCGGCAGGGCCGCGGCGGCGGTCAGGTTCTGGCCGATGCCAGCGCCCAGCGACTGGGCGCCGGCGGTTCCGGCCAGCCCCAGGACCAGGCCCAGGGCCAGCGGCAGACTTCGGCGCATCATGCGCGGAAGCCGTCTTTCCAGTGCCGGAGACCGGCCATCACGTCGACGTCGTCAACGACGTCACGGCCCAGGTGCGCCGACACCGACGCGCGGATCGGCGCAGTGTGCACACGCAGGAACGGATTGCAGTCGAATTCGCTGGCCAGGGTTACCGGCAGGGTGGAACGGTCATCGCGGCGCATGGCCAAAGCCTCCTCTTGGCGCTGCCGCAAGGCAGCGTTGGCGGGGTCGACATGCCGCGCGAAGACGGCATTTGACACGGTGTACTCATGAGCGCAACAAAGCAGCAGTTGCGCGGGCAAGGTACCCAGCTTGCGCATCGATGCCAGCAGCTGGGACGGCGTACCTTCGAACAGGCGTCCACAGCCCAGGCTGAACAACGAATCTCCGCTGAAAAGATGTTCAGCAGTGTGAAACGCGATGTGGCTGCGGGTATGCCCGGGCACGGATAGTACGTGGAACGCCTGACCCAGTGCCTGAACGCGTTCACCTTCGCCGACCCGTTCGGTTGCCGTGGGGATGCGCTCCTCGACGGGTGCGATCACCCGGACTCCAGGAAAACGTGCCTGCAGCACCGGCACGCCACCGATGTGGTCATCGTGATGATGGGTGAGCAGGATCGTGTCCACGCGCAGGCCCTGATCGGCGAGCGCAAGCACCGGCGCGGCATCGCCGGGATCGACGACCACGGCGTTACCGTCGTCGTCGATCAAGGTCCAGATGTAGTTGTCCGCAAATGCGGGCAGGGCAGTCAGTCGCATAGAATTGGACCATGCCCGCGCTGCAGAGCACCCGTCAAGCGAGCCAGACCCCGTGGTTCGACAGCGAACCGGCGGAAGCCCTGCGCGTTCTGGAGCGGCAACTGCTGCTGCCGCAGTTGTCGTTGCTGCCGGTGCAGCCCTGGCTGTGGATCGCGCCGAGTGCCGCATGGCTGGACGATGCGCAGCTTGGCGGGCGCGGCCTGCGCCTGTACCGGCAGGGGCACGGCTATGCCGGCGACACCCGCTGTGCGTTGCCGCTGCCGCTGGCCAATGAAAGCGTCAATGCGGTCGTGTTGCAGCATGTCACCGCAGCTGACGCTGATCGGTTGCTCGATGAGTGCGAGCGCGTGCTGATGCCGGGCGGCCATCTGTGGCTGAGCAGCCTCAACCCGTTCAGCCCTTACCGCACGCACTGGCGCCAGCACGGGCTGGTGGTGCGCACGCCGCAGCGGATCCGCCTGCTGCTCGGCCGCCACGGGCTGGAGTGCGACGATATGCGTTTCCTCGGCCCGCTCTGGCGCGGCGCCGGCAGCCGTCGCCCGGGCGGTTGGTCGCCACTTCGCGCGGCCTGCCTGTTCCATGCTGAAAAACGAACGCTGGCCCTGCCCGGGCCGAAACCGTTGCCGGTGCGTTGGCACGGCACCGTTGCTACCTGATCTGGAGTTGTATTGAAAACCATTGAAATCCACACCGACGGCTCCTGCCTTGGCAATCCTGGCCCCGGCGGCTGGGCTGCACTGCTGCGCTACAAGGGCCACGAGCGTGAACTGAGCGGCGGCGAAGCGCACACCACCAACAACCGGATGGAGCTGATGGCGGCCATTTCCGGCCTGGAAACGCTGACCGAGCCGTGCAACATCGTGCTCTATACCGATTCGCAGTACGTGCGGCAGGGCCTGACCCAATGGATGCCCGGCTGGATCCGCAAGAACTGGAAGACCGCCGGCGGCGACCCGGTGAAGAACCGCGAGCTGTGGGAGCGCCTGCATGCGGCGACGCTGCGGCACCAGATCGATTGGCGCTGGGTGAAGGGCCACTCCGGTGACCCGGACAACGAGCGGGTGGATACCCTGGCGCGCAACGCGGCCATCCAGATCCGTGACGCCAGCCCGGTAAACTGAGTCCATGCGCCAGATCATCCTCGATACCGAAACCACCGGCCTGGAATGGAAGAAGGGCAACCGCATCGTTGAAATCGGCTGCGTGGAGCTGTTCAAGCGCCGCCCGACCGGCAACAACTACCACCAGTACATCAAGCCGGACTGCGAATTCGAACAGGGCGCGCAGGAAGTCACCGGCCTGACCCTGGAGTTCCTGGCTGACAAGCCGGACTTCGCGCAGATCGCCGATGAGTTCCTGGCTTTCATCGATGGCGCGGAGCTGATCATCCACAACGCGGCGTTCGACCTGGGCTTCCTCGACAACGAGCTGTCGTTGCTGGGCCCGCAGTATGGAAAGATCACCGATCGCTGCACGGTGATCGATACCCTGGTGATGGCGCGCGAGCGCTTCCCGGGCCAGCGTAATTCGCTGGATGCGCTGTGCAAGCGCCTGGGCGTGGACAATTCGCACCGTGCGCTGCATGGCGGCCTGCTCGACGCGCAGATCCTGGGCGACGTCTATATCGCGCTGACCTCGGGCCAGGAAGAGATCGGCTTCGGCATGGGCGACGATGACGGTGGTGGCGCCGGTGCCGCGCTGCAGGCCTTCGATACCAGCAAACTGCTGCCGCGCCCACGCGTGGTGGCCACCCCGTCTGAACTGGAAGCGCACAGCGCGCGTCTGGAACGACTGCGCAAGAAGGCCGGCTACGCCTTGTGGGATGGCCCGAAGGTGGAAGAGCCCGCCAGCGCGTAATGCCTGGCATGGGGTACTGCCGGACGCTGGCCGGCAGTGCCGTATCCACGCATGGCGTGGATCTGCCGCTTAATGGCAGCGCACCAGGATCACGCTGATGTTGTCGCGGCCACCGCCGTCGAGCGCGGCCGCGACCAGCGTGTCCACGCATTCCTGCGCGCTGGCATCGTCGAAGGCGAGGGTGCGGGCGATGCTGCGGTCGTCCACTTCCTCGGTCAGGCCGTCACTGCACAGCAGCAGCTGCATGCCCGGGCGCAGCTCACCGCTGGTGGTGGCCACGTTCAGATGCGCCGGGTCGGTCACGCCCAGCGCCTGGGTGACCACGTTGCGATGTGGATGCGCACGCGCCTGTTCGGCCGTCAGGTTGCCCTGCGCGACCAGTTCCTGCACCACGCTGTGGTCCTGGCTGAGCTGGGCCAGCTGGCCGTCACGCCACAGATAGGCGCGGCTGTCACCGACCCATGCCACTTCATAGCGAGTGCCCTGCACGCGTGCGGCGACCACGGTGGTGCCCATCGGCAGGGTGTCGTTGCGCCGGCGCGAGGCGCGGATGATCTCTTCGTCAGCGGTGCGGATGGCCTGGGCCAGCGGCGCGCCACGGCGGATCTCGCGCACGATGGTTTCGCGCGCCAGCGCGCTGGCCACCTCGCCGCAGGCGTGGCCACCCATGCCATCGGCCACCAGCCACAGGGCCAGCTCGCTGTCACCGTAGTAGGTGTCTTCGTTGAGCTCGCGGCGCAGGCCGGGGTGAGTGAGGTGTCCGAATTCGATCATGGGGTGCGGGGGCGGGGTATTGCTGGGGAGACAGGCATCATCGGGGGGCTGCAGGCATCCGGCAAGGCATGCACTCAGGAAATTTTCACTTCGTTGACCGGAATGACTTGTCGCCGGCCTCACTTCCTCGTATGATGCGCGTCCCCGGTCCGCCGGGGACCACCCGGAGAGGTGGCAGAGTGGTTGAATGTACCTGACTCGAAATCAGGCAGGCGTTTATAGCGCCTCGGGGGTTCGAATCCCCCCCTCTCCGCCAGATAAAGAAAAAGGGCTGCCGAAAGGCGGCCCTTTTTCTTTATCTGGCGCGGGACGCGACGCGCTTTGCGCGTCGCCCCAAACGTTGCCGTGCAACGTTCGGGCCCCTCCCTTTGCCGGCCTCTCCCCGCCCCTGTCGGGGCAGCCCCTCAACAGAGGGGCTTGTTTCTCCAGATGCATCCGTAGATCCACGTCATGCGTGGATGGACAGCGCGAGTTGCGCTGTAGTGACCATGTCCTGATCTGGCGCGGGACGCGACGCGCTTTGCGCGTCTCCCCAAACGTTGCCGTGCAACGTTCGGGCCCCTCCCTTTGCCGGCCTCTCCCCGCCCCTGTCGGGGCAGCCCCTCAACAGAGGGGCTTGTTCCAGCAGATGCATCAGTAAATCCACGCCATGGGTGGATGCACTTGCTGCAGGGCTGGACCATCCACGCGCGGCGTGGCTCTACCTGAACTGTCCCATCGCCAGTCGCGGGTTAAACTGCACACATCACTTGCTGGAGCTTTCCCCGATGACCGCTGAAATCCTCGTCCCCGTTTCTTTCGGCGAGCTGCTGGACAAGATCTCGATCCTGCAGATCAAGTCCGAGCGCATCAGCGACGAGGGCAAGCTGGCCAATGTGCGCAGGGAGCTGTCGGCGCTGGAGCAGACCTGGATGGCACACCCGGCTGCGGTGAAGGACATCGCCAAGCTGCGTGCCGAGCTGAAGGCGGTCAACGAGCAGCTGTGGGACATCGAGGACGACATCCGCCTGAAGGAGAAGGCGCAGGCGTTCGACCAGGGCTTCATCGACCTGGCGCGCAGTGTCTACCTGCGCAACGACGAGCGCGCGCGCATCAAGAAGGCGATCAACCTGGCGCTGGGTTCGGCGTACGTGGAAGAGAAGTCCTATCAGGATTACGCGCAGCGCACGTGATCCCGGGCAGTCCGCCGCTCACCCCAGATGGTCGGCGACGTAGCGTTCGAAGGCGGCGATACCGTCTTCGACGGTAATCAGTTCCATTACATCGTCGAACTCGATCTTGGTGCCCCACTTCAGATCGGTGGCCTGCTTGGCCAGGTACTTGCGCGCTGCGTCGTCGTAGCGGTCCACGCAGTAGCGGCGGTCCGAGTACGGGCCGCTGCGGTCCGGATTGCTGGCCGCATGCAGCCCCAGTACTTTGGTGCCCATTGCGTTGGCGATGTGCATCGGGCCCGAGTCCGGGGTCATCACCAGATTGGCGCGGGCCAGCAGGGCAGGCAGCTGCTTCAACGTGTCCTTGCCGACCAGGTCCAATGCAGGCGTCTGCAGCTGCGCCTGGATCGCATCGGCCATGTGGCGCTCCAGTTCGCTGCGGCCACCGCACAGCACCACCCGCCAGCCGCGCTGGACGGCATGGTTGGCCACCGCGGCGTAGCGGTCGGCGTACCAGTTGCGGCGCACGTGGCTGGAACAGGGCGAGATCATCAGCACCGGGCGGCCATCGTCCTGCCACTGCGCGGCGGCCCACTCGAAGGCGGACGGCGGCACGGCCAGATCCCAGCTGACTTCGGTCTGGCGCAGGCCCAGCGGCTCGCAGAAGCTGCCGATGGCATCCAGCACGTGGATGCCGGGGCGATCGGGAATACGCTCGTTGATGAAGAGCCCGTGCAGGTCCTTGGAGCGGCTGCGGTCGTATCCGATGCGGCGCTCGGCCGGAATGAAGGCCGACAGCAGGTTGGCGCGGAACGCGACCTGCATCTGCAACAGCGCTTCAAAGCGCCCCGGTGGCAGGTGCCTGCGCAGTTCCTTGACCCCGGCCATGCCGCTCTTCTTGTCGTAGGCATGGAAGGTGACGCCGGGCAGCCCGTCGAGCAGCTTGTGGCCGGCTTTGTCGATGATCCAGTGGATCGGCGTGTCCGGGCGTGCGGCCTGCAGGGTGCGCACCAGGGGCACCACGTGGGTGACATCGCCAAGTGCGGACAGGCGCAGGAGGCACAAGGAGGAGGACGCTGATGCCATGTGTTGTTAGACTCAATGAAATGGTCGCATTCGACGCCAATGAAGCGCTGACGCCATGCCGCGAGGGTCGCGGCATCGGGGCCATTCTGTTCGACCGCGAGCGGCTGCGGCAAGCCGATATTGGCCTGTTCTCGCCCCAGCACTGGGGCAGCAAGGCCCGCCCGGTGGGCGAGGGCGGCCGCGGCAGCGCCTGGTTCGTCGATGCGCCGTTCGGTGCCAGCGTGCTGCGCCACTACCTGCGCGGCGGCATGGCGGCCCGGATCAGCCACGACCAGTACCTCTGGCGCGGCTCGGACCGGACCCGCAGCTTCGCCGAATTCCGCCTGATGCGCGCGCTGCGCGAGAAGAAGCTGCCAGTGCCACGGCCGATCGCCGCGTTCTACATGCGTGAAGGCCTGCGCTACCGGGCGGCGATCCTGATGGAACGGATCGAGGACGTGCGCTCGCTGGCCGACCGCGCACTGGTTGCGGGCCGGGGCGCGCCCTGGGAAGAGACCGGGCGGCTGATCGCCCGTTTCCACCGTGCCGGCCTGGACCATGCCGACCTCAACGCGCACAACATCCTGTTCGATGGCAGTGGCCATGGCTGGCTGATCGATTTCGACCGTGGGGTGATCCGCATCCCGGCCACCGGCTGGCGCGAACGCAACCTCAAGCGGTTGCTGCGTTCGCTGGTCAAGCTGCGCGGCGAGCGCAGCGTGGAAGATGTGCAGAAGGACTACGCACGGCTGCGCCGTGCCTATGACATGGCGTGGAACCGGGGCACCTGATGGACTGGTCGTTGCGTTTCCTCGGCGTCGGCAATGCGTCGGCGGTCGAGCTGGGATCGCCGATGTCGGTGATCGAGCGCGGTGGTCGCCCGTGGCTGACCATCGATTGCGGCGGTGAAGGCCTCACCGCGTTCAAGGCGCACTACGGGCACATGCCGCAGGCGCTGTTCGTCACCCATGTGCACCTGGACCATGTGGCCGGCTTCGAGCGCCTGTTCGTGGACACTTTCTTCAATGCGCACCGGCGCGGCAAGGTGCGCCTGTACGTGCCTGCCACGGTGGTGCCGCTGCTGCACAAGCGCATTGCTGACTATCCGAACGTGTTGGCCGAGGGCGGTGCGAACTTCTGGGATGCCTTCCACCTGATCGTGGTGGGCGAGGCGTTCTGGCATGAGGGGATGCGCCTGGAGGTGTTTCCGGTGCGCCATCACTGGCCGGAGACGGCCTATGGCCTGCGCCTGCAGGGCGCGCTGACCTGGAGCGGCGATACCCGGCCGATTCCGGAGATGCTGGCGCGCTACGCCAACGACAACGAGCTGATCGCCCACGACTGCGGCCTGCATGGCAACCCGTCACACACGGGCGTGGACGACCTGGAGCGTGAGTACAGCATCGAACTGCAGGCGCGGATGATGCTCTACCACTACGCCAGCGTGGCCGATGGCCAAGCGCTGGCCGTGCGCGGGCACCGCGTGGCGCAGCCGGGGCAGTGCGTGCCGCTGGCCGACCCGACCGCGCCGCACGTACTGGTGCAGGATCCGCCGTGAGCAGGACCGGCCAGCCCGCTGATACGGCGCGGGCTGCCGAACTGGAGGCGCTGGAGCGAGCGCTGCAGTAGCGATGGGCCATGCCCGGCGAGGGGCGCCAACCAGGGTTGGCAGCTGCCAGGGCCGGGTGTCGCCAGAAAAGGCGATGGCCCCGCCGGCTGACCTCGGCGCCCGCGTCGATCGATACCGTTGCTGCCTTCCGGCCCTGGCGGGGTTTTCGACCTAGCGTCGCGAGGGGCCGACGGGGCCACCATAGAGACGTTGGCCGCCCCGAGGGCGGCCAGTTCACGGATCAGGGGAAGCAGCGCGCGATGCGCCGGAGACCACAGCCGGACCGCACATCGGCTAGCCGATGGCAGGCGCTCATTCTAGCGCAGGCGGGTGCGTCGATGCCAGCTTCACGCACTGAATCGGCTGTAACCCGTTCCCGGCCACGGCGGCCGGGCGTGGCTCCCGTTGCTAGAATGCCGGCCAGGAGGAACGACCTCCCCCACATCGGGAATCAAAGACCAGGACGGCCTGGCCCTACCAAGAGGAGGGCCGTCATGGCCTGGATCTATCTATTGTTTGCCGGCCTGCTGGAAATCGTCTGGGCCGTGTCCATGAAGCAGTCCGAAGGCTTCACCCGTCTCACCCCCACCGTGGTCACCATCATCGGCATGATCGCCAGCTTCTGGCTGTTGGCGGTGGCCATGCGCAGCCTGCCGCTGGGCACCGCCTATACGATCTGGACCGGCATCGGCGCGGTCGGCGCGTTCGTGGTCGGCATCGTGTTCCTGGGGGAGCAGGTCAGCCCGATGCGGATCGGTGCAGCGGTGCTGATTGTTTCCGGCCTGGTGCTGATGAAACTCTCCAGCAGCTGAATTTATTTACTCATGGCGGGGAATGGATTCTCCGCCACATGCAGCGATATGCATTTTCGGCAAAACCATTCTGGCTGCCTCTTTTATTTGACGTGCGTCATGAAAATAACGCGCGCGATTCACATGCCGCTGGCACGGCCGGTCGCACAGTGCCGCCATTCGTCGGGCGAAATCGGGGAGTTTTCGTCCTGGTGGACACGCTGACGTACCTGTCCCGGGGTGCGATCACGTGAAGATGTGAAGATTTTCAGGAGTTAATGCCTTCAGGCCTTGTTCCCGTATCGGGAGCAGGGGTGGACCGCATTGTCTCGAAAAACCTGCCAGCTGTGCCATCCGGTCTTTTCATGGAGATTTGCCGATGAACCGCATTTACCGTCTGGTTTTCAATCGCGCCCTTGGGGTAATGCAGGTTGCTTCGGAGGTCACCCGGAATCCCGGCGGAAGCGCGGTCGGCGCAGGGCGGGTGCCGCGATTGCGGGCGCACCAGCTGGCGGCGGCACTGGCCGCCACACTGGCCAGCGGATCGGCATTCGCGGCGTGTACGGGCACCACGACCGTAAACTGCGACAGCACCACCAACATCAACAACTACTCCAACGCGACCAGCGGCCTCACGCTGAACATTGCCGCGGGTGCGTTGCTGCGTACGCCGCCGTTCGTAGGTGGAGGCAACGCAGCAACGCTGACCGGCGACAACGTGACGGTCAACAACAATGGCACGATCGATCCGAGCTCGATCGTCCTTGCCTCGCCCGGCCTGGTCATCGGCAATGGTTCTGCCAACAACAGCGCGATCGTCGTCAACAACAACGCCAGCGGACAGATCAAGGGTGTCGTCAATATCGCAACGCTGCTGGGCTTCGGTGGACAGGCGCTGGTGGCGCAGAATGTCAACGGCACCACCACCATCAACAACGCCGGCCTGATCAGCACGTCGTTGATCGGCACAGGCAGCGTTTCCGACGCGACCACGGTGGTGGCCTACGGTGGTGCGGCAGCCAATGTGACCAACACCGGCACCATCGACGGGCGTGTTGGCCTGGGCGCTTCTGGCGGTAATACGTTCCTCAATGCGGGGGCGGTCAGTGGCAGCGTTCACCTGGGTGATTCAACCGGCGGCAACACCTTCACCGCAGTGTCGGGTTCCAGCGTTGTGACCGGTGGCGGCAGCGCTGTTGCCGGCGTGATTACCGGTGTTACCGGGGTGAAGGTTGCGGCTGCGGGATCGGTCGACGCCGGTACCGGCAGTGGTGCGGCCAACAACACGCTGGTGTTGCAGAACGTCGTCAGCGGTCCGGGGGCCGGCACCGGCGGAGCGGTGACCACACTGGGCTGGAACCAGTACCTCAACTTCCAGAGGCTCACCGTCAACAGCGGTACCTGGAACCTGCAGGGCGCATGGGGCGGATCCGGCCCGACGACGCTCAATGATGGCCTGGTCAATTTCAACAACGCCGGTTCATTCGGCACAGGGCTGTTCACGGCCAACGGCGGTGCCATCGCCTCCTCCACGGCCGGTCTGAATCTGACCAATGCGTTCAACCTCGGCGGCAATCTGTCCCTGGCCGGGACCAATGCGTTCGGCCTGAATGGCGTGCTTTCAGGCGCAGGCGGGCTGACGGTCAGCAACACCGGCATCGTTACTCTCGGCGGCGCAAACCTGTTCTCCGGTGGCGTCAACCTCAATGCCGGCGGCCTGCTGCTGGGCAATGCCGGTGCACTCGGCAGCGGCAACCTGACCGTCGGTGGCAGCGCCTCGCTGGATACGACGGCGGGCTTCACCCTGGGCAACAACCTGGTGGTCAATGGCGGGGGCTCGCTGAACCTGCTGGGCAGCAATGCGCTGACATTGAGTGGCTCGATATCCGGTGCCGGCAACGTGACCAAGAACGATGCCGGCACGCTGACCTTGAACGGTGCCAATTCGCTGAGCGGCAGCTTCAACCTGGCCGGGGGCGCCTTGGCGCTGGGCGCGGGCGGCAGCCTGTCGCCCACCGGTGCGATCTCGCTGGACATTGGCACCAGCCTGGATCTTTCGGCGGCGGCCAACCAGACCATCGGCTCGCTGGCCGGCCTCGGCGGTTCGGTCAACCTCGGCAGCCACACCCTGACCCTGGGCGGGCTGGGCAATACCAGCTACAGCGGCACGTTCGCCGCAGGCACCGGCGGCCTGATCAAGCTCGGCACCGGTGTGCAGACCCTGTCGGGCGTCAACAGCCTCACGGGCGGTGTTGCGCTCAACGCCGGTGGCTTGTTGCTGGGCAATGCCGCCGCGCTGGGCAGCGGTACGCTCTCTGTCGGCGGCAACACTACCTTCGACGGCACCACGGCGCTGGCGCTGACCAATGCTGTCAGCCTCGGATCGGGTGCCAGCCTGAATCTGCTTGGCGGGCAGGCGCTGACGTTCAACGGGGTGATCAGCGGCGCGGGTGGCCTGATCAAGGATGGTGCATCGTCACTGACCCTCAACGGCGCCAATACATTCGGCGGCGGTCTGGCGCTCAACGCCGGCAGCCTGGTGCTGGGCAACGGCGGTGCACTGGGAACCGGCGCACTGAACGTCGGCGGCGCGGTATCGCTCGACGCCAGCACCGGACTCACCGTGGGCAATGGCATCACACTGGGCGCCGGTGGTTCGCTCAATGTGCTGGGCTCGAACGCGTTGACGCTGGGGGGTGTCATTGGCGGGAGCGGCAGCCTGGTCAAGAACGGCGCTGCCACGCTGACGTTGGGCGGCGCGAACACGTTCACGGGTGGGCTGGCAGTAAATGCCGGAACGGTGGCATTGGCCAGTGGTGGCAGCCTGGCGGCGACCGGCGCGGTCAGCCTGGCCGGCGCTGGCAGCGCACTGGATATCGCGCTGGGTGGCAACCAGACCATCGGTGCATTGTCCGGTGTGGCGGGCAGCACCCTGGCGCTGGGCAGCAGCACGCTCACCTTCGGTGATGCCACCAACCAGACCTTCGCCGGCGTGATCGGCGGCACCGGTGGGCTGATCAAGCAGGGTACCGGCGTGCAGACGCTGACCGGTGCCAATACCTTCAGCGGTGGGGTGAATCTTGCGGCCGGTGGCCTGGTGCTGGGCAACGCCGGTGCGCTGGGAAGCGGTGCGCTGACGGTCAGTGGCAACGGCTCGCTGGACGCCACTGCGGCGCTGAACCTGGGCAATGCGATCAACCTCGGCGCGGCCCTGACCCTGCCGGGCAGCCAGGACCTGACCCTGGGCGGCAACATCACTGGCACCGGCAGCCTGGTCAAGAATGGCGCGTCGACACTGACCTTGAACGGCACCAACACTTTCAGCGGTGGACTGAACGCAGACGCCGGCAGCCTGCTGCTGGGCAACAGCGGCGCGCTCGGTACTGGAGTACTGGGCATCGGCGGCAACGTCACGCTCGATGGCAGCGCCCCGTTGAGCCTGACCAACAATGTTGACCTGGGCGCGGGTGCGGCGCTGTCGTTGCCGGGCTCGCAGGCGATCACGCTGGGTGGCGTGGTGTCCGGTACCGGCAGGCTGGTGAAGAACGGTGCCAGCACGTTGACCCTCAACGGCGCCAACAGCTTCGGTGGTGGGCTCACCGTCAACGGCGGCGGCGTGTTCCTGGGGAACGCCGGCGCACTGGGCACCGGTGCACTGTCGGTGGGCGCCACTGCCACGCTGGACAGTTCAGCAGCGCTGAACCTCGCCAACAACGTCAACCTCGGGGCAGGCGCGGCGCTGGATCTGCTGGGCAGCCAGGACGTGTCACTGGGCGGTCTCATCAGTGGCACTGGCAGCCTGGTCAAGAATGGTACGGCCACGCTGGCGTTGAATGGACCCAACACCTTCAGCGGGGGGGTCGGCCTCAACGCGGGCCTGCTGCAGCTGGGCAATGCGCAGGCCCTGGGTACCGGCCAGCTGGACGTGGGCGGTAACGCTTCGCTGGATGCAACGTCTGCACTCACCGTAGGCAACCTCATCGGCCTGGCCGCCGGTGCGAATCTGTCCGTGCTGGGCGGCAATGACCTGACGCTCACCGGTCCGGTATTCGGTGCCGGTGGGCTGATCAAGGACGGCGCGGCCCGCCTCACCCTGTCCGGCGCCAACCTCTACACCGGTGGCACCACCATCAACGCCGGCACGCTGGCGCTGGGGGCGGGCGGCAGTCTTGCCGCGGCCGGCGCGGTGGATCTTGCGGGTGCCGGTGCGACGCTGGACATCTCCGCAGCCGGTGCGGCGCAGACCATCGGCGCGCTGAACGGCGTGGCAGGCAGCCAGCTGGTGCTGGGCGCGCAGTCGTTGACCTTTGGCGGCGCCAGCAGTGGCAGCTTTGCCGGCGTGATCGATGGTACCGGCGGTCTGATCAAGACAGGCGCGGGCGTACAGACGCTGTCCGGTGCCAATACTTTCAGTGGTGGCCTTGCACTCAACGACGGTGGCCTGATTCTCGGCAACGCCAGCGCACTCGGTACCGGTGCACTGGGCATTGGTGGCACGACCACGCTGGACAGCACCGTGGCGCTGAACCTGGCCAACGCAGTGAACTTCGGTGCCGGTACGCAGCTGACGCTGGGTGGCAGCAACGATCTCACCCTCGGTGGTGTGGTGGCCGGCAATGGCAGCCTGATCAAGAACGGTGCGGGCCTGCTGACCCTCAACAACACCAATACCTTCAGTGGCGGCCTGACCTTGAACGGCGGTGGCCTGGTGGTCGGTGCGAATGATGCGCTCGGTACCGGCGCGCTGGCGGTGAATGCCAGCACCACGCTGGACACGGGCGCGGCAGTGACACTCGGCAATGCGGTCACGCTGGGCTCGGGCGTCGTACTGACGTTGCCGGGCAGCAATGCGCTGACGCTGTCGGGCGTGGTCGGCGGCAATGGCAGCCTGGTCAAGAATGGTGCCACCACGCTGACGCTGTCCGGTGCCAACACCTACAGCGGCGGTACCACCATCAATGCCGGCACGCTGGCGCTGGGCGCGGGCGGCAGCCTTGCTGCAGCGGGTGATGTCACGTTGGGTGCAGGCGCTGGCTTTGATATTTCCGGTGCCGGCAGCAGCCAGACCATCGGCGCGCTCAACGGTGCGGGTGGCAGCACCCTGGCGCTGGGCGGCAATTCGCTCACCTTCGGTACGGCCGGCAACGCCGCGTTCGATGGCGTGATCAGTGGCGGCGGCGGTCTGATCAAGGCAGGCCCGGGCGTACAGACGCTGTCCGGTGCCAACACGTTTGGCGGCGGCGTAACGCTCAACGCGGGCGGACTGGTGCTTGGCAATGATGCAGCGTTGGGCACCGGCGCATTGACTGTTGGTGGTGCCGCCACGCTGGATACCACCGGCCTGGCAACGTTGGCCAACAACATCGCGCTCAACGCCGGGCTGACCGTGCTCGGGACCAATGCACTGACGCTCAACGGCGTCCTGTCCGGGGCCGGCAGCCTCACCAAGAATGGCAGCGCGACGCTGACCTTGAACGGCGCCAACACCTATACCGGTGGCACCAACATCAACGCCGGCACGCTGGCGCTGGGCGCCGGTGCCAGCCTGGCGGCGAGCGGTACCGTGAACCTCGCCACCGGTGCCACGCTGGACCTGTCTGCCGGCAGCGGCACGCAGCAGTTCGGCACCCTGGTCGGCAATGGTACGGTGAACCTCGGCGCCAATTCGATCGAGGTCGGTGGCGCCACCAATGGCACCTTCAGTGGCTCGATCGCAGGCACGGGTGCCCTGACCAAGGTCGGTGCGGGCATCGAGACGCTCACCGGTGCCAACACCTACACCGGCGGCACCTTCATCAATGCCGGCACGCTGGCGATTGGTCCGGGCGGCAGCCTGGCCGCGACCGGCGCGGTGACGCTGAGCGCTGCAGGCACCGGCTTCGATATCTCCACCGCAGGGGCCGGCCAGACCATCGGGTCGTTGAACGGCGTGGCCGGCTCGACGGTGAGCCTGGGGGCACAGACGCTGACACTCGGTGGCGTGGGCAACAGCCTCTTCGATGGCGCGATTTCCGGCACCGGTGGCCTGGTCAAGAATGGCGCCGGCATCCTCACGCTGGGTGGCGCCAATCTGTTCAGTGGTGGCGTTGCACTGAACGGCGGTGGCCTGGTGGTCGGCAACAACGCTGCGCTCGGCAGCGGTGCGTTGACGGTCGGAAGCAACGCGACGCTGGATGCAACGACCGGCGTCAGCCTTGCCAACAACATCGGGCTGGCAGCGGGTGCCAGCCTCGATCTGCTCGGCAGCCAGGCGCTGACACTGGGGGGCGTGATTTCCGGCACGGGCGGGCTGATCAAGGACGGTGCGTCCACCGTAACCCTGAGCGGTGCCAACACCTACACCGGGGGGACCACCATCAACAGCGGCACACTGGCAATCGGTGCCGGTGGCAGCCTCGCCGCAACCGGCGCGGTGAACCTGGCCGGTGCGGGCACGCTCGACATCTCCGCGGGTAACCAGGCCATCGGTTCGCTGGCCGGCGTGGCGGGCAGCACGGTGGCGCTGGGTGGCAGCACGCTGACCCTGGGCGGCACCGTGGACAGCACCTTCAGCGGTGTGATCGGCGGCAGTGGCGGCCTGATCAAGAACGGTGCGGGCGTGCAGACGCTCAATGGTGCCAACACCTTCAGCGGTGGCGTGGCGCTCAACGCCGGTGGCCTGGTGGTCGGCAACAATGCTGCGCTGGGCACCGGTACGGTGACGGTCGGAGGCGCTGCGACGCTCGATTCGAACACTGCGGTCATCCTCGGCAACAACTTCATCCTCAACAACGCGTTGACCGTCCTGGGCAGCAACAACCTCACCCTCAACGGCAACCTGAGTGGTACCGGCAGCCTGACCAAGGAGGGTGCCGCGACGCTGACCTTGAACGGCACCAACACCTACACCGGCGGCACCAACATCAACGCTGGTACGCTGGCACTGGGTGCGGGCGCGAGCCTGCACGCCAGTGGCATCGTCAACCTGGCCTCGGGGGCGACCTTCGATCTGTCGGCAGGCAGCGGCACGCAGCAGTTCGGCACCCTGATCGGCAACGGCACGGTGAATCTGGGCGCCAACACGCTGACGATCGGAGACGCCACCAATGGCACGTTCAGTGGCTCGGTGGCCGGCTCCGGTGGGCTGATCAAGGAAGGCTCCGGTACCCAGACGTTGACCGGCACCAACACCTTCACCGGTGGCACCACCATCAATGCCGGCACGCTGGCGATCGGCGCCGGTGGCAGCCTCGCTGCGACGGGTGCGGTGAACCTGGCCAACGCCGGTACCACCTTCGACATCAGTGCGGGGGGCGCGCAGGCGATCGGTTCGCTGGCAGGCGTGGCAGGCTCTTCAGTGGCGTTGGGTGGCAGCACGCTGACCCTCAATGGCGTGGGCAATACCACTTTCGCCGGCACCATCGGAGGTGCAGGGGGGCTGGTAAAGAACGGCGCAGGCATCCAGGGCTTGACTGGCGTCAACGTCTTCACGGGCGGCGTGACCCTCAATGCCGGTGGCCTGCTACTGGGCAACGACGGTTCGCTGGGAACCGGTGCGCTGACCGTAGGCGGCAACGCCAGCCTGGATGGCACCAGCGTGTTGACGCTGGCCAACACCGTGCAGCTGGCCAGCGGCACGCTGACTCTGGGCGGCAGCAACGCACTGACCTTGAACGGCCCGATCAGCGGCGCTGGCGGCCTGCTGAAGGATGGCGCGGCGACGGTCACCCTCGGCGGTGCGAGTACCTATACCGGTGCCACCACCATCAACAGTGGCACGCTGGCGGTGGCGGCCGGTGGCAGCCTGTCCGGTGCCAGCACGGTCAACCTGGCCGGTGCCGGTACGCTGGATATCAGTGCCGGTGGCAGCCAGAGCATCGGAGGCCTCGCTGGCGTGACCGGTTCCAGCGTGGTGCTGGGCGGTGCAACCCTGACTACCGGCGGCAACAACGCCAGCACCACGTTCGCCGGCGTGCTCAGTGGCACCGGCGGCCTGGTGCAGAGCGGTACCGGCACGCTGACCCTGAGCGGCGACAACACCTATACCGGAGGCACCACCATCAACGGTGGCAGTACGCTGCAGATCGGCAACGGCGGCAGCACCGGTTCGGTGCTGGGCGACATCACCAACAACGGCAGCCTGGTCTACAACCTGGGTACGACGGCCACCGTGGGCGCGGTGGTCAGCGGCAGTGGCAGCCTGACCCAGGCCGGCAGCGGCACGCTGGTGCTGACCGGCAACAACACCTACACCGGCGGTACCACCATCAATGCCGGTGGCACATTGCAGATCGGCAACGGCGGTGCGGCCGGCGCGATCGTCGGCGACATCACCAACAACGGTGCGCTGGTATCCAACGTGGCCGGCAACACCACGCTCGGTGGCACCATCAGCGGCAGTGGCGGCCTGACCCAGGCCGGCAGCGGCACGCTGACCCTGACCGGCAACAACACCTATACCGGCGGCACCACCATCAATGCCGGTGGCACGTTGCAGGTGGGCAATGGCGGTGCGACCGGCGCGATCACCGGCAACGTTGCCAACAACGGCAGCCTGGTGTTCGACGTTGCGGGCAACACCACGGTCGGCGGTGCGATCAGCGGCAGTGGTGGCCTGACCCAGGCCGGTAGCGGTGTGCTGACCCTGGTGGGCAACAATACCTACACCGGCGGGACCACCATCAATACCGGCGGCACGCTGCAGGTGGGCAACGGCGGCGCGACCGGCGCCATCGCTGGCGACATCACCAACAATGGCGCGTTGATTTCCAACGTGGCCGGCAACACCGCGCTGGGCGGCACCATCAGTGGCAGCGGCGGCCTGACCCAGGCGGGCAGCGGTACGCTGCTGCTGACCGGGACCAACACCTATACCGGCGGCACGACCATCAACGCCGGCAGTACGCTGCAGCTGGGCAATGGCGGGGCAACGGGCTCAATCGTCGGTGATGTCACCAACAACGGCACGCTGGTGTCCAACCTGGCGGGCGATACCACGCTGGGCGGCACCATCAGCGGCAGTGGCGGCCTGACCCAGGCCGGCAGCGGTACGCTGACCTTGACCGGCAACAACACCTATACCGGCCCGACCACCATCAACACGGGTGGCACGCTGCAGGTGGGTAATGGCGGCGCCACCGGTGCGATCGGCGGCAGCGTCACCAATAACGGCAGCCTGGTGTTCAACGTGGGCGGCAACACCACCGTCGGCGGCGCCATCAGCGGCAGCGGTGGCCTGACCCAGGCGGGCACCGGTACCGTGATCCTGGCCGGCAACAACACCTACACCGGCGGCACCACCATCAACACCGGCGGCACGCTGCAGGTCGGCGATGGTGGCGCCAGCGGTGCGATCACCGGCAACGTTGCCAACAACGGCAGCCTCGTGTTCAACGTCGGCGGCAACACCACGGTGGGCGGCACCATCAGCGGCAGTGGCGGCCTGACCCAGGCCGGCACCGGCACCCTCACGCTGACCGGCAACAACACCTACACCGGGGGTACCACCATCAATGCCGGCGGCACCGTGCAGGTCGGCAATGGTGGAGCCAGCGGCGCGATCACCGGCAACATCACCAACAACGGTGGCCTGGTCATCAATACCGGTGGCACCACCACGCTTGGCGGCAGCATCACCGGCGGTGGCAGCATCGTGCAGGCCGGCCCGGGCACGCTGAATCTGGGCGGCAACAGTGGTGGCTTCAGCGGCACCGGCCAGGTCACCGGCGGCGGCCTGAATGTCACCGGCAACATCGGCGGACAGTGGACCATCGGCAGCGGCACGACCCTGTCCGGCACCGGCACCATCGGGGGTACCGGCGGTGGCGTGACGGTGTCCAGCGGCGGCGTGCTGTCGCCGGGCAATGGCGCGGGCAATGGCGGTGGTGCAGGCAACGGCACCGGCACGATCACGGTGGGCGGCAATCTGAACCTGTCACCGGGCAGCACGCTGGGCATCGACCTGGGCGCCACCGGCAGCGACACGGTGCAGGTGGGCGGCAGCGCGAATGTGGGCGGCAGCACCGTGCGGGTGAATACCATTTCGCCGAGCACCAGCTACCAGCAGGGCCAGCAGTACACGGTGGTCAATGCGGGCGGTGGCGTGAGTGGGCAGTTCGCCTCGGCAACCTCGCCGTCGGCCTTCCTGACCATCACCCCGGTCTACACCGCCAACACGGCCAACCTGCAGATCGACGTGGCACAGACCGCAGCGTTCACCACCGTGGCCAACACGCGCAACCAGTACAACACCGCCGCGGCGCTGGACAGCCTGCCGCAGAGTGGCGCGGCCCTGGGCCTGTACAACACGGTGCTGATGTATGACGCCGGCACTGCGCGCAGCGCATTCGAACAGCTCTCCGGTGAAGTGCACGCGGCCAGCCGCGCGGTGCTGCTGTACGACAACTACCTGGAAGAAGGCATCCGCCAGCGACTCGGCAGCGAGTTGCCGACCGTGCGTGGCGAGCGCGCTTCGGCCTGGCTGGCCGGCAGTGGCAAGGTGTTCAGGCAGGATGGTGACGGCAATGGCGATGAGATCCGCGCCAATCGCAATGCGCTGATGGCCGGTGTCGACTGGCAGCTGGGCGAGCATGTGGTGCTGGGTGCAGCGGCCGGCAACGAACGGCTGGATACGCGGCTGTATGATCGCAGCTCGCGGGCCCGCCTGCGTGGCAACACGTTCGGCCTGTATGCACAGGGACAGTGGAACAACGGCTTTGCGGTGGGTGGCAGCGTGTCGCGCGGTGACTACCGCACGCGCGCCACGCGTGAAGTGCCGTTGTTGGGCCAGACCCTGTACAGCCGCCAGGATTCCGATGTGACCATCGCCCAGGTGGAAGGCAGCTGGACATGGACCCACGGCAGGACCCAGCTGCAGCCCTATGTGCAGTTCACCAAGCACTGGGTCGACAGCGATCGTGCGGTGGAGCAGGGCGGCAGCGCGGCACTGGTGCTGGAAGGCGGCAAGGACACGCTCAATGTCAGCACCGTGGGCGTGCGTGGGCGCTGGGACGTGGGCAGCGGCGAGCGCTTCCCGGCGCAGCTGACGGTCGGCCTGGGTTGGCAGCATGCGTCGGGGGATACCGATGTGGCCAGCCGCAACCGCTTTGCGGTCGGTGGCGATGCATTCGATGTCTACAGCGCGGTGATGGCACGCAATGCCCTGGTCAGCCAGGTGGGCGTGGCGGTCGGCCTCGGCCGCAACAGCCAGCTGTCGATGTTCGTACAGGGCCAGCATGGCGATGGCCGCCGCGATGTGGGTGGGCAGATCAACCTGCGCGTCGGGTTCTGAGCAGGGGATGCCTGCGGTAGATCCACGCCCTTCGTGGATGGCACCGGGGCGGGAGCGCTAGAGCTCCCGCTCCATCTCAACGGCGTCGATCCCGGCGCCATGCCCATCGGGCACGATGCGCGTCACCTGGAAACCCAGGCCGGCATAGAAGCCCTGGGTGTGCTGGCTGGTGCTGAGCGCGATGCGGTCGATCGACGGATCGCTTTCAGCCTGGTGCAGGCGCGCGAGTGCCAGTTCGCGGCCCAGTCCCTGGCGGTGCAGCACGCGCTGCACCATGCCCCAGCAGAAGCCGGCGCTGCCGTCGCTACGGCGCGAGAGGCCGCCACAGGCGACGACGTTTCCATCGCGCTCGATCACCTGGAATGCACAGTCCGTGGCCTGTTCGCGCAGGAAGCATTCAAAGTCGCTGCGCTCTTCGGGCGCGAAGTAGGTGGGTACGTTGCTGTCGAAAATCGACAGGCAGGCGCTGGCATCGGCGGGGCGGTAGAGGCGGAGATTCATGGGAAATGCCATGGAGTTGCCCGGCTGCATTTCAACCGTCCAGACGTTGGGAGGGGGCGAAACGTTCAAGGGTACATGGAGCGATGCCAATCCCTTTACAGGTGACGTCTCCCCACTCGAATGAGCGTGCGGAATGCAGGCGCCTGTACCAGGCGGGTGCGTCGGTGGCGGGCAATGGCGAGGCGCATCCGGTGGCGATGGCGTGCAGTGGGGCGCAGTGGCTTCTGGGCTATGCTTTCCACACGTGGGACTGACCGCGCGGCAGGATCCGCCGGCCGCATTCGTCTTCCCGCCTGCAACGGAGCTGCCCAGCGATGCCCGACCCTTCTTTTTTCCGGACTGCCCAGCTCATGCGCGGTCTGCTGTTTGGCGTGGTGGGTCTGTTGATCCTTGCTGTGGCCGCCTTCGAGGTGACACATCGTCTTGAGTTCCTGGCGGTCGCGCAGGCCGTTGATGGCCAGGTCGAGCGCCTGAACGCCGGCGGATCGCATCCGCAGGTCGCGTTCACCACCGCGACCGGCCAACGCGTCTCGTATCCGCAGGGCGGCATGATCTTCGGCTATGAGACTGGGCAGCCGGTACGCGTGCTGTACGACCCGGCGCAACCGCGGCTGGATCCGGTCCTGGACACGTTCGGTGCGCTGTGGGGAATGGCGGTCGTGTGGGTGCTGCTGGGGCTGGCGTTCGTCGGCGCCTGCGTGCGGGGACTGCTCCGGCGCAGATGACCTGCGGCGGATCGCGCGCCGTCGGCGGGCGGGCCGTTGGACCGGCCACGACGGCAGGCCCTGTTCAGTCCGGTAGTACCTGCGACGATTCCCGCCAGCCAAACAAAAAAGCCGCCCACTGGGCGGCTTCTTCATTTATCTGGCGGAGAGAGGGGGATTGTCGGGTGCATCCCTGCACCCGATCCCGATGCGCGTTGCGCCCCGGGACCAGCCTGCGGCTGTCCGGTTCTGCTCCTGCAGAACCGTCGAACCCCGGCGGGGCTTCTCACCACCCATCCCATCCGCCAGACAAACGCAAAGGGCCACCCTGTGGGCGGCCCTTTGCGTTTGTCTGGCGGAGAGAGGGGGATTCGAACCCCCGAAGCGCGGTTTAGACGCTTACACACTTTCCAGGCGTGCTCCTTCAACCACTCGGACACCTCTCCGGATCCTGCCATCGGCAAACGCCTCAGCAGGGGCGCAGATTCTAGCGGGCGGCGCGGCCGGACACAAGCACCCCGGCCAGGCAACACATACGGGGTCGATGTTGGCGAAGGGGCTGGACAGGCATGGCACAATGGAACTTCCGATGGAAAACGGTGGCCTGATGTCCTATCTCGTCCTTGCCCGCAAGTGGCGTCCGAAGCGTTTTGCCGAGCTGGTGGGCCAGGAACACGTGGTCCGTGCGCTCAGCAATGCGTTGGACAGCGGCCGTGTCCACCACGCGTTCCTGTTCACCGGTACCCGTGGCGTGGGCAAGACCACCATCGCGCGCATCTTCGCCAAGTCGCTCAACTGCGAGCAGGGCACCAGTGCCGACCCGTGCGGCCAGTGCGCCGCCTGCCTGGACATCGACGCCGGTCGCTACATCGACCTGCTGGAAATCGACGCCGCGTCCAACACCGGCGTGGACGACGTGCGCGAGGTGATCGAGAACGCGCAGTACATGCCTTCGCGCGGCAAATACAAGGTCTACCTGATCGACGAAGTGCACATGCTGTCCAAGGCGGCGTTCAACGCACTGCTGAAGACGCTGGAAGAGCCGCCGGAGCACGTGAAGTTCCTGCTGGCCACCACCGACCCGCAGAAGCTGCCGGTCACCGTGCTCAGCCGCTGCCTGCAGTTCAATCTCAAGCGCCTGGACGAAGACCAGATCCAGGGCCAGATGACCCGCATCCTGGCGGCGGAAGAGATCGAGGCCGACGGCAGCGCCATCGTGCAGTTGGCCAAGGCCGCTGACGGCAGCCTGCGTGACGGCCTGTCACTGCTGGACCAGGCGATCGCCTATGCCGGCGGCGCGCTGCGCGAGGATGTGGTGCGCACCATGCTGGGCACTGTGGATCGCACCCAGGTGGCGGCGATGCTCGATGCGCTGGCCGAGGGCGATGGCCCGCGCCTGCTGCAGGTGGTGGCCGCGTTGGCCGAATTCTCGCCGGACTGGAGTGGCGTGCTGGAAGCGCTCGCCGAAGGCCTGCACCGCATCCAGGTGCAGCAGCTGGTGCCGGGTGCCGCCGTCGCGGAAGGCCTGGATGTCGCATCATTCGCCGAGCGCCTGCGCCCGGAAGTGGTGCAGCTCTGGTACCAGATGGCCCTGAATGGTCGACGCGACCTGCCGTTGGCGCCGAGCCCGCGCGCCGGCTTTGAAATGGCGGTGCTGCGCATGCTGGCGTTCCGCCCGGCCGCAGCGGTACCGCCGGTGCCGAAGGCCGTCGACGGTGCGGTGGGAGGCACGCCGGGTGGCAACGCTGCCGGTGGTGGCGCCCATGCCGGAAGCCATGAAGCGACGCCGGCTGCTGCCGTCGCTTCGGCCAGCCCGGCCGTGGCGGCGCAGGTGGCCGCTCCGGCGGCTGCACCGCGCGAACCTGAACCCGAACCCGAGCCGGCCCCGCAACCGGAGCCGGATCCGACGCCTGAACCCGAGCCGGTTCCGGTGGAAGAGCCCGTGTCACCGCCGCCGGTGAAGGCCGAGGCGCTGGCGCCTGCCATCGCTGCAGAGGCAAGCGATGACCTGCCGCCGTGGGCCACCGACGAAGCCGAGGCGCGGGATGGGGCTCTGGCGGCCGAGATGGCCGGCCCGGATGCCGCCATGGTCGCGCCCTGGCATGAACCGCCGGCTCCCGCCGCGGATCCAGGCGAGCCTGCGCCGCCGGAGCGTTCGTTCCGCGCCGAAGGTATTGCCATTGCGCCGGCCGAACCGGCTCCGGCGCGTGAGGCCGCACCGCAGGAAGGTGTCAGCGAGCTGGCCACTGCCGAAGACTGGCTGGACCTGGTCGCCAACAGCGGTCTCAGCGGCCCCTCGCGGCAGCTGGCTGCCAACGCCGCCTTCATCAGCTGCCAGCACGGGACCTTGAAACTGGGCCTTTCGCCCGGATTTGAGTACCTGCGCTCGGAGCGCGCGCTGGCTGCCCTGGGCGAGATGCTGGAGAAGGCCCTGGGCCAGGCGCCGAAGATCGTGGTCGAGACCGTGGAAACCGAACACGTTCCGGCCGAGACCCTGCATCAGCGTGCCGACCGCCAGCGTGGCGAGCGGCAGCAGGTGGCAGAGGCCGTTTTCATGGACGACCCGGAAGTGCAGGTGCTGATCCAACAGCACGGTGCCCGGGTTGTTTCCGATTCCATCCGTTCTTTTGACGAGTAAGACACTATGCGCGGCAATATCGCCCAACTGATGCAGCAGGCCCAGAAGATGCAGGAAAACCTGCAGAAGGCCCAGGAAGAAATCGCCAGGATCGAAGTGACCGGCAGTGCCGGCGGCGGCATGGTCAGCGTGACCCTGACCGGCGCCAAGGAATGCCGCAAGGTGCGCATCGACCCGTCGCTGACCAGCGACCCGGAGATGCTGGAAGACCTGATCGCCGCCGCCTTCAACGATGCCTCGAACAAGATCGATGCCGAGTCGAAGTCGAAGATGGGTTCGGCCACCGCCGGCATGCAGCTGCCGCCGGGCATGAAGCTGCCGTTCTGATTGCCAGCGTGGCATCCGTGCAAGCGGGTGCCACAGAATCTGTAGCCGTCGAGCTCGCTCGGCGCCATCAAAGCATGCCGCCGTGTCCGCACCCCTGCTTGAACAATTGATCGACGCACTGCGGGTGCTGCCTGGCGTAGGCCAGAAGACGGCGCAGCGCATGGCCTACCACCTGCTCGAGCGCGAGCGCGAAGGCGGCCAGCGCCTGGCCGAAACGCTGGCCTTGGCGGTGGAGCGTATCGGCCACTGCGCGCAGTGCCGCGACTTCAGCGAAACCGAGCTGTGCCCGACCTGTGCCAACAGCAGCCGCGAGCGCAGCCAGCTGTGCGTGGTCGAATCGCCGGCCGATCGTCTCGCGATCGAGAACGCGACGGGTTTTCGCGGTGTCTACTTCGTGCTGCAGGGCCGGCTGTCGCCGCTTGATGGCGTCGGCCCGCGCGAGCTGGGCCTGGAGCAGCTGGAGCAGCGGCTGGCCGAAGGTGAGGTACAGGAGCTGATCATCGCCACCAGTGCCACCGTCGAAGGCGAAGCCACCGCGCATTACCTTGCGCAGCTGGCGCGCGCGCGCAAGGTGCAGCCCAGCCGGCTGGCACAGGGCCTGCCGCTTGGCGGCGAGCTTGAATACGTTGACCGCGGCACGCTGTCGCACGCGTTCGGGACGCGCAGCGAATTCCGTGATTGAGCACCACCCGGGCATCGCCCGGCGCGGCCGGCCTACAATGCGGAAGACACTCCCGCCGAGGCCGACCATGAGCAACGAAACCCTCTTCAGCAAGATCATCCGTCGCGAGATCCCGGCCACCATCGTCTATGAGGACGACGAGGTGCTGGGCTTCAAGGACATCGCACCGCAGGCGCCGGTGCACGTACTGTTCATTCCGAAGAACGAGATCATCCCGACCCTGGACGACCTGCAGCCGTCGCAGGCGCACCTGGTCGGCAAGCTGGCCCTGGCCGCTGCCGAATACGCGCGCCGCGAGGGTTTCGGGCAGGACGGCTACCGCATCGTGATGAACTGCCGCGAGCACGCCGGGCAGACCGTGTTCCACATCCACATGCACCTGCTGGCCGGCGCGCCGCTGGGGCATTTCGGTACGCCGGGGCGTTGAAGCCCTGTCCACGCATGTGTGGATGAAAAAGGCCGCCCGAAGGCGGCCTTTTCCGATCATGCGGGCTGGGTGGCGATCACCACCAGCCCCAACGGCCGTAGCCACCCCAGTACGGGCCCCACGGACCCGGGCCCCACGGGCCATAGGGGTAGGGCACCACATCGACCTGGCGCTGTTCCGGCCACAGGTAGATCACATCGGCCGACAGCTTCGGCAGGCGGTAGTCGTAGTCCCCGATGCGGGTGTTCTGGTAGCCGTAGATCTTGCCGATGAAGGTCACGTCACGCCCGGCTTCAAACACGGCCGGGTCGTAGAAACCGGCGCGGCAGGCAATGAAGCGGCCGTCGCTGGCGTCGGACGAGGTGGTGTTCGGGCGGCCACTGGCGTTGAGCGGGCGCGAGATCATCTGGAAGCAGGTCTCGCCCTGGCCGGGCTTGGTCTCGATGATGCGGCCGCCCCATCGGACCGGCGTACCGACCTGCTGGGTGGCGACCGAGTCGCGCGGGGAAACCAGGCTGAACTGTCCCTGCAGCGGCTTGGGGGCCGTGGCGCAGGCCGACAGGGCCAGCGTGGCCACAGCGGTGAGGAGGAACTTGGTGTTCATGGGGAGGCTCCGGAAGTCGGGCGATGCCTGCGCAGGTCCCGCAATAATGAAGCGAGGTCGGTGCAAGTTCCAGCGTAGCGCGCGTCGGCGAAACGCTGGCTGAGCGCGAGCAGGGTCGGGTCGGGTCGCTGCCGGTGAACCCGCTGTGCCCAGTCCTGTGCGGTTTCGTGCGGTTCGCGGGCCAGGCCAAGGCGCGCATAACGCCGCCCGAGCCGGTGCCAGACACGCAGCAGCGGGTCGCGCTCGCGCTCGCCGCGGGCCAGCAACCAAGCCATCCACGCCAGTGCCAGCAGGGCGGCGACCACGAATCCGGTCACCAGCTGCGCCGGCCCGAGGTCATCCAGCCCGAACGGCTTGAGCAGTTGCTGCTGGCGGCGTGCATCGAAGGACAGCACCAGGTCGTTCCAGCCGCGCCGCAGCCAGTCACCCATCTGCCCCAGCTGCAGCCAGCGCTGTTGCAGCGGGGTATCGGTGCCGGCCCGCAGGCGGTCGTCCAGGGTGTCCAGGATGCGTTCCGGTGCCACGGCCGCGGTCGGGTCGACCCGCACCCAGCCGCGTTGCGGCAGCCAGACTTCGGCCCAGGCGTGGGCATCCATGCGACGCACCACCCAGTAGTCGCCGATGCGGTTGCGGGTACCGCCTGCGAAGCCGGTCACCACCCGGGCCGGAATGCCGGCGTTGCGCATCAGCACTACGAAGGCCGAGCTGAAGTGCTGGCAGAAGCCGGCCTTGTAGTTGAACAGGAAATCGTCGACCGGATCGCGCCCCGCCACCGGTGTATCCAGCGTGTAGGAGAAGTCGCGGGTGATCCATTGCAGCGCACGGCGGACGATGGCCTCGTCATCGCTGCCTGCCTCCTGCCGCCATTGCCGCGCGAGCTGGGCGGTGCGCGGATTGAAGCCGGGCGGAAGCTGCAGCGCCGCGCGGCGCAGGTAGGGCGACAGATCGGTGTCGAACCGTTGCGGCGGCGCCGAATGCAACCGCCAGCGGCTGAGCGCGGACAGCGTGCGGTCGCTGCGCAGGCTCATGTCGGCATCGAAGCTGCTGCCCTCCGGTGCGCGGCTGGGCAGGTCCAGTGCCACCAGCAGGCGACGGTCGGTGGGCTCGTAGTCGATCTGGTAGTCCCAACCCTGTGCGGCGGTTTCGACCACCGGTGCGGGGCGTCCGGCCGTCGCGCGATCGCGGCTCCAGCGGTGGCCGTCGAACGACGTCAGCACCGGGCCGCGCCAATAGCGCTGCGCAGGCTCGGGCACCGCGCCGAAAAACTGCACGCGCAACGCCGGGGTGTCGTCGGCCATCAGGTCCAGCCACTGGTCCGGCGCCATGCTGTCAGCCAGGCCCGGTGTGCCCACCGCTCGCTCGGGTACGCCCCACAGCGGCGTGGACAAGCGCGGGAACAGCCAGAAGCAGGCCAGCGCGAGTGGCAGGCCGATCCCCAGCAGGCGGCCGACACCACGCAGTTGTCCGCGCAGCGGCAGTCGAGGGCTGTGGCCCTCGTCCAGGGCCAGGCGTTGCAGGGCCAGCAGTGCGGCAACTGCGGCCAGCGCTGCCAGCCCGGTGGTCAACGGCCCCTGGTCGAGCAGGAAGGCGGCGAACGGCGAGAACAACGCGAAGCCCAGCAGGCTGCGCGCATCGCGCAGATTGCGCAGTTCGCTGGACTTGATCGCCAGCATCGCCGCCAGCAATGCGCAGCCGGTATCGCGGCCCGGGCGCACCATGCCCATCTGCCAGACGATGGTGGCAAGCATGGCCAGCACCAGCACCAGGCGAACCGGCATCGGCAGCACCCGCCGCCACGAAAGCGCAGCGGTCAGCACCGCAGTGATCGCGATCACGCTGGCCAGCACCGGTGGCAGCTGCAGCAGCAGTGGCAGCAGCGCCAGCGCTGCGCTGGCCAGGGTCCAGCTGCGGGCGTTGCGGTCGAGCAGGACGGCAGGCTCAGTCATGGGGCATCAATGCCAGTGCGCGCAGGCACAGGTGGTGGTGGCTGGCGCCCTGGCCGGGCCCCAACGGCGGATGGGCCGGAAGCAGCAGCGTATAGCGACGGCCTTCGCGCTCGGCCATGTCGACCCAGCGTGCCAGCCGCGCGATGCGCGCTTCATGGCCCAGCGCCGCCAGCGTGCGCCAGTCCAGCACCACTTCGATGCCGATCGGCTTCTCGTATTCGCGTACCAGCAGGCTGTCGCGGCGCGCCGAGTGTTTCCAGGCAATGCTGCGCGGGGCATCGCCGGCACGATAGGGGCGCAACTGGTGCAGCTCATCGCCACTGGCATGGGCGCGGGTGTGCAGTGGGTCGTTGCCACGTTCCGGAAGCGGCGGTGCCAGTGCCTCGGCAAGTGGATAGACCAGCAGCGGCTGCTCCGGCCACACCCACGACCATGCCCGCACCAGTCCCAGCGGCTGCGTGCTCGACAGGCGGATGCGGGGCAGTTCCAGCCAGCCGCGCCGCTCGCTGGGAACATCCAGCTCCACTTCGCCGCGACCGTGTGCAGGCAGTGCAACCCAGGCCTCGCTTGCGCCCAGCTGCAGGTGCAGCCCGTGGCGCGCGCGCGGGTCACGCAACGAAAGGTCCACGCGCAGGCGCAGGGGATGCCCGGCCGGTACCGGTTCGGCGGAGATTGCATCGATCTGTATGCCGGACAGCTGCAGGTGCGCGGCGATGGCGCTGGCGATCGCTGCCGCGGCCAGCAGCAGCGCAAGCAGCAGGGCCGGGTTGTTGTTGTAGTTCAATGCGCCCAGCAGCATCGCCGACAGCAGGGTGGCGACGAACAGGCCGAAGCGGGTTGGTAGTACATAGATGCGATGGCGGTCCAGTCGCTGCGGCAGGGCTTCGGGCCTGCGGGGGCGTGCCAGCAGCTGCATGCGTGCCCAGCGTGTGGCCACCTTCAGTCCACCGCGACGGTCTGCAGGATCGCCCGCGCCAGCGCCGGCCCCGAGCTGGATTCGGCTTCGGCCACCAGGCGATGGCCGGCCACCGCCACGAACAGGGTCTGCACGTCTTCGGGCACCACATGCCCGCGGCCGAGCAGCAGCGCATGTGCCCTGGCGGCACGCAGCAGGGCCAGTCCCGCGCGCGGTGACAGGCCTACGCGCACGCCGGCATGGTGTCGGCTGCGGGTCAGCAGCGCCTGCACATAGTCGATCAGCGCGTCGCTGGCATGCACCTGGCCAACCGCTTCACGCAATGCACGCACCTGGGTGTCGTCCAGCTTTGGCACCGCGCGTGCGATCAGGTCGCGGCGATCACTGCCGCGCAGCAGCTCGCGCTCGGCCTGCGCGCTGGGGTAGCCCATCGCCAGCCGCAGCAGGAAACGATCCAGCTGCGAATCCGGCAACGGGAAGGTGCCGGACAGGTCGACCGGGTTCTGCGTGGCGATGACGAAGAACGGATCGGGCAGTGGATGTGTCTGTCCATCCAGTGTGACCTGTTGCTCGGCCATCGCTTCCAGCAGCGCACTCTGTGTCCGCGGCGGTGCACGATTGATCTCATCGGCCAGCAGCACGTGGGTGAACACCGGGCCGGGATGGAACTGGAACTGGCGGCTGCCGGCCTCGTACACCGAAACGCCAAGTACATCGGCCGGCAGCAGGTCAGAGGTGAACTGCACGCGCTGGAAGCTGAGGCCGAGGCTGCTGGCCAATGCATGCGCCAACGTGGTCTTGCCCAGCCCGGGCAGATCCTCGATGAGCAGGTGGCCGCCAGAAAGCAGGGCGACAAAGGCCAGCCTGACTTCCGGCACCTTGCCCAGCACCAGTGCGTTCACCTGATCCTGTGCCTCCCGCAGGGCCTGGCGCAGTTGATCGGTTAGCATGCTGGGATTGGGGGACGAGGCTGGCATGATCGTCTCAGGTCTGGAATCCACTCGATTATCCATAGAGCAATGCAAGGCGAACAGCGCGCGCGGACAATATTTCTCTGGTTATGGACGCTGATCACAGCGGCCAAGCTGGTGGTGGCTGCGCGCCTGCCGCTGTTCGTCGATGAGGCGTTCTATTGGCAGGAAGGCCAGCACCTGGCCGCTGCCTATTCCGACCTGCCGGGGCTGACCGCCTGGCTTGCACGCCTGGGCGTGGAGATCGGTGGCCATCACGTACTCGCACTGCGCCTGCCGTTCCTGGCCATCGGTGCGCTGCTGCCGTTGCTGGTGGTGCGCATCGCTACGCGCTGGTTCGGCAACGTGGCCGGTTGGCAGGCGGGCAGCCTGACGCTGCTGATGCCGTTGTCGGCCACGCTGGGCCTGCTGGCCGTGCCGGACGTACCGATGGCGCTGGCGGCGGTGATCTGCCTGCACGCAGGTGCACGCCTGCTGCACAGCGTGGACGCGTCCTCGGCGATGAAGCTGGCGCTGGGCCTGCTGATCGGTGCGCTCAGCCACTACCGTTTCATTGGTGTCATCGGTGTCGGCTTCATTGCGTTGCTGGCGTTGCCGCAGGGCCGTCGCATGCTGGCCGACCCGCGCGTATGGGTGGCGCTGGCGGTGGGCGTGCTGGCCTGGCTGCCGTTGCTGGCGTGGAATGCCGACAACCACGACGCCGGCCTGAAGTTCCAGGTGGTCGAGCGCCACCCGTGGACGTTCGAGTGGGAGGGGCTGTGGTTCCTGGTGATCCAGCCGATGCTGGTGACGCCGATCCTGTGCATCGCGATGTGGAAGGTCGCCCTGGCGGGTACCCGCAGTGGCGGTGGGGCGCGGGTGCAGTGGCGCTATTTCGGCCTGGTGGGCGGGGTGTCGACGCTGGGCATCTTCCTGCTGGGCTTCTTCACCGATGTCGAACGGATCAGTTTCCACTGGCCGCTGCCAGGCTACCTGGCGCTGCTGGTGGCCGTGCCGGTGGTCCTCAACGGTTGGCCGCGCTGGCTGCGCCGTACCGGCTGGTGGCTGGCCGCTGCAGGTACCGTGCTGGCGTTCGGCTACTACCTGATGGCGTCCACGCCGGCACTTCGCGAGCAGATGGCCGGCAGCAAGTACTACCCGCGCAACTTTGCCGGCTGGCAGCCACTGGCCGTGGCGGTGCGTGACGAACTGCGGCAGATGCCACCGGGTACGCGTGTCCTGGCGGGCAACTTCAAGGTCGGTGCCGAACTGGGCTTCCAGCTGGGCAATGGCGATATCGAGGTGTTGCCACATCCGCTCAACGACAAGCATGGACGCACCGCACAGCTGGCGCAGTGGGACCTGCTGCACGAAGGCCCGCGCAGTGTGCCGATGCTGCTGGTGCTGTCACCCAGTGACCAGCGCTACCGCGACCTGCTGGCGCGCTATCACACCATCTGCGAGCAGGTGGGGCCGTTGCCGGCGCCACGCGTGGTCAGCAGCGATCATGGCTTCCAGCGGTTCCTGCTGTTCCGGCTGCCGGCCAAGCGTGCACAGGGGGCCTGCGTAACGCCCTCAATGGCTTGGCTGGATGCGCCGTCCAACGGTGAAAAGGTCTCCGGAACGCTCGCCATCAAGGGCTGGGCATTCAAGGATGGGGTCGGGCTGGCGCGGGTTGAAGTGCTGGTTGATGGCCGCTCGATCGGAGACGCGCGTTACGGGCGCGTGTTCGACATTCGCCCCGCCTGGCCGGACAGTACCGATCCGCAGCATCCGGCGGTGGGCTTCGACGCGTCGCTGGACACCACCACGCTGGCGCCGGGCCGGCACTGGCTCGGCCTGCGCCTGCACGGGCGCGATGGCAGCGTGGAGGCGTGGCAGGAGCAACCGTTCGAGGTTCGTTGAGGTCCTCTGGTCCTGTAGAGTCGAGCCGATGCCCGGCTGCTTCCGATTCAGATGGCAGGCATCCTCGAAAAAAGCAGCCGGGCATGGGCTCGGCTCTACCGTTCACGGCACCGCGAATCCGGCGCTGCGCAGCAGGCCGCACAGCGCGATCAGTGGCAGGCCGACCAGCGCGGTCGGGTCGCGGTTGTCGATCGCCTCGAACAGGCTGATGCCCAGGCCCTCGCACTTGAAGCTGCCGGCGCAGTCCAGTGGCTGCTCGGTGGCGACGTAGCGGGCGATCTCCTGCGAGTCCAGCGCGCGGAAGTGCACTTCGGTCAGATCCAGGGCGGCGAGGGATTCTCCATCCCGTCTGAGACTGATTGCCGTGTGAAAGCGTACCGTCTGCCCGGACATCGCCACCAGCTGCGCACAGGCCGCCTCGACCGTGCCAGGCTTGCCCAGCGGCTGGCCGTTCAGGTCGGCCACCTGGTCCGAGCCGATCACCCAGGCACCCGGATGGCGCGCGGCGACATTGGCCGCCTTGGCGGCGGCCAGGCGCGTGGCCAAGGCCAGCGGCCCCTCGCCGTTCAACGGCGTTTCATCCACCTCCGGGCGTGCGCAGTCGAAGGGCAGGCCCAGCCGTTGCAGCAGTTCGCGACGGTAGCGGGAGGTGGAGGCCAGGACCAGTGACATGCGAGAATACCGGGGCAGGGTGCGGCAGTCTGGCCCGCCGGCAACGCCAGCAGCAAGTCCTGTATGGCGGGCATTTGACAGCAGGCGGTGCGATCCTTAGTATTCAGCGGCTTATGTCCGCGAACGTGCCCGAAACGCTGGATGCCTGGCGGATGGTTGTAGCGCGAAGGCGCTTCGACGGTCAGGTCTCCCTGGCTGAATTGACCCGCCTGCAGGGGTTGGTCGCAGATACCGACGGCGAGTGTGTCTACTCGCTTGAATTCGGTCGCGACGACGTCTTGCGGGTATCCTATGTGGAACTGACCATCGACACCGCGTTGCCGCTGACCTGTCAGCGCAGCATGCAGCGATTCCTGTTGCCGGTGAAGGTGACCCAGAGGCTTGGCCTGATCCGCGACGAGGACGAGGAATCGTCCCTGCCGGAGGAATACGAGGCGTTGCTGGTGCCGGAAGACGGCCAGCTGCGTCCGCTGGACCTGGTCGAGGACGAGTTGGTGCTGGCGGTGCCTGTGGTGCCGCTGTCGCCCGACGGTGAGGCAGTCGATCAGGACTGGGCACCGAGCGAAGAAGAAACAAAGAAGGCCAACCCGTTTGCGGCGTTGGCGGCATTGAAGAAACAATAGCAGCCGGTTGTCGTCGGCGGCTGCGGCGAAAGCGAAAAGTGTGCTGGGCGCTGGCGTCCTGTGCGACGAAACGACGAAGCAAAACGAACCGAGTTTGGAGCAATCCCATGGCTGTCCAGAAATCCCGTGTTACCCCGTCCCGCCGCGGCCAGCGCCGTTCGCATGACGCCCTGAGCGCCAAGCAGCTGTCGACCGACCCGACCACCGGCGAAGTGCATCTGCGTCACCACATCACTGCCGATGGTTTCTACCGCGGCAAGAAGGTCATCCAGACCAAGACCTCGGCCGTCGAAGAAGATTGATGTGCCGGGAAGGCCGCTGCCTCCGGGCAGCGGCCTTTGCCTTCTTTCCCGGGCGTGCCGGTGATCGGCGGCCCGCGCAACAGGAAACATGATGAGCAAGCGGATCTATTCGAGGATCGCGGGCACCGGTAGCTATTTGCCGGAGAAAGTCCTGACCAACGCCGACCTGGAAAAAATGGTCGAAACCTCGGATGAGTGGATCCAGTCGCGCACCGGAATTCGTGAACGGCACATCGCGGCCGAAGGCGAAACCACCAGCGACCTTGGCTACAACGCCGCTCTGCGCGCGCTTGAAGCCGCAGGCATCGATGCCTCGCAGCTCGACATGATCGTGGTCGGTACGACCACCCCTGACCTTATTTTCCCGTCCACCGCGTGCCTGATCCAGGCCAAGCTCGGTGTGGCCGGGTGCCCCGCCTTCGACGTCAACGCAGCCTGTTCCGGCTTCGTGTTCGCGCTGGGCGTGGCCGACAAGTTCATCCGCTCCGGCGACTGCAAGCACGTGCTGGTGATCGGCACCGAAACATTGACCCGCATGGTCGACTGGAACGATCGCACCACCTGCGTGCTGTTCGGTGATGGCGCCGGCGCCGTCGTGCTCAAGGCCGACGAAGAAACCGGCATCCTCAGCACCCACCTGCATGCCGATGGCAGCAAGAAGGAACTGCTGTGGAACCCGGTTGGCGTCTCGAGCGGTTTCAAGGACGGCGCCAACGGTGGTGGCACCATCAACATGAAGGGCAACGACGTGTTCAAGTACGCCGTCAAGGCGCTGGACTCGGTCGTGGACGAGACCCTGGCCGCCAACGGCCTGGACAAGTCCGACCTGGATTGGCTGATTCCGCACCAGGCCAACCTGCGCATCATCGAAGCCACCGCCAAGCGCCTGGACATGTCGATGGACCAGGTCGTGGTGACCGTCGACAAGCATGGCAACACCTCTTCCGGTTCAGTGCCGCTGGCGCTCGATGCCGCCGTGCGGTCGGGCAGGGTCGAGCGCGGCCAGCTGCTGTTGCTGGAAGCCTTCGGCGGTGGCTTCACGTGGGGTTCGGCCCTGCTGCGCTATTGATAGTGCAAGTTACGACAATGTGAAGTCTTGTCGTTACGGCCCTCCGGGGCCGTAACGCGTTTAAGGAGGACCTGTCATGGTTGAGCCCATCGTCATCGAAGGGCAACGTGCCTGGCTGAAGCAGTACGGCAAGGGAAGCCGAGCACTGGCCCTGGGCCTGCTCAATTTTGTTGCGCGCCGTTTCCATCTCGATGCCCTGCGCCCGCCGCCGCACCGTGGTGGTGACGCCGCGCGCGAAACCGAGGCCCGCCGCCTTGCAGAGCTGCAGGCGCAAGGCGTGAACGTGCCGGACGTGCTGGGCACCGGCCATGCCGCGCTGGTGATCGGCGACAACGGCAGCTCGTTCAATACCTGCCTGCGTGAAGCGGATGAGGCCGGTCGTGATCGGCTGGTGATGGCGGCGATGCAGGCCATTGCCCAAGCGCATGCGCGCGGCGCCTATTTCGGCCAGCCGTTGCCGCGCAATCTCACCTGGGATGGGCAGCAGGTCGGCTTCATCGATTTCGAGGAAGATCCGCTGGAAGTGATGGACCTGTCCGAAGCGCAGGCCCGCGACTGGCTGATGTTCGGTTATGGCGTGGCCAAGTACTACGCTGATCGCCCCGAACATCTGCAGGCGATGATGGCCGAGGCGATGGGCGAGGTCCAGGCGCCGGTGCGCGAGCACGTGCATGCGGTCAGTGGCCGCCTGCGCAGCCTGGCCAGGGTCTGCATGAAGCTGGGCCGCTCAGCGCGCGCGCTGGCCCATTCGATCTTCATCACCCACGGTGCCAGCACTGCTGGCGTGCTGATGCTGGTGGGCCTGTGCGTGGATTTCCTCGCCGACGGCGATCTGGACGTGCTGCAGCTGTTCTGCTGATGGCTGATCGGGGTCAGATCCCTTTTCCTGCGGAAAAGGGATCTGACCCCATTGCGCTTGCCCGGCCGCCCTCCATACGCCTGCATACGCGCACGTACAGACGACACAGCGGATTCCCCCTTATCATGGCCCGCTTCGATTGCAGCAAGCGGATGACCGCGTGACCGTATCCACCCTCGCTTTTGTCTTCCCCGGCCAGGGCTCGCAGTCTGTGGGCATGGTGGCCGAGCTGGCCGAACTGCACCCGCAGGTGCGTGAAGCCTTCACCGAGGCATCCGATGGTGCTGGCGTCGACCTGTGGGCGCTGTCCCAGGGTGGCCCGGAAGAAATGCTCAACCGTACCGAATACACCCAGCCGGCCCTGTTGGCCGCAAGCATTGGTGTGTGGCGCGCCTGGAACGCCGTGGGCGGTCCGCGCCCGTCGGTGCTGTCCGGCCACAGTCTGGGCGAGTACACCGCCCTGGTTGCCGCCGGCGCGCTGAGCCTGCATGACGGCGCGCACCTGGTGCGCCTGCGTGGCCAGCTGATGCAGGAAGCGGCACCGGCCGGTGTCGGTGCCATGGCCGCCGTGCTCGGTGCCGAAGACCAGCTGGTGCTGGATGTCTGCGCCGAAGCCGCAGGCAGCCAGGTGGTGGTGCCGGCCAACTTCAATTCGCCGGGCCAGATCGTGATCGGTGGCGACGCCGACGCGGTCGACCGTGCGCTGGCGCTGTTGGCCGAGAAGGGCGTGCGCAAGGCGGTCAAGCTGGCCGTCAGCGTACCCTCGCACACCCCGTTGATGCGCGAAGCCGCCAACCGCTTGGCCGAAGTGATGGCTGGCCTGTCCTGGCAGGCGCCGCAGCTGCCGGTGGTGCAGAACGTCGATGCCCAGGTGCACGACGGCGTGGACGCCATCCGCACCGCGCTGGTCCAGCAGCTGTACCAGCCGGTGCAGTGGACCGGTTGCGTGCAGGCGCTGGCCGCCCGTGGCATCACCCAGATCGCCGAGTGCGGCCCAGGCAAGGTGCTGACCGGCCTGGTCAAGCGCATCGACAAGGCCATCGACGGCCGTCCTCTGGCCACGCCGGGCGACTTTGAAGCCGCCCGCGAGGCATGGTCGGCCTGACCTTCCCTGTTTCCTGCCGACCGTACCGGTGGCCGCTGCAAGCGGCACGGTGCGGCGGCCGCTCCCGTCTGAGGAAAACAACATGAGCAAGCCCCTGCAGGGTGAAATCGCACTGGTCACCGGTGCCAGCCGTGGCATTGGTGCCGCCATCGCCGATCTGCTGGCCGCCCAGGGCGCCACCGTCATCGGCACCGCCACCACCGAATCCGGCGCCGCCGCGATCGGTGAGCGCCTGGCCGCCCACGGCGGTCACGGCCGCGCGCTGAACGTCACCGACGCCGCTGCGCTGGACAGCGTGCTCGATGGCATCGCCAAGGAATTCGGCCCGATCTCGATCCTGGTCAACAATGCCGGCATCACCCGCGACAACCTGCTGATGCGCATGAAGGACGAGGACTGGGCGTCGATCATCGACACCAACCTGACCAGCGTGTTCCGCACCAGCAAGGCGGTGATGCGCGGCATGATGAAGGCGCGCAAGGGCCGCATCATCAACATCGCATCGGTGGTGGGCGTGACCGGCAATGCCGGGCAGGCCAACTACGCGGCCGCCAAGGCCGGCATCATCGGCTTCAGCAAGTCGCTGGCCAAGGAAATCGGCTCGCGCGGCGTCACCGTCAATGTTGTCGCACCCGGCTTCATCGACACCGACATGACCAAGGCGTTGCCGGAAGAAGCGCGTACCGCGCTGATCAACGACATCGCCCTCGAACGCCTGGGTTCGCCGGAGGACATCGCCCATGCGGTGGCGTTCCTGGCCAGCCCGGCTGCCGGTTACATCACCGGCGAAACCCTCCATGTGAACGGCGGCATGTACATGCCGTAAGCAAGGGGCGCAGGGATTGCGCCGCAAGTGGTTGATCTGCGGAGGTTTTTGCTGCAATGCAAGGCCGCGCCGGTTTCCACTACACTATCCCACGGCCATCGCCCTTGATGGCGACCACTTTTGAACCACAACTCCATCTGGAGCGAGATCCCATGAGCACCATCGAAGAACGCGTCAAGAAAATCGTCGTCGAACAGCTTGGCGTCAAGGAAGATGAAGTCACCAACAGCGCATCGTTCGTCGATGACCTGGGCGCTGACTCGCTGGACACCGTCGAGTTGGTGATGGCCCTGGAAGAAGAATTCGAGTGCGAGATCCCGGACGAAGAAGCCGAGAAGATCAGCACCGTGCAGGCCGCCATCGACTACATCACGGCCCACGTCAAGGCCTGATGTCAGACGGCAGTGCGCGCGGGTCTCCGCTCGCCGCGCACCGCACCCCATGGGGCCGCAGTTGCGGCCCCGTGTGTTTGAGCATCACACCGAAGCAAACCGTGTTACCCGATTGAACCTTCGGGTCAGGAGAATCAGCAATGAAGCGTCGCGTCGTCGTAACCGGCCTGGGTATCGTCTCGCCGTTGGGCAATGATCTGGCCAGCAGCTGGGAAGGCATCACCCAGGGTCGTTCGGGCATCGGTCCGCTGACCAACGTTTCTGATGCCTACCTGGACCGGTTCACCACCAAGATTGCAGGTGAGGTCAAGGGCTTTGACATCACCGCCGACAACGAACTGTTCGGCAAGTACCGGGTCAGCGGCAAGGATGCCAAGAAGATGGACCCGTTCATCCATTACGGCCTCGGTGCCTCGTTCATGGCCCTGCACGACTCGGGCCTGGAGATCACCGACGCCAATGCCGAGCGCATCGGCGCCATTGTCGGCGCCGGCATCGGCGGCCTGCTCGGCATCGAAGAGCAGACCATCGAGTTCCACGAGGGCAAGAAGATCTCGCCCTTCTACGTGCCCAAGACCATCATCAACATGCTGCCGGGCCAGCTGAGCATCATCACCGGCCTGAAGGGCCCGTCGTTCTCGGCGGTGTCGGCGTGCGCGACCTCGAACCACTCGATCGGCACCGCGATGCGCATGATCCAGTACGGCGACGCCGACGTGATGGTGGTCGGTGGTGCCGAGCGTGGCTCGTCGCCGACCGCCCTGGGTGGCTTCTGCGCGATGAAGGCCATGAGCACCCGCAACGACGCTCCGGAACAGGCCTCGCGCCCGTGGGACAAGGACCGTGACGGCTTCGTGCTGGGCGACGGCGCCGGCATCCTGATCCTGGAAGAGTACGAGCACGCCAAGGCACGCGGCGCGAAGATCTACTGCGAACTGGCCGGTTTCGGTGCCAGCTCCGACGCGTACCACATGACCGCCCCGAGCGAGAACGGCGAAGGCGCCGCCCGCTGCATGGTCATGGCCATGAAGGACGCTGGTGTGACCCCGGAACAGGTCGGCTACCTCAACGCGCACGGCACCTCCACGCCGCTGGGCGACCTGGGCGAGACCATGGCGATGAAGACCGCCTTCGGCGACCACGCCTACAAGATGATGGTCAGCTCCACCAAGTCGATGACCGGCCACCTGCTGGGCGCGGCCGGCGGCGTGGAAGCGATCTTCTCGGTGATGGCGCTGCAGGACAACGTCATTCCGCCGACCATCAACCTGCAGCAGCCGGGCGAAGGCTGCGACCTGGACTACGTGCCCAACGAAGCACGCCAGGCCAAGGTTGACGTGGTGATGTCCAATGGCTTCGGCTTCGGCGGCACCAACGGCACGCTGATCTTCAAGCGCGTCTGACCGGGTTGTAGCGTCGGGCCATGCTCGACTGAACGTGCATTACGCACGAGGAGGCCGCCGCAAGGCGGCTTCCGTGCATCTGAATCCCTGAACTGGCCATCATGACCCACGCACCGCTGATCCACCCGCTGCCGCACCCGATCGATCTGCTGGCCCTGCAGCATCATGACCCGGCACGCTTCCCGCTGCTGATGGAATCCACCGCCTCGGGCACCGCCCAGGGCCGCTGGAGCCTGCTGCTGGCCGCGCAGGGCGACTGCCTGCGGCTGGATGCCGATGGCCAGGTGCGCGACCAGCACGACGCGGTACACGCCGGCAGCTTCCTGCAGGTGCTGGACCGTGCCTGGCAGCACGAACGCCTGCCGCACGACGGCAGCCACAGCCTGCCGTTCCGTGGCGGCTGGGCGTTGATGCTCGATTACGAAGTGGCCAGCCAGATTGAACCGGTGCTGCCGGCGCGCGCGCGCGAGGACGGCCGCCCGACCGCGCTGGCGCTGCGCTGCCCGGCTGCGGTGCTGCACGACCACCAGAACGACGCCAGCTTCGTCATCGCCGAAGCCGGTGAGCAGGCCCTGCTGGAGGCGCTGGTGACCATGGCGTCGCAGGCACTGCCGGAGGCCGGGCAGGGCTGGCAGCCGCCGCAGTCGGTGGGCGAGGATGCGCCACAGCGCTTCACCGACGGCGTGCGCCGGGTGATCGACTACCTGCGTGCCGGCGATGTGTTCCAGGTGAACCTGTCGCGGCGCTGGAGCGCGCAGTTCGCTGCGCCGGTCCAGCCGCAGGCGCTGTACGCGCAGCTGCGTCGTGCCAACCCGGCACCGTTCGCCGGCCTGTTCAGCGCGCACGGTCGCCATGTGGTCAGTTCCTCGCCGGAGCGGCTGGTGTCGGTGCATGCCGGCCACGCGCAGACGCGTCCCATTGCCGGCACGCGTCCGCGCTTCGAGGGGGACGATGATGCCGCGCGCATCCGGGAGCTGGTCGGCCACCCCAAGGAGCGTGCTGAGCACGTGATGCTGATCGACCTGGAACGCAACGACCTGGGCCGCATCTGCCTGCCCGGCACCGTGGTGGTCGATGAGTTGATGACGGTGGAGAGCTACGCCCATGTGCACCACATCGTCAGCAATGTCAGCGGCCACCTGCGCCCGGAGGTCACGCCCGGCGAGGTGATCGCCGCCACGTTCCCGGGTGGCACCATCACCGGCTGCCCCAAGGTGCGATGCATGCAGATCATCAGCGAACTGGAGCAGGTGCCGCGCGGTGCCTACACCGGCGCGTTCGGCTGGCTGAACCGCGATGGCGACCTGGACCTGAACATCCTGATCCGTACCGCCGAAGTGGATGGCCACGAGGTGAGCTTCCGCACCGGCGCCGGCATCGTGGTCGATTCGGACCCGGACAAGGAACTGGACGAGACCCGCGCCAAGGCCCGCGGCCTGCTGCGCGCGCTCTGCCAGCAGGGGTAGTGCCGGGCGCTGGCCGGCAACGCCATTCCCCCACGGTGGGTGCCGACCGTTGGTCGGCACGGAGTCCTCCATGGCCATTCATCCACGCATGGCGTGGATCTAC
The DNA here is from genome assembly GCF_047520695.2 of Stenotrophomonas sp. AR029. Taxonomy (NCBI): domain Bacteria; kingdom Pseudomonadati; phylum Pseudomonadota; class Gammaproteobacteria; order Lysobacterales; family Lysobacteraceae; genus Stenotrophomonas; species Stenotrophomonas sp. AR029. Next base: position 923,730 of record NZ_JAXBQQ020000002.1, on the reverse strand, counting down.
TGATCGCCGCGCCAGGCATGGATTGTGGTGGGTGCCGACCGTTGGTCGGCACGGCGACGCCACCCCGGTCATGACCCCAATCCACCGGCACGGTATCCTGCACGACGGAATCGAGTTCAGAGGTAGTCCATGGCGGGAGCCAAGCGCGGGTGTCTGTTCGTGGTAACGCTGGTGGTGGTGCTGGCCGCTGTCGTGGCCGGCGCGGGCGCGTGGTTCTTCTACCAGCAGACCCGCTTCGCCGATGCCCCGATCACCCCCACCGCCGAAAGCGTGGTCATCGCCAGCGGCGATGGCATGAACAGCGTGCTGCGCAAGCTACGCGATGCCGGCGTGGACGAGGGCCAGGACACCCAGTGGCAACTGCTGGCGCGCCAGCTCGATGCCGCCGGCAAGCTGAAGGTGGGCGAGTACGCGCTCAGCGGCGAGCTGACCCCGCGCGAGCTGCTGTTGCGCATGCGTGCCGGCAAGGTGCTGCAGCACCGCGTCACGATTGTCGAGGGCTGGAACATCCGCCAGCTGCGTGCCGCGCTCAAGCGCGCCGAGCCGCTGCTGCACACCACCGACAATCTTGATGACGCCGCGCTGATGCAGCGCCTCGGCTTCGGTGGCCAGCATCCGGAAGGCCGCTTCCTGCCGGAGACCTACGTCTACCAGCGCGGCGACAGCGATCTGGACGTGCTCAAGCGCGCGCACGCCGCGATGGAAAAGGCGCTGGATGAAGCCTGGGAAAGCCGCGCGCCGGACCTGCCGATCAACACGCCCTACGAACTGCTGACGCTGGCCTCGATCATCGAGAAGGAAACCGCATTGGCCAGCGAGCGCCCGCAGATTGCCGGCGTGTTCATGCGTCGCCTGAAGATCGGCATGCGCCTGCAGACCGACCCGACCGTGATCTACGGCCTCGGTGCCGCGTATGACGGCAACATCCGCCGCCGCGACCTGACCACCGATACGCCCTACAACACCTATACCCGTGCCGGCCTGACCCCGACCCCGATCGCCATGCCCAGCCGTGACGCGCTGATGGCGGCCGCGCAACCCGCGGCGGGCGACGCGCTGTACTTCGTCGCCGTCGGCGATGGCAGCGGCGCGCACGTGTTCTCGCCCAGCCTGGACCAGCACAACGCCGCCGTGGCGCGCTACCTGCAACAGCTGCGCCAGCAACGTACCCAGGAGACCCCGGCGCAATGAGTCCCGCGCTGCTTCGCCACCCGCGTTTCGTCAGCCTGGAAGGCGGCGAGGGCGCGGGCAAGACCACCGCCATCAATGCCATCCGTGAGTGCCTGCGCAGCCACGGCCACGAGGTGGTGCTGACCCGTGAACCGGGCGGCACGCCACTGGCCGAGCGCATCCGCGGCCTGGTGCTGAAACCCGATGCCGAGATCGCTGCCGAGCCACTCAGCGCCGAAGCCGAGTTGCTGCTGGTGTTCGCCGCACGCGCGCAGCATGTGCGCCAGGTGATCCGGCCGGCGCTGCAGCGCGGCGCCTATGTGCTGAGCGATCGCTTCACCGATTCCAGCTACGCCTATCAGGGCGGTGGCCGTGGCCTCGACCCGCAGTGGATTGCCGACCTGGAGCGCCGCGCGGTGGGCCTGCTTCCCGGCCTGACGCTGTTGCTGGACGTGGATGTGGCAGTGGGCCGCGCGCGCGCCAACGGCCGCGACCTGTGGCCGGATCGCATCGAGAGCGAGCAGGACGATTTCTTCCAGCGCGTGCGCGAAGTGTTCCGCAGCCGCGCACAGCAGGACCCGCAGCGCTTCGCGTTGATTGATGCGGGCCAGGAGCAGGCGCGCGTGGCCGCCAACGTGGTTGCGCGTGTCGAGCGCTGGCTGCAGGACGGGGAGGGCGCATGAGCACGTTTTCGCCCTGGCAGCAGCGCGCGTTCGAACAGACGGTGGCCGCGCTCGACGCCGGTCGGCTCGGTCATGGCCTGCTGATCTGCGGTCCGGCCGGGCTGGGCAAGCGCGAGGTCGCGCTGGCGCTGGCCGACCATGTGCTGGCGCAGGGCGATGCAGCCCACGCCACGCGCACGCGCCAGCTGATCGCGGCGGGTACGCATCCGGACCTGCAGCTGGTCAGCTTCATTCCGAACAAGAGCGGCGACAAGCTGCGCACCGAGATCGTCATCGAGCAGGTGCGCGAGATCACCGACAAGCTGGCGCTGACCCCGCAATACGGCGTCGCGCAGGTTGTGATCGTCGACCCGGCCGATGCGATCAACCGCTCGGCCGCCAATGCACTGCTGAAGACCCTGGAAGAGCCGCAGCCCGGCCGTTACCTGTGGCTGATCAGCAGCGACCCGGCGCGCCTGCCGCAGACCATCCGCAGCCGCTGCCAGCGCCTGGAATTCAAGCTGCCGCCGCAGCACGAGGCACTGGCCTGGCTGCAGCAGCAGGGGCACAGCGAGGCGTCGGCGCGTGAAGCGCTGGATGCGGCACGCGGCCATCCCGGGCAGGCCGACAACTGGCTGCGCGAAGATGGCCTGAGCCTGCGCCGCGAAGTTGGCCGTGAGCTGGAGCAGCTGGCCGCCGGCAAGACCGGCGCGGTGGAGCTGGCGCAGAAGTGGTGCGGCGATGACAACGCGGCGCTGCGCCTGCGCTTTGCCGCCGACCTGGCGCTGGCCCAGGCCAGCACCGATGCCTTGACCACGCCGGAGCGATTGCACAAGCTTGCAGCCTGGTTCGATGCGGCCAACCGCACCCGCGACCTGCTGCGTACCACGGTGCGTGCAGACCTTGCGGTGGTCGAGTTGCTGCTGGCCTGGAACAAGGTGAACGAGCGGCCTGCCGCAAGGGGAAATCGATGAGTGCCAGCAACGCCCGCCAGGGCATCCTGTCCCTGGCCGTGAAGGACAAAGCCGCGCTGTACAGCGCGTACATGCCGTTCGTGAAGAATGGCGGCATCTTCGTGCCCACGCCCAAGCGCTACTTCCTGGGCGACGAGGTGTTCCTGCTGCTGACGCTGCCCGATTCCAGCGAGCGCCTGCCGGTGGCCGGCAAGGTGATCTGGGTGACCCCGGCCGGCGCGCAGGGCAACCGCACCGCTGGCATCGGCGTGCAGCTGGCCGACGGTGCCGAAGGCGAGGGCGTGCGCCACAAGATCGAGACTCTGCTGGCCGGCCTGACCGGCTCGGACAAGCCGACCCATACGATGTGAGGTAGCGTCGAGCCATGCCCGGCGGCGGCCCTCGAAACGCCCGTGAACACGAATGTGAAAAACTGTTGACGGCCTCTGAAAAGCCCCTATAATGAGCGGCTCAGCAACACACCGGGCGGTTAGCTCAGCGGTAGAGCATTGCCTTCACACGGCAAGGGTCACAGGTTCGATCCCTGTACCGCCCACCATGTTGCAGAACGAAAGAAGCCTCCAGCGATGGGGGCTTTTTTGTTGCGCGAAAAATTGTGAGCATTTGTACAATCATGCTCAGGAGCTCATGGATTCCTGATTGTTGGATAGCCGTACTCGTTCTAGAGTTCGCTCATCTTGCAATTCCGCGCGGGGGATGAATGAAGGGAAAGAAAGTTAAGTGGCTGATATATACGGTGCTTGTTGGCCTCATTCCGGTATTGTCTAGGTTGATGGTCTGGAGTGTCACCTCTCCGGGAAGTGTTGCTCTCATATCGTCCTCCGATTTTGTGGCATTTGGATTGGTGTTGCATATCTCAAACATAAACGAGATTGAGCATTTTTCAGGAGTGGATAGGGAATGGAAGACCATTCAAAATGGAACTTCAATTGCATTCATAGCTTTGTATAGCGTTCTATTTGCGTTGAATGTAATTGGCGGAGGGCTAATTGATGGCGCTGCCATGAATATGTGCACTTTAATTCTTTCGATGGTCTCATTCTTGATCAGTTATTCCGTCTATGATCGGATTTCTAAGGCCGAGGCTGTCGTGGAGGAGGGGCGTATATGACTTTACTGGTAGTGATTGCGTCCATAGTTTTCTCGATTTCTGGGCTGGTAGTTTCCTTGTGGTCGATCTATACAACTAGAAAAAAATACTACCTTGAATATAAGGGGAGGAAGATGCGTGATTAGAAATTTCATATATCTTGATGAGGATAAGATGTATTCCTTGTCGTCTCAGTTGTTCGAGGGTGTAACTGAGTATGTTTTGAATGAATCATTCTCGGAGAAGAGCGAGTCTGAAGATCAGAAGGGGCCTGTGGGGAGTGGGAGGGTGCTGGGTGATATCCTGAGAAGTGGTGATAGAAGGACTGAGAAAAAGTTTCTTAATGATTATTCTTTTTCGATCTTTGAGAAAAGGTTGATTGACGATTCTGCTGTTTCTATTGTTTCTGCTTCGGCCAGCGATGTTGACTTTGATGGTCGATCCTTCGCTAAGGTTTCATCTCGTGTGGTTTTCAATGACATCAATTCAATCAAGAAAACTCTAGGAAATTTTAATGATGTTGGGCGGGCTATGGCCCACGTAACCAACTTCGAAGAAATTTCTGCTGCAGATAGGCAGCTTGGTGAACTCAGACGGGCGGGTAAGGGTGGGCCTAAGCTGCAAGCCGAGCTAAAGTCGCTGATGAATGTGGATAGAATTGCCAAAAATTCGGGGCTTTATCAGGACAAGAAATTCCTTGATGATTTGGCGTTGCTTCTTGAGTATGGATTTCAAGATCAATTGGAGATTCAGATGAATGTGGGTGAGAATATTTTTTCATCTAATCTAAATAGGTTGTTCTTGCGTGAATCTGAAGATTTATTGGTCCGGAAGTACTCAAGAAGAACGGAGGTTGAGTTCACGCTTTTTGGGATTGTGACGCAGTATAAAGGAGGGGCTGGAGCCTCTGAAGGGGCTGTGGGTGTGGATGGTATCAAGGGGGCGCTAATGAATTTGATTTCGAGTTTGATTGGGGTGGAGTCAACCTTTACTGGGCGGCTTGAAAATGAAATAATTGTAGATCCTATTGCTATTTATGTTGAGCTATAAATTATTGTGAAAATTGAGGGGCTTGTGAATCTTGAGAATTTTGCTGAGCTAGGGGCGTTTGGGGGATTTTCTCGAATGTTGGTGAGTGCTGTTAATGATTCCGGCTGCACAGGAGTCTGTTTTCTGAAGTGGTTTTCCCATCTGACCACGACGCCCGCCGGCATTGACTGCCGTTCGAAGGTCATAATTGAATGCTAGCGTTGCCGATGTCAGTCGTGATTTGCTAAAAGACACTTCGCGATCATCGCCGTGGCATCCAACAGGTCATGGCCGTTGCCCGCCTGCACCACCACCGCCAACAGACTACGGCCCACCTCGGCATTGCCGCTGGTCAGTTCCATCTCGCCTTCAAAGCACAGATCGGCCAACCATTCGTGGGCCTGCTGCAGCCCGCGCTTGCGGACGCGGCGGAACTCGGCGAGCAGCTTCGCCTGGCCGGCCTCCTGCTCACCCTCGGCCAGCAGGCCGATGGCACCGCCGTGCGCCGCGCGCCAGAGGGCCGGCAGTGGGCGACCGTTCGCATCCACCACGTCCGCCGAGAACTGGGCGCAGTACATCTCGTAGCGTTTACCCGCCGTACTGCTGGGCACGATGCCGGCCTCGGCGAGCAGGCGTTCGGCTTCATCCAGTTTGCTGAACTTCAAGCGCAGCAGTGCAGGACGGCTCAGCTGTTGTGCCAGCGCGTGCTGGTTGGCGGCAAACCATACGTTCCAACCCACGGTTGCGCGGCCTTCCAGCGCGGCCTTGAAGTACTCCAGGTGTTCGGCGTCCATTGCGGTCTCCTGCGTTCCCTGCGCGATTGTAGCGGGAGCGTATCCGGGCGGGTCAGGCGTCGCCGCCGGAGAGGCAGTGATGCGCCTCGCGTACCAGTTGTCGCGCGGCCACGATCAGTCCGTCGATATGGAAGGCGCCCAACTGTTCGTCCGGGCCGCCTTCGTTGCGCGCACGGTCGGCGGCTTGCAGCAGATCGAGCAATGCGCTGAGCCCAGATAGCGAGCGGCGCAATGAAGCGTGAATGCTGGCACCGAGGTTGAGGTTGTTGCACGGTTGCCCGTCATCGCCGTCGGCATGGTTGATGGCATTGAGGCAAGTGAAGAACGCAGGCGACTGCACGGGCAGATTCTGTTCGTGCAAGGCGCATTCGATCTCGCGTGCGAGGTCCTCGGGTACGTCGGCGGCGATGTCGCCGATCAGGGCGAACAGGCGGGGATGGACGGCGGTGCGGTTGGTCACGGCGAAACCCTCACTGGCGTGGAGCCACCTTCCAGAGTGAAGGTGGCGGACGGTGCGGGTTGGCGTGCCGGGGCAAACACAACGGAGTGAAAAATCACCCGGCGGATCCAGTGATCCCCACGCACCGCCCGCCATTGAGGGCAGTTGGTGCATTCTTGCGGCTACGCACTGCTGCGCAACCTATCCGTTCGGTTTGCTTTTTCGAGACGCCAATCCCGGCCTAGGCATCTGCCTAGGCCCGGAGATCATCGGATCGCACAATCACAGTGGTCTGTAAGGAAAGTTCTCAACTGAGTGCAGGCGCACCAAGCGTTCACCGTTCTGTGCCCTGCGGCACCCGCCCGCTGTGCAGCCCATCACTGATGGCGCATATCGCCGCCCATGCCGACCGTGCATATGACGACTCCTGTGCGGCGCTACCATGTCAATCACGTCACCCAGCGCGCGCGGGCGGGGATGTGCCACGGGTGAAGGCAGAGGGTTCCACCCCTGCGCTGTCCCATCGCCCCGGGCAGGCGTAGTCTCAGCCCATTGCCGTGCCCATCCACGCTGGAGCCCCGCCATGCCGCTAGCCCGCATCGATCTTCGCAAAGGCAAATCCGCCGACTACCTGCAACGTGTCGGTGAAACCATCTACCAGGCCATGCGCGCGGTGGGGGTACCGGAAAACGACCGCTTCCAGATCTTCCAGGAACACGCGCCCGGCACGCTGATCTACGACCCCGGCTACCTGGGCGTGGACCGTACCGACGATTTCATCTGCATCCAGATCACCTGGAACGAAGGGCGCACGCTGGAGCAGAAGAAGGCGTTGTACCTGGGCATTGCCGAGGGCCTGCATGCGGCAGTGGGCATCCGCCGTGAGGACGTGTTCATCAATCTGGTGGAAGTGAAGAAGGAGAACTGGTCGTTCGGCAATGGCGTGGCGCAGTACGTGAGTTGATGGGCGAAAAACATCCATGCGTGGCGTGGATCTACTGAATGGAGGGCGTGCGCGGGGGAGGGCAGCCCTGCGTCACCGTGTCGCAGGGGGTAAACCCTGAACGGGGTCCAAGGTTGGACACAGGCCCGTAGAATGGCCGGGTGCGTCATTCTGTCCTCCACCGCCGGTTCCAGGCCCTGGCTTGGCTTGCCATGCTGCTGGTGCTGCTCGCCCCGCTGGTGAGCCGCTGGCTGGCGCACGGGCACGTGGCCGCGGCGGTGCCGGTGGCGGCGATGGATCATTCCCAGCACGCGCAGCACGTGATGGAAGGGCACCATGACCATCACGCGATGGCGATGCCGCACGACGAATCGACGCCGAAGCCGGCTGTCGATCCACATGCCGATCATGAGATGGGCGTGGACTGCGATTACTGCCTGATTGCAGCGCGGTTGATCACCCTGTTGGTGGCGGCATTGCTGCTGTTGGCGCCGATGGCACCGGTGTGCCGCGCACTGCGCGGTGCGGTGCAGACGTTGCCGCAACGGATCAGCGGCACATTGGGAGCGCGTGGGCCGCCGGCCTTGATGGCCGTCTGAGCCGCACGCGCGTTGCATTGATCGTTTTCCCATGAGGTTGCCGGCTACGGCCGGTGCCCGCACGCGCGTGCTTGTCCTTTTCTCATTGCTGCCCTGCCATTGCGGGGTGGCCTTGCATGCCGTGGAAAAATGAAAACGAACCCCAACTCCGCACGCCTGCGCCGGGCGGCGCTGTCTGTCGCCTGCGCGCTGCTGCTGCACTCCGTCTCTGCCCTTGCTGCCGACGCGGCACCCCCGACCACGCTGGAGACCGTACGCGTGATCGATACCCGCAGCGGCGAGCTGTCATCCACCGCCAGCGCAGGCTCTGCGCTGGGCCTGAGCGTGCTGCAGACGCCGGCCAGCCTGACGGTGATTTCGCGCGAACAGCTGGAACAGCGCGGCGACAGCAACCTCAACGATGCGATCAGCCGGGCAGGTGCGATCAGTGCGATGCCGCACCCGGGCAACGGCCTGAGTGCGCTGTCCAGCCGTGGCTTCACCGATGGCGCCTCGGTGATGCGGCTGTACGACGGGCTGCGCCAGTACGGCGGCGTGGGCATCACCTTCCCGTTCGATACCTGGTCGATCGAGCGCATCGAAGTACTGCGCGGACCGGCCTCGGTGATCCATGGCGACGGTGCGATCGGCGGGGTGATCAACATCGTGCCGAAGAAGCCCTCGCGCGGTGCCATCGAAAACGAGATCAGTGTGACAGCGGGCAGCGAGGACACCGCGCGGCTGGGCTTCGGCAGTGGTGGCGCGCTGACGCCCGAGCTGGCCTACCGGCTGGATGTGAGCGGCAACTACAGCGGTGGCTGGGTCGATCGGGGACGCAACGGCGATGCCACCTTCTCCGGCGCGCTGCTGTGGCAGCCGCGCACCGACCTGCAGCTGACCTTGACCCACGCGCAGGGCCATCAGAAGCCGATGCGCTACTTCGGCACGCCGCTGGTGGAGGGACGCCAGTTGGAAGCGCTGCGCCATCGCAACTACAACGTGGACGACAGCGAGATCCGTTATCGCGACCGCTGGACCCAGCTTGATGCGCTGTGGACACCGAACGCGAACGTGGAATGGCGCACGCGCCTCTACCAGATCGACAGCCAGCGCGATTGGCGCAATGCCGAGGCCTATGTCTACAACCGCGCTACCGGCTTGATCGATCGATCTGGCAATACCGAGATCACCCACAACCAGGACCAGACCGGACTGACCTCGACGCTGCGCGTGCAGGGTGAAGTGGGCGGTCTGTCCAACAGTGTCGCGGTGGGGATGGATGTCAACCGCGCGCACTTCAAGCACACCAACAACACCTATGCCGGCAGCTCGGGCCCGGTCGATCCGTTCCATCCGGTGCCGGGCCAGTTTGCCAGCGACGCGCCGAACCTGCCGCGCTATCGCAACGCCGCCGAGCAGTACGCGCTGTTCGTGGAAGACCGGTTGGCGCTGAGCGAGCGCTGGTCGGTGCTGGGTGGGCTGCGCCACGACCGCGCGCGCATTGATCGCACCGATCTGATCAGCGGCCAGAATGCGTTCTCGAAAACCTACAGCAGCACCGGCTGGCGCGCCGGCACGGTATTTGCGCTGCAGCCGACGCTGAGCCTGTATGCGCAGTACTCGCAGGCGGCAGATCCGGTCAGTGGACTGCTGATGATCAGCCCCGCCAATGGAGCGTTCGATCTGGCCAATGGGCGGCAGATCGAGGTGGGCCTGAAGCAGGCGTTCGACGGTGGCGAGTGGACGCTGGCGGCGTACCGGATCCGCAAGACCGGCCTGCTCAGCCGCGATCCGCTGTTGCCGGATCGCCGCGTGCAGGTGGGCGCGCAGACCTCGCGCGGTATTGAAGCGTCGTTGACCTGGAATGTCGCGCCGCACTGGACGCTGGATGCCAACGCGACGGTGCTGAAGGCCGAATTCGCGGACTTCCTGGAAACCACGGGTTCGCCGGCGGTGCTGGTATCGCGTGATGGCAACGTGCCGCCGAACGTAGCCGAGCGCCTGGCCAGTGCGTGGCTCAGCTGGCAATTCGCACCGGACTGGAGTGCGGCGGGTGGCGTGCGCTACGTCGGCAAGCGCTACGCCGATAACGCCAACACGCTGGAGCTGCCCGGCTACAGTACCACCGACCTGGCGTTGACCTGGCAGGCGGCACCGCGCACGCGGCTATCCGCCCGGCTGTTCAACGTGTTCGACAAGGCGTACTACGCCACCGCGTACTACACCAGCACCCAGTGGCTGCTGGGGGCGGACCGGCGCGTCGAATTCACCGTCGACCATCGCTTCTGAGGGCGCTGGCGATGACGTTGCGTTCCAACGCCAGGCGCTGGACCTACCTGGTGCATCGCTGGCTGGGCATCGGCGGATGCCTGCTGATGCTGCTGTGGTTCGTCAGCGGCATGGTGATGCTGTTCATTGGTTACCCGAAGCTGACGCCCGGCGAGCGGCTGGCGGCGTTGCCGGTGCTGGGTGAGGCCCGCGACCTGCAGGGGCTGTCTGTACTGCCTGCCGCCGTGCAGGCCGAGCCGGAGGCTGTGGCATTGACCACGCTGCGTGGCGAGCCGGCGTATGTGGTGCGAAGTGGCAGCAACGTGGGCGCCTGGTCTGCCGTGACCGGCCAGGCCCTGCTGCCGGTGTCGGCACAGCGCGCCGAAGCATCCGCTGCACAGTTCGCCGGAGGCCCGGCCTTTGTGGGTGCGATGCGCGTGGAGGAGGACCGCTGGACGCATTCGCGCGCATTGGATGTGCATCGACCGCTCTATCGCGTCGAGGTGGGCGGCGCGCAGCCGGGCGACCTGTACGTGTCCTCGCGTACCGGCGAAGTGGTGCTGGACGCGCCGCATGTGCAGCAGCGCTGGAACTATGTGGGCGCCTGGCTGCACTGGTTGTATTTCCTGCGCATGCAGTCGGTGGACCCGGTGTGGACGTGGGTGGTGATCGTGCTGTCCGCACTGTGCACGCTGGCGGCGGTCAGCGGCATCGTGGTGGGTGTGTGGCGCTGGCGTTTCCGTGGGCACTATCGTTCCGGTGCGAAGACACCGTACGTCGAGCCGTGGATGCGCTGGCACCATCTGATCGGTCTGGTGGCAGCGGCCTTCGTGTTCACCTGGATCTTCAGTGGCCTGATGTCGATGAATCCATTGGGTGTCTTCAGCAGCACGCATGCTGCGATCGACGGTGGGCGCTATCGTGGCGGCGCTGTGGCGGTGGATGGCGCGTTGGGCGATCCGGCGAAGCTTCTGGCGGTGGCCGATGCTGAGTGCTTCCGCCCAGTTGAGATCCAGTGGCGGCGCATCGGTGGTGAGCTGTTCGCGGTGCTGCTGGACGGGCAGGGCGAGACCCGCATCGTGTCCGGCAGCGACGAGCATCTGCAGGTTGCGCACTTGCTGCCGGCCGCGTGGCTGCAGCAGAAGGCGCGTGCGCTGTCCGCTGCGCCGATGCAGGGCTTCGTGGTGCAGCAGACAGCGGATGCCTACTTCTATCCGCGTGCACCGGAAGCCATGAACGGCGCAGCAGTGCGCCGCTTCCCGGTGGCCGTGGTGGACTTCGGTGATGCCGAGGCGACGCGCGTCTATCTCGATCTGGCGACCGGCGATCCGTTGCTGACGATGGGGCATCGCGAGCGGGTGGGGCGCTGGTTGTTCTACTTCCTGCACAGCTGGGACCTGCCGGCGATGCTGCGCCAGGAAGGTACCCGGCTGGCGGTGCTGCTGCTGCTGAGCGCTGCTGGCACCGCACTGTGTGCCACGGCGACGGTGATCGGCTATCGGCGATTGCGGATGAAGCTGCGGCGCAGGCGGCGCTGATGCCCTGGGCTACACCCGCAGCCAGCGCGTGGACACCGCCACCAACAACAAGGCCGTGGCCACGCCGACGAACGCGGCGATCAGGCCGAAATGGTCTGCGGCGAAGCCGATCAGTGCCGGTCCGGCAAGGATGCCGGCAAAGCCGAGCGTGGACACGGCAGTGATCGCCAGCGCGCCGGGCATGCGGGTCTGGTGACCGGCCAGCGAGAACAGCGCGGGCGCGATGTTGGCGCAACCGAGGCCGACCAACACGTAGCCGACCAGCGACGCCTGCCACGGCGTGACCAGGGTCAGCACCAGCACGCCCGCAGTGGCAAGCAGAGCACCGAAGACGATCGCGCGCTGGCGGCCGACGCGCGCCACCAGTGCGTCGCCGAACAGGCGCGCCACGGTCATGGTCAGGGTGAAGGTCACGTAACCGACGCCGGCCAGGCTGGCATCGACGCGCCGCACATCGCTGAGGAACACCGCGCTCCAATCGAGCATCGCGCCTTCACCGAGGAAGGCGACGAACGCCAGCACGCCGATGAACAACACGATGCCGTGCGGCAGGGCCAGCATCGGTGTGTCGTGCGGCATGCGTTCGCTGTGCCAGTGCGCTGCCGACAACAGCATCACCAGCAGCATGGCGCCAACGCCGATCAGCACCGATGCCAAGGGCGGCAGCTGTGCGGACAGCAGCACGGTCATGGTGGCCGCGCCGAGGAAGCCGCCGATGCTGAAGAAGGCATGGAAGCCGGACATCATTACGCGCCGTGCTTCGCGCTCGACGATGACGGCCTGTACGTTCATCGTGCAGTCCATCGCGCCCACGGCGGCGCCGAACACGAACAGCACCAGCCCCAGTTTCCAGGCCGAGCCGGCCAGGGCCAGGCCGGGCACGGTCAGGCAGATCAGCAGGCTGCTGGCCACCATCACCCGCCGGCAACCGAGGCGCGCGGCCAGCACGCCGGACAACGGCATTGCCAGCAGCGAACCGGCACCGAGGCAGAGCAGTACCAGCCCCAGCGTGGCGTCGTTGATCCCGGTGCGTGCCTTGGCGAACGGCACCAGGGTGGCCCACAGCGCGGTGGCGAAGCCGGGAATGAAGAACGCAGCGCGGGTCGCGTGCTGTTCGGCACGCGCGCGGTTGGCAAGGGACATGAGCGATACGGTCAGGGGGGAGTGGGGTGTACCGCGATGCCGGCGGCGCGGAAGCGCGCCGCCAATGCGGGCGGCGCGGTGGTGGTCAGCACCAGGTCGTCGATCTCGTCGAGGCTGGCGATCTGCCAGTGGCCGCGGGCACCGAGCTTTTCAGTAGTGGCGGCGACGATGACGCGGCTGCTGCACGCGACCATCGCGCGCTTCAGCGTGGCCTCTTCTGCATCCATTGCCCATACACCAGTATCGCCGTCCACCGCGCAGGGGCCGGGCAGGTACACGTCGGCGCGCAGGCGCTGCACCTGGGCCAGTGCTTCTGCGCCGACCGCACCGCCACCGCTGGCCAGGCGGCCGCCGATCAGCTGCACCGAGGTGCCATCAAGCATGCTGGCGGCCGTGGCGATCTGTGGCGCATTGGTGATTACCGTCAAGCCGAGGGCGGGCGGCAACTGCTGGGCGATCGCCAGGTTGGTTGAACCGGCATCGAGCAGTACAACCTGATTGGGTTGCAGCAACGCGCAGACGCGGGCGGCCAGCTCGGCCTTGTCGCCGCGGTCGCGGGTCAGGCGCTCGCGCAGCGGGCGTTCCTTGGGCGGTGGCAGCACGGCGCCGCCGTAGACACGCTGGCACAGGCCCTGTGCGGCCAGCTCGCGCAGGTCGCGGCGGATCGAATCTTCGGAGACGGCATAGCGGCGCGCCAGTTCGGCAGCGACCACGCGCCCCTGCTGGCGCAGTTCTTCGAGGATCTGCCGAGTGCGTTGGGCGGGGAGGGGGCTGGGGTCTGAGCTCATGCCATAAGTCTGCACATTCGTGCATAAAGGTGCAACAACGTGCAATTGGCATCGGGGACACAGCGCGGCTGGACTGCCGGTGAATCCTCCCGCGCCCACGTCTATGGATCGCCCTCGCGGCCCGGCATGATGGCGGGACTCCTGGCATGGAATCCCTGATGTCCCACACCGTTCACCGCAAGCTGCGCATCGGCGCGGACCAGTACACCGGCCAGAAAGTGGTCGATCAGCAGTTCCACGAGTGCGATTTTTCCGGCGTGGACCTGACCGGCACCGAGTTCATCAACTGCAGTTTCTACGATGCCGACAGCCGTACCGGCTGCCGCTTCAATGGCGCCACGCTGAAGGAAGCCAGCTTCCGCAGCTGCGACATCAGCATGTGCCACTTCAATTTCGTCAAGGCATTGGGCCTGGAAATCAGCGAGTGCCGCGCGCAAGGCGCGGATTTCAGCAACGCCAGCTTCATGAACCAGATCACCCCGCGCAGCGGGTTCTGCAGTGCCTTCATCAAGAAGTCGAACCTGCGCTATGCCAATTTCTCGCGGGTGACGCTGGAAAAGTGCGAGCTGTGGGAAAACCGCTGGGACGGTGCAAACGTCAGCGGCGCCAGCTTCGCCGGCTCGGACCTGTCCGGTGGCCAGTTCGAGGGCATCGACTGGAGCAGCGCCAACTTCACCGGCTGTGACCTGACCCACTCGGAGCTGGGTGAGCTGGACCTGCGCAGCACCAACCTGCGTGGCGCCACGCTGGATGTGCAGCAGGTGGCGCTGTTGATGCAGCGCATCGGCATCACCGTGGTGCCGTAGGCATCACCCGGCGTACGCCACCCAGCCCCTGAAGCTGAAGCCTGCATAGAACAGCTCCACGCCGTCGAAGCCGGCCTCCTGCAGCAGGGCGACCTCCTGTTCGGGCGCCAGCAGCGGCAGCCGCTCGGCAATGGCCTCGATCGCGCGCTGCGCATCGGCGTGGGCAACACCCGAGGCATGGGCGAACGCGGCGTAGCGCTGCAACCAGCGGAGCTTGCCGGCCGGATCCTGCGGCACGCTGTGGTGCGCCACCACCAGCGGCGCGCCGGGCTGCAGGCGCCTGTGCAGCTCGCGCAGCGTGTGCAGGCGCTGCGCGGCATCGAGGAAGTGCAGGGTGAGCAGGCAGCTGGCACCATCGAAGCGCGCGTCCGGGGCATCGTCGATGTAGCCTTCCAGCAGTTCGACGCGTGCGTTCAACGGGCCCAGTGTCTGCTCGGCCAGCGCGAGCATCGGCGCGGCCGGATCCACGCCCAGCAACTGCCAGCCCGGCTGCGCCTCGGCAAAGGCTTTCAGCTCCAGCCCGCCACCGGCACCGAGTACCAGTACGCGGCCCTGCGCAGGAACACGTTCGGCCAGCAGCAGGCGGCTCATCTGCTGCAACGCGAGGAACCCAGGCACCTGGCGCAGTGGCGCTTCGGCATAGCGGGCCACCGCCTGTGGGTCGGAGAACGTGGACATGCGCGGATTCCTGCAGCAGGGGACATACCACTGTACCGTGGCATGCAAGTGCCTTTGCTGCGGAACACTCCTAGCTGCGTTGACCGGCTTGCATCCAGCTCAGCGCAATGCCCGCGCCAGCACTTGCCAGATCCGTGCGTCCTGGCATTGCGATACGTTGAAGCGCAGATAGTCGGCCGCGCGCTGCGACTGGCTGAACGCGTTGCCCGGTGCCAGCACGATGCCCTCGCGCAGGCACTGCCGCGCCAGCGCGGCGGAATCACGGCAATCGGGCAGCTGGCACCACAGGAACAGGCCCGCTTCCGGTTGCAGCCACGGCGTGATTCCCAGCGTGTGCAGCTTGCGCAGCGTGTGCCGGCGGGCATCGGCCAATCGCGAACGCACCGATTGCATGTGGCGTCGGTAGCCACTGTCGGTCAGCGCGATGTGCATCAGCTGCGCGGCCAGATGGCCACCGCCGAAGCTGGTCGCCAGCTTCAGGTCGGTCAACGCTTCGATCCAGTCATGGCGTGCAGCGATGTAGCCGCAGCGCGAGGCTGCCGACAGCGTCTTGGAGAAACTGCCGACGTGGATCACCCGTGACAGCCCGTCGAGCGCAGCCAGCCGCGGCGCCGGCTGCAGTTCGAAGTCGGCGAAGATGTCGTCCTCGACGATGATCAACTCGCTGCGTTCGGCCAGGCCCAGCAGGCGGTGCGCGGTGCTGGCCGAAAGCACCGCACCGGTCGGGTTGTGCAATCCGGAATTGGTGATGTACAGCCGCGGCGAATGGTCCTGCAATGCACGATCGAACGCTTCAAGGTCCGGGCCGGTGGGCGTGTACGGCACACCCACTGCCTGTACCTGGTGCGCCTTCAGCAGCGCGTGGTAGTTGAAGTAGCTCGGGTCATCGACCAGCACGCAGTCGCCGGGCTTGAGCAGGAAACGGCAGATCAGGTCGACCGCGTGCGTCCCGGATTCGGTCAGCAGGATCTGCTCCATCGGTGCATCGATGCCGAGCGTGGCGCTGCGCCTCTGCAGCAGCTGGCGCAACGCGGGCAGCTCGAGTGGGCCGGCGTAGTCGACCAGATGCACTGCATCGGCACGCGCCAGCCGACGCAGGCCGCGGCGCATGCCATCGTGATACAGCCAGTTACTGGGCATCCAGCCGCACCCTGGCTTGAGATCGCCCGCGGGCGTTTCCAGCGATTGCCGTGACACCCACAGCGGATCCACCTCGCGGTCCAGCCGTGGCTCCATTTCGGCCAGCGCCAGCGGTGCGGCCGGGCCACTGACGTAGAAGCCCGAGCCTGCGCGTGCACTGATCAGGCCTTCGGCCGCCAGGCGCTCGTAGGCCTCGACCACGGTGGAGACCGACACCCCCATCGCTGCCGCCTGCGCGCGCACCGAAGGCAGGCGGGAGCCGGGGCCATCGACCCGCGCGGTGATGCGGTTGCGGACCGCCTGGATGACCGATTCGATGCGGGTAAGCGGACGTGGCATGTCAGCACTGTAGTGGAAGTGTGGGCAATACAGTTCTTTGCGACTGTACTGGATTGTAGCTGGGGCGGTTCCGCCATGGATGCTTCCATACAGGCTCCGCCAGGCGTCGCCTGGCACTTCAGGATCACAGGCGTGGAACGGTCGGCGAGCGGTTGGATCAATGGCTTCATCGGGGTGGTGATTTTCGCGGGCTCGTTGCCGGCCACCCGCCTGGCGGTGCTGCAGCTGGATGCCGGGTTCGTCACCGCCGCACGCGCCACCATCGCCGCCGTGCTTGGCCTGGCGCTGCTGCTTATGCTGCGCCAGCCGTGGCCGCGGCGCGGTGACCTGCCTGGGCTGGTGGTGGTCAGCCTCGGCGTTGTGGTCGGTTTTCCACTGCTGACCGCGCTTGCGCTGCGCCACGCGTCATCGGCACATACCATCGTGTTCCTCGGCCTGTTGCCGCTGAGCACTGCGCTGTTCGGCGTGCTGCGCGGTGGCGAACGGCCGCGCCCGGCGTTCTGGTTGTTCTCGTTGTTGGGCAGCGCCTGCGTGGTGGGCTATGCGGTGCGCAACGGCATCGAGGCGTCCTTGCAGGCTGACCTGCTGATGCTGGCGGCCATCGTGGTGTGCGGGCTGGGCTATGCCGAAGGCGGCCGGCTGACCCGTCATCTGGGCGGCTGGCAGGTGATCAGCTGGGCACTGCTGCTGGCGTTGCCGGTGATGCTGCCGTTGACGGTGCTGATGCGCCCGGCCTCGTTCACTGCGGTCGGTGCCTCGGCGTGGTGGGCGCTGGGCTACGTGGCGGTGTTCAGCATGCTGATCGGCTTCCTGTTCTGGTACCGCGGGCTGGCGCAGGGCGGCATCGCCGCTGTCGGCCAGTTGCAGCTGCTGCAACCGTTCTTCGGCCTCGCCCTGGCTGCGCTGCTGCTGCACGAATCGGTCAGCCTCAGCATGGTGCTGGTGACCGTGGTCGCGGTGATCTGCGTGATAGGCGCCCGCCGCTTCAGTCGCTAGGAAAAAAGGGGAAGGAGGGGATTAAGTCGTAACTGGCCCTGCTGTGCCTGAAACGACTTAATCCCCTCCGTCCCCTTTTTATGAGGCGTCCTGGAACAGGTTGGCAACGGCGTAGTCGATGAACACCCGCAGGCGTGCACTGGGATGGCGCCCACCGGGCCATAGCAACGAGAACTGCCCCTGGTACGTGGGCAGCGCAGGCAGCACCCGTTGCAGGCGGCCATCGTCCAGCGCGTCAGCGGCGAGGAAGTCCGGCATCCAGGCCAGGCCCATGCAACCGATCGCAGCGGCCAGCACGGCTTCCATGTTGTTGCAGGTCATCGCCGTGGGAAGGCGCGCGCCGGCATCGCCTTCGATACCCGGCAGCTGCCACGGATGCAGCCTTCCGGTGGTGGGGTAACGGAAGCGCAGCGCGGTATGCATGCGCAGGTCGCCTACATCGCCGGGTGTGCCGTGCGCCTGCAGGTAGCCCGGCGCCGCACAGAGGATGAAACGAAAGCCACCCAGTCGCCGCGCGGTCAGGCTGGAATCGGCCAGTTCGCCGCTGCGTATCACCGCGTCCAGGCCTTCGCTGACCACATCGACGATGCGGTCGTTGAAGTCCAGTTCCAGCTGCACCTGCGGGTAGCGCTGCTGGAAGCCGGGCAGCACCGGCAGCAGGAAGCGGTAGCCGATGGTGGGCAGGCCGATGCGCAGCAGTCCGCTGGGGGCGTGCTGTCGTTGCGCCAGATCTGCCTGCGCTTCGGAAAGTTCGTCCAGCGCACGCCGGCAGCGTTGCAGCAGCAGTTCGCCTTCGTCGGTGAGGTGCACGCGGCGGGTGGTGCGCTGGAACAGGCGCGCGCCCAGGTCGAGCTCAAGGCGGGCGATGCGCTTGCCGACGGCCGAGGCTGACAGGCCGAGTACGCGGGCCGCACCGACGATGCTGCCTGCCTCCGCGGTGCGGACAAAGGCGAGCAGGGCGGAGATGGAGTCCATGGGGAGCATGATTGCGGAACGGTTGGACGTAATCAACGTCCATCGAGCCTGTTTTTCTGGAATAGCGGCCTGTCCATCATCAATGCCCCTGATGGATGGAGGCCCGCATGGCCCCGGATTCGATGCTCCCTGTACCTGTCCGCGCGCAGCAGCGCTGGGCCCTGCTTGCGGTCTGCCTGGCCGCGCTGGCGTTGCCGTTGTCCTTCACCGCCGGCGCCGTCGCGGTGCCGGTGCTGTCCCGCTCCTCAGTGGCATCGCCCACTGCGCTGGCCTGGGTGACCAACGCCTTCATGCTCACCTTCGGCAGCCTGCTGCTCGCTGCCGGTGGCCTGGCTGATCGCCATGGCCGACGGCGGATGTTCCTGCTGGGCACGGCCGGCTTCACCGTCGCGACGGCCGCTGTATGCCTGTCGCCTACGCTGCTGTGGCTGGATCTGGCGCGCGCTCTGCAGGGCGTTGCCGCTGCCGCAGCGCTGGCCTCGGGCACCGCTGCGCTGGCGCAGGGCTGGCAGGGACCGAGGCGTGCCCGTGTCTTCGCCCTGCTGGGCACGACATTCGGTGCGGGCCTGGCGCTGGGGCCGCTGCTCGCGGGCCTGTTGCTGCAGGCGCTGGGCTGGCGCAGCGTGTTCGCTGCAGGCGGTGTGCTGACGTTGGCGGCGTTCGCACTGGCCGCGCGCGCGTTGCCCGAAAGCCGGGGCGAGCGCGGACGGCTGGACATCGCCGGCATGCTGGGCTTCAGCCTGATGCTGGCGGCATTGACCCTGGCCCTGCTGTGGCTGGGAGAGTACGGCCTGCACGCCGGTCGCGTGCAGCTGGCGCTGTTGGCGACGCTGCTGTTGGGCGGCGCGTTCGTCTGTGCCGAACGGCTGCATCCTTCCCCGTTGCTGGACCTCTCACTGTTCTGGCAACCGGCGTTTCTCGGCGTCCAGCTGCTGCCGGTGGCGACCTGTCTGGGCTACGTGGTGCTGCTGGTCGTGTTGCCTCTGCAACTGCTGGGCGTGCATGGCCAGAGCACGACGCTGGTGGGACTGCAGATGCTGGCGCTGTCCGCGCCGATGCTGGTGCTGCCGATGCTGGCTGCGCGCTGGGCGGAGCGCGTTGGAAGTGCGCGGCTGTGCACGCTGGGACTGCTGGTCTGTGCCTCTGGCCTGTACCTGTTGTCGCGCCACGCATCGCAGCCGTCGCCCTTGCAGTGGGTGCCGTTGCTGATGCTGATCGGCGCAGGAACGGCCTTGCCATGGGGCCTGATGGATGGGCTGTCGGTGAGCGTGGTGCCTGTACAGCGTGCGGGCATGGCCGCCGGCATCTTCGGAACCGTGCGGGTAGCGGGCGAAGGCATCGCCCTGGCCGCAGTGACGGCGCTGCTGGCGCTGCTGGTCGACCAGCAGCTGCATGGGGCATCGCCCGCGTCGTTGGCGCGTGCCGGTGCCTATCTGGCGAGCGGGTCCCGCGACCAGGCGGCGGCACTGCTGCCGGCGATGAGCGGTGAGCAGCTGCAGCAGGTCAGCGCCAAGGCGCTGGCAACACTGCTGCGTGTACTGGCGCTGCTGACGGCTGTGTGTGCTGTGTTGTTGCACCTGTTGCTGCGGAAACGCAAAGGCACGTTGGCCGAGCATACGGCGTAGCAGGCTCATCGCCCCCTCCGCCGTCATCCCGTTGTCGTCTTCCGCTCACGCCGCCCATGCCCACCCAGGTCTAATGTTGATCGTCCCCGTCCCCCACGGAGACCCGCCATGTGGCTGCTCGACCATCTCTGGCCCGGCCGTAGACCGCTTCCTCCCCCGGTCGCGGACGCGCCGCAGGTGCCGCCACGCCGGCCCTGGCTGAAACGCCCTGTGCGGGCCGGGCGCAGCGGCATGGCTCCCTGGCAGAAGGTCGCCACGCCGCTGCGGCGCGCGCGCCACTAGGCGCCGCGGTCGGCCGGGTGGTTGACCCCGTCGTTGACCGGGATCACCCCCAGCGCGAACGGGTCGATGCCCTCCAGACACGCCACGTTGTAACCGTACTGGTCCGGGTTGGAGCGGCGCCGGTGATGGGTGTAGATGCCGCACACGTCGCAGAAGTAGTGCTCGGCCACATGGGTGTTGAACTGGTACAGCTGCAGGTGGTTCTGCCCGCGCACGACCTGCAGGCCCGCGCGGGCAACGCTGGCTGCAATGGCACCCCGGCGCCGGCACATCGAGCAGTCGCAACGGCGCGGGTCGACGATGCCGTCCGGCAGGTCCAGCAGCAGCTCGACCGTGCCGCAGTGGCAGGTTGCGCGGTGCTGGGGTTGGACCGGAACGCCGGCCACGGAAGTGATGCCCATCGTTGCTCCTGTGAAGTGAACCTGGCCGCATGGACCGCCGCAGACGGTGCGCCGGCGTGCCTGAACAGGCCGTAGATGCCACGGTGAACCCGCTTGTGGCTAACTATGCGGCTTCGGGACCGCGACAGGATGCCAGTGAAAGCCGCAGGACGTTGGATGACAGGAAGTGCCATGGCGCTGGCAGCGCTGTGGGTGGCCGGGCTGCTGGCCTATCAGATGCCGGGGCCGGGCTGGCTGGCGAAGGGCATTGCGGTGCTGTGGCTGCTGTTTGCGCTGTGGGCGTCGTGGCGGGTCGCGCGTGGTCGCAGCAACCGCCGCCTCGGCATGGCGTATGGCGCTGCGCTGGTGCTGGCCGGCCTGTGGTGGCTGCTGCTGACCCCACGCCAGGACCGCGTGTGGGCCGATGACGTGGCCCAGCGCCTGCATGTGGTGTCCTTCGACGGGCGCCACGTGGTGTTCGACAACGTGCGCGATTTCACCTGGCGCAGCGAAACCGACTACGACGCGCGCTGGGTGCGCCGCGAATACGACCTGGACCAGTTGCGCTCGGCCGATCTGGTGCTGTCGTACTGGATGGGCCCGGCGATCGCCCACACCCTCATCTCGTTCGGTTTCGAGGACGGTCGCCACGTGGTGTTCTCGCTGGAGATCCGCAAGGAGCGCGGCGAATCGTTTTCGGCACTGGGCGGGTTCTTCCGCAAGTTCGAGATGACCCTGGTGGCCTCGGAAGAGACCGACATCATCCGCACCCGCACCAACGCGCGTGGCGAGGATGTCTATCTGTACCGCCTGCACGGCATGGACCACGCGCAGCTGAAGGAACTGTTTGCCGCGTACATCGCGCAGGCGCGCGAACTGGATGCGAAGCCGGGCTTCTACAACACGCTCACCAGCAACTGCACCACCATCGTCTTCGACCTGGCCCGCCACATCGCGCCGCGCCTGCCGCTGGACTACCGCCTGCTGCTGTCCGGGTATCTGGCCGAGTATGCGCAGGAGGTCGGCGCACTCACCCCAGGCGTGCCTTATGCCGAGCTGCATGACAAGGGCCGCATCACCCAGCGTGCATTGGACCTGGGCAGCGGCGACCACTTCTCCACCGTGATCCGCCAGGGCGTACCTGGCACCGAGCAGGACCCGCAGTAATGACTCGACTCCTCCTGATCCGCTGGCAGCGTGCGCTGCCGGTGTTGTTCGCCGCCTTCCTGCTGCTGGGCAGCAGTGGTTGCGCGATGGTCACCGTCAAGCAGGTCAAATCCAGCGATTCGCTGGTCAACAAGCGTGCCGACGTGCTCAATACCGGCAAGCTCAGCCCCGCTGCGCGCGAGACGCTAAGCGCGGCAGGCCTGGACGAATCGCAGTGCGAGAAGGACTTCCTGGTCTGCCGCAGCACGCTGCTGATGACCGACGATCTCAATGTCGAGCAGCGGCTGTCTGCGCTGTCCGAACTGTGGGTGAAGGCCGCGCTGGCGCTGACGCCGAAGAAGACCGCAGCCGGCGATCCGCCGATGAGCGACGCAGCGCTGGACGCTTGGCTGGAAGCCGCGCGCTACGCCTATGCCTACCTGTTCTACAGCGGCCGCTCACCATCGGATCGCGCCTTCGAAGACCGGCAGACGCAGGTGCGTGACTACTACAACTACGCGGCCGAGAAGGCGGCGGTGGTGCTGTTCGTCCGCGCGCGCGCCGCTGCGTTGGCTGGCGAGGACTACACGAAGCCGATCTCGGTTGGCAGCTGGTCGCTGGCTTCCAACTACCAGCAGCTGAACCTGAAGAGCATTCCCGCGCAGCTGGTGCCGGCCGGCACGGTCAGCTTCGTCGGGCTGCGCAGTACTTATCGCCGTGATGGCTTCGGTGCCGAGCTGGTGATGGTGATGGACCCGCCGAAGCTGGTCGCACCGGTGATCGCGCCTGAGGGCCCGAAGGCGGAGACACCGCAGGATGACGAAGAGGGCGCACGCCGTGGCCGCCGTCATCGGCATGACGATTCGGTGCCCGAGTTCAGCGAGATGTCCTCGATCAACGTCACCGCGTTGCTGCGCTTCGAAGGCAGCAGCCTGGACGATGTGATGCGGACGCGCCGGGTTGAACTGGATGCCTATTCGCCGGAAGCTACCGAGCGCATCACCCTGCACGGCGAACAGGTGCCGCTGGCCGGCAATTTCACCGCGGCCTACGGCCTGTGGCTTGCCCAGAGCGGTTTCGCCCGGCAGTCACTGCGCACCCTGTTCGGCATGAGCGAGGGCATCGGCGAGCCACACATCTACCTGATGCAGCCGTGGGACCCGAACCGCCGCATCATCTTCATGCTGCACGGCCTGGCCAGCAGCCCGGAAGCCTGGGTGAACCTGGCCAACGAGATCATGGGCGACCCCGAGCTGCGCCAGCAGTTCCAGGTGTGGCAGGTCTATTACCCGACCAACGCACCGATCGCGCTGAACCGCTACGAGATCGCCAATGCGTTCAACGACACGCTGAAGCACTTCGATCCCAATGGCAGCACGCGTGCATCGAAGGACATGGTCTACATCGGCCACAGCATGGGCGGCGTGCTCGCGCGGCTGCTGGTGAGCGATTCCGGTGACGTGCTGTGGAACGACCTGCTGGCCAACTATGACCTGAAGGGCGAGCGTCTGAAGCGCGTGCAGAACAAGCTGGGGCCGTTGCTGCATTTCAAGGCACAGCCGAACGTGGAGCGTGCGATCTTCATCGCTGCGCCGCACCAGGGCACCGATATTGCCGGCAACAAGGTCGGGCGCCTGCTGGGCCGGCTGGTGCGCCTGCCACTGACCATCCTCGGCAAGTTCGAGGACGTGTTCATGGCGCTGGCGCAGGCCGAGCAGCAGGTCGATGGCACGGCCAAGCCGAAGATTCCCAACAGCATCGACAACCTCAAGGCCAGCGATCCGTTCGTCAAGGCCGCAGCGCAGCTGCCGATCGAAGCGGGACTGAAGTACCACTCGATCATCGCCCAGCGCAAGCCGGAGCTGCCGGTGGACAAGTCCGATGACGGACTGGTGCCGTACTGGAGTGCGCATCTGCCGGGTGCACAGTCGGAGAAGGTCATCATTTCCGGCCACAGCGTGCAGGAGACCCCGCAAGCGGTGCTGGAAGTGCGGCGCATCCTGCACCGGGATATCGATGACGTGGGGACGGGGACGCGGTAGTGCCAGCCGCTGGCCGGCACTCTCCGCGCACGCGGGAATCCCGTGATGGTGCCGGCCAGCGACCGGCACTGCCGAAACCCGGCGGCGCTACACCCGCCGCGCGATCACCGCAGCCAGCACCGCCAGGCCGAAGGTGATCGCCAGGCACAGCAGGTAGCCGGTGTGCGGCGCGCTTTCCACGAACAGCGCGAACAACGCACCGGAGACCGCCAGCGCGGTGGTCACCGACAGGGCCTCGCTCAGCTGCAGGGCCGACGTGTTGGCACCCTGCTCATGCGCTGCTGACAGCGAAAGCGTGAGTACCGAGAGGCTGGCGTAGATCATGCCCATGCCGAAACCGGTGACCGTCCAGCCCACCAGTGCCACCGGCAATGGCACTGCATTGAACAACACCGCAAGCGTTGCGGCGATGCCGACCGTCATCATCGCCGTGCCGACGCGCAGCAGCTGCTGGCGTGACCAGCCGCGCTGCTGGTGACCCTGCAGCCAGGAGCCAGCGAACCAACCGAGTGCGCCGAGGCTGAGCACCGCGCCGGCCCAGCTGGGCGGGAGCCCGCGTTCGCGCTGAAGCAGCAGCGGCAGGTAGGCTTCGCAGGCGAAGAATGCGGCGGCGGCGATGCCGCGCAGTGCGATCACGCTGGGCAGGCCCCTGCGCAGGATCAGCGTTCCGGCCGGCAGCAGGCGATGCACGCATAGCAGCTGCGCCAGCATCGCCACGCTGATGCAGAGCAGGGCGGTCGGACCGTGCTGCTGGCCGCCGAAGTACAGCAGCAGCGCCGCCAGCGATGCACCACTGGCCCAACGTACGACGTTGCCGCGCCCCTCGTCGTCGTTGCTGTCGGCGGAGGGTTGCATGCGCGCCAGCGCAGGCCGCAGCAACAGGGCAGCAGGGACTGCCAGCAGCGGCACCGCCAGGAACACCCAGCGCCAGCCGAGATGCTGGACGATCAGGCCGCTCAGCGCCGGGCCGACCATCGAGGGCACCACCCAGCCCGCCGAGAATGCCGCGAACACCTTCGGCCGCAGGTGCTCGGGGTAGCTGCGGCCGACCATCACGTACAGCGAGACCGAAATCGCGCCCGCACCCAGGCCCTGCAGCAGGCGCCCGGCCACCAGCATGCCCATGCGCACGGCGAAGCCGGCCAGCAGCAGGCCCAGCACGAAGCAGGCCAGGCCGTACCACAGCGGCCGTGCCGGGCCCTGGCGGTCGGCCCAGCGTCCGGCCAGGGTCATGCCGATCACGCTGGTGGCCAGTGTGCCACCGAAGGCCAGCGCATACAGGCGCAGGCCGCTGAGTGCTTCGGCCACCGTGGGCATCGCGGCCGCGACGGCCAATGCTTCGAAGGCGTGCAGCGCGACCAGCGCGACCATGCCGAGGGTGGTGGCGCGGTAGCGCGCGGACAGGATCGATGTGTCAGCCGGCAGGCGGGTGTCGGCGGGAGAGAGGGGCGGGGTCATACCGGTCTAGGGGCGGGCCGCGCTTGTCAACGGACGGCGAAGATAGCAGCATGCCACCTCAACTATAGTTGAGGTCAAGCAATGGCATCCCAGGAACTCAGCGTTGGCGAGGTCTCGCAGCGCAGTGGCGTGGCCGTTTCCGCACTGCATTTCTACGAGCGCAAGGGGCTGATCAGCAGCCTGCGCACCTCGGGCAACCAACGCCGTTACAGCCGCGACGTGCTGCGCCGGCTGGCGGTGATCCGCGTTGCGCAGCGGGTGGGCATGCCACTGGAAGCGGTCGGCCGCGCCTTCGAGAGCCTGCCTGAAGGCCGTGCACCGACCAAGGCTGACTGGGCCAAGCTGTCCGCGCGCTGGCGCACCGAGCTGGAAGAGCGCATCCACATGCTGCAGCTGCTGCGCGATGAACTGACCGGCTGCATCGGCTGTGGCTGCCTGTCACTGCAGCATTGCCGCCTGGCCAACCCTGGCGACGTTCTCGGCGAACGCGGCGATGGCCCGATGCGCTGGGAATGAAAAAGGGGACGCGCTCCCGGTCGCGCCGGGCCATGCCCGGCGGACGAAAACGACTTGATCCCCTCCGTCCCCTTTTTCTTACCAGACCGTGATCGTCTCGCCGCTCTGGATGCCTTCCACCGCGCGCTGGAAGGCCAGCGCCGCGCGTTGCGCGCTTACCGCTTCGAAGCCCGGGAAGTAGGGGCCGTAGGCCGCCATCGATTCGATCAGTGCGTTCGGGCTGACCACGTTGATGCGCAGGCCGCGCGGCAGCAGCTCCAGTGCGGCAGCGCGCACGAAGCCTTCCAGTGCGGCATTCACTGCGGTGGCGTTGACGCCGTCGCGGATCGGCTGCGCGCTGATGATGCCGCTGGTCAGGGTGATCGAGCCACCGGCATTGAGGTGGTGCTGGGCGGCCAGTGCCAGCCGCACCTGGCCCAGCAGCTTGTCCTGCAGGCCGCTGTTGAACTGTGCCGGCGTCATCTCCTGCAGCGGTCCGAAATGCACCGAGCCGGTGGTGGAGATCACCGCATCGACTGCACCGGTGCGGGCGAACAGTTCGGCGACGCTGGCGTCGTCAGTCAGGTCCACACGCAGTTCGCCACTGCGGCGGCCGGCGGCGAGAATCTGATGCTGTTGGCCGAGCTGACGGGCGACTGCCTGGCCGAGGGTGCCGCTGGCACCGACGAGGAGGATCTTCATGGCCGTTCCTTGCGTGTGGGAGTGAGCGCAGTCTGCGCCGTCACAGCGTGGTTAGGTAAGCGGCGTATGATTTGCAGATTCCTAACTCTGGATTAGCAATGGATACCCTTCGCTGCATGCAGGCCTTCGTCGCCGTGGCCGAACGCGGCAGCTTTGCAGGGGCCGCCGAAGAGCTGCAGGTGTCGGCGGTGATGGTGGGCAAGTACATCCAGCAGTTGGAAGCACATCTGGGCACCGCGTTGCTGCAACGGAACACCCGCCGCCAGCGCTTGACCGAAGCCGGCAGCGCCTACCTGGCCGGGTGCCGGCAGGTGCTGGAGCAGGTGCAGCAGGCCGAGGCCGATGTGGCCGGCCTGCAGGTACAGCCGCGTGGCCTGTTGCGGGTCAGCGCGCCCACCACCTGGGGCAGCTGCGTGCTGGCGCCGCAGCTGGCTGGCCTGCTGCGTGCGCAGCCACAGTTGAATATCGAGCTGGACCTGAGCAACCGCCGCGTGGACCTGATCGAAGATGGCTTCGACGCGGCGATCCGGGTCGGGCCGTTGCCATCGCAGGAGGTGGTGGCGCGGCCGCTGCCGCCGTATGCGATGAGCCTGTGCGCGGCGCCGTCTTACCTGCGCAGGCGCGGCACGCCGCGAACACCGGATGACCTGCAGGGGCACGACTGCCTGAGCCACCTGGCCTGGCGCGGCGGGCATGGCTGGCAGTTGGCCAACGGCGAACAGGTCGACTGGGAGGCACGGCTGAGCAGCAACGATGGCTTCGCGTTGCGCGAAGCCGCCGTGGCCGGGGCCGGGCTGGTACTGCAGCCCACCGCACTGCTGGCGGCGGAGATCGCAGCGGGACGGTTGAAGCCGCTGCTGCGCGACTACCTGCCGGAACCGCGGCCGATGCACCTGATCTACCTGCCCGATCGACGCCCGCGCCCGCGTTTGCAGTGCTTCGTGGATTTCGTCATGGCCACGTTGGGGCAGTGATCATCGGGGTAGATGGGGTCAGATCCCTTTGCCTCGGCAAAGGGATCTGACCCCAGGGGATCAATCATTCGCCGCAGACAATTCCTGTCCACGCACCTGCGCGGCGCGCAGTGCGGTGTCCACCAGTGCCTCGAAGCCGCCAGCCTGGAAGCTCTCGATCGCGGCCTGGGTAGTGCCGTTGGGTGACGTCACGCGTCGGCGCAGCTCTGCGGGGCTCTCACCGGCCTCATCCAGCATGCGCGAGGCGCCCAGCAGGGTCTGCACCACCAGCGTGCGCGCGGCGTCGGCCGGCAGGCCCTGGGCGATACCCGCCGCTTCCATCGCTTCGGCCAGCAGGAACACATAGGCCGGTCCACTGCCGGACACGGCAGTCACCGAATCCATCAGCGCCTCACTATCGATCCACACCGTGCGCCCGGCACTGGCCAGCACCTGTTCGGCCTGCGCGTGCTGCTGCGCATCCACCGATGCAGTGGCATACAGGCCGGTCACGCCGGCGCCGAGCAGAGCGGGGGTATTGGGCATCGCACGCACCACCGGCAGGTTGCCACCCAGCCAGCGTTCCAGCTGCGCGCTGGTGATGCCGGCGGCGATCGACACCACCAGCGGCCGGTTTGCCTGGGCCAGTGCCAGCAGCGACTGACAGACCTCACGCAGCACCTGCGGCTTCACCGCCAGCAGCCAGGTGCCGCCCTGTGCGGCGGCATCGGTGGCGTTGTCGTGGACCTGCACGCCGAAGTCGGCAGCCAGCGACTCGCGCAGCGCTGCAACCGGTTCGGCCACATGGATGTGCGCGGCGGGCACGCCCTGGCGGATCAGGCCGGCGATCAGGCTGCGCGCCATGTTGCCGCCGCCGATGAAGGTGATGGAATCAGCTGCCATGGATGTCTCCTTGGAAAATCAGGCCGGTCGCGCGCGCGCGCCGAACAGGGCGGTGCCGATGCGCACCAGGGTGGCGCCCTCGGCGATGGCTTCGGCGTAGTCGCTGCTCATGCCCATCGACAGCGTGTCGACCTGCGCGCGCTGGGCGGCCAGCGACTGGAAAAGTGTGCGCATGCGCACGAATGCATCGCGGCGACGCTCGGCCTCGGGCCATGGCGCGGGAATCGCCATCAGGCCACGCAGGCACAGCGAGGGCTCGGCGGCAATCGCAGCGGCCAGCCCCTCGACATCCTCCGGTGCACAGCCGTGCTTGCTGGATTCATCGTCGATGTTGACCTGGATCAGCACGTTCAGCGGGCCGCGTGCGGCCGGGCGATGGCGCGCCAGCGCCGTTACCAGCTTGGGCCGGTCCACGCTCTGCACCCAGTCGAAATGGGTGGCCACCGCCTCGGCCTTGTTCGACTGCAGGTGGCCGATCAGATGCCACTCCAGCGCCAGGTGCTGCAGCGCCTGCATCTTGGCCAGCGCTTCCTGCACATAGTTCTCGCCGAAGGCCTGCTGGCCCTGTGCGGCCAGCGCAGCCACGGCCTCGGCCGGTTGGGTCTTGGAAACGGCCAGCAGGCGCGGATCGGGCCGGCCGGCCGCCTCGGCGGCGGCATGCAGGTTGCTCAGGATCTGGGGCAGGGGAGTGGCCACGTAACGCGTTCCGTTGAATCAGGAGGCTATACTGCCGCCCGGGGAAAGATCCTTCCAGTCGAAGCCGTTATTGGGGAGTAGCCGCTCATGGATATCGCCGAACTGCTGGCGTTTTCCGTAAAGAACAAAGCGTCCGACCTGCACCTGTCTGCAGGCCTGCCGCCGATGATCCGCGTGGACGGCGACGTTCGCCGGATCAACATCCCGGCCCTGGACCACAAGCAGGTCCACGCGCTGGTGTACGACATCATGTCCGACAAGCAGCGCCGCGATTACGAGGAATTCCTCGAAGTGGACTTCTCCTTCGAGATCCCGTCGCTGGCGCGCTTCCGTGTGAACGCGTTCAACCAGAACCGCGGCGCCGGTGCGGTGTTCCGTACCATTCCGTCCGAGGTGCTCACCCTCGAGGACCTGGCCTGCCCGCCGCTGTTCCGCGAGGTGATCCAGCAACCGCAGGGCCTGATCCTGGTGACCGGCCCGACCGGCTCGGGCAAGTCGACCACGCTGGCGGCGATGATCGACTACATCAACAAGAACGAATACGGCCACATCCTCACCGTCGAGGATCCGATCGAATTCGTGCACACCTCGCAGAAGTGCCTGATCAACCAGCGCGAAGTGCACCGTGACACGCATGGGTTCAACGAAGCACTGCGCTCGGCACTGCGTGAGGACCCGGACATCATCCTGGTCGGCGAACTTCGCGACCTGGAAACCATCCGCCTGGCACTGACCGCTGCGGAAACCGGCCACCTGGTGTTCGGCACCCTGCACACCAGTTCGGCGGCCAAGACCATCGACCGTATCATCGACGTGTTCCCGGCCGGCGAAAAGCCGATGGTGCGTTCGATGTTGTCCGAGTCGCTGCGTGCGGTGATCTCGCAGGCACTGCTGAAGAAGGTCGGCGGCGGCCGTACCGCGGCGTGGGAAATCATGGTCGGCACCCCGGCCATCCGCAACCTGATCCGCGAGGACAAGGTGGCGCAGATGTACTCGGCCATCCAGACCGGCCAGCAGTACGGCATGATGACCCTGGACCAGCACCTGCAGGACCTGGTCAAGCGCAGCCTGATCACCCGCAACCAGGCCCGCGAGTACGCCAAGGACAAGCGCCTGTTCGAGTAAGGCGGGACAGCGACGGGCGGCGCGCGCAATGGCGCGGCCGCTCCGTGTTGTTTCCTCCACCGACCGTTACCTGGTAAACCGCTTTCCGGGAGCCCGCCGTGAACACCACCGCGACCACCATCGATTTCACTTCGTTCCTCAAGCTGATGGCGCACCAGCGCGCCTCTGACCTGTTCATCACTGCGGGTATGCCACCGGCGATGAAGGTCAACGGCAAGATCTCGCCGATCACGCAGACGCCACTGACGCCGCAGCAGAGCCGCGACCTGGTCCTCAACGTGATGACCCCGGCACAGCGCGAGGAATTCGAGAAGACCCACGAATGCAACTTCGCCATCGGCCTGTCCGGTGTCGGCCGTTTCCGCGTGAGCTGCTTCTACCAGCGCAACCAGGTCGGCATGGTGCTGCGTCGCATCGAGACGCGCATTCCGACCGTGGAAGAGCTGAGCCTGCCGCCGATCATCAAGACGCTGGCGATGACCAAGCGCGGCATCATCCTGTTCGTCGGTGCCACCGGTACCGGTAAATCGACTTCGCTGGCGGCGATGATCGGTTACCGCAACCAGAACTCGACCGGCCACATCATCACCATCGAAGACCCGATCGAATTCGTGCACAAGCACGAGGGCTGCATCATCACCCAGCGCGAAGTCGGCATCGATACCGACAGCTGGGAAGCCGCGCTGAAGAACACCCTGCGCCAGGCGCCGGACGTGATCATGATCGGCGAGGTGCGTACCCGCGAAGGCATGGACCACGCCATCGCGTTCGCCGAAACCGGCCACCTGGTGCTGGCCACGCTGCATGCCAACAATGCCAACCAGGCGATGGACCGCATCGTCAACTTCTTCCCGGAAGACCGCCGCAACCAGCTGTTGATGGACCTGTCGCTGAACCTCAAGGGCGTGGTCGCGCAGCAGCTGGTGCCGTCGCCCGATGGCCGCTCGCGCAAGGTGGCGATGGAGATCCTGCTGGGCACGCCACTGGTACAGGACTACATCCGCGACGGCGAGATCCACAAGTTGAAGGAAGTGATGAAGGACTCGGTCCAGCTGGGCATGAAGACCTTCGACCAGAGCCTGTTCGAGCTGTACCAGGCCGGCGAGATCAGCTACGAGGACGCGCTGCGTTACGCCGATTCGCAGAACGAGGTGCGCCTGCGCATCAAGCTCAGCCAGGGCGGCGACGCGCGCACCCTGTCGCAGGGGCTGGATGGGGTGGAGATCTCCGAAATCCGCTGACCTGGCCGGCAACGGTCATGACCGGATTGATGAATTCCAGTCATGACCGACTGCGGTCCAGCCGGCTCAATCCATCGCCACCGCAGGCGTATCGTCAGCACTCCCCCTCTGGAGTACGACGATGCAGACACGTGAACTCGGCCGCAGCGGCCTGAAGGTTTCCGCCCTGGGCCTGGGTTGCATGGGCCTGACCCATGCCTACGGCCAGCCGGTTGAACCGAGCCAGGGCATCGCCCTGCTGCACGCCGCCGTCGAGCGCGGCGTGACCTTCTTCGACACCGCCGAGGTGTACGGCCCGTACACCAACGAAGACCTGCTCGGCCAGGCCTTGGCGCCCCACCGCGACAGGCTGGTGATCGCCACCAAGTTTGGTTTCAAGGACGCGCGCACCGATGCTGGCCTGGACAGCCGCCCGGAGAACATCCGTGCCGTGGCCGAAGCCAGCCTCAAGCGCCTGCGTACCGACCATATCGATCTGTTCTACCAGCACCGCGTCGACCCGAACGTGCCGATCGAGGATGTGGCCGGCACCGTGCGCGACCTGATCGCCGAGGGCAAGGTCGGCCACTTCGGCCTGTCCGAGGCCAGTGCTGCCACCGTGCGTCGCGCGCATGCCGTGCAGCCGGTCGCCGCCGTGCAGAGTGAGTATTCGCTGTGGTGGCGCGAGCCGGAGCGTGAGCTGCTGCCGACGCTGCAGGAGCTGGGCATCGGCTTCGTGCCGTTCAGCCCGCTGGGCCGCGGCTTCCTGACCGGTGCGATCAACGCCGATACCACCTTCGACGCCAACGACTTCCGCAATACCGTGCCGCGTTTCGAAGTGGAGGCGCGCCGCGCCAACCAGGCGTTGGTGGATCGCATCAGCACGATTGCGGCAGCGCGCGGTGCGACGCCTGCGCAGGTCGCACTGGCCTGGCTGCTCGCGCAGGCACCGTGGATCGTGCCGATTCCGGGCACCACCAAGGTTCATCGCCTGGAAGAAAACCTGGGCGCGGCCGACCTGCAGCTGGCGCCGGAAGAACTGCAACGCATCGCGCAGGCGCTGGACGAAGTGTCGATCGTTGGCGAGCGCTACAACCCGCAGCGTGCGGCACAGGCCAAGGGTTGATCACCAGGTGGGTGCGGACCGTTGGTCCGCACTCCTCAACACCCCATCGGCCCGCGCAGCGCATCAAGCACCGTCCGCATCGCCACGGTCACGTGGCGGCGCGAAGGGTAATACGCGTAGTAACCATCGAAGTGCGGGCACCAGTCGTCCAGCACTGATTGCAGCCGTCCATCGTCCAGCATCGGCTGCACCTGGTCTTGCGGCAGCCAGGCCAATCCGCTGCCGGCCAGCGCAGCGGTGCGGGTCATGCCCATGGTGTTGAACGTCCACTGGCCGCTCACGCGCACGCTCAGTTCATTGCCGTCCTGGCCGAAATCCCACGGCATCAGCCCACCATGCGTAGGCAGCCGCAGGGTCACGCAGTTGTGCCCGGCCAGGTCGTCCGGATGCCGCGGCACCACGTGCTGGCGGAAGTAGCTGGGCGCCCCGACCACGCGCATGCGCAGCGGCGGGCTGATCGGTACGGCGATCATGTCGCGCGCCAGCCGCTCGCCCAGGCGGATGCCGATGTCGTAGCGCTCGGCCACGATGTCGGCCAACCCGTAGTCGGCCGCCAGTTCCACCTTCAAATCCGGATACTGCCGCAGCAACGGCGCCAGCCTGGGCCAGGCGATGTACTCGGCGGCGTGGCCGGTGGCATTGATGCGGATGGTGCCGGCCGGGCGTTCACGGTACTCGGCCAGCGCGGCCAGCCCGTCCTCGATCTCGGCCAGGCGCGGGGCCAGGGTATCGAGCAGGCGGGCACCGGCTTCGGTGGTCGAGACGCTGCGGGTGGTGCGGGTCAGCAGGCGCACGCCCAGGCGCTGCTCCAGTCCGCGCATGGCATGGCTGAGCGCGGACTGGGACACGCCCAGTTGGGCGGCAGCCTTGGTGAAGCTGCCCTCGCGGGCAACGTGGACAAAGGCCTGCAGATCGTTGAGATTTTCGCGGGGCATGCGGGGATGATACGACCGGGCTGCGCCCGGCACCTGCCGAAACAACGTCAACGTCAAAAGCTGGCTTCCTGTGGAAGGCGAGGTGGCTCAGGTCGCGGGGGACGGCGCAAGTACGTCCATGTAGCCTCGGTCGCGCCATCCATGGCGCTCACGCCCCCGCAACCGGACCCACCCCGCCTTCGACAGTTTCCCGCTGCTGTCGGTGGGTGCCGACCGTTGGTCGGCACGGGATCCGGCCCCACTACGTGAGGGTGTGTCGATTGCTGCGTCTGTGGTTCGTCAAATGAATGACTTCAACAACGGGGGCTGCACATGAGCACTGGCACCAAGCCGAAAGGCCCGGCCTCGTACTTCCCCTCCATCGAGAAGACCTACGGGCAGCCGGTGGCGCACTGGTTCGGGCTGCTGGCGGGGAAGAAGGGCCTGAAACACATGGAACTGGTCAGCTTCCTGAAGAGCGAGCACGGCCTGGGCCATGGCCACGCCAACGCGCTGGTGGCATACCACCTGGCCGGCAAGGGGTAACCAGCGGCCGGCGGAGGGCAGGGTGGGACGCATTCAGCTGAACGATTTCATCTGCAACTGTCATGCGGATCGTGTCTAATAGCGCTCCCCACCTGCTGTTCCCCCACCCGCATGTCCCTTCCCTCCCATGGCCCCGCGCCGTGCGACGACGCTGACGGCCACCTGGTCACCGCCGGTCCGCTGACCCCGCCGCCCGACAGCGCCGGCACCACCGCCGACGACAAAGCGCTGCGTCACTCGATCGCCGAGGACGTGCAGGGCATGGTGCTGGCCACGATGGTGGCCTCGCTGGGCCTGGCCATCTTCGCCAAGGGCGGGCTGATGATCGGCGGCATGGCGGGCATGGCCTTCCTGCTGCACTACGCGATGGGCTGGAACTTCGGCCTGGTGTTCGTGCTGGTCAACCTGCCGTTCTACTGGGTGGCGCTGCGGCGCATGGGCTGGGAATTCACCCTGAAGACCTTCGCCGCGGTCACCGCCTGTGGCGTGCTGACCGACCTGCTGCCGCGCTGGATCGACTTCTCGCACATCAACCCGCTGTACTCGGCGATTGTCGGCGGTGCGTTGTCCGGCCTGGGCATCCTGTTCTTCATCCGCCACCGTGCAAGCCTTGGCGGCATCGGCATCCTGGCGGTGTACCTGCAGCGCACCCGTGGCTGGAGCGCGGGCAAGGTGCAGATGTCCTACGACGCGTGCCTGATGGTGGCCGCGTTCTTCGTGTTGTCGCCGTCGAAGGTGCTGTATTCGGCCATCGGCGCGGTGGTGCTCAGCCTGGTGCTGATGTTCAACCACCGCCCCGGCCGCTACATGGGCGTGTGACGTTCAACGGTGTTGCCGGCCAGCGGCCGGCACTACCGGAACCCATGCATGGCAGCGCCGGGCCATGCCCGGCGGATATCCATCAGCGGGCGGCAGCCTTCAACCACGGCGGCGACAGCATCAGCAGCCGCGCATGCACCGGGCAATCCTCGGCGTGCGCACCGGGCAGGTAGCCCAGGCTCATCAGGAATTCGCCGGTGATCTCGCCGCCGGTGAAGCGGAACGTCTTCTTGAACAGCTTCACCCAGTCGGCCTTGCTGCGCGGGTGGTGCGCATCCAGCCACGCCGCGAAGCTGCCATGGCTGGCCCGCAACTGCTGGATCACCTGCGCGTTGTGGATCGCCGCCCGTACCTTCAGCCGGTTGCGGATGATGCCTGCGTCCGACAGCAGGCGCTCGATGTCCTGCTCGGCATACGCCGCCACGCGGTCGACATCGAAGCCGTCGTAGGCCGCGCGGAAGCCCTCGCGCTTCTTCAGGATCGTTTCCCAGCTCAGGCCGGCCTGGTTGATTTCCAGCACCAGCCGCTCGAACAGCTCGCGCTCGTCACGCTGCGGGAAGCCGTACTCGTTGGCGTGGTAATAGTCGTGCACCGGATGGCCCGGGGCGATGAGGCAGTAGCCGCTCATGGGGAAGGCTCGTTGGAATCGGATTCGGATTCGGGATCGATGGCCACCGCAGGGTGCCCGCCGATGGACAGCATCGGCCAGCGCGGTGGAATGAGCGTGAGTCTGCCGTCACGCAGGGCCTGGTTGATCGTCTCGGCCTGGCCGCTGACGGTGCCGAACAGCGCACCGGCCCGGCGCCACTGGGAATCCTTGCCACGTGCGTACAGCACGCAGTCCGGTCCACGGTGGGTGTTCAGCTCGCACAGCAGCACCTCGCCGGTACCATCGCCGTCCAGGTCGCGATGCACGATCAGGCAGTCGCGCTCGCTCTGGGCGCAGGATTCGCCATTGATCGATCGGGTGGCCAGAGCTTTCCACCAGTCGTCCGGTGGAGAACTGGATCCCTTGGCCAGCTTCAGCGCGCGCTGCAGGGCGGCGACGTCCTGCGGCCCCTTGTCGAGGCGGTGGCCGTCGTCCCAGCGTGAGGTGCGTGCCAGTGCAGCAGCGATCACCTGTGGCGCGTTGGCATCGGCGGTGATGGCCGGATCGCGCTGCAGTTCGCGCAGCGCCCGCACGCCACGGCGCCCCAGATCGAAGCGCAGCACGTTGACGTCGCTGCTGGTGATCGCCGGCGGATCCGCACGCAGGCGCGCCAGCTGGCTGGACAGGGTCAGCCGCACCGGATCCAGCAGCGGCGAGTTGCCCAGCAGTGCCAGTGCCAGCACCGCCCAGCACATCCAGCGGTTGACCGGCTCCAGCATCTGCAGCCAGCGGCGCTGCCGGCGCAGCACCGCCAGCGCGTAGCCCACGGCATAGCCGGCCGTGGCCAATGCGACGAGCACCGCCCAGAAGCGATCCAGGGTCCAGCCGTACTGCGCCACGCGCAGGCCCAATGCATACAGTGCCAGCGCGGCGTAAACCGGCAGTGTCAGCAGGCTGGCTTCGACCAGCCTGCGCAGCACCAGAGGGTAGGAGACACTGTCTTCCCCCTGCTGGTAGACCGCATTGGTGAACGTCACCAGCAGCAGCGACACCACCACCAGCAGGCTGGCGGCCGAACGGGTCTTCCACAGCGGTTCCAGCCCGGTAAGCGGCAGGCTCAGCACGAACAATACGGCGATGAACGACAGCAGCGGCAGCAGCCCGCGGCAGATCGCGAACAGCACCTGGCGGGTGATCTGGATCGCACGGTGCTGGGTGCGCCCGATCAGCACGCCGAACCCGGCCAGGCTGCCGGTGGCCAGTGCGATGAAAGCGTCCTGCCGGAACAGGTCGCGGAAGACATTCACGTCCAGCAGTTGGAACAGCGCTGCCCACAGCCACAGCAGCAGCCAGGTCAGCCCGGTGAACAGCGCCGCCAAAGCGAGGGTCAAACCGTTCTGCCAGGCGCGCTCGAACAACTCGGGGTAGCTGGCGCGCCAGTGCCCATGCTGCAGCTGGAACTGCCACCAGGGCAGTGCCACGAACACCGCCACGCCCATGCCCAGGGTCAACGGAAACTGCAGCGCGCCCGACTCCAGTGCGGTCTCGCCATTGAGGTTCCAGCCGATCCAGGCGGCCAGCGCCAGCACCACCGCCGAGCCGAGCACGGCCTGCAGCCACAGTCGGCGCTGGCCCAGCTCGACCAGGCTCAGCGCCACCGCGCTGGGAATGGCCAGCACCCAGGCGTACCAGCAGTAGCGCCAGCCGATATCGCGGAATGGCCAGGCATCGGACAGCTCCTGCGCGGCATACAGCATCAGGCCCTGCAGCAGGGCAAGCAGGACGATGGCGCTGCGTGCCGGCAGGGTCAGGGGCGAAGAAGACGGCATCAATGACCTTCCGTGGCAAAGCACCATCCTAGCCCATCGTGGTTCGGCGCCATCGCGCGACCATCCCGCCCCCAGCAGGTAGAATGGGCCCATGCCTGTAATGCCGACCTCCCTTGCCGATCACCTGCTCGTCGCGCTGCCGTCGCTGCTCGACGCGACCTTTGCCCGCAGCGTCGCGCTGATCTGCCAGCACGACGAGAGCGGGGCGATGGGCGTGCTGGTCAACCAGCCTTCCGAATACACGCTGGGTGAAGTGCTCGCGCAGATGGACATCACCACCGGTGATGGCGACCTGCAGGCGCGCATGGTGCTCAATGGCGGCCCGGTGCATCCCGAGCGCGGCTTCGTCATCCATGACGACGCGCGCGCGTGGGATTCCAGCCTGACCGTGGGCCACGGCCTGTACCTGACCACCTCGCGCGACATCCTCGAAGCGATGGCGCGCGGCGAAGGCCCGGCCAATGCGGTGGTCACCCTCGGCTGTGCCGGTTGGGGCGCAGGGCAGCTGGAAAGCGAGCTGTCCGAGAACAGCTGGCTGACCGTGCCGGCCGATGCCGAGCTGGTGTTCCAGCTGCCGCTGGAGCAGCGCTGGCAGGGTGCGGCTTCGCGTATCGGTGTCGACCTGTTCCGGCTGACTGACTACAGCGGCCATGTCTGAGCCCATCACGCCCGCACCGGATTCTGCTGCCCCGGCCATCCGTCGTGACGGCACGGTCCTGGGTTTTGATGTCGGCTCGCGGCGGATCGGCGTGGCCATCGGCAGTGCCTTTGCCGCGCATGCGCGCGCGGTGGCGGTGGTCGATGTGCACGGCAACGGCCCGGACTGGACCGCGATCGAACGCCTGCTCAAGGAATGGAAGCCCGACGGCCTGGTGGTCGGCGACCCGCTGACCCTGGACGGCCAGGACCAGCCCAACCGCAAGCGTGCGCAGGGCTTTGCCCGCCAGCTGCGGGAGCGCTTCAAGCTGCCGGTGGTGATGATCGACGAGCGTTCCAGCTCGGTCGAGGCTGCCCGCCGTTTCGCCGTCGAGCGCGCCGAAGGGCGCAAGCGTCGCCGTGATGCGGCCGCCCTCGACGCCGTGGCCGCGGCGGTGATCATCGACCGCTGGCTGTCGTCCCCCGACGACGCCACCCCCATTCCCTGACTGCACGACTCCCGCCATGACTGCCCAGCAAATCGATGTCTCCGGACGCCTGCGCCACCTGCTGACCCTGGAGGGCCTGCCGCGCGAAACCCTGCTGCAGTTGCTCGATCGGGCTGGGCAGATCCGCGACGCCGCAGTCGGCCGTGTCGGCAACAAGCGCCACGTGCTGGCTGGTTCGGCGGTGTGCACGCTGTTCTTCGAGCCGTCCACGCGCACCCGCAGCTCGTTCCAGCTGGCCGCGCAGCGCCTCGGGGCCGATGTGCTGAACTTCGATGCCTCGACCTCGTCCACGCGCAAGGGCGAAACCGCCTGCGACACGCTGCGCAACCTGGAAGCGATGGGCGTGCGCGGCTTCGTGGTGCGCCACCCCGATGACGGCGCCGTGGCCGCGCTTGCCGACGCTGCGGGCGAGGGCACCGCGCTGATCAATGCCGGCGACGGCCGCAGTTCGCACCCCACCCAGGGCCTGCTCGACATGCTGACCCTGCGCCAGGCCAAGGGCCCGGATTTCTCGAAGCTGAAAGTGGTGATCGTCGGCGATGTGAAGCACTCGCGGGTGGCCCGCACCGACCTGCACGCGCTGCGCACGCTGGGCGTGGGCGAGATCCGCGTATGCGGCCCGCAGTCGCTGCTGCCGGATGATGAGACCCTGAAGGGCTGCGTGGTCGGCGATGATTTCGACGCGATGCTGGAAGGCGTCGACGCGCTGATGATGCTGCGCCTGCAGCGCGAGCGCATGGAAGAAGGCCTGGTGCCGTCGCTGGAGCAGTACCACGCGCAGTACGGCCTGACCCGCGAGCGCCTGGCGCGTGCCGGCAAGGATGCGGCCGTGTTGCACCCGGGCCCGATCAACCGTGGCGTGGAAGTGACCGATGACGTGGCCGATGGCCCGCAATCGTGGGTGCTGCGCCAGGTCGCCAACGGCGTCGCGGTGCGCATGGCCGTGCTGGAAACCTTGCTGGGCTGAGCACTTTGGTGGGTGCCGACCGTTGGTCGGCACGGCTGATCTGTCCTCATCCGGCCCGGTGGGTACCGACCGTTGGTCGGCACGGCTGATCTGTCCTTATCCGACCCGGTGGGTGCCGACCGTTGGTCGGCACGGCTGATCTGTTCTCAGCCGATCCGGTGGGTGCCGACCGTTGGTCGGCACTGAACCATCAGTGCGGTGAAGTGCGGGCCTGGCCATTGAATGGTTTCGGGCCTACCTGTATTGACGTGTTGCCCGATAGAAGAGAGATACCGGCAGGCGCACGCTTGGGCCCATGAACCGCGCTCGCCTACGCCTTGGCCGCCATTCCCGGATCGGGCAATCCTACATCCTGACCACCGTCACCCAGGAACGTCGACGCTACTTCGATGATGCCACTGCGGCACAGGAGGTGATGGATGTGTTCCGTCGCATTGATGATGATGGCCTGACGCACTCACTTGCCTATGTGGTCATGCCGGACCACATCCATTGGCTTGTGGAGATCCGTGCGTTCTCGCTGGACTACATCATGCAACGCTTCAAATCGAGCAGTGCATTGCGGATCAACCGCATGCTGGGCAAGACAGGACCATTTTGGCAATCGAGCTATCACGATCACGCCATTCGTTCTGAAGAATCACTGTTTCGCCATGCGATGTAATCGTCGCCAACCCGGTCAGGGCGAACTTGGCGAGCTGCGTGGGAGAGTATCCGTATGCCTGGTGCCGATGGGAGATTGATGGGAGGTACCAAGCAATGGATTACCCCGAAGCGGAGAGATAGTGCCGACCAACGGTCGGCACCCACCAATACCCAAGCCGACCAACGGTAGGTATCCACCAACAGATGTTTCCCAGCAGAAGCCGCGGTTCAGCGCTTCTGCGCGAACAGCCATGCCCACATTGCCGGGTCCGCGTACGTGGCGTCCCAGGCATTGTGGTTGCCCTCCGGGTACTCGGTGTAGCGCACGTCGCGTGCAGCGGCGCTTTGGAAGGCGGCGTGCAGCCTGCGGTCGTCGTCCGGCGGCACCACGTCATCCAGCGCACCATGGAAGATCCAGATCGGTGTGTGCCGAAGCCGCTTGGCGATCGCGGCATACGGATCGGATTCCTGGGCCACCTGTTCGACGAACAGCGTCGGACGCACCGCGCGCGGCGCCAGCACCGCGCCGCATACCGGCACGATCGCGGCGAAGCGCCCGGGGTCATCCAGCGCGATGTTCCAGCTGCCATAGCCGCCCATCGACATCCCGGTCAGGTACTGCCGCGAGGGATCGGCACCGAACTCGGCGATGGTGGCGTCCAGGGCGGCCAGCGCAACGCGGTTGTTGCGCCCGCTCCATTCCTGGCGGCCCGGCACCTGCGGGAATACGGCCAACGCGGGGAAGTCGGCCGCGTGCCTGCGCAGGTGCGGCCCCAGCCCCGCATGGGTCTGCTTGACGCCGTCGCCGCCACGCTCGCCGGATCCGTGCAGGAACAGCACCACCGGCAGCGCGCCAGGCGTGCGCGCCGCGGTGGCCGGAATGAACACCTGGTAATAGGCGGTGCGGCCATCCACTTTCACCGCACGCGATTCGAAGCGGCCACGTGCGCTGTCCGGGTGCGAGGCGCAGCCGGCCATCATCAGGATCGCCAGCATTGGCAGCCAGCGCATCATCGTACGGACCATCGACGTTCCAGGAGCGGTGGGTTCAGCCGCATCCTAGTCCGCCGCAGGTCAACGCGGCATCTTGCGCCGCATCACTGCGGGCGCGGGAAGCTGGCAATGATGTCCAGTTGTTCCTGCGCTTCGGCATTGCCTGCCGCCGCCGCAGCCTGCACCTGCGCCATGTCCGGGTGCAGCACCACCAGCAACGGGTTTTCGCAGACCGGGCAGTCGTACTCGGTGGCGTCCTCGTCCAGCTCCATCTCCATGGCACGCGAGCTGCCCTTCCATTCGCAGGCTGGGCAGGTGTGCTGCTGGTCGCGCCAGCCGGGCTGGAAATAGTTTTCGATCGTGGTGGCCATGAGGGTCCAGTTGGAATCGGGTCAGAGCCCCGCGCTGCGGGGATCCGACCCTAGGTCTTGGTGTGGGTCGGAGCTCCGCGTTGCGGGGATCCGGCCCGGCAGGGGATCAGTGCAGCAGCACCAGCGTGGCCAGGCCGAGGAAGGTGAAGAAGCCCATCGAGTCGGTCACGGCAGTCAGGAAGATGCCACTGGCCAGCGCCGGGTCGAAGCCGAAGCGTTTCAGGGTCAGCGGCACCAGTACGCCGGCCAGCGCCGCAAACAGCAGGTTGCAGGTCAGCGCGATGGCGATCACCGCCGACAGCCCGGGCGAGTGGAACCAGACCAGCACGATCAGTCCCAGGATCGAGCCGAGCAGCAGGCCGTTGAGCGCGGCCACCCGCACTTCCTTCCACAGCAGCGTGCGCGCGTTGGAGGCGCCCACTTGGCCCAACGCCAGGCCGCGCACCATCAGCGCCAGCACCTGGGTACCGGCGTTACCGCCGAGGCCGGCGACGATCGGCATCAGCACCGCCAGCGCCACCAGCTTGTCGATGGTGCCTTCGAAATGGCCGACCACGCTGGAGGCCAGGAACGCCGTGCACAGATTGATCGACAGCCACATCAGGCGGCGGCGCATGGCGCGCCAGACCGGGCTGAACAGGTCCTCGTCCTCGTCCAGGCCGGCTGCGCCCAGCGCCTGGTGCTCGGCCTGGCCACGGATGATGTCGACCACGTCATCGATGGTGATGCGGCCAACGAGGATGTTGTTCTCGTCCACTACCGGTGCGGAGATCCAGTCATGGTCGGAGAACTGCCGTGCCACTTCCTGGTCGCTCTCGCCGACGTCGATGGCCGGCTGCTCGTCGTCGATCAGGCGGTTGATCGGGGTGGTGTCCTCGTGGGTCACCAGTGCCGCCAGCGACACCCGGCCGAGATACTGGTGCCGCCGGCTGACCACGAACAGGTGGTCGGTGTGGTCAGGCAATTCGCCGCGCAGGCGCAGGTAGCGCAGCACCACGTCGACGTTGACGTCGGCGCGCACGGTCACCACGTCCGGGTTCATCAGGCGGCCGGCGCTGTCCTCGGGATAGGACAGCACCTGTTCCAGCCGCTCGCGGTTCTCGCGGTCCATCGACTTGAGGACTTCATCGATGACCGTATCCGGCAGGTCTTCGACCAGGTCGGCCAGATCGTCGATGTCCAGGTCTTCGACCGCGGCGATGATCTCGTCCGGGTCCATGTCCGCGAGCAGGCTTTCGCGCACGTCCTCGCCGACGTGGACCAGCACCTCGCCGTCGTCCTCAGGATCGACCAGGCCCCACACCACCTCGCGCTTGCCCGGCGGCAGTGATTCAAGCAGGTTGCCGATCTCGGCCGGGGCCAGGGTGTTGACCAGGCGACGTACCGGGCCCAGCCGGCCGCTGTCCAGTGCATCGGACAGCATCCGCAGTTGGCGCGCAGTCTTGTCGTGGCGTACAGCTTCAGCCATCGCAGCTCCCGCGGGATAAGAAAAGCCGCGATCCCGGCAAGGATGCGGCAACAGGGGTGTTCAGCGCGTCATTATCGCAAGGGGATGTTTCACCGGATACCCCGGCGGCAACGAGACGGGGTCAGATCCCTTTTCCCGCGGGAAAGGGATCTGACCCCAGGCGTGCATGCTCGGCGAGCGGGTGGTGTCAGGCCGTTTCCGCCACCAGCGCCAGCCAGCGTTCGATGGCGCGGCGGTCGCGCGCGGTCAGCAGCTTCGGCGCGCGCGCGCGCAGCACGGACAGGTCGGCTTCGCGTATCGCGCGGCGTACCTCCAGCAACGTACCGGGGTGCAGGCTGAACTCGCTCAGGCCCAGCGCCAGCAGCAGCGGGGTCATCCGGGCATCACCGGCCATCTCGCCGCAGACCGCCACCGGGATGCGGTGACGCGCGCCGGTCTCGATCACCATCTGCAGCAGCCGCAGCACGGCCGGGTGCAACGGTGAATACAACTCGCCCAGCGCCTCGTTGTTGCGGTCGGCAGCCAGCAGGTACTGCACCAGATCGTTGGTGCCGATCGACAGGAAATCGACCAGGTCGATGAAGCTCTCCAGCGCCAGCGCAGCGGCGGGGACTTCGATCATCGCGCCCAGCGGTACGTGGTCGGACACCATGTGCCCTTCGCCGCGCAGCTGTTCGGTCAGTTTGAGCATGCGCCGGCGCACGGCCAGCAGCTCCTCGCGGGTGCTGACCATCGGCACCAGTACGCGCAGTTTGCCGTATGCAGACGCGCGCAGGATCGCGCGCAGCTGGGTGTCGGCCACTTTCGGCCGTGCCAGCGACAGGCGCACCCCGCGCAGGCCGAGTGCAGGGTTCTCTTCGTTGCTCAGGGTCAGGCCGGTACGGTCGGCCTTGTCCGCGCCCAGGTCCAGCGTGCGTATGGTGACCGGCCGCCCGCTCATGCCCAGCGCGGCATCGCGGTAGGTCTGGAACTGCTCTTCTTCGTCCGGCAGCTCATTGCGCTGCAGGAACAGGAATTCGGTGCGGTACAGGCCGAGCCCCTGCGCGCCCAGTGCATGCGCCTGGGTCACGTCTTCCAGCGATTCGGCATTGGCCAGCAGGGCAATGTCGACCTGGTCGCGGGTACGGCTGGGCTTGCTGCGCAGGCGGCCGAGCTCGCGCTGCTCGCGCGCATGTTCCTTCAGCCGGACGCGGTAGTCCCGCAGGTTGTCGGCCTGCGGGTTGACGGTGATGCTGCCGTCGGCGCCATCGATGATCAGCACATCGCCATCGGCGATGCGGCTGAGCAGCTGCGGCACGTTGACGATCAGGGGCAGGTGCAGGCTGCGCGCCAGGATCGCGCTGTGCGACAGCGCGCTGCCGGCGGCCGTGACGATGCCGACTACGCCCTGTGCCTGCAGCTGCGCCAGCTCGGAGGGCGCGATGTTGTCACAGACCAGGATCTCGCCGGCCAGGCCTTTCACTGCCGACGGCCGTTCGGGTTGCAGGAAGGCGTGGATGCGCCCGATCACATGGTCGAGATCGTCCATGCGGCTCTTCAGATAGGCATCGTCCATGCCATCGAAGACCTTGGCCAGGCGGTCGCGCTGC
Organism: Stenotrophomonas sp. AR029; assembly: GCF_047520695.2. Taxonomy (NCBI): domain Bacteria; kingdom Pseudomonadati; phylum Pseudomonadota; class Gammaproteobacteria; order Lysobacterales; family Lysobacteraceae; genus Stenotrophomonas; species Stenotrophomonas sp. AR029. Next base: position 879,352 of record NZ_JAXBQQ020000002.1, on the reverse strand, counting down.
AGGCGCAAGGCATAGCCGGCGCTGTACGGGCCACTGCGGATCAGCTCGTCCAGGCCGTACAGCAGCTCGGGGTCGTCCAGCAGCAGCGCGTGCAGGTCGAGGAACTCGCCCACTTCCTGGTTCAGGGCGCCATGCAGGCGCTGGCGCAGCTCGTGCATTTCCGTACGCGCGGCATCCAGCGCCCGGTGCAGGCGCGCCAGTTCGGCCTCGACCTGGTGGGCGGCCACGCGCTGCTCGGCAACCTCCAGCGCATGCGGCAGCCGCACGCGTGCCCGGCCCATCGCCGTTCCGCGCGCGGCGCCGTGGCCGGCCAGCAGCTGTACCGGCCGTTGGCCGGAAGGGACCTGGCTGGCGCGTGCGCGCGGCACGCTCAGCTGTCCTCGTCGAAGCGGCGTTCGAACAGGCCGACCACCGCTTCCATCGCGGCGGCTTCGTCCTCGCCGTTGATGCGCACGGTGACCGGGGTGCCCTGGCCGGCGGCCAGCAGCATCACGCCCATGATGCTCTTGGCGTTGATCTCACGGCCCTTGGCGGCCATGGTCACGTTGCAGCGGAACGGCGCCAGGGTCTGCACCAGCTTGGCGGTGGCCCGGGCATGCAGGCCCAGGCGGTTGCTGACGGTGAGTTCTCGTTCAAGCATCGTCGACTATCGCTCCATTACGGGTACCCGCCGCGGCTGTGGCAGGCAGTTGATCCAGTCCCTGTTCCGGATAATTCATCACCCGCAGCAACATCGGCAGGCTCAGCGCCGATACCCGGCGAACCGGGGTCCCCAGCCGGGCCAGCTGCCCGGCAAGGTTGGCGGGGCTGGCGCCGTACAGGTCGGTCAGGATCAGCACGCCGTCACCTCCATCGACCCGCCGCAAAGCGGCCGAGGCGAGCGGGAGCAGGGCGTCCAGGTCTGCGTCGAACGGTACTTCGAAAGCTTCGGTTTTCAGCGGCAACTGCCGCAGGAGCCGGGTCGCCACGTCAAGCAGGGCGGTCCCGACCCCGGGATGTGTTACGAGGAGAATGCCACAGGTCATTACTGCACGTTAACAGGTCAAGGTGAATCGGCGATAGCAGCAGATGAGGGGTACTGTGTCCCGTATTCAGTGTTGCTCGGGTCGGGGACCTTTTTCATTGGAAAAGGGATCCGACCCCATGCGTTTTTCGATGCCTGGCAGCGATTCATCCACGCATGGCGTGGATCTACCGTGTCGACCAAGGTCGACACCTACCAACAGCGCACGGAATCTGTCAGAGGCGGGGCGGTGTGGGTAGGCAGGACCGTTGGCGCCATGGATGGCGCCATCGAGCCCCCATGGACGGGTTCACGGCGTGTCCTGGCTACCCACACCGCCCCGCCATCCCACGGAATGCCGCTTTTGCTTTTGCTGTTGCTGTTGCTGTTGCTGTTGCTGTTGCTGTTGCTGTTGCCGGCCAGCGGCCGGCACTACCAACGGGTGCCGGGCGCAGCCCGGCCGACCACCCTCAATCCTGTTCGCGGTGGTAGGTGGCCACGTCCTGCCAGCCCATCTCGCGGGCGTGCCGGGCCATGCGCTCGGCCAGGAACACCGAGCGGTGCTTGCCGCCGGTGCAGCCGAACGCCACGGTCACGTAGCTGCGGGTGCCATCCCCCAGTTTCGGCAGCCAGGTATCCAGGAAATCCATCAGCTGGGCCAGGTAACGCTGCACGTCGGGCTGCGCTTCCAGATAGTCGCGCACGCCCGGCTCGCGGCCGCTCAGCGCGCGCAGGTCCGGGTCCCAGTGTGGATTGGGCAGCACCCGCGCATCGAACACGAAGTCCGCCTCGGCCGGTACGCCGCGCTTGTAGGCGAATGATTCGAACAGCAGCGACAGGCCAGTGGCATGGTCCATCGCGAACTCGGTGATGATCCGCCGCCGAAGCTGGTGCACGTTGAGGGTGCTGGTATCGATCACCGCATCGGCCTCGCGGCGCAACGGTGCGGTCAGCTCGCGCTCGCGGGCGATCGCTTCGGGCAGCGACAGGCCCAGCTGGCTCAGCGGATGGCGACGACGGGTGTCGGCGTAGCGCTTGAGCACCGTTTCGTCGCTGGCCTCGAAGAACAGTACCTTCACTTCCACGCCGGCGTCGGTGGCCAGCTGCCGCCAGTCGCCCAGCTGGCTCAGGTCAGCCTGGCCGCGGACATCGATGCCTACGGCCAAGCGGCGCGGTGCGCTGCCGTCGTGGTTGGCCAGCAGGCTGCGCACGAAGTCCGGCAGCAGGTGGATCGGCAGGTTGTCCGAGCAGTAGTAGTCCTGGTCCTCGAAGGTCTTCAGGGCGACGGATTTACCCGAGCCGGACAGGCCGCTGACGATGATCAGGGTCGGGGCGGTGGGGATTGCGGTGCTCATGGACAGGCTCTTCGAGGGGCAGGAGGATCAGGGTGTTCGCCGTTCCAGCAGGTTGCTGTGGCGGGCGATGAACATGGCCGCCGGGTCAATGCCCTTGGTGCGCAGGATGTGCAGGCGGGTGGCGGCTTCGGTCAGCACGGCCAGGTTGCGGCCGGGCATCACCGGCAGGGTGATCAGCGGAACGTCCAGGTCCAGCACATGGCGGGTGCCCGAGTCGCCGGTCAGACGCTCGTAGCCATGCGGGGTGGGTTCGGTCATCGGCTTGGTCAGGTGGACGATCAGCCGAAGGTACTTGTTCTTCTTTACAGCCGTGTCGCCGAACATCTCGCGCACGTTCAGCACGCCCAGGCCGCGCACTTCCAGCAGGTCCTGCAGCAGTTCGGGGCAGGTGCCGTCGAGCACGTCCGGGGCGATCTGGGTGAACTCGGGGGCGTCGTCGGCGACCAGGCGGTGACCACGGCTGAGCAGTTCCAGTGCCAGCTCGCTCTTGCCCGACCCGGCCTCACCGGTGATCAGCACGCCAATGGAATAGATCTCCATGAACACGCCGTGCAGGATCACCCTCGGCGCGAGCGTGCGCGCCAGGTGGTAGGACAGGTGGTTCAGCAGTTCGTGGCCGCGCTTGGGCGACAACCACAGCGGCGTGCCGGATTCATCGGCGGCGGCGCGCAGGTCTTCGGGGCAGGCCTGGTTGCGGGTCAGCACCAGCGCAAGCGGGTGCGACTGCATGATCTTTTCGATGGTCTCCCAGCGCTGGCGCGGTTCCAGCGCATCCAGCCAGGACAGTTCCTCGGTGCCCAGGATCTGCACCTTGTTGGGATAGATGGCGTTGAGGTAGCCGGCCAGCGAGGGACGCCGCGAGACCGTGTTGCCGGCCTCCAGCTCGCGCTTCTCACCGGATTTGCCGGCGGCCCAGCGCAGCCCCAGCCGCTCGCGCTGCTGTTCGAACAGTTCACGGGCGGTGATGCTGGTATTCATGCGGCGCTCGCAGGTGGGGTCATGTCCAGCGCCTCGCGCAGGGCCCGGGCATCGCCGGCCGCACGCAGGGCCTGGCGGATATCCGGCGCGGAAAACAGCTCGGCCAGCTCGGACAGCAGCATCAGGTGCTGGTGGGTGTAGTGGGCGGGGACGGCCATCGCGAACACCAGGTCCACCGGCTCATCGCCGCCGAAGTCGACCGGGGCCGCCAGACGCAGCAGGGCGCCACGGGGGCGGTCCAGGGTCGGCGCGCGGCCGTGGGGGATGGCGATACCGTGGCCGATCGCGGTGCTGCCCAGGGCTTCGCGCTGGCACAGGTTCAGATAGATCTGTTCGGCATTGGCCTGGCGGCAGGCCAGCAACCCGGCGGCGGCCTGCAGGACGCTGTCACGGTCGGTGGCCGTGCAGAGCTGGGTCTGCACGGCCGCCAGGAGGTCAGTCAGGGGCATGTCTGCGGGGAACGATGGCGATCAGCCACCATTGTCGCCCACCGGCAGCGGTGCGTGCTGCTGTTTTTTCTCCTTGTGCTTGATGACCAGGCGGTCAAGCTTGTCCGCAAGCAGGTCGATCGCGGCATACATGGTCTGGCCGCCGGCCTCGGCGTGCAGGGTCTGCCCCGGGATGTTGAGGCTGGCGTCGACGTGGTGTTCGGTCTTCTGCAGCTTGAGGGTCACCCGCGCTTCGCAGTGCTGGTCGAAGTGTTTTCCGATCCGGGCCAGCTTCTCCTCCACATAGGACTGCAGGGCCGGGGTGACTTCGACGTCTTTGCCAAACGTTTCGATGCGCATCGGGTTTCTCCTGTGTTCGGATGTGCCAATGAACCTCTCCGCCGGGCGCGGCGGCGCGTCAAGCGATTCTGACCCTTTCGTGCGAGGCGGAGATGTTCATGGCTTCACGATACTTCGCCACGGTGCGTCGCGCTACTGGAATTCCCGACGATTTGAGCAGGTCAGCCAGCTTGGCGTCAGAAAGCGGCTTGCGCGGGTTTTCGTCGTCGATCAGGCGCCGGATCATCGCCTGGATGGCGGTGCTGGACGCCTCGCCACCGCCTTCGGTATCGATGCCCGAGGCAAAGAAGGCACGCAGCGGCAGCGTGCCGCGCGGCGTGCGCACATGCTTGCGGGCGATCGCGCGCGACACCGTCGACTCGTGCAGGCCCAGTTCGGCGGCGATCTCGCGCAGGGTCAGCGGACGCAGCGCCTGTTCGCCGAACTCGAGGAAACCGGCCTGCTGGTGGATCAGGCTGCGCACCACCCGCAGCAGGGTTTCACCGCGCTGCTGCAGGCCCTTCAGCAGCCAGCGCGCCTCCTGCAGCTGGCCACGCAGGTAGCCGGCGTCGGCCTCGCCACAGCGGCGGATCAGCTGTTCGTAGCCACGGTGGATCACCACCTTTGGCCCGGCATGGGCGGCCAGCGCCGCGCGCCAGATGCCGTTCTGCCGCCACACCACCACGTCGGGCACCACGTAGGTATCCTGCGAAAGCGGCGCGATCTGAGTCCCTGGACGCGGGTCCAGCGAGCGCAGCAGGGCGACCGCTGCCTCGACCTCGTCCAGCGGCTGTTTCAGTTCATGGGCCAGACCGGCGACGCCACTGCGTGGCAGCCGTTCCAGCGGGCCTGCGGCAATCTGCCGCGCCAGCGCCAGGCCCGCGGTGTCACCAGGCAACACATCCAGCTGCAGCTGCAGGCATTCGCCGAGCGTGCGCGCGGCAACGCCGACCGGGTCGAAGCGCTGGATGCGATGCAGCACGGCGAGGATCTCGTGCTCGTCGGCGTGGATCGCCGGCAACAGGGTTTCAGCGATGGTGGCCAGCGGCTCGCGCAGGTACCCGTCATCGTCCAACGCATCGATCAGCGTAGCGCCGATGCTGCGGTCACGCAGGGAAAGATGCGACAGGTGCAGCTGCCACAGCAGATGGTCGGCCAGTGTTTCGGTTTCGGCTACGCGCTCGGCAGCGCTGCCGTTGTCGTCGTCATCGTCGAAGCTGCCGCCACTGCCAGCGGCGCTCCAGTCGAGCTCGGCCGGTGCCCAGTCGTCGCCATTGTCGGCGCGTTCGGCCGGCGTGTCGGCGTCCGTGTTGTCGCCGCCTTCATTGGCGGCACTGCTGTCGTTGCTGTCGGCCCAGTCCAGCAGCGGATTGCTTTCCACGGCCTGGGCGATTTCAAGCTCCAGCTCGGTCGTGGACATCTGCAGCAGCTTGATCGCCTGCTGCAGCTGGGGGGTGAGCACCAGCTGCTGTCCCAACGATGTCTGCAGCCGAGTCTTCATGCCTGTGCCGAACGGAAGGAAAGGGACCCAGCACCTGCGGTCACAGCTTGAAGGAATCCCCAAGGTAGACGCGACGTACGTCAGCGTTGTCCAGGATCGCCTCCGGCGAGCCCTGGGCCAGCACGGTGCCCTCGGCGAGGATATACGCGCGGTCGCAGATTCCCAAGGTCTCGCGCACGTTGTGGTCGGTGATCAGCACGCCGATGCCACGCTGCTTGAGATGGGTGACGATGCGCTGGATTTCGCCCACCGAGATCGGGTCGACACCGGCAAACGGTTCGTCGAGCAGGATCAGGCGCGGCTGCGCGGCCAGTGCGCGGGCGATCTCGCAGCGACGACGTTCGCCACCGGACAGGCTGGCACCGAGCTGGTCGGCGACATGGCCCAGCTGCAGCTCGTCGAGCAGGCTGTTCAATTCGCGCTCGCGGCCGGCCGAATCCAGGTCTTCGCGCAGTTCAAGCACCAGGCGGAGGTTGTCGGCCACGGTCAGCTTGCGGAACACCGACGGTTCCTGCGGCAGGTAGCCCACGCCCTGCTTGGCACGGGTGTACATCGGGTCGCTGGTGATGTCCTTGCCGTCGAGCACGATGCTGCCTGCATCGGCGGCGACCAGGCCGACGATCATGTAGAAGCAGGTGGTCTTGCCGGCACCGTTGGGGCCGAGCAAACCGACCACTTCACCGGCGTCGAGGGTCAGCCCGAAGTCCTTGACGACTTCGCGCTGCTTGTAGCGCTTGCGCAGGCCCTTGGCGACGAGCATTACTTCTTGCTCCCCGCCGGCCTGGCCGGCGTACTGGCCGGAGCCGCCGCCTTGGGTGCGGCGGCCGGTTGCGCCGCCGCGTTCTTGTTCTTCGGCGGAATGACGGTGCGCACGCGGCTGCCATCGCCACCGGAATTCATCTCGCCACTGCGGGTGTTGTAGACCATGCGCTGGCCGGCATTGGTGCCGCGTGCGCTGGTGACCTTGTAGTTGCCGGTCAGGGTGATGATCTCGGTCTTGATGTCGTAGTCGATGCGATCAGCCACCGCGTCCATCCAGGTGCCGTCGTCAAGCTGCTGCTTCATCGTGGCCTGCTTGCCGGAGAACACCGCACGCACGGCCTCGCCGTCCTTCAGGTAGATCTCCGCTTCGGACGCGCGGATGTCCAGCGTGCCCTGGGTGACGGTCACACCCTGCGAGAGCACGGTCTTGCCATCGCCGGTCAGCACGCCCGACTGGGCGCCGGACTCGATGTTCATGTTCTCGTTGCGATCGGTGGACTTGGCAAAGGCGGCGCTGGGAACCAGGAGACCGAGCGCGAGTACGGCTGCAAAGGGGATCTTCATCGGGGTCCGTTCTACCGGTGGGGCCGTCCGGGAAACCGGCGGCGGGTGGGTGGGCCGCCTTCCTTGCGCCGGTCCGGGGACGTCGCAGGAGGGTGGCGGAATCAGCGTCGGGGCGTGTAACGGCCCTTGGACTGGCTGAGGAAATGATACGTGTTGTTCTTCGAATCCACCTCGAAGCCGACGCCGGACTGTTCCATGCCGGGGCGGGTCATGGTGACCCGCGCATCGGTGCGGGCACGGTTTTCCTTCGGGAACACGTCCAGGTGGTCGGTGCGGAACGTGGTCGGCACCACGCCCGGATCGGCCGGGCTGTCGCCAGCGACATTGCCACGCAGCTTCATTTCGTCGCCCTTGGCGCTGAGCCAGCCGGTCTCGGCGCGCAGGGTCCAGTGCTTGCCATCCTTGTCCGGCATCTCGAACAGTGGGGTGGCGATGTTGATGGTCTGGTCGCCACGCTGGCGTTCCAGCCGCGGTGCGCGCAGGGTGGTCGATTCCTTGCCCTGCTCATCCAGCGCGACGATCTGGAAGTCGTGCAGGATGTAGTCCACGCCGGCGTCCTGGCCGGCAGTGGCCGGGCCCTTGTCACGGTTGCGCAGGGCCGCCCAGCTGCTGAGCAGGGCCGCCAGCAGCAGGCCGATGCCGAGCACGGTGCGCCAGTTCAGGGTGGGCAGGTTCATGCGCCGAACCTCGCCAGCACCGCGTCCACATGGCCCTGGGCGGCCAGCAGGATGTCGCACAGTTCACGGGCGGCGCCACGTCCGCCATCGGCGCGGGTCTGCCAGTGCACGCGCTCGGCGATCCACGGGTGGGCGTTGGCTGGCGCCACCGCCAGGCCGACCGCGCCCAGCGGCGCCAGGTCCGGCAGGTCGTCGCCCATGAAGGCCACCTGCTCCAGGCCGATGCCATGCTGTGCGCACAGCGTCTGCACGCTGGCCAGCTTGTCGCCCACGGCGATCTGGGTGTCGATGCCGAGGTCGGCGCCGCGCTTGAGCGCGGACTGGCTGTTGCGCGCGGTGATCAGCACGGGGTGGATGCCGTGCTGCTGCAGCAGTTTCAGGCCCAGACCGTCCTGCACGAAGTACGCCTTGCTCTCGTTGCCGTCCTTGTCGTAGTACAGCCGACCGTCGGTGAGGGTACCGTCCACGTCGAAGCAGGCCAGGCGGACGCGGGCCGCAGCGGCATGCAGGTGGGCGGGGAACGCGGGCAGCGGGGACCAGGGCATCAGGCGATCAGGCTCGGTGGGGGCGGGTGGGGCATTACAGACTGAATGGGGTCTACGGACTGTCGGTTAAACCACCCGGGCCCGCAACAGGTCATGAATGTTCAGGGCGCCGACCGCACGGCCCTGGCCATCGACCACGATCAGGCCGTTGATTTTCTGGGTCTCCATCTGCCGCGCGGCCTCTACGGCCAGCTGGTCGGCACCGATGGTGCGCGGGTTGCGGGTCATCACATCGGCGATCTTCGCGGTGCGCACGTCCAGCGCGCTGTCCAGCGCCCGGCGCAGGTCGCCGTCGGTGAACAGGCCGATCAGCACGCCATCGGCGTCGACCACGGCGGTCATGCCGAGGCGCTTGCGGCTCATTTCCACCAGCGCCTCGCTGAGGCTGGCATCGGCGCCCACGCTGGGCAGGTCCTCGCCGGTGTGCATGACATCGGTGATGTGCAGCAGCAGGCGACGGCCGAGGCTGCCGGCCGGGTGCGAGCGGGCGAAGTCGTCGGCGGTGAAGCCGCGCGCATCAAGCAGGGCTACGGCCAGCGCATCGCCCATCGCCAGCGAGGCGGTGGTGCTGGAGGTCGGCGCCAGCGCCAGCGGGCAGGCCTCGGCCGGCACGCTCACATCCAGGTGGATGTTGGCGGCCGTGGCCAGGCTCGACTGCGGGCGGCCGGTCATGGAAATCAGCACGTTGCCCTGGCGCTTGAGCACAGGCAGCAGCATCAGCACCTCATCGGACTCGCCCGAATAGGACAGGGCCAGTACCACGTCGGCTTCGGTGATCATGCCCAGGTCGCCGTGGCCGGCTTCGCCGGGATGCACGTAGAACGCCGGTGTGCCGGTGGAGGCCAGGGTGGCGGCGATCTTGCGGGCAATGTGGCCGGATTTGCCCATGCCGGTGGCGACCACCCGGCCGCGGCTGGCCAGGATCGCCTCGCAGGCCTGCTGGAAGGCCTCGCCAAGGCGGTCGGCGACGGCATCCAGCGCCTGCCGCTCGATCTCGAACACGCGGCGGCCACTGGCGACCAGGCCGGCAGGGTCGACGGAACGGGGGGGCAACAGGGATTCGGCCATGCGGACGCCACGCAGCGGAAGTAGAATGGAGGCACATTTTATTAGGAAAGCCCGTTGGACGCCGACACCATCCGCAATCTGATCGAAACCGGCCTGCCTGGCGCCCGCGCCGACGTGCAGGGCGATGATGGCGTGCATTTCGAAGCGACCGTGGTCTGCGAGGCGTTCGCCGGCAAGATGCCGCTGGCCCGCCACCGCATGGTCTATGCCACGCTGGGCGACCTGATGGGCGGCGCGATCCACGCGCTGGCGCTGAAAACCGTGACCCCGGCCGAAGCCGGCTGAACCGCAGAAGATCCCGAATACATGGCCAAGATCGTTGTGACCGGCGGCGCTGCGCTGCACGGTGAAGTGAGCATCTCCGGCGCCAAGAACGCCGTCCTCCCCATCCTCTGCGCGACCCTGCTGGCCGATGAGCCGGTGGAGATCACCAACGTGCCGCACCTGCACGACGTGGTCACCACGGTCAAGCTGCTGGGCGAACTGGGTGCCAAGGTCACCATCGACCAGGGCACGCTGTCGCGTGGCAGTGCGATCGTGGTCGACCCGCGTTCGGTCAACCAGCACGTTGCGCCGTACGAGCTGGTCAAGACCATGCGCGCCTCGATCCTGGTGCTGGGCCCGCTGCTGGCCCGCTTCGGCGCGGCGGAAGTGTCGCTGCCCGGCGGCTGCGCGATCGGTTCGCGTCCGGTCGACCAGCACATCAAGGGCCTGCAGGCGCTGGGTGCCGAGATCGTGGTCGAGAACGGCTTCATCAAGGCCACTGCCAAGCGGCTGAAGGGCGGCCATTTCACCTTCGACATGGTCAGCGTCACCGGCACCGAGAACGTGCTGATGGGCGCGGTGCTGGCCGAAGGCACCACCGTCCTCGACAACTGCGCGATGGAACCGGAAGTGACCGATCTGGCGCATTGCCTGATCGCGCTGGGCGCGAAGATCGAAGGCCTGGGCACTGCCCGCCTGGTCATTGAAGGCGTCGAGCGCCTGTCCGGCGGCCGCCACGAAGTGCTGCCCGACCGCATCGAGACTGGTACCTTCCTGGTCGCTGCGGCGATGACCGGCGGCAAGGTCACGGTCAACCGTGCGCGCCCGAACACCATGGACGCGGTGTTGTCCAAGCTGGTCGAGGCCGGCGCGAAGATCGAGACCACCGAAGACACCATCACCCTGGACATGCAGGGCAAGCGACCGAAGGCGGTCAACCTGACCACCGCGCCGTACCCCGCATTCCCGACCGACATGCAGGCGCAGTTCATGGCGCTCAACTGCGTGGCCGACGGCGTCGGCGTGATCAACGAAACGATCTTCGAGAACCGTTTCATGCACGTCAACGAACTGCTGCGCCTGGGCGCGGACATCCAGGTCGAAGGCCACACCGCCATCGTGCGTGGCAGCGAGACCCTGAGCGGTGCGCCGGTAATGGCCACCGACCTGCGTGCCTCGGCCTCGCTGATCCTGGCCGGCCTGATGGCCAGCGGCGAGACCACCATCGACCGCATCTATCACCTTGATCGTGGCTACGAGAACATCGAAGAGAAGCTGTCTTCGCTCGGCGCCACCATCCGGCGCGTGCCATGATCCTGCGCGGCAAGTTCAGCCCGCGCCGCAAGGCGCTGCTGGCCCTGGTGCTGATCGTGCTGGCGTGGCTGGGCTATGCCTGGTACGCCAACATCGCCATCACCCAGGGCATCGAGCAGAAGGACATGGACTGGAACGGCGACGGCACGGTCTCGCGTGACGAGATCATCGAATCGTTCTACGCGGTCGCGGTGAACGACAGCCAGGACGGCAACCGCCATTGCCGCACCTTCATCTGGCGCAGCACCGGCGAGCAGATCCGCGTGGACTGCCGCACCGAGTTCAAGCCGGCCGCGGCCGAGCAAAAGAAGTAAGAACAACGCCCGCGAAAGCGGGCGTTTTTTTACGGTAGATCCACGCCATGCGTGGATGAAGGCGCCGGGTCGCTGTCGGGGTCAGAGCCCTTCCCGTTGGGAAGGGATCCGACCCCGGGCGCTCAGTTCATCGCCTTGATGGTCAGGTCCAGCGCATCGCGGCCGCTCTCACGCTGCAGCATGCGCGCCGGCACCGGGAATTCCGGCACGATCCACGCGATCAGCTCCTTGTTGCCGTCGGCACGCGAGACCTTGGTGGCCTCGTAGCTCTTGCCGCCCACGGTGATCGATTCCTTGCCGACCACGCGGTAGGTCATGTTCTTGATGCGGCCTTCGTCGACCATGCGATAGGTCAGCGGCTTGCCGGCGGCCAGGTCGCGGGCGATTGCCAGGTTGATCAGCAGCGCGTCCATGTCGCCCGTCTTCAACGCGATGGGGCCCGCACGGTCCGGCTTGATGTCGCCGGTCCAGGTGGCCTGGTTGCTGGTCCAGTTGTAGTTGGCCTGCACATTGCGCTTCTTCACCAGCAGTGCCGAACGGTCCTGGCTGCTGAGCGGGCGCAGCTGGCCGCGCACCTCTTCGAACACGGTGCTCTGGCTCAGGTCGGCCAGCTGGTTCTTCACCTGCAGCGTGTAGCGCCACTTGTTGGCTCCCTCGCTGCTCAGCGTCATGCTGCCATTGGCCTGCATGCCCATGTAGCTGGCCAGGTAATCGGCCTTGAATGGCTGCAGGGCCATGGCCGGCAGGCTGGCCACCGACAGTGCGGCTGCAGCGATCCAGGTGAGGGGGCGGGTCAGGGTGCTCATGCTCAGACTCCTTGGTACTCGATCAGGCGTAGATCGACGCGGTCTTCGCCGTCTTCGCGTTGCAGGATGCGCACCGGGGTGGGGACACCGTTGGCGATCCAGAGGATGGTTTCGTTGTTGCCGCCGTTGGTCCGGTAGACCCGCAGCGCGTTGTAGGACAGGTCGCCGACCTCGACGTTCTCGGTCTGCGGCGCGGCCTGGTAGTCGTGCTGGCGGACCTTGCCCATGTCCACGTAGCGGTAATGCATGGTGGCGCCCGGGCGGGCATCACGCATGATCGCCAGATTGATCAGCAGCGCGCTCTGGTCGCCCGGCTGCAGCGGGATCGGTTGCGCACGTTCCTTCTTGACGTCGCCGCTCCACTGCGCGGTGCCGGCCTGCCAGTTGTACGTGCCGACCGCCTTCTTGCCCAGGAACAGGCCCTTGCGCACCGTGCTCTGGCTGAGCGGCGCATAGACGCCGCTGCGCTCTTCGAACACCGTGCTCTGTTCGATGTTCAGGCCCAGCACGCTTGCAAAGCCGCGGCGGCCAACCACCTGCATGTCCACCCGCCACTGGTTGCCGCCGGTGTGGGTGACCTGCATGCTGGCGTCGCCGGCCTCCTTGCCTTTGTAGAAGGCCTGGTAGGTCGCGGTGAACGGCTGCAGCGGCGGCGGCTCCCAGGCCAGCGCCGGCGGCATCGGCACGGCCGGTTCCGCAGGCGGTTGGACTGCAGGCGCCGGCTGCGCAGGGGCCGCAGGCGCTTGCACCTGGCCCCAACCCACGCCGGGAAGCACGACAAGCGACAGCAGCAATGAAGTGGACAGCAGGGTCGTGGTCTTCATGGAGGACAGGAGCTGCAGGAGGGGGGCAGGATGCCAGCCCCGCAGTCAGCGGGGCGTGTGCGTGGGCGTTACCGGTTCAGGTTCCCGGCGGAATCTAGGGCCAGTGGGCTAAACAGGGGGTGACCGTCCAGGTGCGGCTGCCCCTCCCGTTCAGTCAGGCGGCCGGCGCACAGCAGCTGGAGGGTGGCGATCAGCAGGGGATGCTCCACCGCCAGCACGCGCGCGGCCAGGCTGTCGGCGTCATCGCCGGGCATCACCGGTACCCGTACCTGGGCCAGGACGGCGCCGGCATCCAGTTCGGGAACGACCAGATGCACGCTGGCCCCGTGCTCGGCATCGCCGGCGTCCAAAGCTCGCGCATGCGTATCCAACCCTTTGTGCAGTGGCAGCAGGGAGGGGTGGATGTTGACCAGGCGGCCATTGAAGCGCTGCACGAAGGCGGCGCCGAGAATGCGCATGTAGCCGGCGCAGACGATCCAGTCCGGCGCGGCCGCGGCCAGTGCATCGCCCAAGGCCTGCTCGTAGGCGGCGCGGTCGTCGAATTCCTTCGGCGCATGTGCCCAGCGCAGGCTGGCGCCGACCCGTTGCAGCGCGGCGGCGGCCGGGCGGTCGGAGAACACGCCGACGACCTCGGCGGGCAGGCGCCCGGCCGCGATGGCATCGAGGATGGCCTGCAGGTTGCTGCCGCGCCCAGAGGCGAGCACCGCGATGCGGGTGGGCGCGGTCATTGCGCGGGACTCCGGCGGATCAACGGCCAGCTCAGCAGGCTGCCCACGGTCGCCAGCAGCATGTCGGCATGGGCGTCCCACATGTCGCCCTGCTGCCCGTTGTAGGCCTCGGCGGCGTCCGGCGACAGGGCCAGCGCGATGGCCCACTCGAACCACTCGTAGACCAGGCTGGCGCACATCACTGCCATCACCGCCAGGGTGAAAGCCTGGCGGCGGCGCAGCGCCGGCCAGGCATGGCGTGCCAGCTGCAGCAGCGCAGGCGTGAAGCAGACGCCGAACAGGAAGTGGATAAGCCGGTCGAAATGATTACGCTGCCAGCCAAACGCCGCATTCGGCGACCAGCCGGTCAGCGCCTGCGCCCATGCGTCGTAGGGCACGTTCGAGTACAGCCAGCGCGCAGCCACGCAGTGCAGTGCAATGAAGCCGCAGATCGCGATGAAGGCACCGTTGCCCAGCCAGCTACCCCGGCGGTCGACCCATAGCAGTGCGGCCAGCCCGATCACGGTCAGGGTGCTGTGCAGGGCCTGCTCGGTGGGCCACAGCGGGTGGATCCAGCTGATCGCGAACACCGCCAGCACGGCGGCGAAGGCCAGCTTCTTGGGGCCCGTGAAACGGGAAGCGGCAGGCGAGGCGGTCGTGGAGAGGGCAGGCGCGGACATGGGGAGTCGATCAGGGGAGGGGGGCGTCTGCCGGCAAGCTCAGACGCTGAGATGGTCGCCACGGTCGAACAGTGCGGCCATGTCAGGCTTGGACAGAAACACCCAGGCATAGGCGGTCAGGGCCATGCCCAGCGGGCCAGCCAGTACCGCCAGCCAGGCCGCGCGCTGGCACCAGGCCAGCCCGGTGCGGCGCGACAGCAGGCGTGCGGTGTGCAGCTGCACGACGCCAAGCGCGGCCGCCAACAGCGAAATGACCCCGTACACCGTGGCCAGTACCGCGCCATCGGCCAGCCCGCGTGAGCTGGCGACCAGGCCGATGAAACCGAGGAACGCCAGCGCGGCCATCCAGTGGAAAGCAGCCAGCGCGTAGAACAGCACCTTCAGCGTCTGCAGGTGGCTGGCCAGCTGCAGCTGCGCCAGGGTCTGCTGCGGCAGCGGCGGTGGTGCGCCGGGTGTCGTCATGTCGTTGCACCCCTTGCATCGAAGGCGGCCTTGACCTGCGGGCGCAGCAGCGTAACCAGGGTGAATACCCCCAGAACGGTGCCCAGCGGCGCGCACAGGCAGAGCAGGCCGGCCACGATCAGGCACAGCAGGTGGCGACGACGCTGGGCCAGGCAGCGTCCGGCCTGGATGACGAATGCGGCCATGCCCAGGCCACCGGCGACGAACACGGTCCCCAGCACCGTGAACACCCAGCCGAACAGGCGCTGTTCGGCCGGCGACGAGGGCTGGCCCCCGGAGTTCATCGGCAGATGGCCGCTCAGCGCACTGATGCCGAGCACGATGTACAGAATGAAAAACAGCGAGAGCAGCGCGATCAGGCCGCCGAACACGTAGTGCGCGATGGACAGCGCGCGCAGGTGGTCAGCGTCCTGCCTGCTGAAGACCGGCACGGCCGCCAACGGCGGCGGTACCGGGGTGGGTGCCAGGGGGGGCGTTGCGTCCATGCGGGCTCCTCGGGGTCGGGTTCAGCCGATGCGGACGCGTTCGGCGCCTTCGGCGGTGACCACCTGGCCGATGGTCCAGTGGTCCAGGCCCTGGGCTTGGACCGCCTCGGACACGGCAGCGACCTGCTCCGCTGCCACGATCAGCACGAAGCCGATGCCGCAGTTGAAGGTGCGCCACATCTCGCTGTCGGCGACCGCGCCTTCTTTCTGCAGCCACTGGAACACTGGCGGCAGGGTCCAGGACGAGGCCTGGATGTCCAGGCCGAGGCCATCGGGCACCACGCGGATGATGTTCTCGGTCAGGCCGCCACCGGTGATGTGGGCCATGCCGTGGATGGCATCGCCGTGCGACTTCAGCAGCGACAGGATCGGCTTCACGTACAGGCGGGTCGGTGCCATCAGCGCGTCGACCAGCTTCACGCCACCTTCCAGTTCCAGATCGGCCGGGCGGCCGGCGCGGTCGTAGATGCGGCGCACCAGCGAGTAGCCGTTGGAATGCGGGCCGGACGAGGCGATGCCGATCAGCACGTCGCCGGCGGCCACGCTGGCGCCGTCCTTCAGCTCGCTCTTCTCGACCGCAGCCACCGTGAAGCCGGCCAGATCGTACTCGCCCGGGGCGTACATGTCGGGCATTTCAGCGGTTTCACCGCCGATCAGCGCGCAGCCGGCCTCGGTGCAGCCGTTGGCGATGCCGCCCACCACCGCCGCGGCGGTATCGACGTCCAGCTTGCCGGTGGCGAAGTAGTCCAGGAAGAACAGCGGCTCGGCGCCCTGTACCAGCACGTCGTTCACGCACATCGCGACCAGGTCGATGCCGATCGTATCGTGGCGGTTCAGCTGATGGGCCAGCTTCAGCTTGGTGCCCACGCCGTCGGTACCCGACACCAGCACCGGCTCGCGGTACTTGTTGGACAGGTCGAACAGGGCGCCGAAGCCGCCCAGACCGCCCATCACTTCCGGGCGGAAGCTGCGCTTGACCAGGGGCTTGATCCGCTCGACCAGCGCGTTGCCGGCGTCGATGTCGACACCCGCGTCACGGTAGGTGAGGGGGGAGGGGGCGGAAGACGGGGTGTTGGTCACGGGCGTCGGCGCTGGCAGGGGTTGAACGGGCGATTTTAACAGGCCGCATTGGCGCAAAGGCCGTATTCGGGCAACAATTCCCCCGGATTCGTCGAGCCAATGGATGTCCTGATGCGCCGCAGCCTGATTCTGACCCTGCTCCTTGCACTGAGCCTGCCGGTGGCCACGATGGCCCAGAGCGGCCTGCGCACCGAGGGAGATGTTGCCACCGCCTCGGGTGCGTACGAGGCCGAAGTGCCCGTCAACAGCCAGGCCGAAGCCGATCGCAACGGCGCCCTGGCCCGTGCCCTGAGCGTGGTGCTGGGCAAACTGTCGGGCGACCGCAACGTGATGTCCCGCCCCGGCGTGGTGCAGGCGCTGCGCAACGCCAAGGACTACGTGGCCAGCTACGACTACAAGCAGGACCAGAGCGTGGGCGCCAGCGGCGCGCCGAGCTTCAGGACCCTGCTGGTGGCCCGCTTCCGCGAGGATGACGTTGACTCGCTGGTCTCGGCGCTGGGTCTGCCGCTGTGGCCGCAGCCGCGGCCGAAGCCGGTGGTGTGGTTGGCCGTCGACGACGGCAGTGGCCCGCGCCTGGTCAGCGTGCAGCAGGCCAACGCCGCCCGCCCGCTGCTGAACCGCGCCATCGAGCGGGGTTACAAGCTCGGCCTGCCCAGCGGCGGTGCCGCCGAACAGGCGCTGGCCGGTGCCATCTGGCGCCAGGACAGTGCCGCCGTGGCCCGCGCCTCGTCGCGCTACGCGCCGCCGATGCAGCTGATCGGCAAGCTCTACCGCGCCAACGGCGGCTGGCAGGCGGACTGGGTGTTCGTCGACAACGGCCGTGAGCTGAACAAGTGGACCAGCAAGGACGCCAACGCCATGCGCGCGATGGCCGCCGGTGCCGACGGCGCCGCCGACGCGCTGGTCAGGCGCTATGCCAAGGCGGGTGCCGCCGTCGGCCAGGCCGGGACCTACCGCGTGGTGGTCACCGGCATCAACAGTGCCGACGACTACCTGCGCCTTGCCGCCGGGCTGCGCGAGGTGCCGGTGGTGCGCAATGTCACCCCGCTGCACGCCTCGGCCGGCCAGCTGGAGCTGAGCCTGGAGATGACCACCGGCCTGGCCGGCTTCAACCGCATGCTGGGCGACAACGGCGTGCTGGTGCCCAGCGCGACGCTGCCGGCCCTGCCGACCCCGATCGATGACACCACCGGTGCCCCGGTGGCCGTGCCGGTCAGCAACGAGTACCGTTTGCGATGACCCTGACCCCGGAAGCCGAAATCGCGCAGTTCCTGCGCCGCCTGAAGTACATCCTGTTTGCCGGCCTGGTCGGCTGGGTGGTGTGGCTGCTGGCACCGATCCTGACCCCGTTCGTGCTGGCGCTGGCGCTGGCGTGGCTGGGCGATCCGCTGGTGGACCGCATCGAGGCCACCGGCCGTTCGCGCATGACCGGCGTGGTGCTGGTGTTCGCTGCGATGGTGCTGGTGATCGTGGCGCTGCTGCTGGTGCTGGTGCCGATGATCGAGCGCCAGATCACCACCCTGATTGCGGTCGCGCCGCAGGCACAGGCGTGGCTGATGGAGAAGGGGATCCCCTGGTTCGAGCAGAAGACCGGCCTGGAAGTGATGCAGTGGCTGGATCCGGACCGCCTGATCGAATGGGTGCGCAGCCACTGGCAGCAGGCCGGCGGCTTCGCCACCACATTCATGGGCTACGTCTCGCGTTCGGGCTTTGCGATGGTGACCTGGGTGGTCAACATCCTGCTGCTGCCGATCCTGGCGTTCTACTTCCTGCGCGACTGGGACAAGCTGGTCGAGCGGGTGGCGTCGGTGATTCCGCGCAACCACATCGGCACCATCAGCGCGTTGGCGCGCGAGTCCAACGAGGTGCTGGGGGCGTTCATCCGCGGACAGTTCCTGGTGATGCTGGCGCTGGGCGTGATCTATGCCGGCGGCCTGTCGCTGGTCGGCCTCAAGCTGGGCCTGCTGATCGGCCTGATTGCCGGCCTCATCAGCTTCATCCCATACCTGGGCGCGACCACTGGCGTGCTGATGGCGGTGATCGCGGCACTGGTGCAGGCGCAGGGCTTCGACCTGAAGCTGCTGATCCTGGTGGGCGTGGTGTTCACCGTGGGCCAGCTGCTGGAAAGCTACGTGCTGACCCCGCGTATCGTCGGCGACAAGATCGGCCTGCACCCGGTGGCAGTGATCTTTGCGGTGATGGCCGGCGGCCAGCTGTTCGGCTTCCTCGGCATGCTGCTGGCGCTGCCGGTGGCGGCGGTGACCAACGTGCTGCTGCGCTATGCGCATCAGCGCTACCGCCAGAGCGAGCTGTACGTGGGCGAGAAGCCGGCGATCGTGCTTGATGGCGTAGTGGACGCCCCCCACATCATCGTTCCGAACGACAAGGGCCCCGACCTGAAGTGATGGGTGTGCCGCAACTGCCGCTGGCCCTGCATTACCCGCGGGACCAGCGCCTGGAGACCTTCATCGGCGCGCCGGACGGCGCGCTGGCGCAGCTGCGCGCGATCGCGGTTGGTGCCAGCCACGACTGGGTCTACCTGGAAGGTGCGGCGGGAACCGGCAAGACCCACCAGGCGCTGGCGATGTGCTCCAGCGCCGAGCAGGCCGGGCGCCTGCCGACGTACGTGCCACTGGCCAGCGCAGCAGGCCGCGTCCGTGCAGCGCTGGATGGGCTGGACGCACGCGAACTGGTGGCGCTGGACGGGCTGGACGAGGTTGCCGGCAATCGCGAGGACGAGATCGCGCTGTTTGATTTCCACAACCGCGCGCGCGCTGCAGGTGTAACCGTGCTGTACACGGCGCAGAAGGCGCCGGGCGAGCTGGGCCTGGTGCTGCCGGACCTGCGTTCGCGCCTGGGCCAGTGCGTGCGCGTGCTGCTGCAGCCGCTGGATGAGGAAGGTCGTGCTGCGGTGCTGCGCGAGCGTGCACTGCGACGCGGCCTGGCCATCGACGAAGCGGCCATCGAATGGCTGCTGTCGCACACCGGCCGTGAGCTGGGTGGATTGATCACCCTGCTGGACTGGCTGGACCGCGAATCGCTGGCGGCGAAGCGGCGGATCACCGTGCCGTTCCTGCGCCAGGTGCTGGAAGAAGGCCGGCCTCGTTACTGAGGGTGGGGTTTGTTTGCAGGGCTGCGCCCTGCACCCGCCGAAGCCGAAGCAACGTCAACGTCAAAAGCGGGCTATCCGTGGGATGGCGGGGTGGGTCCGGTTGCGGGGGACGCTGCAAGTACGTCCATGTAAGCTCGGTCGCCGCATCCATGCGGCTCACGCCCCCGCAACCGGACCCACCCCGCCTTCGACAGCTTCCCGCGGTCTGCCGGGACTGCGTACTGCACTGCTGTTGGTGGGTGTCGACCTTGGTCGACACGTGTCTTGCTTGTGGTGGGTGACGACCGTTGGTCGTCACTGGAGCAAGCGCAGCGAAGCGACACGCTTTTGCTCTTCTTTCTTTCTTACGTGGCTGGACGCGCACGGAAACTGTCAGAGGCCGGGCGGGGTGGGTTCGCGGGGGTGTCCGCGGCATGGATGCCGCGGCCAAGCCCCCAGGGACGGGTTCATGGCGTCCCCCGCGAATCCACCCCGCCCGGCCAAGCAAGGCTTCTGCTCTCAAAACATCCAGCCACGAGGGGCTCAGCCGTTCGCTGCCAACTCCACATCCAGCGCGCGCAGGCGATCCACGGTACCCACATCGGTCCAACGCCCGCGATGGTGCTGCCCCGTCATCAACCCCTGCGCCATGAAACGCTTCTGCAGCGGCACCACCGAGAACTTCGGCGGAACACGCTCGCTACCCGGCGCATCGCCGATCACCGTGCGCCAGTCGGCCACGATGGAGGGGCGATACACGCCGATGCCGGCATAGGTCAGGCACGGCCCTGCGTGGTCGTGGTGCAGCAGGCCCTGCGCATCGAGTCGGTAGTCACCGTTGGGGTGTTGCGCCGGATTGTCGACCAGCACCAGGTGTGCCTGGCCCTGCGGCTCGCGCGGCAGCGTGGCGAAATCGAAATCGGTCCAGATATCGCCGTTCACCACCAGGAACGGAGCATCGCCCAGCACCGGCAATGCGTTGAGGATGCCGCCGCCGGTTTCCAGCGGGGTCTGCCCTTCGTAAAGGAAATGCAGACGCAGGCCCCACTGGCTGCCATCACCCAGCGTCGCCGGGAACTGCTCGGCCAGCCACGCGGTGTTGACCACTACCTCGCGCACGCCGAGCGCCGCCAGGCGTTCCAGGTGCCAGACGATCAACGGCTTGCCGGCCACTTCCAGCAGCGGCTTGGGTGTGTGCAGGGTCAGCGGGCGCATGCGCTCGCCGAGCCCGGCGGCAAACACCAGCGCCTTCATCGGGCCACGCGCATTGGTGCGCCGAGGTCGGCCAGCGCCGGCTTGATGCGGTTTTCCAGCAGCTGCTGCAGGGGGGCCAGCTCGCGATAGCGTGGCAGCACTTCATCCAGATAGCCGATGAAGCGCGGTGCGTCGTCCAGGTAATGGCCCTTGTTGTCGCGGTAGCGCAGGCGGCAGAACAGGCCGAGGATCTTCACGTGGCGCTGGATGCCCATCCAGTCGGCATCGCGCAGGAAGGTGGCGCGGTCGGGCACCGGCAGGCCGGCGTCGCGCGCGCGTTCGTGGTACTGCGCCAGCCACTCGTCAACGCGCTGCAGCGGCCAGCTCAGGAAGGCGTCCTTGAACAGGCTCACCGCGTCGTAGGCGATCGGGCCACGCACCAGGTCCTGGAAATCCAGCACCGCGGGGCCGTCGTCGACCGGCATCAGGTTGCGCGGCATGTAATCGCGGTGGGTCATCAGCTGGGCCTGGCCCAGCGCGTTGTCCATCAACCGGCGATGCACCAGCTGCAGCCCCTCGAGCTCACCGCAGTCCAGTTCCAGGTTCAGGTGCCGCTGCAGGAACCATTCGTCGAACAGCCCGGCATCGCGTTGCAGCAGCGCCTCGCCGAACTGGCCGAAGTCGGCTGGCACCGCAATCGCCTGCAGGCGCAGCAGCTGTTCGATCGAGCGGCCAAACCATTCATCGGCATTGCGCGCGTCGAGGATCATGGCCAGGGTCGGACCGCCGAGATCTTCCAGCAGCAGGAAGCCGGCCTCCAGGTCCTGTGCCAACAGCGCGGGCACGCGCAGGCCGTGGTCGTGCAGCAGGCCGCGCATGCGCAGCCACGGCCGCGGATCTTCCAGCCCCGGTGGGGCGTCCATCACGATGTGGCTGCCACGGGTGCTGGTGGTGCGCCAGTAGCTGCGCATGCCGGCATCGACCGAAGCGCGCTCGACCACCGCGCTGGCATCGTCGAGCTGGGTACGGGCCCATTGCAGGCGCCGCGCGCTGCGCTGGGGATCGGAGGCGGGTTCGGTCATGCGGGCATATCCGGGGGCGCTGGGCGCGCCAACGTCGGGAACAGGAAGGGAAGGGGGACGGGGTCAGCGGCGGCCGCTGAACAGGCGCAGGACGGCCAGCACGGCCACCGCGCCCACCACCGCACCGAGGAAGCCGGCCGGTTCGCCGGGGGCGTACCAGCCCATGTACTGGCCGAACCAACCGGCCAGCAGCGCACCGAGGATGCCCAGCACGATGGTCAGCAGGCAGCCCATGCGGTTGTTGCCGGGCATGAAGAAACGCCCGAGCAGGCCGACGAAGAAGCCGACCAGCAGGATGTACAACCAGCTGCTGCTGCCGAACAGACCATTCATGCGCGCGGATTCCGCTTGAGTGTGGACGCAGCCTAGCAAGGCCAGGCTGCGTCCGTCACCGGTGCCGGATCAGCAGCAGCCGTGGTCGCCGTGGCGGGTGCCGCTGTCGGCAGCCACCGGCGAACCGCTGGTCTCGCCACGCAGGCTGGCGGCGTAGTGCTCGCTGATCACCTTGGACACGCAGGCGGTGACCTTCTTGCCCATCGGGATGTGCAGGAACTCATTCGGGCCGTGCGCATTGGAGTGCGGGCCGAGCACGCCGGTGATCATGAACTGCGCACCCGGGAACTTCTCGCCCAGCATGCCCATGAACGGGATCGAGCCGCCTTCGCCCATGTACATCGCCGGCTTGCCGAAGAAGGCCTGGCTGGCGTCGTCGATGGCCTGGGTCAGCCACGGCGCCATCGCCGGGGCGTTCCAGCCGGTAGAGGCCTTTTCCAGGTCCAGGGTGACCTGCGCGCCGTTCGGCGGATCGCGCAGCAGCGCTTCCTTCAGCAGCTCGCCGCAGGTCTTGCCATCGGCGGTTGGTGGCAGGCGCAGCGACAGCTTCACCGAGGTCTGCGGGCGCAGCACGTTGCCGGCCGATTCCAGCGGCGGCATGCCGCCCACGCCGGTGACCGACAGCGCCGGGCGCCAGGTGCGGTTGAGCACCAGCTCGGTCAGGTCCTCGTTCATCGGACGCAGGCCGTCGACCATGGGGAACTTCTCGAAGATCTCGGTATCGACCACTTCGGCAGCGCGCCTGGCCTGTTCCTGGCGCTCGGCGGGGATTTCGACGTTCATGCCGTCGATCAGGATACGGCCGGTGTCCTGGTCCTCGATGCGCGACAGCAGTTGGCGCAGCAGGCGGAAGCTGGACGGCACAACGCCGGAGGCATCGCCGGAATGCACGCCTTCGTTGAGCACCTTCACGGTGAAGTTGCCGCCGGTCAGGCCGCGCAGCGAGGTGGTGCACCACAGCTGGTCGTAGTTGGCGCAGCCCGAATCCAGGCAGACCACCAGCGAGGGCTTGCCGATGCGCTCGGCCAGGTGGTCGACGTAGGCCGGCAGGTCGTAGCTGCCGGACTCTTCGCAGGCCTCGATCAGCACCACGCAGCGGGCGTGCGGCAGGCCCTGGGCCTGCAGCGCCAGCACCGCGGCCAGCGAGCCGAAGATGGCGTAGCCGTCGTCCGCACCGCCGCGGCCATACAGCTTGTCGCCGCGAAGGACCGGCGTCCACGGGCCGAGATCGTCATCCCAGCCAGTCATTTCCGGCTGCTTGTCCAGATGGCCGTAGAGCAGGATGGTGTCGTCGCCGGTTTCGGCGCCGGTCGCTGGAATTTCCAGGAAGATCAGCGGCGTGCGACCTTCCAGGCGCACCACTTCAACCTTCAGGCCGGGCAGCTGCTGGGCCCTGGCCCAGTTCTCCATCAGGGTGACCGCCTGTTCCATATAGCCGTTCTGCACCCAATTGGCGTCGAACATCGGCGACTTGTTGGGAATGCGGATGTAGTCGACCAACTGCGGGACGATTTCGCTGTCCCACTTGTCATTGACGAATTGGCCGAGCTTGGCGCTGTCCATCTGAAACTCCGGTTGCATGGGCTGATCCGGCCATTCTACGCCTGTGCCACGGGTAGGGTTTTTCCTACATCACGTCGGGTATTTGGCTGGCTTACGGAAATCCGGGAAACCGATAGGCTGTGCACATGTGGTGACGGACACTGTTCCTGCCGACGGGATTGCCGGTCGGGGCGGCCAGAATCACAGGGAGATACACGTCGTGCCTTGGAGTGTCGTGTTGAGGGCACTGGTGCTGGTAGTGGGGATCGCTGGGGCGCATGCCGCCGAACCGATCGACATCAACCGCGCCGATGCCCAGGCGCTGCAGCAGGGATTGACGATGGTCGGAGCCGCCAAGGCCGAGGCGATCGTCGAGCACCGGCGCAGACACGGCCCGTTTCATCGCGTCGAGGACCTGGCGCAGGTGAAGGGGATAGGGAAAGCGATCGTCGAACGGAATCGACAGCGGATCACCGTAGGCAACAGGTTGTTGCCGGCGGATCCGGTACCCGGATCGGTACCGGTGCGGACCGTACCCAGGCGCTGACAGCAGGAATCGTCGGAACCGGCAGGAGGCTGGTTCAGCGGTCACGGACAGGACGGCCGTGACCACCGACCGCCGCAGGATGCGGCACCAATCACCAGGATGGTGGCATCACAGACCTGTGGAAGGGGCTGAGATACAAACAGGACAGACGCGGCCGCGTGCAGGACGCAACGCTTCCCCCACAGCGCAGGATGCGAGGGGGCGGCAGCAGGCCGACAAGGACGTAACGATTGCCCGGTACGACACATGGCTGTGTCGCCGGGCAGTTTCATTTCCGGCGCCAGGTTTTGCCGCGGCCACCACGGGCCGATGGTGTACGGTGGCGGCTCCGCATGGAAAGGACCCCCGCTGGATGCTTCTGCACCGTCCAACCACTCTGATGCTCGCTCTTGCACTGGCCCTGCCGCTGCGGGCCCATGCCGCTGCGCCGGCACCGGCTGCCAAGCCCGCAGCTGCCACTGCCGGCACCGCCGAGGTGCGCGGGCCGACCGACCTGAAACCGGGCGAATACCTGTGGCATCCGGAAATCTCGCCGACCGGCCCGATCGTGCTGGTGGTCAGCCTCGATGAGCAGCGTGCCTACGTCTACCGCAACGGTATTGCCATCGGCCTGACCACGATCAGCTCGGGCAAGGCCGGGCACGAGACACCGACCGGTGTGTTCACCATCCTGCAGAAGGACAAGGACCACAAGTCCAACCTCTACAACAGCGCGCCGATGCCGTACATGCAGCGGCTGACCTGGGACGGCATCGCCCTGCATGGCGGCAGCCTGCCCGGGCATCCGGCCTCGCACGGCTGCGTGCGCCTGCCGCAGGCCTTCGCGCAGAAGCTGTTCAGCGAAACCCAGCGCGGCGATACCGTCGTGGTGGCCGATGCCAAGAGCTCGCCGATGACCCTGGCCTATCCGTCGGTGCTGGCACCGGTCAATGCACGCGGCCAGGCCCTGCCGGAGACGGAGGGTGGGGCGCCGGCACAGGCCTGGTGGAACGACAGCGCGGCGCCGGCCGGGCAGGTCGGCATCCTGGTCAGCCTGCACGACCAGCGCCTGTACGTGCTGCGCGATGGCGTGATGATCGGCGAGTCGCCGCTGAAGGCCGACGCGCTGCCGGCCTTCCAGGGCACCACCCTGTTCGTGATGGGGCAGGGTTTCAGCGATACGCCCAGCCCGCTGGACGCGAACCAGCGCCTGCACCAGTGGACGGCCTACCCGTTGCTGGGCCAGGACCGCGCCCAGGCCACGCCGGACCTGCTGGCCACGCCCTCGCTGCCGATGGCGCTGCCGGCCGAGTTCGCCCGCCAGCTGTACCGGGTGCTGGTGCCAGGCACGACGCTGCTGGTGACCTCGCTGCCGGCGGTCCGCCCAAGCCCGGCTGAATCCGGAATGCAGCCGGTCTTGGAATCCGAGCCGCCAGGGTCCACCCTCAAGGGCAACTGAGTCCCTTCGTTGTGCCCATGACTGCATCCCGCCTGTGCCGGCTGGCCGCGTTCGGCCTGCTGGCGACCTCGGCCAGCGCCCCGGCGCTGGCACAGACGCCCGCCCTCGCCACCAGTGCCGAAGATCTGGCTGCCTTGCTGTCGCGCAGTGCGCCCAAGGCCGACCGCCACGTGTTGCAGCTGGCGGCGCGCGCCATGCGCTGTGCGTTGCAGCGGCCGGAGCTTGGCATCAACGGTGACCGACTGAGCGTTATCGATTACTCGCGACCGTCCACCGAGCCGCGCCTGTGGGTGTTCGACCTGGCCCACCAGCGCCTGCTGTTCGAGGAATGGGTGGCGCATGGCCGCAACAGCGGCGAGAACCGCACCGAGCACTTCTCCAACCGCGATGGCAGTTTCATGTCCAGCCTCGGCGCGTTCACCGCGCAGGAGACCTACATGGGCGGCAACGGCTATTCGCTGCGCCTGGCCGGGCTGGAGCCGGGCTTCAATGACCGCGCGCGTGATCGCGCGATCGTCATCCACGGCGCGCCGTATGTGAACCCGGCCACCGCGCAGCTGCAAGGGCGGCTGGGCCGCAGCCTGGGCTGCCCGGCGGTGCGCCTGTCGGTGGCCAAGCCACTGATCGATGCGTTGCGTGGCGGCACGATGGTGTTCGCCTATTACCCCGACCAGGACTGGTTGAAACACTCGCAGCTGCTGGCCGGCGGGTGCGGCGGCCAGGGCACGCTCGCCACGCGGTGATGCACGATGGCGCGCGGCGTGATGCAATGCGCCGATGAACGTCGACTCCCTGCTGCACACTCCGAGCCAGGTCATCTCACGCCTGGACTACCGCCGCGAACGCTGGCGCAACGGCCTGGGCTGGACCCGCGAGATCCTGCGCCTGCCCGCGCAGGGCGACGACTGGGCGCTGCGCCTGTCGGTGGCCGAGATCGAGCTGGACGCCGCGTTCTCCGCGTTTCCCGGCGTGGAGCGCGAGCTGGTGCTGCTGCAGGGCAATGGCGTGCGCCTGCGCTTCGAGGATGGCCGCGTGGCCGAAGTCCTGCCGCCGCATGGGCGCGTGCGCTTTGCGGGCGAGGAAACGCTGCACGGCGAACTGGTCGACGGCACCACCCACGACTTCAACCTGATGTGGAAGCGCGACCTGCTGCAGGCCGAACTCCTGCACCGGCCACTGGTGGGCAGCATGTTCTTCTTCTGCGAACCAGGCGTGGCCTGGGCGCTTTACCTGTTGGCCGGTCATGCCGAATTTGGAGCTGACAGCGGTCTGCCGCCGATGCACGCTGGCGATACCGCGTGGTTGGCGGCCGGTGAACGGCAAAGGCATGCGTTGCAGGGCGGGGGCGAGTTGCTGGCGATCCGGGTCAGTGCGGCGGCGGGATGATTCCTGGGCGCCGGTGGGTACCATCCACGCATGGCGTGGATCTACTTGCACTGCGGTTGCCACCCTGCCTGGACACGCCGTTCAGTAGATCCACGCCATGCGTGGATGGGGCGACCTCAATACACATCGCGCCGGTAACGACCGGCCAGCAGTAGCGCTTCCTTGTCCGCAGTCCCCAGCACCTGCTCGATCACCGCATCCACCGCCGGGGCCATGCCCTGCAGGCTGCCACAGACCAGGATCGTCGCGCCTTCATCCACCCACTGCCGCAGTGTTGCTGCTTCGGCCAGCAGGCGGTCCTGCACATAGCGATGCACACCGCCATCGCGGCTGAACACTGCATCCAGCCGCGCCAGCGTGCCATCGGCCAGCATCGCCTGCAGTTCTTCGCCGAAATGGAAGTCATGCGCGGCGGTGCGCTCGCCGAACAGCAGCCAGGTACGGCGCGCGCCACTGCGTACGCGTTCGTGCAGGTGTGCGCGCAGGCCGGCGATGCCGGTGCCGTTGCCGATCAGCAGCAGCGGTACCTCGGCGGCGACGCCATGGAAATTGTCGTTGCGGCGCAGGCGCAGTTGCACCGGTTCGCCAAGTGCGGCGTGGTCGCACAGCCAGCCGCTGCCGATGCCGGGTGTTCCATCGGCGCGTAGCTGGCGACGCAGCAGCAGCTCCACCGCGCCGTCGGCCATCACTGAGGCGATGGAGTACTCGCGATGCGGCAGCGGCTGCAGGGTCGCCAGCAGCGCGGGCAGATCGCCCGGGGGGACCAATGAAGGCAGGTGCGAGTGCGCGACGCGTGCCAGCAACGTCTGCCCGTCATCCAGCACCCTGTCCGCATCGAAGCGCTGTGCGTCCAGCCAGGCACGCACGGTGTGCGACGCATGCTGCGGGCCGATCTCGGCGATGTCGCCGGCCTGCCACTGCACATCTGCGCCGGCCGGTGGCCGCAGGCGCAACCAGTACACTGGACCGCCGGGGCTGCCCGGGTTCAGATGTTCGCGCTGCAGCAGCGTCCACGGCTGGTATTCGGCCGGGCTCCAGTCGGGCATTTCACTGGCGCCACCACCGAGTTGTCCCAGCAGCTGTTGCCAATGACGCAGCGCTGCCGGATCGGCGTTGTCGACCTCGATCACATCGAACAGCGCATGCGCGCCGTGCTGCCGCAGCCATTGGTCAAGCTGGTGGCCGAATCCGCAGAAGTGGCCGTAGCTGCGGTCGCCCAGCGCGAGCACGCCGTAGTGCAGGTGCTGCAGTGAAGGCGGCGAGACCATGACATCGCGCAGGAACGGCAGCGCGTGGTCAGGCGGATCGCCCTCACCGGTGGTGCTGGCGATGAACAATGCACGCTGGCTGCCGGCCAGCAAGGCGGCGTCGACCTCATGCAGACCGCGCACGCGCACCGGCACGCCGGCACCACGCAATGCCTCGCCACTGCGTTCGGCCAGCTCGCGCGCGAAGCCGGTCTGGCTGGACCAGACCAGCAGGATCGGTGCGGCATCGCCAGAGGCAGCATGGTCGCGCGGTCGCCCACGCCACCACAGTGCGGCGCAGGCCAGCGCATACAACGCCGTAGCGAGCACCGCGATCTGCGACTGCCGCGCCGGTGGCGCGCCCTGCCACCAGGCTTCGCCCAGATGCAGCCGCAGCAGCGCCCAGCCGATCACTGCCAGCAGGAACAGCACCAGAGCGTTGCCGAGCCACGCGCGCGACGGACGGGTGCTCATGCGCCTTGCTCGTCGAGCAGGCGCTGGAAGGCGCTGCTGAGAAATTCGAGTGGGCCATCCGCTGCGCGATGCAGGTAGCGCGCCGCCAGGCCTTCGCGCTCGGCCAGCGCCATGCCCTGGTCGCGACCGAGTACGGTCAGCGCGGTTGCCCAGGCATCGGCGTGCATCGCATCGCCGGCCACCACCGTGACTGCCGCAGCGACCTGGCGCACCGGCCTGCCAGTACCCGGATCGAGGCTGTGGCTGTAAGCCTCGCCATCGGCGTGGTACTGGTGCCAGCGATCGCCGGAGGTGGCCACCGCCCGGCCATCCAGTGCCAGCACGCGAGGCGGGGTGTCGGTCCGCGCATCTTCTTCCGGTGCGGACTCCACCAGCACGCTCCACGGCTGGCCATCCGGTTTGCGGCCGTAGCCGGCCAGCTCGCCGCCGACCTCGATCAGCGCTGCCGCAATGCCTTGCCCTCGCAGCCAGGCAGCCACGTGATCGACGCCGAAGCCCTTGGCGATCGCAGAGAGATCCAGTTCCAGTCCACCCGGTTGTAGCAGCGCATCGCCCTGCCACTGCAGGCGCCGCCAACCGCAGCGCTCGCGCGTGGCCTGTACGGTGGTGGCATCGGGTTGGCGGCGTTCGCCGGCGTGTGCACCGAAGCCCCACAGCGCAACCAGCGGACCGATGGTGGGATCAAAGGCGCCGCCACTGGCGGCAGCGATGGCCTGTGCGCAGGCCAGAACGTGGCGGGTCTCGGCCGGCAGCACGCACCATTGGCCCGCGTTGGCGCGGTTGTAGCGACTCAGGTTCGAGCCGGGCTCCCAGGTGCTCATCTGCGCCACCACCGCATCCAGCCGCGCCTGGATGCCGGCATGCAGTGGATGCAGGTCGCGCTGGCGCGGCGCGACCAGCGACACGCTCCACGTGGTGCCCATGGTGGTGCCGCCGAGGCGGGCGATGTCGAGCTGGGGATCGGTCATGGTGGTCTACCGCAGGCACGATGCCGGGGCCTGCCCGGCATCGCGGTCCACATCTATTACTGCGGCAACACTTCCAGCGTGGCGACGTAGCTCAGGCGGCGCTTGGCGGCCTGCTTCACCGAGGTCTTGTTGTCTTCGGTGCCGGTTTCCAGCCAGTACATGCCGGCTTCCGGCCAGGTCACCTTGATCTCGCCCCTGGCGTCGCTGGTGAGCTTCAGTTCGTCCTGTGCGTTGCGGTAGCGGGTGGCACCCCGCACGATCTCGAACTCCAGGCCGGCGGTCGGCTTGCCATCGACCAGCACGCGGAAGGTGGCTTCTTCGCCGGCGAACAGGTCGTTCGGGTGGCCAACAGCGACCAGCTCGATCCCCCGGTTGGTCGGCTTCAGCGCGGTGTCGTTCGGCGCACCGTTGGTGACGAAGGTCTCCACGCGGCCCACCGACTGGCTCAGTTCCAGCTTCTTCGCGTCCTTGGGCAGTTCGCCAAGGGTCGCCACGCTGCCGCGCCAGCGCTTGCGCTCGCCGTTCTGCTCGTAGGTGGCGAACAGGCCGTCATTGACCGACGCGATGCGGTAGGTGCCCGCCTGCTTCAGTTCGATGTCGAACACGCTGCGGTACTTGCCGGTGGTCGCGTTCTGCGGCTGCACGGTGCTGCCGTCCGGCGCGGTGATCACCAGCGATTCCAGTCGCAGCGGCACGTGGTTGAAGTAGAACAGGTCGTTGGAGACCGCACCGTCGACGGTGATCCACGGTGCGTTGCCGGCGATCACGGTCTGCGAGGGCAGCAGCCAGGCCTTGTGGGCCAGAGCGGAGAAGGGAAGGGCAGCGGCCAGGGCGGCGGCGAGGACGAGCGTGCGCTTCATGCGGAAGACTCCAGTTGGAAGGGGTCGAATCCCTTTCCAACGGAAAGGGCTCTGATCCCGGGGATGTGGCGATGGGGTCAGAGCCCTTCCTGTGGAAGGGATCCGACCCCGGCTCAGACAATTACGGTTTGACGGACAGGGTGACCTGACCCAGTTCGGTGGCGCCCTGCGCCTTGCCGTTCTGCGCGGCGGTGGCCGGCCAGGTGAAGGGGATCTTCAGCAGTTCGCGGCCGCCGACTTCGCGCACCGCCTCCACCACCAGGGTGTAGTTGCCCGGGGCCAGCTGCTTCAGTGCCGGCTGCCTGTCGCTGAACGACAGTGCGTGCCTGCCGGCCGGGCGGGTCGGGCCGGTCACGCCGTCCACCGGCACCTGCAGGGTACGGCCACTCTTGCGCCACCACTGGCGCAGGTCGGGCAGCCACTTGGTGCCGTGGCCCTCGCTGTTGCTGGTCTGCTGGTACCAGACCGACAGGTTGGCCGCGACCTTCTGGTCGGCGCCTTCCAGCCACACCGCCACATACGGGCGGTGGTACTCGGCCACGTTGAGCTTGGGCACTTCGACGTTGATGTCGAGGGTGGTGGCATAGGCCGGCGAGGTGGCCAGCAGGCCGCTGAGGGCGATGGTCAGGGTGACGCGCATGGGGCGGCTCCGGAGGAACGGATGGAATTCACGGTGGAAGTCAGTGGATCAGCAGCAGGGCGATCAACAGCGGGATCATCAGGCCGAGGCCGACCAGCGGCCAGGTCATGCGCCGTTGCCGCGCATGCAGGTGCAGCAGGAACAGGCCGGTGATGCAGAACACCAGGCAGGCCACGGCGAACAGGTCCAGGAACCATCCCCACGCCGGGCCTGCGTTGCGGCCCTTGTGCAGGTCATTGAGGTAGGAGACCACGCCGCGCGAGGTCGATTCGTACTCCACCGCGCCGGTTTCGCGGTCGATGCTCAGCCAGGCGTCGCCACCGGGGCGCGGCAGCGACAGATAGATCTCCTCGGCCGACCACTCGGCCGGGCGCCCACCGATGGCGATGCCCAGCTGCGTGTCCAGCCATTGCCGGGCCGGGCGCGGAATCGGCGCGTTGCCGTCCTCGTGCGTGCCCAGCTGGCCCAGCAGCGCGGCCGGCAGTTCCAGATGCTGGTTCTGCACCTGGGGTTTGGCCTCGATCTTCGCGGCATGGTTAAGAGTCAGGCCGGTCACCGCGAACAGCAGCATGCCGATCAGGCAAACCGCGGAGCTGATCCAGTGCCACTGGTGCAGCGTCCGCAGCCAGAAGCCACGGTTCTGTTGCTGCTGCACGGTGGAAGAGGCAGGACGGCTCACGGCACGGTTCGAAGCGGACGGGGACTGCCCATTACATCATTGATGAGAATAGCTCGCAATTGCGTGTCGTTCTGTATCCCGGAGCAGGCATTCCGGGGTGCCGGCCAGCGGCCGGCACTACCGATCGGTAGATCCACGCCATGCGTGGAGCAGGAGCAGGGCGCGGCGATCAGAACTTCGCGTTCAGCGAAATCCAGTAGCTGCGGCGCTGGTCCTTGGTCGCATAGTCGTCCACGCAGTTGAATTCGCTCTGGCTGATCAACAGGCACGACTGCGAGACGAAATCCTTGTCGAGCAGGTTGTTGACCCGCGCGTTCACCGTCAGCCAGGGCGTGGCCTTCCAGCTGCCACCGAGATGGAAGATCGTGTAGTCCTCGTAGTAGCGGGTGTGGCTGGCGCCGTTGGCATCCAGCAGCGTGTCGCGGTAGCGGTCGTAGCGGCCCTCACCGATCAGCGACAGGCTGACCGCTTCATTGATCTGCCAGTTGAGGCTGGCGTTGGCCATGTGTCTTGCCGGCATGGTGCCGCTGATCGGCAACCCCTTCTGTGCGCCACTGGTCTGCTCACTCTTCGTCCAGGTGTAGTTGCCGCGCAGCTGCAGAGTGTCGAGCAGGTCGACATGCGCGGCCAGTTCGGCACCGCGGGTCTCGGCCTTGTCGATGTTCACGCTCTGGGTGAAGGTGCTGTAGCCCAGTGCCGCCCAACCCGGGCCGATGTCCACGCAGTAGCCGCTGCCGGCGCGCGCCACTTCGCAGTTGGGGAAGGTGCCGCCGCTGGCGATCTTGTCTTCGAACGTGTTGAAGAAGCCGGTGACGTTGAAGCCCCAGCGCTGGCCCTCGTAGTAGGCGGCCAGCTCGTAGTTGGTGCTGGTTTCAGGCTTTAGGTTCGGCGAACCCACCAACGGCAGCACGCCCTGGCCACCGAAGCCGGTGATGCCCGGGAACAGCTGGTCCGGTCGCGGGGTCTTGTAGCCGGTGCTGACGCCGCCCTTGAAGGTCCACGCATCGCTGGCGTTCCACACCAGGTAGCCACGCGGACTAACGTGGCTGCCGAACACGTTGTGGTCGTCGTAGCGCAGGCCGAAGGTGGCGGTGAGGGTGTCGGTCAGCGCCCAGTTGTCCTCGGCGAACAGCGCCCACATGCGGTGTTTCTGCTTGACGTTGCTGCGGTAGCCGGCGCCATCCATGCCGAACACGCCATCGACCATGTCAGTGTTGTTGTACTGGCCACCCACCGTCAGCTTGTGTGCGCCGAAGTCCAGGTCGAGCATCGTGTCGAGCACGTAGCCTTCCAGTTCCATGGTGCGCAGCGGGCGCGGCAGGAACGCCTGCAGGCGCGCCATCTCGCTGGGATGGAGTGCGGCCAGCGCATTGCCACGGCCGGCCGCGCAGTTGTTGGAAGCGCCGGTGCGACGGCAGACGTCATTCCACAGCGTCTGCAGGTTGGCACGCTCGTCCAGGGTCAGCGGCAGAGAACGGCCGAGATTGCTGCTCTTGCTGTGGGTCAGCGAAGTCTGCCAGGTGCCGAAGCTGTAGCGGCCCTGGTGGGTCAACGATAGCTGATCGCGCTCGTAGCGCTGGTAGGCGGTGTAGCCCACGCGCGGCTGCACCACACGGCGGGTGACGGTGCCGCTGCCGTTCGGGTTGGGGATCACCGCATTGCCGACGCGCCACAGGCTGGCCAGGCTGTCGAGGGTGCCGGTCTGGCCTTCGCGGTTGTCGTACTTCTGCCGAGACACGTCGTAGTCCAGCCACAGTTCGTGGTCATCGTTGACATGGAAGTCCAGGCGCACCCCGGTATTCCAGTTGGTGTTGGCGACCGATTTGCCGCCACCGCCGAAGCCGATGCTGCGCTCCCACAGGCTGCCGTCGGGCAGGGACAATGCATCCCATTCCGGGTTGGATGCCTTGGCATCGTAGTAGCTGCCGCGTAGTGCCAGGCTGAGGCGATCCTTCAGCAGTGGGCCGCTGAGGTAGAGGTCGGTGGTGCGCGCATCGCCGAACTGGTCGTCCTGCTGCACGGTGAAGCTCTGGCTGACCGAGCCGTGCCAGCTGTCCTGGTTGCGGCGGGTGATGATGTTGATGACGCCGCCCATCGCGTCCGAGCCGTACAGCGTGGACATCGGCCCGCGCACGACTTCGATGCGTTCGATCGCCTCCAGCGGCGGCAGGTAGGCGAACTGGCCGCCACCGAAGTTGTTCGGATAGATCTGGCCGACATTGCTCTGGCGGCGGCCGTCGATCAGCACCAGGGTGTACTCGGACGGCAGGCCGCGCATCGACACGGTGGCGCGGCCGTTCTTGTCGGTCGCTTCCAGGCCCACGTCGATGCCTTCGACGTCGCGCAGCGCGTCGACCAGGCTGGTATAGGGGCGCTTGCTCAGTTCCTCGCGGCTGACCACGCTGATGCTGGCCGGGGCATCGATCACCTTCTGTTCGAAGCCGGAGGCAGTGACCACCACCTTGTCCAGCGTCTGCGGTGCGCCGGCGGCGTCACCGTGGGCGAAGGCGGGGCTGGCGAAAGCCGCCAGCACGGCGCTGGTCAGCAGGGTACGGGACAGGGACGAACGGACACGATGGCGCTGGGCCATGGCAGTTACCTCGAAGGATGCAGGGTGGCGCGATGCCGTGCGCGAAGGGCGCGGCAGGCACGGAAGGCCCGGTCAGGGGCGGCAGGGATGAAGCAGACAGCGGCGTGCAGGCGCGACCGCGCAGGCGGTCACGCCAGGCCGTGGATCAGGCGAGCGGCGGCGCCTGGCCGCGTTGCTGGCGGCGCCCGGGCGCATCGGCCCAGGGCGTGTCCGGAGCGGCCAGCGGCCAGTCCGGGCGCACGCCGGGCATGGCCGGCGTGGCGGGTACGAGTTCGAGTTCAGTGCGCAGCCAGTGGCTGGCCAGCAGCAACGGCGGGTGTGCCTGCTCGGCCGCTTTCACCGGGGTGGCGGCACAGCGGCGCAGCTTGGCCGGCGCCTCTTCCTGCAGGGGGCTTTCGCCACCGCGCTCTTCCAGCGGCATCTGCATGGCCATTCCGGCCTGGGCCTGTGGCAGCAGTGGCAGGGTGCCCAGCAGCAACGCCAGCATCGCCACCCATGCCAGCAGGCTGGCCAGCGCCGGACGCTGGCCGCGCATGGCGGTGCCCATCTTGCGATGGATGAGTGGGCGAGGGCGAAGCGGACGCAGCAAGCAGGGGTCCCCAGGGGTCTGCCGGCAGCGGCCGGCATCAACGGGGCGTGATTGTAATGAGAGCCGTTAGCTGTTGCAAATGAGAATGATTGCCAAAATGCCGCAGGCCGGCCCGGCAAGGCTCAGACTTCGCTCCAGCGCCGCAAAAGGTTGTGGTACACGCCGGTCAGCTGCAGGATCGCCTCGGCGTCGCCGCCGGTCTGCCGCAGGCGCTCGATCGAGCCATCCATTTCCCACAACAGGCGGCGCTGCACGTCGTCGCGGATCATGCTCTGCACCCAGAAGAAAGAAGCCACGCGTGCGCCACGGGTAACCGGCCGCACCTGGTGCAGGCTGCTGGACGGGTACACGACCAGGTCGCCGGCCGGCAGCTTCACTTCGTGCTCGCCGTAGGTGTCGCTGATGATCAGCTCGCCGCCTTCGTACTCCTCGGGCGCGGACAGGAACAGGGTGCAGGAGATGTCCGAGCGCAGCTGCTCGCCATTGGCCAGGTTCATCACCGCACCATCGACATGGTAGCCATAGGCGCCGCCACCGCTGTAGCGGTTGAAGCGCGGCGGCAGGTACTTCAGCGGCAGCGCGGCGCTGAAGAACAGCGGGTGCCGGGCCAGCGCGACGAGGATGATCTCGCCCAGTTCGCGGCGCAGCGGGGAAGCCTCGGGCAGCTGCTGGTTGTGCTTGGCCTGTGCGCCCAGATGCCCCACGGTTTCGCGGCCATCGGTCCAATCGGTGTCGTCGAGGCGGCGCCGGAAGCCGGCGACCTGGTCGGCGCTGAGAATGTCGGGGATGTGCAGCAGCATGCGGGACTCCTCAGAGGGACGGCGGTGCGATCAGGGCGCGCACCTGGGGATGCGGCGACGCGGCCAGTTCCGGCACGATGTGCGCCATGAACGCCGGACTGCCGTGCGCCAGGGCGAGCCGCAGCCAGTGCACGGCCTGCTCGACCTGGCCGGCCTGCAGCAGGATCGAGGCGTAGTTGGCCTGGCCGCGGAAATCACCGGCCTCGGCCGCGCGCTGGTACCAGGCGAGCGCCGCCTGCGGATCAGCCGCGGTATCCAGCCCGTCTTCGAGATGCCGGGCCAGCAGGTTCATCGATTTGGCATGGCCCAGGTGCGCGGCACGGGTGTACAGGGCCAGTGCCTGCGCGCGGTCCTGGGGCACGCCGCGGCCGGTGGCCAGCAGGTTGGCCAGGTTGTACAGGCCCCAGTCCAGCCCGGTGTCGGCCGCGCGCCGGTACCACACCGCGGCCAGCGTGGGATCGGGCGTGGTGCCCTGGCCCAGCTCATGGCAGCGGCCGAGCATGTTCATCGCCATCGGCGCGCCGTTGTTGGCGGCGGTTTCGTACCAGAGCAGCGCAGCCGAGGCGTCCTGCGCGGTGCCTTTACCTTCCATGTGCATCTGCGCGAGCAGCAGTTGTGCATCGACCTGCCCGGCCTGTGCGGCGTCGCGCACGCGTGCGAACGCAGCCTGTGGATCGTGCTGGAGCAGCTCGGCCAGGGCGTCGCTGTCGATGGGGGTACGGGGTGCCATGGGGTGAGTATCGCCGGAAACAAAAACGGCGGCAGGAGCGCCTGCCGCCGTGGTGGAGCGCGGTTACATCAGAACTTGACGTTCAGTGCCAGAGTGGCCGAGCGACCCGGGGCGATGCTCGCGTAGTGCGAGGCATAGGCCTTGGTGAAGTAGGTCTTGTCGGTCAGGTTCTGCACGTTGAGCTGCAGGCTGATGTTGTCCTGGATCGCGTAGCTGGCCATCGCGTCGAAGCGGGTGTAGCTCGGGATCCACTTGGTGTTGGCGACATCACCGTACTGCTTGTCCGAGTAGAACGCGCCGGCGCCGATGGTCAGGCCGATCGGGAAGCGGTAGGTGGTCCACAGGTTGGCGCTGTGCTTGGTAGTGTTCGGGAACACGTTGCCGTTGTATGGCGACGGCACGTACACGTTGGACGGGCAGGTGCGGCCCACCGGTGCGCCACAGACGAAACCGTTGTCCTTCAGTTCCGAGTCCAGGTAGGTGTAGCCGCCGTACAGGCTCCAGGCGTCGGTCAGCTGGCCGGTGAAGCCCAGTTCGAAGCCGTTGATCTCCTTCTTGCCGGCGTTCTGGCTGGTGCCGTTGTCGACCGTCACGCGTGCGTTGTTCATCACGGTGTGGAAGATCGCTGCGGTCAGGTTCAGGCGCTGGTCGAACAGGTCCCACTTGGTGCCCAGTTCGAGGTTCCTGGTGTCCTGCGGCTTGAGGTCGGCCACGGCGGCGCTCAGGCCGTCCGAACCGTCACCACCGTCCATGCCCGGCGGGGTCGAGGAGGTGCCCCACGACAGGTAGATGCTGCCGTTGGCGGCCGGCTTGAACACCACACCGGCCTGGTAGTTCAGGAAGTCGTTGCTGTTGCGCACGCGGGTCGGTGCCTTGCCGGCCACCGGGGTGGTCAGGGTGGTGCGGAAGTCGTCGTAGCGCAGGCCGAGGTTGATCATCCACTGCTCATTGAGCTCGATGGTGTCGAACACGTAGGCGGAGGTGGTCCTGGTGCGCTGCTCGACGTCCAGTGCCTTGTCGCTGCGGTACACCGAATGGGTGGCTGCCCACGGATCGCGCGGATCCGGATTGGCGAAATCGGTGCAGTTGTAACCGGTGGCCGCGCCGGTGGTCGGGCACTTGCTGTTGCCGGTGAGCGGGTTGCTGGTGCCCGGCGTCATCAGGTAGCTGCCGCGGGTCATCTTCTCGTCGCTGTATTCGACGCCAGCGCTGTAGCTGTGCTTGAGCGCGCCGGTCTGGAAGGCACCGGTCAGGCCCAGCTGGTCGGCGAAGCTCTTGACGTCGACGGCGCGGGCGTTGGTACGGCGCCACAGGGTGCCGTAGTTGTTCGGGTTGCCCTGGCTGTCGTCCGGCTGGGTCCACAGGTAATCGTTGCTGGTGTTGCCCAGGCGCGCGATGTTGCGCAGCTTGTGGCCGCCGAAATCGTAGCTGGCATCCAGGGTGCTGATGTCGGCACGGGTGCGCTGGAAGTCACGGTCGACCAGGCCGTAGTAGTTGTTGCGGTCCGGCACCATCGGGCGGCCGTCGACCCACTTCGAGGCCGGCGCACCGTTCGGGTTGCCGTAGGGGAAACCACCGGCGTCCGGCAGGTCATCGCTCTGCATGTGGTAGTGGCTGGCGATCAGCTGCGCCGGGCCGTTCAGGCCGAACGCGATCGACGGTGCGATGCCCCAGCGGCTGACATTGGCAGCGTCACGGCCGGGGATGTCCGACTCGTGCTTCATCAGGTTCAGGCGGGCGGCGATGCCATCGCCCAGCACGTAGTTGGCATCCATGGTGCCGCGTGCGTAGCTGTCGGTACCGATGCCCATGCTGGCGCTGGTCTCGTTCTTCAGCTTCGGCGTCTTGCTCACCAGATTCAGGCTGCCACCACCGGAGTCACGGCCGCCGTAGGCCGAGCTCGGGCCCTTGACCACTTCCACCTGCTCCAGGTCGAAGATCTCGCGGGTCTGCGAGCCGACGTCGCGCAGGCCGTCGACGAAGACGTTGCTCTGCGAATCGAAGCCACGGATGAAGGGGCGGTCGCCGGTCGGGTTGCCGCCTTCGCCGGCACCGAAGGTGATGCCCGGCACCATGCGCAGCGCATCCTGCAGGTTGGTCGCACCGGTTTCGGCGATCAGCTTCTCCGACACGATCGACACTGACTTGGGGGTGTCCAGCAGTTCGGCGGTGAACTTCGGCGAGGACGGATTGAACCAGCTGCCGCGCACCTGCACCTTGTCCAGGTCGGTGGCCTTGCTGGATGCGGCATCAGCGCTGTCGGCAGCCTGCGCGGCCAGCGGCGCGAAGCCTGCGGCCAGGGTGGCGGTGGCGAGCAGGGAAACGCGCGGGGCGTGCTTGCGGGACGTGATGTGGGTCATGGCTTTGGGTAGTGGCGTGGATCGGGAAACGGCGAAGGCCGAAGCGCAGACAGCGCGACGACAGGGAGGGAGCGTCTTCTGTAGAGCCGAGCTGATGCCCGGCGATGCGGCGAACGACTTCAGGCGCACGGCAACAGCCGCAGGGCGCCTCAGCTGGCGTGCGGTGCGGGCGGTGCGTGGCCGGGGTTCAAGCGCAGTGCGGGATCGTGCAGTTGCCGGCGCAGGGCATCGGAGCGCCATAGCGGGATATGTGCGACCAGGGGCGCGCGCAGGGGTGCCACTCCGGTGCAGGGCGTGTTGCCCTCACCCTCAAGCGGCGGCTCCGGTGCAGGTGCAGCATGTTGCGGGCATTCGTCTGCCGACGGCGCCGGCAATGGCATGACCTGGCGCAACCCTTCGGCATGTGCCTGCCACCCTTGGGTAGTCGGGGCGTTGCTGCGTCCTTCGTGCAGCGCCGACCAGCCCAGCAGCAGCGTCAGCAGCACGGCCACGGCCAGTGGCCACCCCTGGCGGGCGAGCTGGCACAACGTGGCAGTGGGCGCGGGCGATGCCATGGCGCGAGGGCGAAGTCGTTACGAAGATGTTACGTAGAATAACATCAACGATAATGATTCGCATGTACGGGGTGCTGCGGGACGCCGGGGCGGCCGGGGAACGCCCTGCGAAGGCCCTTGCGGGGCCTCCTGCAGATCCAGCCCAGGGAGGGTACCCCCAGGTCGGGGCGCCGCCTCAATCCCGGTCGTCGCGCGTCCAGACGGCGTCGTGTTCGCGCTTCACCGGGAACTTGGGCACCGGGGTATAGGCCGGTGCGCACAGGGCGCGGCCATCGCGTACGTCGAAGCGCGCGCCGTGCAGCACGCACTCCACGCTGCCTTCGGCGGTGTTGAACTCGCCCGAGGACAGCTCGAATTCCTCGTGCGTGCACTGGTCTTCCAGCGCGTACAGCTCGCCGTCGAGGTTGAACACCACGATCGGGGTGCCGGTCACCTCGTCGAACACGCTCTTCATTTCACCGGGCAGCAGCTCGTTGCTGGCGCACACGAAGGTCCAGGTATCGCTCACGCGGCCGCTCCGGCCAGCGGTTTTTCCAGGATCTCGAAGCGCAGGTCGTCACGCTTGGGGATGCCGAAGCGTTCGTCGCCATATGGGAAGGGTTTCTTGATGCCGGTCCGCTGGTAGCCACGACGCTCGTAGAAGGCGATCAGTTCGTCGCGTACGTCGATCACCGTCATCTGCATCACCGGCACGTTCCATTCGCGTGCGGCGTGGGCTTCGGCGGCGTCCATCAGCTGCTTGCCGACGCCGCCGCCCTGCTGTGCGGGGTCGACCGAGAACATGCCGAAGTAGCCCTTGCCCTCAACGTCGGCAACGTGGGCGCAGGCCACAAGAACGCCTTCGCGCTCGGCCAGCAGGATGGTGGAGCGGGGGCGGTCCAGGTCGGCCTGGATGCCTTCGGCGTCGATGCGGGCGCCATCCAGCAGGTCGGCTTCGGTAGTCCAGCCCACGCGGCTGGCGTCGCCACGGTAGGCCGAGGTGACGAGGGCGATCAGGGCGGGGATGTCGGCCGGCGTGGCGGCGCGGAAGGTCAGGGTGCTCATGGGGGCATTCTAGGTGGGCAGTGGGCGGGCGCAAATGGGGGAGTGGGGTCAGATCCCTTTCGCAACGCGAAAGGGATCTGACCCCGGTATCTACTGACTCAACGGCAGGCCATGGACCGACTGGCGCGGGCCCGGAATCGGCAGATGCTCGGGGTCAGATCCCTTGGCGCAGCGAAGGGCTCTGACCCCTGTTCCCAGGAGAAGCCCATGCCAAGGCCACCACGCATCGATGCGCCCGGTCACCCGCAACATGTCGTTCAACGTGGCAACAATCGCCAGCCCGTGTTTTTCACCGATGGCGACCGTGTGGCCTACCTGCGCCTGCTGTGCCAGCACGCGGACCAGCAGCACTGCCGGGTCCACGCGTACGTGCTGATGGACAATCACGTTCATCTGCTGGTGACGCCTGATGTCTCCGGCGGGCTGTCACGGATGATGCAGGCCGTGAGCCGGACCTACGTGCGGCGGGTGAATGATCGGCAGGGCCGCACGGGAACCCTGTGGGAGGGGCGTTTCTACTCGACGCTGGTCGATACGGATCGCTATCTGCTGGCCTGCCAGCGCTACATCGAGCTCAACCCTGTCCGTGCGGGAAGGGTGGCGCGCCCAGGGGACTATCGCTGGTCGAGCTATCGGGCGAATGCGCACGGCAGGCCGAATGCGCTGCTCAAGCCGCATTCGGCATTCGAACTGATTGCCCTGGATCTGGATGAACGGCGCAGGCGCTATGCGGCGTTCATCGAGGAGGGAATTCCTGCCGCGGATGTGGTGGCGATCCGGCGAGCATTGCGGTCGCAGCGACGGTTGGCCGGTTCGCTAGCGGGGTCAGAGCCCTTTCGCGATGCGAAAGGGATCTGACCCCGTCTGCCGGGGTTACCCCAGCAGCTTGCGTACCTTGGTCAGCGCGGTCATGAACCGCTCGATCTCGGCGTGGGTGTTGTAGAACGCCAGCGAGGCACGGCAGGTGGCGGCGACGCCGAAGTACTGCAGCAGCGGGTGTGCGCAGTGCTGGCCCGAGCGCACGGCCACGCCTTCCAGGTCGAGCAGGGTGGCCAGGTCGTGCGCATGCGCACCATCGATCAGGAACGAGACCACGGCCGCCTTCTCCGGTGCCTGGCCGATGATGCGCAGGCCGTCGACACGGCGCAGTTCCTCGGTGAAGTGCGCCAGCAGTTCGGCTTCGCGCGCTTCCACGTTGTCCTGGCCAAGCTGCTGCAGGTAGTCGGCGGCCACGCCCAGGCCGATGAAACCGGCGATGTTCGGGGTGCCGGCTTCGAACTTGTGCGGGGCATCGTTGAACACGGTGCCGTCGAAGCTGACTTCCTTGATCATCTCGCCGCCGCCGAGGAACGGTGGCATCGCGTCCAGGTGCTCGCGGCGGGCCCACAGCGCGCCGGTACCGGTCGGGCCACACATCTTGTGGCCGGTGATGGCGTAGAAGTCGCAGCCGATCGCGGCGACGTCGACCTTGCGGTGTGGCACGGCCTGCGAGCCATCGACCACGGTGATGATGCCGCGCTTGCGCGCTTCGCGGCAGATCTCGCGCACCGGGTTGACCGTGCCCAGCACGTTGGAGACATGGGTGACCGCCAGCAGCTTGACCTCCGGGGTCATCGCCGCGCGCAGCGCATCCAGGTCCAGCGCACCATCGGGAGTGATCTCGGCCACGCGGATGGTGGCACCGGTACGCTGCGCGACCAGCTGCCACGGCACGATGTTGGCATGGTGCTCCATGCGCGACACCAGGATCACGTCGCCGGCCTTCAGCCGCGGCAGCGCCCACGAATACGCCACCAGGTT
Source organism: Stenotrophomonas sp. AR029 (assembly GCF_047520695.2). Classification (NCBI taxonomy): domain Bacteria; kingdom Pseudomonadati; phylum Pseudomonadota; class Gammaproteobacteria; order Lysobacterales; family Lysobacteraceae; genus Stenotrophomonas; species Stenotrophomonas sp. AR029. The sequence continues at coordinate 837,248 of NZ_JAXBQQ020000002.1, read as the reverse complement.
GATGGCGAAGGTGGTGCCGCTGCACAGCACCAGCTCGCTGGGGCGCACGTTGAGGAAGCGCGCCAGCGTGTTGCGCGCACCTTCGTAGGCATCGGTGGCTTCGCTGCCCAGTGCATGCACCGCGCGGCTGACGTTGGCGTTGTAACGGCGGTAGAACTCGTCCACCGCGCCGATCACCTGCACCGGCTTCTGGCCGGTGTTGGCATTGTCGAAATAGACCAGCGGCTTGCCGTGCACTTCGCGCATCAGCAGCGGGAAGTCGAGGCGGACGCGGTCCCAGTCGGGGGCGCCGGTGCGTTCTTCGATCGGGCGCGGCGTGGACAGGTTCATGCCACACCTGCCTCGGCCAGGGCCTTGTCCAAACGGCGTGCCAGCTGCTCGCGCAGGGCTTCCGGCAGGATCTTCAGCGGCTCATGGCAGAACGCGGCGCTCAGCAGCGCCTGCGCCTGTGCCTGCGGCAGGCCGCGCGAGCGCAGGTAGAACAGCGCGTTGGCATCGAGCTGGCCAACGGTCGCGCCATGCGCGGCCTTCACTTCGTCGGCGTCGATCACCAGCGTCGGCTGGGTGTCGATCTCGGCGTCGGCCGACAGCAGCAGGTTCTTGTTGGACAGGTTCGCGTCGGTGCCGTCGGCGCCTTCGCGGATCTGGATGCCGCCATGGAACACCACGCGGCTGCGGTTGGCGGCAACGCCGCGCCACAGCAGTTCGCAGGCGGTATCGCGCGCGATGTGGTCGATGCCCAGGCGGGTTTCGACGTGGCGGCGGCCATTGCCGAGCAGCACGCCGTTGGCGGTCAGCTGGGCGTTGTCGCCTTCCAGTCGCACGTTCAGTTCATGGCGGCTGAGCGCGGCGCCCAGTTCCAGGTCGACGCGGTGGTACCGCGCGTCGCGGGCCAGCACCGCGTCGGTACGCAGGAAGCTGGTCTGGCGCGCGCTGCCGGCCTGCACGCGGGCGTGCTTGAGCACGGCGTCGCGCGCGACGTGGGCATGCAGCACGGTGTTGTCCAGGTGGGCGGAGTCACCCACGCTGAAGCGGTGCTCGACCACGCCGAGGCTGGCGCCGGCACGCAGTTCGATCAGGTGGCGGTGATGCCAGGCCAGGTCGGTCTCGCCGGCCACACTGGCGAACACCAGCTGCAGCGGCGCTTCGACCTGCACGCCTTCATCCACGCGCAGCACCACGCCTTCATCGGCCAGCGCGGCATTGAGGCGGGCGAAGATCTCTTCGCTGCGCTCGTAGCGGCGGCCGAGGAAACGCACGGCGTCCTCGCCCGCAGCCAGTGCAGCCGACAGCGGCTGCAGCTGCACGCCGGCCGGCAGGGCCTGCACGTCGCTCAGTGCGGCGTCCAGGCGGCCATTGACGAACACCAGGCGCGGTGCCGGAATGTCCTCCAGCAGGGCGGCGTCCAGCGCCGGGCCCTGCAGCGGTGCAGCCGCGAACGCACGGCGTTCCAGCTGGCGCAGCGAGGTGTACTTCCAGGCTTCGTTGCGGGCGGCCGGCAGGCCGTCACGCAGGGCCGCATCCAGCACTTCGCGGCGCGCATCGCTGCCGCAGAAGGCCTGGGCCATCGAATCAAGCAGGGCGCTCATCAGACCGCCGCCTCGGGCACGACCCGGTCCTTCAGGAAATCATAGCCGTGCGCTTCCAGCTCCAGTGCCAGCTCCGGGCCGCCACTCTTGACGATGCGGCCATCGGCCAGCACGTGCACCACGTCCGGCTTGATGTAGTCCAGCAGGCGCTGGTAGTGGGTGATGACCAGGAACGAGCGATCAGCAGCGCGCAGTGCGTTGACACCATCGGCCACGCTCTTCAGTGCATCGATGTCCAGGCCCGAGTCGGTTTCGTCCAGGATCGCCAGCTTCGGTTCCAGCACGGCCAGCTGGAAGATCTCGTTGCGCTTCTTTTCGCCGCCGGAGAAGCCTTCGTTGACGCCACGGTGCAGCAGTTCGTCCTTCAGGTGCAGCACGGCCAGCTTCTGGCGCACCAGCTTGAGGAACTGCATGGAATCGAGTTCCTCCTCACCGCGTGCCTTGCGCTGGGCGTTCAGTGCCGCGCGCAGGAAGTAGGTGTTGTTCACGCCCGGGATCTCCACCGGGTACTGGAACGCCAGGAACAGGCCGGCAGCGGCACGCGCTTCCGGGTCCTGCTCCAGCAGGTCGACGCCGTCGAACTGCACGCTGCCTTCGGTCACTTCGTAGCCGTCGCGGCCGGCCAGGACATTGCCCAGGGTGGACTTGCCGGCGCCGTTGGGGCCCATGATGGCGTGCACCTGGCCCGGCTGGACGTCCAGCGACAGGCCCTTGAGGATTTCCTTGTCGCCGATGCGGGCGTGGAGGTTTTCGATCTTCAGCATGGTGGGGTTTCCGTGGGGCGGGCCGCGGCCCGCCGGTAAAGAGAATGCGTTTGCGAGGGGCAGGGGCGGGCGGTCAGCCCACCGAACCTTCCAGCGAGACTTCCAGCAGCTTCTTGGCTTCCACCGCGAACTCCATCGGCAGTTCGCGGAACACCTGCTTGCAGAAGCCGTCGACGATCATCGACACCGCGTCTTCCTGGCTGATGCCACGGGCGCGGCAGTAGAACAGCTGGTCGTCGGAGATCTTCGAGGTGGTGGCCTCGTGCTCGACGGTGGCACCCGGGTTCTTCACCTCGATGTAGGGGAAGGTGTGCGCGCCGCACTGCTTGCCGATCAGCAGCGAATCGCACTGGGTGTAGTTGCGCGCGCCATCGGCATTGCGGTCCACCCGCACCAGGCCGCGGTAGGTGTTCTGGCCGCGGCCGGCGCTGATGCCCTTGCTGACGATCTTGCTCTTGGTGCGCTTGCCGACGTGGATCATCTTGGTGCCGGTGTCGGCCTGCTGCCGGTGATGGGTCAGCGCGACCGAGTGGAACTCACCGACCGAATCGTCGCCCAGCAGCACGCACGAGGGGTACTTCCAGGTGATCGCCGAGCCGGTCTCGACCTGGGTCCAGGTGACCTTGCTGCGCGCGCCACGGCATTCGGCACGCTTGGTGACGAAGTTGTAGATGCCGCCGACGCCGTTCTCGTCGCCCGGGTACCAGTTCTGCACGGTGGAGTACTTGATCTCCGCATCTTCCAGCGCGACCAGCTCGACCACTGCGGCGTGCAGCTGGTTCTCGTCGCGCATCGGCGCGGTGCAGCCTTCCAGGTAGGACACGTAGGCCTTGTCCTCGCACACGATCAGGGTGCGCTCGAACTGGCCGGTGTGGCCGGCGTTGATGCGGAAGTAGGTGCTCAGTTCCATCGGGCAGCGCACGCCCTTGGGAATGAACACGAAGCTGCCATCGGAGAACACCGCCGAGTTGAGCGCGGCGAAGTAGTTGTCACCCACCGGCACCACGGTGCCCAGGTACTGGCGCACCAGCTCCGGGTGTTCCTTGATAGCCTCGGACATCGAGCAGAAGATGATGCCCTTCTCGGCCAGTTCCTTGCGGAAGGTGGTACCGACCGACACCGAGTCGAACACCGCATCCACCGCCACGCCGGCCAGCTTGGCGCGCTCGTGCAGCGGCACGCCCAGCTTGTCGTAGGTGTCCAGAAGCTCCTTGGGCACGTCATCCAGCGAGGCGTACTTCGGGCCCTTCGGCGCGGAGTAGTAGCTGAGCGCCTGCAGGTCGATCGGGGCGATCTCCAGCTTGGCCCAGTCCGGCATCGGCATGGTCAGGAAGTGGCGGTAGGCGTCCAGGCGCCACTGCGTCATCCACTCCGGCTCGTCCTTCTTGGCCGACAGGGCACGGATGGTGTCCTCGTCCAGGCCCGGCGGCAGGGAGTCCGACTCGATCTCGGTGATGAAGCCAGCCGAATACTTGCGGCCGAGCTGCTCGTGGATCTCGCGGTTGGGGGTGTCGTCGTGGGCGACGTTTTCGATGGTTTCGGTGGCCATGGGGGGCTGCCTGTGGATCAGGAGACGACGTCAACAGCGATGGTGCGGCGCTGTTCGTCATCGGCAAGGGGAAGGGGGGGCAGGATCTGCGCAAGACTGACGTCGCGCAGGGCCTCGGAGACCACGTCGTTGATCAGCCGCCAGCTGCTGCGCGCGCCGCACTTGGGCGCCATGCCGCACTGGTGGTGGTCGTGGCTGCATTCGGTCAGGGCCAGCGGCCCTTCCATCGCTTCGACCACTTCGAACAGCGAGATCTCGATGGCCGGGCGGGTCAGCCGGTAGCCGCCACGGACGCCGCGCAGGCCTTCGACCAGGCCGGCCTGGGCCAGCGGCTTGAGTACCTTGCTGACGGTGGGCGGCTCCAGGCCGGTGAATTCGGCCAGTTCGGTGGCACTGAGCACCTCGCCCGGACGGGCGGCGAGCACGGTCAGCACGACGGTGGCGTAATCGGTGAGCTTGGTGACGCGCAACATGGGGATGCGAGTGGTTCTTAAAGCGGACTGAAATTGTACGCTTTTATTCGCCACCATCCAACCCGGGCATTCAGCCGGCGCTGGGGCCGGGCCGGGAGGCTTTGCCAGCGGGCGCTGCCGGGGGCGCCATGCTGCGCCAACCGGGTGATTTTCGCAATCACCCGGAATGGGCGAGAATCCCTGTTCCATCCGCTGCAAACAGCCCGTGCCGATGCCGAAGAAGATCCAAGCCCGCAAGTCCGCCATCCATGGCAACGGCGTGTTCGCCGTCGCCCCGATCAAGCTGGGCGAGCGCGTGATCCAGTACAAGGGCCTGCTGCGCAGCCATGGCGACGTTGATGCCGATGACAGCGGCGACGTCGAAAGCGGCCATACCTTCCTGTTCACCCTCAATGACGACTGGGTGATCGATGCCAACTACAAGGGCAACGATGCGCGCTGGATCAACCACAGCTGCGACCCGAACTGCGAGGCGGTGATCGAGGAGGATGAGGACGGCGACAGCCGTGGCGACAAGGTGTTCATCGAGGCGCTGCGCGATATCAAGGCTGGCGAAGAGCTGACCTACAACTACGGCATCACGCTGGCCGAGCGCCACACCGCCAAGCTGAAGAAGATCTGGGAATGCCGCTGCGGCTCGCCCAAGTGCACCGGCACCATGCTGCAGCCCAAGCGTTGATCCTTCCGGTAGTGCCGGCCGCTGGCCGGCACGGGTCCTCTCCACCTGCCGTGCACAGCAGGGTCACCGCCGTGCAAGGGCCGTTCGTCCACGCTGTGCACTCCCCCAACTGGAGTGCACCCATGGCAGAGCGATTGAAGGGCAAACAGATCGCAATCCTCGCGACCCACGGCTTTGAACAGTCCGAATTGACCGAGCCCAAACGGCTGCTGGAAGCGGAAGGTGCGCGGGTCAGCGTGGTGTCGCCCGCAAAGGAGGCGACCATCAAGGGCTGGAAAGAGAAGAACTGGGGCGACGCCGTCGCGGTCGACATTCCGCTGGACGAGGCGGATCCGGCGGGCTTTGATGCCCTGGTGCTGCCAGGGGGCGTCATCAATCCGGACACACTGCGCACCGACGACGCGGTGCTCAGCTTCATCCGCTCAGTGGATGAAGCCGGCAAGCCCGTCGCGGCGATCTGCCATGGTCCGTGGCTGCTGATCAACAGCGGGCTGGCAGATGGCCGCGAGCTGACCTCCTGGCCCTCCCTTCAGCAGGACCTGGCCAACGCGGGCGCGAACTGGCGCGATGCCGAGGTCGTGGTCGACGGCAACGTGATCACCAGCCGCAAGCCGGATGACATTCCTGCTTTCAGCGAGGCGGTGGTCAAGGCACTCGCCGCGTGATGCCTTGCCGGTAGTGCCGGCCGCCGGCCGGCACTACCTTATTTGCCCAGCAGGCCTGCCGGCACCAGGTTGCCCAGGTTCTGGTTGAAGGTGACCACCAGCTTGCCGTTCTTGACCTGTGCCGCCTGCACCTGCAGCGCGCCGAGCACCCAGGCCACGGCCGGGTCCAGCTTGTAGATCGGTTCGCGCTGGGCGTAGTCGCTCAGCCAGGCATTGAGCAGACCGCGGGTGCGTGAGTCGAGGCGGCCGCCCTGGTTGGCCGGGGTGAAGTCATCCACGCTGGGCTGCTGCAGGTGGAAGCCCTGGGTCTGCGCGTCGTAGCGCAGGCCGCTGCTGAGCTTTACCGTACCCAGTTTGGCCGGGTTGCCGCCGGCGGTGGCCAGTGCCACGTCCATGCCAAGGTTCAAGCGCTCGCCGGCCGGAAGGCTCAGCTGAGGATGGCTCATGGTCAGGGAGATCAGGCCGCCAAGGGCGTCCTGGGTGCGCGGGAAGCTGCCATCGAGGTACTGCTGCACGTCGCTGGCACCCACCGACAGTTCGCGGCCGGAAATGGAGGGAGCCGCCTGCGCGCCGATCGCAGCGGCGATCAGTACGGTGGAGGCAGCGAGGCGGGTCATCAGGGAACGCAGGCGCATGGCGGTGACCGATGGCAGGGAATGGATGGATCAAAGAGTAGCCGTGCAGGCTGAATCGCGCGTGCATGCGGCTGTAACGGTTCAGTCCAGCATCGGACGCAGTTGCGCCGATTGGATCTGCCAGGCGCTGCCATCGCTGCTGGGTTGCACGCGGTACCAGCCACCGAAGCGGAACGTACCGTTGGCGGTGACCGCGCGGATCTGCACCGGCACTTCAAGCAGCTGCGGTGGCTGCCGATCGTCGCGGGCGAGCGGGGGATCGCTGTGCAGGCGCAGGGTGCGCAGGTCCTGCAGCTGCCGCAGCGCGGCGTCGTCCGCATGCCGCGGGTCGCTGGGCGGGATCGTCCAGGCGGCATCGCTGGCGGCGCGGTCGCGGTTGAGCAACGCCGCTACGTAGCGGTTGAGCATCGTCGATGGCGGCTCGGCACCGTCGGCGACAGCAGACAGCACCGGCATTTCACTTGCCTGCACTGCTGCGGGATCGGGGCCGGTGCGAGTGTCCGCAGCTGCGGTGGCAGCGACGGGAGCGGACGCTGCCGCGATGTCGCCGGTCGTCTGTGCTGCCGGGCGTGAACAGCCCAGCAGCACCAACGGTGCGATCAGCAACAGGTTCCTGCGCATGTCTGCCTCCTCCGCGAGGCAACCTGGAGGGCGGCAGTGTAGCGATTGCGCCGGGATCAGCGGGAGGAGGGCAGCTGATCCAGAGCGTCCAGCGCTGGCAGGACCTGGTCGGCGATGGCCGCCAGTGCGTGGCCGCCGGTCTCGGCATGGCGCTGCACGATATCGCGCAGCAGCTGGGTGGCGATCACCAGGGTCGCACGCTCGTCGCCGCTGATACCGGCGGTACGCGGGGCCGCCTCCAGCAGGCGCATCAGGTCGCGGCTGGCGCGATGCTCCAGTTCGATGGTGCAGCGCCCTGTGCACTGCAGCCCGTCCTTTTCGATGGGGGTCACCGAGATCCGGTAGCGGGTGGAGGGGCTGGCCATGAGGGTGTGCTCGCCGTAGCTGTGGAGGATGTGCCCACCATAGGCAAGGCCACGGCCTGAGGCGACGGCCGGCGCTGCACGCAGTGTTCCACCCGGTACGTTCCAGCACCTGCCCAAGCCGCGCTCGGCCAGTGGCGACGGGCCTGTACGGGCATTGCCGGGGAGGCGGCAACGCTGTGTTGCGGATTGCCGCAGCGCGACGCATCCACGCATGGCGTGGATCTACCGCCGGGCACGCAAAAAAAACGGGACGACCAGAGCCGTCCCGTCGGAATCCACGTTGGGGCGCGCGCTTACAGCGCGGCGTCCTTCAGCTTCTTCAGCGGACGCACCTTCAGCTTGGTGGTGGCCGGCTTGGCGGCGAACCACTGCTCTTCCTTGGTGAACGGGTTGATGCCCTTGCGCTTCGGCTTGGCCGGCACATTGACGGTGGTGATCTTCAGCAGGCCCGGCAGGGTGAAGGAGCCAGCGCCCTTCTTGTGCACCGAGGAGGCGACGGCGCTTTCCAGCGAGGCCAGCACAGCGCGGACGTCCTTGGCGATGACGCCGGAGGCTTCAGCGATGTGTGCAACCAGGCCGGACTTGGTCAGCACTTCCTTGATCGGCTTCGGAGCGGCCGGCTTGGCGGCTGCCTTCGTCGCGACTTTCTTCGCTGCCTTCTTCGGGGCAGCCTTCTTAGCGGTCTTTGCCATGGTTTCCTGTTCCGTGAACGGTTGGTTGTTTGGTCGGCGCCGAACCCCGTCGGCAAGCGCAATGTAGGGCAACTCTTGGGCGCCGCCAATAGCCCGAAGCGCGGAAAGTGCATGTTTTTTCATATCCAGGCCGATTCAGTACATGGTCGGCGGTGGGGGATGGGGGCACGCCAGCGTGTTCGATCGCCGGCGCCCGCCGATCGGTGGGGTGCGCGAAACCACTGAAAACAAGAGGAAAATGCGTTCCGGGCTGGCGAGGAAGTGTCCACGCGCCGGGCTCGGGGACGACGTCCGGCGTGCGGCGGAGCGACGCAGGGCTAACGCGTGGCGTGCGAGGGTAGCCGTTCATCACCGCCACGCAGGAGCAGCACAATGGGAATCTCGCGACACGCCACCGCGCACTGGGAAGGCGATCTGAAGACGGGCAAGGGCCAGTTGAGCACGCCGCAGAGTGGGCTGCTGGAGAAGACCCGCTACGGTTTCAACAGCCGCTTCGGCGACGAAAAGGGCACCAATCCGGAAGAGCTGATCGCCGCCGCGCACGCGGGTTGTTTCACCATGGCGCTGTCGGCCAAGCTCGGCGAAGCAGGCTTCACCCCGACCTCGCTGGACACCGAAGCCAAGGTCGACCTGTCGCTGGAAGGCGGTCCGCAGCTGTCGCAGATCCGCCTGAAGGTCAGGGCGGTGGTGCCCGGCATCGATGCGACGCAGTTCCGTGCCATTGCCGATGACGCCAAGCAGAACTGCCCGGTATCCAAGGCGCTGAGCGCGGTGCCGATCAGCCTGGAAGCCGAACTGGGCTGAGCCGGCGCATCTGTAGAGCCGAGCCCATGCTCGGCTTCTGCAGGTCCCGTGATCTGGCCGAGGAGCAGCCGAGCGTGGGCTCGGCTCTACAGTATCCCTTTACCAATCAAGGGTGCCGGTGATCACCGTCTGCACCTGGCCGCCCGACCAGACCTCGCCGTCCTCGTCGACCCGCAGGGTCAGGCGCGCATCGTGGCCGACTTCGCGGCCTTGGCTGACTTCGAACGGCGCACGGCCACGTGGCAGCGCGTCGCGCAGGTCCAGCCACGCGGCCAGCACTGCATTGGCGGCCCCCGAGGCGGCGTCCTCGAAGCGCCGACCATTGCCGACGAAAGCGCGCACGGCCAGATCGAATCCCTCACTGCCATCGCTGAAGGCATAGGCGAACACGCCCATGCTGTCGGTGGACTCGGCCAGCGCAGCCACCGCGTCCCAGTCCGGATGCAGGGCGCGCAATGCGGCTTCATCGGCCACCTGCACCACCCACCAGCTGCGTCCGCCCTGCATGCGCGCCGGCGGCAGCGAGCCCAGTGGCCAGTCCCTCAGTGCTGCCCGCAGGCGCGGATCGGTGGCTTCAGCGGTCTCCGCCAACTGCGCGCGCGGGGTGCGGATGGCGATGCGCTGCTGCGCGCCCTCACCGCTGACGCGCAGCGGCAGGGCGCCGGCAATGCCGTCCTGCACCAGCACGCCATCGATCGGTGTGGCCAGGCCTGCCTGCAGTACTGCATGCGCCGTGCCGACGCTGGGGTGGCCGGCGAACGGCACTTCCTTCTGCGGGCTGAACATGCGCAGCCGGTAGCTGGCACCGGCGGCCTGGGGCGGGAACACGAAGGTGGTCTCGGGCAGGCGCGTCCAGCGTGCGATGGCCTGCATGCTGGCGTCGTCCAGGCCTTCGGCATCGAGTACCACGGCCAGCGGGTTGCCAGCGCCGGCGCGCGGGGAGAACACATCCAGCTGCAGGAAACGGCGGGTGGTCATCGGGGCGAAACTCCAGGATCGGGTGGCGCGCAGCTTAACGCGCCGCTGCAGCGCCGAGCCTACGCTCGGCTTTACAGCCAACGGATCTGGCCGTCGATGACCGGCTGCACCTGGCCGCCGATCCACACCGTGCCCTGCGCATCGACCTGTACCTGCACGCGACCATCGCGACCGACTTCGCGGCCCTGGCTGGCCACGTAGCGGCCCTCGCGGCCGGGCAGGGCATTGCGCTGCCGCAGCCAGGCGCCGATCAGTGCATTGGCACTGCCGGTCACGGGATCCTCGGGCACGGCGGGCGCATCAGCGGGGCAGAAGGCACGCACCACGCGGGTGTGGCCGGTGCCGGCTACATCGGCGAAGACGGCCAGGCCTGTAGCGTCGGTGGCGAGGCTCCAGTCGGCCAGCGCGGCCATGTCCGGTGCCAGCTCGCGAACGGCGGCGGCATCGCGCAGTGGCAGCAGCCACCAGCGTGCGCCGTTGTCCCAGAGTTCGGGCACCTGCCCGTCGGCAGCGAGCGCCAACAGCGCGGCGGGCGCTCCGTCTGCCTCCGTGTCCAGTTGCCGTGCCGGCGGGCTGGCCAGCTGGATCTCCAGTGCCTCGGCCGGGCCGCTCACCCGTACTGGCAGCACCCCTGCCGCGCATTGCTGCAGCAGGGCGCCGTCGCGCGGTTGGACCAGGCCGCAGGTCACCGCCGCCCAGGCGGCGCCGACGCTGGGGTGGCCGGCGAAGGCCAACTCACGGGTCGGGGTGAAGATGCGGATGTGGTAGTCGGCGCCGGGCGCGGTGGGGCGCAGGAAGAACACCGTCTCGGACAGGTTCAGCCAGGCGGCCAGGGCCTGCATCTGGCTGCTGGAGAGCGCGTCGGCGTCCAGGATGGCGCCCAGTGGATTGCCGGTTCCGGGGCGGGGGGCGAAGACGTCGAGCTGCAGGTAACGGAGGACGGCCATCTACGGGGATATTGCGCTTAGAATCAAAGGTTCCGCCCCCGAGGGCGGCTTCCCCACATTCTACATAGCCAATCCATGTCAGCTTCCCCCCTTGTCGATCGTTGGATCGTACTGAAGTTCGGCGGCACTTCGGTGTCGCGTCGTCACCGCTGGGACACGATCGGGAAGCTGGCGAAAAAACGCGCGGAAGAGACCGGATCGCGCGTGCTGGTGGTGGTATCGGCGCTGTCCGGGGTCACCAACGAACTGACCGCGATTGCCGACGGCGCGCCGGACAGCGGTGATCGCGTGGCAGCGCTTGTCGAGCGCCATGAGGGCTTCCTGGCCGAACTCGGCCTGGGCCGCGAGGTGTTGGCCGAACGGCTGGCGGCGCTGCAGGGCCTGCTCGACGATGCGCGGGCGGCTACCCGTCCGCTGGATTGGCAGGCCGAAGTGCTGGGCCAGGGCGAGCTGCTGTCCTCCACCCTGGGCGCGGCCTATCTGCGCGCCTCGGGCCTGGACATGGGCTGGATGGACGCCCGCCAGTGGCTGGACGCGATGCCGCCGCAGCCGAACCAGAGCGACTGGTCGCAGCGGCTGTCGGTGAACTGCCAGTGGCGCGCCGACGCGGAGTGGATGCAGCGCTTCCGCGCGCAGCCGACCCGCCTGCTGATCACCCAGGGCTTCATTGCGCGGCATGCCGATGGCGGTACCGCCATCCTCGGCCGTGGTGGCTCGGATACCTCGGCGGCGTACTTCGGTGCGCTGCTCGGCGCCAGCCGGGTGGAGATCTGGACCGATGTGCCGGGCATGTTCAGCGCCAATCCGAAGGACGTGCCCGACGCACGCCTGCTGACCCGCCTGGACTATTACGAAGCGCAGGAAATCGCCACCACCGGCGCCAAGGTGCTGCACCCGCGCTCGATCAAGCCGTGCCGCGATGCCGGCGTGCCGATGGCCATCCTCGATACCGAGCGCCCGGAACTGCCGGGCACCAGCATCGATGGCAGCGCCGCACCGGTGCCGGGCGTGAAGGCGATCAGCCGCCGCAATGGCATCGTGCTGGTGTCGATGGAAGGCATCGGCATGTGGCAGCAGGTCGGCTTCCTGGCCGATGTGTTCAACCTGTTCAAGAAGCACGGCCTGTCGGTGGACCTGATCGGTTCGGCCGAGACCAACGTCACCGTGTCGCTGGACCCGTCCGAGAACCTGGTCAACACCGATGTGCTGGCCGCGCTGTCGGCCGACCTGTCGCAGATCTGCAAGGTGAAGGTGATCGTGCCGTGCGCGGCGATCACCCTGGTGGGCCGCGGCATGCGGTCGCTGCTGCACAAGCTGTCGGACGTGTGGGCGACCTTCGGCCGCGAGCGCGTACACATGATCTCGCAGTCGTCCAACGACCTGAACCTGACCTTCGTCATCGACGAGGCCGATGCCGATGGCCTGCTGCCGATCCTGCACGCAGAGCTGATCGACAGCGGCGCGATGCCGGTGGAAGAGTCCGAAGTGTTCGGCCCGCGCTGGCGCGAGATTGCCGGCACCGTGCGCCCGCGCGGCACGCCGTGGTGGCGTGGCCAGCGTGCGCACCTGCTGCAGCTGGCCGATGCTGGTACGCCGCGCTACGTCTACCACCTGCCGACGGTGCGTGCCCGCGCCCGTGCGCTGGCCGCGATCAAGCCGATCGACCAGCGTTACTACGCGATCAAGGCCAACAGCCACCCGGCCATCCTGCAACTGCTGGAAGCGGAGGGCTTCGGCCTGGAGTGCGTGTCGCACGGTGAGCTGAAGCATGTGTTCCAGCACCTGCCGGAACTGTCGCCCAAGCGCGTGCTGTTCACCCCCAGCTTCTGCCCGCGCAGCGAGTACGAGGCGGCGTTCGCGCTGGGCGTGACCGTGACCGTCGACAACGTGGAAGCGCTGCAGCGCTGGCCGGACCTGTTCCGCAACCGCGAGCTGTGGCTGCGCGTCGATCTGGGCCGGGGCGAGGGCCACCACGCCAAGGTCCGTACCGGTGGCAAGGAGTCCAAGTTCGGCCTGCCGATCGCTCGCGTCGACGAGTTCGTGCGCGCGGCCACCGAACTGGGCAGCCGCGTGGTGGGCCTGCATGCGCACCTGGGCAGCGGCGTGGAAACCGCGCAGCACTGGCGGCTGATGTGCGATGAGCTGGCCGGTTTCGCTCGCCGCATCGGCAGCGTACAGACCATCGATATCGGTGGTGGCCTGCCGATTCCGTACAGCGACGAAGACGAACCCTTCGACCTGGACGCCTGGGCCGAGGGCCTGGCCGAGGTCAAGGCACTGCACCCGGCATTCCGCCTGGCGATCGAGCCGGGCCGCTACCTGGTGGCCGAATCGGGCGTGCTGCTGACCCATGCCACCCAGGTGGTGGAAAAGGACGGCGTGCGCCGTGTCGGCCTGGACGCCGGCATGAACGCACTGATGCGCCCGGCGCTGTACGACGCCTGGCATGACATCGAGAATCTCAGCCGCCAGGGCGGTTATGCCGAAGCGGCGTTCGATGTGGTCGGGCCGATCTGCGAATCCAGCGATGTGTTCGGCAAGCGCCGCAAGCTGCCGGTGTCGACCGCGCCGGACGACGTGATGCTGATCGCCGATGCCGGTGCCTACGGCTATGTGATGGCCAACACCTACAACCAGCGGATGCTGCCGCGCGAAGACGTGATCGAATGACCACCGCCCGCGCCCTGCACCCGCCCACCGACACGCCCCGCGCCCTCGCGCGGGCCCGTGCCTGACCGGATACACCATGACTGCTTTCGACAAACACCAGGTTTCCCGCTTCCGCTTCGTCCGCTGCGACTTCGCAGCGGATGCCGGCGTGGCCCGGCTGGTCTACGCCTTCGACGACGGCCCGGAGATGGTGGAGACCATCACCGTGCCGGGTGCCCCGTTCGTGCTGGACGAGGCGCGCGCCGCTGCCGTGCAGCGTGCGCTGCAGCTGCTGCACCTGATCGCCGGCGTCAGCTACTACAAGGCCGGCGTACCGGATACGGTCAGCATCGACAGTTACAGCATCGATGCCGATACCGCCGCACTGGTGGAGACCATTTACCTCAATGGCCTGGGCGAATTCGCCTACCGTAACGGCCTGAACCTGCGCGGCCGCTTCCGGTTGCCGGTGCAGGGCGAGGCCGTGCAGGCGCCGGCGCTGGGCCTGCAGTCGCACGCACTGGTGGCCATCGGCGGCGGCAAGGATTCGCTGGTCAGCATCGAAGCGCTGCGCCGTGCCGGCGTGGACGAAACGGTGACCTGGATCGGTGGCTCGCAGCTGATCCGCGCCTGTGCCGAGCGCACCGGCCTGCCGACACTGAACCTGGGCCGTGCGCTGGCGCCGGAACTGTTCGAGCTCAACCGCCAGGGCGCCTGGAACGGCCACATCCCGGTCACTGCGGTGAACTCGGCAATCATGGTGCTGGCCGCGTTGCTGCAGGGCGTGGACCAGGTGGTGTTCTCCAACGAGCGTTCGGCCAGCTACGGCAGCCAGATTCCAGGCACCGGCGAAGTGAACCACCAGTGGTCCAAGGGCTGGGTGTTTGAACAGGCCTTCGGCAGCCATGTACAGGCGCACGTTGCGGCGGACCTGCAGTACTACTCGCTGCTGCGCCCGTTGTCCGAGCTGGCGGTGGCCCGCCAGTTCGCCAAGACCGATTTCTACGACGCGCACTTCTCCAGCTGCAACCGCAATTTCCACATTCTTGGCGAGCGCCCGGTGAACCGCTGGTGCGGCGTCTGCCCGAAGTGCCATTTCGTGTTCCTGGCGCTGGCTCCGTTCATGCCCAAGACGCGCCTGGTGCGCATCTTCGGCCGCAACCTGCTGGACGATGCCGAGCAGGCCGCTGGCTTCGACGCGCTGCTGGAGTTCCAGGACCACAAGCCGTTCGAGTGCGTGGGCGAAGGCCGCGAATCTCGTGCGGCGATGGCGACCCTGGCCCAGCGCCCGGAATGGAAGGAAGACGTGTTGGTGAAGCGCTTCTGCAATGAAATCCAGCCGCAGCTGGATGCCGCCGAACTGGAACTGGCGCCGCTGCTGCAGCTGCAGGGCGAGCACCGCGTTCCGGCTGCGCTGTGGGACCGGGTGCGTGAAGATTTCGAAGCTTGAAGGAAAGCGCGTCGCGCTGTGGGGCTGGGGCCGCGAGGGCCGCGCCGCGTTTGCGGTACTTCGTGAGCGCCTGCCCACGCTGCCGCTGAGCCTGTTCTGCCCGGCGGCCGAAGTCGGGGCCGCACGCGTGGAAACACAGGGCGCCCTGGACGTGCGTGGCGAGCCTTCCGCTGAAGCGCTGGCCGCGTTCGACGTGGTGATCAAATCGCCCGGCATCAGTCCCTATCAGCCGATCGCGCTGGCGGCGGCAGCGCAGGGCACCACCTTCATCGGCGGCACTGCGCTGTGGTTCGCCGAGCATGCGGCTGACGATGGCATCGTGCACGACACCGTGTGCGTGACCGGCACCAAGGGCAAGAGCACCACCACCGCGCTGGTCGCGCACCTGTTGCGCGCGGCCGGCCACCGCACCGGACTGGTCGGCAACATCGGCCTGCCGCTGCTGGAGGTGCTGGACCCGCAGCCGGCGCCCGAGTACTGGGCCGTCGAGCTGTCCAGCTACCAGACCGGTGAAGTGGCGCGCAGTGGCGCCCACCCGCAGGTGGCAGTGGTGCTGAACCTGTTCCCGGAACACCTGGACTGGCACGGCAGCGAACGGCGTTACATCGAAGACAAGCTGCGGCTGGTGACGGAAGCCGCGCCGCGCATTGCCGTGCTCAATGCGGCCGATCCGCACCTGGCGGCACTGTCGCTGCCCGATAGTGAGGTGGTCTGGTTCAACCAGCCGCAGGGCTGGCATATGCGGGGCGACATCGTGCATCGCGGCGAACAGGCGGTGTTCGATACCCGCAACACGCCGCTGCCGGGACGCCACAACCGCGGCAATCTGTGCGCGGTGCTGGCTGCACTGGAAGCGCTGGGCCTGGATGCCGTGGCGCTGGCACCGTCAGTGCAGGATTTCCGCCCGCTGCCGAACCGCCTGCAGCGCATCGGCGTGGCCGATGGCCTGACCTACGTCAATGATTCGATCAGCACCACGCCGCATGCCAGCCTGGCCGCGCTGGAGTGCTTTGCTGGGCAGCGCATCGCGCTGCTGGTGGGCGGGCACGACCGTGGCCTGGATTGGACCGACTTCATGCAGCACATGGCGCACGATGTGCCGCCGGTGGAGATCGTGACCATGGGCAGCAACGGCCCGCGCATCCACGCGATGCTGCAGCCGCTGGCCGATGCCGGCCGCTTTGGCCTGCACGCTGCGGGCGATCTCGCCGAGGCGATGGCGTTGGCGCGCACGGCGCTGGGCGCACAGGGCGGGGTGGTGCTGCTGTCGCCGGGTGCGCCGAGCTTCGGGGCCTACCGCGATTACGTGGCGCGCGGACGCCATTTCGCCGAACTGGCGGGGTTCGATCCGGACAGCATCAGCGCGATTCCGGGGTTGGGCATCGCCTGATCCGCCGGATCGGGGTCGGATCCCTTTCCTCAGGAAAGGGCTCTGACCCCGGCGAGTTACCATGGGGCGCATCCCCGGACGGACCCGGATAGCCGCATGTGCACCTTCATTACCCTGTTCCTGCCCGCATCCTTATCGCACGTTGAAGCCGCCGCGATCATGCAGCGCAGTGGCCGGCGCCTGTTTGCGCAGGATTCGCCCAGCCTGCAGTCAGTGGTGGGCCCGGATTGGCAGCCGTGGCTGAGTGCCGCGCACTGCGATTGCGGCACGTCGCTGGCCTCGGCGCAGGCGGTTCGTGAGTGGAACGGCGATGCCGAACGCTGGCGCAGGAAGGGCTGGAGCGAAGCGAAGATCGCGCGCGCGTTGGCGGCGCAGTTGGCGCGGCATGAACAGGATCAGCAGGCACGCCGCGATGAAGCCCTGGACGATGCCGGCCAGTGGTTGCAGCGTATCGACGCGCTGTTGCAGGCTGGGGCCGCGCGCATCGGCCTGCTGGTGCGCGACTATGACGGTTCGGTGGGTGCCCGGCAGCCGAAGCCGCCGGAACGGCGCTGGTCGCGCGCGCATCTGGCGGCGTCGGATCTGCTGGCATTCGAGCCGGGCACGTTGCACTGGATCGAACGCGGGCAGTGCCGGCCGCTGGCCGGCAACCTGCGGGGAAATTCATCCACGCATGGCGTGGCTCTACTGTAGAGCCACGCCCATGCTCGGCTGCCTTCATTCGTCTTCGTCGATGAACGCGTAATCGCCATCGATCAGCTGCTGCAGGTACGCATCGAAGCTTGGCGCAATGACTGCATAGCTGTCCGGATCGTGCAGGTAGCGCACCACCTGGCCGACCGTACCACCCGGTGCCGGATCGAAATCCAGGTACAGCATCGAGGTGCCGCCGTTGTTCATGCAGTGCGAGAAGCACAGGCGCCTGCTCATCGGCAGATCACCGTCGATGCCTTCACCCAGGATCTCCGGCTCCTCATCCAGCCACTCTTCGTAGATGGAACGGATGCTGTCGTCCCACTGCTGCTGGTCCTCGAAGATCTGCGCGACCGAGCGCAGGTAGTACGGGTAGCCACCGTCCTCCACGTCCGAGCCCAGCATCAGTACGCAGACCCTGCCGCCGGGGTACTCCCGGTAGTGGGTGCCATCCACGCGCGATAGGAGTTCCACCAGGCTGTCCGGCACCTGCGGCCACTGCGCTCGCAGGCGCTGCAGGTCCTCGGCGCTGGCGCCCTGGACATGTGCCCACTGCGGGGCATCCTCGGCAGGCAAACGCGGGATCAGGCCAGACAGAAAGCGATCAACAAGATTCATGCGAAAAAAGGGGACGGAGGGGATTAAGTCGTATCCAACCACACCTGCGTCACGCCGCCAATGCAGAATGCGACGCGGGAGGGGCGAATACGGCTTAATCCCCTCCGTCCCCTTTTTCTTGCGGAGCAGGCGCATGAATCGTTGGCGATGCGGTGTGGCGATGATGCTGGGGCTGGCGGCGATGCCGGCCTGGGCGGCGATGAAGACGCAGCCGGTGGAGTGGAAGCACCAGGGCACGACCTTCAGTGGCGTGCTGGTCTATGACGATGGTGGGCACGACAAGAGCCCCGGCCTGGTGATGGTGCCGAACTGGAAGGGTGTGAACGAGTCGGCCATCGAGAAGGCCAAGCAGCTGGCCGGTGATGACTACGTGGTGCTGGTGGCCGATGTCTATGGCAAGGACGTGCGGCCGAAGAGTGATGCGGAGGCGGGGCCGGTGGCCAGCAAGCTGCGCAATGACCGGCCGCTGCTTCGTGCGCGTGCACTGGAAGCGGTGAACGTGCTCAAGGCGCAGGCCGGCAAGGTGCCGCTGGATGCCAGCCGGATCGGTGCGGTCGGTTTCTGTTTCGGTGGCACCACGGTGCTGGAGCTGGCCCGCGCCGGTGCGCCGCTGGCCGCTGTGGTCAGCCTGCACGGTGGGTTGGGCTCGCCACTGCCGGCGCAGGCCGGTGGCAGCCATCCTTCGGTGCTGGTGCTCAATGGCGCCGACGACAAGAGCGTGACCGCCGAGGACATCGCCGGTTTCCAGAAGGAAATGGACGCGGCCAAGGTCGACTGGGAGTTCACCAACTACAGCGGCGCGGTGCACTGTTTCGCCGAGCGCGATGCCAACAGCCCGCCGGGCTGCCAGTACAACGAACGGGCGGCCAAGCGCGCGTTGAAGGCGCTGGATGAGTTCTTCGAGGAACGGTTCGAGAAGCGTTGAGCCGTGCAGTGGTAGTGCCGGCCGCTGGCCGGCATTCCCGTGACACCCGCAGCATCATGAGGTTGCCGGCCAGCGGCCGGCACCCACCGGAATGCCGGTGGGTGGGTGCCGACCGTTGGTCGGCACACCTCAACCCATCAATGCGAGCGCTGCACCGCGTAGCGGGCCAGGCCGCGCAGGGCCGCCACGGCATCATTGTCGCCCAGGCCATCGAGCGCACGCTCGGCGGCTTCGGCATATTCCTCGGCACGGCGGCGGCTGTACTCCAGGCCGCCGGTGGCGCGGATCGCGGCCAGCACTTCCGGCATTGCCGAGGCGTCGCCGTCCTGCACGATGGTGCGCAGGCGCTCGCGGGTGGCGTCATCGGAGTGGGCCATCGCGTGGATCAGCGGCAGCGTGGCCTTGCCCTCGGCGAGGTCGTCGCCCAGGTTCTTGCCCAGCTCCTCGGCGTTGGCCGAGTAGTCCAGCACGTCGTCGGCGATCTGGAATGCGTAGCCCAGGTGCATGCCGTAGTCGAACAGGGCCTGCTGGGTGGCTTCATCCACGCCGCTGGCCAGCGCGCCCAGGCGGGTGCCGGCGGCGAACAGCACTGCGGTCTTGCGCTCGATCACGCGCAGGTAGGCGGCTTCGTCGGTATCCGGGTTGTGCACGTGCAGCAGCTGCAGCACTTCACCCTCGGCGATGCGGTTGGTGGCATCGGCCAGGATCTGCATCACCGGCATGCGCTCCAGCTCGACCATCAGCTGGAAACTGCGCGAGTACAGGAAGTCGCCCACCAGCACGCTGGGCGCGTTGCCCCACAGCGCGTTGGCGGTGCTGCGGCCACGCCGCAGGCTGGACTCGTCCACCACGTCGTCGTGCAGCAGGGTAGAGGTGTGGATGAACTCGATGATCGCCGCCAGCTGGTGGTGCTCCGGGCCGGCCTGGCCGACCGCGTGGCCGGCCAGCATCACCAGCATCGGGCGCAGGCGCTTGCCGCCGGCGGAAATGATGTGGTCGGCGATCTGGTTGATCAGCACGACGTCCGAGGACAGCCGGCGCCGGATCAGGGCGTCGACGGCGGCCATGTCGGCCGCGGCAAGCGACTGGATCTGGGGCAGGCCCAGGGCGGGACGGGTGTCTTCGGTGATGGTCATGCGATCAGGCTTTCAGGCTCACCATCGATTATAGGCGCTGGCCGTGAATTCGGGCGCAAACCGGCCCGAGCGGCAATTCCAGCCCGGCCTGCGCGGCCCTTCGCGTGAATACGTATGCAGGTTGCGCCATGCCCGCGAGGCCACCGCTAAGCTTGCCGGATCAGGATTTCGGCCCGCTGCCGGCGGGTCCCGCATGCCCGGAGGGGGGCTGTCGATGTCGCACTATCCATGGTGGCGCGGAGCCGTCATCTACCAGATCTACCCGCGCAGTTTCCTCGATGCCAACGGCGATGGGGTGGGCGACCTGCCGGGCATCATCGAGCGCCTGGACCACATTGCCGCGCTGGGCGTGGATGCGATCTGGATCTCGCCGTTCTTCAAGTCCCCCATGGCCGACTTCGGCTACGACATCGCCGACTACCGCGACGTCGACCCGCTGTTCGGCAGCCTGGACGACTTCGACCGCCTGCTGGCCAAGGCCCACGGCCTGGGCCTGAAGGTGATGATCGACCAGGTGCTGAGCCATACCTCGATCGAGCATGCCTGGTTCCGCGAGAGCCGCCAGGACCGCAGCAATCCGAAGGCGGACTGGTACGTCTGGGCCGACCCGCGCGAGGACGGCACCCCGCCCAACAACTGGCTGTCACTGTTCGGCGGCTGTGCCTGGCAATGGGAGCCGCGCCGCGAGCAGTACTACCTGCACAACTTCCTGGTCGACCAGCCGGACCTGAACTTCCACCACCCGGACGTGCAGCAGGCCACCCTGGACAATGTACGTTTCTGGCTCGATCGCGGCGTGGATGGCTTCCGCCTGGATGCGATCAACTTCTGCTTCCACGACGCGCAGCTGCGTGACAACCCGCCCAAGCCGGCGGAGAAGCGGGTGGGGCGCGGCTTCAGCCCGGACAACCCGTACGCCTACCAGTACCACTACTACAACAACACCCAGCCGGAGAACCTGCCGTTCCTGGAGCGCCTGCGCGCGCTGCTGGATCAGTATCCGGGCGCGGTCAGCCTGGGCGAGATCTCCTCGGAGGACTCGCTGGCGACCACCGCCGAGTACACCCGCGAAGGCCGCCTGCACATGGGCTACAGCTTCGAGCTGCTGGTGGATGACTACAGCGCGGCCTACATCCGCGACACGGTCTCGCGGCTGGAAGCGGCGATGACCGAAGGCTGGCCGTGCTGGGCGGTTTCCAATCACGACGTGGAGCGGGCGGTCAGCCGCTGGGGCGGCCACCCGGCTGACCCGCGCCTGGCGCGGATGCTGGTGGCGATGCTGTGCTCGCTGCGCGGTTCGGTCTGCCTGTACCAGGGCGAGGAGCTCGGCCTGGCCGAGGCCGAGGTGCCATTCGAGGCCCTGCAGGACCCCTACGGCATCACCTTCTGGCCGAACTTCAAGGGCCGTGATGGCTGCCGCACCCCGCTGCCGTGGACCGATGCGCCGTTAGCAGGTTTCACCAGCGGCCAGCCCTGGCTGCCGATTCCGGCCGAGCACCGGGCGGCGGCGGTGGCTGTGCAGGAACGCGACCCGCACTCGGTGCTGGCGGCGTTCCGGGCGTTCCTGGCCTGGCGGCATACCCAGCCGGCGCTTCTGCATGGCAGCATCAGATTCCTTGAAAGCGCCGAGCCAGTGCTGCTGTTCGAGCGTATGCTTGCAGATGAAACCCTCCTGCTGGCCTTCAACCTGTCGGCCGAGGCAGTGACCCATCCGCTGCCGCCGGGCAACTGGCAGCAGGTGGCGGTACCGGGCCCGGATGCGGGCACGGTGCAGGGCAACGAACTCCAGCTGCCGCCGCGCGCGGTGTATTGCGCCCGACGCAGCTGACCGTTTTCTCCGGTGGCGGTACTTGCGGGGACGGGGCCGAAGCGCCCCGTCCCTTTTTTGTGGGTGGAGTTCCAGAGAACGGCATCCACGCATGGCGTGGATCTACGGGTTGGAGCGTCGCTGCATGGGCCTTGCCGATCCGCTGCCGGCATTCGCGCAGAAGAAAACCCGCTGCCTGCGCAGCGGGTTTCCGGTCCTGCTCCCTTTGTGTTGCCGGCCAGCGGCCGACGCTACCGGGTTCGGGGTGCCAGCCAGCGGCCGGCACGACCCGGCCGTGATCAGAACTTGTAGTTCACGCCCAGCATGTAGGTGCGGCCCCACTCGATGTACTCCAGCGGGCGGTCCTTGCTGCCGGCGTAGGTGCGGTACGGCTCGTTGGTCAGGTTGCTGCCCTGCAGAAGCAGGGTCAGGCCACGCAGGGCACTGCTGTCGCTGAAGGTGTAGCTGACCTGCGCATCGGTCACGTTCTCGCCGACAACGTAGCGCAGGCTGCGGTTGCCGTTGAAGTTGCCGATCTCGCCGATGAAGTCCGAACGCCGGCGCTGGCTGACGCGTGCTTCGAAGCCGCTGCGCTCGTAGTAGGCGGTGAAGTTGTACACGCGCTTGGACAGGCCCGGCAGGCTGATCGGATCACTGCCCACGCTGGAGGCGCTCTCCGGGTCCAGGATGGTGATGTCGCTCTTGTTGAAGGTCGCGCTGGCCTGCACGCCGAAGCCACGCAGGCTGTCGGTCAGCATCTCCAGCGGGAACGATGCGGTCAGTTCCAGGCCCTTCAGCGTGCCGCCCTTGCCGTTCTGCGGGGCGGAGAAGGTGCCGGTGGTCAGCACCGGTGCCGTCATGCCCGGCGGCGGCACGTAGCTGCCCAGCAGCGCGGTGAAGTCGTAGTTGTCGACCGACTGGGTGTAGACGTAGCTCTTCAGGTCCTTGTAGAAGATCGCGGCAGCCACGTAGGCCTTCTCGCCGAAGTACTTCTCGTAGGACAGGTCCAGCGCGGTGGCACGCCACGGGTCCAGCAGCGGATTGCCGCCGCTGCCGCCGGGGCGGCCGGTGCCGGTGTCCACGCCGAACTCCAGGCCGGCGCGCATCTGGTCCACACGCGGGCGTGCGACCTGCTTTGCAGCGGCGAAGCGCAGCGTCTGCTGGTGCGGGAACAGGAAGGCCAGGTTCAGGCTCGGCAGCCAATCGTTGTAGGTGCGGCCGTTCGAGTACGGCTGCACGTTGTTGCCGGCCGACTGCGAGCTGTCCCAGTAGCGCGAATCCGAACTCTGGTCGGTGTGCTGCATCTGCACGCCGATGTTGCCGCGTACGCCGACTTCACCGATGTCGGCGTTGATGTTCAGGCGCGCCCAGGCGGTGGTGATCTTCTCCTGTACCGTCCACGACTTGGGAATCAGGTAGTCCAGGTTGTCGACCGGGTTGAAGGTCATGTAGCGGCCCACCGCAGCGGGCACGTTCCAGGCCGGGATGGTGCCGAGGCCGGCGAAGCCCAGGTTGACCGGGCGGTACTGCAGGTCCGAGGCGATGTTGGCGTCGCCCTGCGCACCCAGCAGGATGTTGCCTTCGGACTGGGTCTTCACCTTGCGGCGGTCGGCGTAGTTCACGCCGATGTCGATGTCCGGCGCCCACGACGCGAGGGCATCGGGCAGGGCAATGGTGGCGGCCAGCTTGCCACCCTTCAGGCGGTCTTCCACCTTCGGCACCTTGCCGTAGCCGGAACCGTAGATGGTGTTGGTCAGGAACAGGGCGTCGGGGTTGGAATAGTTCAGCTGTGGGCTGATCTGCGAGAACCCGTCCTGGCGGATCGTCACGCCGACCGTATCCAGTTGCGGCATCGGGGTCAGCTGCAGGTTGTTTTCCAGGTTCAGCTCGTCGCGCGTGGCCTTGGAGTAGTTCAGGTCGGCGACCAGCTTGACGCCACTGAAGTTGAACTCGTTGTTCCAGCCGAACGCATCGATCTTGTCCTTGCGCTTGTTGTACATGCCGCGAACCAGCGGATACACGCCACTGGCAGTGCCACCGGTGAACGAGCCATTGGCGTTGACCTGCGGGTTGCTGACCAGCAGGCCCGGGGTGTAGTTGCCGTTGTAGTTGCTGAGGTTCAGCTCGAACTGGTTGGCGGTGTCGATCTGCTCGGCTTCGGTGTGGAATGCATCGAAGGTGCTGGTCCAGCTGTTGTTCGGCCGGAACTGGATCGTGGCCATCACGCCGTCGCGCTTGTTGTTGCCGGTGCGGCGCAGCGCCTTGATGCCATCGGAGAAGTAGGTGCCGGCACCCACGCCCGGACGGTCGCCCTTGTCGGTGTGCTCGGTGGTCCACGGTTCGTACAGGCCGACCTGGTTCTCCTGGATCGGCATGTCGCTGTGCGCATAGCCGATGGCGATGCCCAGGGTCTTGTCCAGGAACTGGTCGATGTAGCTGGCGCTGAAGCGGTTGCCGTACGGATCGGTGTTGGCGGCGCGGCCCAGCGAGCTCTTCTGGTAGCGGCCACTGACCGCGATCACGCGCTCGCCGAAGCTGAGCGGGCGAGCGGTCTGCATGTCGATGGTGCCCGACAGGCCCTGTCCGACCAGCGCCGCGTCCGGGGTCTTGTACACGGTCACGCCGTTGACCAGTTCGGACGGATACTGGTCGAACTCGACGCCACGGTTGTCGCCAGTGCTGACCACTTCGCGGCCATTGAGCAGGGTGGTGGCGAAGTCCGGCGACAGGCCGCGCACGCTGATCACCTGCGCACGGCCGGCAACGCGCTGGGCGGCCAGGCCGGGCAGGCGCGAAATGGACTCGGCGATGCTGACGTCGGGCAGCTTGCCGATGTCTTCGGCGGAGATCGCTTCGACCACCGAGGTGGCGTCCTGCTTGACCGCGATCGCGCTCTCGATGCCGCGGCGGATGCCGGTGACCTGCACCGTATCGAGGTTGGTGGCGGCGGTGCCGGCCGGCGTGGTGGTGCTCTGCGTGGACTGTGCCGACGCCAGCGTCGGCGCCAGGACAACGGCCAGCGCGATGCTGAGCGCGCTGCGCTTGTGGTTCAACATTTTCCCCTCCCAGGCAATGTTGCAGATCGATTTGTGAGCGTTCCGGCGGGGCCGTGAACGTGCGACGCGGTGGCCGCTGTCGTCGCCGCTATGGTAGGCAGCGCGTTCTTCGCGGGAATCACCCTGCATACGTATTCAATGGCGTCTGCAGGGATGTAATCGCTTTCAGGTGCTGCTTGCGGTAGTGCGGGCCGCTGGCCGGCAATCGCGTTCACCGGGTAGTGCCGGCCGCTGGCCGGCAACCCGGTGAACGCGATTGCCGGCCAGCGGCCGGCACTACCCGGGCATTCACAGCGGCGTGAAGCGAATGGCCTGGCCACCGCCTGGTGCCAGCACCAGCGTCAGTGCATCGGCGCTGGTCACTTCGCGGGTTTCACGCATGAACGCGAATGGATTGCTGCGGAAATCCGCTCCCTCGCCATCGCGGTAGATTTCGGCGCGGTAGCGTACGCCCGATTCCAGGAAGCCCAGCGATACCGGCAGCACGCGGCCGTGCTCGTCGGTGATGCTGCCGAGGAACCAGTCGCGGCTGTTGCGGTCGCGGCGCACGATCGTCACGTAGTCACCCACTTCGCCATCGAGCACGCGGCTCTGCTCCCAGTCCACCGCCACGTCCTCGATGAAACGGAACGCCTCGCGATGCTGCAGGTAGTGTTCGGGCAGGTCGGCGGCCATCTGGATCGGGCTGTACAGCACCACGTACAGCGCCAGTTGGCGGGCCAACGTACTGGGGATGGCCTGGCCGTGGCGGCCCTTCAGGCTGAGGATGCCGGGGGTGTAATCCATCGGCCCGGCCAGCATGCGGGTGAACACCAGGTTGACCTCGTGCTCCGGCGGGTTCGGTGGCTGGCCCCAGGCGTTGTACTCCATGCCGCGTGCGCCTTCGCGCGAGATCCAGTTGGGATAGGTGCGGCGCAGGCCGGTATCCTTGATCGGCTCATGCGGGTTCACCGACAGATGGCGGCGCGCCGCTTCCTGCACCACCTTCAGATGGTGGCGGGCCATGAACTGCCCGTCATGCCACTCGCGCCACAGTGGGCCCCCCGTGGGATTGCGGCGGTCGACCTGGCCGTCGTCGCAGACGTAGCCGGTCTTGAACTGGTCCACGCCCAGTCGTGCGTAGAGGTCCAGCGCGGCGCCCAGCTGGGCCTCGTAATGTTCGATGGCGCAGCCGGTTTCATGGTGACCGATCAGGTGCACGCCCTTGTTCAGGCCATACGCCGACAGCGCTTCGATGTCGAAATCGGGCGTGGCACGGGTGAAATCGAAGTCGTAGCCATTGCCGACCCAGTTGCCGTCCCAGCCCGGATTCCAGCCTTCCACCAGCACGCCGCGGAAGCCGTGTGCAGCGGCGAAATCGATCACCTTCTTCGTCTTGGCGGTGGTGGCCGCGTGCTTCGGCCCGGTCGCCCAGCTCTCGTTGTCCAGGTGCATCGACCACCACACGCCCAGGTATTTGGCCGGTTTCACCCAGCTCACATCGCCCAGCGCATTGGGTTCGTTGAGGTTGAGGATCAGGTCCGATTCGACCAGGCCGCCGGCACGGTCGGCGATCTGCAGCGTGCGCCACGGCGTGGCGAAGGGCAGGGTGCGGCGCACCTTCCAGCCTTCGGCCGAGGGCGACAGCTGCGCGCGCAGGCGCTGCCCCTCGCTGCGGCGCAGCCACATGCCGGCGTAGTCCACCAGCGCGGCCTCGTGAATGGCCACATGCAGGCCATCGCGGCTGCGCAGGGTCATCGGCGTATGCACCAGTGGTACTTCGCGCAGCGGGGTGCGCTGGTACAGGTACTCGTAGTGGATCGGCTCGCCGGCGGGGATCCACCAGGCGGTGGAGTCCTGTGCGATGGCGAACTCGGTCAGCTCGTCATCGATGATCGCCTCGCGCAGATTCGGCTGCTCGGGGAATATGTAGCGGAAGCCGAGGCCATCGTCGTAGACGCGGAACACTACATCCAGCCGGCGCTTGCTGCCGGTGGTTTCGGCCAGCTGGACGGTCAGCTCGTTGAAATGGTTGCGGGTGAGCCGGCGCTCGCCCCACGGCTGCTCCCAGGTGTCATCGACGCTGCGCCGCTGCTGGCCCAGCAGGGTGAAATCGCGGTCCAGACGACCGTCGCGCAGGGTGAAGCCGAGCTTCGAATCCTCCACAACAGTGTCGCCCAGGCGCTCGACCCGGTAGCGGGCCGTGCCGCCGTCCAGCACCAGGCTGACATTCAACACCTTGCCCGGAGAGTCGACGCTGACCACCTGCGGCGCGGCCTGCGCCAGCGTGGCTATTCCCAGCAGCGCCAGACCGAACAGATGCGCGAGCGCGGTACGTACAGCAGTGAGTGACATCGGCATTTCCCCTCCCAAGGCGCCGTTGGCAGACCCGGACCATAAGCCAGCGCGGCGGGTGCGCTATCGCGCGACGCCATGAATACGTATGCAACTGGACGCAGCCGACAGCCCCGCGTCTACCATGGCGCCAGGGCACCTTGAGGGAGGGGCCGCGCCCGCCCGCCGGCAACGACGGTGCGGACCTACAACGCGTGCAGAGAGGGAGGGAGGCCGACGGGCGCGAGCCGGTCCGCCGCTTCGATGCTGAAGATCATTTGCCTGACCGCTGCCCTGGGGGCAGCGCTGGGGACGACCGCGCAGGCGGCCGACCTGCAATTCGACGGCCGCCATGCGCGCGCCGAAGCCGCTGCCAACGGCAGCTTCGTGCTGCATGCGCCGAAGGGCGATGTGCGTATCGCGCCGATGCCGATGCGCAGCCAGACCGGCAGCGTGATGTTCGATGCCCTGTTCGCGCTGGCCCAGCAGGAGATGGACCAGGACCGCGTGGACGCGATTCGCGATCCCGCGTTCGACGAAGGCCGACCGGTGCCGTGCGAGTGCTTCCAGACCGGCGCGCGCTGGCCCTATGTGTGGACGCGCGATGTCAGCTTTGCCGCCGATCTGGCGCTCGCACGCCTGGACCCGAAGCGCACCCGGCAGTCGCTGCAGTTCAAACTGTCGGCGGCGCGCGACGGGCACACGCCCGGCCTGTTTGTGGCGCAGGACACCGGTTCCGGTGGCAGCTGGCCGATCAGCAGCGACCGCGTGGTGTGGTTCCTGGCGGCTCGCCAGCTGCTGGAGGATCGCGCATTTGCCGACCAGGTCTGGCAGGCGCTGCAGGGCACGCTGGCGCAGGACCGCGCAATGGTGTTCGACGCGCAGATGGGCCTGTACCGTGGCGAGACTTCGTTCCTGGACTGGCGCGAGCAGACCTATCCGGACTGGACCCGCGAGGACGTGCGCTTCATCGGTGATTCCTATGCACTGTCCACCAACGTGCTGCACTACCAGGCACTGCGCCTGGCCGAACGCCTGGCCGGGCAGCACGGCGATGCCCGCGCGGCCGATTACAAGGCCTGGGCCGACGCATTGGCGCAGCAGATCGATGCGCGCTTCTGGCGCGAGGATATCGGCCAGTACATGAGCTACATCGGCGAAGCGGCGCACCCGGTGCCGTACGCCAAGGTCGATCTGCTCGGCCTCTCGCTGGGCATTCTCGCCCAGGTGCTGCCGCCCGAGCGCACGCGGCGTGCGCTGGCGGCGTATCCGATGGGGCCAGCCGGCAGCCCGGTGGTCTGGCCGCAGGAAGCACAACAGCCGATCTATCACAACCGGGCGATCTGGCCGTTCGTCAGTGCCTACTCGCTGCGTGCGGCGCGGCAGCTGGACGATGCGCCGCGCATCGCCGCCGAGATCCGCTCGCTGATGCAGGGTGCCGCGCTGGCCGGTTCCAACATGGAGAATTACGAGCTGGTCAGCCAGGCCGTGCATGTCGATGAAGGCGCGCTCAGCGGGCCGGTGGTCAATTCGGAGCGCCAGCTGTGGTCGGTGGCCGGGTATCTGTCGATGGTGCTCGAAGGCGTATTCGGCGTACAGGCTGACGGCCGCGTGCAGCCCAAGCTGCCAGCCGCGCTGGTCCCCGAACTGTTCGGCAAGCAGCGCCGCATCTCCCTGGAGGCCGATGGCAAGCGCTATGTGCTGGAGCGGCCGAAGCAGGTGGGTGATGGCCTGCTGGTGGCGGGCCAGGTAAAGACGCGTGGTGCCACCACCACCGTGCAGCTGGTGGCCACCGCAGCGGCACCGCGCAGCGTGGCGACGACGGCCGACGCCAATGCGCGCGCACCGGCCACGCCGGCCGCACCGCAGGCGCGACGCAAGGGCAGGGGCTGGAACATCGAGGTCGCTGCCGGCCAGGTGCTGTGGCAGGACGGCCGGGCGCTCACCGCCAGCAATGGCCTGGCACGCATCGGTGACGATGGCCTGCAGCATTGTCTGAGCCTGACCCGGCGCGACGGCGCATTGGAATCGCTGCACAGTCCGATGGTCTGCGTCGGTCCGCAGCAGCGATTGAAGGGTGCCGAGCGCTGGCAGTTCACCTCGGCCAAGGCGGGGCAGGTGCGCCTGCGCCTGCAATACAGCAACGCGAATGGGCCGATCAACACGGGCGTGACCGCCGCGGTGAAGCAGCTGGTGCTGCAGTGCCCGGGCCAGCCGTTGCAGCGGCACACCGTCACCCTGCCGCACAGCGTGGCCGTGCAGGACTCGACCTCGGCGACGTTCCCGGTGCCGAAGGGCCGATGCACGGTCACGCTTGAAGAGGGCTTCAACATGAGCACACTGCAGCATTTCGCGCACTACACCGGGGGCAAGGGCGGGCGCGACGGCGTGCTCAACCAGGCGCAGGTGCAGGCGCTGACGGTGGCGCCCGTGGCTGTAGAGGGCGCACGATGAATCGCCCCGCCAAACCCCAGCTGTCGTTCTGGCAGATCTGGAACATGTGTTTCGGTTTTCTCGGCATCCAGTTCGGCTTCGCCCTGCAGAATGCCAACGCCAGCCGCATTTTCGAGACGCTGGGCGCGGACATCGACGCGGTACCGGGGCTGTGGATCGCCGCGCCGCTGACCGGCCTGCTGGTGCAGCCGGTGATCGGTTACCTGTCCGATCGCACCTGGACGCGCTGGGGGCGGCGCCGTCCGTTCTTCATGATCGGTGCGGTGCTGACCACGCTGGCCCTGCTGGTGATGCCGAATTCACCGACGCTGTGGATCGCGGCCGGCACGCTGTGGGTGCTCGATGCCTCGATCAACGTATCGATGGAGCCGTTCCGAGCCTTCGTCGGCGACCAGCTGGCGCCACGCCAGCGTCCGGCCGGCTATGCGATGCAGAGCTTCTTCATCGGCGTGGGCGCCATCGTCGCCAGCTTCCTGCCGTTCATCCTGGCCCACTTCGGCGTTGCCAATACGGCCGCCGCCGGTGAGGTGCCGGACACCGTGCGCTATGCGTTCTACTTCGGCGCGGCGGTGCTGCTGGCGGCGATCACCTGGACGGTGGTCAGCACCCGCGAATATTCACCAGCAGAACTGGCTGCCTTCGATGATGCCGAGCCGCCGGCGCATCATGCGGGAGCGGTGATCAACGGCCCGGCGCCATGGACGCGGGTGGCCCTGTGGCTAGGGCTGGGTGTGCTGTTGGCGCTGCTGATCACCTGGCGGCAAGGCGACAGGATGCTGTACGTGCTGGCAGGCCTGTGCGCCGGCTACGGCCTGCTGCTGGCGGCCGCGCGCGCGTTGCCGGCCACGCATATGCTGGCCGCCATCGTCGGCGACCTGCGCGCGATGCCGGTGACCATGCGCCGCCTGGCGTGGGTGCAGTTCTTCTCATGGTTCGCGCTTTTCGCCATGTGGATCTACACCACTGCTGCGGTGGCCGGTACCCACTTCGGTTCGACCGATCCACAGTCGGCGGCCTACAACGAAGGTGCCAACTGGGTGGGCGTGCTGTTTGGCGCCTACAACGGCTTCGCTGCGCTGGCGGCGGTGCTGATTCCGCCGATGGTGCGTGCGATCGGCCTGCGCTGGAGCCACCTGGTCAACCTGTGGCTGGGCGCTGCCGGCCTGGTCTCGCTGATGTTCATCCGCGACCCGCACTGGCTGCTGCTGTCGATGGTGGGTGTGGGTTTTGCCTGGGCATCGATCCTGTCGTTGCCGTATGCACTGCTGTCCGACAGCGTGCCGGCGTCGAAGATGGGTGTGTACATGGGCATCTTCAATTTCTTCATCGTGATCCCGCAGCTGGTGGCGGCCAGTGCGCTCGGCTTTGCCCTGCGCGCATGGCTGGGTGGCCAGCCGATGCATGTGCTGGTGCTGGGCGGCTGCAGCCTGTTCGTCGCCGGCCTGTGCGTGCTGCGGGTTCCGTCCCGTCCGGAGGTGGTGTGATGCGTGGTGTCCTGGCTGTTGCTGTTTCCCTTGCCCTGTTCGCCGGCCAGGCCGTGGCCACGCCGCGCCCGGACTACGTCGGCACCACCGAACCGTTCGCCAGCGATGCGGTGTACTTCGTGGTCACTGACCGCTTCGTCAACGGTGATCCATCCAACGATCATCGCGACCAGGGTGGCGCGCACCGCACCTTCGACATCCCGGTGCCATGCCCGGACAAGGTGGACGGCAACATCGGCTACCTCGGCGGCGACTTCCGTGGCGTGCTCGACAATGCGCAGTACATCCGCAACCTGGGTTTCGGCGCGGTGTGGATCACGCCGATCGTCGACAACCCTGACCAAGCTTTCACCGGCAGCAAGCCGATCAGCTGCACCAGCACGCTGACCGACCGCGGCAAGACCGGCTACCACGGCTACTGGGGCATCAACTTCTACAGACTCGATGAGCACCTGCCCAGCAGGGACCTGGACTTCGCCGGACTGACCAGGGGCCTGCACGGTGCCGGCTTGAAGGTGGTGTTGGACATCGTAGGCAACCACGGTTCGCCGGCCTGGACCATGCCGATACGGCAGCCGCAGTTTGGCCAGATCTTCGACAAGGACGGAACGCTGATTGCCGACCACCAGAACCTGCCACCGCAGAAGCTGGACCCGAAGCACAACCCGCTGCACGCGTTCTACAACAACATCGGCCCGGTCGACAGCAAGGACGGCTCGATCTTCGACGGCAACCTCGCCGAACTGTCCGACTTCAACCAGGACAATCCGGCGGTGATGGATTACCTGGTCGGCGCTTACCTGCAGTGGACCGCGCAGGGCGTGGACGCGCTGCGCATCGATACCATCGGCTGGCTGCCGCACCCGTGGTGGCATGAATTCGTCAAGCGTATCCGCGCCGAGCACCCGGGCATGTTCATGTTCGGCGAAGCCTTCGACTACAACGCGACGACCATTGCCGAGCACACCTGGCCGGCCAATGCCAATGTCAGCGTGCTCGATTTCCCGCTGCGCGGCGCACTGGAACAGACCTTCGGCACCGCCGGCAAGGGCTTCGAGACCCTGGCCGAGCCGCTTCACCTGAGCGGTGGCCCGTATGCCAATCCGTACGAGCTGATGAGCTTCTACGACAACCACGACATGCCGCGCCTGCAGGCCAGCGACAATGGCTTCATCGACGCGCACAACTGGCTGTTCACCGCGCGCGGCATTCCGGTGGTCTATTACGGCTCGGAGACCGGCTTCATGCGTGGCCGCGCCGAGCACGCAGGCAACCGTGCCTACTTCGGCCAGCCGCGTGTGGACGCTGCGCCGCAGAGCCCGATCTTCGCGCCGCTGCAGCGTATCGCCAAACTGCGTGAAGCGACCCCGGCACTGCAGCGTGGCTTGCAGGTGAACGAGCGGCTGCAGGGCGATGAGGCCGTGTTCTTCCGCGTGCTGCAGCACGGTGACGTGACGCAGACCGCGCTGGTGCTGCTGAACAAGGGTGATGCGGCGCGCACCTTCGAGGTGGACCGCTACCTGCAGGCTGGCACGTGGCGTGATGCGCTGGATGGCGGCACGGTGAAGGTCGAGCAGCAGCTGAAGACTGACGTGCCGGCGCATGGGGTAAAGGTCTATGTGCTGGACGCCACCGTGCAGCAGCCGGCACTGCAGGCCGAACTGGACAAGGCGATGGCCGACCAGAAGGCGCGGGACCAGCGCCTGGGGCGGTAGTGCCGGTCGCTGGCCGGCAACTCATGAATCCATGGTCCCTTCAGGTGCCGGCCAGCGGCCGGCACTACCGGGGGGACCACATCCGGCACAATAGGCACCCCTCACGCCCTGCCGTACCGCCATGACCGACCTCGTCCCGCAGACCCCGATCGAAACCCTGCTGAAGGCGGCGATGGACGGGGCGGTGCCGATCCGCGCCTTCATGGAAGCCTTCGTCGCCTCCGAGGTGGTGCTGCAGACCGGCAGCCTGGTGACCCCCGATGGCAGCGGTTTCGACCCGCTGCTGTTCGACAAGCAGGGCACGCTGCACGTGGCCGTGTTCACCGATCCATCGCGGGTGGGCATCTACAGCCAGCAGGCCGAACACCAGATCCGCTGGCTGATGCTGGACGTGCTGCGCCGCGTGCCGGGTGGCTACGGCGTGGTGATCAATCCGGGCACCCCGCTGGGCTTCGAGATCTCGCCCAGCGGCATCGGCGAGATCCTGAAGGACTTCGCCCAGGGCTGATTGTCCTGTACAGCCGAGCCCATGCTCGGCTGCCGTTCGCGCAATGCCCGCTCAGTCGTGCAAGGCTCGACGCTACAGAAGGCTTCCCTTCGAACGCCGTCCGTGATCCCCTTGGGCGACATCGGGATCGAGGCCTGGTCATGGAGTTCAGGGTATTGCCTGCAGACGCAGCGGAACGACAGCAATTGGCGCAGTGGTACCACGCGCAATGGGGCCGGGACGCCGGCCTGACGCTGGAACAGGAACTGCAACGGCTCGACCCGCCGCAGGATGCTGAAGGTTTCCCGCACCTGATCGCCGCTTTCGAAGATGGGCAGGTGGTCGGTGCAGTCCAGCTCAAGCGCCGCGAGATGCAGGCCTTTCCACAGTACGAGTACTGGTTGGGCAGCGTATTCGTGGCCGACAGCCATCGCGGCCGCGGATTGGCCAGTGGTCTGGTCGAACAGGCTGCGGCACAGGCCGCGCGGATGGGCGTTTCCGACCTGTACCTGCAGACCGAGGCCCTGGATGGTGGTCTGTATGCGCGGCTGGGCTGGAAGCCGGTGCAGGAAGCCGACAACCGCAGCTATCGCGTGCTGGTGATGGTGCGCAGGTTGGCCGCATGAGCGCATCCACGGTACGCCATTCCCGCTCGGCCCTGATCTTCCTGATCGTGGCCATCGTTGCGGCGCTGGTGGCCATGCCCCTGCTGCGCGCGGTAGGCATGGTGCAGTGGCCGGTGTTTGTCATCGCCTGGCTGATCAACCTGGGCGCGGCTTGGCATCTGGCCCAGTGGGCGCGCCAGCAGGGGCGCTCGGGCTGGGCGTTCGGGGTACCGGCAGCGCTAGGTACGGTCGCCTCGATCGTGGTCTATGTGCTGTTGGCGTTGCTGGGGCCGAAGTCCCCGGTGCGCTGAACCTTCGCCGGCTGTCCTGGACAAGGTGCCGAGCAGGGCTCGGCACCACAGCAAGGCCGAGCCAAGCCCGCACGCGTTGCGTGGAGCGCCGGCGCACAGGCCGGCGCCCCCTCCCTCACATCGTCACCTTGCGCCGGTTGTCATCGCTCACCCGGTCGATCAGCTTGTTGTAGGGATCGAAGCCCGCTTCATCCGGCTTCTCGTCCACCGTCACCGTGATCTTCGGCTCGGCGCTGGTGATGTGGTGGCGCTGCAGGTACAGCACCTTCTGGTCGCGCTCCTTGCCCGACGGGCCGTTGGCGAACACGCCGATCTCGACCCAGTCATCCATCTTCGCGTCGCTCTCCTTGCCCTTGCCATCGGCGTACTGCTTGGCGGCGTGCAGGTCCAGGGTCACGTCGTAGCGCCCGTCATCGCGCTTGCGGGCGCTGGCGGCCATCACCCGGTTGTCGTAGAAGCTGATCTTCTCGAACAGATCGGTGACCAGCTGCTGGCGGTCAGCCGGGGTCTCGGCGCGGATGTAGCCCAGCAGCTCGCGTGAGGTGGTGTACGGCGGCTGCTGGTAGCCCTTGTCCTGCAGGAAGCGCTTCAACGCCCGGTTCAGGGCCTGCTCGCCGATTTCCTCGCGCAGCCGATAGAACACCAGCGAACCCTTCTGGTAGTGGATGTACTGCTGGTTCTCCACGCGCTCCAGCGGCTGTTCCTCGATGGCCTCGCCGCCGCGGCCGGACAGGTAACCGTCCAGCTCGCGCTTGAGGAACTGGCGCATATGCTGGCGGCCGTACTCCTGCTCCATCACCATCAGCGCCGAGTACTGCGACAACGATTCGGACAGCACCGTTGCGCCCTGCACGTTGGCACCAATCACCTGGTGCGCCCACCACTGGTGTGCGATCTCGTGCGCGGTCACGTAGAACACGTAGTCCACCTTGTCCGGGTCACGCAGGTCAGCGATGAAACCGATGGCCTCGGAGTAGGGGATGGTGTTGGCGAACGACTGCGCGAAGCGGGCATAGCCCGGGAACTCGATGATGCGTACCTGGCGGTGCTGGTACGGCGTGAAGTTCGCCTCGTAGTAGGCCAGTGATTTCTGCACCGCCTCGATCATCCGGTCCACGTTGTAGCCGTGCGCCGGGTCGAAGTAGACCTCGATCGGGATGTCCTTGTACTTCGCCTTGCGCACCTCCCAGCGTGCCGACAGATACGCGTAGAAGTTCAGCATGGGCCGGTCCATGGCATAGCTGAAGCAGCGCCGGCCATTCACCGTGGTCTCGTGCCGCAGGTAGCCCGGCGCCAGCGCGACCTGGTCCGGCGCGGTGCACACCGTGGTGCGGAAATCGAGCCAGTCGGCATCATTGGAGATATAGGTGTTGGCCCGCGCTGCCTCGTCTTCCAGCCTGGGCATGCGCCGCGGTTCACCGAGATCGCGCTTGCGGCGTTCGTTGCGGTCGCTGATCTCGGCGCCCTCGTTATAGCCGAAGGACGGCAGTACGCGGCTGTTGAAGAAGGTGCCGTTGTCGACGATGTTGCTCGGTGCCTGGCCAGCGGTGATGCCGTTGGGCTTCTGCACCACCCGGAAATGCACGCTGCGGGTTTCACCGGGTTGCAGCGGCCTGTCCAGCCGGTAGATGCGGTAGCCGAGATCCTTGTCGTGGAAGGTCAACTTCTGCCCGCCGAGGTCGGCGGCCAGCAGCTGCTTGTCGTCGCCCATTGAGACATGCAGGTCCTGGATGGGCTGCGCGTGCAGGTTGCGGATGGTCCAGTTCGCATCGATCACCATTGACTGCGATTCCGGGAACAGGTCCACGCGGTTGTCCACGGCGACAATGCGCGGCTGCGGCAGGTTGCGGTACTTCGACAGCTCGCGCTCGTAGCGGGCCTGCAGGTCCAGCTGCTGGTCGGGCGGGATGAACTCGTTGCGGATGTTGGTGCTCCAGTACAGCCAGCCGCCCACGCCGACGAACGCCACTGCTGCCAGCGCCGCAAAGGCGCCGGTAGGGCCGCGCAGGCGACGGCCAGCCAGCGCCAGGCGCTGGCGCAGGCCCTGGCTGACACCGCGTACCCAGAAGGCTGACGCCAGACACATCAGCGTCAGCAGGAACAGCGCCCAGTAGCCCTGGAAGGCCAGCTGCCCCGGCAGGAAGTGGCCGTAGCCGTTCATGTCCGAATAGGGCGCGTTGGGCCAGCTGCCGAAGTTGTACAGGTGCTGCGTGTAGTCGAGCAGGCCGAGCACGCCCTGGCCGATCATCACCACGATCAGCAGCGCGTAACCGACGAACTTGTTGTTGGTGAGTACCTGCAGCACCAGCGCCAGGCCCCCCATCAGGATGTAGACCACCGAATCCAGCGCCAGGCTGCGCAGGTACAGCAGCGGCTCCAGATGGGTGTAGCCCTTGGCCAGCTGCACGCCCATCGCGGCCAGCGCACCGGCGGCCTGGAAGCAGACGATCACCGCCAGCAGCGCAGTGAACTTGGCCAGCAGTGGCACCCAGTTCGGCACCGGCATGGCATCGGTCACTTCGTTGATACGCGCGCTGCGTTCCTTCCAGACCAGTTCACCGGCGAAGAACAGCACGATGATCACCAGCAGCCAGCTGAAGGCGCCCTGCAGGGCCATGATCATCTGCGAGGTGACCGGCCAGATCGAGGTGCCGTACAGGGTCTGCCGGAACAGCGCGCTGGGCAGGAAGTTGGCCAGGCCCAGCACCAGCAGCACGATGAACGGCACGCTGCGCAGCACGCCGCGTGTATCGAAGCGCACCTGGCGCAGGAACTGCCGCCACGCCGTGGTGGCGGTGAACGCCGGCACCACGCGCGGCAGTGCTGCGCGGGTGGGGCGGACACTGGCGGCATCGGCAACCGGTTGCGCCTGCCTGCGGCCCCAGCGCCGACGACCACTGCCGCTGCGTTCGGTACGGAACAGCGCGAAGGTGGCGGCGAACAGCGCGGCAGCCACACCCAACCACAGAGCACGGTTGGCCAGCAGGTAACCGGCCAGCTCGGGAATCCCGTTGTTGCGTTCGGCGGTGGACCAGTAGCGGATCGTGCGGCCGAGGGCGCGCATGCCCAGCGGTTCGCTCAGCACCGCGATCCACGTATTGTCGATGTCACGCAGCAGGGCCGCGCTGGCACCGTACAGCACCAGGTAGGCCACCAGGCCGATGTAGACCCACAGGATCGAGCGGGTCAGTGCCGCCAGCAGCGACAGCAGTGCGGTGGTGAACAACAGGTTCGGAATGACGATGACCGCGAACGTCCACGCATAGCCCTGCCAGCTGATCGGGCCCATGCGCTCGGGATCGACCCACGGCATGAACGGTGCCAGCCACA
Organism: Stenotrophomonas sp. AR029; assembly: GCF_047520695.2. Taxonomy (NCBI): domain Bacteria; kingdom Pseudomonadati; phylum Pseudomonadota; class Gammaproteobacteria; order Lysobacterales; family Lysobacteraceae; genus Stenotrophomonas; species Stenotrophomonas sp. AR029. The sequence continues at coordinate 800,064 of NZ_JAXBQQ020000002.1, read as the reverse complement.
GCCCGAACGCGATCACCACGTAAACCAGCAGCCCGGCGGCGAGGGCAGCGGCGATGCGCCCCGCCAGGTAGTCGCGGCGTTTCACCGGGCTGGCGAAGATCAGTTCGGCGGTGCCCAGTTCGAAGTCACGCAGCAGCGCATTGCTGACGAACAGTGCAGTGACCAGCATGCCGAGCAGGGTGAAGATGCCCAGCATCTGCGCGATCACGGTGGGCGCGTTGCTGTGCACGTTGCCGCTACCGCCACCGATCTGCACCGCATCGCTGGAGGCGGCGGCGAAGGCGAGCAGGGCGAACAGCCCGGCCAGCAGCCACAGCAGCGGGGAGCGCAGCTGCTCGCGCAGCTCGAAACGGAAGAAATCGAGGATCATGGTGTGCTCCGCTCAGGCTGCCGCGCGGGCACGGGCCTGCAGGCGCAGGCGCTGGAAGTACACGTCCTCAAGGTCGGGAGCCACGGCCGCGAAGCCATCGCCGGGGTCGTTGGCGCTGTGCACGTGGATCACTGGGCGGCCCCCGACCAGGCGGGTCGAGAGCACCACGTAGCGTGCTTCATGGTCGGCCAGTTCCGAAGGATCGACCTGCTTGCGCCAGACCTGCTGCTGCAGGGCATCGATGGCATCGGCCGGTCGCCCGGTCAGCAGTACCTGGCCCTTGTTCATGATCGCCATCGTCGGGCACAGGTCGGTCACGTCCTCGACGATGTGGGTGGACAGGATCACCGCCACGTTCTCGCCAATCGCCGCCAGCAGGTTGAGGAAGCGGTTGCGTTCCTCCGGATCGAGGCCGGCGGTGGGTTCGTCGACGATTACCAAGCGTGGGTCACCCAACAGCGCCTGAGCGATGCCGAAGCGCTGGCGCATGCCGCCGGAGTAGGTGCCCAGCTTGCGCTTGCGCGCGTCCCAGAGGTTCACCTGCTGCAGCAGTCCATCGACCACCTCGCGACGCTGGGCGCGCTGGGTCAGGCCCTTCAGCACCGCGAAATGTTCCAGCAGGTCCAGCGCGCTGACTTTCGGGTACACGCCGAAATCCTGCGGCAGGTAGCCCAGCCGGCGGCGCACCGCCTCCTTGTCGCGCAGTACGTCGATCGGCGCCTCGCCCGGAATGCTGAGCGTCGCCGTGCCGCTGTCGGCCTCCTGCAGGGTGGACAGCGTGCGCATCAGCGACGACTTGCCAGCGCCGTTCGGGCCGAGCAGGCCGAACATGCCGCGCGGGATGTCCAGGGTGACGTTGTTGAGGGCATGCACGCCGTTGGCGTACGTCTTGGACAGCGAATCGATCTTCAGCACTTGGCAGCTCCAGGAGAAGAGGCGGACCGAGGTGGAATCGACCGGGCGACCTGAAATCGGGTTGCCGGCCTTGAAGGCTGAAACTCTGGGACGTGCAGCTGCAACGTCCTATAGGACATGTCCCAGAGATCACCGATCTTCGCGGATGTCCTGCAGGCGCAGGGCTGCAACACCGGATCGCATGCGATGGGCTCCCGTTCGACCACCAGCTGGCAGTTCAGGAGGGGTGCCACCGATATGCCACACGTGCGTCGTGTTTATCGCTTACGAGCAGGCAGGCGTCATCCGCCGTTGGTCATGGGGGGAGAATCCCGCCATCGTGCGTTGGCCGGAGCGCCGGCCCAGCGGCGCCTACCCGCGCAGGGATGATTCGCGCACGACCAGCTTCACCGGGATGCTCTGGCTGTCCACCGGCTGCCGGCCGATCAGCGTCAGCAGGCGCTCCACCAGCAGCTGCCCGGCCTGCTTGGTGTCCTGCTGCACGGTGGTCAGCGCCGGGGATACCGAAGCGGCCAGCGGGATGTCGTCGAAGCCGGTCACCGCCACGTCCTGCGGTACCCGCAGCCCGGCCTCGCGCAGGGCGCGCATCGCACCGATGGCGATCAGGTCGCTGGCCGCGCAGATCGCGTCGATCGGCTCGCCGCGCGCCAGCAGCGCCTGGCAGGCCTCCTGGCCGGAGGCCTCGGTGGTGATCGCATCGTGCTGCAGCGCCGGTTCGGCAGCCAGGCCGTGGTCCTGCAGCGCCGCGACATGGCCGCGGTAGCGCTCCTGGAATTCGGGGTAGTGGCTGGAGGCATGGCCAAGGAAGGCGATGCGGCGGCAGCCCTGCAGCAACAGGTGGGTGGTGATGTCATGCCCGCCCTGGAAGTTGTCGCTGCCGATCGAGACACCGGGCTGGCCGGGCAGGGCGGCGCCCCAGCGCACGAAGTGCGTGCCCTGTTCAACCAGCCGCTGCAGGCGGTCGCGCGATTCGTGGTAGTCGCCATAACCGAGCAGGATGATGCCGTCGGCCTTGTTGCTGTCTTCGTAATCGGCCTGCCAGTCGGTGGACAGCTGCTGGAACGACACCAGCAGGTCCTGCCCGTGCAGGGCGCAGGCGCGGGTGATCGAGCCCAGCATCGAATGGAAGAACGGGTTGATCAGCGAATCGTCGTTGGTCGGATCCTCGAAGAACAGCAGGGCCAGCGTGCCGGCATTGCGCAGGCGCAGGCTGGAGGCGTTCTTGTCGACCTTGTAATTCAGCTCGCGGGCGATGCGCAGGATGCGCTCGCGGGTCTCGGCGTTGACCATCGGGCTGCCACGCAGGGCCCGCGACACGGTCGGCTGGGAGACCCCGGCCAGGTGGGCGATGTCCAGGGAGGTGGCTTTGCCTTTGATCGTCATGGGCGGGCGGAGCGGGCAGGTGGAAGGTGCCCGGGCATGATGCCATGCGCAGACGCGAATGCCTCTCTGGACGTCGGTCGGGGCGAAGGTAAGTCATTGCCGGACAAGGAAATCAGCCTGATCCTTCGGTGCGGTCGGGGTCTCCTGACCGGGCGGACGGCGGCGGCAATGGTAAGATGCGTCGTTCTCGCATTCCCCCAAATTTCACCAGGGGCGGCCCAGCGTACTGCACCCCGCCCGGGGCTGTGCTATCACTGGCGGTCTGCCCCTGGACAACGGACGAAGGTACCTATGGCGCGCGGCATCAACAAAGTCATCCTGGTCGGCAATCTCGGCAACGACCCGGACGTGAAGTACACCCAGGGCGGCATGGCGATCACCCGCATCAGCCTGGCCACCACCAGCGTCCGCAAGGACAAGGACGGCAACCAGCAGGAGCGCACCGAATGGCACCGCGTGGTGTTCTTCGGCAAGCTCGGCGAGATCGCCGGCGAGTACCTGCGCAAGGGCAGCTCGGTCTACGTCGAAGGCAGCCTGCGTTACGACAAGTACACCGGCCAGGACGGCGTGGAGAAGTACTCCACCGACATCATCGCCGATGAAATGCAGATGCTGGGCGGCCGCGGTGAAGGCGGCGGCGGTGGTGGCGGCAACTACGGCGGCGATCGTCCGCAGCGCCAGCAGGCGCCGCGCCAGGAGTATGGCGGCGGTGGCGGCGGCCAGCGTGGTGGCCAGGGCGGTGGCTATGGCAACCAGGGCGGCAACCAGGGCGGCGGCTACGGCAACCAGGGTGGCAACCAGCGTCCGCAGCCGCAGCAGGCGCCGCCGATGGACGACTTCGCTGACGACGATATTCCGTTCTGATTCCTACTTGACGGTTTTAGTGTTGATAGAGGCCCTCATCGTTGTGGATGGGGGCCTTTTTTTCGTTAGGCAGAATCCGGCCGTGATCTAACCATCTACTTGCGGCAGGGTGTTGATGGATGACTGGCGACACACCATAGCGAATCAGAATGGAGAGCGACACGGGAAAGCCGTCTGCTCGAGCCCATCGCTGGTGCATGGCTTCGGCGGGTCTTGATACGGCGTGCGAAGGACAGGCATAAGCCTAACGAGCTGGCGCGGGGCTGTCGCATACTCTGTGGACACGGTTACCGCGGGCCTATGCTCAATTGCGGTGTGCTTCTCCAAAGCTTGTTTTGGCGCACAAAATCTGTCATTAGCTTGCTCTAGGATTTGCCCATCCCCAGCAAGGTTGGGGGAGAGAAGATGTTCGTTCCGCGCATTAAGGATTGATGTCGGATGGAGTCCTTTGGCCGGACTTGCCAGCTGTATTTCACATGGAGCGTGTACCAATGGCATTTGCAATGCCCCTGCGCAGTCACAAGGCTGCCGCGATTCTCTCCTTCTGCCTGGCATTAGGCGGCACATCGACGGCAAGTGCAGCCACCTACTACGGTCCTCCCTACAAGGTCCAGTCGTTTCGCGGGGTTGGCTCGTTTGAGAGCATCGGTGCTGCGGTCAATTTCCTGGTTGGGAAGATCCAAGCCCCTTGCCAACAGGACCCCAAGTGCACCAAGCCGCCCGTTGTCACGGTGCGATACGGCACCGACGGCTGGGCTGCGACGATCTACGTCAATGGAAGTGTTAGTGACAACGTTTTTGCTTCCGAGATACTGATTGGACAGCCCCAGAAGAACTTCGGCGGGTGCCAGAAGCGTTGTTCGGCCGGGCTTGGCTCCGCTACCGATGGAACTGGTGCTCGAGGTGCTGCTGACAGTGCTTCAAAGGCTAACGCCCGTGATCCAGGAAGCCCGTTTGAGGGTGATCCGATCAATACCTCCACTGGCAACTTCTATCGGCAGGAAACGGACTTCGAGTCTCCGTCAGGCCTGATGTTCCGGCGGTTCTACAACAGTTCTGCTCGTGCCCCGGGTTCTTCTTTGGGTCGTCAGTGGCGCCATCTTTTTGATCGGCGACTCGAAGTGCTTGCACCCACCACGGGAGCGGCCGGAGACCGCACGTTCATCCGTGCCATTCGGCCGGATGGCAGTTCAGAGCTGTTCACTCGAACCCCGAGCGGCTGGATCGTCGATGCTGATGTCGCAGACGTGCTCGTCGATCGAGAGGCGGGCACTGGCTATGCATTGCAGTTAGCGGCCAACCGCCAGACCGAAATCTACGATGCAACAGGCTTGCTGAAGGAGGTCTATGACTCTGCAGGCAGGAAGCTTCTGTCCTTGCAGTATTCAGACGCAACCACGCCGGCAGACGTAGCGCCAGTCGCTGGGCTCCTGTTGACTGTTGGCGACGTCAGCGGGCGCACCTTGAACTTTAAGTATGATGCATCATCGCGTTTGACCACGATGATGTTGCCAGACGGTGCATCGCAAACGTTTGGCTACAACCCCGCAGGACAGCTTGCCTCGGTGACCTATCCGGATACCACAAGCAAGGGCTACATCTACAACGAAACAGCAAACAGTCCCACTGTCGCAGGCACGTCCTTCCTCACAGGAATTGTGGATGAGAAAGGCGTCCGTTACGAGACCATAAAGTTCGACTACAACCATCGCGCCTATCACGCAGAGTTCGCTGGCGGAGTTGATACCACAACCTTGGACTACGCCGCTTCCACCTGGAAGGGAACGCTGCCAGTAACCGTCAAGGGGCCGCTCGGAGCCACTTCCAAGTTGGGCTTCGTGGATACAGGAAAGGGGCGTTTGATGCCCGCGGGCGGTTCGGCCCCCTGTGGCGACCAGTGCAACCAACCCTACAAAGCCATGACCTATGACACGAACGGCTACCCGGCGTCGGTCACGGACTTCAAGGGAATCACCACAAGGACCACGTACACGGCAGACGGGCTACTGGCCGAACAGGTTGACGCCGCCGACACCCCACAGCAGCGCACCACGACGACCACGTGGGATAGCGCACTCCGTTTGCCCCTGAGTCGGGTGGTAAAGAACTCTGCGGGCGTGGCCGTTTCCAGCAGTTCATGGAAGTACAACGCGTTGGGCCTGGAGGTCGCGCGGTGCGAGGTGGATCCTGCCAATTCGGCTGCGGTCGGGTATGCGTGCGGAGCTGCGACCAATGCGCCCGCTGGGGTTCGCCAATGGACCACCGCCTACTGCTCGGCGGTGGATGCCACCCAATGCCCGCAAGTGGGTCTTGTCCTTGCCGAAGACGGGCCGCGGTCCGATGTTCAGGACGTTACCAGGTACACCTACTACCTGACCGCGGATGAGTCGGGTTGCGGCGTTCTCGGGGGCTCCTGCCACCGCGCTAGTGACCTTCAGTCCGAGATCAATGCTCTCGGTCAAGTGACGACACGGCTGGCCTACGACCGAAATGGACGTGTCAGCCGCCTTCGAGACGCGACCGGCACGATCCATGATTTTGGCTATTCCACTCGAGGCAAGCTCACCTCGATAACTGAGCGGAACAGCGTGGACGGAGCTGCGTCTACCAACGATCGAGTGACCTCCCTTTCCTATGATGCGACAGGTAATGTCGCATCGCTTGTTGACCCCGATGGAGTATCCCTCAGCTACACCTACGATGATGCGCACCGTCTCGTCCAGATCAATGACGGGGCCGGGAACAACATTCGCTACACCCTCGATGTGGCAGGCAATCGCACCAAAGAGGAGGTGTTCGACGCAGGTGGTGGACTGAAGCGTTCGCTCTCTCGCGTTTACAACAAGCTGGGGCAACTGGTGTCCCAGAAGACGGCAGCGGGGAATTCAACCGACTTTACGTATGACCTGGCGAACAACGTCCAGCTCATCACCGATGCCCTGAAGCGCAAGACGCAGTTTGACTACGATCCCTATGGAAGGCCCAGCAGGGTGCTTCAGGACGTTTCCGGAATGGCGGTCGAGACGCGATACGAGTATGACGTCGAAGGCCGGACCACCAAGGTGGTCGATCCCAAAGGCCTGGCGACCATTTACGGCTATTCAGGGCTGGGCGACTTGTTGAGCCGCCAGAGTCCTGACACGGGCGCAACCACTGCCAGTTACAACGGTGCAGGGCAGCCGGCGAAGCAGGTTGACGCCAACGGCACGGCTAGCAGCTACACATACGATGCCCTGGGACGCGTGGTGCGCAAGGTTTATGGGGACCAAGCGATTGTTGCGTCATACGTGTATGACCAAGTCGAGGACATCTGCTCAGCTGGTGAGTCGTTTGCAAGCGGGCGGCTCTCATCCATGCAGGATGACGGCGCTAAAACCCAGTATTGCTACGATCGCGCCGGCAATGTGACGCGCAAGGTGCAGACGTCATCGGGGCAGAGCGTAGGCGTCAGCTATGCCTATACCAATGCTGGCCGACTTCGTTCTGTCACCTATCCTGACGGAATGGTGGCGGACTACAAGCGAGATGCAGCCGGCATGGTCACCGAGATCGGCGTGACGCGACCGGGTGCTGCTCGTGTCGTGTTGCTTTCCAGTGCAAAGCGCCATCCCTTCGGCCCCACTGCAGGCTGGGCCTACGGCAACGGGCGTACGCTGGCGCGAGACGTTGACCAGGATTACCGTCCGTCAGCGTTGATCGGCAGTGGCTCGGGAGCACTGAATGCAGCCTTCTCGTTCAGTGCCGTGGGCGAGTTGACCGGCCTCACCTCCGGAGGGACCGGGGCAACGTCCGTATCGATGACCTATGACGCATTGAGCCGACTGACTGCCTTCAAGGATGCGGCGACTGGCTCGATCATCGACAGCTACGCCTACGACGCCACGGGCAATCGCACGTCCGCGAAGGTCAATGGAGTTGATCAAGCCTACGTCTATCCGTCAGACAGTCATCGCCTGCAAAGCGTCGGGGGCGTGTCGCGTGCCTACGATGCGGCTGGCAACACGCTTTCGATCCAAGGCGTAGAACGCGAGTTTGCTTACAACGCAATGGGGCGCCTGAGTGCGGTGAAGCGAAACGGCGCGGTTGCTGCGGAATACCATTACAACGATCTTGGCCAGCAGATCGCCCGTAAGGCCGGAGATGCCTCAGCGCTGAGTCTCTACGATGAGCGCGGGCAATGGCTGGGGGAATACGACCAGGCGGGTATTGCGCGTCAGCAGGTGATCTGGTTGGACAACCTGCCTGTCGGATTGCTGAAGGGTAGCGCGCTCTACTACGTTCAGCCGGATCATCTGGGCACCCCTCGCGTTGTCGTTGATCCAGCCCGTGACGTCGCAGTTTGGAGTTGGGATCTGAAGGGGGAAGCGTTCGGTGCGACGGCACCAAACGAGGATCCGGACCAGGACGGCACGCTGTTTGAGTTCGCGATGCGCTTCCCTGGGCAGCGATACGACGCTGAGAGCGGCCTTCACTACAACGTTCAGCGTGACTACGATCCCGCCAGTGGCCGCTTCGTGACGTCAGACCCGCTCGGATTGCATGGGGGAATCAGCACCTACGGCTACGTGAAGGGCAACCCGCTTACCTCGATTGACCCCGATGGGATGCAGGCAATTCCTTTGCTGCCCCCGCCCCCCGTGGTCACGGGCGCCCCGGGTGCCGTTGGGGCGTACAATGGGGGCGACCTCAGCAATCCGAACGGCAATTGGGATTTTGGTCCAAAGATCAACAGCGATAGCCTTAGTAATGCCCTTAAGGCGGGTGAGATGCTGGGGGTTGGGCCAAACGGTCTTCTTGGACCGAATGGTATCCTGAACCCGCAGAGTTCCGCGTCCAAGATGGCGGTTGCGTTGATTCGGTCGGCATGTGCGGATGGGGAGGATGATCTTGAGGCAGACTGCCAAGAGCACATTCAAGCCTGCAAAGTGACATGCACGCGCGCAGGCGGTGACTTCAGACAGCCTGGTGTGTGGGGGGGAAGCTTCGTTCGTTGCATGACCGGCTGCGTCCCGCACCGCTGTCAAGACTTGATCAAGGAGAGCGATGTCAATGGATATTAGGAGTGCCAAGTTGCTGCTGGAGTCGGGCGACTTGGATGGTGCTCGTAAGCAACTGTTGGAGATCGTTGAGCGTGATCCCTCTTCCGAGCGCGCTTGGCTATTGTTGGTCGGCCTCGGTTTTCGAACAAATGACGCGAATCTATCGCTGCAAGCGTTGCGCCAGCTTGAAAAAACCCGACCGCGTGATGCGTTCGTTGTTTCTGGGTTGGTGGACTGTTTGATTCAGCTGGAGCGCTATGGCGAGGCGAAGGAGGTCATTCGCGCCTTTTCGGATGCAGCCGTTCCTGGAATTCCTGCTCACGATACCGTGCTGCAAGAACATCGCAGAGCACTTCAGTTCATCAACGATAGACTTGAGGCTATAGACAGGAGCTCAGGCTCACCCTGACAGCTGGTCCTGCGTCATTCATCGGCCGGCTGCATGCAATGCAGTAGCCGGCCGCCTTGGTTGGTGGCAGGATTAACTAATCAGGAAATCTTGAGGCGATGCTCCCTTAGCAACCAGCAGGGCCATCCACTTAGGCTGCCTTCCGCGCCCAGTCCAGGTCTCTTCAGGATTCGCCGGATTGCGATACTTCGGAGCCACCTTGCCCAACTTACGGCTTTGGGTGATTTTCCGACCTTTTGCATTCTTTGGCTTGTCTGCCGTCGCTGCTGAGGGGAGGGCATACAACTCCTCTATCGTGTAAGCATGATCCTTGACTTATTTGTTGATCTTAGCTCGCATGGCTGCGGCTTTGGGCCGAGTCAGCACTTTGGTTTGCTGTTTTTCTGCCTGAGTGATGAGGGCTTTGAGTTCTTTGGCCGACAGGCCGCTGACATCAATGGTCATCTGTTTGATCCGAGCGGTGAGGGCTTTAGGGTAATTCCAAATGGAATCCGATGCGAACGCTCGCAGGGGCGCCCAAGCCCTCCTTCAGAATTCGGTAAGGCCCAGGCAACAGTTGCAGATCTACGGGTAGAACTTGCCTGGGTCGCTTAGGGAAAGTCTGCAAAACCTCCCCTGGCAGATCTGTAATTAACGTCAAGCATCCATGACAATTGCTCTATGGATCAAATCACCCTGAGCTTGGACCCACTGCCCAAGAAGACCCGCAAGCAAGTCTTTCTCGACGAAATGAACCGGGTTGTGCCCTGGGCAGCACTGGTGGCCCTCATTGCCCCGTTCGCTCGCGGTGCGCACCGAGTCTTGGGCGGGCGCCCGCCGTTTCCCATTGAGCCCATGTTGCGCATTCACTGCCTGCAACTGTGGTGGAACCTGAGTGATCCTGCGATGGGGGAAGAACTGCACGAGCGGCCGCTGTATCGGCGCTTTGCCGGCCTTGATGGCGCAGCACGCATGCCTGATGAAACCACCATCTTGCGTTTTCGCCATCTGCTGGAAAAACACCAGCTGGCCCCGCAGATACTGGCTGCAATCAACACCGGCCTGGCTCAGCAAGGCTTGATGCTCAAGACCGGCACCATTGTCGATGCCACCCTCATTGCCGCGCCCAGCTCGACCAAGAACAAGGATGGGCAGTGCGATCCGCAAATGCACCAGACCAAGAAGGGCAATCAGTGGTACTTCGGCATGAAGGCGCACATTGGCGTGGATGCCGACACAGGCCTGGTGCATACCGTCATTGGCACGGCGGCCAACGTCAACGACGTGACGCAGGCAGTGGGCTTGCTGCACGGTAAGGAAAAGCATGCGTGGGGCGATGCGGGCTACCAAGGCGTGGACAAGCGCCAGGAACTGTAGGGCAGCAAGGCGAAATAGCACGCGGCCATGCGCCCAGGCAAGCGCAAGGCACTGGACCTCAAGCAGACACAGCACCAGCTGCTGGATGAGGCCGAGAAGATCGAAGCCAGCGTGCGGACGGAAGTGGAACATCCGTTTCGAGTGATCAAACAGCAGTTTGGCTACGCCAAAGTGCGCTACCGGGGCCTGCAGAAGAACACCGATCGCCTGATGATGCTGTTTGCACTGGGCAATCTGTGGATGGCCAGGAAGCGTTCGGTGCGACGGCACCAAACGAGGATCCGGACCAGGATGGCACGCTGTTTGAGTTCGCGATGTGCTTCCCTGGGCAGCGATACGACGCTGAGAGCGGCCTTCACTACAACGTTCAGCGTGACTACGATCCCGCCAGTGGCCGCTTCGTGACGTCAGACCCGCTCGGATTGCAGGGGGGAATCAGCACCTATGGCTACGTGAAGGGCAACCCTCTCACCTCGGTTGACCCGGATGGGATGCTGGCAATTCCTTTAATGCCCCCGCCCCCCGTGGTCACGGGCGCCCCGGGTGCCGTTGGGGCGTACAATGAGACAAACCTCAGCAATCCGAACGGCAATTGGGATTTTGGTCCGAAAATCAACTTGGACTCCCTCAAGAATGTCTTGATGCTCCAAGAAATGATGGGGATCGGTCCCAACGGTTTGCTCAATCCCAATAGCGCTACGTCGCAGATGTCATTGGCAGTGCTGAAGCAAGCCTGCTCGGACAGAGACAAGGATGAGGACTGCAGGAAGGAGATTGAGCACTGCGTGTCAATCTGCAGTCGCGCCCGCAGGGATCCCGACCTTAAGGGAGTATGGGGTGGAAGCAGGGCCCGTTGCCTTACTGGATGCGTATCTTGGCGTTGCCAAGACAAAATAACTGAAGATGACCTCAATGGAATTCGATGAAGTAAAAAGCTGGCTTGAAGCGGGAGACGTTCCTAGAGCGCGCGCTTGGCTGATTGATTTCGTTGACCAAGGTCATGAAACGGAAGGGGCTTGGCTACTTCTCGCAGCCATCGGCATGCGCGCGAATGACGCAGAATTGTCCCTTCGCGCGTTTCGGGCACTCGAAAAGACCCGCCCTCACGATGCCTATGTGGCGTCTGGGTTGGTCGATGCACTTATGAGTATCGAGCGCTACCAGGAGGCCCGCGAGGTAATCCTCTCCTTCCGTAAGGTGGCCAAAAGAGGCGCTCCCTTCCACGATGCAGTCTTGGAAGAACACGAGGACGCACTGAGTTTGATTGAAGAGCGAATGCGTGCGGAGCAGCCGTCGTTGGGTGACGGCCGAACTGGGAGCGGTGATTGAAGATGTCAGGAGAGGGGCATTCCCTCTCCTGGTTGAGGTCCAGTCATCTGATTGTCAATAGGAGGCGCTTCAGCTTGAGCAATCAAGACGCCTCCAGGGCCGCGTCGGTGGCTTTCGGCGACCGGGTATTGCACTTCAGCAGGTGATCTGGTCGGACAACCTGCCCGTCGGATTGTTGAAGGGCAGCGCCCTCTACTACGTTCAGCCGGATCATCTGGGCACCCCTCGCGTTGTCGTTGACCCAACCCGTGACGTCGCAGTTTGGAGTTGGGATCTGAAGGGGGAAGCGTTCGGTGCGACGGCACCAAACGAGGATCCGGACCAGGACGACACGCTTTTTGAGTTCGCAATGCGCTTCCCTGGGCAGCGATACGACGCTGAAAGCGGCCTTCACTACAACCTTCAGCGTGACTACGATCCCGCCAGTGGCCGCTTCGTGACGTCAGACCCGCTCGGATTGCAGGGGGGAATCAGCACCTATGGCTACGTGAAGGGCAACCCGCTTACCTCGATTGACCCCGATGGGATGCAGGCAATTCCTTTGCTGCCCCCGCCCCCCGCGGTCACGGGCGGCCCGGGTGCCGTTGGGGCGTACAATGGGACAGACCTCAGCAACCCGAACGGTAACTGGGGTTTTGGCCCAAAGATCAACAGCGATAGCCTCAGAAATGCCGTTAAGGTGGGTGAGATGTTGGGGGCAGGTCCGAACGGCATTCTGAATCCGAATAGCCCAGCGTCGCGGATGGCTGTTGCATTGATCAGATCTGCGTGTGCCGACGGGGATGACGATGACTTCATTGCTGACTGCCAAAGCCATATTCAGGGCTGTAAGACTACCTGCACGCGCGCTAAGGTTGATTTCGATCAGCCGGGCGTCTGGGGTGGGAACTTGGCACGCTGCATGCTTGGGTGCGTTCCCTATCGGTGTCAGAAGTTAATGAAGCAGAGCGACCTTGATGGATATTAATGAAATTACCAAGATGCTTGAGGCGGGTGACGACAATGGCGCGCGTCACCACCTTTTGGATCTTGTAAGGCGCGATCCCGCTAGTGCGGTCGCGTGGTTGTTTCTTGTTGGGATTGGTTTTCGGAGCGATGATGCGGAGTTGTCCCTCTGGGCGCTTCGTGCGCTTGAGAAGCTTCGTCCTCGCGATGTGTTGGTCGCGTCTGGACTCGTGGACTGCCTGCTTCGGCTGGAACGATATGAGGAAGCTAAGGAGGTCATTCATGCCTTCTCCAAGATTGCTTGTCCTGGTGTACCCGCCCATGACGCAGTCCTCGAAGAGCATCGCAGGGCCCTTCAGTTCATCAACGATATCGTTGAGGCTGCAGGTGACGAAGACGAATAGCTGACGCGTTCGCTAATCGCGAAGCCTTGGCTTGATCGATTACTTTCGCTCGACGTCACGAGCTCTACGCCTTGATGAGGTTGCTCTCCCAGCCGTGCGTGGCTGGCAGCGTTGTCTTCGATGAATTTCTCAAGCTTTTGCGCGAGTACATTATTTTTGATTCGTCCCAAGGCAGGCGTTGCCTTGGTTTGGATGATGAGGATGGCGAAGTTCTTGGGCCTGGATGAAGTAAAGGAATGGCTAGAAGGCGGGGATATCCCTGGCGCGCGCCTGCCGGGCTGTGTCGATGCTCTTGACTGGCGGGTGCACCTGACGAGTGCAGATGACTACGTTCGAACAGGCTCAATCGAACAGAACGCCTGTCTTGCTTGACCAGCGAGGATTTGTTTACACGTTTGGTAGTCACAACCGTTCTGATTCCTACTGGACACTTTTAGTGTTGATAGAGGTCCCCATCTTTATGAAAGGGGGCTTTTTTCGTTTGGCAGTATCCGGTCGTGCCCCAGCCTTCTACCTACGGCGAGATGTTGATGGATGAGGGACGAAACATCTGAGCTAATCAGATTTGAGAACGGAGAGCAGTACGGGAAGAAGTCTGCTCGAGTCCATCGCTGGCCGGGGAGGCAATCATCAGCATCGGCCCGTTTCGACTATGGATCTGTGCAGGGTCTCGGCGGGTCTTGATGACGGCGTGCGAAGGACGGCCATAAGCCTGGCGAACTGGCGCGGGACTGTCGCAGATCCTGCGGACACGGTCACCGCGGGCCTATGCCCAATTGCGCTGTTCTTCACCAAAGCAAGCCCAATGGCCGAGCCTTGGAGCCCGCTCAAGGAACCAATACATTTGGCAGATCCCTGATAAGGTCACACAGCTGTGCAAACGCCTTTTGGTCCGTCTTCCCCCACGTTTCTGGTGAGCCGATGAATACCACTGCGCAAATTTCGTGCCTCATCCTTTGCGTTCTGCTTGGGTCTTCCGTGTCCGCGCGGCCGCTTGCAGAGAGACTCGCGGCGGACATTGAGATGGCCGAACACTCTATTCTTGCCTCGCTGGTGGTGCACAAAAGTTCCGAGAGCAAGTCACTGTGCTCTCAGACGCCATATGCTTGTGTAGGAGCAGACGGTGCTGAGCTTGGTCTCGCCTTGATAGGGGGCAGCAGGAGTGCTGCCGCTCCTCGGCACTTGGTTGAGCTGTCGCGATTTCGTATGGATGGAGCGCTTTCCGAGGACTACAAGTGCTACCTCGCCGCGCATGGCAATTCAACGGTTCAGGCCGCGTCGAAGCTGGATGCCAAAAAGCTGGCAGGGCAATGCATGTCCGAACTTGCTGCTTTCAAACGTCGGGCCGGCGCTGCAAAGTTCGACGTGGCGCCCGAGAATATTTGCAGCTCAGTGGCGGACATCCAGCGATCCCTGCGTGAAGCTGTCCGGCTAGCCAATGCAGGCGGTGAATGTGACGGCTTCTGAGTCGGTCGTCGGAAAAAGCTGATGCGTACGTGATTCGCGAAGCCTTGGCTTGGTTGACTAATGTCGCTCGACGTCGCGAGCTATACAGTTCTGCAATCCGCCGGCTCCGAGGCAGGGCTGGGCCCTGGCGGTGGGGTGCACCCGGATGCAGAACGAAGACATCCAGGAACTGGCTGATATGGTTCGTGAGGCTACGAACGCCCGGTGATCATTCAATGCCTCTGAGAATAGGGCCAATGCCTTGGCTCGGGGCATCGAAGTTCTACTGACTTTGCTCGCTCGCTTGAGAAAAAAGCCAGTAGATTTCATCTCAGGCGACTGATCTGGTTAGAAAAGAAAGCCCCGCCAATGCGGGGCTTTTCTTTCTGCGCGATGTCGTTGGCATTGTGCTTCGCAGCATCAATTTTCGTGCACCGCAACTTGCAAGCATCCAATTTCATCCCCTATGGTGCAATCGATTGCATTGCTGTGAATCGTTGCGTTTGATACCGGTTGGGAGGCCGGCAGGTGGATGTCCATCCATTCGATCAGACCGGCTCCGGCGACGGGCCTCACGCGGCGTGATGCGTTGCGCATGGCGGTTGCTGGAGGCGTAGCCCTGGGTACTGCGGGAGCGTTGCCTGCATTCGCCGCCACCGCAGCGCTCAAGGGCAACCTGAAGCACTCCGTGGCGCGTTGGACCTTCCCGCAGCTGTCGGTCGCCCAGCTCTGCACGACGGTGAAGGACATCGGCTTCGCCGCCATCGACCTGGTCGGCCCGGAAGACTGGCCCACGCTGAAGGCGAACGGCGTCTACAGCTCGATGTGCAATGGCGCGGAGCTGGGCCTGACCAAGGGCTTTGCCGGCCGCGAATTCCACGACCCGCTGGTGGAGCGCTACACGCGGCACATCGACCTGGTCGCCGATGCCGGCTACCGCAACCTCATCTGCTTCTCCGGCAACCGCAACGGTATGGACCCGCAGGACGGCATGGCCAATGCCGAGGCCGGCCTCAAGCGCATCCTCGGGCATGCCGAGAAGCGCGGTGTGGTGCTGGTGATGGAACTGCTGAACTCCAGGGTCGATCATCGCGACTACCTGTGCGACCACTCTGCCTGGGGCGTGGAGCTGTGCCAGCGGCTCGGCTCGGACAACTTCGGCCTGCTCTACGACATCTACCACATGCAGATCATGGAAGGCGACATCATCGCCACCATCGGGAAACACCACGCCTGCTTCAAGCATTACCACACCGCAGGCGTGCCCGGCCGGAACGAGATCGGGGACCGGCAGGAGCTGAACTATCCGGCCATCTGTCGCGCGATCCGCGACACCGGTTTCAAGGGGTATCTGGCGCAGGAGTTCACGCCTGCCGCGCCCGATGCCGTTGCCTCATTGCGCGAGGCGATCCGCCTCTGCGACGTCTGAAACGATATCCACCCAGGTGAGAAACCCATGGCAGATAATCACTACGACGCCATTGTTGTTGGCTCGGGAATCAGTGGCGGTTGGGCGGCGAAGGAGCTGACCGAAAAGGGCCTGAAGGTCCTGATGCTGGAACGTGGCCGTAACATCGAGCACGTCAAGGACTACGTCAACGCGATGAAGGAGGCGTGGGACTTCCCGCACCGCAATCGGCCAACGCAGGCGATGAAGGCCGCTTTTCCGGTGCTGATGCGCGACTACGGCCTCGCCGAGAACCTGGAAGGAATGTGGGCCAACGAGCAGGACTCACCCTACATCGAAACCAAGCGTTTCGACTGGTTCCGTGGCTACCACGTGGGTGGGCGCTCGCTGATGTGGGGCCGGCAGAGCTATCGGTTTTCCGACCTGGACTTCGAAGCCAACCTCAAGGATGGCATTGCCACCGACTGGCCGATCCGCTATGCCGACATCGCGCCGTGGTACGACCATGTGGAAAAGTTCGCCGGCATCGCCGGCACGCGCGAGGGACTGGACGTGCTGCCGGATGGTGAGTTCCTGCCGCCGATCCCGTTGAACATCGTCGAGAAGGACGTGGCCGCGCGGATCAAGAAGGCCTTTGGTGGCACGCGGCACATGATCCACTCGCGCACTGCCAACATCACCCAGCCGATGCCCGAGCAGGGGCGCGTGAACTGCCAGTATCGCAACAAGTGCATTCTGGGCTGTCCCTTTGGTGCCTACTTCTCCACCCAGTCGGCGACGCTGCCGGCGGCGATGAAGACCGGCAACCTGACCCTGCGGCCGTTCTCGATCGTCAAGGAAGTGCTCTACGACAAGGATCGCAAGCGCGCGCGTGGCGTGGAGGTGATCGACGCCGAGACCGGGCAGACCTATCAGTACACGGCCAAGGTCATCTTCCTCAACGCATCGTCCTTCAACTCGACCTGGCTGCTGATGAACTCGGCCACCGATGTCTGGGAGGGGGGGCTGGGTTCTTCGTCGGGCGAGCTGGGGCACAACGTGATGGACCATCATTTCGGTGCGGGCGCCTCGGGCCGGGTCGAGGGCTACGAAGACAAGTACTACTTCGGCCGCCGTCCGTGCGGCTTCTACATTCCGCGGTTCCGCAATGTCGCCGCCGACAAGCGTGGCTACCTGCGCGGATTCGGCTACCAGGGCGGTGCCAGCCGCACCGGCTGGTCGCGCGAGATCGCCGAGCTGAACATCGGTGCCGACCTGAAGGAGGCGCTGACCGTGCCGGGTGACTGGCGCATCGGCATGACCGGGTTCGGTGAAATGCTGCCGCACCACGACAATACGATCCGCCTGGACCGCGACCGCAAGGACAAGTGGGGGCTGCCGGTGCTGGCGATGGACGTTGCCATGCGTGCCAACGAACTGGCGATGCGCAAGGACATGGCCGCTGACGCCGCCGAGATGCTGGAGGCGGCCGGGGTCAAGGACGTGAAGATGCACGACAACGACTACGCCCCGGGCAAGGGCATCCATGAGATGGGGACTGCGCGTATGGGACGTGACCGGAAGAGCTCGGTGTTGAACGCGCACAACCAGGTGTGGGATGCGCCCAATGTGTACGTCACCGACGGTGCCTGCATGACCTCCAGCGCCTGCGTGAATCCGTCGCTGACCTACATGGCGCTGACCGCGCGCGCGGCCGACCACGCGGTACGCGAACTGAAAGCGGGGAACCTGTGATGGATCGCCGCGAACTGCTGAAGATGATCGTCGCCGCCACCGGTGCGGCGATGGTTGGCCTGCCAGCGCTGGTACATGGCAAAGCACCAGCGGCCGGGATGATGGCCGCGTTCTCCGATGCCGAAATCGGCACGCTGGACGAGATTGCCGAAACCATCCTGCCGCGGACCCGGACACCCGGGGCGAAGGACGCGGGCGCCGGTGCGTTCATGGCGACGTTCGTCAGCGACTGCTACACCGCCAGGCAGCAGGCGGTGTTCCGCGCCGGGCTGGCGGACATCGACAAGCGCGCCGGTGGCCGCTTCGTGTCGCTCACGCCGGAGGCGCGCACCGGGTTGCTGCGTACACTGGATGCCGAAGCCAAGGCGCGCAACGCAGACGTGACCGAGACCGGAACGCCCGAAGAGGGCGAAGCCATGCCGCATTACTTCACGATGATCAAGCAGCTGGCCATCTTCGGCTTCTTCACCTCCAAGGTCGGTGCGACCGGGGTGCTGCAGTACGTCGCCGTGCCGGGGCGCTACGACGGTGACCTCGCCTATGTCCCCGGCACACCTGCCTGGGGGACCAGCTGATGGACACCAACCTGATGATCCGCCCTGCGTTGATCACCGCCGGCCTGCTGGCCGCTGCATCTGCGTTCGCACAGGATAATGCCGACGCTGTGCGTGACCCGAAGAAGACGGAAGTGTGGACCCCTGTGCCCGCGACCGTGGCAACGCCACCTGGCAAGGCACCGTCCGATGCGATCGTGCTGTTCGATGGCAAGGATGTCTCCGCGTGGGAGGCGGAGCAGGGTGGCCGCGTGCCCTGGGAGGTGGCCGATGGCGCCATGACGGTTGTTCCGGGCAGCAAGGGCATCCGCACCCGGCAACGCTTCTGCGATGTCCAGCTGCATGTCGAGTGGCGCACGCCCACCGAAACGAAGGGCTTCGACGGCCAGAACCGGGGCAACAGCGGGATCTTCCTGCAGGAACTGTATGAACTGCAGGTGCTCGACAGTTACCACAACCCGACCTATGCCAATGGCCAGGCGGGTTCCATCTACAAGCAGGCCATGCCACGGGTGAACGCCTCGCGCGCACCGGGCCAGTGGCAGGTCTACGACATCATCTGGAAGGCCCCGCGCTTCTCGCCGGGCGGCGGCCTGACGTCGCCCGCACGGATCACCGTGCTGCACAACGGCGTGCTGGTACAGGACGACACCGTGCTGGCGGGCAGGACCGAATACATCGGTGCGCCTTCGTACGCACCGCATGGGTGCGCGCCGCTGTATCTGCAGGAACATGACTCCAAGGTCAGCTACCGCAACATCTGGGTGCGCGAGCTGTAGCGCTCACCGGCTACTTCGCCAGGTAGCTGGCGATGTCATCGATCTCCTGCTGTGACAGCTGCGGGAAGGGTGGCATCAGGCCGCCGCCCTTCCTGATCCTGTCCTTGACCTGGGCGGGCTGCAGCCGCTTGCCGACATCGGTGAGCGCCGGGAACGTCGGTGGTACACCGGTGCGTTCAGCACCGTGGCAGGCAGTGCAGTGCTGGGCGTAGAGTTTCGCACCCGCGGCCGGGTCGTCCTTGGCCCACGCTGCCGTCGCAACGTTCATGCCGCCCAGAGCCACGGCCACTGCCAGGATCATTTTCATGTGGGGCTCCTTGATGCGTCAGCGGTCGGCGCGGGTGGGCGGGTTGGTAGTCAGGTGTTCACGCAGGTAGTCCGCGCCGGCCTGGATGACCTTGGCGGGGTCGCGTGGCTGGTCGTGTTCGACGATGTACCACTGCACGCCAGCGTTGGCGGCGGCTGGCAGGATCGCGTTCCAGTCCAGCACGCCCTGGCCGACCGCAGCGAATCCACCTTCGTCTTCGGCCTGGCCCTTGGGCGCATTGTCCTTGGCGTGTACCGCAAATACGTGGCCGCGGAACTTGCCAAGCATCACGGCCGGGTCCAGGCCCGCGCGCGCGACCCAGGCCAGGTCCAGTTCGGTCTGCAGCTCGGGGCCGGCGGCGTCGAACAGCAGCTCCAGTCCGGTTCTGCCATTGAAGTCGACCAGCTCGAAGTCGTGGTTGTGGTAGGCCAGCTGCATCCCCCTGCCGCGCACCTGCCTGGCAATCCGGCCCAGCTCCCGTCCCAATGCGGTCCAGCCGGCGGCATCGCGCGGGCGGTCCTTCTGGTCCAGGTAGGGCACCACCAGCGTGCTGTTGCCAATCGAGCGGTTGAAGGCCACCACGGCATCCAGGTTGTCGCGCAGCTCGGCCAGCTGAACGTGCGACGAAACCGCTTTGATCGAGTAACGGTCCAGCAACTGTTTCAGTTCCGCAGCGCTTGCATTCTGCGTACCGACGGTTTCCACCGCACGCACGCCCGCGTCGTGGACGATCTTCAGCTGTTGGTCAAGCGGGCCGGCGTTGCGCAGCGTGTACATCTGCACGGCGATGGGCTTCTGCGCACCGGCTGTGTTCCCTGCGAAGGCGGGCAGGACTGCGAGCAGCAGCAGGACGAGGGTTGCAGTTCTACGGACAGGGATGTTCATCAACAGATCCTCCCGGGATTCAACCGATGGTGGTCCAGGTGCGTGACCTGGCCGATGCAATGACACGATCAACGATCCGCGCCGAGCGCAGGCCGTCTTCGAAGGTGGGCAGGCCCTGCGGCCGCTCGCCTTCAATGGCGCGATAGGTATCGGCCACGAACGCTTCGAAGCACTGCCCGTAGCCCTGCGCGTGCCCCGCTGGCAGCGGCGACAACCGGCGTTGTTCGGCGCTGCCGGCGCCCGGGCCGCGCACGAAGATTTCCTCGCGCTGTTCGGGCAGGCCGATCCACAGCCGCTCGGCATCCTCCTGGTTGAACGCCACGCTGGCGTTGGCGCCGTCGATCTCGAACCAGAGCCGGTTGTGGCGTCCGGCCGAGACCTGGCTGACCGTCAATGACGCCAGCGTGCCCGCGCCGGTCCTGAACATCGCTGCGGCCACGTCCTCGCTCTCGACCGCTTGCTTTGCGCCGTCTGTCGCCGGCGTGCTGAAGCTCTGGGAGGTGGTTGCGCTGCGTTCGGCGATCACCGTGGCAAACGCCGCGTTCACTTCGGCGAAGCACTCGCCGCTGACCCATTCAACCAGGTCGCACCAATGCGACCCGATGTCAGCGAACACGCGCGATGTACCACCCAGTGCCGGGTCAACCCGCCAGTTGTTGCTGGCCGGGTCCAGCAGCCAGTCCTGCAGGTAGCTGCCATGGATCAGGTGCAGTGGCCCCAGATCGCCCTGCGCGATGCGTGCACGTGCCTCGCGGACCACCGGGTGGTAGCGGTAGACGAAGGGGACGGTGGCGATCAATCCGGTCGAGGCGGCCAGCGCCGCCAGCGCCTGCGCATCGTCCAGCGTCGTCGCCAACGGTTTCTCGCAGATCACGTGCTTGCCGGCTTCCAGTGCGGCCTGCGCCATCGTGCGGTGCAGATGATTGGGCGTGCAGATGTGCACGACCTGTACCTGGGGATCAGCGACGACGTCCTCGATATCGCGATAGGCGCGCGGGACATTCCACGCGTGCGCCACCTCGCGCGCGCGCTGCGGCGACGAGGCGGCCACGCCGCGCACCTCGGCGCCAGCCAGCAGTGCCGCGCGGCGATGCACCGCACCGATCATGCCGGTACCAATGATGGCGATTCCAAGCGGGGGCATCGGCTGGTCTCCTCAGGGGGTGGACGACGCGGCCGCAGCTACCGGGCGGTCGCGGAACAGCAGCAGGAAGGCGATCAACACCACCAGTGCGACGCCGGCCGGGAACAACCAGATCTGCTGCCAGTCCGGGCCCGCTGCAGTGGTGAAGTGCTCCACTACCGCGCCGGACAGGAAGGTGCCGATCAGCATGCCCACGCCATAGGTGGCCAGGGTGATGAAGCCCTGCGCGCTGCTGCGCGCGGCGGGGCCGGCGTGGGCATCGGTGTAGATCTGGCCGGTGACGAAGAAGAAGTCGTAGCAGATGCCATGCAGTACGATGCCGATCACAAGCAGGGAGAAGCCACTGCCCGCATCGCCGAAGGCGAACAGCGCGTAGCGCACGACCCAGGCCGCCATGCCGACCGCCAGCATGGTCTTCACCCCCAGCCGCACGAACAGGAACGGCATGGCCAGCATCAGCAGCACTTCGGAGACCTGGCCCAGCGACTGCAGTCCGGCGGCGCCGTGCACACCGAGGTCGTTGAGATACGGATTGGTGAAGTTGTAGTAGAACGACAGCGGGATGCAGATGGCGATGGAAGCCAGGAAGAACACCAGGTAGGCGCGCGACTTCAGCAACCGCAATGAATCCAGCCCCAGGATCTGTCCCAGCCCGGCATCGCGCTGCTGCGCCAGCGGCGGCGTGTGCGGCAGGGTGAACGCATACAGGCCCAGCACCAGCGATGCCAATGCGGCCATGCGGAAGGTCAGTTCAAGCCGGTGCGCCTGTTCCCAGCCCAGCCAGCCGATCAGCACCCCGGCGATGATCCAGCCGATGCTGCCGGCCACGCGTACCAGCGGGAACTGCTTCTCCGGCGATTGCATGTGCCGCATGGCGACGCTGTTGGCCAGTGCCAGCGTCGGCATGAACAGCAGCATGTAGCCCATCACGCAGGCGGAGAACATGCTGAAGCTGGTGGCGGTGGACGCCAGCCACATCAGCACCGCGCCTGCCAGGTGCAGTATCGCCAGGATGCGCTGCGCCGCGAAGTAGCGGTCTGCGATCAGGCCGACCAGGAACGGCGCCACGATGGCGCCGATGGACTGGCTGAGGAACGCCGTTGCCACCTGGCTTGCGCTGGCCTGCAGCGGGCCCTGTACCAGGTAGGTACCCAGGGTGACGAACCACGCCCCCCAGATGAAGAACTGCAGAAACATCATCGCGCCCAGGCGCGACATGGCGTGCGTCATGGCTTGCCCTCCCGGGGCGGTCGTGGCTCAGATTCCCAGCATGCGGCGCAGTGATCCAGCGTCCGTGTCGCTCCCGGCAAAGTCGTCGAAGGCGCGTTCGGTCACATGGATGATGTGATCGCGGATGAAGGCGGCACCCTCGCGCGCGCCGTCCTCCGGGTGTTTCAGGCAGCACTCCCATTCCAGCACCGCCCAGCCGGGGAAGTCGTACTGGGCGAACTTCGAGAAGATCGCCTTGAAGTCGATCTGGCCGTCACCGGGTGAGCGGAACCGGCCCGGACGATCGATCCAGTCCTGGTAGCCGCCATACACGCCGCTGCGCGCGCTGGGGCGATACTCCGCGTCCTTGACGTGGAAGATGCCGATGCGGGCGTGGTAGCGGTCGATGAAGCCGAGGTAGTCCATCTGCTGTAGCAGCAGGTGGCTGGGGTCGTACAGGATCTTCGCGCGGGGATGATGGTCGACCTCATCGAGGAAGCGCTCGAAGGTCGCGCCGTCGTGCAGGTCCTCGCCGGGATGGAGTTCGAAGCACAGGTCCACGCCGCAGGCGTCGAACACATCCAGGATCGGGCGCCAGCGACGGCCCAGTTCGGCGAAGGCTTCTTCCACCAGGCCCGGCGGGCGCTGCGGCCACGGATAGAAGTAGGGCCAGGCCAGCGCACCGGAGAAGGTGGCGTGCGCGGTCAGCCCCAGGCGCTGGCTGGCCTGCGCGGCGAGCCGCAGCTGCTCCACGGCCCAGGCCTGGCGCGCGGGCGGGTTGCCGCGCACGTCGGCGGGTGCGAATCCGTCGAACAGGCTGTCGTAGGCGGGATGGACCGCGACCAGCTGCCCCTGCAGGTGGGTCGACAGTTCGGTGATCTGCAGGCCGTGCCCGGCCAGCATGCCGGCAACATCGTCGCAGTACGCCTGGCTGCGTGCCGCCGCGGCCAGATCGAACAGGTAGGGCGCGGAGGTGGGAACTTGTACGCCAGAATAGCCCAGACCCGCGGCCCATCCGGCCAGCGTGTCCAGCCGATCAAAAGGAGCTGTGTCGCCGATGAACTGCGCCAGGAACAGCGCTGGACCCTTGAGCGTCTTCAACGTGATTCGCCCTCGATGCAATCGATTGCATTATCCTAGCAGGGGCGCACGCAGGACCTGTTGTGCACTGCACAGCGGACAGGAGAACTAACGCCATGGCCACCATCTACGACATCGCCAGGCACGTCGGCGTCTCCGCAGGCACGGTGTCACGGGCGCTTTCCCGGCCGGACAAGGTGCTGCCGGCTACCCGTGCGCGCATCGAGCAGGCCGCCGTCGCATTGGGCTATGTGCCCAACACGGTGGCCCGCACGCTCAAGACCCAGCGCAGCGGCAAGATCCTGGTCACCGTCCCGGACATCGCCAATCCGTTCTTCGCACAGATCCTGCAGGGTGCGGAGGAGGCCGCGCAGGCGGTCGGCTACGCGGTTCTGCTGGGCGATACCCAGCATCAACCCGATCGTGAGGAGCGCTACGCGCAGATGCTCCGGCGCAACGAGGCAGACGGCATGATCGTGCTGGGCCATCGCCTGCCACCGACCGCGCGCGAGATCGTCGAGCAGCGCGGCGCAGCTGCGCCGGTGGTCAATGGATGCGAGTTCGACCCCGCACTGGGCATCCCCAGCGTCCATATCGACAACGCGGCCGCCGCACGCGCGGTGATGGAGCACCTGTACGGCCTGGGGCACGAACGGATCGCCGTGGTCGGCGGGCCACCTGACAACCCCCTGCACCAGCAGCGGCTGGAAGGGGTCCGGGCCGCCGGCAAGGCGCGGGGTCGCCTGCGCCAGCTGAGCATCGTGCCCGGGGACTTTTCCGTTGAGTCCGGGCATGCGGCGGTGATGGCGCTGCTGGACGGCACGCCCGTGCCGACCGCGGTGTTCTGCTTCAGCGACCAGATGGCACTGGGGGCACTGGCGGCCTGTCGCGACCGGGGCATCCGCGTTCCGGAAGCGCTCTCCATCGTCGGCTTCGACGACCTGGCCTCGTCGCGTTACCTCACCCCGCCGCTGACGACCATCCAGCAGCCGATGCGTGAAATCGGCGAGCGCGCGGTCAACCTGCTGCTCGCCATCATTGAACAGGTCGATGTACCGCTTCAGCAGACGCTGGAGTTCAGCTTCATGCTGCGCGGTTCGACAGCGGCGCCTCGGCGGTAGCGGAGGCGAGGCAGGGCAGCCGGAGCGGGGCGGCCGGCCCGCGCGTCGTCCCGCGACCTTGATCCCGAATTGACGCAAAGCTGTCAGACTCATCGCAGGCAGCCCGGCAAGGGCCGTAGCAGCGGGTGCGATCGCGCAGGGGGGGGCAATGCCATTCTTTACCGATTCGGCGGAAGGCGCGGTCGAAGGCATTGGCGCGGCACGTCGCATCGGCTGGATGCGTTTCGTCGGCAATGGGCTGGGGGCGATCCCCATCGCTTCGATCATCCTCGAGCGCCACGATGGGCCGCTGGCATGGGTCCTGCTGCTGCTCAACGCGCTGGCGTGGCCTGCGCTGGCATTGAAGCTGACCCAGCGCTCCGGCCAGCCCGCGCTCGTCCAGTTCCGCTGCATGGTGGCCGACTCCTTGTTCGGCGGTGGCTGGATCGCCTTCATGGCATTGAGCGCGGTGCCCAGTGCACTGTTCGCCGCACTGCTGGTGGCCGACAAGATCGCTGCCGGTGGCGTTCGCCTGGCGATGCGCGCCACGCTGGCCCTGCTGGTGGGCTTTGCGCTCACCTGGTGGGCGCTCGGCTTCCCTTACCAGCCGGTCACCTCGCAGCGCACGATCATGCTGAGTGTCCCGTTCCTGTTCGTGTATGGCATCGGCCTGAGCATTCTCAGCTGGCAGCTGGCGCGCCGGGTCAAATCGCAGAACCGCCAGCTGCAGCGTCTCAGCCGGATGGACCCGCTGGTCGAGCTGGCCAACCGCGGTTTCCTGATCCTGCGTGCGCAGCAGGCGCTGGACCGGGCACAGGGCCAGGGCGGCTTTGCCTGCCTGCTGATGCTCGATGTGGACGACTTCAAGCGCATCAATGACTCGCACGGCCACCGCGCCGGTGACGAGGTGCTGCGGCATATCGCGGCGACATTGCGCACCGTTGCCCGCCCGGGTGATACGCCCGCGCGGCTGGGGGGCGATGAGTTCGTCGTGCTGCTGCGCGACTGCGCGCCCGTCGATGCAATGCAGGTGGCCGAGCGGGTGCGCCTGCACCTGCTCGAGGCCGCGCGGCAGGCCACGCCGGGGGTGGAATTCAGCGTCAGTATCGGCATTGCGGCCACGCCGCGTGGCGGCAGTGTCGAGGACTGGTTGGCACTGGCCGACCGCGCGCTGTACCACGCCAAGCGCCAGGGCAAGAACACCGCCAGCTACGGCGAGTGAGCGCGCGTGGGGACGGCACGGCTGCCGCCGAACGCGGATGAAATGCCCATTCATCCTGCACGCGGAATCAGCACGCCAATCCTCTACCATGGGCCACCCCGCCCGGACGCGCTCCCATGCAAGACGCTCTCGTTGCCCAGCCCAAGCCCCCCATCCCAAGGATCGCGGCATGGCTG
This sequence comes from Stenotrophomonas sp. AR029, assembly GCF_047520695.2. Taxonomy (NCBI): domain Bacteria; kingdom Pseudomonadati; phylum Pseudomonadota; class Gammaproteobacteria; order Lysobacterales; family Lysobacteraceae; genus Stenotrophomonas; species Stenotrophomonas sp. AR029. Next base: position 774,006 of record NZ_JAXBQQ020000002.1, on the reverse strand, counting down.
ATGATGCTGCTGGGCATGTGGCTGGCGCTGAAACTGGGCTTGGTGGTCACCCTGCTGTCCGGCCTGCTGGTGTTCCAGCTGACCCACCTGCTGGCCTCCACCGTGGAAGGCAGGCTGCCGCCGGGACGCGCACGGGCGATCGCAGTGATCGTGCTGTCGGCGATCATCATCAGCGCGCTGGTGCTGGCCGGGATCGGCGTGGCCTCGTTCTTCCGCAACGAGACCGGTGGCCCGGACGCTTTGCTGGCGCGCCTGATGGAGATCCTCAACACCTCGCGGCACCAGGTGCCGGCGCTGCTGCAACCCTACATTCCCGAAGACATGCCAGCGCTGCGCGCGGCGCTGAACGACTGGGCCGCCGAGCATCAGCGCCAGCTGGGCGTGGCCGGTACCTCGGTGGTCCAGGTGGGTGTGCGCGTACTGATCGGCATGGTGCTGGGTGCGATGATCGCACTGTATGACGAACTGCCGCTGCCGAAGATGGGTCCGCTGGCGCAGGAGCTGGTCGGGCGCACCAGCCGCCTGGCCACCGCGTTCCGTCAGGTGGTGTTCGCGCAGGTGAAGATCTCGCTGCTCAACACCGTGTTCACCGCGATCTTCCTGCTGGGCGTGCTGCCGTTGTTCGGCGTGCACCTGCCGCTGTCCAAGACCCTGGTGCTGATCACCTTCCTGGCCGGCCTGCTGCCGGTGGTGGGCAACATCATCTCCAACACGATCATCACCATCGTCGCACTGTCGGTCTCGTTCTATGTGGCGGTGGCGGCGCTGCTGTACCTGATCGTGATCCACAAGCTGGAGTACTTCCTCAACGCGCGCATTGTGGGTGGCGAAATCCAGGCGCGGGCCTGGGAGCTGCTGCTGGCCATGCTGGTGATGGAGGCGGCCTTCGGCCTGCCGGGCCTGGTCGCCGCGCCGGTGTTCTATGCCTACGTGAAGCGCGAACTGGTCGACCAGCGCTGGATCTGACGCGGCGGGGCATGACGTATTTGTCCCGATTCGAGCGTCCGCGCGGCCTTGTCGGTGCGTTCGCGGCGCGCACGGTGTACCCACGGCCACGGTTGGCCCGTCAGCGGCTTGGCGCCTGTGCCGGCGGCCGCTACAGTGTTCCGCACGACAGGGGAAATGTGCATGGCCCGCAAGGCGTCGCCCATCGGATTGCGGACCTGGGTCTGGATCCTGGCCGGGCTGTTCGTAGTCTGTACGCTGCCGCTGATGGCCATCGCACTGGTGCAGGGCACGCTGCGCTTCACCGCCGCCGAGGACAACCTGGTCAGCCTGCGCCGGCTGCAGCAGACCTTCGACCTGGCCAACCAGGTGTCGGCCGAGCGCGGCCCCGCCAACAGCCTGCTGGGAGCCAATACGGCCGATGCGGCCGAACAGGCCCGGCTGACCGCGCAGCTGGCGTTTGCGCGCAAGCGGGTCGACACCGCCCTGCTGCAACTGGACACCGTGTTCAAGGCCGATCCCGGCGTGGTCGGCGAACATGGGCTGTTGGCCGACGTGCAACGTCGCCTGCAGTCGGCGCGGGCCGCAGTGGACCAGGTGGCGGCACAGTCGCACGACGCGCGCCGGGTGGAAGACGTGGAGCGCGCGATCAGCAGCATGTTCGCCGTGGTCGATCGCCTGCACGTGTTGACCTCGACGCAGATCGGCGTGCTGGTCAGTGCCGACCGCGAAGCGGCGATCCCGGCAATGCAGGGCCAGGTGCTGATCGACCTGCGCGAGCATGGTGGCCGCCTGGCCTCGAACGTGATGGCGCCGGTCGCGGTGCCGGGGGCCTGGCGTGACGAACAGGTGCGGGCTGCATTGCAGACCGAAGGCCGCCTGCTGGAGCTGTGGCGGCTGGCAGGCAGCCATGAAGCGGTGTTCCGCAGTGATCCGGCGCTGTCCTGGCATTGGGATATGGCGCGCCGCCAGTTCTTCGGCGAATCGCTGCCAATGATCGAACAGCTGATCGAGGATGGCCGGCGTGGCGTGCCGCCGCCGTGGACCGCCGCCGAGTTCACCACGCGCTACGTGCCGACCCTGCAGTCGCTGGAGGCGCTGCGCGACGGTTACCTGAGCGTGTCCATCGCCCGCTTCGAGCGCACCCGTAACCGCGAAGCGACGCGCCTGGTGGTGCTGGTGGCGACGGTGCTGGGCACGCTGGTGGTGCTTGGCGTGGCGCTGCGCATTGCTCACCTGCAGATCCTGCGGCCACTGCTGCAGGCGCAGAAGCAGGTCATCCAGATCGCCTCGGAAGCGCCCGGCCCGGAGCAGCATGTGACCCACCCGCTGGCCGAGATGCAGCGCCTGTTCGATGCCATTGAAGTGCTGCGCGAGAAGTCGCGCGAGCGCTCGGCGTTGACCAGCGAGCTGCGCCAGTTGGCCGGCACCGATGAGCTGACCGGGTTGTTGAACCGGCGCGCGCTGGAAGAAAGGGTACAGCAGCGGCATGCCGACGGCGGCAACAGTGCGGTGGTGATCCTGCTGGATGTCGATCGCTTCAAGGCCATCAACGACGGCCATGGGCATGATGCGGGCGACCAGGTGCTGGTGCAGGTGGCGCAGCTGCTGCAGCGCCACCTGCGCCGCAGCGACAGCATCGCCCGCTACGGTGGCGAGGAGTTCCTGGTGCTGCTGGCCGACGGCGACCTGGCCGGCGGACGCCAATTGGCCGAGTCGCTGCGCATGGCACTGCGGCAGCTGGACATCGCACTGGCCGGTGGCAACGTGCTGCGGGTCACCGCCAGCTTCGGCGTGGCCGCGGGTGGCACCGATGCGCTGGGCTGGCGCACCCTGTTGCGTGCCGCCGATGCGGCCATGTACCAGGCCAAGGCACAGGGGCGCGACCGCGTGCGCGTGGCCGGTGGCGGCCGCAAGGCACGTTGACGGCACCCATCAGCCGATCCGCGCATGCACGCGGCGCAGCGTGCGCGCGATCATCCGGCGCGCGATGGGACGCGGCACCGAGAGCCCACGCCAGCGCAGTGCACCCACCCGGAACGTGGCGCTGGCGGTGGCCAGCACCTTGCCGGCCGGGTCGGTCAGCCAGCCGCGGGTGAAGGCGATGCTGCCCTTGCTGTGCTCGACCTCGCCCCACCCGATGATCCGCCCGGGCCGCGCCGGGCTGACGAAACTGGTCTTGGATTCCACCGTGACCGCGATGCGGTTGGCGGGCAGGGTGGCGTAGATCGCCGGCCCCATGCAGTCGTCCAGCATCGCTGACAGGAAACCGCCCTGCACATTGCCCATTGGGTTGGTGAGCACGGCGCCGGCTTCGAATTCGACCTGGATGCGGCGCAATGCATCGTCGTAGCCAACGAAGCGCCAGCCGAGCAGGGTGCCGGCCTGGGAGGGGGGCAGATCACCGTTGACCACGCTGTAGAAGATCGATTCGGGATTCATTGTGGGGCCTCGTGGGGGGAGGGGAGAGAAAGGGGACTCACTGCGGTAGCGACAACAGGGCCAGCACGAATCCGATGACCGACAGCAGCACCACCGCGGCGCCAGCGGGCACCGGTGTACGTGCGCCGGTACGCCGCCGCACACCGGAGGCGACCAGCACCGGCGGCAGCGTGGCGACCAGGCAGAACAGCTGGAACGCCAGCAGCTGCGGCAGTGCGAAGTGACCGCCGAAGAAGATCAGGCAGGCCAGCATCACGCCGGCACCGGCCAGTGCGATCCACCCGGCGCCGACCACGCGGATGAGCGCCATCAGCAGCACCTGCATGCGCGGTTCGATCTCCGCCCACGGCACGCCCACGGCTTGCCCGTGGTAGGGCATGAAGTCGGAGCGCTTCAGATAGGCTGCAGCAAACAGCGAGACAATGAAGAACGCCAACAGGTAGCAGCCGAACGCGAGCCAGGCGAACAGATCCATGTGGAGGCCATGCGGTTGCGAAGGAGTCGCCGCGCGGATGCCGGCTGCCACGCCGGTCGTGCCACGGGGTTGCGCGATTCTCCGGCAGCCCCCTGTTAGCCGGCTGTGGTGCTTCGCAGGGGCGTTCCTCCATCTGCTTTTAACGTGGGTATGGTGGTGTGGAGTGCGTCACGCACGGACCATGCGCCGTATCTCGTTTCCCGTGAAGAGGCCGCAAGTGCTCCTCCACTTTCCGGTCACCGCTCTGCGCAGACGCTGGGCGTCCCTCCGATCAAGGACCACGCCGTGACCCAGCTCACCCTCCCAGAACTTGCCAAGAAAATGGCCGGCATCGATTTCACGATGCTGCAGACCCACGCCGGTGGAGAAATTGCCGGTCGCCCCATGAGCAACAACGGTGACGTGGACTATGACGGTGACAGCTGGTTCTTCACCATGGAAGACACCGACATGGTGCGCGAGATCGAGGCTGACCCTGCCGTCGCACTGGGTTTCTCCGGCAGCAAGTCGCTGCTGGGCAAGCCGCCGCTGTTCGTGCACGTGCAGGGAAGGGCAGCGCTGGTGCGCGATCGGGCCACGATGCGCGAGCACTGGGTGAAGGACCTGGAGCGGTGGTTCGAACAGGGAGTGGATACACCAGGACTGGTACTGATCCATGTGCGCGCCAGCCGCATCCACTACTGGGATGGCGAGGACGAGGGCGAAATCACAGCCTGATCCCGGTGCGGGGAGGCCGGCGGCAACGCGGCCGTTGCACGCCACGCCCGGGCTTTGCCATCCTCCCCGCTGCGTTCCGTACATTGGAGTTCCAATGCGCCCTGCCTCCTGGCTGATCCTGGCCCTGCTGCCTGCCCTGGTGGCGGCGCAGCCTGCGCGTGCACCCAAGGCCAGCGCACAGGCGCAGGACCCTTTCAGTGAGTTGTTCGATACCGCTTGCATGCAGCACATCGGCGCGCCAGCGCGGTTGCAGTCGTTGATGGAATCCAACGGGCTGTCACCGCTGCAGCCTGCCGAGGCGGCAACGTTGCTGCAGGGGCAGTCGGGCGTGGCCTGGATGGTGCCGCTGGCCAGCGGCCGCTATGCAGTCAGCTGGGCTGACGATGGCACGTGCACGGTCTACGCCGAAAAGGCCGACGCGGCGGTCGTGCAGAAGGGCTTTGCCCGGTTGGTGCAGGCGGCGCCGACGCCGTTGCAGGCGCGCTCGCTGCCAGGCCGTGGGCCGTTGTCGGCGGACCAGGTGGCGATCCAGTACGGCTGGGCCACGCCCGGGCAGGCCAAGCTGCAGGTGCGTTTCCGGCTGGTCACGCGGCAGGCCGCCGAGGCCGGCGTGCAGGCGATGGCCTCGGTGACGCCGGGCGAAGCGATGCTGGAACAGGCTGCACCCAGTCGGTAACGCTGGCCCCGCGCCGCGCAGGCTGCCCATGCCCGCGATTCAGCCTTTCACGCTGGTTGTGATATATCGTTTATCGATAAATACACCCCGGGGCGGCGAGGCCGCCCCAATGCCGGAGGCCGCTTGACCGCTCGTCCCGCCCGCGCCAGATCCGCGCGAGGCTTGTTCACCCTGGCCCAGGCCGCCGTCCAGGCCGTCCGGGCGATGTGCTGGCTGGGCATCCTGGCCGCACTGCTGGCCGTGCCGCTGGTCGCGCACGACCGTCGCTGGCTGCTCGACAGCGTCCACGATGCCGCTGCCGCTGCTGCGCACGGCAACGCCCTGTTCCTGCACTTCTGCCTGGGGCTGGCTGTGATCGTCGCGCTGCTGGTGCTGTGCCTGCTGTTCCTGCGCCATCTGCTGCGGCTGCTGAAATCGGCGGCGCGCGAAAGGCCGTTCACCCACGCCAATGCGCAGCGACTGCAACGCATGGCGTGGCTGATGCTGGCGATGGAGCTGCTGTCGATCCTGATCGGCGCCTACGCGGCCTGGATGGGCCCGGACTTCAGCTGGATGGAGGTGGGCGGCGGCATGTCGATCACCGGGCTGGTGGCGGTGCTGATGCTGTTCGTGCTGGCACGCGTCTTCGCCGTGGGCGCGGCGATGCGCGATGACCTCGACGGTGTCATCTGATGGCAATCGTCATCACCCTGGACCGCGTGCTGCAGGAACGGGGCATGACCCTGTCCGAGCTGGCCGGTCGCATCGACATCACCCTGGCGAACCTGTCGATCCTGAAGACCGGCAAGGCGCGCGCCATCCGCTTTTCCACGCTGGATGCGATCTGCCGGGAGCTGCAATGCACGCCTGGCGACCTGCTCGGGTACGACCCGGCGCGGGCGCAGGAAGCAGACTGAGTGTTTCTTCTTCTCCCTTGCCCACTGACGAAACGGACCTGAAATGGAATGGTTGACTGACCCCTCGATTTGGATGGGCCTTGCAACCCTGGTCGTGCTTGAGATCGTGCTCGGCATCGACAACCTGGTGTTCATCGCGATCCTTGCCGACAAGCTTCCGCCCCACCAGCGCGACCGCGCGCGGGTGATCGGCCTGGCACTGGCCCTGCTGATGCGGCTGGTGCTGCTGGCGGCGCTGGCCTGGATCATGAAACTGACCGCGCCGCTGCTTACGCTGTTCGAGCACAGCTTCTCCGGGCGTGACCTGATCCTGCTGGGCGGTGGCCTGTTCCTGCTGTTCAAGGGCACCATGGAGCTGCACGAACGGCTGGAAGGCCGCGCGCACCACGAAGACGGCAAGAAGGTCTACGCCAGCTTCGCAATGGTGGTGGCGCAGATCGTGGTGCTCGATGCGGTGTTCTCGCTGGACTCGGTGATCACCGCGGTCGGCATGGTCGACAACCTGGGCGTGATGTATGCCGCCGTCACCATCGCGATGGCGCTGATGCTGCTGGCGAGCAAGCCGTTGACCCGCTTCGTCAACAAGCATCCCACCGTGGTGGTGCTGTGCCTGGGCTTCCTGCTGATGATCGGTTTCAGCCTGGTGGCCGAGGGCCTGGGCTACAAGATCCCGAAGGGCTACCTGTACGCCGCGATCGCCTTCTCGATCCTGGTCGAGGCGTTCAACCAGTGGGTGCGTTTCAATCGTGAGCGCAACGAGCGCCGCCAGCCGTTCCGCCAGCGCACCGCTGATGCGGTGCTGCGCATGCTCGGGGCGCGCCCGGCCAACGGCCATTCCGATGACGGCGTGGACGAGCCGGTAGATGCCGAAGAGCGCCTGCAGCCGGCCGAGCACGAGATGATCCGTAGCGTGCTCGGCCTGGCTGACCGTCCGGTGTCGAGCGTAATGACCGTGCGCGCCGATGTGCAGTGGATCGACCTGGCGCGGGGCCAGGAGGATGTGGTGGCCCGCCTGGTGGCATCGCCACACACCCGGCTGCTGGTGGGCGATGGTGACCTGGACAGCCTGCGTGGCGTGGTGCAGAGCCGCGACCTGCTGGCTGACCTGCTGCAGGGCAGGCCGCTGCAGCTGGAAGGCAACCTGCGCGAGCCGCAGTACGTGCTGTCCAGCGCCAGTGCGCTGCAGGCGCTGGAACTGATCCGCCAGCATCCGGTACCGCTGGCGGTGGCGGTGGATGAGTACGGCAGCGTGGAAGGCCTGGTGACCGCCAACGATCTGCTGGCGGCGATTGCCGGCGATCTGGTCGATACCCAGGACGAGCGCTATGGCGTGGTCGCGCAGGGCGAGGACCAGTGGGAGGCCGACGGTGCGCTGACCCTGGACGACCTGCAGCGGCTGACCGGCGTATCGCTGCCACGCAGTGCCGACTACATGACCATCTCCGGGCTGGTGCTGGAGCAGCTGGGCCGGCTGCCGGACACCGGCGATGCGGTGGAGGTGGCGGGTGTGCGCATCACCGTGCTGGCGATGGAGAAGCGCCGCATTGCCCGCCTGCGGGTGGAACACCTCGACCAGCCGTTGTAGAGCCGAGCCCATGCTGGGCTTCGGGGATGCAGCCCAGCATGGCTCGGCTCTACACAACATGGCCCGCAGCCGTCACCATGGCGGGCCCGCTTTCTGTCATGGATGGTTGCAGTGCTGAGTACGATCGGTTTGTTGATGGGCCTGTATGTGGCCTGGCGCCTGTTCTGGCCGCTGCGCATGCCCATCGGGTTGAAGGTCGTGCTGTCGCTGCTGATGGTGGCTGTGGCCGTGCAGCTGCGCATCGTGGCGACCTTTTGGGGCACGATGGCGTCGCCGGAAATTCCGAAACTGGCCATCGCCACGCTGGCCACCGGCTCCACGGCGGTGCTGCTGCTGGCATTGGTGATGCTGGTACTGGACGCCGGCCTGCTGGTTTCGCGCCTGCTGCGTTGGCCGCGCATGGTATCGGCCCTGCGTGCACCGCAGCTGCGGCCGGCGGCCGGCGTGCTGGCCCTGCTGGTCAGTGGTTATGGTGTCAGCCAGGGCATGGCAGTGCCCCAGCCGCGGCAGATCGAGGTGAGCATTGCCGGGCTGCCAGCGGCGTTCGACGGCTATCGCGTGCTGCAGCTGACCGACATCCATGCCAGCCGCCTGCTTACAGGTGACTGGGTGCGCAGGGTGGTGGACCAGGGCAACGCGCTGAAGCCGGACCTGATCGTGATCACCGGTGATCTGATCGACGGCAGCGTCGAGGCCCGTCGCGACGACGCGCGACCCCTGGCCGATCTGCGGGCGCCGGACGGTGTCGTTGCCATTACCGGCAACCACGAGTATTACGCGCAGTACCAGGCATGGATGCAGGCGTTCCGCGCGCTGCACATGCAGGTGCTGGAGAACAGTCATTTGCAGGTACGACGCGGCGATGCGGCGCTCACCATCGCCGGTGTCACCGACCCGGTGGCGGCACGCTACGGCCTGCCGCTGCCGGATCTCCAGGCTGCACTGGAGGGTGCCGATCCGTCCGCGCCGGTGATCCTGCTCGATCATCGCCCGCGCAATGCACGCGAGGCGGCGGCGCGTGGGGTGAAGCTGCAGCTGTCCGGGCACACTCACGGTGGGCAGATCATCGGCATGGACCAGCTGGTGAAGCGCGCCAATGGTGGTTTTGTCTCCGGCCGCTATGACGTGGATGGGATGACGCTGTACGTGGGCAACGGTGCGGGCCTCTGGGCCGGTTTCCCGGCGCGCATCGGCGTGCCGTCGGAGATCACCCTGGTGACATTGCGCCGCGCGCCGTGACCTGAAGTGGGGCAGGTCCCTTTGCGCAGGGAGTTCGCTGCCTATCGCGCTGGGATCCCTCTGTAGAGCCGAGCCCATGCTCGGCTGAACCAGAAAGGCAGCCGAGCATGGGCTCGGCTCCACAAGTAACCGCCTCCTCAAGAACTCCGCAGCGGTGGCCGCGCATGCGCATTGCGCCGCAGTGACTGCGCCCGCTTGGCTATCCAGCGCACCACGAAGGCGGTGAACAGCAGGGCCGACGGCACCGCATACCAGAAGTTGCCTGGCACGCGCTTGAAGTACGAGTAGGTGAACACCGCCGCGATGATCCACATGCCGGTCAGGTGCAGGCGACGCCAAGCGGTGGGGCCCATGCGGCGGGCGATCCCCCGATGCGAGGTGATGGCCAGCGCCACGATGGCGATGTAGCCCACCGTGCCCGGGAGGTTGGCCAGCGCGGATCGTGCTGGCCAGAACGCCGGGTTGAGGATGCCGAAACTGGTGATGGCGATGGCATGCAGCAGGTGCGAAAACGCGAAGGACAAACCGACGGTGCGCCGTTCGCGCAGCAGGAACCGGGTGAATGGGCCGGGCAGAAGACTGGCGAACGACGATGCGGTGAACGCCGCCAGGAACAACAGGAACGATGTACGTGCAGTGACCCGTATCGCCGCACGGCTGCCTTCGGCTGCATCGGGATACAGGGCGAAGGCCGCCAGCGCGAATGCGATCAGGACCACGGCCATGGCCACAAACAGGCGCCAGCCGTGCAGGAAGGAAGTGTTGGAAGCAGGCATGGTGAGACCTCGAAGCAGGAATGGGGAGCACCGACCGCTGGCCGGGCGATGAGTGGGTAGCGCCGGCCGCTGGCCGGCACCCTCAACAGTCGTTCGGCACAACCAGCACGCTCGCCGCACACAGCTCGTCCAGTACGGGCGCGCAGGCCGCGCGCAATGCGTCCGTTGCCACGCCATGTGCCTCGGACAGCGCCCGGAGTGCTGCTTCCACAGCTGCGCCGTCGTCACCAAAGATCGATAGCAGCGCGTAGGCCAGCGGCGACAGTTGCTCGACCTGCAGGCTGAAATCGGCGAGGCGCCGGATCAGCAGCAGCGTGGGCGCAGCGCTCGGCACCGGCTCCAGGGCCTCGTCCTCATGCACCGGCCATCGGTAGCCCAGCACCCGCACCAGCGGCGAAACCGCCAGCACATCGCTGCCCTCGGGAACGCTGTGCAGCGACTGCCCGGCGTCACGCGCTTCAATGCGCAGCGACTGCAGCGTGCTCTCGTAGTGCGCAAGTTCCGCTGCCCAGGCCGGGAGTGCCAGCGCGTCCTGCACTGCCAGCCAGGCCGTGAACTCGCCGGCGATCTGTGGGAACAACGGGGTCTGGCAGGCGTGGTGGGCGTAGTAGTGCTCCACTGTGTCGCGCCAGTGTGGCGTGCCCAACTGCTGTTGCAGGCGCGGCAGGCTGCCGGCCAGCAGGGCGTCCAGGCTGTCGATGCACAGGCGGCGGTATACCGCCAGCCTGCCCGCCTCGACGCTGTCGGGTGCGGCCATTGCTGGGTCGCGCACATGATCGGCCCAGCGCCGTTGCAGGGTAGCCAGCGACTCAGCCATGGGCCACCTCGGGCCAGCGTGCCTCGGCTTGCGCCTGGCGGATCTGCGCGACCTCGGCCAGCAACTCCGCCAGCGGCGGAAAGTTGAAGTCGCGTTCGAGCAGCGTGGGGCGCACGCCGACCCGCGCATAGGCCTCGCGCAACAGCGCCCAGACCACGCCTTTCACCGGGGCACCGTGGGTGTCGATCTTGAAGCCATCACCTTCATCGAAATGGCCGGCCACATGCAGCGAGGCAACACGGTGGGACGGCACGCGGGCCAGGAATTCGAAAGCGTCGTAATCGTTGTTGCAGGCGTTGACGAAGACGTTGTTGACGTCCAGCAGCAGGTCGCAGTCGGCTTCGGCGAGCACGGCGTTGATGAAGTCGATCTCGCTCATGTCCGCGCCGGCAACGGCGTAGTAGGAGATGTTCTCCACGGCGATGCGCCGGCCCAGCATGTCCTGCACCTGGGCGATGCGACTGGCGACATGCTGTACGGCTTCGGCGGTGAACGGCAGCGGCAGCAGGTCGTAGACATGTCCGCCGGCGGCGCAGTAGCTCAGGTGTTCGCTGTACAGCTGCACCTGGTGCAGGTCGAGGAAGGCACGGGTCTGTGCCAGCAGGGTGCGGTCCAGCGGATCAGGACCTCCCAGCGACAGCGACAGGCCGTGGCAGGTCAGGGGGTGGCGCTCGCTGAGCTGGCGCAGCGCGGCGCCGTGTGCACCGCCGACGCCGATCCAGTTGTCAGGGGACACTTCGAGGAAGTCGATGGCGCCGGCCGGCATTGCCAGCAGTTCGTCGATCAGGCCACGGCGCAGGCCAAGACCGGCGGCATTGGAGGGCAGGGGCAGGGACATGGCGGATGCTCCAGAGAGAGGGCGCCGCCTTGAAGGCAGCGCCGGTTGGACGTCGATCAATCGGCAACGCGGGAGAACAGGCCCTTCGGCATCGGCTTGCCGTTGGCGGTGTAGACGCTGCGCAGGTAGTCGTGCGCTTCCTGTTCGCTGATGTAACCGTCGTGGTCGGTGTCGATGCGGTCGAACTCGGCGGCACGCTTGGCGGCCACCGCGTTGAACTCGGCACGCGAGACCTTGCCGTCGTGGTCACGGTCGGTGCGGGCAAACGAGGCATCGCCGCACTTGCCTTCGCCACACTGGCCTTCGGCCACCTTGGCCTTGCCGGCGGGCTTGCCGGTGGTGGCCTTGTTGGCCCCGCACTTGCCTTCGCCGCACTTGCCTTCGGCGGCGGCGCCCATGGCGACGGCGCTGATCGCCAGCGGTTGGATCGCTGCGGCCTGGCCGGCCAGCAGCAGGCCACCGGCCAGGGCGATGCCGATGGCACCAATGCGCGGCAGGCGGGAGGAGGGGGTGTTCTTGGTCGAGACGGACATGGTGGTGACTCCTTGGGGATGGCACGCCAGGCGTGCGGGATGGACGCCGCCTGAAGGCGACGGAAACGAAAGGAAGAAGCGCGGGAAGGGGCGAAGCAGGTCAGACGGTGCGACGACGGCGCAGCGCGTAGCCCAGCAGCAGCACGCCACCGAGCAGGGCGCCGCCGAAGCCGACGCCGGGCAACAGCGCGGCAACCGGCAGCAACAGGGCGATCAGGCTGACGCCCCAGCCCAGGCCGTCATTGCCGACGGGGGCATGCTGTGGGCCGGCCAGCAGCCGGTCCACGCTGAGCGCGCCACCGCCGTTGAGGATCAATGGCAGCAGCATGGCCAGGAACAGCAGCGGCAGCTTGAAGTTGCCGTAGCCCTGGTCTGTGATCGCGTAGCCCTGCCAGAGTTCACCCAGGCCGTTCCACTGGTCGGGCCAGTGCACGGCGGCGATGGCGACCACCGTCAACACCCAGAAGACGTAGGCTACCGAGCGCGTGGCCAGGCCGAGCAGCAGCATCACCGCACCCACCAGTTCCAGCCAGGTGGCCAGTTGCCAGTTCAACGATGCGGGCAGGGTGGAGAACGGGAACGGGAAGCGACCTTCCAGGTCGGCGAACCAGTTCTGGCCGCCCAGCTTCTCGCGGCCGGACTCAAAGAACTCCCAGGCCAGCAGGGTGCGCAGCGCCAATGGCGACAGCCAGCGGCCGACGGCGTCCAGGCGGGGGGTATACACGGAAGAGGCGGTGCTGATCATGGTGGTGTCCTGCGGGCCAGTGGTCGATGGAGGCCATTCCAGGCGGTGCAGGTATCGGCAACGTGTGCCGTTGCCCGGGGTTTTGTCAGCGACTGTGGCCGCGACCGGGGTTTCGTACAGTCCGATACAAAGACGATGCGTGGATGCACATCGGGGCGTTGTGCGCACGCGGGCGGGGAACGATGTCCGGCCGGTAGTAGCCGGCCTGGCCCGTCGCGCAAATGTATCCCAGTGTAGAAACCCGCCTGCGCCCTACAGTCCGGTACAACTCCGCGCCACGGAGAAACAGCGCCGATACACCGGCAGGCGGAAATGGCCACTCCCGACACCGGAGTGACACCCATGATCCGTACCTCCTTGCTTGCCGCCGCTCTCGCCCTGGCCGGCGCTGCCGCCCCCGCCTTCGCTACCCAGGCCGATACCGCTGCACCGCCCACCGTCATCCTGGTGCACGGCGCCTTCGCCGATGGCTCCAGCTGGAGCAAGGTCCTCACCACGCTGCACGACTGGAAGGTGCCGGCGGTGGCGGTGCAGAACCCGCTCACCTCACTGGCCGACGATGTGGCGGCCACCCGCCGCGCGATTGCCGCCGCGCCTGGCAAGGTGGTGCTGGTCGGCCACAGCTGGGGTGGCACGGTCATCACCGAAGCGGGCAATGACCCGAAGGTGCAGGCGCTGGTGTACGTGGCGGCCTTCGCACCGGATGCAGGGCAGTCTTCGGCGCAACAGGGCGAAGGCTTCCCGGTCGGGCCGGGCCTGGCCCGGCTGCAGGAGAGGGATGGCTACCTGACCTTGCCGGCCGATGCCATCGCCCAGGACTTCGCCCCGGACGTGATGAAAAAGTCGGCCGCACTGCTGTACAGCACGCAGGTCCCGTTGAAGGCCAGCGCGCTGGGCGAGGTGGTGAACGTGGCGGCCTGGCGCAGCAAGCCGAGCTGGTACGTGCTCAGCCGTGATGACCGCATGCTGTCGCCACAGCTGCAGGCCGCGACCGCACGTCGCATCGGTGCTCAGCTGCAATCGATCGGCAGCAGCCATGTGTCGCTGCTTTCGCATCCGGCGCAGGTGGCCGACAGCATCCTGGAAGCGGCGGGGGTGAAGCCGGTGGAGCTGCCGCTGGCCGAGCAGGGGGGCTGAGCGATGGCCGCACTGCGAGGGTACGCACGGCCGCTGCTGCTGGGCCTGCTGGGCGGAGCGGTGTTGTTGCTGGCATGGCCCAGCCCGGAGGCCGATGCGCGGCCGGCACAGGCCGTTCCCGCCACCGGGTTCGACGGTGGCGGACCCTGGCACAACAGCCCACCGCTCACACTGAAGCAGTTGCGGGGACAGGTGGTGCTGGTCGAGTTCTGGACCTACACCTGCAGCAACTGCCTCAACGTGGCGCCGTATGTCCACCAGTGGCATGCACGCTACGCACCGCAGGGCCTGAAGGTGATCGGCGTGCATACGCCGGAATTCGCCCATGAAGGGTTGCCCGGCAACGTGCGCAAGGCCATCGCGCGGTTGGATATCACCTGGCCGGTGGTGCAGGACAACCAGTACCGGATCTGGAACGCCTGGGGCAACCGCTTCTGGCCCGCGCTGTACCTGCTCGACCGGCAGGGGCGGGTGGTCTACCGCCATTACGGCGAGGGCGACTACGCACGTACCCAAAGCGAGATCCAGCGCCTGCTGGCCAGCCCTTGAGCCGCGCTACCATGGCCGCGCAGCGCGGCCCTGACCTCCGTCTTCATCGAGAACGCAATGAACCATGTACCGCACATCCTGGTCGTCGACGATGACAGCGAGATCCGCCAGATGCTGGCCGACTACCTGCAGCGCAACGGCCTGCGCGTGAGCCAGGCCGACGGTGGCCGGGCCATGCGCGCGCTGATGGATACCCATGCGGTGGATCTGGTAGTGCTGGACGTGATGATGCCGGGCGAGGACGGCCTGAGCCTGTGCCGCAACCTGCGCGCCGGCAAGCATCGTGCGGTGCCGGTGGTGCTGCTGACCGCCCGCGATGACGAAACCGATCGCATCATCGGCCTGGAAATGGGCGCTGACGACTACGTGACCAAGCCCTTTTCCTCGCGCGAACTGCTGGCGCGCATCAACGCCGTGATCCGCCGCACGCAGATGCTGCCGCCGAACCTGCAGGTGAGCGAGGCCGGGCGCCAGCTCGCCTTCGGCGAGTGGCGCCTGGACACCACCGCGCGCCATCTGCTGGATGCGCAGGACACTGCGTATCCGCTCAGTGGCGCCGAGTTCCGCCTGTTGCGCGTGTTCCTCGACCACGCCAATCGGGTGCTTAGCCGTGACCAGCTGCTCAGCCTCACCCAGGGCCGCGATGCCGAACTGTTTGATCGCTCGATCGACCTGCTGGTCAGCCGCGTGCGCCAGCGACTGGGTGACGACGCGCGCGAGCCGACCTACATCAAGACCGTGCGCAGCGAAGGCTATGTGTTCAGCGTGCCGGTGCAGTTGCTGGGGCCAGACGAATGAACACCTGCGCACGCCGTCCACGCTGGCCGCGCACGCTGTCGGCGCGGCTGCTGCTGGTCCTGCTGGGCGGACTCACCCTGGCCCACGCGCTGTCCTTCGGCCTGCTGTTCTTCGAACGCTACCAGTCCACCCGTAGCATGATGCTGCGCAACCTCGACGAGGATGTGGCGGTGAGTGTCGCGCTGCTGGAGCACCTGCCTGTGGCGCAGCGTGAGGCCTGGGTGCCGCGGCTGGAGCGGCGCACCTACCGTTACCTGCTGCGCCCGGCCGCGGCCGGACCAGGGCTGCAGACCGATCGTGCACGCCAGGTCACGGCGATCATCGACGACAGCCTGCAGCACCGCTATCCGTTGCAGGCGCGCCAGGTGGCTCGCCTGCCGGAGCGGTTCGAGGTGGAACTGCGCCTGCACGACGGCACACCCTTGACCATTGAAGTCACTCCGTCGGGCCTGCCGCTGGCACGTTGGCTGCCCGCCGTGCTGCTGGTGCAGCTGGCGCTGCTGCTGGTGTGCGCGTGGTTGGCGGTGCGCCTGGCCCTGCGCCCGCTGCAGCAGCTGTCGCATGCGGTGGAGCATCTGCAGCCGGGCAAGGACGGGCCTGTACTGCCTGAAGATGGCCCTGCGGAAGTGGGCGGCGCGGCGGCTGCACTCAATGCACTGCAGGCACGCATTCGTGGCCATGTCAGTGAGCGCCTGCAGATCCTGGCCGCGATCTCGCATGACCTGCAGACCCCCATCACGCGCATGAAGCTGCGGGTGGAGACCCTGCCTGAAGACAGCACCCAGCAGCGCCTGCTGGCCGACCTCGATCACCTTGGGCAGCTGGTGCGTGAGGGCGTGGCCTATGCGCGCAGCAGCCACGTTGCCGCTGGCGCGCCGGTGTCGATGGACCTGGGCGCGTTCCTCGCCAGTGTGGTCGGCGACTACGAGGACATGGGCAAGCCGGTCACTGGCGGTGCGCCCGCTGGACTGGTCGTGCAGACCTGGCCGCAGCCGCTGCGCCGCGTGGTCGGCAATCTGGTCGACAACGCATTGCGCTACGCCGGCGCCGCCGAGATCGAGGCGGGCCGCGATAAGGCCGGAAGGGTCTGGATCAGCATTTCCGACCGTGGCCCCGGTATTCCCGAGGGCCAGCTGCAGGCAGTGCTGGCGCCGTTCCACCGGCTGGAAAGCTCGCGCAATCGCGATACCGGCGGGACCGGCCTGGGCCTGGCCATCGCGGTGCAGCTGGCGCAGTCGCTGGGCGGCTCGCTGCGGTTGCACAACCGCGAGGGTGGCGGCCTGCGGGCGGAACTGCAGCTGCCGGGCTGAGTTGCCCGGCCTTGTGTTCCAGCAAGGATGCTTCTGCTTCGGCCTTGGCGGTGAGCGCTTCACCGGTCATGAAACTCAGTGCATGCACGCAGCCGACAGCCGATGACCGGCATTTCACCCCGTCCATGCCACGCTGCGCGGAACCTGCCCAACCGGGACCGAGGCTGTTGAAGGCGAACACGCAATGACGGCGGCGCGGCAGCGCTCGATGTGGGTGGCGGGCCTGTCCACGGTGGTGGAGTGGTACGACTTCACCCTGTACCTGTACTTCGCCACGGTGCTGTCGCGGGTGTTCTTCGGCGGTGGCGAGCAGGCGTTGCTGGTGACCTTGGCTGGCTTCGCGGTGTCCTACCTGATGCGTCCGCTGGGCGCGCTGTGCTTTGGTCACCTGGGTGACCGGCTCGGCCGACGCTGGATGTTGCTCGCGTCGATGGCGTTGATGGCAGCGGCAATGCTGGCCACTGCGCTGCTGCCGACCGCGGCCACCGCAGGCGCCACGGCCGGCGTGCTGCTGCTGGTGCTGCGCTGCGTGATGGCGTTCTCGGTGGGCGGCGAATATACCGGCGTGGTGGCGTACCTGCTGGAAAGCGCACCGGCGCGCCGACGCGGCCTGGTTACGTCATTGGCTTCGGCGGCCAGCGAAGTGGGCGCACTGCTGGCGGTGGCGATCTCTGCACTTACCGTCGCGCTGCTGCCCACCGCGCAGCTGGACCGTTGGGGCTGGCGGATTCCGTTCCTCGTCGGCGCCGCGCTTGCGCTGGTGATCCTGATTGCGCGTTCGGGCATGCACGAGTCGCCGGAGTTCGAGCGCCAGCGCCGCGAAGGCAGCATTCCCGCCACACCACTGCGGCATGTGCTGCAGCATCATCCGTTGGCGGTGGCGCGCACGTTCGCGATTTCGGCGCTGGGATCGATCACTTACTACGTGGGCATCACCTATGTGCCTGCATTCCTGCACGCGCAGGGCCACGATGAGGGTGACGCACTGTGGCTGTCGACGATCGCGGCGGTGGCAGTGATCGCGATCACGCCCCTGTGTGGCGCATTGTCGGACCGCATCGGACGACGTCCGGTGTTGTTGGGCCTGACCGTGCTGGCAGCGCTGCTGCCGCTGTCCCTGTTTGCGTGGATGGCACAGGCGACGGCGCTGGGCATCGTGCTGGCGGCGGTGCTGCTGGCCTGCGTGGCCGGCGGTGTAAGCGCGGTGGCGGCCCCGGCCACGGCTGAGCAGTTCCCAGGCGAAGGCCGGGTCAGCGGCCTGGCACTGGGAGTAACAATGGCCACTGCCTTCTTCGGCGGGGCAACGCCATGGCTGGCGCAATGGTGGGTGGAGCGCAGCGGCTGGGCGGCGGCGCCGGGCGCGATGATCGCGCTGGTGGCGGTGCTGGTGCTGCCGGTGCTGTGGACCCTGCCCGAGACGGTCCCGGGCAGGGCCAGGCGCTAGCCGGTCAGACCTTCAGGGTCTGCTCGATGTCGGCCAGTACCGCGGCCGCATCCACACCGATGGCGATCGACTGCACCACGTGGCCGTCCCACACGCTGGGGCCGAATGCCAGGCCTTCCGGCTTGGGAATGGTCATGCCGCGGGCGACGCCGTCGGTGGCCACGCGCACGCTGGCGCGCTCGAACTGGAACAGTTCCGGGCGGGTCAGCGCGATGCACGCGCAGCAGTCATGCACGACCATGCCCTTGTGGCCGGCCTGCAGGTAGAAGTCCACGTAATCCTGCGACAGCGCACGGACCAGCTCGGCGTCGGCACCGCCGATGGTGGCCAGCTTATCCAGGCCGTCACGGTCCATTTCCACGCGGGTGGTCACGTCCAGGCCGATCGCGGTGACTGGCCAGCTGGCGGTGAACACCACGTCGGCGGCTTCGGCATCGCCCCAGATATTGGCCTCGGCGGCCGGGGTGATGTTGCCGTTGACGTGGAAGGCGCCGCCCATGATCACCACGCCGCGTACCAGGCCGGCGATGTCCGGGGCCTGCTGCAGGGCCAGGGCCAGGTTGGTCATGCGGCCGACCGCGACCAGGGTCACTTCGCCCGGATGGGCGCGGACCAGATCGATGATCAGCTGATGGGCCGGGCGGGCATCGGCGGCCACGTCCAGGCTGGCCGGCACCGGGTGGTTGCCCAGGCCGTTGTGGCCGTGGATGTGCACCGGCCACGCTTCCGGGGTGGCTTCCGGCTGCAGCGGGCCATCGGCACCGCGCGCGACCGGGGCGGCGAAGCCCCAGGCCTGCTTCAGGTACAGCGCGTTGTGCGTGGTCGACTCCACCGAGGCATTGCCGAAGGTGGTGGTGACACCGATCAGGTCGATCTGGGCGTGCTTGTGCAGGTAAAGCAGGGCCAGGGCGTCGTCGACGCCCGGGTCGGTATCGAAAATGACTTTCAGCATGTTGTTGTTCTTCTTCTTCCGTGTGGTGCGAGGGGCGCCGGCGGCCACGGGGCAGGCCGGCGCGCCCCCACATTGTCCCATCTTCATGACAGGCAGGGCCATTGCCGGGGTGGCAGGCCATAATGCCTCCAGTCCAGGCATGGAGTCGCCGAATGCTGATCGTTGCCCTTCTGCTGGTCCTGCTGGTGCTGGGCCTGAACGTGGTGGCCACCGTGGTGATCGTCAGGCGTGATGGGCTGTCGGCGGGTGGCCGGACGGTGCAGCTGCTGCTGGTCTGGCTGCTGCCGCTGGTCGGCGCCATCCTGTGCATGGCGGTGGCTACGGCCGATGGCTCCGGGATCCGGGGCGACAACAGTTTCGGCGATGGCTACGATCATCCGGGCGGCCAATCCGGCGACAGCTACAGCCATCAAAGTCACAGCAGCTCCGACTGCAGCAGCGACGGTGGCAGCGGTGACGGCGGCAGCTGCGGTGGTGGCGATTGACGAGATGTTCCAGGATGCCGGCCAGCGGCCGGCACTACCCCGCTGAGGTCACGCCC